>CAWJTT010000001.1:0-111992 GCA_963845865.1 uncultured Actinomycetes bacterium
CGATGGCCGGGTGCAGCCGCGGCACCGCGCGCTCGCGGCCCGCCACCTCCTCCTCGTCGTAGGCTTCGCAGAGAAGGCCAGGAAGGCGCGGTCCGCGCCGGCCGCGGGCTCGATCACTGCAGCACGTCGCGCTCGCCGTCCTGCCCGACGTACTCGAGCTTCGTGCCCGAGAACTCCGCGTGCTGCGTGAGGTCGAAGTCCCCGCGGTTCGCGATGCCCTCGAGCTCCGCCCAGCCGATCGGATAGAGGTACTCGAGATCGCTCGTGGCGCTCGAGTAGTGGGAGAGCTCGGAGGCCTCGTGCGCGCGCACGCGCAGGTTCTCGGGTCGAATGCCGTAGCGGTGGTACCAGGCCGCGCGCTCGTCGACCCAGTAGCGGAACCACTCCCCTGCCTCGGCCGGCGGCACGAAGAACTCCATCTCCATCTGCTCGAACTCGCGCGTGCGGAAGAGGAAATTTCCCGGCGTGATCTCGTTGCGGAACGACTTGCCGACCTGCGCGATGCCGAAGGGCGGCTTCCGTCTCGCGATCTGCAGCACGTTCTTGAAGTTGATGAAGATGCCCTGCGCCGTCTCGGGGCGCAGGTAGACGCTCGTGCCGCTCTCCCGGACGGGGCCGATCGTCGTCTCGAACATCAGGTTGAAGTCGCGCGCCTCGGTCAGATCGCAGTTCGGGCCCTGCCCCGGGGGCTTGCTGGGCTTCTGCGGGCAGGCCGCGTTGTCGAGGTCGTCGGCGCGGAAGCGGTGCTTGCAGACGCGGCAGTCGACCATGGGATCGGAGAAGCCGCCGACATGACCCGAGGCCTCCCACACGCGCGGGTGCAACATGAGCGCCGAGTCGAGCGCGACGACGTCGTCGCGCTCCTGCACCATCGCGCGCAGCCAGGCCGCCTTGACGTTGCCCTTCATGAGCACGCCGTAGTGCGCGTAGTCGTAGGCGGAGCCGAGTCCGCCGTAGATCTCCGAAGAGGGGAAGACGAAGCCGCGGCGACGGCTCAGCGAGACGATGGTGTCCATCGTCAGGGGCTTCCTCGTCGGCGTCTCGCTCACCCGGGCAGCGTACAGAGCGCCCGACGGGATCTTGAGGTTCTCACTGCGTACACGGCCGCGCGCGGACGCCGGCGCGCCAGTCGTGGGTGACCACCACCTCGCGTATCCAGAGCGGGAGCCTGCCGTCCGCGGGCACGATCAGCGCGCCGACGGCGCACTGGTCCACGCCGTCGCCGATCACGCGGGCCGGGACGAACATGCTCCGCGGGCGATCCCACGAGAGCGCCAGCTGGCCCTGCCACTGGCGCGGAAGCGCGACGAAGCCCGTCAGTGCCTCGCGCTCGAGGGCGGGCGCCACGACGTCGGCGAGACTGCGCGCCTGCCGCGACTGGTCGCGGACGTCGCGCACGGCGCCGATCAGCCACGGTGCGGCTGCCAGCGGCACTGCCGCGAGCGCCACGACGGCCAGCGAGCCCCGCAGCGGGGCGCGCAGCGGGCCGCCGATGTGCGCCGCCAGCCCGACGGCCGCGCCCGCAGCCGCGAACACGGCGAGCGCCGTGAGCATCCGCCCCACGTCGTCGGCCGAGATCTGCCCGCGCGCGACGACGATGCCGAGCGCCACCACGAGTGCGAGGGGGAACACGATGGCCGCGTCGCGGGGCCGCTGCTTGACGCCGAAGACGAGCGCCGCGAGCGCCAGCAGCGCCACCGGCCAGGTCGAGACGTCGCCGACGCGCTCGACGACGGCACCCGGCAGCTGGGAGAGATGGAGCAGGGGCGGATGGAACCGGTCGTTGTAGGCGTCCACGATGTTGCTCGACCACCACCAGTCCCCCGTGAAGGCGTGATCGAGCGTGAGCCAGAGCACCGGGGGCGCGACGGCCGCGACGACCGAGAGCGCGCGCGCGGCGAGCGTGGCCCTTCGCCAGCCGAGGACGACGTTGATCACGGCGAGCCCCCACGCCTCGGGCCGCAGCGTGCCTGCGATGGCGAGCATGCCGGCGCAGGCCGTCGTCCCCATGCCGGCCGCGGCGGCCCCGACGACGAGTGCGGCGTACGGCACGTTGGAGTCGCCCAGTGGCCCGCCGCGCCAGAGCACGGGCAGGCAGAAGGTGAAGAGCGCCGCGAGCGGCGCGGCCGGGTAGCGCCCCAGCCTGTGGGCCAGGGCCGCCGCAGCGACGGCACACGCGAAGGCGCCGGCCAGTGACGCCCACTCGAACACGAACGTCGGCGCTCCGAGCTTCGTCCCGATCACCGCGACGCCCTGCTGGAACGGCTTCGGCACGGTGTAGTCGAACGGCGCGTGCGAGGTGACGCCGTGACGCACCGCGTCGCGCGCCCAGACCAGGTGCGAGTAGGCATCGCTGCCGAGCGCCTCGCCCGCCAGCGCGCGCACGAGCACTGTCGCGAACGTCGCGGCGGCGGCGACGAGGACGAACTGCCCGAGGCGGCTCACCTGCCGGCCGTCAGCGCGAGCGAGCGCAGGCGGAAGCCGCCGTGCTCGGCATTGAGATCGGAGGCGCAGCGCGCGACGGTCGCGGCGACGCCGGGCGTCAGCCGCGGCACCTCCGCAAGAGGAGCCTTGAGCAGGGACGAGAGGGCCTCGAGCGCGCCCGGCGGCAACGGGATGCCGCCCGGGCAGGCGCTGCAGACGGCGCCGCCGGCAGCCGCCGAGAAGCGCACGAGCGGCACGCCCTCGCCGCCGCAGCCCGCGCAGGCCGCGAGCCGGGGGGCGAACCCGGCCAGGCCGTGCAGCTTGAGCTGGAAGGCCAGCAGGAGCGGGTCGAGCGCAACGTCCCCCGCGGGCGCCGCGTAGCCGTCGAGCACGTCGAGCAGGCGGCAGAGGGCGGCGAACACGCGCGGCGACGGATCTCCCTCCGCGAACATGCGCAGGAGCGCCTCGCCGCACGCGCTGGCGATGCGCGCGCGCCCGGGCTGCTCACGGACGTCGTGGTGGGTCGCGACCGTGTCGACGCTGCTGATCGTGTGCAGCTCGCCGCGGCCCTCGTGCAGCACGAGCGCGACGTGGCTGAACGGCTCGAGCCGCCCTCCGACGCGCGAGCGCGTGCGACGAACGCCCTTGGCGACGGCACCGACGCGCCCGCGCGAGGGGGTGTAGAGATGGAGGACGCGGTCGGCCTCGCCCAGGCGCAACGAGCGCACAACCACCGCCTCGGTCTTGTAGGAGCCGTGCATCCGCGGCGCTCAGGGTAGTTGATGCGTTCCACCACGTTTCCGGAATGCCGCGGCCAACAGGTACGTTGACCACACCAATGACTCACGTGATTGTCTACTCCACGACTTGGTGCCCCTGGTGCGACCGCGCCAAGGCACTCCTGGACGCCCGCGGCATTGCCTATGACGACGTCAACATCGAGACGCAGCCGGACTTCCGGCAGAAGCTCGTTAACCTCACCGGCGGCTACACCGTGCCGCAGATCGTCGTCGGCGAGAAGCCGATCGGAGGCTTTCGCGAGCTGCGCGCGCTCGACGCGAGCGGCGAGCTTGCCGATCTGCTCGCCGCCTAGCGGAACCCCTCAGAAGCGCTGGCAGCGGGGGCAGTACGTCGTGCCGCGCTGCGCGATCACCGTGCGGCGCAGGGGCGTGCCGCAGCGCTCGCACGGCTCGCCGCCTCGACCGTAGACGGCGAAGCGCTCCTGGGCCGAGCCGTAGCCGCCGTCGGGGGTGCGGAAGTCGCGGATCGACGCGCCCTGTGCGTCGATGCCGGCCTGCAGTGCGTCGCGCACCGCGTCGTGCAGCCGCGTCACCCGGACGCGCGAGAGCCGGCCGGCGGGCGCGGCCGGGTGGATGCGAGCTGCGAAGAGCGCCTCGTCCGCGTAGATGTTGCCGACGCCCGCGACCACGCGCTGATCGAGCAGCGCCGCCTTCACCGGTGCCTTCCTGCCGGCGAGCGCGCGCGCCAGGTCGGCTGCCGCCCACCCGTCGAGCGGCTCGGGGCCGAGCTTGCCGGCAAGCAGCAGCTCGACGCCGTCCTCCGCCACGCGCCACGTGCCGAAACGCCGCACATCCGTGTAGCCGAGGTAGGAGCCGTCGTCGAGGAGCGCGCGCGCGCGCAGGAACGGCGGCGCCGCCGCCGGTGGCGTCGGAAGCCAGAGCAGGTTGCCGGTCATGCGCAGGTGGACCGTGAGCGCCGCGCCGTCGTCCAGCTCGATCACCAGGTACTTTCCGCGCCGCCCGAGCGCCTCGATGTGCCTGCCGGCGAGCCGCGCCGCGACGGCCGTGGGCGGCTCTGGATCGGTCAACCGGTGGTCGAGGATCTCGACCTCCGCCAGTGCGCGGCCGACCAGGTGCGGCGCGAGCCGCCGCCTGACCGTCTCGACCTCGGGAAGCTCGGGCATCAGCCGATCGTCTCGAGCAGCAGCGCGGGCCGCTCAACCGCGCCGTCGACGAGCTCGTAGGCGGCGAGCACCTCGGCTGCGCCCTGCTCGGCGCGGCCGCGATCGCGCGCATGGACATCTGCGAGCGCCTCGCCGGCAGACACCTCGTCGCCCGGCTTGGCGTGCACGACGATCCCGACGGCGTGATCGATCGGATCCTCCTTGCGCTCGCGCCCGGCGCCCAGCCGCATGGCGGCGCGGCCGATCGCGAGCGCGCCGCAGCGCGCGACGGCACCCGCGCGCGGCGCGGGCACGGCCAGGACGACCGGTGCGGCCTCGAGCACGCTCCAGGGCTCCTCGGCGAGGCGCGGGTCTCCGCCCTGGGCCTCCACGAGCTGCTCGAAGGCGCGCAGCCCCGCGCCCGAGGCGATGGCCTCCTCCGCGAGGCGGCGCCCGCTCTCCAGGTCGACGCCCAGGTCGGAGAGGACGGCCATGCGCGCGGCCGATCCCACCACCAGCTCGCGGAAGTCGGCAGGACCGCCGCCGGCCAGCAGCTCGCACGACTCGGCGACCTCGAGCGCGTTGCCGACCGCCGAGCCGAGCGGGGAGTCCATGGCGGTCAGCTCGCAGACCGTGGGCCGGCCGGCACGGAGGCCGATGTCGCGCATGCGCACCGCCAGCTCGCGCGCCGATTCGAGGTCGGGCATGAACGCCCCCTCCCCCACCTTGACGTCGAGCAGGATCGCGTCGGCGCCCGCCGCGAGCTTCTTGGACATCACCGAGGCTGCGATCAGCCCGGGCGACGGGACGGTTCCGGTGACGTCGCGGAGTGCGTAGAGCAGGCGGTCGGCCGGCACCAGGTCGTCGGACTGCGCCGCCACCGCAGCACCGATGCGCGCAACCTGCTCGATCAGCTCCGCAACGCTCAGAGCGACCCGGAACCCGGGGATCGACTCCAGCTTGTCGAGGGTGCCGCCCGTGTGGGCGAGACCGCGTCCCGAGAGCTTGGCGACCGGCATGCCCATGGCGGCCGCGAGCGGCGCGAGTGCGATCGTCGTCTTGTCGCCCACGCCGCCCGTCGAGTGCTTGTCGACCACCGTGCGCCCGAGCGAGGAGAGGTCGATCGTCGCGCCCGAATCGACCATCGCCTGGGTCAGCTCGTGCGTCTCGGCGTCGGTGAGCCCGCGCCAGACGACCGCCATCGCCCATGCGCTCATCTGCTCGGGCGCGACGCGTCCCGCAGCGTAGCCCTCGATCAGCCACGTCAGCTCGCCCGGCGGGTGCTCGCCGCCGTCGCGTTTGCGCTCGATCAGATCGACGGCCCTCACAGGCTGATCGCGGAGCCCGGCAGGCCATCACCCGTCTGCGCGCCGAGCCACGCCGCCGCACTGGCGCCCACGTCCGCGAACTCACCGTCGTGGCGGGCAGCCGGGCCGCGGCCCGGCACGTGCGCGACGAGCAGGGCGTACTCGCGCGAATGATCCGTCGAGGGCGTCGTGGGATCGCAGCCGTGATCCGACGTGAGCAGCAGGAGATCGTCCGGGCCGAGCGCGCCGAGCAGGTCGGGGATCGAGGCGTCGATCTCCTGCAGGCAGCGGTGGAAGCCCTCCGGGTCGTTGCGGTGCCCGTACGTCATGTCGGTCTCGACCAGGTTCACGAACACGAGCCCGGGATCGCGCTCGCGTGCCAGCGCCACCGTGCGCGCGAGGCCGTCCGCGTTGGAGCGCGTCGGGTGCGACTCGTCGATGTCGCAGCCCGCGAAGATGTCGCTGATCTTGCCGACGCCGACGACGCGGCCACCCGCATCGCGGATGCGCGAGAGGTGGTTCGGCCGCGGCGGCTCGAGCGAGAAGTCGTGGCGGTTCGGGGTGCGGTGGTACGCGCCGGGCGTGCCCTCGAACGGGCGCGCGATCACGCGCCCGACCGCGTTCTGCCCCGTGAGCAGTCCACGTGCAGTGCGACAGGCCGCGTAGAGCTCCTCCAGGGGCACCGTCGCCTCGTGCGCGGCGATCTGGAACACCGAGTCGGCCGAGGTGTAGACGATCCACTTGCCCGTGCGCTGGTGCTCGGCGCCGAGGCGCTCGATGATCTCGGTGCCCGAGGCGGCGACATTGCCGATGACGCCGCGCCCCGTGGCCCGTGCGAACTCGTCGAGCAGGTCCTCCGGAAAACCGTCGGGATACGTGGGGAATGGTCGTTCCGTCACGATGCCCGCGAGCTCCCAGTGCCCGACCGTCGTGTCCTTGCCCTGCGAGCGCTCGAGCAGTCGTCCGGCCGCCGAGGGTGCTGTGGCCAGCGGCGGGCAGCCCGCCAGCGGCAGCACGTTGCCGAGGCCGAGTGCCTGCAGGTTGGGCAGGCGCAGGCCGCCGACGGCCGCCGCGACGTTTGCAAGCGTGCTCGAGCCCTCGTCTCCCCAGGCTGCGGCGTCGGGCAACTCCCCCGCGCCGACGGCGTCGAGCACGACGATGAAGGCGCGCCGGGTCACTCGGGGGAGCCTATCCCGGGCGCCGCGCACGGGGGTGCGCGCGCTCGAAGGCCGCGCGCAGCGCGCCGTCGCCGAGGTGTGTGTAGATCTCCGTCGTCGCCACGGACGCATGGCCGAGCAGCTCCTGAACGACCCGCAGATCGGCGCCGCGCTCGAGCAGGTGCGTCGCAAATGAATGGCGAAGGACGTGGGGCGTCACGGGCTGTTCGATGCCGACCGCCGCCGCGTGGCCGCGCACGATGCCGAACACGCCCTGTCGGGAGATGCGGCGCCCGCGCGCATTCAGCAGGAACGCGGCAGGCTCCTGCTGCTTGCCGAGGAACGGCCGTCCGCGGGCCAGGTAGCGCCGCGAGGCCTCGGCCGCGAGGCGGCCGGTCGGGACGATGCGCTGGCGCCCGCCCTTGCCCTCGACGCGCACGAGCCCGCGCTCGAGATCCAGATCGCCGGGCCGCAGGCCCGTCAGCTCCGAGACGCGAAGACCGCCGCCGTAGAGCAACTCGAGCGCGGCGCGATCGCGCAACCCGAGTGGCGAGGCGTCGGGGTGCTCGACGACCAGCGTGGCCTGCTCGAACGTGAGCACGCGAGGCAGGCGCCTCGGCAGGCGCGGCAGCGCCACGATCGGCCGGGCGTCCAGGGGGCGGGCGCCGACCCGGCCGCGGTGACGGAGCAAAGAGCGCGCAGCTGCCAGGCGCCGTCGGCGCGTCGCGGGCGACAGGCCGGCGCGCTCGAGCGCGCCGGCGAACGCCTCGAGATCGTCCGCTGACGCGTCATCGATCTCCACCGCCCGCGCGCGCAGGAACTCCTGCAACTGCGCCAGGTCGCCACGGTAGGCGGCGACGGTGTGGCGCGACGCCCCGCGCTCGAGCGCCAGATGGGTGAGGAAGTCCGCGACCGCGTCCACCTCGGCACGTTCGCGTACCGGCGTCGGTACCCTCCCGCGCTGTGAGCACGTACGCCGGCGGGAGCCGCACCGGGCCGACCGACGCCGTCATCTGGCTCGACGGCGAGCCCTTGCCGATCAGGGTGTCGCCCGGCGTGCACACGCCCTCGCCGTTCACGCAGGCGCTCATCGGCGCCCTGCCGCAGGTCGACGGCCTGAACGTGATCGATGCCGGCTGCGGCGCCGGAGCGGTGACGGTCGCGCTGTTGCGGCGCGGAGCCGCGCACGTGAGCGCCTGGGACATCGTGCCGGCGGCCATCGAGGACACGCGCGAGAACGTGCGACGGCACGGCGACCCAGCCCGCGTGACCTACCACCTGGGATCGTTCGATCGCCTCGCAGAGGCGGACGCGGACCTGCTGGTCACGAATCCGCCGCAGCGTCCGCGCTCGGTCTGGGAGCAGCTGCCCGCCGACGCACGCGGTATCGGCGCCGGCGGCGAGGACGGGCTGGAGAAGCTCGAGCTCATCCTCGCGAGCACGCGCGCGCCCAGGGTGATCACCTCCATCTCCACCTTGACCGCGCCGGACCTCTCCCCGATCGCGCGGCGGCACGGGCTTCGAGCACGCGGCGGTGCTCGCCGACGTCCAGGGCGCTCACGATCCGATCTGGCGCTACGCCGGGGACGTCGAGGCTGCTCGCATCCTGGTCTGGGATCTGAGGCGCGCGTGAGCGCCATCACGATCCGCCGCGCCCGCACGCCCGACGTGCCCGCCATCCACGACCTGATCGAGCTGTACGCGAACGACCGCATCCTGCTCGCGAAGGAGCGCGTCCAGCTCTACGAGGACGTACAGGACTTCTGGGTCGCCGACGCCGACG
Organism: uncultured Actinomycetes bacterium; assembly: GCA_963845865.1. Classification (GTDB taxonomy): domain Bacteria; phylum Actinomycetota; class Thermoleophilia; order Gaiellales; family JALYLC01; genus JALYLC01. The sequence continues at coordinate 8,575 of CAWJTT010000001.1, forward strand.
GGCGCGTCGTCGGCTGCGGTGCCGTGCATCCGCTGTGGGAGGACATCGCGGAGATCCGCACCGTCGCCGTCGACCCCTCCGCGCGGGGCCGGGGCGTCGGGCGCCTCCTGGTCGAGCGCCTGATCGCGACGGTCCGCGAGCTCGGCATCGCGCGCGTCTTCGTGCTCACGTTCGAGCGCGACTTCTTCGCCGGCTTCGGATTCCTCGAGATCGAGGGTACGCCGGTCACCGCCGAGGTCTACGCCGAGCTGCGCAGCTCCTTCGACGAGGGGGTCGCCGAGTTCCTCGATCTCGAGCGCGTCAAGCCGAACACGCTCGGCAACCACCGGATGCTGCTCGAGTTGTCCCCGGCGGGTTGATTCAGCCGGCTAGACGACCACGACGGGCTTCTTGCCGGGGAAGCCGATCCGGTAGACGTTGAGCGGCGAGGCGCCCCGCCCGACGCTGACGGTTCCGCGAGCATGTGCATACCGGCCGGTCCCGCCGACGACCGTGAAGGTCTCGAACCCGTCGCGGATGATGCCGTGCAGCCTGATGGTCCCGCCCGGGAGCGTCGTGACGCCGTCGAACGTCCCCGACGTCGGGTCGGTGAGCACCAGGACGCCCTCGTCACGGCCGACCACCGCTCCGGCGGGCTTGCCGAACTGCCTGCCCACGTTCAGGAGCCGATCGCGCATCACGATCCGGTCGCCCTTGCTGGCCCCCTTCGGGGGCGTGTCGCGCGGAATGCTCGCCGTCGTGACCGACTTGACGGTGATCACGATCCCGGTCGAGGGCGCGGCGAGGGCGGGCGTCGCGGCGCTCGCCGCGACGGCTGCCAGGAGCGTCGATCCGAGCAGTGCGGCCAGTCGGCGCATGCCCGCATTGTTGCCGATCGCGTGACGTCGCTTCGCGGTCCAGGTTCCTAGACCGGCGCGCCGTCGACGATCTCGGACAGCGGGATGTATGGATGCCCGAGGTCGCGTGCGACCGGCTCGTAGGTGACGCGGCCGGCCATCACGTTGACGCCGCGGGCCAGGGCGCGGTCGCTCCGCACCGCGCCCGCCAGGCCCCGGTCGGCGATGGCCTCCACGTACGGAAGCGTGGCGTTCGTGAGCGCGCGCGTCGAGGTGATCGGCACCGCACCGGGCATGTTCGCGACGCAGTAGTGGACGATGCCGTCGACCTCGTATGTCGGCTCCAGGTGCGTGGTCGGGCGCGAGGTCTCGAAGCAGCCGCCCTGGTCGATCGCCACGTCGACGAGCACGGCGCCGGGCTTCATCAGGCCGAGCATGTCGCGCGTTACCAGCTTGGGCGCCCGCGCGCCGTGCACGAGCACGGCGCCGATCACGAGGTCGGCCTCGCTGATCGCCTCCTCGACCTGGAGCGCGGTCGACATCGCGACCGTCGCACGGCCGTCGAGCATCGGATCGAGCTCGCGCATGCGATCGATCGAGCGGTCGAGCACCCAGACGTCCGCCTGCATGCCGACCGCGATCAGCGCGGCGTTGTAGCCGACGATCCCTCCGCCCAGAACGGCCACCTTGCCGGGCGGCACCCCGGCCACCCCGCCGAGCAGGATGCCGCGGCCGCCATGCACCTTCTCGAGCGCCTGAGCGCCCATCTGCGGCGCGAGACGGCCTGCGACCTCGCTCATGGGCGCGAGCAGCGGAAGACGATGGTCGTCGGTCTCGACGGTCTCATAGGCGACGCAGGTCGCTCCCGAGGAGATCAGCGCCGAGGTGAGCTCGGGCGCGGGCGCAAGGTGCAGGTAGGTGAAGAGCACCAGCCCGGGACTCAGGCTCGCGTATTCAGCCGGAAGCGGCTCCTTGACCTTCAGCAGTAGCTCGCTTACCTGCCAGACCTCCCCGGCGGCTGCGAGCGAGGCGCCCGCCGCGCCGTACGCGTCGTCGGGAAAGCCCGAGCCCTCGCCGGCACCCGCCTCGACGATGACGTCGTGACCCCGCGCGACGAGCTCGCGCGCACCGGCCGGAGTCAGCGCGACGCGTGCCTCCTGCGGCTTGATCTCCTTCACAACGCCGATCTTCACGGCTGCTCCCGGGGTCGACTGACGGGCGCCAGTGTAGTGCGGTCGCGAGACGCCGAGAACCCCGCCGTCCACGCCGCCGGACGTTCGACGTCCCGGCGGAATCGTCAGGCCGCGGTGCGCGCGCCCTCGACGAGCGCCAGCGTGACATCGACCATCGCCTCGACGTCGGCCACGGCGATGCGCTCCTGCGGCGTGTGGATCAGGTCCATGCCGTTGCCATGTTCGACGCACGGGATGCCCGCTGGCGTTGAAGACGTGCGCGTCGGCGCCGCCACCCGTCGCGAGCAGGCCGGGCGCATATCCGCACGCACTCGAGCGCGCCCCATGCGATCTGCACGACGGGGTCGGCTGCGCCGGAGCTTGTACGCGCGGTACTCCTGCGTGACGGCCGATCTCGAGCTCGCACTCGGCGGCGTTGGCCGCGTACGCGAGCGCGTCGAGCATTGACCTGGCTCTCCTTGAGCGCACGCTCGTGATCGCGCGAGCGCACCTCGAGGCGCACGACGCAGCGATCCGGCGACGATGTTGCGCGCGACGCCGCCCGTAGATCGTGCCGACGTTGGCGGTCGTCTCGTCGTCGAGCCGGCCGAAGCGCATCTCGGCGAGGGCGTGGGCGGCCGCGGCGATCGCGTTGCGGCCCGTCCTCGGGGACCATGCCCGCGTGCGCCGAGCGACCGAGGAACGTCGCGTCGATCGAGTACTGCGACGGGCACGCGGTGACGAGCTCGCCGATCGGCGCGGCGTGGTCGTAGACATAGCCGAAGCGTGCCTGCGAGCTGCGAGCAGTCGATGCGCCTTGGCGCCGAGCAGGCCGATCTCCTCCTGGACGCTGAGCACAGCTCGATGCCGGCGTGCGCGACGGCCCTCCACGACGATCCGGCGCACGCCCTCGAGCATCGCCGCGACGGCGGCCTTGTTGTCGCCGCCGAGGATGGTGTCGAGCGTGTTCGTGACGATGCCGCTCGCTACGACCGGCTCGATCGCAGCCGTCGGCTCGACGGTGTCGACGTGCGCGCAGAGCAGGATCGGCGCGCCGTGTCTCGCCGGGCGTCGCCGGGATGCGGCAGATGACGTTGCCGGCCTGGTCGCCGGGCAGCGGAGGCGGATCCTCGTGCGGCTCGAGGCCCACGTCGCGCAGGTACGCGACGCAGCGATCCATGACGACGCGCTCCTGCCGCGACGCGCTCGCGATCGCCGCCAGCTCGAGGAACAGGCCGAGGGCGCCGTCGGACGGCGTCACCGAACGGGCGCGACCGGTCGGAGGGCTCGCAGAATGCTCCCGGACTCGCCCGCCGTGTTCATGCCGTGCGCTCGCGTCCGGCGTGCACGCGCTGCGCGGCCCCGACGAAGTCGCGGAACAACGGGTGCGGCCGCGTCGGGCGCGACTTGAACTCCGGGTGGAACTGCGAGGCGCAGAACCACGGGTGGTCGTCGAGCTCGATCACCTCGACCAGGTCCTTGGCTGCGAACACGCCCGAGACCCGCAGTCCGGCGGCTTCGAGCCGTGGGCGCAGGTGGTTGTTGACCTCGTAGCGGTGCCGGTGGCGCTCGTACACGAGCGTCTCGCCGTAGGCGTCGTGCGCGCGCGTCCCGCTGCGCAGCTCGACGGGCTCGGCTCCCAGCCGCATCGTCCCGCCCATGTCCTCGATGTCCTGCTGCTCGGGCAGCAGGGCGACCACCGGGTAGAGCGTGTCCGGGTCGAACTCGGTGGAGTTGGCGCCGTGCATGTCGCACACGTTGCGCGCGAACTCGACGACGGCGCACTGCATGCCGAGGCAGATGCCGAGGAAGGGCGTGCCCGACTCGCGGGCGTAGCGCACCGCCGCGACCTTGCCCTCGATCGCCCGCGGGCCGAAGCCACCGGGAATGAGGATGCCGTCCACGCCGCGCAGCTGCGCGGCCGCCTCGTCGGGGCCGAGCGTCTCGGCGTCGACCCAGTCGACCTCGAGGTGCGTGCCGTGGTGGATCGCACCGTGCTTGAGCGCCTCGACGACCGAGAGGTAGGCGTCCTGCAGCTGCACGTACTTGCCGACGATTGCGATGCGCACGCTGTCGGAGAGCTCGTCGATGCGACGGCAGAGCGCCTCCCACTCCTCGAGCGCGCTGGGCGTGACGGGGAGCCCGAAGCGCTCCAGCACGAGCTCGTCGAGGCGCTGCTCGCGCAGGCGCAACGGCACGGTGTAGAGGTGCGGCGCGTCCTCGGCCGCGATCACGGCGCGCTCGTCGAGGTCCGCGAACAACGCGATCTTCGCGCGCAGCTCGCGCGGCAGCGGGCTCGAGGAGCGAGCGACGACGACATCCGGCGAGATACCGATGCGGCGCAACTCGTTGACGGAGTGCTGCGTGGGCTTGGTCTTGAGCTCGCCCGCGGCCTCGATCATCGGCACGAGGGTCACGTGCAGGTAGAGCACGTTGTCGCGGCCGAGTTGCGTGCGCAGCTGGCGGATGGCCTCGAGGAACGGCAGGCTCTCGATGTCGCCGACCGTGCCGCCGATCTCCACGAGCACGATGTCGACGTCGGTCGAGGACGAGACCCGCAGGATGCGGCTCTTGATCTCGTCGGTGATGTGCGGGATGACCTGGACGGTCGAGCCCAGGTACTCGCCCTTGCGCTCACGGCGGATCACCGTGTTGTAGACGCTGCCGGCCGTCGAGTTCGACGCCCGCGACGTGTTCTCGTCGATGAAGCGCTCGTAGTGGCCGAGGTCGAGATCGGTCTCGGCGCCGTCCTCGGTCACGAAGACCTCGCCGTGCTGGTAGGGCGACATCGTGCCCGGGTCGACGTTCATGTACGGATCGAGCTTCTGGACGCCGACCTTGAGGCCCCGCGCCTTCAGCAGCGTGCCCAGCGAGGCCGCGGTGATGCCCTTGCCGAGCGAGGAGACGACGCCGCCCGTGATGAAGATGTACTTGGCGGTCTTCGATTCCATTCGTCCTCCCCCGACGCACCGCAGGACCCTGACCTCGGAGGCATCCTAGATGGTCGGTCGGCATCGCCGGAAAGAGGCCCACCCGCGCTCGGCGGCTCTGTACGCTTGCCGTCGTGTCGGACCAGACCGAGATGCCCCGTCGGCCCGCCTGGCGCACGACCGCTCCGCATCGGCGCAGCTCGGCTGACCTAGCGTGTCGCCGTGACGCCGCTCGCACTGGCGCTCGTGCTGGTGGCCGCCTTCGGGCACGCGGGCTGGAACGCGCTCTCCAAGCGGGCACCGGGCGGCGCGACGTTCGTGTGGGCGCAGATGGCGGTCGGCGTCGTCTGCCTGATCCCGTTCGCGATCGCGGGCGGCGTGCTCGACGACGGCGCGCGGGTCTCGTTCACGATCCTGCTGATCGCGATCGCGAGCGGCTGCATGCACGCGGCCTACTTCGTGTTCCTGCAGCGCGGCTACGCCACCGGCGACCTCTCGCTGGTCTACCCGCTCGCTCGCGGCACCGGCCCGATCTTCGCGACCGCAGGAGCGATCGCACTGCTCGGCGAGCGGCCCGGGCCGGTCGCGCTGGCCGGCACCGCGGCGATCGCGGTGGGCGTCGTGCTCCTGCTCGCCACGCGCGGCCTCGCTCGCGGGCCCGCGCTCGTCTACGCCCTGCTCACCGGCCTGCTGATCGGCATCTACACCGTCTGGGACGGCCACGCAGTGCGCGCATCGCATGCCGAGCCGCTCGTCTACCTCCTGCTCGCGAACATCACGATCCTGCTCGCGCTCACGCCGGCGGCCGCTCGCGATCGAGCCGGCGTTCGCCTGCTGATGCGCGACCATCGGAAGGTCGTCGCCGTCGTGGGCGTGCTCGTGACGCTCTCCTACGCACTCGTCCTGTTCGCAACCCGGATCGCAGGAGTCGCGTACGTCGCTCCCGTGCGCGAGGTCTCGATCCTGATCGGCACCGTGGTGGGCACGCGCTACTTCGCCGAGCGCGGCGGATGGCAGCGGATCGCGGGCGCCGCGGCGATCGTCGGCGGCGTGATCGCGCTCGCGCTCGGCTGATCAGCGGGCGCGGACGTCGAGGCCGAGTGCACCCGAGCACGTCTCGCCTGCGGCCTGGCTGTGGGCGTGCAGGCTGACGTGCCCGACGCGACCGTGCAACTGCACGGACAGGTAGATCTCCGGCCGGCGGGCATTGTCGTCGGCGACGAACGTGACGTTCGCGCTGCCGTCGGCCGGGAGGTAGATGCGCGCGTACGTGGTCGCGCTGCCGGCGGCGCCGAACGCGAGCATCCGGGCCGTCCGCCTGTGCGTGCGCGTGTTCCGGCAGGAGAGCGGCATGCGTACCTGCAGCCCGGTGATCTGGGCACGGTGCACGACGAAGCTGAGCGAGCCGGTCGCGCCCTCGGCGGCGTAGTGCCCGCCCTGGAAGCCCGGCGGGACCTGGCTGGCCGGCGCGGGGAGCGCGACCGCGGCCGGCACGAGGATCGCGAGGAGTCCGCTGCGAAGGGTGCGCATGCCCCCTCCGTCGGGTCAGCGGGCGTTTCCGGTCATCCCCCGTCAGGAGGTGTGCGCACCACGGAGGCTGATCGCGAGCGCCCGCGCATCGGCATCTCCCGCGTCCGCTCCGAGCATGCGCACGAGCTCCTCGAGCGCCTCGTCGGCATCGAGCTGCGCCACGTGGGCCTCGCTCGTCCCGCTCCGGGTCTTCTCGACCAGGAAGTGACGGTCGGCCGCCGCCGCGATCTGCGGTAGATGCGTGATGCAGAGCACCTGTGCCGTGGCAGCCAGCTCGCGCAGCTTCTCGGTGAGTACGCGGGCGGTGCGGCCGCCGATGCCCGCATCGACCTCGTCGAAGACGAGCATCTCGGTCGCCTGGGAATCGCGCGCCGCCAGTCGCACCGCCAGCGCGATGCGCGAGAGCTCGCCGCCGGACGCCACGCTGCCGAGCGGCCCCGCCGGGAGCCCTGGGTTGGCGGCCAGCCGCAGCTCGACGGCGTCGCGGCCGCGAGGGCCGAGCGGCGCCTCCGCGAGGGCGACGTCGAGGCGCGCGCCCTCCATGCCCATGTCCGCCAGGTGTCGCTCGACGCCCCGGGCGAAGCGCGCGGCGACCTTGTCCCGTCCCTTGTGCAGGGCTGCAGCCAGACGGTCCGCCGTCGCCTCGGCCCCGGCGACCTCGGCCGCCGCGCGGGCGATGCGCTCACCGGCGCGCTCGCGGTCGGCCAGTTGCTGCGCAGCCTCCGCTGCGCGTGGCCGCAGATCGGCCGCCGACTCCGCCCCGAAGCGTCGGCGGAGATCGGCGAGCTGCTCCAGGCGCTCCTCGACGCGGTCGAGCACGGCCGGGTCGGCGTCGAGCGCGGTCAGGTAGGAGCGCAGCTCCGTGGCGGTGTCGCGCAGTTCCTCGGCGATGCGGGTGAGCTCGTCGGCAGGACCGGCCAGGGCAGCGTCGTGGTCGCGCACCCGGTCGAGTGCGCGCGCCGCCTCGCCCGCCTGGGCCACCGCGCCGGGGCCCTCGTCCGGATTGAGCTAGTCGGCGGCGGCGCGCGCGGCTTCGAGCAGTACGTCGAGATGACGCAGCCGGTCGCGCTCACGCGTGAGCTCGTCCTCCTCCCCGGCTTGTGGGTCGACCTCTGCCACCGCGTCGACGAGCGCCTGCAGCTCGGCGAGCCGCGTCTGCTCGCCCGCGGCTCCGGTCTCCGCCTCGGCCAGCGCGCGGCGGGCCGCGCCCAGCGCGCGCCAGGCCGCCGCCATCTCGCCGCGCCGCGCGGCCAGCGCCTCGCCGGCCGAGGCATCGAGCAGGTCGAGCTGCACGGCCGGGCGGACGAGGCGCCGCGCCTCGTGCTGGGAGACCATCTCGATCAGCGACTGCCCGATGCGCTCGAGATCCTCGCGCGTGCAGCTGCGGCCGTAGAGCAGCGCGCGCGATCGCCCCTCCCGCCCCACGCGACGGGCGACGACGACGCCCTCGGCGTCCTCGGGCGCGAGCTCCGCGAGCTCCTCGGGCAGGTCGACGTCCGAGAACGTCGCCTCGACGTACGCCTCCGCCCGGGCCGGCCCGACCAGCGCCGCGTCGGCGCGGCCGCCCAGGAGGAGGCCGACCGCCTCCGCCAGGATCGTCTTGCCCGCGCCCGTCTCGCCCGTGAGCACGTTGAGGCCCGGATGCAGGGCCAGGCGCGCCGAGCGCACCAGCACGAGGTTCTCGACCACGAGCTCCTCGAGCATCAGCGCGTGAAGGCGTCGCGATAGCGCTGCAGGAACGCGACCTCGGGCAGCAGCCCGAGCGCGGTGCGCTCCGGGGCCAGCGAGACCGTGACCGACTCGCCCGGCGCGAGCGCGCGGTCGCTCTGAACACCGTCGAGGATCACGCGCACGGGCAGCTCGCGGGCGCGGTTGGCGACCTCGACGCGGGCACCGCGCGGCAGCACGAGCGGGCGCGCGGTCAGCGTGTGCGGCGCCACGAACGTCACGCCCAGCGCCTCGACGCCCCAGTCCAGCACCGGCCCTCCGGCCGACAGCCCGTAGCCGGTCGAGCCCGCGGGCGTGCAGACGATGACGGCGTCGCACGCCAGCTCGCCGAGGTCGACGCCGTCGACGTTCCAGCCGAGGCGCGCGATGCGCCCCTGGATGTCGCTGGCGACCACGACGTCGTTGACGGCCGTGCCGACGCGGATGCCGTCGCGTTCCACCTGGACGGTCGCGAGCTCGATGACCTGGAGCTCGCCGGCGAGCGCGCGCGGCACCGCGGTCTCGAGATCGCCGGGCTCGGCGGTCGTGAGGAACCCGACGCGGCCGAAGTTGACGGCGAAGACGGGCACCCCCCGCCCGGTCACGGCTTGCAGCGCACGCAGCACTGAGCCGTCGCCACCCAGGACGATCACGAGGTCGGCCGTCGCGACATCCTCCTCGGGCACCAACTCGACGCCGGCATGCGCGGCCATGCTCGCGACGCGCTGCTTCGCGTCGCCGGCCGCCCTGCGCGCGATCAGCACCGCGCGGCGAACGCTCATGCGCTCAGGCGACGGCATCGTGCAGGAGCGGAAGCGGGTCGTCGGGGGCCTCCGCGGCCTCCGGGTGGTCGCCGGAGACGATGTGGAGGAAGAACTCCCGGTTGCCCGCGGGGCCGGGATGCCCGCTCTCGCACGCCCCGAGCACGACGCCTCCCGCGTCGCTCGCGATCGCCGCGACTCGCTCGAGCACCGCCGCATGGACGGCGGGATCCCGCACCACACCGCGGCGCACCTCGCCTCGACCGGCCTCGAACTGCGGCTTCACGAGCGGCAGCACGCGGTAGGGGTGCGCGAGCACCTCGGCGAGCGGCGGAAGCACCAGCGCGAGCGAGATGAACGACACGTCGACGACCGCGAGGGTGGCGGCGGGGCCCGGAAGGTCGCCGGGAGCGAGCAGGCGTGCGTTGACGCCCTCGAGCAGCGTCACGCGATCGTCGCCCCTCAGACGCTCGTGCAGCTGCCCGCGACCGACGTCGAGCGCCGTCACGCGCGCCGCTCCGGCCTGCAGGAGGCAGTCCGTGAAGCCACCGGTCGACGCGCCGACGTCGAGGCAGCTGAGGCCCGAGACGTCGATCGCGAAGGCCGCGAGCGCCGTCGCGAGCTTGTCGCCTCCACGCGAGACGTACGCGGGTCCCTGCTCGACCTCGAGGCGTGCCTCGGGCGAGATCGGCGTGCCGGCCTTCGTGACGAGGCGCCCGTCGACGCGTACGCGCCCGGCCATGACGAGCGCCTGGGCCCGGCTACGCGTCTCGGCAAGCCCGCGCTCGCAGAGCAGCTGATCGAGTCGAGTCACGCCGCCATTGTCGGGTATGGGCACCCGGAACGCGCGCGACCCGCCCACGCGACCCTCATCGGGCACGCAGACGCCGGCCGCGGCACATACCCGCGTCCGGGGTGGGGTGCGCATAGGTGGGGTCTGACCCCACCTGTGCGACCTGACCCCGAGCGTTGCGCGGCGCGCGGCTAGCGGTCGCGCGTCGCCACCTGGCCGATCAGCGCAGCCAGCGGTGCGTGCGCCGCGTCCGGCAGTCCCGACAGCAGCGCGCGGGCTGCTCCTTCGCTCTCGGCCGCGCGCTCACGCGCGCCTGCGACGCCGAGCTCGCTCGCGAACGTGCGACGACCTCGGCGGGCGTCCGTCCCGGCCGACTTGCCGAGCGCCTCGTCGCTGCCGGTCTCGTCCAGCACGTCGTCGACGATCTGGAAGAGCAGCCCGAGCTCGATGCCGAACGCGCGCGCCGTTGCGATGTGCGGCTCGCCCGCTTCGGCCACGATCGCTCCGCAGGCCGCGGCGGCGCCGAGCAGTGCGCCCGTCTTGAGACGGGAGGTGCGCTCCAGGCCGCGCGCATCCGGGGCGTCCTCGGGCCGCACGTCCCTGTACTGGCCTCCGATCATCCCGCGGAGGCCGATCGCGGAGGTGAGCTCGTGCAGCGCGGCGACGCGGCGGGCATCGTCGCCGTTCTCGCGGCCGCCGATGAGCACAAAAGCATGATTGAGCAGCGCGTCGCCGGCCAGCACCGCGATGTCCTCGCCGAAGCGCACGTGCGCGGTGGGGCGTCCACGGCGCATGGCATCGTCATCGAGCGCGGGCAGATCGTCGTGCACGAGTGAGAACGTGTGCACGAGCTCGAGTGCCATCGCCGTCGGCATCGCGTCCACCGCGGCGCAGCCGAATCCCTCGGCCGTCGCGAGACACAGCACGGGACGCACCCGCTTGCCGCCCGCCAGCAGCGAGTAGCGCATCGCCTCTGCCAGCGGAGCGACGTCCTCGGCCTCACCGAAGCTCAGCGCCGCGAGCGCGTCGTCCGTGAGGCCGCGCAGCCGCTCGAGCGCGGCCGCACCGTCACTCATCGACGCGCGCGTCCCGCACGGCGCGACGCTGCCGCTCGAGCTCCTCGCCGGCGGCCTGGGCGAGCTCGTTGATCTCCGTCAGGGCGGCGACGGCCGCGTCCGGATCGCCCGCGGCGTCCCCGAGCCTGGCGCGCGCGGCGTCGAGCCGGGCGAGCAGGTCGGCGAGCGCGGGGTTCGCGCTCACCGGGGCTCCTCGCCGCCGCGCGCGATCGCCCCGAGCACGCCGTTCACGAACGGCGCGGCCTCGGCCCCCGCGTAGCGCTTCGCCAGCTCCATCGCCTCGTCGATGACCACGGCCGGAGGCAGCTCGCCCTGGCGCAGCTCCCACGTCGCGAGCCGCAGGATCGAGCGCTCGACCGCCCCCAGGCGATCGGAGGTCCAGCCGGCCGCCGCCGCGTCCACGTCGGCGTCGATCGCGAGACGGTCGCGCTGCACGCCCTCGACGACCTCGCGCGTGTAGTCCGGCACCTCCATCCCGGTATCGGCGAGATAGCGCGCGGACAGCTCCTCGATGTCCGACCCGGCCCGCACGTCGAGCTGATAGGTGAGAACGAAGGCGGCTCGGCGCGCCTGGCGCCGCGAGACCGCACCGGGCTGGGTATCGGTCATCACGCGGACAACGAGGATAGCCGCCCCGCCGCCTGCTCGAGGTAGGCCGTCGTGTAGAGACCGGAACGGAAGGCCGGCTCGCTGCCGACCATCTCGCGGAAGAGCGGCAACGTCGTCGACACGCCCTCGATCTCGAACTCGGCGAGCGCCTGGGCGGCCCGACCGAGCACCAGGTCGCGCGTGTCGTCGGACACGATCAGCTTGGCCATCAGGGAGTCGTAGGTCGGCGGCACCGTGTAGCCCTCGTAGGCGTGGGTGTCGACGCGCACGCCTCGCCCGAGCGGAGGGCGGAAGCGCTTCAGCGGCCCGGGCGACGGCATGAACCCGCGCGACGGGTCCTCGGCGTTGACGCGGAACTCGATGGCGTGGCCGTGCGTCGGCGCAACGCCCTGCGCGGGCAGCGGCTCGCCCATCGCGAGGCGCAGCTGCGTGCGCACCAGGTCGATGCCGGTCACCTCCTCGCTCACGGGATGCTCGACCTGGAGCCGCGTGTTCATCTCCATGAAGTAGAACGACTGATCGCCGCCGAGCAGGCATTCGATGGTGCCCGCGTTGCGGTAGCGCGTCGCGCGCACGGCACCGAGGGCGGCGTCGTAGAGCCGCCCACGCGTCTCCTCGGAGACGAACGGCGAGGGCGATTCCTCGAGCAGCTTCTGATGCCGGCGCTGCACGCTGCACTCGCGCTCGCCCACCACGAGCGCGCCTCCTTCACCGTCGCCGACCACCTGCACCTCGACGTGGTGCGCGTCGAGCACGATCTTCTCGAGATACAGCCCGCCGTCGCCGAAGGCCGCCTCCGCCTCGGCGGTCGCGGTCGCGTACGCGGTCTCGAGCTCGGCGGGCTCGGCGACCGGGCGCATGCCGCGCCCGCCTCCCCCGGAGGCTGCCTTGAGCAGCACGGGATAGCCGACGTCGGAGGCCATGCGCCGCGCGTCGTCGACGCTCGCCAGACGCCCCTCCGAGCCGGGCACGAGCGGCATGCCCGCAGCGCGCATCGCCCCCTTGGCGAGCGACTTGTCGCCCAGCACCTCCATCGACTCGGGCGTCGGCCCGACGAAGATCAGGTCGTTGGCCTCGCACGCGCGCACGAACGACGGGCTCTCGGAGAGGAACCCGTAGCCCGGGTGCAGCGCATCACAGCCCGTGGTCTCGGCGGCGCCGATGACGTTGCTCTGATTGAGATAGCTGTCGCGCGCGGCCGGCGGCCCGACGCAGACCGAACGGTCTGCGAGGCGCACCCAGGAGCCCTCGCGATCCGCCGTCGAATAGACCGCCACGGCCTCCAGCCCGAGCTCGTGGCAGGCACGGATGACGCGCACGGCGATCTCGCCGCGGTTGGCGACGAGGACTCGCTTCACAGGGGCGCGAGCTCGAACAGCGGCTGGCCGAACTCGACCGGCTGCGCGTCGTCCACGAGCACCTTGCGCACCGTGCCGGCGTGATCGCTCTTGAACTCGTTGAAGAGCTTCATCGCCTCGAGGATGCAGAGCGTCTGGCCGACCTCGACGCGGTCGCCCTCCTCCACGAACGGATCGGCATCCGGCGACGACGAGCGATAGAAGTTGCCGACCATCGGGCTCTCGACGAGCACGATGTCCGAGGGCGGGGCCATCATCGGGTCGGGTTCCGCCGGGGCGGCCGGCGGCGGCGCGCTGAGCAGCGGGGCGGGCTGCGACGGGCCGGACTCGCGCCGGCGCACGGTGATGCGGACGCCGTCCTGCTCGACGGTGAGCTCGCCCGCGTCCGACTCCTCGAGCAGGCGCACCAGGCGGTGCACGCGCTTCGCCTCGTCGTCATCGAGCCGATCCTCGTCGTCCAGCGCGTCCTCGCGTCCGCGCAGTCGCTGCAACAGCGGCAGCGCGCGGTCGCCGAACAACGCGACGAGGCACAGGTCCTCCTCGGAGGCCGCGAGGCTGCCGGCCTCTGCGCGCGCTTCCACGAGCGACGGCTCTCCGACCGTCGACGCAGGCGCGCGCTCGGCTGCGGCCAGTGCGACGGGATCGACGGGCGCGGGCGCGTGCCCCCACTCGCCGAGCAGCAGGCTGCGCATGTCGCCGTCGACCTCGGTCCAGCGGCGCGCGTGCAACACGTGGCGGATGGCCTGGCCGGCGAGGATGCGGCCGACGGGCGACGCGGGCGGCGGATAGCCGCTCTCCGCGCGCACCCGCACGAACTCGCCGAGGACCTCGTCGAGCCGGTCCTCCGCGCCCGCCGCACGCAGGCTGCGCTCGATGCCGGCGACGACCCCGATCGGCACGGTCGCGAGCGCGGCCCGCAGGGCCACGTGCGGTGAGACGGGCGGCGCGCTGGCCGCCGCGTCGCCGAGCGCCGCCTCGATCTCGCGCGCGGCGTCCCAGGCGGCGTCGCGGTCGAGCCCGGCGTCGAAGCCGAGCCCCGCAAGCGCCTGGCCGAGGAGCTCCGACGCAGGGCGGGTGGTCAGCATGGCGACCGGATACGACGCGGTCGCGATCGGATCGGCACCGGCGCGCGCCGCCTCGATGGCGACGGCCAGCGCCGTCCCGCCCGGCCCCTGCGCGTAGAGGCCGACCGGCACGCCCGCGGCGGCGATCAGCTTGCGGATCAGCTCCCCGCCGCCGGCAGGGTCGAGCGCACCAGCAGGGTCCTGCAGAAGGATCCGGTCGGCGCCCATGTCGGACAGCCGGCGAGCGTGCTGGAGCAGGTACTCGTGACCCTCGGGCCCGTCGGAGTAGACGAGGCCCGCATACAGCCGCCCACCCGCCTCGCGGACCGCGGCGGCGGGCACGGCGAGGTCGTCGATGTCGTTGAGCGGGTCGTGCATGCGGAAGATGTCGATGCCCGACTCGGCCGCGCAGAGCACGAAGCGGCGCACGAGATCGTCGGCTGCCGGTCGACCACCCACCAGGAACGTGCCGCGCAGCGCCATGGCGAGCGGCGTGCTCGTGCGCCCGCGGACGGCGCGGATGCGTTCCCACGGACTCTCCAGGCCGCGCTCGACCGCCGTCGTGAAGCAGCCTCCGCCCGAGACCTCGAGCGCGCTGTAGCCCACCGCGTCGAGTCGCTCGGCCAGGCCCAGCACGGTCGCGCTCGAGAGCGTGCGCGCCAGAGGATCCTGGGACAGCAGACGCAGCGTGGTATCGACGAAGCGGGTCATGGGAGCTCAGGCACGGCCGAGGTAGCGACCGTCGCGCGTGTCGACGCGCACGCGCTCGCCCTCGTTCACGAACAGCGGCACCTGCACCGTGGCTCCGGTCTCGAGCACCGCCGGCTTGGTCACGTTGGAGACCGTATCGCCCTTGACGCCGGGCTCGGTCGAGGTGACGACCAGCTCGACGGCCGCGGGCAGCTGCAGGGAGACGGCGCGGCCGTCGAGCGAGAGCAACTGCACGACGTCGCCCTCCTTGAGGTACTGCAGCTCGTCGGCGACGCCGTCGCGCGGCAGGCCGATCTGCTCGTACGTGTCGGTGTTCATGAGCACGACGTTGGCGCCGTCGTCGAACAGGAACTGCATGTCCTGCACGGTCGTGTGCACGCGCGGCATCGACTCGCCGGCGCGGAAGGTCTTGTCGACGACCTTGCCGCCCTCCATCTGCTTGAGCCGCGTGCGCACGAACGCCCCGCCCTTGCCGGGCTTGACGTGCTGGAACTCGATGATCTTCCAGACCACGCCGTCGAGTTCGATGCACATGCCGTTCTTGAACTGGTTGGTGTTGATCGTCTCAGCCATCGCCTACACCGAAAGAAGTGACTTGGGGAAGTTCGTGAGCACCTCGTGGCCGTCGTCCGTGACCAGGACGAGGTCCTCGATGCGCACACCGAAGCGCCCTGGAAGGTACACGCCCGGCTCGACCGTGACGACATTGCCCGCCGCGAGCTCGCCCCCGACACCGTTGCGAAAGCGCGGCTCCTCGTGGATATCGAGCCCGACGCCGTGGCCGGTGCCGTGGTTGAAGAACTCGCCGTAGCCGGCCTCGGCGATCACGCGCCGCGCCGTCTCGTGCACCTCGCGGCAGTCCTGCCCGGGACGGACGAGCGCCAGCGCGGCCTCCTGTGCGGCCAGCACCGTCTCGTAGACGTCCATCATCTGCGGATCGCTGGGGCCGGTCGCGAACGTGCGTGTGCAATCCGAGCAGTAGCCCCCGACCAGAGCCCCGAGGTCGAGCACGACCAGCGTGGAGCGCTCGATCTCGACGGCGCCCGGCACGGCGTGCGGCTGGGCCCCGTTGGCGCCCGCCGCGACGACCGGCGCGAACGACGCACCGTCTGCGCCCAGCTCGCGCGCTCGCTGCTCGATCGCCCAGGCCACCTCGCGCTCCTCACGGCCCGCGAGGCCCTGCTCTGCCAGCCAGGCGTAGATCGCGTCGCAGACCTCGCCGCCGGCGCGGATCAGCGCCGCCTCGTCCGCGTCCTTGACGGCCCGCAGGTCCTCGATCAGGTGGTCGCAGGGCACGAGCTCGGCGCCGGCTCGCGCGCGCGGCCTCGTCCAGCGCGTGCCAGGCCGCGTACGTGAGCCCCGAGGCCTCGAAGCCGACACGCTGGCGGCCGAAGATCTCGCCGATGCGGGCGGCGACGTCGCTCAGGAGGTTCTGCTCGACGATCTCGACCTGCCAGTCGGACGCGAACGCCGCGACCGAGGTGGCGTAGCGGAAATCGGTGAGGAAGCGCGCCTCGCCGCCCAGGCAGACGACGCCATTGGAGCCCGTGTAGCCGGTCAGGTAGCGCACGTTGGTGGGCGTCGTGACGAGGAAGCCCGCGAGGTCGAGCTCGCCCAGGGCGGCGGTGAGCCGGTCGCGGCGGCCGACGCGATTCACGCCGCACGCTCCTGCAGCCAGTCGAGCGCTGCGCGATAGCCGTCCGCGCCCATGCCCGCGAAGCGCGCGGAGGCGACCTCGGCGACGACCGAGTGGTGACGCCACGGCTCGCGCTCCAGCGGCTCCGAGAGGTGCACCTCGACGACCGGCACGGGCAGGATCGCAAGCGCGTCCCGTATCGCCCACGAGTAATGCGTCCACGCACCCGGATTGACGATCACCGCGTCGGCCTCTCCGCAGGCCGCATGAATTGCTCGCACGTACTCCCCTTCGCAGTCGGTCTGGCGCACCTCGGCGCGCTGCCCGCGCTCTCCCGCCCACGCCTGGATGCGCTGCGTCAGCTCGGCGTGCGTCAACCTGCCGTACACCTCCGGCTCCCGGGCGCCGAGCATCCCGAGGTTCACGCCGTTCAGCACGGTGACGCGCACCGATCCAGTCTAAGAGGTTCTCGCACCACCGGCAGTGGCAGCGCGTACCGCGTCGGCGAGCTCCTCCTCGTGGACTCCGACACCGTACACCGGCCGCCCGATCGCCTGCAGCAGCACCATCCGATGCTCGCCGGCAGCGCGCTTCTTGTCGTGGCGCATGGCTGCGAGCACGGCGTCGGCGTCGAGCCCCGGTGCCGAGACCGGCAGCCCGTGGCGCTGCAGCAACTGCGCCGTCTGCTCAGCCGTGCCGGCCGCGAGCCCCGCGAGCCGCTCGGACAGGCGCAATGCCGCGACGAGGCCGATCGAGACGCATTCGCCGTGCGAGAGCCCGCCGTAGCCGGCCACGGCCTCGATCCCGTGGCCGATCGTGTGCCCGAGGTTGAGGATCGCGCGGCGACCGCGCTCCTCGGGGTCGGCGGCCACGACCAGCGTCTTCACGCCCGCACAGCGCTGCACCAGCTCGGTGCGAGCCGCGATCCCGCCGAGTCCCGGCTTCCAGGCCTCGATGATCTCCCAGAGCCGCCCACCGGCCAGCAGCGCGGTCTTGATCACCTCGGCCATGCCGCCCGCCCACTCCCGTGGCGGAAGGGTCTCGAGCAGCGCGGGGTCGCAGAGCACGCAGCCCGGCTGCCAGAAGGCCCCGACGTCGTTCTTCGCCACCACGTTGATCGCGGTCTTGCCGCCGATCGCCGCGTCCACCTGCCCGACCAGCGTGGACGGCACGGCGAGCCAGGGCATGCCGCGCCGGAACGTCGCGGCGGCGAAGCCGCCGACGTCCGTGATCGAGCCGCCGCCCGCGCACACGATCACGTCGCCACGCTCCAGCTCGCGCTCGGCGAGGGCGCGCCATAGTCGCTCCAGCGTCGACAGCGACTTCGCGTGCTCGCCGCCCTCGACCTCGATGACGGTCCCCGGTCGGTCGTGAACGAGCGCCAGCGCCCGGTCCACGATCGCGACGGCGCCCTCGCCCAGCCCCCGCTCGGCACTCCCTGGACGTGTCCAGACCTGCTGCGCGATCGCTGCCGCGACCTCCGTAGGGGATTCGTCGCCTGCGATGATCGCGTCGGCAGCGGCCCGGTAGAGCGGTTCGCGTTCGTCGTGGAGACGCTCGAACGACGGAGCGTCGGTCGCGAGCGGACGCGCGCCCGGAGCGCCGTCGATCCGCGTCCAGCACGTCGCGACCGGGACGTCGAGCCACACGCACAGCGCACGCTCGCGCAGCAGCGCACGCGTCGCAGCGGATGTCAGCGCGCCGCCGCCGAGCGCGATCACAGGCGCGTCGTCGCGCTCGAGCGACTCCCGGATCATCGCCTCCTCGACGGCACGGAACGCCCCTTCGCCCGCGCTCTCCCAGAATGCGCGGACCGAGGATCCGAGGTGTCGCTCGGCCTGCGCGTCGCTGTCGGCGAAGGGGCGGCCGAGGCGATGGGCGAGCTCGCGCGCGACCGTGCTCTTGCCGACGCCCATGAAGCCGGCGACGACGATCGGGCGAGTGGGCGTCAGCGAGGGCGCCACGGGATGCGCTCGAGATAGGCCGCGTGCGCGGCGAGCACGTCGCCGAACGAGTCGCCGCCGAACTTCTCGCGCACGCAACGGGCGAGCTCGAACGCAACCACGGCCTCGCCGACGACCGCGGCGGCCGCGATCGCCGTCGTGTCGCTGCGCTCGACCAGCGCCTCGGCCGGCTCGTGCGTGTCCAGACGGGCCGATCGCAGGGGACGCATCAGCGTCGGCAGCGGCTTCATCGCGACGCGCAGCACGATCGGCTCGCCGTTGGACATGCCGCCCTCGATCCCGCCGGCGCGGTTGCTCTCGCGCCAGAAGCCGCGCCCGTCGTCGTAGAGCAGCTCGTCGTGCACGGACGACCCGCGCAGGTGCGCGTTGGCGAACGCGTCGCCGATCTCGACTCCCTTCATGGCCTGGATGCTCACTGCCGCCGCTGCCAACCGCGCGTCGAGGCGCAGGCGGGGCTCGGTATGCGAGCCGAGGCCAGGCGGGCAGCCGAACGCGCGGATCTCGACGATGCCGCCGAGCGTGTCGCGATCGGCGGCGGCGGCGTCGATGGCTGCCAGCATGCGCTGCTCAGCCTCCGGGTCCGAGCAGCCGATCTCGCTCTCGCGGGCGCGGGCGAAGGCGGCCTCGTCGCCGGCATCCACTCCGGCCTCGACGTCGCCGACGGCCAGGACGCGGCCGAAGACGCGAATGCCGAGGGCACCGAGCAGCCCCTTTGCGATGGCGCCCACTGCCACGCGCGCCGCGGTCTCGCGCGCCGACGCGCGCTCGAGCACGTTGCGCACGTCGTCGAGGTCGTACTTCATGACGCCCGAGAGGTCGGCGTGACCCGGGCGTGGCAGCTGCACCTTGCGGCTACGGCGGGCGGCGACCTCCGCCAGCTCCTCCTCGCTGACCGGCCAGGCACTCATGGCGGCGCCCCAGTTCGCGTGGTCGCGATTGCGCACGATCAGCGCCAGCGGCCCGCCCAGCGTCAGGCCGTGCCGCACCCCGCCCAGGATCTCGATGTCGTCCTGCTCGATGCGCTGTCGCGGGCTGCGGCCGTAGCCCGCCTGGCGCCGGGCCAGGTCCGCCCGTATCGCCTCGCGATCGAGCGAGAGCCCCGCCGGAAGCCCCGAGACGACTGCCGTGATCCCCGGGCCGTGCGACTCGCCAGAGGTGACGTAGCTCAGCTCCACCGCGCTGAGCGTAGAGCGTCTCAGCTCTCAGCCGCGCAGGCGGCGAGCAGCGGCCAGCGCCTCCCGCAGCGCAGGCAGCGGCTCCGGTTGCGGCTCGCCGTCGCTGGGCGAGTTGCGCAGGCGGTCGACGAGTGCGCCGAGTCTCCGCGCGCCGTCGTCGGCGACCGCGACGATGCGGCCCCGCGCGAGCCCGTCGGTCTGGTCGACCACCTCGACGCGTGCGCTGATCACGGCGCCGGTGCCGTCGTCGAGCTCGACGTCGATCAGGTCCCCGCCGCCAAAGGTCGTGCTGGAACGCAGGGCGAGGCCGCCCTGCGACAGGTCGACGACGCTCGCCCAGACCGAGGCGGCGGAATCGCCGGCGCGCCTGGCGGTAGCGGCGAGCCGGCAGGCGACGCGCGGCAGCGAGCGCTCCTCACCGAGCAGCCTGCGCTCGTTCAGCGTCAGGCCGATCTGCGCCTGGCGCGGCGCGAGCTCGTGGCGCTCGCGCACGCAGAACGTGAGATGCCACACGCGCTCGCCGTCGTAGATGCGGGTGCTCGCGTTCGCTCCCTCGTGCAGGCCGCTGCCCTCGCTCAGCACCACGACGGCGTCGTCGACGCTCGCCACGACGCTCGCGTCGGCGGCCCCGGCCAGCGTGGCGAGGGTCAGACGCTCACCAGGCACCGGCATGCGAGACGACTCGTTGCAGTGCGCCCATACCCGCAGGATGTGCCCGCGCCTCGCGCCGGTCATCCCCTGTCCGGGGGCCCTGGCCGGCGAGGGGGATTGCGGTCACCCTCCCGTGTACCAGGACATGATGTCCTCACCCCAGAGCAGGGCGACCATGCCGCCGAGCGCGAGGAAGGGGCCGAGGGCGAGGTGCAGCTTGCGCGCGCGCAGGCCATAGCGTGGCAACAGCACGAGCATCGGGATGGCGGGGCCCACGAGCCCGATGATGACGGCGATCACGACCGAGCGACCGACGAACAATCCGAGCACGAACGCGAGCTTGACGTCGCCGATCCCCATCCCGCCGGGCGAGAGCAACGCCGCGATCAACAGGAACCCACCCGCGGCGAAGGCCGCGACCAGCAGTTCCGGGAGATCGGACGGCGTGAGGAGCGCCGCGAGCGCGAGCCCGGCGACGGCCAGCGGCAGCGTGATGCGGTCGGGAATGATGCGGTAGCGCAGATCGATCGCGCTGATGCCCACGAGCGCGAACGCCAGCACGAGCGCGGGGATCACCTCGCTCGTAGCGCCGAATCGCCACCCTGCGGCTCCACATGTGAGTGCCGACACCAGCATGAGCAGCGGCCGGGAGGTCGCCGTCCGCGTCCACGGCGGCTGCTCGAGCAGCTCCTCAGCGCCCTTCGCGCGCGCGATCAAGCGTGGCTCGAGCGGATCCCACGCGAGCGCGCCGAGCCCGCCGCCCACGGCGGCGAGCGCACCGACGGTCGCGCTCATCCGCCCCGCGCCGCGCGGCGCATGACGCCGAGCGGTGGCTCGACGCCCGTCCAGCGCCGGAACGAGATCGCTCCCTGGCGTACCAGCAGCTCGAGGCCGTCCACGACGGGAAGGCCCGCCGCGAGTGCCACATCGGCGAGCGGTGTGGGCGAGCCATCGGCCCTGTAGGCGAAATCGGCCACGGCATCCATGTGCTCGATCGCATCGGCAGCCACGGGAAGCTGCTTGAGCGCAGTGATGCCGCCGACCGGCGTGCAGTGCACGAGCAGACCGCCGGGCTGGTCGGGCATCGCGGTCGTGCCGACGACCTGCGCTCGGGAGCCGAGCCCGGAGAGAGCGGCGGCCAGCCCGTTCGCTGCCTCGAGGCGCCGGGCCACGATCGTGAGCTGACGCGTCCCAGCGCGGACCAGCGCGGTGCCCGCCGCGCGCGCACTGCCACCGGCTCCGAGGATCACGGCCCGCTCGGGCACCTGAGCGAGCGCCTCGACCAGTCCGAGACCGTCGCTCAGGTCACCCCGGACTCGCCCGTCGGCCGTGAAGCTGAGCGTGTTGACGGCCCGGGCGTCGCGGGCCTCGTCGCCGAGCTCGTCGCACAGCGGGACGGCCGCGGCCTTGTGCGGCAATGTGACGTTCGCGCCCTCGACGCCGAGGGCGCGCAGGCCCCGGACCGCCGGGACGAGGTCCGGGGGAGCGACTCGCAGTGCGACGTACACGCGGTCGAGGCCGAGCGCCTCGGATGCGGCGTTGTGCATTCGCGGCGAGCGCGAGTGCTCCACCGGGTCGCCGATCACGCAGGCGACGCGCGTCGCGGCGGTGATCGTGTGGCCCGATCCGGGAGCACTGCTCATCGACAAGGTGACAGGCTAGAGGCTGCGTCTGCGGGCACCGAGCACCCGCGCACGCGGGGTCCCGCGTGTGGCCGCGATGCTCGAAGGGACCTAAAGGGCCGGGCCTAAGCCGGGTGCGTCTGCTGGAAGTGCTCGAAGTCCGCGAAGGTGCGTGAGAAGTGGTGGCGCCGCTTGGGGTCTCCGGGGATCGCGACGTAATAGAGGTACGGGACCCTCGCGGGGTGCGCGGCGGCCCTCAGCGACGCCAGCCCGGGATTGGAGATCGGGGTCGGCGGCAGGCCGCGGTGCGTGCGCGTGTTGTAGGCGCCTCTGACGCGCAGGTCGCGCGCCGTGAGCACGCGCCAGGAGCCCACGCGGTACTGGATCGTGGCGTCGATGCCGAGCGGCATGTTCGCGTGCAGGCGGTTGTAGATCACGGCGGCGATCTTGGCGCGGTCGGCCGGGTAGGCGGCCTCGCGCTCGATCATCGAGGCGATGATCAGCACGTCGTAGCGCGTCAGGTTCTTCTTCGCCGCAGCGCGGAAATCGACCGCCGCCGCGGCTCGCTGGAAAGCGGTCAGCTGTTGCTGGACGAGCCGCGTCGCGGACGCCGGCTTGCTCAGGGTGTACGTGGCCGGGAAGAGGAAGCCCTCGATGCCGAGCCGTTCGTCGCCGGTCGCGCGGTAGCCCGCCGGAGGGCGAGCGCGCAGCGCGGCCCGGCGGTAGGTCGTCGGCGAGATGCCTGCGCGCGGGGCGTCCTGCGTCGCGATGTCGCGCAGCGCGTGGCCCTCGGGGATTGTCAGGCGCACGGTGGGGATCGCCGCGGGCCCTGCCCGCAGGGTGGAGAGGATGATCCCGTAGCGCTCGTTCTGCCGAAGGGTGTACGTGCCGGCGCGGAGGCCCCCTCCGTCGCCGTGCAGGCGCACGTCGAGTGCCCATCTGCGGCCGTTGCCGACGACTCCGGCGCGGTCGAGGATGTCGCCGATGTGCTCGACCGACGTGCCCTCGGGAATCCTGACGACGACGGCCGCGCCAGGTGGGCCGGACGGGCCGCCGAAGAGCACGCGATCGGCCGCGATCAGCGCGACTGCGAGCACGAGGAGCAACAGGAGCCCGCCGATCACCAACCGGCGCCGCCGGCCGCGTCCTACCCCCCGGCGCGCCTGTCCAGGAAAGTCTGCAACAACACCGCCGCCGCCTGGGAGTCGTCGCTCGTCGGACGGCGGCGCGACGTCGTAGGCATCTGTCGCGCGATCGACGTCGTCAGACGCTCGTCCTCGGTCAGGATCGGGATGCTGCATCGGTTTCGCAGTCGGGCGATGAATGCTTCGGTCTCGACCGCCTGCGGACCCCGCTCGCCACGGAGCGTGAGCGGTAGGCCGACGACGACCACCTCGGGCGCCTCGTGCTCGATGATCGCACACAGCTCGGCCATGCCGCGCTCGCCACCGACCTTCTCCACGACGCAGAGCGGCCTCGCGAGCGTGCCGCTCGGGTCGCTGACCGCGACGCCGGTGCGCGCACTGCCGTAATCGAGCGCGAGGGCCTTGGCACTGGGGTCACTCACGCCGAGAGCATGGAACGGGCGGCGTCCAGCGCCTCGTCCAGGCGGCTCGCATCCTTGCCCCCTGCGCGCGCCATGGACGGACGGCCGCCCCCTCCGCCGCCCACGATCGGACCGATCTGCTTGATCACGGCAGCGGCATCGAGGCCGTCCTCGATCGCCTCCGGCGTCATGCTCGCAACCAGCTGCACGCGCTCGCCGTCCCGCACCCCGAGCACGACCGCCGATGGCCCGAGCGCACCGCGCAGGCGATCGGCGAGCTCGAGCAGCGAGTCGCCGAGCGTGCCCTCGGGCGCCTCGGCCACGAGCACCTTGAGCCGTCCGCGCTCGGCCGCGCCCGCCGTCAGCGACGACAGGTCCGGGCCGCCGCCCCCGCCACCCCCGGCGCGCGCCGACTTCTCGAGCTCGCGCACGCGCTCGCTCAGCGTCGCGACTGCCTCGGGGAGTTGCTCGGGCGGCGTGCGCAGCGAGGCGGCGGCCTCCTTTGCGGCCCGGTCCGCGCGGCGCAGGGCACCCAGCGCCTCGGCCCCCGTGATCGCCTCGATCCGTCGAACGCCCTGGCCGACGGACGATTCGCGCAGGATCGTGAACGGCCCGACGGCTGCCGTCGAGCGCACGTGCGTGCCGCCGCAGAGCTCCATCGAATAGCCCGTGATGTCGACGACGCGCACGACGTCGCCGTACTTCTCGCCGAACAGCATCGTGGCCCCGAGCTCGCGCGCCTCGTCCTGCGACGTCTCGAAGATGCGCAGGTCGCGATCCTCGAGCACGACCCGGTTGACCTCGTCCTCGATCGCGCGCAGCTCGTCGGCGGAGACCGCTGCCGGATGCGTGAAGTCGAAGCGCAGCCCCTCCGGACGCACGGCGGAGCCCGCCTGCCTGACGTGCTCGCCGAGATGGTTGCGGAGCGCGCGCTGCAGCAGGTGGGTGCCGGTGTGGTTGGCCATCGTCGCCCGCCGCAGGGCTGCGGCGACGCGCGCGTGCACGACGTCGCCGGCGCGCAGCTCGCCGTCCAGGCGCACGAGCAGGGCCTGGTCGCCCTCCAGCCGGTACACGGACTCGACCTGTCCGCGCACGGCGTGGGCGGAGATCTCGCCGGCGTCGGAGACCTGGCCGCCACCCTCGGGGTAGAAGGGCGAGCGTGCCAGCTTGACGAGCGCAAGGCCGTCGGCGAGCGGCTCGACTGCGAGCACCTCCGTCTCCACCGCGAGCTCGCCGTAGCCGACGAATTCGCTCGCCGGAGCCGAGCGGGCGAAGCGCGCGACGCGCTCGGCCTCCACGCCATCGCCGCGGCGGGCGGCCGCTCGCGCACGCTCGCGCTGCTGCTGCATCTGCCGCTCGAAGCCCTCGAGGTCGATTCCGAGCCCGGCCTCGCGGGCGAGCTCGGCCGTCAGCTCGACCGGGAACCCGTGCGTGTCGTGCAGCTCGAAGACGTCGCCGGCGTGCAGACTCGACGCGCCCTGGTCGCGGGCGCGCTCGATCAGGTCGTCGAGCAGGCGCGAGCCGGCCGCCAGGGTCTGCGAGAAGCGCTCCTCCTCGGCCTCGAGCAGGCGGCGGACGTCGTCGCGATGCTGGGCGAGCTCGGGAAAGCCGCTGCCCAGGGACTCGATCACCGCCTCATGCACGGCTCCGAGGAAGGGCGTCTCGAGCCGGAGCCGCGCGCCGTGCAGGACGGCGCGCCGCAGGATCCGGCGCAGCACGTAGCCGCGTCCCTCGTTCGACGGCGTCACGCCGTCGGTCGCGATCGCCGAGGCGCCGCGCGCGTGGTCGCAGAGCACGCGGAACGAGCGCACGGCGTCGCCGCCGTCGGCATAGCGACGGCCCGAGAGGCGCTCGAGCGCCGCGATCACGTGCGAGGTCTCGTCGGTCTCGAACAGGCTCCCCGCTCCCTGCAGGAGCATCGCGACGCGCTCCACCCCGCTACCGGTGTCGATGTTCTGCGCCGGCAGCGGCGTCAGCGAGCCGTCGTCGCCGCGATCGAACTCCATGAAGACCAGATTCCAGAACTCCAGGAAGCGGTCGCAGTCGCACCCCGGCCTGCAGTCGGCCCCGCCGCAGCCGAACTGGGCGCCGCGATCGTAATAGAGCTCGGAGCACGGACCGCAGGGCCCCGTGGCGCCGGCCTTCCAGAAGTTGTCCTCGCCGAGCGCCACGATGCGGCTCGCCGGAATGCCCTGCCCGAGCCAGAGGTCCCGCGCGACGTCGTCGGGGCCGAGCTGGTCGTCCCCTTCGTAGACCGTCGCCCAGATGCGCTCCGGGGCCAGCCCGAAGGCGCCCGTCGACAGCTCGAAGGCCATTTCCACCGCGCCCGGCTTGAAGTAGTCGCCGAACGAGAAGTTGCCCATCATCTGGAAGAACGTCAGGTGGCGATCGGTGGAACCCACCACGTCGATGTCGACCGCGCGGAAGCAACGCTGCACCGACGTGAGCCGCGGCGCGGGAGGCGACGCCTGGCCCAGGAAGTAGGGCTTGAACGGTTGCATGCCCGCGGTCGTGAGCAGCACCGACTGGTCGAGCGCCGAGGGCACGAGCGAAGCCGAGGGCACGGCGACATGCCCGCGCTCGACGAAGAACTCCGTGAAGCTGCGGCGGATCTCGTCGGACGTCGTCACGGAGCCCACTCGCCGCCGATTCTATTCGCGACGGCGCTACGGCGAATCCCGCTCTCATGCCCGCGGCCATTCCTGCCGATGCCTGGAGTGTGAGGCTGCGCGCGATTCTGGGCGACGTGGGGGAGCTGGCCGAGCAGGGACCGCCGACGCTCCGCCGTGGCTGCGGGCACGTGGGGGGCGACCCCGCGCTGATCCGGCGCGGCTACCGCTTCTACCGTGGCGCAGGGCTCGACCTCGGAGGCTTCCTCACACGCCGGTTCACGCTCGACGACGGGCGCCGCGCCTCTGTCACGCTCGTCGCAGGCATCGACATGGAGAGCGGCGCGGGGATGCTCGAGCGCTGCACGTCGACCGAGCAGGCCGCGCGCGAGCTGACGAGCGGTCCGGCGAGCATCTGGGCAATCGTCCTGACACTCGAGAACGCGACGGTCTCCTGGCGCGATCTCAGCCTGCGCCTGATGATCAGCGACCCCTCGGCATTCGGTGCCTTCGCTGCCGAGCTGACGGAGCTGCCGCTGCTCGACAGCGACAGCTGCCCGCTGTGCGCCCAGCGCGCCCGCCTCGCTGCCTGAGAGCGCATCTCAGCATGAGCGCGGCGTCTGGAGCGGCTGCCGATCGCCCTCCAGCCGGATGCTCGGCGCGCGACGGTTCGAAACAGCCAGGTGCGCCCATCATCCGGCTTGAGGTGCGACCCGGAGCCCGCATCGCTGCGCGAGGCCGGCCGCCGGGCTACGTCTCGGCGTTCAGCGCCCCGTCGGGAGCGACCTCGACGCCCTGGATCGCGAGCTGCTCGCGCACCAGGAACTGGAATGTCGACCAGGCTCCCCGGCGCGCCTCGAACATGCGGTAGACCTGCCACTCCGTGAGCATCGTCGGATCCGAGCGGCGCGCCTCGGCCCAGTCGGCGAATTTCGGCAGGCGTCCGCTGCGGATGGCGAGGTAGACGCCCTGCTCGATTGCGCGCGCCAGCCGCTCCTCACCCACGGGCACGTCGAAGCCGGCCTCCCGCAGCGCGTTCGTGAGCGAGCCGAAGGTATGCCAGTAGAGCGACTTCGAGGGCATCGACCCGCGTCGCGTCTCGAGATCGCGCGCCGTCGGCGTGCGACCGAGCTGATCTCCCAGCTCACGCAGGCGGGCGAGCAGCTCCTCGCGCGTCGCGAAGCGCCGCGGTACGAGCCCCGCGCGCCGCTTGGCGGCGTTCCAGGAGCCGAAGTGGCCGATCACGGTCTGCGGGTGCACGGTCGTCTGCGGGTCTGCCGCGAACTCGCGCATCGTGGGCGAGCGGCCGAGGCGATCGGCGCTCTCGCGCAGCTCGGCGAGGATCTGCTCGTCGCTGTAGCGCTTGCGGATGCCGGCACGGAACGCATCCAAACGCTCCTGATCGATGCCGGCGATCTGCGAGTACCTACTGTCCTCCACCACTGTGTCCCTTCATCTGCCCTGCCGAGCGTAGCGAACCTCGTGCAAATCGCGGGCGAGTATACGCGTTGCGACCCGCACAAGAGAGGCAGGTGTCGGAACCCGAGCCGTGCCCGGACATAGACTGCTCCTCGTGGAGGGACTGCGGCGGTGTTGAGGCTGGCACTCGCCGCCGCTCGGGCAACGGCGTTCGCTTCGCGGGCAACCGGCCGCGGCGGCGGCACGACGCTGCCGGGCCGGGTGCTGACCGCGCTCGCGCCGGACGCACCACGACGGCTTGCCCAGCGCCTCCCGCGCGGCTGCGTCGTCGTCTCCGCCACCAACGGCAAGACGACCACGTGCGGCTTGCTCGCCGAGGTGCTGCGGGGGCGCGTGCACCTGGCCCGCAACAGCGCCGGTGCCAATCTCGCCTCCGGCATCGCCTCGGCGCTCGCGGTCCGCGAGGCCGCGTCGGCCGAGCTCGGCCTGTTCGAATGTGACGAGGCCGCGCTGCCCGCCGTCGCCGATCAGCTGGCGCCGAGCACGATCGCGCTCGGCAACCTCTTCCGCGACCAGCTCGATCGCTACGGCGAGCTCGAGCTCGTCGCGGCACGCTGGCGCGCGCTGGTCGCTCGCCTGGAGGTGCCGACGACGCTCGTGGTCGCCGCCGACGACCCCCTCACGGCTTCCATCGCCGAGGGCCGTGCAGGCGTGGTGCGCTACGGCATCGACGATCCGTCGGTCGCGCTGGCGGTTGCGCCGCACGCGTCCGACACACGCTTCTGTGTCCGCTGCGGGCACGCCTACGACTACCGCGCCGTCTACGTCGGGCATCTCGCCGACTACGCGTGTCCCCACTGCGGCAATGCGCGCGCACCGCTCGATCTGGCCGCCCGCGCCATCAACTTGCGTGGACTCGACGGCACCGCGTTCGACCTCTGCCACCAGGGCGCGTGCGTCCGGGTCGAGCTCGCCCTGCCCGGTCTCTACAACGTGGAGAACGCGCTGGCCGCAGCTGCACTGGCGGTGGTGCTCGGCGAGCCCCTGACGGCGATCGCGGACGGGCTTGCGCGCTTCCGCGGGGCGTTCGGCCGCTTCCAGCGCCTGCGCGTCGGCGCAGCGGACCTCGTCCTGCTGTTGATCAAGAACCCCGCCGGAGCCAATGAGGTGCTGCGCATCCTTCCCGCCGGCGAGGCCACGCTCCTGTTCGCGCTCAACGACCGCATCGCCGACGGGCGTGACGTCTCATGGGTGTGGGATGTCGACTGGGAGCTCGTCGCCCCGCGCCTGCGCCATGTCGTCACCGCAGGGACGCGGGCAGCCGAGGCGGCGCTGCGGCTGAAGTACGCGGGCGTCGACGAGGCGGCGATCGAGATCGTGCCCGACATCGCCCGCGCGCTCGACCGGACGGCCGAGCTCGCGGCCGGCGGCACGGGCTACGTGCTGCCCACCTATACGGCGATGCTCGAGTTGCAGGGCGTGGCAGCGAGCCGCGGGCTCGCGCGACCGTACTGGGAAGAGGCCGCGGCATGAAGCTCGTCCTGTGTCAGCTCTACCCCGAGCACCTGTCCATCTACGCCGATCGCGGCAACGTCCAGGTGATCCGGCGGCGGCTGGAATGGCGCGGGCTGGAGCTCGAGGAGCGACCGTTGCGCGTGGGTGGATCACTCGACCCCGAGGCCGCCGACCTCTACCTCGTCGGCGGCGGGCAGGATCGCGACCAGATGCTCGTGGCCGAGGACCTGCAGCGCCACCGCGCGGCGCTGCATGCGGCCGTCGCAGGCGGCGCCGCCGTGCTCGCCGTGTGCGGCGGCTATCAGCTCGCCGGCCATCGCTACGTCGGCCAGGACGGCAGCGAGATGCCGGGCATCGGCCTGCTCGACCTGGAGACACGGGCCGGCGGGACGCGGCTGATCGGCGACATCGTGTGCGAGTGCGATCTGGGCGACGGTGCGGGCACGCGCACGCTCGTGGGCTTCGAGAACCATGCCGGCCAGACGGTGCTCGGCACAGGCTGCGAGCCGCTGGCACGGGTCGTCAGCGGGCACGGGAACGACGGCGTGTCCGGCTGGGAGGGCGCCCGCGCCGGCTCCGTGCTCGGCACCTACGTGCACGGCCCGCTGCTGCCGAAGAACCCGTGGCTGGCCGACTGGCTGCTCGAGCGCGCGCTCGAGCGCCGGCACGGCCCGGTCGAGCTCGCGGCCCTGGACGACCGGCTCGAGCTCGCCGCCGCCGGCGCGGCGGCCGAGCGGGGCGGCTGAGCGAGGCGGCTGAACTACAGGAGCGGCTCGACGACGGCGCGCGTCTCGGCCGAGGTCACGACCGGGACGATCTCGATCTCCGCCAGGCCCGCCCAGTGCAGGACCCACTGCTGGAGGAGGGCGGCATCGTCACATTCCATGACCTGGAAGCAGCGCTGGAAGCTCGGCTCGACCCAGCTGTCGACGTAGCGAAGCCCGTCCGGCAGGCCGCGGCCGTGATCCCGCAGATGGCGGTACACGGGAAGCGGATCTGCGTCCTTGAACCGCTCGATGATCATGAACAGCACGCGTCGCGCTCCTTCCGGCCCGGCGTCACGATCACGAGGACACAAGCCAGTCCGCGAGATGGTCGACCGAGAGCGGCTCGCCCGTGGCGTGTGCGATGAGGGCGTCCCAGCGCATCGAGGAGCCCGGGCGCATGAAGTGCCCGCGCAGGAACTCGCCCGCCGCGGCGGGCTCGACTGCCGGGCTCGCCGAGCCCGTCTCGCGCGCGAGGGCCCAGTTGAGCTGCGATGCCGTGATCTCCCCGAGCAGGTAGTTGTGGTAGTAGACGGGCGCCAGCGCGACGTGGATCTTGCAGGCCCAGTCGTCGGGTCGCGACCCCGCAGGCAGCGCGATGCGCTGGTGGCGAGCGACGAGCTTCCACCAGAGCGCGCCGAGGTCCTGATCCGGATCGCGGTACAGCTCGCGCTCGAAGCGCGTCATGACCTGCACCCAGGACGCGAACACGAGCATCTCGCGTCGCTGCAGCTCGAGGTGGCGCGGATCGCGCGCAATCGCAGGCGCCACTCCCGCGAAGCGCTCGAGGAACGTCTCGTCGCGCACGAGGCGCCCGTGCAGCATCGCGATGGCCTCGGTCGTGAAGGTGTGGGCAGGCTGGCGCAGCATCCACGGCAGCTCGGAGTCGATCGCGAGGTCGTAGACCGCGTGCCCGAGCTCGTGCACCATCGTGCCCAGCCAGCGCGTCCCCGGCTCGCAATTGGCGAGCACCCGCACGTCGTGCCTGCGATCGATGTCGGCGCAGAACGCGTGCTGGTTCTTGCCGTCGCGCGGGTAGAGGTCGCTGCGCTCCAGCACACCGTCGACGTCGTCGCCGAGCGCGTGGAAATACGCGCGGGCGACCTCCACCGGGTCGGCGTGCGTGAGCGCCGTCTCGAGTGGATCGTCGCTCGCCGTCGGTAGGTCCTGGAAGAACGCGTCCGCATAGTCCCAGGGCTGCAGGTCTTCCCCCGCCGGGAGGCCGAGGCGCTCGCGCTGTCCCTCGTCGATTGCGTCCTTCGTACGCGACCAGGTCGCAGCGAGGCGGCCGTCGAGATCGTCGAGCAGCGCCAGCAGCCACGTCTCGTCGAGCTCGTCGAGGGTCAGCGAGAACACGAAGTGGTCGCGGTATCCGAGCGCCCGCGCCGCCTCGTTGCGGGAGTGCGCGAGCTCGCGCACTCTCGGCGCGGCCTGGGGACCGATCGACTTCGAGGCCTCCCAGGCCTGGCGCCGCTGGTCGCGGTCGGACGACTCGCGGAGGATCTTCGCGATCTCGTTGTCGTTGACGTCGCGCCCGCCGAGCCTCCCCCGGTGGCGGGAGAACAGCGAGTTGAGCTGGACCTCGGACTCGATGATGCGATCCGCGAGCGGGCGGTCGCGCTGCGACGCCTCGCTGGTCAGGCGCGCCAGCCGCACCCGGCGCGCGAGCTGCGCGTCGCCGTTCCCGCTGCGGTCGGCCTCGACGAGCTGTGCAAAGCGGTCTCGCTCGGCGAGCATGGCGTCGACCCGCTTCGAGGCCTGGACGAGCTGGTCGGCGTGGGCATCGGAGGCGTCGATCGCCGCATCCCAGTCCGCCAGGTTCTGCGCCTGGACCAGGGGCTCGAGGGCCTGCTCGAACTCGTCCACCGCCGTGTGCATGGTCTGCATACGCAGAACCTAGATGATTCTCGTGCGCGACCGCGGCGACCGATCAGGCCGAGCACCGGTGCTCGACCTCGAGCTCAGGGCGTCCACAGAGCGCCGAGGTGCACGAACGGGTCGCCGGCGCGCCAGCGCTCGAGAAAGCGCCCGATCGGCGGGTGCAACGGCAGCTCGGCGAGCTCGAGGCGGCGCACGACGCGCACGTCGCGCACGGCCGGATCGCTCGACGGCAGGAGCAGCGGCGCATCGGGGAGCGGAATCGCGTAGACGACGTGCACGACGTGGCGGCGCGAGCCGTCGCGCGGGGGCGCTATCGATTCCGCGAGGGCCACCGGCTCTCCGGCCGGCAGGCCCCGCAATCCGCATTCCTCCGCCAGCTCGCGCCGCAGCGCGTGCTCCATCGTCTCCCCCGCCTCGACCCCGCCGCCCGGCAGCAGCCAGTAGGCGCGTCCCGCCTTCTCGTGCCGCACGAGCACGAGCGAGTCACCGCGGTGCAGGAGCGCGCTGACGCGCAGTCGCGGCGGCTCGTGCTTCACGCGCGGCCGCTCGACCCGAAGCCCTGATCACCTCGTGCGCTTTGCCCGAGCGCGTCGCGCACCGTGACGGCCACGTCAGGGAGTGCCACGACGACGAGCTGGGCGATGCGCATTCCGGGCTCGATCCGGAAGGGCTCGTCGCGGTCGGCGTTGAGCAGCGTCACCCGAATCTCGCCGCGGTAGCCGCTGTCCACGAGGCCGGGCGAGTTGAGCACGGTCACGCCGTGGTCGCGCGCGAGCCCCGAGCGCGGCAGCACGAGACCGCAGGAGCCCTCGGGCAACTCGATGGCGATGCCGCAGCCGAGCGACGCGCGTGCGCCGGGGGCCAGCTCGGCAGCCTCGACGCTGACGAGATCGAAGCCTGCGTCGCCGTCGTAGGCGCGCGCCGGCGGGCGCGCATGGGGGTGCAGGAGGCGAACGGGAAGCTCGAGCACGACCGTCTCACGCACCGGTCGGGACGAGCCTGAAAGAGGCGTAGCGCTCGGCCAGCGCGTGCGGGAGATGAGCGCGGATGAGCACGCCCTCGGCGGTATCCTCGCGCTCGATCGGCGAGCCGAGCGCGTACAGCTCGGCGAGCACACCGCCCTGATCGAAGGGCACCAGGAGGGCAACGTGCTCGAAGCGTCCGGCGAAGTGCTCGCCGATCGCGCGCTCGATGTCGAGCAGCCCCTCCCCGTTGAGCGCCGAAGCGAGCACGGCGTCGGGCCTGCGGTTGCGAAGCCGCCGGCGCTCCTCGGCGCTGCAGCGATCCGCCTTGTTGAGCACGAGCAGCCGGGGCAGCTCGGAGGCCCCGATCTCGTCGAGCACGGTCTCGACGGACGCGATCTGGCGATCGCGCTCCTCCTCGTCCGCGGAGGCATCGGCGACGTGCAGGATGAGGTCGGCGAGCAGCGTCTCCTCGAGCGTGGACGCAAACGCCGCGACGAGCTGATGGGGCAGCTTGCGCACGAAGCCGACCGTGTCGGTGAGGAGGTACGTGCGTCCGAGGTAGTCGTACGAGCGCGTCGTGGGATCGAGCGTCTCGAACAGGCGATCGGCCGACGACACTCCCGCGCCCGTGAGCGCGTTCAGGAGCGTCGACTTGCCGACGTTCGTGTAGCCGGCCAGCGCCACGCTCGGCACCTCGTTGCGCTCGCGCTGACGGCGCATCGTCGCGCGCTGCTTGCGCAGCTCGCGGAGGCGGCGGCGCAGCAGCGAGATGCGGGTCCGCGCCAGCCGCCGGTCGGTCTCGAGCTGCGACTCGCCCGGGCCTCGCGTGCCGACGCCGCCGCCGAGGCGCTCGAGGTGCTTCCACATGCCGCGCATGCGCTGGAGGTTGTACTCCAGCTGCGCCAGCTCGACCTGGAGCTTGCCCGCCGCGGAGTGCGCATGCAGCGCGAAGATGTCGAGGATCACGCGCGTGCGATCGACGACGCGCATCGCGAGCTCGTCCTCCAGCGTGCGCTGCTGACTCGGCGTGAGCTCGTCCTCGGTCACCACGACCTCGGCCTCGAGCTCCCTCGCACGCTGCTTGAGCTCCTCGAGCTTGCCACTGCCGATGTACGTGCGCGGGTGAATGGCCGAGCGATGCTGGACGCACTTCCCGACGACGTCGACCTGAGCAGTGCGAAGCAGTTCGAGCATCTCGGCGAGCTCGCGGTCCTCGTCCGCGCCCTGCGCGAGCACGGCGACGAGGATGGAGCGTTCGGGTCGCCCGTCGTAATCGATCATCTTCGTGCCTTCGGCCACGGTCGGAGCATACGTCTGCGGTGTCCCGCAGGCCCGGTCAGGCGCGACTACAGCAGGCGCCCGATGCGCTCGACCGCCTCGGCCAGCCGATCCTCGGGCGCCGTCAGCGAGAGCCGCACGTAGCCGTCGCTGGTCGGGCCGTAGGCCGCACCGGGACCCACGACGACGCCCGCGCCCTCGAGCAGCCGCTCGGCAAAGGCCACCGAGCCGCCTCCTCCCGGCACGCGCACCCACACGTAGAGGGCGCCGCGCGGGCGGGCGAAGTCCATGCCCAGCGCCGCGAGCCCGTCGCAGAGCACGTCGCGGCGGCGCCCATACAGCTCGCGCAGGCCTGCGGTGAAGGACGGGATCAGCTCGACGGCGCGGATCGCCGCATGCTGCAGCGCGAGCCACATGCCGGAATCGATGTTCGTCTTGAGCGTGCGGAGACGGCCGATCAGCTCGGCATTGCCGACCGCGAATGCCATCCGCCAGCCCGGCAGCGAGAGCGACTTGGAGAGCGAATAGATCTCGATCCCCGCCGCGCGCGCCCCCGGGGCAGCCAGGAAGCTCGGCGCCACGAGGCCGTCATAGGTCAGCTCGGCGTAGGCGTTGTCGTGGCAGATCGGCACCCCGCGCTCGGCGCCCCAGGCGGCCAGGCGCTCGTAGAAGGCGACGTCCGCGACCGCGCCCGTCGGGTTGTTCGGATACCCGCAGATCAGCAGGCCGGCTCGCCGGGTCACGGCCTCGCCGACCGCGCCGAGATCGGGTAGGAAGTCGCGCTCGGCGCGCAGCGGGAGGCCGACGGCCTCACCGCCCGCGAGCGCGGGCCCGCCGTAGTAGACGGGGTAGCCCGGATCCGCGACGAGCGCGACGTCGCCCGGATCGAGCTGGGCGAGGCAGAGATGCGCGAGCCCTTCCTTGGCGCCGAGCAGCGGCAGGATCTCGGAGTCGGGATCGAGCTCCACGCCGAAGCGGCTGCGGTAGTGGGCTGCGACGGCCTCGCGCAGGGGGGCGATGCCCTGATTGGTCGGGTAGCCGTGGATGTCGAGCCGGCGCGCCTGCGCGCACAGCTCCTGCCGCAACTCGGCCGGAGGTGGCGTGTCGGGGTCGCCGATGCCGAGCGAGATCACGTCGACGCCGCGCGCCCGCGCCTCGGCGACCGTGCGCATGAGGCGCGTCGACAGATATTCGGGGGCACCGTCGAGGCGGCGCGAGCCGCGCATCAGCCGGAACGCTCCAGCGCCTCGAGCAGCGCCGGGTCGAGCTCTGCGACGTAGACGGGCTGTGCCGTGCCGGTCAGGGTCAGCCGGAGCCCGCTGTCGACTCCGACCTCCACGCTGCCACCGGGCATCTCGACGGTCACGGGCGAGTCGCAGTGACCGTCGACGATCGCCGCCACGGCGGCCGCGCAGGCCCCCGAGCCGCAAGCCCGGGTCTCGCCGACCCCGCGCTCCCAGACCCGCATGCGCAACCGGTGGCGATCCAGCGGCGCGATCGCCTCCACGTTCGTGCGCTCGGGAAAGCGTGCGTGCTGCTCCAGCCGGGCGCCCGTCTCGCTCAACGCGAACGCCTCGGGGTCGGCGACCGTGAGCACGCAGTGCGGGTTGCCGGTCGAGACGAAGCGGTATGCGATGCCCGGATCGGGTGCGCCGAGATCCTCCTGCGGGCCCTCGAGCGCGGCAGCGCCCAGGCGTACCGCGATGCGCCCGTCGGCGCCGATGTGCGCCTCACCGGCGCCCGCACCGGTGCGCACCTGCACTGCGCCCAGACCCAGGCGGCGGGCCGCGTACGCGGCCGCGATGCGGGTGCCGTTGCCCGAGATCTCTGCGATCGAGCCGTCGCGGTTGTGCACGACGACGGAAACGCCGTCGTCGCCGAGCGCGACCTCCAGCACCCCGTCGGCCCCGAGGCCGAGCGCGGCGTCGCACAACAACCGCACGCGCTCCGGCGTGAGCGGCCACGGTGGCCGCTCGACGACGAGGAAGTGGTTCCCGAGGCCCTGCCACTTCGCCACGCGCATGGCCGCAACGGTAGCTTTCAGCGCGTCTGGAGGAAGCGGGCGAGCGTCGAGGCCACCTTCGCGATGGCCTCGCCCTCGACCCACTCGCCCGGCTGGTGCGCCTGGTGCGCCTCGCCGGGCCCGTAGTTGACGGCGGGAATGCCGTGCGCCTGCAGCGAGGCGACGTCCGTCCAGGCCTGTTTCGGGAACACACGCGCGCCGCTCTCGGCCAGAAACCGGGCGAGCACGGGCTCGGACAGGCGGGGCGATGCGGCCGGGCTCTCGTCGATCCAGGTCAGCTCGCCCTCCCCGGCCACGAGGTCGTCGATCTCGCGCCTCGCGACCTCGGCCTCGCGGCCCGGGGCGAAGCGCACGTTGAGGGCAAGCTCGAGGCGATCGGGCACGACGTTGCGAGCGACGCCGCCGTGGATCTGCGTGATGCAGAGCGTGTCGTAGAACGTAAGGCCCTCGACCTCGACGGGGCGCTGCGCCGTGGCCGCCGCGCGCTCGAGGAACGGCACCGCGCGCAGGACGGCACTCTCGCCCTCCCACGGTCGCGCGCTGTGAGCGGTGCGGCCGTGGAAGACGAGATCGGCGTTGAGCACGCCGACGCAGCCCGCGTGGACGTCGCAGCCCGTCGGCTCACCGACGAACGCGAACGCGGGCCGGCCGAGCAGCCGCGAGTCCGCCAGCACGGCGTGGATGCCGTTCTCGCGGTTCGGGCCCTCCTCGCGGTCGTAGAAGACGCAGACGACCTCGGAGCCCGTCTGCGCACAGTGCTCGAGCACCGCCAGGATCGCCGCGTCGCCGCCCTTCATGTCCGCCGCCCCGCGGCCGATCACGCGCGAGCCGTCGAGATGCGGCTCGTGGCCGTCCCAGAGTGGCACGGTGTCGAGGTGGCCGACCAGCGCCACCGCGTCGTCGCGCTCGCCCACGCGCGCCACGAGGGCGTTGCCGAGCCGCTCCACAGCCACGCCAGGGAGGGCACGGCAGCGCGCCTCGACCAGATCTGCGAGCGGTGCCTCCTGGCCGGTCACGCTCGGCACGGCCACGAGCTCGAGCGCGAGCCGTGCGAGGGCCTCCGGGTCGGACGTCAACGAATCAGCTCCAGCAGGCGGTCGGCGTTGCGCTCCGGGCCGTCGGCGCCTGCGAGCTCGATGGCCTCGGGGATCCTACGCGCCCAGGTCTCCTGTCGGCGTGCGTACTGGCCCGTGCGCAGCGTGATCTCGGCCGCGACGTCCGCGAGCGACCGATCGCCGCGCAGGTAGGCGCCGATCTGCTCGAGCCCGAGGATCCGCGCGGCCGTGGCGGAGGGCTCCACTCCGGCGTCGCGCAGCGCGCGCACCTCGTCGACCGCTCCGCCGGCGAGCATTGCCTCGGTGCGCATCCGGATGCGGGCACGCAGGTCCGCGCGGGGCCACGACACGACCGCCACGACCGTGGGCACGCGCAGGCCGCCCTGCCACAGCCGGTCGCGCTGCGGCGCCAGGCTCGCCCCCCGCTCGGACAGTTCGAGGGCGCGCACCACACGCTGCCGGTCGTTGGCGTGCAGGCGCTCCGCCGCACGCGGGTCGCGACGCTCGAGCTCGCCGAACGCCACCGCCGCGCCGCGCTCGTCGTACATCCGCTCCCAACGTGCCCGTTCGCTCGCGTCGACCGCGGGCGGCAGATCGAGGTCGGCGAGCGCCGCGCGCAGGTAGAGACCCGTCCCGCCGACCACGAGCGGCAGCGCGCCACGCCCGGCCGCGGCATCGACTGCCGCCTGCGCGAGGGGAGCGTGCGCGCCCACCGAGCTCGTCTTAGCCAGCGGCAGATATCCGACCAGGTGATGCGGCACCTCGGCGCGCTCGTCCGCGCCCGGCTGGTTGGTCAGGATCTCGACGCCTTCGTAGACCTGCATGGCGTCGACGCTGACGATCTCGCACGGCACGCGACGCGCCAGTGCCAGGGCCAGCGCGGACTTGCCGGTGGCGGTCGCGCCGAAGATGGCGACGACCATCGGTCAGACCGGTGCGGCGACGCGCTCGCGCACGCCGCGCAGCGTCTGCGAGGTCGCCGCCTCGATGCGCACCCGCACGAGCTCGCCCGGCTCCGCGCCGGTCAGGAGGACCGTCTTGTTCGTGCGCGTGCGACCCCGCAGCACCTCGGGATCGGTGCGCGACGGCCCCTCGACGAGCACCTCCTGCAGCGTCCCGAGCAGCGCCTGATTGTGCGCGTGCGCATGTCGCTGCACGAGCTCGACCAGCCGCTCCAACCGCTCCCGCTTGACGTCGTCGGCCACCTGCCCGTCCATGCGCGCGGCGTCCGTGCCCCGTCGCGGCGAATAGATGAACGTGAAGGCGTGGTCGAACGAGACCTGCTCGCAGACGGCCAGCGTCTCGGCGAAGTCGTCCTCGCTCTCGCCCGGGAAGCCGACGATCACGTCGGTCGTGAGCGCCAGGCCGGGCACCGCCTCGCGCAGGCGCTGCGCGAGCGAGACGAAGCGCTCCCGCGAGTAGGTGCGGCGCATCGCCCGGAGGATGCGGGTGGACCCCGATTGCAGCGGCAGATGCACGTGCTCGCAGACCGACGCGCATTCTCGGTGGGCGGCGATCACGTCGTCGCGCATGTCCTTGGGGTGCGGGCTCGTGTAGCGGATGCGGTCGATGCCGGGCACCGCATCGAGCAGGCGCAGCAGGTCGCCGAAGCCGCGGCGATCGGCCACCGGGAGGTCCCGACCCCAGGAGTTGACGTTCTGGCCGAGCAGCGTCAACTCGCGCACGCCCTCGGCCGCCAGGCGTTCGGCCTCGGCCACGAGGACGTCCACGGAGCGCGACTGCTCGCGCCCTCGCACGGACGGGACGATGCAGTACGAGCACGTCGAGTTGCAGCCCTGCGAGATCTGGAGCCAGGCCTGGAACGGCCGCTCGCGACGCATCGGGAGGTCGCCGGAGAACTCGTCGAAGGTCGAGAAGTGCCCTCGCGGCACGTCTCCCCCGGCCTGGATGAACTCGCCGAGGCGCGAGATGTTGCCGGGGCCGTAGGCCAGGTCGACGAACGGATACAGCTCGAAGAGCTCGTCCTTGACCGACTCCGACCAGCAGCCACCCACCACGATCACCTTGGACGGATCGCGCAGCTTGGCCGCGCGCGCGTCCATCAGGCGGGCGTGGAAGCGCTCGTCGGCCTTCTCGCGGATCGTGCAGGTATTGAAGACGAGCACGTCGGCCTCTTCGGGGGCGGTCGCCTCGCCCAGGCCCAGCGACTCGAGCAGCCCCTTCATGCGCTCGGAGTCGTGGACGTTCATCTGGCAGCCGAACGTGGTGACGCTGTAGCGGCGCATCGCACCCAGTCTACGAGCGGGCGATCACGATCGCCGCGATCACGATCACGGCGCCCACGGCATGCCGGGCGTACAGGGGCTCGTCGAGGACGACGTGGCTGGCGATCGCTCCTCCGATCGGCACCATGTAGAGGCCGAGGGCGGCAACCGCAGCGCGCACGCGCGAGAGGACGGCCGCCCAGGCGAGCGAGCCGAATCCGGCCGCTGCCACGGAGGCGAATGCCAGCGCCGCGACGGGACCAGCGTTGAGTGCCCGAACGGCATCCCCGCGAGCAATCTCGATCGCGACGATCGGCAGCATCGCGACGACGCCCCCGGCAGATGCCGCGCACACGAGCGCGGCGGACGGCAGTGCCGCCATCTGGCGCAGGGAGACGCTGTACGCCGAGAACATCGTGACGACCGCAGCGAGCGCCGCGAGCGGCACGACAGGGCGCGCCCCGGCGCTCTCGCTCACGAAGCCGGCGATCACGGCCTCGCCCGCCAGTCCGATCGCAAAGGCGAGATAGAGCCGGCCGCTGACGTGCTCCCGCACCACGATGCTGCCCACGAGCCCGATCACGATCGGCTCGAGGCCGAGCACCAGGGCAGGTATGGCGCCGCCCACATGCGCCATCGCGTACGCCAGCAGCCACGACTGCAGCCCGAGCCCGAACGCCCCGATGACGACGATGCGGCGGACCGTGCCATGCAGCGCTCCGAACGTCCCGCGCGCGGCCAGCGCCAGTACTGCTCCGCCCGCCAGCAAGCGGACGAGCGTGGCCGTGGCCGGCCCGAAGTCGCGCAGCGCGATCACCATCATCGGGAAGGAGATGACGAACACGCCCACGGCGAACGTGAGCAGCGGCAAGGCCGCCCGCGAGCCTGGGCTCAAAGCGGGTAGTCGCGCCGCTCGCGGCGCTCGAACACCACCGCGCTGCGCAGGCCCGCGTCGCGCAGGAGTCCCAGACCGCTCAGCACGGAGCCCACTCTGTGGGGACGATGTGCATCGGAGCCGAGGCTGACCGGCGCGCCCGCGCGCGCGATCGACTCGCAGAGCAACTGCACGAGCTCGGGGTAGACGCGCAGGTCGGATCCGTTGATCTCGAGCGCGACGTCGCGTGCGGCGGCGAGCTCGGCCAGGCGGTCGAGCCGCCCGGCCAGGTCGCCCGGCACCTCGGGCCGGCTGACGGCGAGCCGCAGCGGGTGCGTGACGACGTCGTAGCCGCCACGGTCGACGGCATCGCCGAGCCGCGCGAAGTAGTCGTCCCAGGCACGTGCGGCCGTCAGCGGCATCGACGCGTCGAAGATCGAGTGGTCTCCCGTCAGGCAGTGCACCGAGCCGAGGATCACGTCCCAGTCGTCCGCATGCGCAGCGACGAACGCGTCCTGCACCTCGCGCACGCGCGGGTCGTCGGGCCAGTGCTCGAGCTCCAGGCCCACGGCCACGGTGACAGCCGGTACGGCCCGCGCAGCTTGTGCGATCTCGCCGAGGTACTCCTCGACGCCGACGGGGGGCCCTTCGAGCTCGCCGTCCCAGCGCGTGCCGAGGTAAGGGCTTGCGACGCGCGGTTCGTCGAGATGGAAGATGTGCTCGGTGAACGCGAAGCCGGCGAGCCCCGCGGCCTCCGCCGCCCGCACCATGGCGAGCGCGTCGCCGTTGGCGACGAGATGGTTGTGGTTGTCGTGGATGCCCGTCACCGCGCGGCCAGGGCGAGCCCCTCGCGAAAGGCGCCGGCGACCTCGTCGCGCGACCAGTCGTGGCAGTCGTAGTCGAAGAAGAAGGCCTGCTCGGTCAGCGTCAGCTCCGTCAGCCGCTCCACGTGCTCCTCGCGCACGCCCGCCTCGGCCATGGTCGGGAACGACACGGCCTTCAGCAGGCGGCGCACCGCACGCACGGCGCGCGAGCCGTCGCCCGAGCCGTCGTCCGGCTCGCCCAGCGCGTCGGCCACGCGCTCCAGCCGGGGAGCGCAGGCTACCCGCGAGCGATCGAGCGTCTCCGCCAGCACGAGCCCGATCGTGAGCCCGTGCGGGAGGTGCAGCATCGAGCCGATGGCCTGGCCGAGCGCGTGATCCGCGGCGCAGTCGGAGAGGTTCATGGAAAGCCCGCCCGTGAGGCTGCCGCAGGCGAGTTGCCGGCGCGCGTCGCGATCCGAGCCGTCGCTGACGGCGCGCTCGAGCGAGCGGCCGATGTGGTGCGCGGCCTCGAGCCCGAAGGCGACGGACAGCGGGCTGCCGTCGCGCACCGTGCAGGCTCCGATCGCCTGCGCGAGCGCGTCGACGCCGGAATGCGCCGTCGGCCCAGGCGGCAGCCCGAGCGTGAGCAGCGGGTCGACGAGGGCGTGCTGCGCACGCATGTGGCCGTTCGCGATGCCGACCTTGCGGTCGCGGTCGGTGTCGGTCAACACGGAGGCGCCGGAGACCTCGGAGCCGGTGCCAGACGTCGTGGGGCACAGCACGAGCGGCAGGGCGGGCGGAGCGAACGGGCGTCCGCCCTCGAGATAGTCCCAGGGCGACCCGCCGGCATCGGCGAGCAGGCGCGCCGCCTTGGCGAGATCGAGCGCCGATCCGCCGCCGATGCCCACAACGGCAGCGCAGCGCCCCTCGACGATCGCGCGCGCAACGTAGTCGGCGGCCGCGAAGGTCGGCTCGCCGGACTGCTTGAGGTAGCGCTCGACACGGATGCCGTCGGCAGCGGAGGCCGCGATCGCGGCCTCCACGCCCTCGTTTCCGACGACGGGCTCCTCGATCACGACGAAGACGCTCTCGGCGCCGAGCGACGCCAGCACGTCGGGCAGCTCACCGATTGCACCGTCGCCGAAGCTCAGCTTCACCGGCAGTTGCGAATGGAAGGGCGTGACCTCGGGCGTGCTCATCGGGCGCGTGCCTCCAGGCGGTTGATCGATCCTGCCGTGGAGTCTAGGAGCGGCCCGCCGCTCGGCACGGCAGGCGGTGGGACGCACGTCCGCCGGCGCGCCGGCCGCGTCTCCCGCGATGCGGGTGCGCAGCGCGGGCCTGATCCCGCGGTGGGCGGATCAGGTCTCGACCGCGGGCGGCATCGGCACGCCGTGGGACTCGGCCGCTCGCACCAGCTCGCGCAGGCTGAGCGCGCCGCGCAGCACGCTCGGCGCGCGCAGCGAGAGCGACGCGTACAGGCACGCGAGCGCCAGCCGCTCGGCCAGGGGCGAGCCCGCGAGGTCGGCCCAGACGTAGGCCGCGGCGAACACGTCGCC
The DNA here is from genome assembly GCA_963845865.1 of uncultured Actinomycetes bacterium. GTDB lineage: Bacteria > Actinomycetota > Thermoleophilia > Gaiellales > JALYLC01 > JALYLC01. The sequence continues at coordinate 50,683 of CAWJTT010000001.1, forward strand.
CGCCCCCGTGAGCGCCCGCCCGCTCTGGCGTGGTGCCTCCGCATGCGCGACGATGCCGCCGCTGGCGGCCACTGCGCCCTCGGCTCCGAGCGTGACGATCGCAGTCGCCACGAGCCGCGCAAGCGTCAAGGCGGCCTCCTCGGGATCGTTCTGCCCGGTGATCAGCGCAGCCTCGCCCGCATTCAGCATGACGGTGCCGGCGGCTCCGATCAACTGCTCCGGCCGACCGGCGCACCGATGTGCCTGGACGGTGTCGCAGGTGGCGTACATGCGCGGGGCGTCGGGGTGGGCGACGATCCCGTCCACGTCGCCGACGACCGCCCGCGGCGCCAGCTGGCCGACGTCGGCGCCCAGCACGGGTCGCTGATCGCCCGTCTGCACGAAGGCGCGCTCACCCGTGCTTGCGAGCGCGACACTGAGCGGGGTGCGAAGCCCCGGCGGGCCGATCCAGTCGACCCCGGCCCCTGCCAGGCGGGCCGCGAGCATCGAGCCGAGGTCGTCCTGGCAGACCGGCGCGACGAGCGCGCTGCGCAGGCCGAGCCTCGAGCATGCGATCGCGACGTTACAGGCGCCGCCCGGGGCGATCTCCGAGCGCGTGGCATGCGCGAGCTCACCGTGCACGGGCAGCGCCTCGAGCCCGTCGATGATCACATCGACGCTGGCCGGGCCCACGCAGGCCACGTCATGAGGCACGACTCACCCCGATCTCGGCTTGGAACTGGTTTCAAGAGTCAAATGGCGTGCGGAAGTCTCGAAGCGCCCGCGGTCTGCCGGTCGCGCGCAGATGCTGCGACTGGTGACGGGTGGGCGCCCGACCGGCAGACCGGAGGACGATCCACACAACCCAGACGCCGCGCTCATTCAGTCGGAACCTCTCAGCGCGCGACGTCCGTCGCGCGCAGCTCGCGAATGACGGTCACGCGGATCTGACCGGGGTACTCGAGGCTGTCCTCGATCTCGCGCGCGATCTCATGCGAGAGGACGGTGGCCGCGTCGTCGTCGACCATGTCCGGCTTCACCATCACACGTACGTCGCGCCCGGCCTGCATCGCGAAGCATCGCTCGACGCCGGGCTTCGAGGTCGCGATGCGCTCGAGATCCTCGAGTCGCCTCGCGTAGTGCTCCATCGTCTCGCCGCGCGCACCGGGGCGCGCCGCCGAGATCGCGTCTGCGGCTTGTACGAGCACCGCCTCGATCGTCTGCGGCTCGACCTCGAAATGGTGCGCCTCGATCGCGTGCACGACGGCGGCCGACTCGCGGTTCTTGCGGGCGAGCTGGGCGCCGATGATCGCGTGCGACCCCTCGACCTCGTGCGTGAGCGCCTTGCCCACGTCGTGCAGCAGCGCGGCGCGACGCGCGGTCTTCTGGGACGCGCCGAGCTCGGCCGCCATGATCGCCGCGACGTGGGCGACCTCGACCGAGTGGCTGAGCACGTTCTGGCCGTAGCTGGTGCGGTACTTGAGGCGGCCGAGCACTTTCAGCAACTCGGGGTGCAGGCCCGGGACCTTGGCATCGAAGCTCGCCTGCTCGCCCGCCCGGACGATCTCCTCCTCGACCTCCTGCTTGGCCTGCCCGTAGCACTCTTCGATGCGCGCCGGGTGAATGCGCCCGTCGGCGATCAGCCGCTGGAGCGTCAGCCGCGCGATCTCGCGCCGCATGCCGTCGAAGCCGGAGAGCAGGACAGCGCCCGGCGTGTCGTCGATGATCACGTCGACGCCAGTGAGGTTCTCCAGCGCGCGGATGTTCCGCCCCTCGCGGCCGATGATGCGGCCCTTCATCTCGTCCGACGGCAGCGTCACGCTCGAGACGGTCGTCGACGCGGCGTGCGCCGAGGCGGTGCGCTGGATGCCGATCGAGATGATGTTGCGCACCCGTCGGTCGGATTCGATGCGCGCCTCGTCCTCGATCGTGCGTATGCGGCGCGCGACGTCGTGCCGCGCCTGCTCCTCGACGCGAGCGAGCAGTGCCTCGCGAGCCTGCACCTGCGTCATCGCCGCGACGCGCTCGAGCTCGCGCTCCTGGGCCTCCACGAGCTGGCCGGCGCGCGCTTCTCGTTCCGTCAGCGCCGCATCCCGCTCGCCGAGGCGAGCCTCCCGGGCGGCGATGTCCGCGGCAGCCTGGTCGAGCTGCGCCGCGCGGGCACCGATTCGCTCCTCCGAGCGCGCCACCTCGAGGCTGCGGCCCTTGAGCTGCTCCTCGATCTCGCTGCGGGCGGCGAGCATGTGCTCCTTCGCCGCCACCTCCGCTTCCTTGCGCACCGCGTCCGCCTCCCGGCGGGCGCTCGTCAGTTCGCGCTCAGCCTCGCTGCGCATCGCCTCTGCGGAGCCACCGCGGCTGCGCATGACGACGACGGCGAGCACAGCCCCGACGACGAGTCCCAGTAGGGCGAGCACTGCCTCGAGCATGTCGGTCTCCTCGGGCCGCCCGGCGAAACGCCGCTCGACCCCGTGCAGTCGTGCCGACGCGCAGCACACAGGCAGGTCGCGGGGGGATTGCGTTTCCGGTCGCTCCCTCGTGGAAGCGGTCTAGTGGCGCCTGAGCGCCGAATCGGAGGGTGGTGGTCGCGAGCTGCCGGCGCGTGTGTCGCGTCGGCGAATGATCGAATGAGTTGCCTTTACATCGTAGAGCTTTGCCGCAGGCCGCGGGCGGCGCACCCGCACGACGCGAGCGGTCAGAATCGAGCCGTGAACGCGCGCCGCATCACGATCGCGGTCGGACTGACGATGCTCGTCGAGTCGACGCTCTACCAGGCGGTGGTGCCGCTGCTGCCGAGCTACGCCGACCGCTTTCACCTCTCCAAGGCAGGCGCCGGCCTGGTGCTCGCCGCCTATCCGCTGCCCGCGCCCGTGATCGGGCTGCTCGCGGGCTTCCTGACGCCTCGCATCGGCGGCCGCCGCATGGCCCTGATCGCCTCCGCGCTGCTGACCGTCTCGACGCTCGCCTTCGCATTCGCGCCCAGCGCCTCGGTGCTCGTGGGCGCGCGCATGCTGCAGGGCATCGCGGCCGGCATCACGTGGGCCGCCTCGATGGCCTGGCTGTCGGCCAACACGCCGCGCAACCGGCTGCCGCGCGAGTCGGGCATCGTCATGGGCCTCTTCTCGACGGGCGCGGTGATCGGGCCCGGGGTTGGCTCGTTCGCCCACGCCACCTCTCCCCTGCTTGCGTTCTCGTGCCTGGCCGGCGCCGCCGCGCTCACGATCCCGCTCGCCCTGCGCGCGCCGGTCGGCGTCACGGTGGCGACCGAGAGCAGCTACCTGGGCTCCATCCGATCGGTGCTCAGCAACCGGTTGGTGCAGGCCGCCATCCTGCTCTCGGTGATCGATCCGGTATCGCTGGGGGCGATCGACCTGCTGGTGCCTCGCCACCTGCACTCGCACGGCGTGCCGACCTGGCAGATCGGCGCCGCGCTGATGGTCGGCGCCGCGCTCGGCGCGATCTCCGGGCCGCTGGCGGGCCGGCGGGCCGAGCGCATCGGCCCGCTGCGCGTGGGCATCTTCGCCGCGGCCTTCCTTGTCGTCCTCCCCACCGCACTCGTGACGGGCCTGACCGATCCTGCGCAGCTGCTGATCCTGGTCGCGATCGCGCCTGGCTTCACGATCCTCGCCACGGCCATGTACCCGCTCTCGACCCGCGGCGCCGACGAGCGCGGCGTCCAGCACGGCGTCGTCAACGGCGTGCTCTCGGTGACGTGGGCAACGGCGTTTGCGACCTCGTCGCTGGCGGCGGGCGTGCTGGCCGACCGCCACGGCGACATCGCGACGTACGCGATCGTCGCGTCCGTGTGCGCATCGTTGCTGGCGGCACTCGTGTTCGTCGCTCGCCGGCCGCCACATCCCATCCCCGCGACCTGACGCAGCCTGGCCGGGCCATGCTTTCCGGAGGTACGGCAGCCCGGTCAGTCGTCGAGCACGCCGAGGACGCTCTCGGCGGCCTCCGCGCTGAAGCCCCGGCGCCCGAGCAGCCCGAGCTGCTGCGCAGGCGAACGCCCGCGCGCGTCGCGGGAGGCGAGCAGCGCGCGCGCCGCAGCCTCCTCGCCGGCCTCGGCGGCGCGCAGCCCCGCCCGAGCCGCCGCCTCGCCCACGCCGAGGCGCTCGAGATCCGCCTCCACGCGTCCGGGACCCCAGCCCGTGGCCAGTCGCCGCTCCGTGAGCGCGAGCGCCAGCGCCTCGTCGTCGACGTAGCCCAGCCGCTCGAGATCGCTGACGACGGCCGCGCACACCTCCGGCGGCGCGACGACGGCGAGTCGCGCCTCGAGCGCGGCGCGAGAGAGCGCTCGGCGCGCCAGTGCCTTGCCGGCCGCGTCGAGCGCCCGCTCGCGGACGTCGTCCACTCGTGCCTACGCGCCCGGCGTCGGCTCAGGCGTCGCCGGCGGCGGCCGTGACCGGGACGCCGTTGCTGGGCGCCTCCGGCTCGGACACCGGCTGCCGCCTCGGGCGCCACCTCACCCTGCGCGAGTCCCGGCGGCGGAATCGTGGCGCCGGGGATGATCGAGCCCTCACAGACCGCCTGGATGCGGTTGAGCATGCGCTGGAGCACGTCCGGGTGCTCTCGCAGGAAGGCCTTGGCCTTCTCGCGGCCCTGGCCGATGCGCTCCTCCTCGAACGAGAGGAACGAGCCGCTCTTCTGCACGACCCCCTTCTCGAGGCCCACGTCGAGGACCGTGCCCTCCCAGGAGATGCCGTCGCCGTAGATGACGTCGAACTCGGCCTGGCGGAAGGGCGGGGCGACCTTGTTCTTGACCACCTTGACGCGCACGCGGTTGCCGTAGGCCTCGGCACCGTCCTTGAGCGTCTCGATGCGCCGGATGTCGAGTCGCACGGAGGCGTAGAACTTGAGCGCCCGGCCGCCCGGCGTGGTCTCGGGCGAGCCGAACATCACGCCGATCTTCTCGCGCAGCTGGTTCGTGAACACGCACACGGTGCCGCTGCGGTTGAGCGAGCCGGCGAGCTTGCGCAGCGCCTGGCTCATCAGCCGCGCCTGGATGCCGACGAAGGAGTCGCCGATCTCGCCCTCGAGCTCGGCCCTCGGCACGAGCGCCGCGACGGAGTCGATGCAGACGATGTCGATCGCGCCCGAGCGCACGAGCAGCTCGCAGATCTCCAGCGCCTGCTCTCCCGAGTCGGGCTGCGAGACGAGCAGCTCGTCGACGTCGACGCCGATGCGGGCGGCGTAGCCCGGATCCATCGAATGCTCCGCATCGATGAACGCGCACGTCCCGCCGGCCTTCTGCGCCTCGGCGAGGATGTGGTAGCAGAGCGTCGTCTTGCCCGACGACTCCGGCCCGTAGATCTCCACGATGCGCCCGCGGGGGACGCCGCCGACGCCGAGCGCGAGATCGAGCGAGAGCGACCCGGTCGAGATCGCGGCCACCGGGATCTGCGTCTCGTCGCCCATGCGCATGATCGCGCCCTTGCCGAACGCCTTCTCGATCTGCCCCAGCGCCGCCGTCAGCGCCTGATTCTTCTGATCTGCCATCTCGTCTCCTCCACGCAGCCGGGCTCGCTAGTGTCGCACCGGCCTCGGACGATGCGCCGCCGGTTCCTCACTACGAACGTATGTTCTCCCGGTAGCTTAGCGGGCCGGGTGCGCCGCACCTGCGCGCGCTGTCACGAGAGTGTCGTGCGCAGCAGCTGGAGCGCCGCGACGGTCGCCCACTCGCGCACCTGCGCGCGATCCCCGACCAGGTGCTGCTCCTGCCCCCGCTCCACGCCGGGCGCCGAGACATGCAGGTACACGAGCCCCACCGGCTTGCGCTCGGTCCCCCCGCCCGGGCCGGCCACGCCCGTCACGGCGATCCCCACCTCGGCCCCGGTCGCAGAGCGCGCTCCTGCGGCCATGGCCTGCGCGACCTCCGCCGAGACCGCGCCGTGCTCGGCGAGGAGCGCGGCCGGCACGCCGAGCAGCTCGCGCTTGACGTCGTCCGCGTACGCGATCACGCCGCCGAGCAGGGCGTCCGAGGAGCCGGGAATGTCGGCCAGCCTGGCGGCGACCAGGCCGGCGGTGCACGATTCGGCCACCGCGACGCGCAGACCGCGCTGCCGCAGGAGCGCGAGCACGTGCTCGGCCAGCGGCCGCTCGTCCTCCGCGTAGATGGCCCCGCCGAGCTGGTCGCGCAGGCCGGCGACGAGGGCATCGAGCCCGGCAGCGTGCTCGCGCTCCGCCCGGATCGTGACCTCCACCTCCATCGCGCGCGCGCAGATCGTCGTGCGCGTGCCCGCGGCATCGCCGCCCGCGGCCGCGAATGCGCGGGCCACGGCGGGCTCCCCGACGCCGTAGACGCGCAGCGTGTGGTGCAGCAGGGTGCCCGCGCGCGCGCGCAGGCGAGCGATCGGCTCGAGCTCGAGCGCCCGTCCCCAGACCGTCGCCAGCTCGCGTGGCGGGCCCGGCAGCACGAGCACGTGACCGGCGCCGAGGCCGAGTAGCAGCCCGGGCGCGGTGCCGGCCGGCGGGATCACCGTCGCGCCGCGCGGCACCAGCGCCTGCTTGCGGTCGCCGTCACGGTTCAGCGCGGGGTCTGTACCGCGGCGTCGCGCGAACGACGCGGTGATCTCGGCGATCGTCGCCAGCAGCCCCTCGTCCAGGACCAGCTCGGCGGCGGCGACCTCGGCCACGGCCTCGACGGTGCGATCGTCGTGCGTCGGCCCGAGCCCGCCCGAGGTGATCACGAGGTCGTGGCCGAGGAGCTCGCGGAGTCCCGCGCCGATCTCCTCGTGGGCATCGCCGACGATGCTGACGCGGCGAAGCTCGATGCCGAGGGCGTCCAGCTCGTGCGCCAGGAATCGCGTATTGGCGTCTGCCACGAGGCCGAGCAGGAGCTCCTGCCCGGTGATGAGCAGCGCCGCGGCCGGCCTGCCGGCCGTCACGGTTGTTCTTTGACCGGCGGCGGCGGGACGTTCGCGCGAGACTCGATGTGAGCGGACTCCGAGTCGGCGGTGACCAGCCAGACCGGGCCCGAGCCCGGGAGGGAGAACGTGTGTCCGTTGACGGCGAGCAGCACGTTGCCGGGAATGCCGCTCTCGACCGCGAAGCCGTAGTCGTCCTGGAGCATGCCGCCTCCCAGGTGACCGCCCGCCGGGACCTGCGTCTGAGCGATCACCTTGCCCGTGGACAGGCGGGTGATCTTGACCCACGTCGCCTCGTGATCCGGCGAGACGTCGACGCGCAGGTGCACCGGCTGTCGCACGGGCGTGCGGCTCGTCGTGACCTCGGTCGTCACCGTCGTCGCTGGGGTGGCGGCGGGATTGGCGTTGGGGGACTTCGTGACCGTCTGCGTGATGACGCCGGGTGCCGGAGGCGTCGCCTCGCCCGGCCCGAAGCGCCAGGCGACGAAGAACAGCACGCCGATGGCGACCACGGCGATCAGCGCGACGAGCACCGCGCTCGACGACTCCCGCGGCTGGGTCATCGGCCGCTCGCGCCGCCTGCGGAACAGCTCGTCGTCGTGGCGCGTGCCGAAGCGCGAGGCGTACTCGTCGACGAACAGCCGCCCGTCCAGGCCGAGATAACTCGCGTAGGCGCGCAGGAATCCGCGCACGTACGTGCCCGACGGGAGGCTGTCGAACTCCTCCTCCTCGAGGGCGCGAAGGTACTTGGCGCGGATCTTGGTGTCCGCCTCGACCTGCTCCCAGGTCAGATGGCGGCGTTCACGCGCCTCGCGCAGAGTGGCACCGATTTCGAACATAGTGGGGGTCCGACGGGCCTAGGGAACCCGCGAAGCCACAAGTCTACTGCGAGCCTCCGTCGTAGCGCCCCCAAGGGGGATTTCCGTAGCGCTCGCGCACGCGCCCCGTGAACCAGGCCGAGCCGCCGAGCAGCATCACGACTGCGACGGCGGTCAGGATGCGTTCGCCGAGGTAGGCCTCGCCGGAGTCGACGAACGCGATGCCGAGCGGCGGGAACCCCGCGCCGAAGCCGCCGATCCACGGCCCGAAGTACCAGCCGAGCCCGATCGACACCACGAACGTCGCCAGGACGAAGCCACCGGCGACGTACTCGGCGAGCACGATGCAGGCGCCCTCGCCGATCGCGCCGATGAGCAGCGCGACCGCCGCGCGCGCCTGCCAGGAGGCGCCCTTCACCCCTCGATCGGCGTGCGACCGACCATACGCTGGGCCTCGTCGTAGGAGACGAGCACGCGACGGGGCTTGGAGCCCTCGTACCCCGAGATCACGCCGCGCCGCTCGAGCATGTCGACCAGGCGACCCGCGCGCGTGTAGCCGACGCGCAGCCGGCGCTGCAGCAGGGAGACCGAGGCCGTCTCGTGCTGGGCGACGCACAGGATGGCGTCGTCGAGCAGGTCGTCCTCGTCGGGATCGAGCTCCTCCGCCTCCACGTCCGGTGCGGCCTCGAGGAGCTCCTCGCTGAAGTCGGGCTCGGCCTGCACGCGGCACTGCTGCACGAGCAGCGCGATCTCCTCCTCGGAGATGTAGCCGCCCTGCACGCGTTGCAGACGGGAGGTGCCGAGCGGCTTGTAGAGCATGTCGCCGGAGCCGAGCAGAGCCTCGGCGCCCGCCGTGTCGAGGATGACGCGCGAGTCGGTCTGCGAGGAGACTGCGAAGGCGATGCGGCTCGGCACGTTGGCCTTGATCATGCCCGTGATCACGTCGACCGACGGCCGCTGCGTGGCGAGCAGGAGATGGATGCCGACGGCGCGCGACTTCTGCGCCAGGCGGATGATCGCGTCCTCGACCTCGGCCGGCGAGACCATCATCAGATCGGCGAGCTCGTCGATGACGACGAGCACGTAGGGCAGGGGCGCCTTGTCGTCGCGCAGGCGCACGCGATTCATCTCCGGCAGGTTGCGCGCCTTGTGCAGTCCCATCAGCTCGTAGCGCGACTCCATTTCGCGCACCACGTTGGCGAGCACTGCGGCGGCGTTCTTCATGTTCGTCACGACCGGCGTGAGCAGGTGCGGGATCGTCTCGTAGTGGTTGAGCTCGACCTTCTTGGGGTCGATCAGGATCATCCGGACCTCGTCCGGCGTCGCGCGCAGGAGGATGGAGCAGAGCATGGAGTTGATGCAGCCCGACTTGCCCGAGCCTGTCGTGCCCGCGATCAGGAGATGCGGCATGCGGGCAAGGTCGGCGACCACCGTGTGGCCCGAGATGTCCTTGCCGAGCCAGACCGTCAGCGGCGAGCCCACGGCCGGCTCGTCGACGAGATCGCCGAGCGAGACGAGGTTCGGCGAGCGGTTGGGCACCTCGACGCCGACCGCCTGCTTGCCGGGGATCGGGGCGAGGATGCGGATCTCCGTCGTGGCCAGGGCGTAGGCGAGGTCGTCGCGCAGGGCCGACACGCGCGAGACCTTCGTGCCCGGCGCGAGCTGCAGCTCGTAGCGCGTGACCCGCGGACCGGAGACCGTGCCGATCAGCCGCGCCTCCACCCCGTGCTCGATCAACGCAGCCAGCAGGGAGGCCCCGACGCGCTCGATGTCCACGTCCTTGCCGGTCGGGCGCGCGCCGCGCTGCAGCACGCGCGCGTCCGGCAGGCGGTAGTTCGAGGCGATGGGCGGCACGTCGATGTCGTGCGCGTCGGACTCCTGCGGCTCGGATGTCTCGTGCACCTCGGTCACGTCGCCATCGGCGTCCTCGGGCGCGAACGGCGGGGGAAAGGGCGGCATGACGGTCAGCGGCAGGGCCGGCGCCGGATCCCGCTCGGGCTCGGGCTCGAACACGTCCGGGAAGCGCTGCTCGACATCGAGCGGCGGCGCCGAGGCCGTCGTCCTCGCGCGTCGCGGGCGCACGGCCGCCGGGAAGTCGGAGGGCAGAGGCACGCTGCGCACCGTGGCTGCGACGCGGACGACACCCTGGGCGGATCGCCTCGCGGCCCGTGCGCCGTTGCCGAGCAGCACGTGCGCCGAGGCGCCCGAGAGCAGGAGCAGGCCCGCGACGAGCGCGAACACCGCGAGCACGAAGGCGCCCGGCTCTCCCGCCACGGCGGTTACGGCCGCGTGCATGCCGTTCCCCGGGTAGCCGCCGCCCTGACGCAGCGACTCGTCGTCGAGCCGCGCCGATCCGAGCAGCGAGAGCACGCCGAGCAGGAGCAGGACGCCGCCGACGCGGAACGGCCGGAGCCGGCGGGCGTCTGCGCGCACGAGCAGGCTCGCACCGGCCGCGGCGAGCGCGAGCGGCGCGAGAGCCACAGCCCGGCCGGCCGCCAGCTCGAGCCCGCTGCGCAGGGCGGCGCCGAGACCGCCGCCACTGGCGCCCGCCCACACCACGAGCGCCGAGAACGCCGCGAGCGCACACAGCGCGAGACCCGCGAGGTCGCGGTACTGGTGCGGCGCGAGCAGTGGCTCGCGAGCGCGGCGACGCCGCGCCGGGGCAGCCCGCTTGCGGGCAGGGCGAGAGGTGCGTGCAGGCGCTCGCCGCGCCGTCGCGGTCTTGCGGCGGGATGCCATCTCCTGGCGCTTCGACGTGAGCGACGCGAATCCTGCGGCTGTGTCGTGTGCCTGCGGCCGCGCGGCGGCCTCGCCACCCGTCCGAACGGATAGGTGTTCGCCTGTACCTCCTGCCCGGGCGCAGGGTGCCTCGGCACTTTGGCACGGGTAGGGTGGCAAGCGTGACAGCACCCATCGCGACAGATCCGCTCGCCCTCGACCTCGAGGCCACGACGAACGCGCTCGCCGCCGGCATGCGCGACGCCGTCCGCGAGCTCGGGCGGCGCGGCGCCGTGCTGGGCGTCTCGGGCGGCGTCGACTCGGGCGTCTGCGCGGCGCTCGCGGTCCGCGCCTTCGGCCCGAAGCACGTCCTGCTGCTGCGCATGCCCGAGCGCGACATCGGTCAGGGCGCGTCAGACCTCGGTCTCGAGCTCGCCGAGAGCCTCGGCGCGCAACACCGCGAGGAGTCGATCTCGGCAGCGCTCGAGGGCCTCGGTTGCTACCGGCGCCGAGACGAGGCGATCCGCGAGGTCTTCCCCGCCTACGAGTCCCACTGGAAGCACAAGGTGGTGCGCTCGGCGCCCGGCGGCGTGGTCGTGTTCGCGCTCGTGATCGAGAAGCCCGACGGCTCGCGCGAGGAGCAGCGGATTCCGGCCACGACGTACCGCAAGCTCATCGCAGCGACCAACATGAAGCAGCGCGTGCGCAAGCTGATCGAGTACACCTGGGCCGACGCGCTCGGCTACGCCGTGATCGGCACGCCCAACCGGCTCGAGTACGACCAGGGCTTCTTCGTCAAGGGCGGCGACGGGCTGGCCGACGTCAAGCCGATCGCGCGCCTCTACAAGACTCAGGTGTACGCCCTCGCGCGCCATCTCGGCCTGCCGCCGGCGATCGCCGAGCGCGACCCGACGACCGAGACCTTCAGCCTTCCGCAGACGCAGGAGGAGTTCTACTTCGGCCATCCGTACGACCGCATGGACCTGCTGGTGCACGGGGTCGAGGAAGGCATCGCGCCCGCCGATCTCGCCCCGGCCGTCGACATGGATGCCGAGGGGGTCGCGAGCGCCTACGACGAGGTGCTGCGCGTGCGCAAGGCGACCGCGTACCTGCACGCCGGCGCGCGCATCGTCGGCATCGACGGTTCGAGCTCCCCGGCCGGCCGCTGACGTGTGCGGCATCGCGGGCATCCTGCACGCCGACCAGGCACGCCCGATCGACGAACCGACGCTCCGCCGCATGGCGCGCGCGATCCGGCACCGCGGGCCCGACGGCTACGGCATCGCGTCCGGCGGGGGCGCCGGGCTCGTGTCGACGCGGCTCGCGATCTTCGACATCCCGTCCGGCTGGCAGCCCATGCAGGGCGCCCACCGCGACACCGTGATGGTCTACAACGGCGAGGTCTTCAATCACTACGAGCTTCGCCGCGAGCTCGAGGCACAGGGCGAGCGCTTCCGCACCACGAGCGACACGGAGATCCTGCTCCGCCTGCTCGACCGCGACGGCCCGCAGGCGCTCCACCGCTGCAACGGGCAGTGGGGGATCGCGCACCTGGACCGGCCCACGCGCACGCTCACGCTGATGCGCGACCGCTTCGGGGTGCGACCGCTGCACTACGCGCTGCTGCCCGACGGCGGCATCGTCTTCTCGAGCGAGGTCAAGGGCATCCTGGCCTCGGGGCTCGTCGAGGCGGTGCCGGATCTCGAGGGCATGGACGAGGTCTTCACGTTCTGGGCCGCCCGTCCCCCGCGCTGCGCGTTCAAGGGCATCCGCCTGCTGCCGCCCGGGCACCTGCTGGTCTGGCGCGACGGTGAGATCCTCGAGGAGCGCCCGTGGTGGGAGCCGCGCTACGCGGTCGGCGCGCCGCCGCCCCGCCCGAGGAGCTCGGCGAGCTGCTGCGGGACGCCGTGCGCCTGCGCCTGCGGGCCGACGTGCCGGTCGGGTGCTACCTCTCGGGCGGCCTCGACTCGAGCCTCACGACCGCGCTCGCGGTGGAGCAGACGGACCACCAGCTGCGCACGTTCTCGCTCGCGTTCCGCGATCCGCTGTTCGACGAGTCGGCCTTCCAGCGACAGGTGGCGAGGGAGCTCGGCACCCGGCACCACGTGATCGAGATCGGCCCCGAGCAGATCACGGACGCGTTCGAGGACGTCATGCGCCACCTCGAGACGCCCGTGATCCGCTCCGCCGGCGTGCCGCTGTACCTGCTGGCGCAGTCGACGCGCGAGCAGGGCATCACGGTGGTCGCAACGGGCGAGGGCGCCGACGAGCTGTTCTGGGGCTACGACCTCTTCAAGGAGGCGAAGGTTCGCGCGTTCTGCGCGCGCGACCCGGATGCGGCCTGGCGCGCGTCGCTGTTCGACCGCCTGTATCCCTACTTCGCCTCCACGGGCGCCCGCCGCGGCGAGGCCTGGCGGCGGTTCTTCCTCGATGCCGGGCCGGCCGGCGATCCGCTCTTCTCGCACCAGACGCGCATCGCGGCGACCTCCGGGGTCAAGGCGCTCTACTCGGGCGACACGCGCGCGGCCCTGGCGGGCATCGATCCACTGGAGCGCCTGCGGGACGAGCTGCCGGAGGAGTTCGGCCGCATGAGCGTGCTCGAGCGGGCCGCCTACCTCGAGCTGACGACGCTGCTCGGCAATCACCTGCTGGCCGCCCAGGCCGACCGCGTGGGGATGGCGCACGGGATCGAGGGGCGCTTCCCGTTCCTTGACCACCGCGTGTTCGAGAACGCCGTCGCCACACGCCCGCAGGACAAGCTCGCCGGGCTGCGCGAGAAGATCGCGGTGCGCCGCGTGGCGGCCGAGGTCGTGCCGCCGATCGTCGCGCAGCGCCCCAAGCAGCCGTACCGCGCGCCCGAGGCCGCGGCGTTCTTCGCCGACGAGCCCGGGTGGGTGACCGAGCGCCTCTCGCCCGAGGCAGTCCGTTCCGTGGGCATCTACGACGAGCGCGCCGTGGCAGGGCTCGTGCGGCGATGCCGGGCGGGCCGCGCGACGGGCTTCCGGGAGAACATGGCTCTGATGGGCGTGCTCTCGACGCAGGTCTGGCACGACGCCTTCGTCGGTCGCGCACAGCGCTTCGCCGAGGAGCACGGGGAGCCGCGCGTGCGGCTCCATCTGGGACTACCCGTACGGGTGGGGAGCGCCGCCTAACCCTTCCGGGGGGTGGCATGCGCAACCACCTCGGACAGGATGGTGCGGCGGGGGTCGAGGGGGCCCTGAGCGCCTGAAACGAGGAGCAAGCGTGAGCGTTCGAGACGAGCTGTACGACTACATCAGCGAGAACTTCCTGTACCTCCAGCCCGATCTCGAGCTGACCGACGAGGATCGATTCCTCGAGCTCGGCGTGATCGACTCGACAGGAGTCGTCGAACTGGTTGGCGAGGTTGAGGAGCGATACGGGATCACGGTCGAGGACGCCGAGATCACGGAGGACAACTTCGGCTCGCTGGCGGGTCTCGTCCGCTTCGTGACGAGCAAGCGCCCCGCGGCGGTCTAGGCATGGCGGTGCGCACGCTCGACGATCACCTGCGCGCATCCGCTGCGCGCACGCCGGGCAAGATCGCGATCGTCGCAGGCGATCGGCGCGTCACCTATGCCGAGCTCGACCGCCTGGCCGACGGCATCGCCGGCGGCCTGATCGCAGCGGGCATCGAGCGCGGCGACCGCGTCGGCGTCTTCCTGCCGAACACGGTGGAGGGCGCCGCGTCGATCTACGGCGTGCTGCGGGCGGGCGCCGCCTTCTCGCCGCTCAACACGACCATGAAGGCCGAGAAGCTCGGACAGGTGCTGGCCGATGCCGGCGCGACGGGAATCATCTGCGAGAGTGCGCACCGCGGCGTGGTTGCGGCTGCCACGGCCTTCGCTTCCACGGTGCGCACCGTCGTCTGCGTCGGCGACGGGCGGGACGGCGATGTGCCATTCGCGCAACTCGCGGCCCACGAGGCGCCGCGCTCGCTGCGCGCGACGGCGATCGACCTCGCCGCCCTGATCTACACCTCGGGCTCGACGGGCAAGCCGAAGGGCGTCACGCTCACGCACCAGAACATGACGTTCGCGGCGGCATCGCTGGCCGAGTACCTCGAGATGCAGCAGGACGAGGTCGTCCTCCTGTGCCTCCCGCTGTCCTTCGACTACGGCCTCTACCAGCTGCTCCTGACGATCCTCGTCGGCGGCACGCTGGTGCTCGAGAAGGGCTTCGCCTTCCCGGGCAAGGTCGTCCAGTTGCTCGAGAGCGAGGGCGTCACGGGCCTGCCGGGCGTGCCGACGCTGTTCGGCGTGCTGCTCGGCCTGCGCGGCCTCGAGGCCCGCGAGCTGCCGGCGCTCCGCTACCTCTCGAACACGGGCGCCGCGCTCTCGGTGACGACGATCGCCGGCCTGCGCGAGACGTTCCCGAAGGCGCGTGTCTACTCCATGTACGGCCTCACGGAGTGCAAGCGCGTGTCGTACCTGCCGCCGCATCTGATCGACGTCAAGCCGGCCTCGGTCGGCATCCCGATCCCGGGCACCGAGGTCTGGGTCGAGGACGGCGACGGCAACGAATGCGCGCCCGGCGAGATCGGCGAGCTGATCGTCCGCGGCCCGCACGTCATGCAGGGCTACTGGAACGACGCAGAGGCGACCGCCAAGCGCCTGCGGCCCGGCCGCTGGCCGTGGGAGCGCGAGTTGATGACCGGCGACCTCTTCAAGCGCGACGCCGAGGGGCACCTGTACTTCGTCGGGCGCAAGGACGACATGATCAAGTCGCGTGGCGAGAAGGTCGCGCCGCGCGAGGTCGAGGAAGTCCTCTACGCCGTCCCGGGCGTGCGCGACGCGGCCGTGATCGGCGTGCCCGACCCGCTGCTCGGCTCCGCCATCCACGCCTACGTGTCGGTCTTCGACGACGCCGAGCTGGACGAGCGCATCCTCAAGCGCGCCTGCGCGGCCAAGCTCGAGGACTACATGGTCCCGCAACGCATCGAGATCCGAGACGAGCTCCCCCGCTCCACGGCCGGGAAGATCGACAAGCTCGTGCTCGGCGCCGAGGCGCTCGAGCGGCTCGCCGCCGCCACTGCCTGACGGCGCGGGCCCAACGCGGCATGATGCGCGGATGGCTCCCACCCAGCCCGCGCGCCCAACCGATCGCGGCTTCTCGGGCGTCTCGCTGACGTTCGCCCGCGTGCCCGTCGCGGTCGGGCCCGAAGACCTCGAGGGAGCCGACGTCGCGGTGCTGGGCGCACCGTTCGACCTGGCGGTGACCTACCGCACCGGCACGCGCTTCGGGCCGCGCGCGGTGCGCCTGGCCGAGGACGTCGGCGTGGATCAGCGGCCGAGCATCGAGCTCGGCATCGATCCGTACGCCGAGCTCTCGGTCGTGGACTACGGGGACGCCGACGCGCCTGCGAGCGACGTGCTGGCGGCGCACGCGTCGATCCAGGCGCGCGTCGGCGAGATCCTCTCGGCCGGCGCGATCCCGGCGGTGATCGGTGGCGATCACTCGATCACCCTGCCCGTGCTGCGGGCGCTCGCCGCGCGTCACGGTGCCGACGGCTTCAGCGTCATCCATTTCGACACGCACGCCGACACGGGCGAGGTCGAGTTCGACGGCCAGCTGCCCGACCACGGGCAGCCGTTCTCGCGCGCGGTCGCCGAGGGCGTCCTTTGCGGCGGCAACATCATCCAGGTCGGCCTGCGCGGCTGCTGGCCCTTCCCGGCCGACTTCGATCGCATGCGCGGCCAGGGGTTTCGCTGGCACACGATGGGCGAGATCGACGAGCGTGGCCTGCGCGCCGTGCTCGACGAGACGATCGCGCACGCCCGAGCGCGCGCTCCGCGCACGTACCTCACGGTCGACGTCGACTCGATGGACCCGGCCTTCGCCCCCGGCACCGGAACCCCCGAGCCCGGCGGCCTGACGTCGCGCGAGTTGCTCGGCGCCGTGCGGCGCATCGCCTGCGAGCTCGACCTCTGCGGCGTCGACCTGGTCGAGGTCTCACCGCCCTACGACGTCGCGGGCATCACCGCACTCGCCGGCCAGCGGGTGATCCAGGAGGCGCTCGGCGGCATCGCGCTGCGCCGCAGCGGGCGCGCGGCGCGGCCGGCGCGGCACTGAAACCAGTTGTGAGTCCGTGAGCGGCTCAGACGTCGACGACGACGGGCAGTACGAGAGGGCGCTTGCGCGCGCGGTTCCAGACGAGCTCGGCGAGCTCGTCGTGCAGGTGGCTCTGCAGCAGCTTGTGCTCACGCACCCCGTCGGCATCGAGGCGATCGAGGATCGTGCTTGCGTGCGCACGCACCTCACCGAGCAGCTCGTCCGCGGCGTCGGCGCCCTCCGGGGCGAAGCCGCGCGCGATCACCTCGGGCTCGACGCGCGACGGGCCGCGGTGAAGCTGGCAGACGACGATCAGCGTGCCGTCGGCCGAGAGCTGGCGGCGGTCGCGTAGGACGGCGTCCTTGGGATCGCCGATGCCGAGCCCGTCGACGAACACGACGCCGGCCTCGACCGAGCCCTCCCGGCGGACCGAGCCGCGCTCGAGCACGAGCACGTCCCCGTTGTCGCACACGTAGATCCGTCCGCTCGGGACCCCCACGGACTCCGCGAGCGCGGCGTGCGCCGCCAGCATGCGCAGCTCGCCGTGCACCGGCATGAACGCCTTCGGGTGCACGAGCGCGAGCATCATCTTGAGCTCCTCGGCGGAGCCGTGGCCCGAGACGTGCACCGCCTCGTTGTCCTGGTGCAGCACGCGTGCGCCGCGCCGGCAGAGCGCATTCATCGTGTCGTGGACGGCGAGCTCGTTCCCGGGCACGGGCTTGGCCGACATGATCACCGTGTCGCCCTTGCGGATCTGCACCTGCCGGTGATCGCTGTAGGCCATGCGCGTGAGCGCCGACATCGGCTCGCCCTGCGAGCCGGTACAGAGGACGGTGACCTCCTCGTCGCGCAACTCGTCGAGCTCGGATGGCTTGACGAGCGTGCCCTCCTCGACGTCCGCGTAGCCGAGGTTGCGCGCGATGTTGAGGTTCTTGATCATCGATCGGCCGACCACTGCGACCTTGCGGCCGCAGGCCTCGGACGCGTCGATCACGCCCTGCAGACGGTGGATGTGCGACGAGAAGCTCGTCACGATCACGCGACCCGGCGCGTCGCGGATGATGCGCTTGAGCGCGGCGGCGACCAGCTGCTCGGATTGCGTGATGCCCGGCCGCTCGGCGTTCGTCGAGTCGGCCAGCATCAGGTCGACCCCGTCGGCGCCGAGCCGGGCCAGCTTCGCGAGATCGGTCGGCCGGCCGTCGATCGGCGTGTGGTCGATCTTGTAGTCGCCCGTGTGCAGGATCGTGCCCTCGGTGGTATGCAGCGCGACCGCCACGGCATCGGGCACGGAGTGCGTGACAGCGGCGAACTCGGCCGCGAACGGGCCGCACGCCACGGGGTCGCCCTCGCTGTCGATCTCGACGAACTCCGCGTCGCGCAGCAGTCCGTGCTCGTCGAGCTTCGACTTCACCATGCCCAGCGTGAGACGCGTGCCCCAGACCTCGCGCACCCCGATCTCACGCATCACATACGGCAGCGCGCCGATGTGGTCCTCGTGCCCGTGCGTGAGGACGACCGCGTCGACGCCTCCCTGCACCTCCCGCAGGTAGGCGAAGTCGGGCAGGACGAGGTCGACGCCCGGCATCTCGTCGCGCGGGAACGAGAGGCCGCAGTCGATCAGGATGCGCCGCTCGCCCTGCTCGACGACGCACAGGTTGTTGCCGATCTGGCCGAGTCCGCCCAGCGGGATGATGCGTACGACGTCGCTCACGCGGCGGCCGTCAGGCCCTTCGCCGCAAGGGCGGAGCGCAGCACGGCACATTGCTCTTCGGTCGCCTCGACCAGCGGGAGCCGCGGCGCGCCCGCGCGGAGGCCGACGAGCTCGAGCGCCGCCTTGAGCGGGATGGGATTGGTGGTCACGCTCAGCGCCTCGTACACGGGCGAGAGCTCGCGATCGAGCGCTCTGACGCCCTCGAAGTCTCCCGCCTCCGCGAGCTCGCACATGCGCAGCATGTCCGAGCCGACGAGGTGCGAGGCGACGTGGATGCCGCCTGAGCCGCCGATCTCCAGGAACGGCGCGAGTAGATCGTCGTTCCCGGCGTAGAGCACGAGCCCGGCGTCGAGGATCGCACGGGCCTGCTCGAGATCGGTCGTCGCCTGCTTGACGGCCACCACGTTCGCGCTCTCGCGCGCAAGGCGGGCGATCAGCGCGGGCTCGAGATTGAGGATCACGCGCTGCGGGATGTTGTAGACGATCACCGGCAGGCCGTCCGCAGCCGCTGCGATGGCGGCGAAGTGTCGCGCCATGCCCTCGGCCGGCGGCTTGTTGTAGTACGGCGTGACGGCCAGGAATCCATGCACCCCGAGCCGGCGCGCAGCGCGCGTCAGGTGCACCGAATGCGCCGTGTCGTAGGTGCCGGTGTTCGCGATCACGCGCGCGTCGGCGCCGACCTCGTCGAGCACGACCTCGAACAGCTCCAGCTTCTCGGCGTCGGTCAGCGTCGGCCCCTCACCCGTCGTCCCGGCCAGCACGAGCCCCTCTGAGCCGTGGTCGACGAGGTGGCGCGCGAGGAATCGGGTGGCCTCGACGTCGAGCGAGCCATCCGCGGCGAATGGCGTCGCCATCGCAGTGCAGATGCGCCCGGCCGGCGGCTCGGGGCGCGCTCGTTGCGGCAGGATCACGCTGCGATCATAGCCGGGGTCAGGCGGCGAGGAATGTCTCGAGCCCGACCGTCAGGCCCGGCGGCAACTCGCTCACGCGGCGCACCGCCAGCAACACGCCCGGCACGAAGGCCTCGCGCGAGGTCGCATCATGCCGGATCGTGAGCAGCTGCCCTTCTCCGCCCAGCAGCGTCTCCTGGTGGGCGACGAGGCCCGGCAGCCGCACGGAGTGGATGGGAACCTCGTGCCCGGTCACCGCGCGGATGCGTTCGGCGGTGGCCGCCGCCGTGCCCGACGGCGCGTCGAGCTTGTGGTGCGAATGCAGCTCGACGATCTCCACATGCGTGAACAGTGCGGCCGCCTGCTCGGCGAACTGCATCGCGAGCACGGCGCCGAGCGAGAAGTTGGGCGCGTAGAAGGCGGGCAGCCCGGCCGCGTGCGCCGCGGCGTCGAGACGCTCGCGCGCAGCGGCGTCGAGCCCCGTCGTGCCGATCACCACGGCCAGTCCGCTCGCGAGCGCGGCGAGTGCGTGCGCCTCGCCGAGGGCGGGGCGGGTGAGGTCCACGAGCACGTCTGCCGGCACCTCGGCGAGCGCCTCGACGAGCGAGCCGTAGCACCCGCTCCCGGCCCCCGCCAGGCTCGGCGCGACGCGAGCGACGAGATCGAGATCTTCTGCGGCCGCGATGCCGGCTGCGACGGGCGCGCCCGTCCGCCCGCTCGCGCCCGCCACCACGACGCGAGTCACGCGACCGCCTCGAGCAGCGCGACCTCGCCCCCCACGGCGCTCGTGAAGCGATCGTGGTCGGGGCCGATGCCCGCGATCGAGAAGCGCTCCGGCACGAACAGCTCGCCGGCGATCGAGGTGATGTCCTCATGGCTGACCGCATCCACGCGCGCCGCGACCTCGTCCAGCGAGAGGATCTCGCTCCCGCTCAGCACCGCACGGCCGAGTCGCGACATGCGCGAGGACGTCGACTCGAGCCCGAGCAGCATGCGCCCCTTCACGCTCTCCTTGGCACGCTCGAGCTCGTCGGCGGTGAGGCCCCCGGCGACGAGGTCGGCCATCTGTGCGCGTGCGATCTCGACGCACTCGCCGACGTTCTCGGCCCGGGTGCCGACATAGATCCCGACCTGACCGGCGTCGTCGTAGCTCGCGACGTAGCTGTAGACGCTGTAGGCCATGCCGCGCTGCTCGCGCACCTCCTGCACGAGCCGCGAGGAGGCGGCGCCGCCGAGCACGTGGTCGAGCAGCGCGAGCGCGAAGCGGCGATCGTCGTCGCGCGGAAGGCCGGGGGCCGACAGGCAGACGTGATACTGCTCGGTGTCGCGCGCGAGGAAGAGCTGCTGCCCGCCGACGACCACGGGCGTCGAGCGCACCGCGCGCTCGGCGGCGCCGAGCTGCAGTCGCTCGGCGACGAGCGCACGGAGCGCCTCATGCTCGAGATGCCCGGCCGCTGCGACGACGACATTTCCGGCGCCGTAGCGCTTGCCGTGATACGCCGCGACGTCCCGGTTGGTGAGCGCGCGCACCGTCGCAGCCGTGCCGATCACGGGCCGGCCCAGCTCGTGGTCGCCGAACACGCAGCGGGCTGCCAGGTCGTGCACGAGATCCGAGGGATCGTCCTCGATCATCGCGATCTCCTCGAGCACGACCTCGCGCTCGGACTCGAGCGCCTCGGCCTCGAAGCGAGGCCGCGCGGCCATGTCGCACATGACGTCGAGCGCCAGCGGCAGATGCTCGTCCAGCACGCGCACGTGCACCACGGTCGATTCGCGGGTGGTATAGGCGTTGAGCTCGGAGCCCAGTCGATCGGACACTCGCGCGATCTCGACCTGGTCGAAGCGCTCGCTGCCCTTGAACAGCAGATGCTCGATCAGGTGGGTGGCGCCGGCCTCGCGCGGCCGCTCGTCGCGGGCCCCGACGCCGACGAACACGCCCACCGCGACCGAGCGCACCGACTCGATCGTCTCGGAGATGACGCGCAGTCCGCCCGGGAGTGTCGTCTCGTCGTGCACGGCCCTGAGCGTACGTGAGATGCTGCAGACCCCATGACGACCTCCGTGCGCGCCGCCGTGCTGCATGCTCCCAACTCCCCGCTCGCGGTCGAGCGTCTGGAGCTCGCGGATCCAGGGCCGGGGGAGGTGCTGGTGCGCTACGGCGCGAGCGGCGTCTGCCACTCCGACCTGCACGCCGTCGACGGCGAGTGGACGGTGCCGCTGCCCCTGGTCCTCGGCCACGAGGGCGCCGGCACCGTCGAGGCGGTGGGTGCCGGCGTCGGCGGCATCTCCGTGGGCGACACCGCGGTGCTCTCCTGGCGCTACGCCTGCGGCCGCTGTCGCGCGTGTGCCCGCGGGCGCTCCTGGGCCTGCAGCGAAACGCGCATGAACGACTGCACGCTGGACGACGGGACGCTGCGGCTCCGCCGCGGCGACGGCGCCGAGGTCTATCAGTACCTCTCGATCGGCACGTTCGCCGAGGCCGCCGTCGTGCCGGCCTCCGCGGTCGTGCCGATCCCCGCGAGCGTGCCGTTCGAGGTCGCCTGCCTGATCGGTTGCTCCGTCACGACCGGCGTCGGCGCCGTCACCAACACCGCACGCGTGGAGCCGGGCGCCTCGGTCGTCGTGATCGGCTGCGGCGGCGTCGGCCTTTCGGTGGTCATGGGCGCCGCGCTCGCCGGGGCGCACCCGATCATCGCGGTGGACGTCGAGGACGCGAAGCTCGCGCAGGCGCTCGACGTCGGCGCCACGCACGCGCGTGCGCGGCGACGGCGACGTCGCGGCGGCCGTCGAGGCCATCGTCGCAGGCGGCGCCGACTACGCGTTCGAGGCCATCGGACTGCAGCGGACGATCGAGCTGATGCCGGATCTGATCTGCCTGGGCGGCACCGCAGTCATGGTTGGCATGACTCCCGAGGACGTGCGCGTGAGCTTCTCCGGCTTCGGCATGGCCGAGTTCGGGCACAGCGTGCTCGGGTCGAACTACGGGTCGTCGGTCGCGCCGATCGACTTCCCGCGCATCGCAGCGCTGTACGAGGCCGGCAAGCTTCCGATCGATCGCCTGATCACGCGCCGCATCGCCCTCGACGAGGTCGACAGCGCATTCGACGACATGCGCGCGCGCCGCGGCGGGCGCGCCGTGATCGTCTACGGCTGAGGGGCCCTGGCGCGGGAAGCTGACGGCGGCGCGGGCGGGCGCAGGGCGGACGTTGCCTCGAGTCGCCATGGGAGCGAAGCCCGCGCAGGCGCCAGACCGGCGCACGGGCGGATGCGTTGCGCGACTCGTCGTCACTGGGCGCCCGGCTACCTGGAGCTGCAGGGGTCAGACCTCCATCAAGTGCGATGGTTGCGTACGAACCGTGACCCGAGGTCTGAACGCCCGCATGACGGGTTACTGGCTCGCCGGGTTTGGCGGACTGCAGGAGCTCGAGCACGGCCGCCGCGACCTCGGCCGGCTGCTCGCACATCGGCACGTGCCCGGCGTCTCGCAGGAACAGGAGCCGGCCGTCGGGCAGTGCGTCGCGCAACGGCTCGGCGTAGCGTGGGGAGACGACCTGATCCCGCCCGCCCCAGACGACGAGCGCCGGCAGCGTGAGGCTGGCGAGGCGGTCGCGCAGCCCGGCGTAGACGATCTCGATGCCGGCGGCCGGCGTCGAGCGTCCCTCTGCCGCCCCCATCAGGAGCTCGCGCGCCAGATCGGCGTCCAGCGACGCCGGATCGCCCACCACCCGAGCGAGCGCCCGCTCCCGCAAGCCCCGGCGCGAGGCGATCAGTGGAAGCGCGGCGCGCAGGGCACGGCGACGCGCGGCGTGCAGGCGGGGCCGGCGCCACGACGAACGCACGGCACCGGTGGCGATCAGCCCGGCCGGCGCCACCAGGGCGACGGCGCTGAGCGCGCCGGGCCGCTCGGCGGCATAGCGCACGGTGACGCCGCCTCCGAGCGAATGGCCGAGCATCGCCGGCCGCTCGAGACAGAGCTCGCGCACGACGCCCTCGATGCGCTCGCATACGACTCCGAGCTCGAAGCTCCCGCCCGGGAGCGGCGGCGACGCGCCAAAGCCGGGCAGATCGATCGCGACCAGCCGCAGGTGCGGCGCGAGCAACGGCGCGAGCCGCGTGAACACCTGCCTGCGCTCGGCGAGGCCGTGCAGCAGCACGAGCGGCGGGGCCGACTCGTCGCCCGCAAGGGCGACGCTCAACCCCGCCGCGCGTACCTCGCTCGGGTCGCTAGCGACGGCTGCGCTCGCGACCGCCGCCGTGCCGGTCGCCGTCGCGCGGCGGTCGCTGACCGCCGCCCTGGCCGGCGTTCGGGAACTGCTCCTTGTAGCGGATGCCGATCGCCTCCGCAGAGACCTCGGCGCCGTTCTCGGTCTTCGAGACCAGCTTGAGCCCGACACGGCCGCGCTCGGTGTCGACCTCGGTCACCTCGACGGTCACGACATCGCCGCGGGTGAGCACCTGGTCGACCGAATCGACGCGCACGCCCGGCGAGATGCGCGAGGCGTGCAGGAGGCCGTCGGTGCCCTTGCGGAGCTCGACGAACGCGCCGAACTCGGCCGTCTTGACGACCTTGCGGTCGCGGTAGACGGTGCCCACCGAGATCGGGCGCGTCATCTCCTCGATGCGCTGGCGACAGCCCTCGCCCATCGCGGCGCTCGAGGCGTAGATGCGGACGAAGCCGTCTTCCTCGATGTCGATCTTGCAGTCGAACTCCTCCTCGAGGCCGCGGATCGTCTCGCCGCCCTTGCCGATGATGAGGCCGATCTGGTCGGAGTCGATCTTCACGGTCACGACCTGCGGGGCGTACGGCGAGAGCTCCGTGCGCGGCTCGGAGATGGCCATGGCCATGCTCTCGAGGATCGAGAGCCGAGCCTCGCGCGCCTGCGCCAGCGCCTGGCGCAGCAGGTCGGCGGAGACGCCCGTGATCTTGATGTCCATCTGCAGGGCGGTGATGCCCTCCTTCGTGCCCGCGACCTTGAAGTCCATGTCGCCGAGGTGGTCCTCGGCGCCCTGGATGTCGGTCAGCACGATGGAGTTGTCGCCCTCCTTGATGAGCCCCATGGCGATGCCGGCCACCGGCGAGGTGATCGGTACGCCCGCGTCCATCAGCGCCATCGTCGAGCCGCACACCGAGGCCATCGAGGACGAGCCGTTGGACTCGAGGATCTCGGAGACCACCCGCATCGTGTACGGGAACGTCTCTGCGTCCGGGATGACGGGCACGAGAGCGCGCTCGGCGAGGGCGCCGTGGCCGATGTCACGGCGCTTCGGCCCGCGCATGAAGCCCGTCTCGCCCACCGAGAACGGCGGGAAGTTGTAGTGGTGGATGTAGCGCTTCTTGGTATCCAGCGAGAGGTCGTCGATGCGCTGCTCTTCCTTGGCCGTGCCGAGTGTGACGAGTGTCAGCGCCTGGGTCTGACCGCGCGTGAACAGCCCCGAGCCGTGCGTGCGCGGCGTGACGCCGACCTCGGTCGCGATCGGACGGATCTCGTTGGCGGCGCGGCCGTCGGGGCGGCGCTTCTCGATCGCGATCTTCTCGCGCACGATCTGCTTGTAGACCGAGTCGGCCGAGCTGCGCGCGTAGCTGCGCGCGAGCGAGTCGAGCCTGCCGTCGACCCGCGACGGGAAGGGGAGCTGCAGCTCCTTCTCGATGCGCTCGTACAGCGCCGAGCGCTTGGCCGACTTGAGCTCCTTGGAATCCTGCTCGGCGTCCGACAGCTCGCGCAGTGCGTCGCGGAACTGCGCCTCGACGGCCGACTTGACGGCCGCGGAGCGGCGCGCCTCGCCGATCGCGGAGATCGCCGCGCGCACCTGCACGCGCCGCACCATGTCGGCCTCGGTCGCGTTGCCCGTGACGCCGCCGAGCTCGGCCGCCGAGGCCTCGGCCTCCGCGAGCGCGATGCCCGCAAGCCCGTGCTCCCCGAGCAGCGCGTCGAATCGCGACGCGTAGCGGGAATCGATCTCGGACTGCACGCCGGCGTCCTGCCACTTGGGCTGGCCGACCTTTGCCTGCAGGTCGAGCTGCGCCTGGCAGAGCGTCTTGATCGCGGCATGCGCGGCGTCGAACGCCTGCAGCATGACGTCCTCGGATACCTCGCGAGCGCCCGCCTCGACCATGGTGATGGCATCCATCGTGCCGCACACGATGAGATCAAGCTCGGACTCGTCCATCTGCGTCATCAGCGGATTGACCACGATCTGCCCGTCGATCCGGCCGATGCGGACGGCGCCCACCGGGCCGAAGAACGGGAGCGGCGAGATGGTCAGGGCGGCCGATGCACCGTTGATGGCGAGGGTGTCGTGGCTGTGCTCGCCGTCGATCGAAAGCACCGTGCCGATGATCTGGACCTCGTTGCGGAAGCCCTTGGGCCAGAGCGGGCGGATCGGCCGGTCGACCATGCGCGCATTCAGCGTGGCCTTCTCGGAGGCCTTGCCCTCGCGCTTGAAAAAGCCGCCGGGGATCTTGCCGGCGGCGTACATCTTCTCCTCGATGTCGACGGTGAGGGGGAAGAAGTCGGTTCCCTCACGCGCCTCGCTGCGACCCACGGCGGTCGCGAGCACGACCGTGGCGCCGCTGCGCACGGTGACGGCACCGTGGGCCTGGCGGGCCAGCTTCCCGGTCGTGAAGGCGATCTCCTCGCCGCCGATGTCGACCGTCACGGTGGTCTCGTGCAACTGCAGTTCGCTCATTCTCTTTCCTGCTTCCTCAAACCCTGCCGCGAACGAGCGCGGCGATTCGCGGCCCCGTCCCGGGGCCGGTCGTGCTTCTTGCCGGCTCTACCCCGGTCTGCTCAGCGGCGGAGGCCGAGCTCTGCGATCAGCTTGCGATAGGACTCGAGATCGGTGCGCGCCAGGTAGTCCAGCAGGCGGCGCCTCCGCCCCACGAGCGACAGCAGCCCGCGTCGCGAGTGGTGATCCTTCTTGTGAAACCGCAAGTGCTCGGTCAGCTCGTTGATGCGCGTCGTCAACAGCGCGATCTGAACCTCGGCGGAGCCGGTGTCCTTCTCGTCGCGACCGAATTTGCGCACGATCTCGAGCTTGCCCTCGCTGGTCAGCGTCATTCGTCTCTCCCCTGCTGGGATTTCTCCACCCGCTGCAGCCTGCGCGCCGGGCAGCGCGCCGCCGCAATCGAGGGACGCACGTAGTGTAGGTGCTCTCCCCGCGGGCGGCGGAAGGCACCCCATCGCGAGCGCCTACACTGCACTGATGGAGACCCTGGTCTGGAGCGCGCGGCCGTCGCTGCGCAAGGGCGTCCTCGTGTGCGCGTTCTACGGCTGGAACGACGGCGGCGAGGCGGCCACGCTGAGCGCGCTGTTCCTGCGCCAGCAGCTCGGCGCCACGCAGTTCTGCGAGCTCGACCCCGACGAGTTCTACGACTTCCAGGAAGTCCGCCCGATCGTGTCCCTGGGCGAGGACGACACCCGCCGTCTTTCATGGCCGGAGAACTCCTTCGCCTGGGCGCAGCTGCCGACCGGCAACGACATCGCGGTGATGATCGGCATCGAGCCGCAGAATCGCTGGAAGCACTACTCACGCAGCGTCGTCGAGGTCGCGCGCGAGAGCGGCGCCGAGCTCGTCGTCACGCTCGGCGGCTTCCTCGCCGACACGCCGCACACCCGGCCGGTGCCTGTCACGGGCTCGGCGGACGGCGACCTGGCCGATCAGCTCGGCCTCGCGCCTTCCGCCTACGAGGGGCCGACGGGCATCGTCGGCGTGATTCACGAGGCCTGCACGGAAGCCGGCCTGCCGTCGGCCAGCCTCTGGGCCGCCGTGCCGCATTACATCCAGCAATCGCCCAACCCCAAGGCGGCGCTCGCGCTGCTCTCGCGCCTGGCGATGCTGCTCGACACGCGCTTCGACAC
The DNA here is from genome assembly GCA_963845865.1 of uncultured Actinomycetes bacterium. Lineage (GTDB taxonomy): Bacteria > Actinomycetota > Thermoleophilia > Gaiellales > JALYLC01 > JALYLC01. The sequence goes on from CAWJTT010000001.1 coordinate 77,590, forward strand.
GACGAAGCTCTCACAGGAGGCCGTGCAGTTCGAGCGGCAGGTCACCGAGGCCGTCTCGGCCGAGGAGAAGATCAGCCGCTACGTGCGCGAGCTCGAGAGCCGCGCCGACAAGCGTGCGGAGGACGAGGGCGACGAGGACTCCCCGTCGCTGCTCGCAAGCGGAGAGGATCTCGCGGAGCAGATCGAGCGCTACCTCGCCGAGCGCGAGGAGTCGAGCGGCGACAGCTGACCGCCGCGGGGGGCGCATCATCGGATGCGCCCCGCCGTGGTCGCGACGTCACCCCCGCGCCGGGGAACGCAGGATCACGATGTCGCCCACGGTCGTGCGGGCACGCACCTCGACCGTCTCGGCCGACGGCCCGGGCGCTTCCGCGGCCTCCAGGGCGTTGTGCACCCGGCCGACGGCGGTATGGACGTCGAGCCATGCAGCGCTGCCCGCACGGATCCCGACCTCGAGATCGCCGGCCGTGGTCTCGAGAACGACCGAGCCGCGCACGACCTCGCCCATCCGGACATCCCCGTTCGCGGACTTGGCCACGACATCGGCGCGCGCCCGCTCGACGGCGATGCGGCCGTTGGCGGCGTTGAGCCGCGCGTCGCCGCCGGCGAGGCCAACCCAGGTGTCGCCGTTGGAGTTCTTGATCACGGCGCTGCTGTCGAGCTCGCGCAGCCGCACCTCGCCCGAGCCGGCCGTGACCTCGGCGTGACCCGTCGCGCGCTCGACGCTGATGTCGCCCATGCCGCTCTTCAGGTGCAGTGCGCGGGCGCCGTCGACCCGGATCCGGCCGAGGCCCGTCTTGATCCGGCAGTCGCCGAGCTGGCCATCACAGCGGACGTCGGCCAGGCCGCCGGTGCAGCGGACATCAGATCCGGCCGGCAGCTCGATGGACACGTCGATCGACCCGCCGCCCTTCCTGCTCAGCCACGAGCGGAGCTTCGGGCCCTTGACCACCAGCAGCTCGTTCGCGTACTCGACGCGCGTCTGCTCGACGGCCTTGACGTCCTCCTCGTTGGATGCGTCGCTCGGGTGCAACTCGACGATCGTGGAGTCGCGCTCGCCGGCCGTGATGCGGACATCGCCCAGCGCGAGATCGATGTCGGCGGAAATGCGTTCGGGGGTGTCGAAGGTCGACATGTGGTTACTCTCCTCGCGGATCGGGGCGGTCATCGCGCCCAGCCTGTGTAGGCCTGGCCGATGCGGCCGCCTTCCGCACGGGGGCGACGGCCGCGATCGTCATGCGCGAGTGCGGCTGCGGCGCTGCGGACGAGCCAGGCGTTGACGGACATCCGCTCGCGGCCTGCCGCCTGCTCGACGTCAGCCTTGAGCTGCTCGGGCAGGCGGAGGTTGATGCGCGCGGTCGCGCCCTCGTCGGCCTGCGCGGGCGCGAGGGGCTGCGCGTAGTCGCTCCCCTGCCCGTCGCCCGCTGCGGGCGTGACTGCGAATTCGGGCTCTCCGGCGCGCAGGCGAAGCTCGACGGAGCCGGGGGCGAGCTCGCGCGTGATCTCGTCCGCGGCGGCCGACAGCGCGTCGAGCAGCATCAGCCGGACAGCCGACTCGAGCGGCGCGGTGAGGCGCTCGGCGAGTGCGCGAGCCTCCTCGCCTCCCGCGTCGGCGGCCACGGCGAGATCGCGGCGAAGGTTCTCGACATAGGGCGTGATATCCATTGACACCACTATGGCATCAGTTTGGCTCACTTTCAAGTGCCACTATGGCTCGGCACGCGCAGGATCCAGAAAAGACCCGCTGAGACAGGGCTTTCGTTGCTCCAGCCATCGGTTCGGCCACGTTCCGCCGACCGGTGTGGGCTACGCCTGATCCCCCTCGGCAAGCGAGCGTGCTGCCTCGATGTCGCGCCACATCTGCTCCACGAGCTCCTCGACCGTCTCGAACGCGAGCTCGTGCCGCAGGAAGCGGCTGAACTCGATGCGCATGGGTCGGTCGTAGGCATCACCCTCGAAGCCGATCAGATAGGCCTCGACGACGGTGCCCTCGACGTCGCTGAACGTGGGGTTGCCTCCCACCGAGATCGCGGCCGGATAGCGCTCCTCGCCGGGCCCGAGGACTCCGAAGCCCGCGTAGATGCCGGGCGCCGGCACGACGCGACCGGGCGTCCAGCGCAGGTTGGCGGTCGGCACGCCGAGCGCGCGGCCGCGCGCGAACCCGCGCACGACGGTGCCGTCCAGCCAGGGCGCGCGCCCGAGCAAGCGCGCCGCGTGCTCGACCTCGCCCTGGCGCACGAGCTCGCGGATCCATGACGACGAGACGCGCTCGCCGTCGGCGGTGACGAGGGCGACTGCGGTCACGCCGAAGCCGAGTCGCTCTCCCAAGGCAGTCAGCGTCGCCGCGTCGCCCGCCGCGGCATGGCCGAAGCGGTAGTTCTCGCCGACGACGACGTGCACCGCGCCCGCCCTTGCCACGAGCACCTGCTCGGCGAACGCCTCGGGCGAGAGCAGCGAGAGCTCGTGCGTGAACGCGATGATCAGCAGCTCGTCGGCGCCCTCCTGCTCGATCAGCTCCGCCCGGCGCTCGATGCCCGAGAGCCGGCGCGGAACCTGGCCGGGTCGCAGCATCTCGGAGGGCATCGGCTCGAAGGTGGCGACCGTCGTGATCGCGCCGAGCTCCTGTGCGCGCCCGAGTGCCTCCTGGATCAGCCGCCGATGCCCCAGGTGGACACCGTCGAACGTGCCGAGGACGACCACGCGCGGGCGCGGTTCGAGCTGCTCGACGCCGTTGACGATCCTCATCCCTCGTCCACCACCACGAGGGGACGCAACTCCTCGCCGCGCGGTGCGGCGACGCACACGAGCAAGCCCGCGGCGAGGCAGCGGAGTGGGCCGTCCTCGCCGCGGGCCTCGACGCCCCGGCCGTGGAGCAGCGCCGTGCGCTCGTCCGAGGCGAGCTCGCGCGCGGGCAGATGCGCGAGCGCGTCGGCGCACCGCAGGCGCCACGGGCCGGCGAGCGGGTCCGCCGCGACATCGTCCAGCGACCCCGCGGTTGCGACGCCGAGATGCCCGATCGCCACCCGGCGCAGTTCCGCGCAGTACGCGCCACAGCCGAGCGCCTCGCCGAGGTCGCGCGCCAGCGCGCGGACGTAGGTGCCCTTGGAGCAATGGATGTCGAGCACCGCGCGGCCGCCGACCGCGTCGTGGGAGACGACGTCGAGTGCGTGGACGACCACCTCGCGAGGCGCCATCTCGACCTCGCGGCCCGCGCGCGCGAGCGCGTACGCGCGCCGGCCGTCGATCTTGATTGCGGAGGTGGCGGGCGGAACCTGCGAGATCGACCCGACGAGCCTGTCGCAGGCAGCGGCGAGCGCCGAGGCGTCGGGCAGCGGGCCATCGCCCGGTTCCAGCACGCCTTCCGGGTCCCCCGTGTCGGAGCGGATCCCGAGCTGGACGACCGCGCGGTAGCGCTTGTCGAGCCCGACCAGGTAGGGCGCCAGGCGCGTCGCGCGTCCCACGAGCAGCGCCAGCAGGCCAGTCGCGAAGGGATCGAGCGTCCCGGCGTGCCCGACCTTCACGCGGCGACCGCCGAGCGCGCCGCGCACACGGGCGACGCAGGCGAACGACGTCGGGCCTGCGGGCTTGTCCACGAGCAGGACCGCCGCGTTCACGCGCCGACCGCCCGCTCCAGGAAGGTGCGGATCTCCCCGACCGTCTCGTCGGTCGAGAAGCCGGCCGCGCCGGGATGCCCGCCGCCGCCGCGCTCGCGCGCGATCGCCGAGCTGTCGACGCCGTCGGCGCGGGAGCGCAGCGAGACCTTGCGCGCCGGCCCGGTGCGATCGCGCGGCTCGCGCACGAGGGCCGCGAGCTCCACGCCCTCGATCGCCCTCAGCGCGTCCACGACACCGTCGGACGCCGCATCGTCCGCGCCCGTCGCCGCGAAGTCGTCGCGCCCGAGCCATGTCATCGCGAGTCGCCCTCCGCCGGCAACCTCCGCCCGGCCCAGCGCGAGCCCGAGCAGGCGCTGCCGCGCGAGCGGGAGCGACTCGAAGAGCGTTGCGAACACGGGCGCCGGCTCCACTCCCTCCTGCAGGAGCCGCGCTGCGAGCCGATGCGCGCTCGGCGTGGTGTTGGCGTATTGAAATCGTCCGGTGTCGGTGACGAGGCCGACGTAGAGCGCGAGTGCCGCGCCCTCGGCCAGTGCGATGCCCGCCTCGTCCAGCAGGCCGGCGACGATCTCGGCCGTGCACGAGGCCGAGGGGTCGACCAGGTTGACCGCGCCGAACAGCGTGTTGTCGTGGTGATGGTCGATGTTGACGACGCGCGCGAACTGCCCCGCGACCTGTCCGCGCCGGTCGATGCGCAGCGCCGAGCCGCAGTCGAGCGCGATCAGCGTGCGCCGGGCCGCATCGGCGGGCACGCGACGCGCGATGCGCTCCAGCCCCAGGAAGGCCAGCTCGCGCGGAAACGGCTCATCGCCGTCCTGATAGAGCACGACGTCGCGGCCCGTGGCCGCGAGCGAGGGACCGAGGCCGAGCAGCGATCCGAGCGCGTCGCCGTCGGGCGATGCGTGCGCGCAGACGCACACCGGGTCGGATCCGCGCAGGATGTCCAGCACCTCGGCTCGGCTCACGCGGGGGCCTCGGGCTCGTCGCCCGGCTCGCCCTCGGGCCCCTCGGGCGCGGGATCCGGCATGGGCTCGTGCTCGGCGAGCAGCTGCTCGATTCGGCGTCCCTTGTCGAACGTCTCGTCGTAGGCGAAGCGCAGGCGAGGCGTGCGCCGGAGCGTCACCTCGCGTCCCACGCGCGCCTGGAGACGTGCCTTGGCCCGCTCCAGCGCGCGCAGCGAGCGCTCGCGCTTGAGCTCGTTCCCGAGCACGGACACGTACACGGTCGCGTGCTCGAAATCGCGCGTCGTGTCGACGCTCGTGATCGTCACGAAGCCGAGGCCCGGATCGGTCATCTCGGCCAGCGCCTCGCTCAGGATCTGGCGCAGCAGCTCGTTGACACGGCGCACGCGCTCGCTCATGTCAGGTCCTCGGGCGTCACGACCAGGCGCGTGAACGGCCCGACATCGGCACCCGAGGCGTAGACCAGGCGCTCGCAGCGGTCGAGCCGCTCGTCGAGCTCGCGGGCCTCGCGATCCACGAGCGTCACCGTCAGACGCGCCCGCTGCCAGACGTCGTGATGGTCGACCTCCGCCACGGAAGCGCCGGCACGCTGCTGTAGGTGGCTCTTGAGGGTCAGAAGATGCTTGCGCTTGCCTTTGAGGGAATGCTCGCCCGGGAAGTGCAGATCGAACGAGAGGATGCCCACGTACCCCGACGCCACCGCGCTCATCAGTCTACGACCGCAGGCGCGGGCGCCGCGAGGTCGCGCGCAAGCGCGGCGAACTGCCCGTGCGCGGCCATCAGCTCGGCTTCGCTGCCGCGTTCGACGATGCGGCCGTGGTCGAGCACCACGATCTCGTCGGCGCGCCGCACGGTGGCGAGCCGATGGGCGATCACGATCGAGGTGCGCCCGTGCAGCAGCCGGTCGAGCGCCTTCTCGATCAGGACCTCGGTGGGGCGATCGATGTTCGACGTGGCCTCGTCGAGGATCAGGATGCGCGGGTCCGCGAGCAGCGCCCGTCCGATCGAGATGAGCTGGCGCTCGCCCGCCGAGAGACCGGAGCCGCCCTCGCGCACCACGTGGCCGAGGCCCTTCGAGAAGCGCGCGGCGACACGATCGAGCCCGATCGCGCGCGCAGTCTGATCGACGACCTCGTCGCTCGCGCCGGGGGCGGCGAAGCGCAGGTTGTCCGCGATGCTTCCGGCAAACAGGAACGGGTCTTGCAGCACGACGCCGAGCTGGCGGCGGTAGTGCACGAGATCGATCTCGCGCAGATCGTTGCCGTCCACGCGTACCGCTCCCTCGCGGGGGTCGTAGAAGCGCCCCACGAGTCGTGCCAGCGTCGACTTCCCTCCGCCCGAGGTGCCGACGAGCGCGACGCAGCTGCCGGCCGGGATGTCGAGGTCGATGGCGTGCAGCACCGGGTCACGGCCGTATGCGAATGTGACGTGCTCGAGCGCCACGTGCCCGGCGATCCGATCGATGCGCCGGGCGGCCGCCGGGCTGGCGATGTCCGTGCGCTCGTCCAGCACCCTCGTGATCTTCTCCATCGCCGCAGCCGCCGACTGCACCTGGCCGTACAGCTCGGAGAGCTCCTGCAGCGGCTGGAAGAGAAGGCTGAGCAGCCCGATGTAGGCGATCAGCGTGCCGATCGTGAGCGTGCCGTTCTCGTACAGGCGCGATCCGAGCGCAAGCACCGCGACGGTCGCGATCACGCCGAACAGCTCGATCGCGGGGAAGAACAGCGACGAGAGGTTCTGTGCGTGCTGGTTGGAGCGCTGGTTCGCCCGGTTGAGCTCGCTGAACTGCTTCCGGAAGACGCCCTCGCGGTTGTACGACTGGATCACGGCCATGCCGGCGAGCGACTCGGCGATCTGGGCGGTGAGCGCGGAGATCCGCGTGCGGACGTCGGCGAAGGCCACGTGAGAGCGCATCTGGAACCAGCGCGAGACGACCAGCGTCGGCGGCAGGATCACGAGCGTGGCGAGCGCGAGGCGCCAGTCGAGCAGCGCCAGCGCGATCATCGCCCCCGTGAGCGTGAGGACATTGCCGACGAGCGTCGAGAGGCCCTCCGAGAGCACGTCCGAAAGGGCGTCGACGTCGTTGGTGATGCGCGAGATGATCCACCCCGCGCGCTGTTCCGAGAAGTAGCGGAGCGAGAGCGTCGTGAGGTGGCCGAAGAGATGCTCGCGCAGGCGCAGCACGATCAGCTGGCCGAGTCGTGCGAGGCCGAGGATCAGGAACGAGCCCACGAGCCAGGCCGCCGCGTTGACGCCGACGTAGATCGCGACGTCCAGGTCGAGACGGGAGGTGTCGTGCGCGCTGATGCCGTTGTCGATCGCATCGCGCACGAGCAGCCAGCCCCCGACCTGGACGCCCGAGGTGAAGGCGGCCGCCAGCGCCAGCAGCGCAATGCGCCCGCGCTGGTCGCGGACGTACACCGACAGGCGCGTCAGGCCGACTCGGCGCTTACGCGACAACGACCTCGTCCCCGAACAGTCGCTCGAATGTCCCTCCGGCGCGCAGCAGGCGCCGCGGCGGCGCATCCTCGACGATCACGCCCTCCTCCAGCACGACAGCGCGGTCGGCCAGCGTGACGGTCGAGAGCCGCTGGCTCGAGAGCAGGACGGTGCGGCCTGCGAGCGCCGGCCTGAGCCGGCGCACGATCTGCTCCTCGGTCTCGGTGTCGACGGCCGACAGGGGGTCGTCGAGCACGAGCACGCGCGCGCTCGAGATCAGGGCGCGCGCGAGCGCCACGCGCTGGCGCTGACCGCCCGAGAGGTTGACGCCGCGCTCGCCGATCAGCGTGTCGTAGCCGTCGGGCAGGTCGTCGATGAACGAGGCCACACCGGCCACCTCGCAGGCGGCGAGCATCTCCTCCTCCGTCGCCTCGGGCCGCGCGGCGCAGAGGTTCTCGCGCAGCGTCACGGAGAACAGCACGGGTCGCTGCGTCACGAGCGCGACGGCCGTGCGCAGGTCCGCCTTGCGGAGCGCCGACACCTCGATCCCGCCGACCCGCACACTGCCGCTGTCGGGGTCGTAGAAGCGCGACAGCAGGTTGAGCATGGTCGACTTGCCCGAGCCCGTCTCGCCGCACACCGCGACGATGGAGCCCGCGGCGATCTCGAGGTCGAGATCGCACAGCACGGGTGAGCCCCCCGCGTAGGCGAAGCAGACGTCCTCGAAGCGCACGTCGAGCCCGCCGTCGGGCAGCCGCGCGGGATTCCTCGCCTCGGGCAGCGGCTGCACCGCGTCCAGCCAGGCGAACGCGCGGCTGGCCGAGGCAACCGCGCGCTGAGCGAGATTGAGGATCCAGCCGAGCGCCTCAAGCGGCCACACGAGCTGCAGGAGCAGGCCGTTGAAGAGCACGAACTGGCCGATCGTCAGATTCCCGTCGATGACGTCGCGCCCGCCGAAGAAGAGCACGCTGGCGACTGCCATCGAGGGCAGGAACGTCAGGCCGGGCAGATAGCGCGCCTCGACGCCGGCCTCGCGCAGCGAGCTCTGGCGAACGCCCTCGGCGCGTTCGCGGAAGCGCTCGCGCACCTCCGCCTCGCGCCCGAACGCCTGCACCATCTCCATGCCGACGATCGACTCGTCGGCGGCCTCGGTGAGATCGGCCTTGCGCTGCTGGACGATGCGGGAGAGCGGCGTGACGAGGCGCGCGAAGCGCCAGGTCAGCAGCGCGATCAGCGGCATCGTCAGACCGGCATACAGCGCGAGCCGCGCGTTGACGCTGAGCAGCACGATCGCGACGCCGATGATCATCATCACGCTCGAGCAGACCTGAACCACGCCCCAGCCGATGAAGTACCGGATCGGGTAGAGGTCGTTCGTCGCACGCGAGAGCACCTGCCCGGTCGCGTGGCGATCATAGAACGCGCGTGGATAGGTGAGGTAGGCGTCGTAGAGCGTCGCCCGCAGGCGGTTCTCGATGACGATGCCGATACGAGAGGTGATCGCCCGCCGGGTCGAGTTCGTCGCGAAGCGCAGGCACGCGCAGAGCACGATCAGCCCGAGGTAGAGCGCGAGCTGCGAGTGGTTCTTGGTGACGATCGAATCGTCGATCACGCGCTGCACCAGCACAGGGATCGCGATGCCCAGCGCCGTCGTCGCGAGCGCGCAGAGCAGGCCGATGGCAACGAGACGCCGCTCCACCCACCACTCCCGGGTGAGATGCCGGGCAGTCGGGCCGAAGCTGAGGTCAGGAGGATCGACCGTACTGACTGGTGCAGTGACGGCCATACATCGGAGGGTTATCAGAGCATGCGCAGGCCGGGTGTCACCACCGCTGCGTTCCTGCACGAGAAGCGCACGGCCCTGGCCGCCAAACCCGGGCTGTAGCGATTTTGCGTCAGCCACTTGGGATCTGGACCTGTTCGCTTTACTTCCGCGCGAGCCGCGGCGTATACTCTCGTGCCCATGAGGTCTGCGACCCCCGCTCTCACCATCATGCTCGCCGGAGTCGCGTTGATGCTCGGCGCTGCGATCGCGTCGGCGAAACCGCCGCGCGCTCGCGGCGGGCACGCCGTGACGATCGTGCCGCGAACGGCCAAAGCCAAGCACGGTTCGCTCGTCGTGCGGACCAGGCTAAAGCCGGCCGAGCCAATCGCGGCGCGCCGGCGGCGCCGATCGCGACAGCGCCGGTCGAGCCGGTCACGCCGGGACTGGTCGTCACTGGTCACGGCGGCGTCGCGACGCCCAGCTTCACCGTCAGCCAGACGGGCAACACGGTCACCCTCGACGCCAGCGCGTCCCCGTGTCACAACGGCGGGTGCGACTTCAGCTGGCGCCTCTACCGCGCCGACGGCAACCGCTTGGGCTCGACGCTGGGCTTTGGCCCGGTCGTGACCTACACGCTCCCGGCCGCGGGCGTCTATCAGATCGTGCTCACGGAATCCGAGTACTGCGCCCCCGGCGGCGGTGCCAGCCTCCGCTCCTGCCCCGGCGTCGCACAGCAGACCGTCACGGCGACCTGAGCAGCCGCCCGCGCCGTCGGAGGCCGAGGTCGACGACCTCCACAAGCTTCCGCGCGGCGATCCGGAACGCTGAGCCCGCGCCCTATCCTGCGATGCGATGGACGGCCATGCGCTCGAGGTGCTCGAGCTCGACGCGATTCGCGAGCGGCTCGCGAACCACACGTCCTTCTCGGCCAGCCGCACGCTCGCCGAGTCGTTGCTGCCATCGCCGGAGGCTGACGAGGTCGGGATGAGGCAGGCCCTGTGCGCCGAGGCGCAGGGCCTTCTGGCGCTCGGGCCGCCGCACATGGCGGGCGCGCACGACGTGCGCGACGAGGCCGATCACGCGGGCCGCCGCGGCTCACTCGGGGTTGACGCGCTGGTCGCAATCGCCGAGACCGTGCGTGCGGCGCTCGGCGTCCGCGGGCACCTGGCCGAGCGCACCGAGACGGCGCCCCTGCTGGCCGAGCGCTCGGCCGAGATCGCCGAGACACTCGCAAGCGTTGTGGATGTGCTGGAGCGCGCGCTGGAGCTGGACCCGCCGGGCGTCAAGGACTCCGCCTCGCCCAAGCTGAAGTCGCTGCGCTCCGAGCTCGCGACCGCGCGGCGCCGCGCCAGCGATCGGCTGCGCTCTCTGGCCTCGGATCCCGACCTCCAGCCGCACCTGCAGGAGGACTTCATCACCGAGCGCGGCGGTCGCCCGGTGGTCGCCGTGCGCGCGAGCGCGCGCAGCGCGGTGCCCGGGATCGTCCACGACACGAGCAACTCCGGGCAGACGCTGTTCGTCGAGCCGTTCGCGATCGTCGAGCTGTCGAACAGGCTGCGCGAGCTCGAGGGCGACGAGCGCGACGAGGTCGCGCGCATCCTCGCCGAGCTCTCGCGTCATGTCGGAGCGCACGCGGACGAGCTGGACCATGCCGTCGAGGTGCTGGCCGCCATCGACTTCGCACTCGCATGCGGCGCGCTCTCGCGGAGCTGGCGCGGGTGCCCGGTCGAGCCCGCCGACGACGTCGAGCTGATCGCCGCACGGCATCCGCTGCTCGACCCGGCAGCCGTCGTGCCGATCGATCTGCCGCTCACCGGCGTTCGGGTGCTCGTCCTCAGCGGCGCCAACACCGGCGGCAAGACGGTCGCGCTGAAGACGCTCGGGCTGTGTGCGCTGCTCCACCAGTGCGGGCTCTTCGTCCCGGCCGAGCGCGCCCGCCTTCCCGTCTTCGCCGACGTGCTGGCCGACATCGGCGACGAGCAGTCGATCGCCGCCTCGCTCTCGACGTTCTCGGGCCACCTGCGCAACCTCGTCCACGTGCTCGAGGCGGCCACGCCGCGCACGCTCGTGCTGCTCGACGAGGTCGCCGCGGGCACCGATCCGATCGAGGGCGCGGCACTCGCGCGCGCCCTGCTCGACGAGCTGTCGCAGGGCGCGGCGCTCACGATCACGACGACCCACTACGCCGAGGTCAAGCAGTGGGCAAGCGCGACGCCGGGGGCGCTCAACGGCGCCGTGGGCTTCGACCCCGAGACGCTCGCTCCCACCTACACGCTCACGCTCGGACGGCCGGGGCCGTCGCACGCCCTCGAGATCGCGCGGCGGCTCGGGCTCGACGCGACCGTGATCGAGCGAGCCCGCGAGGGGCTGGCGCCGGAGCGGATCGAGACGGAACGGCTGCTGCGCGAAGCCGCGCGCTCCGAGCAGGCCGCGGCGCGGCTGCGGGCCGAGGCCGAGGGAGAGCGCGGCGAGGCGGCGGCGCTGCGCGAGCAGGCCGTCCGGCACGAGGCAGCACAGCGCGCGGCGGCCGAGGCCGCGGCGGCCGCCGTCGCGGAGGAGCGGGAGCGCGCGCGCAGCGAGGCGCAGAGCGATCTCGCCGCGCACCGGAGCGAGCTCGAGGCGCTGCGCGAGGAGCTGCGCGCGGCGCGCCGCGAGGAGCGGAGGCGGCAGGCAGCCCCGAGCTCCGAGGCCCGCGAGGCCGAGGCCGAGCGCGACCGCCGGCTGGGCGCGGCCGACGCGCGCGCCCGTGTCGCCGGCCGCGCGATCGACGAGGCGCTGGACGCACCCGTGCGGCAGACCCGCGCGCTCGAGGTCGGCGACCCCGTGCGCGCCCGCGCGCTCGGGCCTGCGCGGCGTGATCACGGAGATCGTCGACGGCGTCGCCCTCGTCCAGGGCGGCGCGATGCGCGTGCACGTGCCCATCGATGCAGCTCGAACCCGATCCGCACGGCGGCCCCGCGAGCACCGCCGAGCCGGCGGTGGTCGTGCGCGCGGCTGCGATGTCGCACGCTCCGAGCCTGCTCGACCTCCGCGGCCAGCGCGCAGACGAGGCGCGCGAGGCGGTGCGCCAGCTCGTCGACGACGCCTACCTGGCGGGCCTGCCCGAGGTCGAGATCGTCCACGGGCGCGGAACGGGCGCCGTCCGCTCCGCGGTGCGGGAGGAGCTCGACCGGCACCCGCTCGTGGAGCGCCACGCCAGCGAGAGCGCCGACGGCGCGACGCGCGTCACGCTGGCGACGCGTTCGGCTTGAGCCCGGCCGATCAGGTGGTGGCGGCGGCCGGCTCGTCGAGCGTCGTGCGCTCGACCTGCCGGGTGACGAAGCACTCGATCGTGTCGCCGACCTTGGCGTCGTTGTAGTTCTCGAGCAGGATGCCGCACTCGAGGCCCTGGGAGACCTCGCGGACGTCCTCCTGCACGCGGCGCAGCGAGGCGATGTTGCCCTCCCAGATGACCGCGCCCTCGCGCACCAGGCGCACGCGGCCCGAGCGCTGGATCACGCCGCTCGTGACCATGCAGCCGCAGATGACGCCGAGCCGCGAGGCGCGGAAGGTCGCGCGCACCTCGGCCTCGCCGAGCACCTCCTCGACCTGATCCGGCGTGAGCATGCCGACGAGCGCCTTCTGGATGTCCTCGGTCAGCTGGTAGATCACGCGGTAGGTGCGCACGTCGACGCCCTCGCGCTCGGCCGCTGCCTTGGCCTCGGCGTTGGGCCGGACGTTGAAGCCGACGACGATCGCCTTGGAGGCGGCCGCGAGCATGACGTCGGACTCGGCGATACCGCCGACGCCCGTGCGGATCACGCGCACCGAGACCTCGGAATGCTTGATCTTCTCGACCTCGCCGATGGCGGCCTCGACGGAGCCCTGCACGTCGGCCTTGATGACGAGGTTGAGCTCGCGGGCGCCGCCCTCCTTGATCTGCGAGAACAGCTGCTCCAGCGACACCGACTTCTGGCGCGCGCGCGAGCTGCTCCTCGCGCAGGCGCTGCGCGCGCTGCTGCGCCTCCTGGCGAGCCACGCGCTCCGACTCGACGACGCGGAAGCGCTCGCCGGCGGGCGGCGGATGATCGAAGCCGAGCACCTCGACGGGGACCGACGGCCCGGCCTCCTTGGCCTTGCGGCCGTGGTCGTCCTCGAGCGCGCGCACCTTGCCCCAGGCATCGCCGGCGACGAGCGCGACGCCGGCATTGAGCGTGCCGCGCTGCACGAGCACCGTGGCGATCGGACCGCGGCCGATGTCGAGCCGAGACTCGATCACGACGCCCTGCGCATCCGCCTTCGGATTGGCCTTGAGCTCGAGGATGTCGGCCTGCAGCAGCAGCATCTCGAGCAGCTGCTCGAGCCCGGTGTGCTCCTTGGCGGAGACGTCGACGAAGATCGTCGACCCGCCCCACTCCTCCGGCTGCAGGCCGAGCGTCGTCAGCTCGGTGCGCACGCGCTCGGGATTGGCGTCGGGCCGGTCGATCTTGTTGACCGCGACGACGATCGGCACCTCGGCGGCCTTGGCGTGGTCGATCGCCTCCACCGTCTGCGGCATGACGCCGTCGTCGGCGGCGACGACCAGCACGACGACGTCGGTGACGCGGCCCGCACGGGCGCGCATGGCGGTGAACGCCTCGTGGCCCGGGCGTGTCCAGGAAGGTCACGGCGCGACCGTCGTCGCCGACGACCGCCTGGTAGGCGCCGATGTGCTGCGTGATCCCGCCGGCCTCGCCCGAGACGACGCTCGTCTCGCGGATCGCGTCCAGCAGGCTCGTCTTGCCGTGGTCGACGTGGCCCATGATGGTCACGACCGGAGCGCGCGGGATGAGATCCTCGGGCGCGTCGTCGAACGTCTCCTCGGCCTTGACCTCGTCGGCCGCGCTCGTGATCGTGATCTCGCGCTCGAGCTCGGCGCCGATCATCTCGACGGCCTCGTTCGTGAGCGTCTGCGTGATGCCGACGAGCTCGCCGAGGCCCATCATGATCTTCTGGATCTGCGCGGTCGAGATGCCCAGCGCCGCCGCCAGGTCCTTCACGGTGACGCCCGAGCGGACGGTCGCGGGGCCCGTGGGCGCCGGTACCTCTTCGCGGCGCTCGGGGCGGTCGCCGCGGCCGCGGCGACCACGCTGGCGCGTGTCGCGCTGCGGGCGCGAGGCGGCGGTGTCGATCACGACCCGGCGCCGGCCGCCGAGCTGAGGCCCGCGCTGCGGCCGGGCCACACGCGAGCCGCCGGGCGGGTTGGCGCCGGAGCCGTTGCCGCCGGCGGGCGGTCGCCCGCCGCCGGCCGCGGGGCGCTGGCCGGCCGGGCGTGCGGCGCCCGGCGCCGCGCCTGCCGGACGGGCCGCGGCGGGTGCAGGCGCCGCAGGGCGCGCGGGGGCGGCCGGTGCCGGCGTCGCCGCGGGACGTGCCGCGCGATTCGAGCGACCACCACCGAGAGCGCGCGCGGCGGCAGCCTCGTCGACCGTGTCGCCTTGCAGGCGCACGCCGGCCTCGGCGAGGCGGCGAGCCACCTCTCCGGGATCGAGCCCGCGCTCGCGGGCAATATCGGCTACGCGCTTTCTCGGCATCTGGAATGGGACTGTATCAGGGTGATGCTGCGCTCCCCGCCGCGCTCCGGACGGCTTGCCAAAGCCCGTCGGGGACGTTCACGCGCGCGCGCAGGGAGCGCTTCAGCAACCCCTGCCGCGCGATCAGCTCGGCCACGCACGCCTCGTTCGGGCAGACATACGCGCCGCGGCCCTCACTGCGCCCCACGCGCGAGCGTTCCGCCTGCATCGGCGTGCAGCGCGACGAGCTCGTGCTGCGGGCGCCGGGTTGCGCACCCGCAGCACGTGCGGACGCTCGCGGCTCGGGATCAGGCGACCTCTGCCATCGCCTGGTGCGCGGGCAGGTCGCAGAAGCGCGAGCCGGGGATCGCGTTGTTCGGGCAGCGCTTGCCGGACGCCATCACGGCGGCGCAGCGGCCGCCGAGCACGTCGTCGGTCTCGCCGCCCGAGAAGGCGATCTCCGCCTCCTCCTCGGCGAACTCGGTCTCGCCCTTGATCTCAACGCGCCAGCCGGTCAGGCGCGCAGCCAGACGCGCGTTCTGGCCTTCGCGGCCGATCGCCAGCGAGAGCTGGTCGTCCGGCACGACGACCGTCGCCTGCTGGTTCTCGTCGTCGACGAGCACCTCGCGCACGCGCGCAGGCGAGAGCGCCTTGGCGAGGAAGCGCGCCGGCTCGTTGTTCCACGGGATGATGTCGATCTTCTCGCCGCGGAGCTCCGACACGACCATGCGCACACGCGAACCGCGCGGCCCGACGCAGGCGCCGACGGGATCGACGCCGTGGATGTGCGACTCGACGGCGATCTTGGAGCGGTAGCCGGGCTCGCGGGCGACCGCACGGATCTCGACGTGCCCGCCCTCGATCTCGGGCACCTCCATCTCGAACAGCTTGCGGATCAGCTCGTCGGAGCGACGGGAGAGCACGATCTGAGGACCGCGCGTGCCCGTGCGCACCTCGATGATCACGCCCTTGATGCGCGCGCCGTGCTCGTAGCGCTCGCCCGGGACCTGCTCCGAGCCGGGCAGGAGTGCCTCGACGCCGCGCCCGAGGTCGACGATCGTGGCACGCGAGTCGGCTTGCTGCACGACGCCGGTGACGATGTCGCCGACGCGGTCCTTGTACTCCTCGAACATGATCTCGCGCTCGGCCTCGCGCATGCGCTGGAGGATCACCTGCTTGGCGGTCTGCGCTGCGATGCGCCCGAAGTCGTCGGCGGTCGTGACGTCGGACGACTCGATCTGGCTGTCGGGGAATTGCGCCCAGTCGATCACGGGCTCGGGCTCGACCGGCTCGAGCGGCAGCGGCTCGCCCTCCGCGGGGGGCTCGGGCTCCGGATAGGTCACACCGGGATGGCCCTCGAGCTCCTCGGGTGTCAGCGTGAGCGTGAAGACGCGGATGTCCCCCGTCTCGCGGTCGAACTCGACGCGCGCGAACGGCTTGGCGTGCTGCGTCTTGCGATACGCGGCCAGCAGCGCATCCTCGAGCGCGGTGAACAGGATCTCGGGATCGATCCCCTTCTCGTAGGCGACGACGCCGATGGCGTCGAGGATCTCCTTGGACATCTACAACTCCTCAACCAGGTGAGCGCGGCTGATCGCCGCAAACGGAATCTCAAGAGACGCGCCGTCGGAGTCACGTACGACTGCGCGCTGCCCGTCGCTCTCGAGCAACTCGCCGCGGATGCGGCGACGGCTCTCGATTGGAGCATGGAGGCGCAGATCGACCTGACGGCCGCGAAAACGCTCGTAATGCGCCGGCTTGGTGAGCGGGCGCGGAATGCCGGGGGACGAGACCTCGAGCGCGTAGCGCTCGCGGAACGCGGAGAGTGCACGGCCGACCTCGGCGCAGCGTTCGTGATCGACACCGTCGGGGTGGTCGATCAGCACTCGCAGCACTCCTCCCGGAACGATCCGCACGTCGACGAGATCGATCGCGGGCAGGGAGGCGCCGAGCACGCGCTCGACGTCCTCTGCGATCGCTTCTGTGTGCCGCACAGCCATATGTCAGTGTCCTCCTGGCCGGTCGCCCTGACCGGGCCGGGGCACAAAAAAGGCGGGTCGGAGAACCCACCTTTCCAGCACCTACACCTCCGACTGCGGCCGTGAGCGAACTCCTGCACGGTAGCACGCTCCGCCGGCCCGAGCGACGCGGCCCCCTAGACCTCGACGACGATCGTCACGGGCCCGTCGTTGACGAGTTCCACCTGCATATGGGTACCGAAGCGCCCGCGCTCGACGGCCGTCACGCCCTCGGCCAGCAGGCGCTCGCACACGCGCTCGTAGAGGGGCTCCGCGAGCTCGGGCGCCGCGGCTTCGGTGAAGCTCGGCCGGTTGCCGCGCGAGGTGTCCCCGACGAGGGTGAACTGGCTGATGACGAGCGCGGAGCCGCCCACGTCGAGCAGGCTCTCGTCGAAGCGGCCGTCGGCCCCCGGGAACACGCGCAGCCTGGCGAGACGCGCCGCCATGCGGTCGGCCTGGGCGTCGCCATCGCCCCTGCCGACGCCGAGCAGGATCGCGAGGCCCGCGCCGATCGCGCCGACGACAGCGCCGTCGACGCGAACGTCGGCGCGGGCCACCCGCTGGACGACCGCCCGCATGAGTGCGAAGGGTAGATTGCCCGGATGTCCGCCGAACCGCCCGGCTCGCCCCTCGCACTGGCCGCGCGCCGCCACGCCGAGGACGTCATCAAGGCGCAGGTGCGCGACTGGGAGCGTGCGGCAGCCTTCCCGCGCGAGGCAGCCGCGGGGGCCGCCGGCGACGGCCTGCTCGGCCTGTTCGCCCCGGCGGACGTCGGCGGACAGGCCGCCTCACTGGCCGAGGCGATGGACGTCTTCGAGGAGCTCGGGCGCGGCGACGCGGCCTATGCCTTCGCGCTCTCGATGCACAACGCCGTCGCCAACACGATCGCCCGCTTCGGCCAGCCCGAGCTGCGCGACCGCTACGCCGCGCGCCTCGTGAGCGGCGAGCTGCTGGGCGGCTTCTCGCTCACCGAGCCGCACGCCGGTTCGGACGCCGCGGCGATCACGACCCGCGCGATCGAGGTCGACGATGGCTGGCGCGTGTCCGGCCGCAAGGCCTGGGTGTCGCTCGCGGGCGAGGCCGACGTGTTCGTGCTGATCTGCCGGACGGGCACCGAGCGCGGCACGGGCGACGTGCTCATGCTCGCCGTCGACGCCCGCGCCGACGGCGTCCGCGTCGAGCGCCTGTACGACAAGGCGGCAGGGGCATTCCTGCCGATCGGCGAGATCTCCTACGACGAGGTGCATGTCCCCGCCCACGCGCTGCTCGCCCCTGCCGGCCAGGGCATGCGCGCGGCCCTCGGTGCCATCGACGTCGCACGCGTCGACATCGCCGCGATCGCGGTGGGGCTGGCCGCCGAGTCGCTCGCCGTCGCGCTCGACTACGCCCGCGGCCGCCGGGCCTTCGGCGGCACGCTGCTCGACCTGCAGGCGATTCAGTTCGCACTCGCCGACGTCGAGACGGACGTCGTCGCCGGGCGCCTGCTCTACCGTGCGGCGGCCGCCGCGCTCGACGAGGGCCGCGGCAGCGTCCTCGCCGCGCACGCCAAGCGCTTCTGCCCGGACGCGGCTCTGCGTGCCGCGATCGCGTGCAGCGAGGTGCTGGGCGCATACGGCCTCCTGCACGAATACCCCCTCGCGCGCTTCCTCGCGCACGCCAAGATGCTCCAGGTGGTCGACGGCACGACCGAGGTGCAGCGCATCGTCATCGCGCGCGATCTCGCGCGGCGCTGATGCTCCTCGGCGAGAGGGCGCCGCGCATCCGGTGCGTCCTTCCGAGCGCGCCGCGCAGGGCGCGCAGCAGCCCGCTCGTCTCGGCCGCGAGCGCCGCATCGTCCCCCGAGCCGGGTCGCCCGTAGGCGGAGCGCTCGAGCGCGAGCGCGAACGGCCCGGCCGCGACGCCGAAGCGACGCTCGACGGCGGCCGCCAGCTCACGCGGCGTGAGCGAGGGCTCGAGCTCGACGTCCTGATCCGCGGCGAACGCCCGTACGCGCCCTCGCGCCCTGCGCGCCGGGTCGCGCGGGAGGGCGAGTCGGACGAGCACGCGCTTGAGGGCCAGCGCGGCGGCGAGGAGCGCCGCCAGCGCCGTCGCCGCGATCGCCGGCCGCGTCGCCCACGACGCGTGCCCGTTGCCGGATCCGGCAACGGCGCCGCTCGCGAGCGCGTCGCGCAACCGCGCGAGCGGCAACCGCAACCCGCCTGTCGTGCCGGCGCCGGCTGTCGGGAGTGCCTGGGCCGCGGAGCCGTCGAACGCGGCCGAGGAGGACGACGCGCGGGCGGGCAGGTCGCGCCCCGGCGTGGCATCGAATGGCAGCCATCCATAGCCGGGAAACCAGGCTTCCACCCATGCGTGCGCGTCGCGATCGGTCACGTGGTAGACGCCGTTGCGGAGATCGCCCGGCGCGAAACCCTCGACCACGCGGGCCGGGACGCCGACGAGCCGCGCGAGCGCAGCGAGCGAGGCGGCGAACATCTGGCAGTAGCCGCCCTCGCCGCCGGCGACCCAGAGCGCCAGCGCATCCGACCTCTCGGGCAGGCTCGCGTGCTCGTCATAGGCGCGCGTGGTGCGCAGCCAGGCTTCCAGCGCAACCATCGCCTGGTAGGGGGAGGCCGCGCCGCGCGTGACCGTGCGCGCCCTGGAGTAGGCGACCGACCACGCGTCCCACATCGGATCTCCGCGGTGGGACCGGAAGAGCACCGCCAGGTCGCGATCGCGGCCGCTCGTCCCGAAGGCCGGCAGCTGCGCTCCCGCAAAGCTCAGCCCACCCCCCGCCACGCTCTCGGGGTAGCGGGCGCCGAGCAGCGCGTAGCGCGCGCGGCGAAGGGTCGCGATTCGCGCCCTCTGCCAGGTAGCCGAGCCCCGGGGGCGGCTCGCTGCGGAGGCGCGCGGAGCCGTCCGCGGAGAGGTCGACCGCGCCGGCCTCGGCCGGCAGCCGGAAGCCGACGGGCTGGCCGGGCGCGACCAGGAACGAGTCCGTCGCCGCCTCGACCGCCACCGCGGCGCGCAGGGTCGCCCCCGAGACCGGTCCCGCCAGGCGCACGACGCCCCCGCGCCCGCGCGACTCGACGATCGGCTGAGGCGCCCGCAGAAAGCGCAGGCCGTCGAAGTCGGAGAGCACGATCGCGCGCCAGTAGGAGGGCCGCGCCGCGCGCACGCGCAGCACTTCGACGGGCCGCTTGCCGAAGGAGAGCGGCTGGTAGCGCATGTCCCAGACGAGGTCGACGGCGGAGGCATCGTCCCCGGCGTGCGCGAACGTCCACGTCGTCCACGGCAGCACCCCCGGGCGCGAGGCCGCCGGCACGGCGGCGATCGCCAGCCCTCCGGCGAGCGCGACGAGCGCGAACGCCGCCGCGATCGCGCGGCCGCCGCCCGCAGCCCGACCCGTGCAGAGGAAGGCGAGCGCAAGCCCGCCCGCGAGCAGCGCTCGCCACGGGTACTGCGGCAGCTCGTAGACGGTCGCGCTGAGGACGAAGGGCGCTCCCGCGAGCAGTGCCGCGGCGAGCGGTCGCGGGCGAGCCAGGGAAACCCACGCGAGAGCGCTCAGCCACACAAACAGCGCGAGCAACACCGCCGCGCGCAACTCCGGACGCCCGTCCGCCGCAAACGGCAGCACGACCTGGACCCAGGCCGACGGCGCATCCGCGAGCTGCCCGGTCAGACCGCCGAGCGGCGCAGCAGCGGACGGCCGGTGGCCGGCGGCGAGCAACGCCGCGGCGAGTACCGCCGGCAGGAGCGCGAGCAGCGCGAGCCGGCGCCCCGCGCGTAGCGCGACGAGCGCCGGCGCCGTGGCCAGCACGGTGATCGCCGCAAGCCTCGGAGTCGAGAGCGGCGGGAGCTGCAGGTCGCGCGCGTGCAACACGCCGAACGCGACGGCCAGTGCGTACAGGAGCGCGCGCCAGAAAAGCTCGCGGTCGGGCTCCGCGCGGGGCTCGACCGCGGGATCGCGCTGGGGCCGCCGCAGCTCCTGGACGCGCGCGCCCGTCGCGCGCAGCGCCGCGAGCGCCTCGGCGTCGCGAGGAGCCCCGGCGTCGAAGCTCGACGGATCGATCGCGACGACGCCGAGCCGCCGGGCGCTCACGGCGCCCACGACATCGGCGGGCCGCGTCGTGACGACCTCGATGTGCTCGGCTGCGAGCCGCGCCATCAGCTCGCCCGGCGGACGCTCACCGGCCGGCCGGGCGCGCGCGAGCAATCGCCGCACCGCTGAACGCTCGAACGCACAGGCCGGCTCGCCCTCGCCTCCGGCGACGACCAGCCGCACGCGCCTGGCATCGGCATGCGCCTGCCGCACCAGCGCATCGGCGGCGGCCAGCGCGAGCTCGAAGCTGGAGTCCGGCGGGCCGCCGACCTCGGCCGAGGCGCGAGCGTCCAGAACGACGGCGAGCTCATCTCCGGCCGGGTCGTCCAGCTCCTTGACCATGAGGCGACCGCGGTGGGCCGTCGCGGGCCAGTGCACGCCGCGCAGCGACTCCCCCGGCTGGTGCTCGCGCACGCCATGCAGCTCGTGACCGCCGCTGCGCAGCCCGTGTCGCGCGAAGGCGACGTCGCCGTCGCTGCCGAGCACCGGCTCGGAGAGCTCGAGCGGCGGAGCCAGCACCGTCAGCGCCGTGCTGCCACGCGTGACATCGACCCGCCGGGCAAGGCCGAAGGGGTCTTCGCGCACGAGCTCCGCAGGGCCGAGCTCGAGCAGGCCCCGTTCGAGTGGGCCAAGCTCGTAGCTCCCGCGCAGGCTGCGCAGGCCGCCGGCCGTGTGGGGCCGCAGCGCGCAGACTGGCCCTCCGCCTGCCTCGCGGAACGCCGCGCGCCCGCTGCGCGCGCCTTCCAGCGGTCGCAACTCCACGAGCACGCGCACGCGCTCACCCGCATGGGCGAACGGCGGGAGCGTGCGCAATGCGACGTGCGGTCCGCCCGCCAGGCCGACCCAGGCGCGCGCGAGAACGGCGGCCGCCACGAACGCGCCGCCGAGCAGCGCAACCTCCTGCGTGCCGAACAGCCGCGCGAAGATCAGCGCAACAATGCCGAACCCGAGCACCGCGCGCCCACGCGCGGTCAGCGCAGGCCGCCTGACCTCCCGGCCCGTACCCGCACTCACAGCGGCACGGGCACCCGCGAGAGCAGCTCGTCGAGAACGGAGGCGACGTCCGCCGGCGCGCCTACCGCCGGCAGCAGGCGGTGCTCGAGCGCGTCACGCGCGAGCTGCTTGACGTCGTCGGGCAGCACGTGATCACGACCCTGGATGAGGGCGTGGGCGCGTGCAAGGCGGACGAGCGTCACCCCGGCACGCGGGCTGGCGCCGAGCGCCAGGCGCGCGTCCGCGCGCGTCGCCCCGCAGAGCGCGACGACGTAGTCACGCAGGGCGGGCGCGACGTGGACGCTGCGGCAGGCACGCACCGCCGCGATCAGCTCTCCCGCATCTGCGACCGCGGCGAGCGTGTCCAGCGGCGAACCCTCCGGTGCTGTCTGGTCCGCCAGCATGCGCGCCTCTGCTCCCGCCTCCGGGTATCCGAGGGCCAGCCGCAGCGCGAAGCGATCGAGCTGGGCCTCGGGCAGCGGGAACGTGCCGTCCTGCTCGATCGGGTTCTGCGTCGCGATCACGAAGAAGGGCGCGGCCAGCGGTCTGGCGACACCGTCGACGGTGACCTGCCGCTCCTGCATGCACTCGAGCAGGGCCGACTGGGTGCGCGGCGAGGCTCGGTTGAGCTCGTCGGCGAGCACGATGTTCGCGAACACCGGGCCTGGCCGGAACGCGAACTCGCTCGTCCGCTGATCGAACACGCTGACACCCGTGACGTCGCTCGGCAGCACGTCCGGCGTGAGCTGGATGCGCGCGAACGAGCAGTCGAGCGAGCGTGCCAGCGCGCGCGCCAGCGTCGTCTTTCCGACGCCTGGGACGTCCTCGACGAGCACGTGGCCTTCCGCGAGCAGCGCCACGACGGCGCGCTCGACGATCGCGGGCTCGCCACTCACGGCAAGCCGCACGTTCGCGATCACGCGCAGTGCCGCCTCGCGCGCGCTGCCGAGTCGGTGTGGTTCGGCGACTGCTGCTTCCATCGCACCCATCGTACGCCGGGTCTGGCGATTCTCAGCCCTCGAGCAACTGCTCGACCCTGTCGAGCACGGCCGCGGCGATCGCCCGCTTGGGCGCCCGCGGTACCTGGACGACGCCGTCGGCGGCGACCAGCGCGACCTCGTTGTGATCCGCGTCGAAGCCGATGTCCTCACGCGAGACGTCGTTCAGCACGATCAGGTCGACGCCCTTGCGCTCGCGCTTGGCCCGTGCGCGCTCGAGATCGGCGCCGGCCTCGGCCGCAAAGCCCACGAGCACCTGCCCGGGCCGGCGGCGCGCGGCGAGCGCAGCGAGGACGTCGGCCGTCGGCTCGAGCTCCAGCGACCACGCGTCGCTGCGCTCGCGCTTGCCCTCCTGCCGTTGCGCCGGCCGGTAGTCGGCGACGGCCGCAGCCATCAGCACGACGTCCGCCCAGTCCGCTCGCGCGAGCGCCTCACGCTCGAGCTCCTCCGTGGTCTCGACCTCGACCACAGATCCAGACTCCGGGCGTATCGTCCCGTTCGCGAGCAGCGTCACCACGTCGGCCCCGCGCGCGCTCGCCTCGGCGGCCAGCGCTGCGCCCATCCGGCCCGAGGAGCGGTTGCCCAGGTAGCGGACGCTGTCGAGCGGCTCACGCGTCCCACCCGCGGTCACGAGCACCCGCCGGCCTGCCAGTGCCCCCGTCGCGCGGCCGATCAGCGCCTCGATCGCCGCGACGATCTCGGCCGCCTCGACCATGCGACCCACTCCGTGCTCGCCCTCGGCCAGCGCCCCCTCCGCCGGGCCCGCGAACACCACCCCGCGCTCACGCAGCTGCGAGACGTTCGCCTGCGTCGCCGGGTGCTGCCACATGCGCACGTTCATGGCCGGCGCGACGAGCAGAGGCGCCGGCGTCGAGAGCGCGCTCTGGGTGACGACGTTGTCGGCGAGACCCAAGGCCAGCTTGGCGAGCGTATTGGCAGTGCAGGGCGCGATGCAGACGACGGCCGCCGCGCGCGCAGCGTCGAGATGCGGATAGGTGCCGTCGAGGGCGGGGCGGTCGTCGAGCACCGGCTTGCGCGTCAGCGCCGCAAGCAACTGCGGGCCGATGAACCGCTCCGCGTCTGCCGTCAGTGCGCAGCGGACGTCGCGGCCCGCCTCGACGAGGCGCCGGACGACCTCGCACGTCTTGTAGGCGGCGACGCCGCCGGTGACGCCGACGAGCACGAGTGGCGGCGCTTCCTCCATCGCACGGTCGGTACGACCGGGCTACGTCCGCTCGGGGAGCTCCCAGTGCAGCTTGCCCTGGGCGATCTCCTCGAGGGCCATCGTGAGGTAGTTCTTCGAGCGCGACTCCACCATCGGCGGCGCGAACGTGTCGATGTTGCCCTCGCCGAGCTGGTGGTGGTAGGTGTTGAGCTGCCGCGCGCGCTTGGCGGCGACGATCACGAGCGCGTACTTGGAGTCGATGCGCTCGAGGAGCTTGTCGATGGGCGGGTGAATCATTCGGAGCCCTTCACGGAGTCGGCATCGAGCAGCGCGTCGAGCCGTTCTCGCAGCTCGCGGGTCGCTCGCTCAGCGTCGTCGTTGATGATTACGATGTCGAACTGGTCACGTTCCCGCAACTGCTCGTGCGCGATCGCGAGCCGGACCTCGATCTCCCCGGCCGAATCGGTCGCCCGCGCGCGCAGCCGCCGCTCGAGGTCCTCGAACGACGGGGGACAGACGAAGACTAGCGTGGCGTCCGGTCTGCGGCGACGCACGGCGAACGCGCCCTCCACCTCGAGCTCGAGAATCACGCCCTTCCCGGTCGGCAAGCAGGCGGTTGACCTCGGCCTCGAGCGTGCCATAGCGACCGCCCGCATAGGCGACGTACTCGAGGAACTCGCCGGCATCGACCCGCCGCTGGAACTCGGCATCCGTGAGGAAGTAGTACTCGCGGCCCTCCTGCTCGCCCTGCCGAAGCGTGGCGCGTCGTGGCGGAGACGGCGACGACGTAGCGATCCGAGCGCGCCAGCAGCCCCTTGATCAGCGTGCCCTTGCCGGCTCCGGACGGTCCGGAGATGACGAACAGTCGTGGCAGCCGAGCTCCCGGGCGTCAGCTCAGCGAGCCCCGAGCAGCGCGACGAGCTCGTCGCGCTGGCGCTCGGAGAGACCGCCCACGGTCTTGGACTGGCTGATGCGGCACTGGTTCAAGCAGCGCGTCGCCTTGACCCGGCCGAACTTCGGCAGCGACAGCAGCACGTCGAACACCTTCGCGGTCATGAGGTACTCGGGCGGCCGCGTCAGCACCTCGCGCGCCGAGACGTCGCCGGCCTTCAATTCGCGCTTCAGCCGCGCCCGCTCGACCCTGACCGCGTTCGCGCGGCGCAGCGCCTCCATGCGCTGGTCGAGCGATCGGAGCGGTGCTTGAGTCGGGATCTTCTGGCCGGTCGTCATTGTCGGCTGATGGTAGGCACCACATGCGGGCGGGCGCAAGCGCTTATGCGCAGAAAACCCGCACGAGAGCGGGAAAAACGTGAACCTCTAGTCGAGTGTTGTTGTTTTCAATGCCCCAATGCCCGCCAGGCCACCCGGAGCGAGTAGGGTGGCGAGTTCCTCGCGGACCCGCCGGGCGAGCAGCGGTTCCCGGAAGGCCGCGCTGCCGACCTGCACGGCACTTGCTCCTGCAACGAGAAACTCGAGTGCATCCCGGCCGCCGGCGATGCCTCCGACGCCGACGAGCGGCAGCGCGCAGGCCTCGCGGCACGTGTGCACGGCCGCAAGGGCGACGGGCTTGAGCGCGGGCCCGGAGAGACCCCCCGTCACGCCGCCCAGGAGCGGCGCCCGCGACCGGTGGTCGATCGCCAGCCCGCGCAGCGTGTTGGTGAGCACGAGCGCATCGGCGCCACCCCGCTCGGCCGCGCGCGCGATGGGGGCGAGATCGGCGACGTTGGGTGAGAGCTTCACCCACAGCGGCAACCGCGTCGCGTCGCTGCAGCGCACGGACGACCGCCTCGGTCTCGTCCGGGTCGCTGCCGATCGAGATGCAGCCGGTCTTGACGTTCGGGCAGGAGACGTTGAGCTCGAGCGCCGCGATGCCGGGCTCGGCATCGAGACGGCGGCAGGCCAGCTCGTAGTCGGCGTGCTCGAACCCGCCGATCGAGACGACGAGCGGTCGCCCGAGTGCGCGCACGGGTGGCAGCACCGTGTCGGCGAAGGCGTCGCAGCCCGGGATTGGGCAGGCCGATCGAGTTGAGCATGCCGCCCTCGACCTCGCACACGCGCGGCGGCTCGTTGCCCTCGCGCGCGAGTGGCGTCACGGTCTTGGTGACGACGAGCGCGAGCTCGCGGTCGATCGCGAGCCCGGCCGCGCGCGCGGCCAGCGGGTCGAGCGTGCCGGACGCGTTCATCACCGGATGCTCGAGCTCGAGCGCGCCGACGCGGGTCGTGAGGTCGGCGCTCACGCCGCCGCGACGCGTTCGCCGGACACGACCGGGCCCTCGACGCAGAGCCGCACCAGCTCGCCGCCGAGACGCACCGCGCAGCCGTAGCAGGCACCGTAGCCGCACGCCATGGGCGCCTCGAGCGCGACCTGGCACGGCGCGCCCGCCGCCACGCAGGCGGCGGCGACGGCGCGCACGAGGCCATCGGGCCCGGCGGCGAACACGCTCGAGCTGCCCGCCAGCCGCGCTGCCAGCAGATCGAGCACGTTGGCGGGCGGAAGCGACGATCTCGCGCTCCGCGGCACGGCACGAGCTCGGCGGCCCGCGCGGCCTCCGCGTCGCGGAAGGCCGCGAGCAGCCGAGCCTCGGGCAGCGAGCGCAGCGAGCGGCGCGAGCAGCGCCGACGCCGAATCCCGCCGCCGACGAGCAGCGGGGCGGGCCCGGGGCTGCGGGCGTCGAAGCCCCGGCCGAACGGCCCGAGCACCTCCACCTCCGCGCCGACCTGGGCGAGCGCCGCGAGCGCCGGCCCACGCGGCTGGCAGAGGAACGTCACCCCGGAGTCGCCGGAGGCCACCGCCGAGAGCGGCCGGGCCAGGAAGGAATCGTGCGCGAGCGCGCGCAGCATGTGGAACTGCCCGGGCTCGCCCGCAGCGAACGTGCGCTCCAGCCGGACCTGCACGTACGGCCCGAGCTGCTCGCAGGCCGCCACGCGCGAGCCCGTCAAGCGTGCAGCTCCTGGAGGCTCTTGGGCTCCACCTGCCAGGCGCGCGCGATCGCCTGCACGGCGGCGCTGGCGGCGGCCAGCGTCGTGATGCACGGCACCTTGGCCGAGATCGCGGCCCGCCGGATCTGGTAGCCGTCCGCGTGCGCGCCGCGGCCGACGGGCGTGTTCACGATCAGGTCGACCTTGCCGCCGCGCACGAGGTCGACGACGGAATTCCCGTCCTCCTCCCCCACCTTCGCGACCTCGGTCACCTCGATGCCGAGCTGCTTGATGCGTCGCGCGGTGCCGGGCGTGGCGACGAGGTCGAAGCCGAGATCCGTGAGTCGCTGGGCGAGCAGCGTCGCGGCCGGCTTGTCGCGGTCGCAGACGGAGAGGAACGCGACGGCGGCGAACGCCGTTGGGCCGCTTGGGGAGGTACAGCCCGGCCGCCCGCATCGCCTTCGCGTAGGTGGTGGCGAAGTCCGGCGCGAGCGCCATCACCTCTCCGGTGGAGCGCATCTCCGGGCCGAGCACGGGGTCCGAGCCCGGGAAGCGCGCGAACGGGAGCACGACCTCCTTGACGGCGACCACGCGCGGCTCGGGGATCTGCACGTTCAGCTCCGCGAGCTTCGAGCCCGTCGTCACCCGGCAGGCCAGGTCGACGAGGTCGATGCCCATCGCCTTGCACACGAAGGGCACCGTGCGGCTCGCGCGCGGGTTGGCCTCGAGCACGTAGATCGTGCCCTCGTGGATCGCGAACTGCACGTTGCAGAGGCCCTGCACCCCGAGCCCGCGCACGAGCTGCTCGGTCTGGCGCCGGATCTCCGCCTCGAGGTCGGGGCCGATCGAGAGCGGCGGGATGACGCAGGCGGAGTCTCCCGAGTGCACGCCGGCCTCCTCGACGTGCTCCATGACGGCCGCCACGATCGCGTCCGTGCCGTCGCCGACCGCGTCGACGTCGACCTCGACGGCATCCTCGACGAAGCGGTCGACGAGCGTGTTGGGTGCGATCGGCGCAGCGCGCACGTCGCCGGCCGAGTAGCAGACGCGCATCGCGCGACCGCCGAGCACGTAGGACGGGCGCACGAGCACGGGGTATCCGATCCGCTCTGCCGCGGCGACGGCCTCCTCGGCGTCGCCGGCGATCGCCCAGTCCGGCGCGCGCAGCCCGAGCTCGGCGAGCAGGTCGCCGAAGCGCTCGCGATCCTCGGCCAGGTCGATGGCCGCGGGGCTGGTGCCGAGGATCGGCACCCCGTGCTCGACCAGCCGGCGCGCCAGCTTGAGCGGCGTCTGCCCGCCGAACTGCACGACGACGCCGATCGGCTGCTCGCGCTCCACGACCTCGAGCACGTCCTCGGCCGTGAGCGGCTCGAAGTACAGCCGGTCGGCCGTGTCGTAGTCCGTCGAGACGGTCTCGGGGTTGCAGTTGACCATCACCGCCGCGTAGCCCTGCGCGCGGTAGCTGCGGACGGCCTGGACGCAGCAGTAGTCGAACTCGATGCCCTGGCCGATGCGGTTCGGGCCGGAGCCGAGGATCAGCACGGCCGGGCGGTCGTCGTCGAGCGCCTCGTCGACGCGGTCGTAGCTCGAGTACAGGTAGGACGTCTCGGCGGCGACCTCTCCGCCACAGGAGTCGACGGTCTTGAAGACGGGTCGCACGCCCAGCAGCAGCCGCCGGCCGCGCACGTCCTCCTCGTCGCAGCCGCAGATGCGCGCGATGCGCGCATCGGAGACGCCCTCGTGCTTGAGCAGCCGCAGCGCCTCGGCGTCGAGACCGCCGAGGCCCGCGCGCGGCCGCCTCGGCCTCACGCGCGACGCGCCGCGCGAGCTCGTGGCAGAACCAGGGGTGCACGCTGCTCTCGACCGACAGCGCGTCGGGATCCTCGCCCTCGCGCAGGCGTCCGAGCAGCGCGTCGAACCGATCCCAGGCGGGCGTGGCGAGCTCGCCCTGCTCGCGCGGATCGCGATCGAGCTCGCGGGAGCGCATGGCCTTGCCGTAGGCCTCGTTGAAGCAGCGGCCGATCCCCATCGCCTCGCCCACCGACTTCATCTGCGTCGTCAGCGTCTCGTCCGACGCCCGCGAACTTCTCGAACGCGAAGCGCGGAGCCTTGACGACGACGTAGTCGATCGTCGGCTCGAAGGAGGCCGGCGTCGTGCCCGTGATGTCGTTGGGGATCTCGTCGAGCGTGTAGCCGATCGCGAGCCGGGTGGCGACCTTCGCGATCGGGTAGCCCGTCGCCTTGGAGGCCAGCGCCGAGGACCGGGAGACGCGCGGGTTCATCTCGATCACGACGATCTCGCCGCTCTCGCGATTGACCGCGAACTGCACGTTGGAGCCGCCGGTCTCGACGCCGACCGCGCGGATCACCTTCGCGGCTGCGTCGCGCAGCGCCTGATACTCGCGGTCGGACAGCGTCATGGCGGGGGCGCAGCAGACGGAATCGCCGGTGTGCACGCCCATCGGGTCGAGGTTCTCGATCGAGCAGACGATCACGACGTTGTCGAGCCGGTCGCGGATCACCTCGAGCTCGAACTCGCCCCAGCCCTCGACCGACTCCTCCACGAGCACCTGCGAGATCGGGCTCTCGGAGAGACCGCGGGCGACGATCGCGTCGAGCTCTGCCTGGGTGCGCGCGAAGCCGCCGCCGTGACCGCCGAGCGTGAACGCCGGCCGGATCGCCACCGGCAGCTGCAGATCGCCGCCGATGCGCGGCGCGCGCCTCCTCCGGCGTGCGCACGATCACCGAGCGCGGCACGCGCAGCCCGACCGAGGCCATCGCCTGCCCGAACGCCTCGCGGTCCTCGGCCGTGTGGATGGCCCTGCGCCGAGGCGCCGATCAGCTCGATCTCGAGCTCGGCCAGCACGCCGGCCTGCTCCAGCTCCATGGCGAGGTTGAGGGCCGTCTGGCCGCCCAGCGTCGGGAGCAGCGCATCGGGGCGCTCGCGCCGCAGGACGCCCGTCACGCCCTCGAGGTCGAGCGGCTCGAGGTACGTCGCGTCCGCCCAGCCCGGGTCGGTCATGATCGTGGCCGGGTTCGAGTTGACGAGCACCGTGCGATAGCCCTCCTCGCGCAGCACCTTGAGCGCCTGGACGCCCGAGTAGTCGAACTCGCAGGCCTGCCCGATCACGATCGGGCCGGAGCCGATGATCGCGATCGAGCGGAGGTCGTCGCGGCGCGGCATCAGCCGCTCTCCTTCGCCCGCACGGCGCATGCCTCGACGAACTCGGCCAGCTTCTCGCGCGCGTCGTGCGGGCCGGGCGAGGCCTCCGGGTGGAACTGCATGCTCCAGACCGGGCGGCCGCGCAGCCGCAGGCCCTCGACGGTGCCGTCGTAGAGCGAGTTGTGCGTGACCTCGAGCGGGCCGTCGCCGTTCTCGGGCGCGCGCACCGCGAAGCCGTGGTTCTGGCTCGTCACGAGCACACGGCCCGAAGCGCGCTCGAGCACGGGGTGGTTCGCGCCGCGATGCCCGAACGGCAGCTTGAACGTCTCGAGCCCGAGCGCGCGGCCGAGCAACTGGTGGCCGAGGCAGATGCCGTAGAGCGGGCGCCCCTGATCGACCATCGTGCGCACCTCGGCGACATGCGCGTCCATCGACGCCAGGGTCGCCGGGTCCGTTCGCGAGCAGCACGCCGTCGGGCGCGAGCGCGTCGACCTGCGCCGCGGTGGCGTCGTGCGGCACGACCGTGACGACCGCGCCGGCCTGCTCGAGCAGGCGCACGATCGAGGCCTTGGCGCCGTAGTCGAGTACCACGACGTGGCAGCGCGCGCCGGTGTTCGGCACGCCTTCGAGCTCGCCGGACACCTCACCCGCGAGCAGCCGGCCCGCCATCGGCGGCTCCGCGGCGAGCAGCTCGAGCGCCTGCTCGCGTCCGACTCCCTCGCCGGCGGCGACGCCCAGCATCGCGCCGCGGTCGCGCAGATGGCGCACGAGCGCGCGGGTGTCGAGCCCCGAGAGCGCCACGACGCCCGCGCCGCGCAGCCAGTCGAGCAGCCCCTGGCGGCCGTTGGGCCGCGTAGTTGCGAGCCTCGTGGCAGATCAGCGCCGTGGCCTGGACGCGGCGCGACTCCGACGAGGCGTCCTCGACGCCGTAGTTGCCGATCATCGGCGCCGTGAACGTCAGCAGCTGACGGGCGAAGCTCGGATCGGTGAGCGCCTCCTGGTAGCCCGTCATTGCCGTCGTGAAGACGGCCTCGCCGACCGCGGCGCCCGGCGCACCGACGCTCACGCCCGGCCAGGCCGTGCCGTCTTCGAGGTAGAGGCCGACGGCGCTCATGCCGGCACCGGCGCGGCCGCGCCGTGCGCGATGCGCCCGCCGGCGAGCGTCAGCAGGCAGCGCCCCTGCACCTCGCGGCCGAGGAACGCGCAGTTGCGGCTGCGCGAGCGCAGGTCGTCCTCGCCGACCGTCCAGCGCTCGCGCAGGTCCCAGAGCGCGAGATCGGCAGCGCTGCCGACCGCGATCCGCGGTCGTCGCAGGCCGAACGCGCGCGCAGGGCCTGCGGTCATCCGCTCCACGATCAGCTCGAGCGGCACCACGCCGCTCTCGACGAGTCCGAGCACGAGCGCGGGGAACGCCGTCTCGAGCCCGATCACGCCGTTGGGCGCGGCCGGGAACGGCACCTCCTTCTCGGCCGGGTGGTGCGGCGCGTGGTCGGTCGCGATGCAGTCGATCGTGCCGTCGCGCAGGCCCTCGATCAGCGCCTGCCGATGTGGCTCGGCCGCCAGCGGCGGGCTCATCTTGAAGCGCGCAGCGTCGAGGCCGAGCACCTCCTCGTCGGTCAGCAGCAGGTGGTGCGGCGAGGCCTCGGCCGACACGTCGACGCCCCAGCTCGCGCGCGCGGCGCACCTCCTCGACCGACTGCTCGACGTGCAGGTGGCAGATGTGCAGCGGCCGGCTCTCGTACTGGGCGATGCGCAGGTCGCGGGCGATCATGGTCGACTCCGCGATGGCCGGGTAGCCGACCAGCCCGAGTCGCGCGCACACGGCGCCCTCGTGCATGTCCGCGGCGCGCGAGAGCGAGGTGTCCTCGCAATGCAGCGAGAGCACGCGCCCGGTCGTCGCCGCGTACTGCAAGCGCGCGCCGCAGGAGCGACGCGGAGAGCACCGGCCGGCCGTCGTCCGAGTAGCCGCAGGCGCCGTAGTCGGCCAGCTCGCCGAGCGGCGCCATCTGCTCGCCGTGCTGGCCGAGCGGAGATCGCAGCCAGGAATCCCACGCGCACGCGGGCGTCGAGCGCGGCGCGCTCGTGCAGCGAGTCGCAGGACCTGCGGCGTGTCGACGACGGGGTCGGTGTTGGGCATCGCGAGCACGCAGCAGTAGCCGCCTGCTGCTGCAGCCGCCGTGCCCGTGGCGAGATCCTCCTTGTGCTCCTGGCCCGGCGTGCGCAGATGCACGTGCGGATCGATGAACGCCGGCAGGAGCGTGCAGCCGTCGCCGTCGATCACGGCTCGACCTCCGCGGGCGCGTCGAGCGCGTCTCCGAGGGCCGCGATCTCGCCGTCGCGCACGAGCACGTCGAGCCGCGCGTCCAGGCCCTCGCCGGGATCGAGCACGCGCGCGCCGCGCACGAGCACGTCCGCGCGCGGTGCCGGTGCCTGGGTCAGCCGCCCCGGCTCGCGTCCGCTCACGCCGCCGCCTCCGGTCCCGCCAGCAGGTCGTAGAGCACGGCCATGCGCACGACCAGCCCGGCGCGGACCTGGCGGGTCACGAGCGATGCCGCCGAGTCGGCGACCTCGTCGCTGATCTCGACGCCGCGGTTCATCGGGCCCGGATGCATGACGAGCTGCCCGTCGCGCAGGCGCTCCGACGTGACGCCGTAGCGCAGCGTGTACTCGCGCAGGCTCGGCACGTAGGCCTCGCCCGGCAGCATGCGCTCGCGCTGCATGCGCAGGACGTAGACGACGTCCGCGGCCGCGATGTCGCCGATCTCGTGCGAGACCGAGACCCCGGCCGCCTCGATCCGCGCGGGATCAGCGAGGGCGGCCCGATCAGCGTCACGTGCGCGCCGCAGGCGAGCGAGCAGCGCGAGGTTCGAGCGCGCCACGCGCGAGTGCAGGACGTCGCCGACGATCGCGACATGCACACCCTCGACGCGCCCGAGCGCCGCGCGCATCGTGTACAGGTCGAGCAGGCTCTGGGTCGGGTGCTGGTGCGCGCCGTCGCCGGCGTTGACGACCGCGGCGCGCGTGTAGCGCGTGGCGAGCGCCGCCGCCCCGACCTGCGCGTGGCGGATGACGACGACATCCGGGCCGTAGGCGTCGAGCGTCAGCAGCGTGTCCTTGAGCGTCTCGCCCTTCTCCACCGACGAGCCGCTGGACTTGAGCGAGATCGTGTCGGCCGAGAGCCGCTTGGCGGCGAGCTCGAACGACGACGACGTGCGGGTCGAGGCCTCGAAGAACACGCTGAGGACCGTGCGGCCGCGCAGCGTCGGCAGCTTCTTGACCTCGCGCTCGGCAACCGCCTCGAAGCTCGGCGGCCAGCTCCAGCAGGCGCTGCCACCGTGCGGCCGGTCGAGATCGTCGCTGGAGAGCAGGTGGCGGGTGCCGGCGACGCGCGCGGCGGCGGGCTCGGTCAGGACAGCGGTCATCGGCGCCCCCGTCTCGAGCACGACCTCGTCGGCGGCGTCGTCCTCGCCGAGGTGCACGCGCACGCGCTCGGCGCGCGAGGTCGGCAGGTTCTTGCCGACGACGTCGGCGCGGATCGGCAGCTCGCGGTGCCCGCGGTCGCACAGCACCGCGAGCCGGACGCGCGCCGGGCGACCGTAGTCGAACACCGCCTCGATCGCGGCGCGCACCGTGCGCCCCGTGTAGAGCACGTCGTCGACGATCACGACGGTCGCGCCGTCGAGCGGGAAGTCGAGCGACGAGGCCTTGACGACCGGCTGCGGATGCGCGCGCGTCTCGCCTCCGCGCAGGCCCATGTCGTCGCGGTAGAAGGTGATGTCGAGCGCGCCGACCGGCACCTCGACGCCGGCGATCTCGGCGAGCAGCGTCGCCAGCCGGCGCGCCAGCGTGACGCCGCGCGTGTAGATGCCGACGAGCGCCAGGCGGTCGAGCGACTCGCCTTCGCGCTCCACGATCTCGTGCGCCATGCGGCGCAGCGTGCGGCCGATCTGCTCGGCGTCCAGCAGCACCGTCGGGCGCCGCGGAGGCAGGGGTACTCACTCGTTCAGCTCCTTCCCGGGCTCTCTGGCCGCGGCTTTAAAGGGACTGCCGTGCGGCGCGACGCGCCGCTCACGGAGGCTAGCAGGAGGGGTCGCCGCGCCGAGGCGCGGCGGCTGCCGCTCACGGCCGGCGCTCGCTCCTCGTGATCTTCAGGAGCAAGCCACTCCGTCTCGCGCCGCCAGTCCTCGCGCTCCCGCCGCCGGTCGAGCCAGCGCGCCACGCCGTAGCCCAGGAGAGCGCCAAGGCTCCCGCCGACGATCAGGATGACGGCGAGGACGCGGACGATCACTCGAAGTAGGTGTCGTCGTGCGTGGTAGGGCGGCGCGCAGCAGCAGAGGAAGCGCAGCTCCTCGTCCCCGAGCGCCACGATCTCATGCCACGCGCCCGGCGGGATCGCGACGCCTCGCCTGGACCGAGCTCGGCGTGCGCGCCGTCCAGCTCCATGTCGGCCCGCCCCTCGAGGATGAAGTAGATCTCCTCGGTGACCGCGTGGTAGTGGCGCTGCGTGCTGCGGCCCGGCGGGCAGCCGCGACTCCGCGAGGCTCTGCAGGACAGTGCCGCCGGTCGGCAGGCCGAACAGCTCGCGGATCGTCGAGCCGTCCTTGGTCGTGAACGCCGTCGCGGCGTCGAGGGAGCGGAGTTTCCATGCCGCAGGCAGACTACGGCTGCGCGCGAGCGACGAACAGCTGCCAGCGCAGCACGGTCGCGAACGGCGGTTCGGCGGCTGCCGCCTCGGCCTCGAGCCGCTCCGCGGCGGCGGCGACC
>CAWJTT010000002.1:0-361826 GCA_963845865.1 uncultured Actinomycetes bacterium
GATCATCCAGGTCGTGTCGTTCCGCCGCTACGGGCGGCGCATCTTCCTGATGGCGCCGATCCACCACCACTTCGAGAAGAAGGGCTGGGCGGAGACGAAGATCATCGTGCGGTTCTGGATCATCGCTGCGCTGCTCGCGGTGTCCGCGTTCGTGCTCGCGTACCTGCGGTTCGACCAGTACTCCTGATGGATGCCGTGCTCGCCGGCGCGCGCCGCGCCGTCGTGCTCGGGGCGGTCCGGGTCCGGCATCGCGGCGGCGGAGGCGCTCCGGGCGCTGTGCCCCGCACCTGCACGTCCTGCTCGCCGATCGCCGCGCGGATGCAGGGGAGGCGCCGCCAGGCGTCGAAGCGGTGCCCGGCCGCGACGATCCCGAGCTGCTCACGGGTGCCGATCTGCTCGTCAAGAGCCCCGGCGTCCCGGAAGAAGCCGCGATCGTCCAGGCCGCACGCTCGGCCGGCATCCCCGTGTGGGCCGAGGTGGAGCTCGCCTATCGCCTGCTCGAGGAGCGCAATCCGATCGTCGGCATCACCGGAACGAACGGCAAGACCACGACCACGCTGCTGACGGCCGCACTGCTCGAGGGCGGAGGCCTGCCCTGCGCGAGCGCGGGCAACGTCGGCACGGCGCTCTCGACGCTGGCCGGTCGCATCGAGCCGGGCCGGGTGATCGTGTGCGAGCTCTCGAGCTTCCAGCTCGAGGGCGTCGAGCGATTCCGCGCCGATGCCGGCGTCCTTCTCAATGTCACGCCCGATCACCTCGACCGGCATGGCTCCTTCGACCCCTATGCGGCCTCCAAGCTGCGCGTCTTCGAGCGCCAGCGCGAGCGCGACACCGCCATCCTGTGCGTCGACGACGCCTTCGTCGCTGCGCTGGACGACGCCGACCTGCCCGGCCACGGCCGCAGGGTGCGCGTCTCGGGGACGGAGCTCGAGGCGTTCGAGGAGGCCTTCGCGGCCTCGCACCTGCGCGGGCCCCACAACCGCGCCAATACGGCCTGCGCGATCGCCGTCATACGCGCGCTGGGCGCCGACGAGGCGGGCGCCGCTGCTGCGCTGCGGGACTTCGCGGCCCCGCCGCACCGGCTCGAGCAGATCCGCGAGCTCCACGGCGTGCGCTACGTGAACGACTCCAAGGCGACCAATGTCGAGGCGACGCTGCAGGCACTCGCGTCGTTCGACGCGCCGCTGCACGTGATCCTCGGCGGCTCACTCAAGGGCACCGATTTCGGACCGCTCGCCGAACCGCTCGCGCATGCGGCCAGCGCCGTCTACCTGATCGGCGAGGCGGCGCCCGAGCTGCGCCGGGCGCTCACCGGCCGCGGCATCGAGCTGGTCGACGGCGGCACCCTGGAGCGCGCCCTCCGGATCGCCGCCTCGGTTGCCTGCGACGGCGACGTCGTGCTGCTCTCCCCGGCCTGTGCGTCGTACGACCAGTTCAGGGATTACGAGGAGCGTGGTGAGCGCTTCCGCGCACTCGTGGAGGCGCTCACGTGAGTCGCTCGCGCTCCGAGGCGCGCGGCGCCGAGCAGCTGCTCGTGATCGTGGCGATGGCACTCGTGGCCTTCGGCGTCGTCATGGTCTACTCGGCGTCGGCCTCGCCGGCACTGCTCGAGCACCATGCGGTCTACGCCGCGATCGGCCTCGGTGCGCTCTGGGTGCTTGCCCGGCGGGACTATCGGCACACCGCCGCGCTCGCGCCGAGCATGCTCGTGGTCGCCGCGCTGCTGCTGGTGCTCGTGCTCGCGGCCGGCGTTCAGCGCAACGGCGCGCAGCGCTGGCTGAGCCTGCCCGGGGGCTTCACTCTGCAGCCCTCGGAGCTGGCCAAGGTCGCCCTCTGCGTGTTCGGCGCGGCCGTGCTCTCGACTCGCCGGCAGGCGCCGCGCGACTGGCGCGAGGCCATGCGCCCGGTCGGCGCCGCCGCAGCCGTGCTCTGCGGCCTGGTCGTGGTGAGCGACCTCGGCTCGGCCATCGCCCTCGGGCTGGCCGGCGCGGCCGTGCTGATCGCAAGCGGCGCTGCGGCCGGTGCCCTCGCGCGGCTCGGGCTCGCGGCGGTTGCCGTGGCCGGGGCCATGATCGCCGCCGAGCCATACCGCACCCAGCGGCTGACCGCGTTCCTGCACCCGAGTGACGTGACGGTCGCCGCGGGCTACCAGTTGCACGAGGCCCAGCTCGCGTTCGGCACCGGCGGCCTGTTCGGCGTCGGCCTCGGCCAGAGCGTGACGAAGCTCAGCTACCTGCCCGAAGCGCATACCGACATGATCGTGCCGATCGTCGGCGAGGAGCTCGGCTTGATTGGGGTGCTCGGGCTCCTGGTCGCCTTCGGGCTGCTGGCCTGGTGTGGCTACAGCGTCGCGCTGCGCGCCAAGGACCCGTTCGGCAAGTTGCTGGCGGCCGGTCTGACGACGCTGATCGTCGGGCAGGCGCTGCTCAACATCGGCGGAACGCTCGGCGTGCTGCCGTTCACGGGCGTTCCCGTGCCGCTGATCTCCTACGGCGGAACCAGCCTCATCGCGACGCTCGCCGCGATCGGCCTCGTGCTGTCGGTCGGCACCTACGGCGGGCAGGCGCTGGCGGTGCCCGAGCCCGCGCGCGGGTCGTCGCGCAAGCCGGCTCCGCGACGCCGCGCGGCGGCGCGTCCACAGGCGGCAGCACGCCCGGCCCCCGCGGGCGCTGCGCGCGCGCGGCGCCGCCGGGCGATGTGACGCCTCCGCGCGTCCTGATCGCGGCCGGAGGGACGGCTGGCCACGTCATGCCCGCGCTGGCCGTGGCCGAGGAGCTCACGCGCGCCAGGGCCGAGGTGACGTTCGCGGGTACGCCCGATCGCGCCGAAGCGCAGCTCGTACGGGCAGCCGGGTACGCGTTCGACTCCTTCCGCGTGCAGGGGCTGCCCCGCTCGCTCTCGCCGCGACTCGCGCGCGCGCTCGCGCTGGACATCGCGGCCCCTGCGGCGTGTGCGCGCATCCTCCGCCGCCGCCGGCCGCATGCAGTGCTCGGCGGCGGGGGATTCGTGGCCGGCCCGATGTTGCTTGCGGCCAGTGCGCTCCGGATCCCGCGCGTGCTCACAGAGGCGGATGCGCACCTCGGCCTCGCAAACCGCTTGGCCGCGCCGCTGGCCGATCGCGTGTTCCTGGCCTACGACCTGCCGGGCAGGGAGTCGCCGCATTACGAGGTGGTGGGACGTCCGGTCGCGCGCGCCTACTTCGAGACCACGCGTGCGCAGGCGCGTGAGGAACTCGCGCTGCCACAGGACTCCTTCGTGCTCGCCGTCTTCGGAGCGCTCGCCGGCGCACGCCGCATCAACGACGCGTGCGTCGCGGCCTACGGGGCCAACGGGCTCGAGGACGGCATCGTCGTGCACGTCACGGGTACGCGCGACCACGAGCGAGTTGTCGAGGCGGTCGCGGCCCCTCCGGAGCGCTACCGCGCCATCGCCGCGACCGATCGCTTCTGGCTCGTGCTGGCGGCCGCCGATCTCGGCGTGAGCCGCGCCGGCGGCACGGTGTGGGAGATGGCGGCGGCCGGCCTGGCCGGGCTGCTCGTACCCTACCCGCATGCCACGGGCGACCATCAGCGAGCGAATGCGGAGCATTTCGCCGCGGCCGGCGGAGCAGTGATCGTCGACGACGCGTCGCTCGACGGCAACGTGTTGCGGGCGCGCGTCGCCGATCTGCGCGCCGCGCCGGCGCGGCTCCAGGGCATGCGCGACGGGATGCTCAGCTCTGCCCGGCCCGATGCCGCCGGCGCGGTCGCGCGGGAGCTGCTGCGCCTTGCGGAGCGTCGCCGGTGAGCGCCGAGGTGCATCTGATCGGCGTCGGCGGCGCCGGCATGTCGGGCATTGCCCGCGTGCTCTGCGGCCACGGCCGAACGGTGTCGGGGTGCGACCGCTCGGCCGAGGAGCTCGATGAGCTGCGTGCCCAGGGCATCGATGCGCGCCAGGGTCACGATCCCGCCCACCTTCACGAGGACATGGAGGTGATCGTCTCGAGCGCCGTGGCCGAAGACGAGTCGGAGCTCGTCTCGGCGCGCCGTCGCGGCCTGCGCGTGCGCCACCGAGCGGATGTGCTGGCCGAGATCGTGTCCTCCGGGGACGGAATCTGCGTGGCCGGTGCGCACGGCAAGACGACCACCAGCGCGCTGATCGCCTACGTGCTCGAGCGGTGCGGCGAGGAGCCCACGTTCCTGATCGGCGGCACGGTGCCGCAGCTCGGATCCAACGCGCGCGTGGGCCGCGGCCGGCACGTGGTGGCCGAGGCCGACGAATCGGATGGGTCGCTCGCGGGGCTACGGCCGCGCGCGGCCGTCGTACTCAACGCGGAGCTCGACCACCACGATCACTTCGCCTCGCTCGACGACCTCCACGCGCTCTTCCGCGGCTGGGTCTCCGAGCTCGCCCCGGAGGGCGCGCTCGTACTGCACGACTCGCTCGACTATCCCACCCCCGCCGAGCTTCGCCGCTTCGGTTCCGGCCGGGGAGAGGGCTGGCGCGCACTCGATGTCGCTCCTGACGGCGAGGGCACGCGCTTCCTGCTCGCGAGCCCGGGTCGCGCCGAGTTGGCGCTGCGAGTGGGGATGCCGGGCGCGCACAACGCCCTCAATGCCGCCGCTGCGCTCGCCATGCTCGACTGGGCCGGGATCAGCCCCGAGCGCGCAGCGGCGCCCCTTGCGGCCTTTCGCGGTGCTGCCCGTCGCTACGAGCGCAGGGGGGAGGTGGCCGGCATCCGCCTCGTCGACGACTACGCCCACCACCCGAGCGAGCTCGCCGCGACGCTCACGGCGGCGCGTGGCGAGGCCGCCCCCGGCCGCCTGCTGGCCTGCTTCCAGCCGCACATGCCGTGGCGAACGCGCATGTTCGCCGACGGCTTCGCCGAGGCCCTGCGCCTCGCCGACGCAGCGTGCGTGTGCGACGTGTACGTGGCGCGTGGCGCGGCCGAGGCAGACGTGACCGGTGAGCTCGTCGTGCAGAGCGCCCATCGTCAGGACGCCGCCTTTCCCGTCGCCTGGACGCCGGCCTACGAGGACGCGGCCGCATGGATCGCACGCACCGCGCGTCCTGGCGACCTCGTCCTGACGCTCGGAGCCGGGCCCGTCGACAGCGTGCTCGAGCTGGTACGCGAGCGGCTGGCGTGAGCGTGCCGCCGCCCGGGGTGGAGGCCGATGCGCCGCTCGCGCGTCTGACGACGATCGGGACCGGGGGGGCCGCGCGCTTCCTGGCACGGCCGGCCTCGGACGCCGAGCTCACGGCGATCCTCGCCTGGGCCGCCGAAGAGGGGCTGCACGTCGCCGTGATCGGCCTGGGCTCCAACCTACTCGTGGCCGACGAGGGGTACGACGGCGTTGCGGTGCGTCTCGAGGGGGCGCTCGCGGCGATCGAGATCGAGCGCGCGAGCGTGCGCTGCGGCGGTGGTGCATCGCTTGCGGCCGTCGTTCGCCGGTGTACGGAAGCTGCGCTCGAGGGCATCGAGTTCGGCTGTGCCATCCCCGGCACGGTGGGCGGTGCCGTGCGCATGAACGCCGGCGCATACGGGAGCGAGATCCGCGACGTCCTGGCGTCGGCCGACGTCATCTCGGCGCGCGGTGCGCGCACAGGCGGCCCACGCGAGCTCGAGCTCAGCTACCGGCATTCGAACGTGCGCAACTCCGAGGTCGTCGCCCGAGCCGTCTTGCGGCTTGCACCGGGGGTGCGGGAGGAGATAGCCGCGCGGGTGCGCGAGCTTCAGCGCCGCCGCAGCGACAGCCAGCCGCGCAAGGCGCGCACGTTCGGCTCGGTCTTCAAGAATCCCGACGAGGGCCCGGGCGCCGGAGCCCTCATCGAGGCCTGCGGCCTCAAGGGACACTCCATCGGAGGCGCCTGCATCTCCCGCGTGCATGCGAATTTCATCGAGAACACCGGCGGTGCACGCTCGGCGGATGTCGCGGAGCTCGTCTCCCTCGCCCGTCGGTGCGTGCGCGGGCGTTTCGACGTCGAGCTGGAGCACGAAGTGGAGCTGATCGGCCCCATCACCCTGGCTTGACCCATCCATCCGGGTGGCAGGAGCCGATGCGGAGGCGCCGAATCGGGGCGCGTGCAGCTCTCCACCAACGTTCTTCGACGCCGCCGGCTCGCTGCCGTGATCGCGGCCGCTGCGATCTGTGCCGTCAGTGCCGGGGTCGTGGAGCTCGGTTACCTCTGGGTCAAGGGCTCCGGGATGTTCCAGCTGCGCAGCGTTGCCGTGCGCGGCGGCACCGAGAGTGAGCGCGTGGCCGTGCGAGATGCCGTCGCGCGGGCCGCGGCGGGGCGCTCTCTGCTGGCGCTCTCGCCTGCGCGCGTCGCCGGCGAGATCGAGCAGGTGCCGACCATCCGGCTCGCGAGCGTCGACCGCGACTTCCCGCACACGCTGCGCATCCGGATCGTCCCCGAGCGGGCCGTAGCGCTGGCAGTGGGGGCCGGCGGCTATCGTGGCCTGCTCGCTGCGAGCGGCCGCGTGGTACGCGTGTTCGAGCGGCAAGAGGCCGTTCCGGTGCTTCCGCGCGTGTGGACGAAGCGCGAGCGCCCGGTGCCGGGAAGCGCGATCCACTCCGTGTCTGCGCAGGCTGCCCTCGACGCGCTCGCGGCGCGCCCGCGCGACTTCAGCGCTCGCGTCGCGAACGTGAAGATGGACCCGGAGCGCGGCATCGTCATGCGTCTGCGCGGCGGCCTCGACATCGTGCTCGGCCCGCCGCTGCAGCTGCAGGACAAGCTGCGCGCGGCTGCCTGGGTGCTGCGCCGCTACCCCACGACCGCCGATCGGGCGCAACTCGTGTACGC
Organism: uncultured Actinomycetes bacterium; assembly: GCA_963845865.1. Taxonomy (GTDB): domain Bacteria; phylum Actinomycetota; class Thermoleophilia; order Gaiellales; family JALYLC01; genus JALYLC01. The sequence goes on from CAWJTT010000002.1 coordinate 6,784, forward strand.
CGACGTCTCGGCGCCGGCGCGGCCGGCTGTCATGCCACGTGGCGGATATGCACCCACTGCGGGGCTCGGTGAGCAGCCCAAAACGCGCGAGAATGCCCCCCAAACCGCGCAGAATGGCGCATCATGCTCACAGGCATGCGGATGACACGTTCCTGTATCGTGAACAGCGGACTCGTCGCCCTCGACGCGGCGTCGCCGTCTGAGTTGTCCGAGAGAGGGTGAATCGGTGTCGATGAAGGAGACCGGCGGGTCGTATCTCGCGGTCATCAAAGTTGTCGGAGTCGGCGGCGGTGGTACCAACGCCGTCAACCGCATGGTCGACAGCGGTCTGCGCGGCGTCGAGTTCATCGCCGTGAACACCGATGCCCAGGCGCTCCTGATGACGGACGCCGACGTCAAGATCGCGGTCGGTCAGAAGGTCACGCGCGGCCTCGGAGCCGGTGCGAACCCAGAGGTCGGCCGCGAGGCGGCGATCGAGAGCCGCGACCAGCTCAAGGAAGCGCTCAAGGGCGCGGACATGGTCTTCGTCACCGCCGGCGAGGGCGGCGGCACCGGCACGGGCGCCGCCCCCGTGATCGCGGAGCTCGCTCGCGAGCTCGGTGCGCTCACGGTCGGCGTCGTGACTCGACCGTTCGGCTTCGAGGGCAAGAAGCGCGCCGAGCAGGCCGAGGAGGGCATCGACGATCTCTCGGCGAAGGTCGACACACTGCTCGTCATCCCGAATGATCGCCTGCTGCAGGTCGTGAGCCCGTCGACGCCGATCATGGAGGCGTTCCGCGTCGCCGACGACGTGCTGCGTCAGGGCGTCCAGGGCATCACGGACCTGATCACGGTGCCGGGCCTGATCAACCTCGACTTCGCCGACGTGCGCACCGTAATGCGCAACACCGGCACTGCGCTGATGGGAATCGGTGCCGCGGCGGGCGAGAACCGCGCCGCCGAGGCCGCCCGCGCCGCCATCTCGTCGCCCCTGCTCGAATCGAGTGTGGAGGGCGCGCGCGGCATGCTGCTCAACATCACGGGCCCCAGCGACCTCGGGCTGTTCGAGGTCGACGAGGCCGCGAAGATCGTGCAGGGAGCGGCCGATCAGAACGCCAACATCATCTTCGGCGCGGTCGTCGATGACGCCATGGGCGAGCACGTGCGCGTGACCGTGATCGCGACGGGCTTCGAGCGCGGCGCCCCCACCGTGATTCGCCGAGAGCGGCCTGGCGAGCGCGAAGAATCGTCGTCGCAGCTGTTCGACGTCCCGTCGGACATCCTCGACGTGCCGTCCTTCCTGCGCGAGGATTAGAACCTCTTCGGGCGGCTGAGAACCAGTTCTTTAGGCCTCGCGACCGCGCCAGCGCGGCTCTCGCTTGCTCAGGAACGCGTCGATGCCTTCACGAGCGTCGGGCGCGACGGCGTTGGCCGCCATGACGTCGCTCGCATGCTCGTACGCCTCCGGCAGGGCGCGGTCGAGCTGCTCGTAGAACGCCACCTTGCCGACTGCGAGCGTGTGCGAGCTCGCGCTCGTGATGCGACCGGCAAGCTCGAGCGTCGCCTGACCGAGCTGATCACGTGGCACGACGTGGTTGACGAGTCCCCAGTCGGCCGCAGTCCGGGCGTCGATCAGCTCCCCCGTGAGCAGCATCTCGAGCGCCCGCTTGCGGCCCACGGCGCGCGAGACCTCGACCATGGGCGTCGAGCAGAACAGGCCGATCCGGACGCCGGGAGTCGCGAATCGGGCATCCTCGCTCGCGACCGCGAGATCGCAGGCAGCGACGAGCTGGCATCCGGCTGCTGTGGCGACTCCGTGCACCTGCGCGATCACGGGCTGCGGCAGGCGGTGGATAGCCATCATCAGCGCGCTGCAGGTGTCGAACAGCTCGCGCGCGGTCGGCAGCGAGCAGCCGGTCATCTCCGAAAGGTCGTGGCCCGCGCAGAACGCCGGCCCCTCGCCGCGCACGACGACCGCCTGCACCGAGAGATCAGCCGCAGTGTCGGCGAGTGCGGCGAGCAGGTCGCGCAGCAGCGCGAGCGAGAGCGCGTTGCGGCGCTCGGGCCGGTTGAGCACCAGCGTGCGGACACCGGCGGCATCCTCGATGCGAAGCGGTGCGGCTGTGACGGTTGCCATGTCCCGAGGATACCGCTCCGCGCGCCGCACGGCTTGCGGGCGAGAACGGCCTACTCGGCTTCGTGCGGCGTGGGGTCGAACCGGTAGCCGACGGCGTACTGCGTCTGGATGTAGGAGTACGCGGAGCGGCGGTCGAGCTTCTCCCGCAGCTTGCGGACGCACACGTCCACCGAGCGGTCGCGCGAGCGGTAGGGGACGTTCCAGACGCGCTGCTGCAGCTCGTCGCGGTCGAGCACCCGGCCAGGCTGGCGCGCCAGCGCGAGCAACAGCCGGAACTCGGTCGGCGTGAGCTCCGCGTCGACCCGGCGGCCGACCCCGTCGAGCAAGAAGGCCCGCCGCCCGGCGGGATCGATGAGGAGTCCCGGAGCGGTGATGGCATCGAGCGACTCGCTCTGGTCCCCGGAACGCGTGCGTCGCAGCAGCGCCTGGACGCGAGCGACGAGCTCGCGCATACCGAAGGGCTTGGCGAGGTAGTCGTCGGCGCCGATCTCGAGTGCATGCACCTTGTCGTGCTCGGAACTGCGTGCCGAGACGATCAGGATCGGCGTGGTGATGCCCTCACGGCGCGCTTCCTGCGTCAGCGCCCAGCCGTCCACGCCCGGCAGCATCAGGTCGACGACCGCCACGTCGTGCTTCTCGTAGCGCAGCTTGCGCAGGCCCTTGTCGCCATCCTCGGCCAGCACGACGTCGAGGCCGGCGTGGCGCAGATGCGCGGCGATGGCGCGTGCGATCACGCCGTCGTCCTCGACCACGAGCACGCTCGGCATGCAGAAAGCGTGCCACGGCCGTCAACAGGCATCGCCGGCAGCCGCGGCCGGTCAACTAGACTGGTGCCGGTCGATGGCCCCGCGACGCGGCCAGCGGCACATGGTGAGAGTAGCTCAGTCGGTTAGAGCCCCCGGTTGTGGTCCGGGAGGTCGCGGGTTCGAATCCCGTCTCTCACCCCTTTAGGCAAGCCAGATCCGGGTGCTCGGCCGGGTCCCGTGGTTCTACCGTGGTTCTAGAGTGCCCCCGCGAATGGGCGTCGGCGTGGTTGGAAGGTTGTGCGTGGGCTGCGTGCGTATCCCAGACGCGCTTCGGCGCGTCCTGCGCGGCCGCCACGCTGGGCGCGCCGCCGACTTGGCCGCCAAGCTCGCGACGAGAAGCGCAGTCGGAAGCTCGCGGAGTGTGAACGCGGCTCCGCCGGCGGATCGCATGCCTACGCATCAGCGCGTGCCGTGGCGCGGATGCGTAGGAACCCGCAGCCTGATCGCGCGGTCCGCCCCGATGATCCTGAGACGGGAGCGCTCCTACGCTGGTGGAACGCTAGGAGGATCCTTTCAGCGCGCCCATAACGACGCGATCCTGCTCACCACAGCGCCGGCGCAGGGCCCGCCAGGGGATACGCCGCAATCGCGTCACCGATGGAGGAGAGCATGGAGGCCTTGCATCAAACTCTGACCGACGCCGCGGAGCTGACGCTGAGCGAGCGTGTCGATCAGCTGATCCACCCATACGAGTGTCGGCCATTGCTCTCGACGACGGGCACGCGAGCCGCGATCTCCGAGCTGGACGCCCGAACCCAGGCGCTCGAGCAGGCGATCCGCGAGATCGCCCTCGAAGTCCAGCACCTCACCGCGCCGCACCCAGATGGAGTAGTCACACACGTTCGAGACGCGGCTGATGAGTGGTCGGGCTTGGAGTGAGCCGCGTGGTCGGTAGTTGTTGTACCAACGGAGGTAGCCGGCCTCCTCGAACCCATCGGCCTCATACTCCGCCCCGAAATCGCGGCCATCTCGATGAGCGGCTCGCGCATCCTCGTCGCCCTCAACGCCGTCGCGCTGAAGCGTCTGCCCTTGCCCCAGTCGGAAACACAAGCTCGACACGATCAGTACCCATGACCTCGTAGCACGGGTACGACTGCACATGCTCGATCCTAGGCTCGGCCTCCCAGACGCCAGCGCTCAAACCCTCGTGTGGCTCGACAACTCCTGCCCTCCAGAACCTGCGGGGCGGGGTTTCACGAGCGCAGGATCGAGGCAAGCCTAGTCCACTCCCCGCTGCGTCGACATTGACTCGACCAGCCGCCGGCGGAATCGAGTGTTAGGCTCCATTGCAGAGACGCTCTCTCTGGGAGCGTCCCGGATGTTCGCCTAGGAGCGCTATGGCCGCCGCGGCCGGTCCAACGGAGACCGCCAGCGCCCCGGCAGTCGAGTGGGGAAGCGGCCGCGGTCACATTGGCCTGGTGGTTCTCGGCTCTATCGCTTTCGGGCTGATTCTTGGGCTGGTGCTCGTCCTGGCGGTGTTCGGTGGCGGACGCGAGAACGTCATCACGGGTGCGGCTTTGGTTGCGTTCGCACTTGGGATGCTAATGCTCTACGGACTCGCACGTCGGCGAACGGATCAGCCTCAACCGTGGGCATTTGCCCCGGCCGTGGGGCTCGGGGTCGTTGGTCTCGCACTCCTTGTCCTCGGGCCGAGTGGTCGCGTGCTGGGTTGGCTCGGCTGGGTCTGGCCGCTGCTGCTCGCGGCACTCGTCGTGTGGTCGGTGCGCGGTGCGCGCCACTCGCTTCACAACTGGTCGCGGCGAGCTCTTCTCTACCCAGCCTTCGTCATCTTGGGACTGGTCGCGCTCGGAGGAGCATTCGAGACCATCTTCGAGGCGACGACGAGTAACGCACCCGCGACCGGTCGCACCTACCTCGTCGCTGGCCACAGTCTCTATCTGAGTTGTACCGGCTCAGGATCTCCCACCGTGATCTTGTTCAACGGGCTCGGCGAGCGAACACCGAGCTGGGCATGGGTGCAGCGCGATGTCGCGGCCCAGACGCGCGTCTGTGTCTTCGATCGGGCCGGCCAAGGTTGGAGTGGAAAGGCGCCTGGTCTCCAGGACGCGCATCAGCTCTCTGCTGATGTGCATGGCCTCCTTGCCGCGGCGAACGTTCCTGGCCCTTATGTTCTTGCCGGCCACTCGGTTGGTGGCACCTATGCGCTTGCCTACGCGATGGATTTCCCGAAAGACGTAGCTGGAGTCGCGTTGATCGACTCGGCCACTCCGTATCAGTTTGATCTGCCTGCGTATCCGGCCTTTTACTCGATGTGGCGTCGCGGGTCGGCGCTGTTGCCGACGCTCGCGCGCGCCGGTATCGCTCGCGTCTACTCGCTTGTCATGGGCTCCAGCACGCTGCCGCCGGATGCCCGTCGCCAGGCGAGAGCGTTCAGTTCCTCGCCGCGCGAGCTGCGAGCCGATCGCGATGAGTTCGCCGAGCTACGAACCGTCTTCCGCCAAGACCAGGCTCTCACGAGCCTCGGTGGGAAGCCGCTCTTCGTCCTGACGGCCGATCTTGGGCAGCAGTCGGGATGGTTCGCCGCGCAGGGCAAGCTGGCAGCCCTCTCGACGAACAGCGCTCATCAGACGACGCAGGGCGCGACGCACGTCGCACTCCTCGAAGATGAGCACTACGCGGCCCTTAGCAGCCGAGCGATCGCTTCGGTCGTTCGCTCTGTTCGGACTGGCACTCCACTCGAGCGCTAGACTCGCCGCAAGAGGCGAGCCCAGCACAAGGTGCCCGACGCTCGAGTTGGCGTCGAGCGTGGCGAGGCACGCGCTACCGTGGCTTGCTGATCGCGGCGAGCACGGTAGTGAGCGTCGCGGCTTCGACCTCGGCTTCGGGAATTCGGCCGGCCTGCAATTCGAAGCTCGCTCGTATGGGCGAGAGCTCGGATCACTGCTGGATGCCACGACTCCGGGAGATCACTCCGGAAGCACCCGCCGTATTCCGATTACCAGCCGAGCGCGCGGGAGGCAGATCTCGTGGACGATGCGTTCCGCGGAGCAGAGATCGCCGCGCGTGCGGTCGTCAATGCGGACGCCGTCGCGTAGCGATCGGCCAAGGGGTGGGCAGCGTCCCGCGCCTGCGCTCGCCCTCCACGTCGCTCATGGCGGAGGGGCACCCCTTTTCGAATTTCGCGACGTTCTTGGGGTGCTCGCGCCATAGGGCCGACGAGGACGCCTGCCATCGGCGGCGGGAGGTCTTCGGCTAGCCGACCTGGAGCGTTGCATCCTGGTGCGCATCGCGCATGATCTCGCTCCGACGCTTAGTGTGGTACGCCTCCTGAGAGGAGACCGGTTGTGGGCGAGATGCGGGAAACGACGACTTATCTCCTCGGCCGAGCGTCGACGCCTGGCGCGCCGGAGACGAGGCAGTTCCTCACCCGAAATGAGGTGCCGTTTCAGTGGGTGGATGTGGAGCACGACCCCCTGGTAGAGCTGGTCCGAGGCCACGCCCAGCTCACAGGGCGTCGGTACCCGTCGGTGCTCTTCGCTGACGGCTCGATCCTTGAGGGGCCGGAGCGCTTCATGCGCACGCGCTACGTTCGAGGGATGCGGACGGGCGCTGCGTCCCCGGTACCGCCGGAGGACGAGCGGGCCTACGCGGAAACGGCGCTCTTCAAGCACCAACTCGCGGAACGGGTCGGGCTACCTACCCGACCGGCAAGAGAGATCTACGACGTAATCATCTTGGGCGCGGGCCCAGCTGGCTTGACCGCCGCCCTCTACGCAGCCTCGGAAGGTCTCAGCACACTGGTCGTCGAGGCGATTGCGCCAGGCGGCCAGGCCGGGACGAGCGCCCGGATCGAGAACTATCCAGGCTTCTCGAGCGGAGTGAGCGGTGCGGAGCTCGCGGCGAGCATCTATGCGCAGGCATGCCGGCTCGGGGCGGAGATCTTGATTGGTGCGGAGCTGCTCACCTCGACGGCTACGGATCGGCACACGATCCGGGTGGAGTTGACGGGCGGGCCGGTCATCGAAGCGCGCACCGGCATCGCGGCCACAGGAGTGCACTACCGTCGACTTGAGGCTCCGCGGGTCGAGGAGTTCGTCGGTGCTGGGATCCACTACGGCTCCGCACCAGGAGAGGCGGTTCGGCTGCACGGCCGCGACGTCGTGATCGTGGGCGGCGGCAACTCGGCCGGTCAGGCAGCGCTTCACATGGCTGAGTATGCGCGCGCCGTCATCGTGGTAATCCGCTCGCCCAGCCTCAGCCAAGGGATGTCGAGTTACCTTGTCGAGCGGATCAACCAACATCCCAGGATCGCGATTCGAACGTCGTCTCATATCGCCGAAGTCGGCGGCGACTCGCACCTGGAGAGCGTCACTCTCAGGCGAGAGACAGACGACGAGACGGAACACCTGGCGGCGGACGCAATGTTCTTGCTACTCGGCGGCCAGCCCGTCACCACGGGCGTCGAAGGGTGGCTGAGGCGCGATTCGCATGGATTCCTCCTCACCGGCCAGGATGTCATGGCTGACGATCCAGGGGATCGATGGTGGAAGCTCAGCCGCGCCCCCTACCCGTTGGAATCGAGCCAACCAGGGGTGTTCGTGGCCGGAGACCTCCGGCACGGCTCGATCAAGCGCATCGCATCTGCAGTCGGAGAGGGCGCGATGGCCGTGGCGCTGATTCACCAGTACCTCGCGCTCGGTCAAGAGTAGTGAGCCTTCTCGACCGCCTGTTGATCATCGTCGTGGTCGCAATCGCGGGGTGGTGGGCGCTGTCGAAAACCGTCGACCGGCCGCTCTCTGGGCGCTTTCAGTGGGCGTCCTCGGGTTGGCGGTTGCTGCCCGGGTTCAGTGTGAGCTTGTCGTGAGCGTGCTCTGATTGGCTGGAGTTCATCATCTTGAGCATGGGCAACCCGCCGGTGGCGAGGAAGCGCCAGACCAGCAGTGCGGCGACGGCGAGAAAGCCGACGTTGAGGATGGTGGTGTAGTTCCAGGTAATGGACGCCTCGACGATCTTGGCGTGTCGTTCGGTCGGTGCGAGGCCGATCGCCTGGAACAGGAGTTCGACTGCAAGACCGGACAGCGCCATCGCGGCATAAAAGGTGACGAGCAAGAACGCCGCCATCCTGAGGCCGTAGTAGCGACGGTAGATGTCGAGGATGGGCAGGATGATCAGGTCGGCGAAGATGAATGCGAGCACGCCGCCGAAGCTGATGCCGCCATTCCACAGCACGGCCGCCAGCGGGACGTTCCCGATCGAACAGACGAAGCTCACCATGGCAACCAGCGGCCCGATGATCGGCCCCCAGAACTTCGCCAGCGTGGAGTGGTGCTCGAAGAACAGCCGTTGCCAGAACGATTCGGGCACCCACGCAGCGAGCGCACCCGCGATCAGCAGGCCACCAACGATGTCGCGCCAGATCGCGGCCCAGTCCATCACGAAGTAGTTCGCGGTCGCGGTGAACCCCTCTGGGGATCGCAGTCGCTGCCATACAGAGCCGATCCGATGGACGCTCATGTCCATCTCCGCGTGGCCCTCCATCGAGCCTACGAGGCCTTTGTCGGCCTGCTCACGCGCCTCGTCGACCAGCTGCTGGGTAAGAAATCTGCGGAACAGCAGGGCGAGTAGCCCGATCATCAGCGGACCGCCGACGAACTCGGCGAGGGTGAACTGCCAGCCGAGCAGCAGCGCCATGATGATGCCGAGCTCCACAACGAGATTCGTCGAGGCAAACTGGAACGCCATCGCGCTGGTGAAGTCGGCGCCCTTACGAAAGATCGAGCGCGCTAACGCGACCGACGCGTAGGAACAGCTCGATGAGGCCGCGCCCAACCCGCTTGCGATCACCAGTGAACGCGCCGAGGCGTCGGGTAGCAGTCGGCGCATTTCCCCCTTGGCCACGACCGCCTGCACCGCGGCCGAAAGCGCGAAGCCCAGGATCAGTGCCCACAGAATCTCCCAGAACATCCCCAAGGCGAAGGACAGCGCGTCGCCTAGGTTGGTCAGAACTGCAACGAGCATCGCCGCAAGCACTCTACGGCCGGCCTCGAACTCGCGCAGATCGCTCCGGGTCAGGCGGCGGCAGCTGGTGAGTCGGCGTTAGTGGCGACCGTGCTCGGGCCGGTCACGGGTCGCTGACCGCGAGGAGCCGCTGCGGGCTGGCCGATGGAGCTGGGAGCGCCCATTGAGCCGGGATGGCGGACCTTGCATTTGCTCGTCTGCCCGGCGTAGGGTCGGCCGACAACGACGAGCCGTCGCGGGCGGTCCTCCAGAGCCTTGGTTGCGCTGACGTGGGCTTGCGCCGCGCCCGAAACCAGCAAAGGAGACGGCGATGACCGCATCGACTCAGAAGTTCCCGCGCGACACCGCAGGTCTGCCGGCGGCGACCGCGACCGAGGTGGTCGAGCTCCGCGACGGTGACCGCTTCGCGCTGCGCATCGCGCCCGTGACGAAGCGCATCGGCGAGGCGACGGTGCGGATGTTGGCCTACAACGGCTCGATTCCCGGACCGACGCTGCGGGTGCCCGAGGGGGCGGAGGTCGTCGTCGACATCGAGAACGAGGGGGACCTGGAAGCCACGGTCCACTGGCACGGCCTGCGGCTGGATAACCGCTACGACGGCACGCACGAGACGCAGGAGGTCATGCCCATCGGCGGGCGTTATACGGCGCGTGTCACGTTCCCGGACTCTGGCGTTTACTGGTATCACCCGCACATCCGCGAGGACTACGGCCAGGAGCTGGGCCTTTACGGCAACTGCATCGTCGTGCCCGCCGACCCCGACTACTGGCCGCCGGTGCATCGCGAGCTCGCGCTCACGCTCGACGATGTCCTCATCGAGGACGGCCAGATTGCCGCATTCAGCCCCGACGAGACGACGTACGTCGCGATGGGCCGTTTCGGCAACGTGCTGCTCATCGCCGGCGACCCGGATCTCGCGCTCAGCGCGTGCATGGGCGAGGTCGTGCGGCTGTACCTGACGAACACGGCCAACACCCGTGTGTTCAAGGTCGCGCTGCCGGGCGCACGGGTGAAGCTCGTCGGCGGCGACAGCGGCCGGGTCGAGCACGAGGAGTTCGTCGAGGACGTCATCCTCGCCCCGTCCGAGCGCGTCGTGGTCGACGTGTGCTTCGAGACGCCCGGCGAGCTGGTCTTGGAGCACCGGACGCCGGACCGGACCTACAAGCTCGCCGACATCACCGTCACCGACGAGCAGGCCACGCCGCCACTCGCTGAGGCCTTCCGCGAGCTGCGTACCGCGCCCGAGCTCGCCGTCGAGCGCGCGCGGCTGATGCCGCTGTTGGACGCGCCGCCGGACAAGACGCTGGCCTTCCAGGCGGAGATGGACATGGGCGAGCCCGACGTCGGCGAGGGCGAGACCTTGCTGTACGTGTGCCCGATGCATCCGGAGGTGACCAGCGAGACCCCGGACCACTGCCCCAAGTGCGGGATGAAGCTCATCGCCCAGGCGGCACCGACCGGTTACGTGTGCCCGATGCATCCGGAGGTGACCAACGAGACCCCGGGCCACTGCCCGCAGTGCGGCATGAAGCTGCTGCCGGCACGACTCGTGCAATCCGCAACCGCCGGCCACCACGGCCACGGCGAACACCCTCATCAAGAGCACGAGCACGCCGAGGACATGCAGCACGAGCACGCCGAGCACGACCACGGTGACCATGCCGCGCAGGCCCACGAAGGGCACGGCCACAGCCACGCGACGGCCGACGGCATCGAGTGGGAAGACGACATGGTCGAGGTCAACAAGCTCACAACGCCGGCGAACATGCGCTGGAAGCTCGTCGACCGCTCCGACGACGCCGAGAACCACGACATCCAGTGGCGGTTCCGCGTCGGCGACCGCGTGAAAATCCGGCTGGTCAACGAGATGGACTCGGATCATCCGATGCACCACCCGTTCCACATCCACGGTGCCGGTCGCTTCCTAATCCTCTCCCGCGACGGAATCCCGGAGCCGAACCTGGTCTGGAAGGACACCGTGCTGGTCCGCACCGGGGAGGTCGTTGACATCGTGCTCGACGTGACCAACATCGGGCGCTGGATGGCGCACTGCCACATCGCCGAGCACCACGAGAGCGGCATGATGTTCTCCTTCGACGTGACCGCATGACGGTCACCGCTACCACCGGTGTGCAGCACCGTGAGGTCGTCGTCATCGGCGGCGGCCAAGCTGGCCTGGCCGTCGGCTACTTCCTCGCCCAGCAGAAGCGCCGGTTCACCATCCTGGAAGCCGCCGGCGAACCGGCCGCCGCCTGGCGAACTCGATGGGACTCGCTGCGGCTGTTCACGTCCGTGCGCTACGACAGCCTGCCCGGGCTCGACTTCCCCGGCGACCCCAGCAGCTACCCGAGCCGCGACGACGTCATCGCCTACCTCTCCGACTACGCGCAACGCTTCGAGCTACCGGTCGAGTTCAACAGCCGCGTGCAGGCGGTACGGGGACGCGACGGCGGCGGCTTCCTCGTCGAGCTCGCCGACCGCACCTACCAAGCCGACCAGGTGGTGGTCGCCACCGGCCCGTTTCAGGTGCCGTTCACGCCGCCGATAGCCGCCGACCTCGGTGCCCAGGTTGTGCAACTGCACAGCACCCAGTACCGCTCGCCGGAGGACCTGCCGACGGGCACGGTGCTGGTCGTGGGCGGTGGCAACACCGGCTACCAAATCAGCCAGGAGCTTGCGCCGTCGCGCGAGGTTCACCTCGCCATCGGCGCGCGTCAGACGCCGCTGCCGCAGCGCATCTTCGGACAAGACCTGTTCCGCTACCTGCAGGCCACCGGCTTGATGAACAAGACCGTGGACTCGCGCCTCGTGCAGCGCCTGAAGGACAAGGAGACGCTCATCGGCTCGAGCCCACGTACCGCGCGCAAGCTCGGCATCCAGATGCGGCCGCGCGCAACCGGCGCCCGCGCGGCGACCGTCACGTTCGCCGACGGCTCGGAGCTCGCGGTCGACGGGGTGGTGTGGGCGACCGGCTTCCGGCTCGACCACTCCTTCGTGCAGCTGCCGGTCTTCGACCACGAGGCACGGGTTCGCCACCAGCGTGGCGTCACCGAAGTCCCCGGCCTGTACCTCCTCGGCCTTCTCTGGCAGCACACCCGCGGCTCGGCGCTGCTGGGCTGGGTCAAAGACGACGCGCAGTTCATCGCCCAGCGCATCGACGCGTTCGCCCGAAGCCGCGCGACATCGTCGGCTCAGTTGGCCTCCGAAGCGGGTTCGCAATGACCACCGGCGCAGCCAGACTGTCCGGCCGGCTCGGCGCGCACGCACGAGGAGCGGTCGTCGGCTTCGGCTCGGGACTCGTGGCCGTCGCGGTCGGCGCCCCGAGCGTCAGCGCCACTCGTGGGCGAGTCCCCCGTCGCGGAGCGCGGGTCGCGCTATCTGCGATATTGAGATGCTGACCGGGGCTCTCGGGCCCCGGCGCCGGCTTGGTAACTCATCGGCGTGCTTGTCCCCGCCACCTGACCGCAGCACCACCGAACTGAGAGGCGCCATGAGCCAGCCACGACCCACCGATCCGATCGGATCCATTGGATGGACCGAACGCACCGGGGGAGTGCTGACCGCTCGGGAATGCGTAACACTTGCCCGGCCCCTGCTGCGGGGGGAGCTCAGCATTCTTGCCGGCCGTCTCGCGATGGTGCTCCGAATGCACTCGGGACGCCGGAGTTCCATCGATCCGGCGAGCCTGGTGCCTCCCGACTCCGTTCTCGCAAGAGATGCCGAGGTCGCCGCGCAGGACCTCTTGACACCGGTACTCCTCAACCATTCCAGTCGTGCCTACACGTGGGGCGCGGCCATCGGCGCACTTCACGGGATCACGTTCGACCGTGAGCTCCTGTACCTGGCTGCGATGTTCCACGACACCGGAATCCCGAGCCCGGTGCCCGACGTCGACTTCACGGTTCGCAGCGCCGCGTTGGCACGCGAGTTCACCGACAGCCACCACGTGCCTGCCGATATCCGCGAGCTCGTTGCAAACGCTATCGCCATGCACTACACCCCCGGCGTTGGGCTCGAATCCGGTGCCGAGGCCTACCTCCTATCTGCCGGCGCAGCCGTCGATGTATTCGGCCTACGCAGCAACGAGATACCCGATGCAGTCCGCCAGAGCGTCATCGAGGAGTACCCGCGGTTGGGTTTCAAGCGGGAGTTCGCCGGGCTTCTCCGAGCCGAGGCCAAGCAAGTCCCTCGTGGCCGCGCCTGGTACCTGCGCCGCTTCGCCATGAGCGACCTAAGCGTTCGGCTCGCGCCCTTCCGTGATTGATGTCAGCGGCGCCGAGCGGAGGCTGGCAGAGCCGGGCCGCTGACGGCCGTTCTGCCGAACGTCCACCGTCGCGGTGTCACTATCAGTCGCCCCCAGGAGCCGGGGCGGGCACCGCAATCGCCTTCGTGGCTGCGCTCGTCGGCGTGTTCGTGATGCAGTCCGCGCTCCAGGGCGACCGCCGGCTCGTCGTGGCCGGCTTCCAACCGGGCGAGGCGATCTTCGCCCGCCCGAGTGTGCGGGAATGTCGCTTGAGGACGAAGCTGGCGACGGGGGTAGTCTGCCCGCGATGAGGGTCTGCATCGTCGGCGCGTCCGGGAAGCTCGGGCAGTACATGGTCCAGCACGCGCTTGATCGGAGCTACCAGGTGGTCGGCGTCTGCCGGGAGCAGAGCGTGGGCAAGCTCGACGGGTTCAAAGGACGCATCACGGTCGTCCCAGGAGCGACGGACGACGCGGAGGTCATCAAGAAAGCAGTCGCGGAATGCGACGCTGTGCTGGTAGTACTCGTGCCGCGGGGCGTCCACGGATACTCGACGGGAACGGCGCAGGCTGTTCTCGACTACGCGCGTCCGGGCGCGCGCCTCGTGTTCTCGTCGGGGTGGCACATCAGCCTCGACGGCCAGGACGTTTACTCGTGGAGGCTCAAAGCGCTCGTGAAGTTCGGCGGCTGGGCCGGGCGCGTCACTCGCTTCGCCGACCTCAACGACCAGGTAGAGGCCTGCCGGCGGGTGTTCGCTAGCGACACACGTTGGACTCTTGTGCGCGGGAGCGACCTCGAGGAGGGCGAGAGCCAGGGCCTGCCCGTGTGGAGCCGGCACGTGGGCGACCCCATCCTCGCGAGCAATCGCACCCGCCGCGTCGACTTCGCCCTGTTCATGGTCGAGGCTCTCAAGAACGACGAGCTCGTCCACGAGGCCCCGGCGATCGTCGGCCGCCAAACACCGTCGGCGCTGGCGCACGCGACCAGCGAGTGAACTCTTCGGTGCCTTGCGGTGCTCACCGCCGCCACGACGTTGGTCGTCGCCGTCTCGGCGGTCGTGACGGCGTTCAACTTCACTCCCGCGTCCTGGCCGCCTCTGCTCGCCGCGTACCTCCTGACCGGGTTGATATATGCGGCGATCGGCGCGCTCGTCGGTGCGATCCTCGAGAAGCTGGCCGCGACCTACCTGATCCTGTTCGTCGTCTTGACCGACATCGGCATCGTCCAGAATCCGATGTTCGGGAACGGCACACCAGGGCGCTGGGCTGCCCTGCTCCCGGCATACGGACCGTCGCGGATGATGATCGACGGCGCCTTCTCCACAAGCTTCCACACCGGCAGCGCCCTCCTCGGCGCGCTCGCATGGCTCGCCGTCCTCACGCTCGCCATCAACCTCGCGCTCCGACGAGCCATCGGCACGCACCTACGCCGAGACCCCCGCGCGACGGCAAGCGCCGCGCAGCGGTGAGCTGACGGCGCTAAACCTGGCTTGGCAGTGGGTGGGCGCTGTGCTCCTGGTGGCCAGACCTGCGCGAATCCCGTCGCCGCGCTGCGTGACTACGCCGATGCCCCGACCGAGGATCGCTCGTAGCCTCGAGACATGATGGATGGATATGACATGAACGGCTGGCGCTGGTTTGGCATGGCCATGATGGTGATCGTCACCGTCGCGATCGTCGGCTTAGTCCTCTGGGCGATCGCGCGTCAGCCAGGAGATCCGCAGCAACAGCCGAGCGCTCGCGAACAGCTCGACGCGCGGCTCGCGCGCGGCGAGATCGACACGCAGGAGTACCGCGAGCGGCTCGAGGCATTAAGCGGGCATCCCGTCAGATAGCTAGGCCACCGCCGCTAAGTTCCACGCCCACCGCGACGTTTCTCCGGGGTTCTATTCGTGGTTCTAAACCAGCGTGACCTGAGCGAACTCAGGGAAGCGTAACTCCGCTCAACCAAGCCAATCAATGCCTAGAGCCGCACGCCTGGACGGGCTGGGGGCCGGGCGGTCGGAGGTTCAAATCCTCTCGCCCCGATAAGAGAAAGAGCCTGCACAGCGCATATTTTCGGCGTCCGCCGATTCCAGCGACTAGGTGCCCGGGTACTGCGTCACGAGGATGGGGGTCGAGCGCGAGTGGACGGACGACCCGAGACCTCGTCCGGAGCGAGGTCTCGGTCGTCCAGCGCGGCCCGTCTAGCGGCGGGAGAACAGCAGTGCGAGGATGGCGGCAGCGGGACCGGGCAGCACCCCCCGCTCGGGGAGCGGAGCCGGCTGGGGCTGTTGTCGCGCTCGCGCGCGTTCCGCGGCGACGTGCTCACGGTGCAGGCGCCGGAGCTCCGCGCGCTCGTCGTACGGGGGATGGCGTCGCCCGTCGAGCGATCTGGTCGGGTCGACCTTGGCAGATGGTTGTACACGGCGATCTCCTTTGGGACTGAACGTCATTGGGGACCGTGCGAAGCTCGTCGAGGAGCGAGAAGGTGGCGAACCGCGCCTGAACCGGGTAGGACCCGAATGAGCGACGCTAGGCCTGCGGGATGCGGCGTCGCGTGAGGGAAACCCCCGAATCGGTTTCATCGGGAGGCCTGCCTATTTCTCCGCTGCGGCTCTACCTATCTCTCGCGGCCGAGCCGTCGCGCAACGCGATCGCGGTGGGTTAGAACCACGTCAATGCACCGTGGGGCGGACGGAACTTCGTCTTCACCGGGGCCATCGTTCTTCGTCGCATTCGTCTGGGGACAAGGGCCGCCTCCGTAGAGGCCGCCGCTCGAGTCCTGCGCGCGTCACGCTGTGGCGGTGAAGCTCGTTTACCGATCGCCTTCATGCGGGAGCGCAGCCTCGCGGAGATTGCAGCCCAGGTGGGCGCGCACAGCTACGCGAGCACGCGGATAACCAGGTCAGCTGATCCACGGTCGCACCGCTTCGCGGCGTGCTCCTCGAGCGGCAAGCGCGGTAACGCGTTTGAAGCAGTCGCTCCGTGATCACCGCAGCCGCCGATCAGGCCTGGCTCAGCTATGGGCAGGTAGCGTGTCGGCGGTGCCCGCAGAACTCCACCGGACACGATGTGCCCAACTGAAACTTTGACGTCGCGTACGGTCACCCGGCGTCCTCGTCGGCTTATGGGACGAGCACGAGCTTTTCCTTCGCTGCTGAGCTCTCGAGCAGTTCGTGCGCGTGGCGCGCGTCAGTAAACGGCAGACGCTCCGCGACGACCGAGTGGATCTTGTGCTCACGGAGTAGCTCGAGCAGCGTGCGGAGGTCCGGGAGTTCGCGGCTCGAATCCTACGGTGGTTCTATGTGCGTCGGCGGCTGTTCCCTCAGGGCCTCAGCGGGACGGAGGTGGTCGGGTGCGAGCCGGGGGCGTAGGCTCGCCGGGATGGATCACCTCGCTCTCGCTGTTCGCGATCCGGAGCGCTCCGCTGCGTTCTACGGCGCCTACTTCGGCTTCGACCGCGGAAGGCGCTGGTACGACGAAGGGAGGGTGCTGTTCGTCTATGACGAGCGTGGGTTCGCGCTGGCACTCGGGCCGTGGAACGAGCCGGTGCAGTTGCCGGCGTTTCTCCACTTCGGCGTCGGATTGGCGACGTCGGCAGCCGTGAAGGCGCTCCGACAGCGTTTCGATTCGGACGGCATCGAGGTCGTCGAGTGGTGGGAGGAGCCGGATTACGTGAGCGTCAAGTGCCGCGACCCGGACGGCTACGTGGTCGAGGCCTCCTGGGAGCCTGAGTAGATCTCGGCGTCGGAGACGGAGGCGAATCTTCTGCCGGACGCCACGTACGAGGTCGTAGTGCAGAACCGCTCGGGTCGTGGGCGCATCAGACGGTTCGCCAGAGGCAACGGCTGAGCCAACTGGCGATCGGTCGCAAGGTTCAACGCGCTGTTCCTGCCGCTTCCCGTTTGCAGGGAGGCTGCAAACCGCAGCGTTGGTTGCCGTGGAGCGGGCGCGTCTATAGGCTGTTTCGCTTGCAACGCTCGTCACGAGGCGGGCTGGGTTCGGAGGTGGTCGTGCGCAAGCTCTCGCGCGCTGGACAGCTGACATTCGCGCTCGCCGCCGCAGTTGGGCTGGCGGGGGTTGCGCCGGTCAGTGTTTCCTCGCACCCCGGCCCAACGTTGACGCGGCTGCTGCCGCCGGCGAACGGGCAGACCTATCTCGGCATGAGCGTCCCGCTCTGGGACACACGCACCTCAGCCTGGGGAGACACGCGCGATGTCGATACGCGGTTAAATGACGTGATTGCGAACGAACTCGGCGGCCGCAAGCCGGCCTTCTTCACAGTCTGGGCCGGATGGCCAAGCCCACCTCAAACCTCAGTCGAGTACCCGAGCGCGGACATCGCCAAGGCCCAGCAATACGCGGCCTCGAAGCTCGTGTATCTCAACTGGGTGCTCGAAGGGCCGAGCGATGCGAGCGGTTACCACGGCTACACGACGAAGGATGTCGCGGCCGGGAGTCTGGATCCGTTCATCCATGCATTTGCGCAAGACGTGAGAGAGGGGGGCGCACCGACGCTGATCAGGCTCTTTCCCGATTTCAACGGCGATTGGGCGAAAGCAATCAGCCCGCTCGGCAACCCTTCCCTCACGCCTGCAGACTTCGTCGCCGCGTGGCGCCGCGTAGTCGACATCTTCCGCGCGGAGGGCGTCGCCAACGCTTCGTTTGCGTGGGTTCCGTTCGTCTATCCGGCTGTTCCCGTGTCGTTTCGCGATCCCAACATCGACGCCTACTACCCCGGGGATGACTACGTCGACTGGATGGGTGCCGATACTGCCGACACCGAGTCGATTGCCGAACTCGACGGCGCGTACGCACTTGCAGTTGCGCACGCAAAGCCGTTCTTCCTCGCGGACTGGATGGTGCGGCACGAGTTCTCGTCGTTAACGCCGGCGGAGGATCAGACCTGGCTCAGCTCGATCTTTGACTACATCGAGAGTCATCCGGACATAGAGGCGACGGCGTACCTCGATATCAAGGGTGCGCCTGAAACGGCGCTTGAGCAGCAGGCTCCCCACGTCTTTCTCGACGGCGGGCAGGTCAGCTATCGCCCGTACGATCCGGCACAGACAGCTTATGACGATACGAACGACGGCCGTCTACTCGCCGAGAGCGGTGCCGACTTCCGCGGCACGTTCGCCCGCCGAACCGCCAACGGGCACTACACCTCGATAATTCTCACCGACACGGTAGCGGGCCCGCCGCTGCCCGATCCGGTCGCGACGCTGCGCACCATCCATCCGCACGGCACCCACGCCGAGATCAGGTGGCATGGCAACGGGGTCGCAACGAACTATGACGTCGAAATCCGCCAACCGCCGCACCGCTGGCGCTTCGCGTCGTCACACGTCTACAGACTGAGCCTGACCATCAAAGGCGTTCCTGGCCATCGGTATCAGGTGCGCATTCGTGCGCGTGACGCCACGAACTTCACCAGCGCCTGGTCCGCAATACGCACGTTCCGACTCGCCGCCCTGCGCGTTCACCGCCGCGCCTGAGATCCCAGCGGGAACGACATCCCACGAGCGTGTGCCTCCACCCACTGCCGGGGCACGATGTGGCCCCAGAGCTAGCTTCTCGGGCGTCATCTAGACGCACTCAGCGGGGCGGGTGCTTCTGAGAGCATCGAGCGTCGATGGGCGTGTGCTGTGGAGGGCGCGTCGCGCGAACGCAGCCGAAAACTCTCCCCGCAAGGGAGCACGTCGATCGGGCGAGGCCGCCTCGCGGGTAGATCGCGAGTTCGCGCTTCAGGCCGCGGCCGATGGAGCACGCGCATTCCCGTGATCGGTCGCAGGCATTCGCGAGGTCAGCGCCTACACGGGCTGCCTCCAAGCTCGCGGCACTACCACGGCACGCGGCGCACCAACTCGAACGCCGGAGGCTGGCCCGGCGTGGTGCCGCTGGCAGCCGGGCGACCGCGCCCGCTCAGGGCCGACCCCCTTTTGCGATCGCACGAATGTGCTCGCCTCCCAGCTGCGCCTCAGCGCTAGTGCTGTGGAATGCCAGGTTTGACATGAGATTGTAACGGCTGTTACTATCATCGGTCGAATCCCGGACGGGGAGGAAGGCATGACCCGCAAGGTCGCAATCAGCCGAAGAACGGTGCTCGGAGGGGCCATGGTCGCCCTGCTTCCACTGCCCGAGCAGGCGATGGCCGGCGAGAAGCATCGGCGACACAGCGATCTTCTCGTCCTGCTGCTCAAAGGGCTCTACACGCCCGTGGTGCACGGACCTGACCTCGGCCTGTCCAGCGTCAACCTCAGCGACGGTTCCTACTCGAAGACAAAGATCTACCCCGTCCTGGGACTTCCCGGCCACCCGAGCGAGAAAGATCCCATCGGCGACTTCTACGGGCAGCTCGACGGGGACCTCTGTGCCTATGACCTCCCCGGAGGAACCTTTTCGATGCACTTCGACGCTAACGACTTCGTCTTCGTGGACGACGGCTCCGGCGGGCGCTTCCTGGAAGGCACCTTCGAGTTGACCGTTCTCGAAGCGACTGGACGCTTCCGCTACCTCGCAGGCGGCCACAACCACATGGTGGACAAGCTGCACTTCCTGGCTCCCGGAGACGGCTCCGGCGGCATCGACGAATACTGCTTCTGCTTCATCACCCCCAGGCACTCGAGACAGGACTGACCACCTGGCGGCTGCCGCCACGCGGCGCCGCCCGCCTTCGCGCTACCCCGCGCGCGTCCCGGCCGACCCCCCTTTCGCGATCGCGCGAATGTGCTCACCTCGCCTGGGGGGTGGATGTCGAGGCGGTCGAAGACTTCGCGGTCCTGCCAGCGTCTGAGGAAGAAGAAGATCAGCAGCGTGATGCGGGACCAGCTGCCGACGATGATGAACCACTGAAGGAGGCGCCATGCACGATGTGCGTGTCAAGAAGGCGGACCTGATCGAGACGTTGAAGACGAACCGCAAGGCGCACGTGGAGGCATTCGAGGCGGTCTGGGCGGCGTTCCAGAGGAAGGCGGCGAAGCAGGCCGAGAAGATGCTCGCGGAGATCCAGAGCGCGAAGCAGGGCGACCACATTCGGCTCCACCTCTCTCTCCAGGTGCCGGAGAACCACGAGGATGACTTCACTCGCGCGATCCAGATGTTGGAGTGGGAGGTGGGCGACGAGGTCATGCTGACCGAGGACGAGTTCGCGCAGTTCGTTCAGGACGACTGGGGCTGGAAGCAGCAGTTCCGCACGACGGGCATGGAGTACATCGCGGACTCCAGTGCTCTGCGCGGGCTGCGCTGATTGGAGGGCACCAACCACGCGGTCGTTTCCGGCAACCTCACGCGCGATCCCGAGACGCGCCAGCTGCAGGACGTAACTCGGTCATGAAGATGCGCGTCGCGGTGAACGAGCGCACGAAGCGCGATAACGCCCGGAGCACTGTGTTTGCTCTTGTTCGAGGGAGGGCGTACGGTCGGGGCGTCTAGGCGACGCGAGGGCTGGTATGCCGTTCGTGACGATCAAGGGGTCGTTTCATCTCTGTGGTCAGTCGGCCGCGGGGAATCCGACGGGTTTCCAGCCGGATGGTGATTCGATGCAGTTCAAGCCGGACGACGCCTCGCTGCTTGATCGACCCACCCCTTCGCCGGCTCGCCGGTGTTCCTCGCCGGCGATTCGGCCATTGGCTCGCCGTACTTCAATCGATTTCGCTCGGCTTCGAGTGTGCGATGTACCTGGCCGGGATCGCCACGCAGCGTGACCTGCCACTCACCGAGATGCTCGATAGCTATGAGCTATACAGCTACAAGGAGTGGCTTCGCGTCTACATGCGCAGCAAGATGATCAAGCGCAACAAGGATCTGTTTCAGTCGCTCGACGACCCGCTTGCGCTGCTGGGCAAGCTGCACATCTACTAATCGAACGCCGGTCGGTCTTCGACCTGTCGTGGGAAGCGGGGCTCGAGCAAGCGACGTCCACGTTCGATGAGGCGCCTGCTCGTGTTGACCAGCCATACGACGAGCACCGTCGTCACGACGGCGCCGATGAAGAGGCTCAGCTCGGATCCCGTGCCCGCAGCGTTTGCGACGAGCCCCGCGACGACTCCGGCGAGAGCCGCGTTGATCACCGCAACGAGCGTGGAAGTCTCGCCGATCAGGCGGTAGAAGCGGCTCTTGGTGCCTGGGCCGTACGTCTCGTACAGACCTTGCTCGTCGTCGTGGTGGCCGGTCACGAAATACGGCTCAAGCTCCGGCGCGATCTCGAGATAGGCATGACGGAGGCGATTCATGCCGGACAGGAGCCAGAAGTCGTCGATCCGAGCTTCGATGAGGCGGAGGTACGTCGCCACCCCAACGAAGAGAGCGATCGGCAGAACGAGGAATGCAAACGCGGTGAAACCATTGCCGAACTCGGTCGCCCGAGCAACCAGGGCCAGTGCAACAACGGCCGCGGACACGACGGTCAGAAAGATGGTGGCCCGACTGAAGACCGCACGGTAGGTCACGTCCCTCGCCGCCAGCAGGCTCCAATGCTCGGTCGCGAGGATCTGGGCACGCACGCTCAGGGGCACGTCGGCGCGCAGAGAGGACGGTGGCTCCTGGTGTTCCGGCTTGCGTCGAGCGTTCGCCGATCGGGCGAAGCGGGTTTCGAGCCGGCGGCGCCCGCGGGCGATGATGCGCCTGTCGGCGTCTACGAGCAGCGCGACGACCACTGACATCACCACTGCGCCGATCAGCAGGCTCAGCCCGGATCCTGCGCCTACGACCTTTGCGACGAGGCCCCCGACAACCCCGGCAAGAGCGGCGTCGATCACCCCGACGACCGTGGCCGTGCTGGCGAACAGGCGGAGGTGGCTGTTCTCGGTGCGTGGGCCGTACGTCTCGGACAGTCCTCGCTCGTCGTCGTGGTGGCCTGTCTGGAAATACGGCTCAAACTCCGGCGCGATCTCGAGATAGGCATGCCGGAGGCGATTCATGCCGGACAGGAGCCGTAAGTCCTCGATGTGGGCGTCGACGAGACGGATGTATGTCCCCACCCCGATGAAAAAAGCAACCGGCAGAACGAGGAGTGCGAACACGTAGAAACGGTCGCCGAACTCGGTCTCCTGGGCCGCAAGGGCCAACGCAACAACGGCCGCGGACACGACGGTCAGGAAGATATTGGCCCGACTGTAGATCCCGCCGTACGTGATGTTCCTCGTCGCCAGCAGGCTCCAATGCTCGGTCGCGAGGATCTGGACGCGCACGGCCTCGGGCACGCCAGTCCGCGGAGAGGAAGGCGGCGTCTGTCGTCCCTGCACGCGTACGCGCTTCGCCGACTCCAGCGGAAGTCCTACTAGGAGAGGCTGCTAGTGACGGCCCATCGCGGCGTGCGCTGAAGCTTGAAGCGCGGGTATCAGGCCCGCGACGAGGATTACGCCGCGAGCCGCGAGTCAGCTTGAACAGAGTGATACCGGCCACGCACCAACGGGAAGGCCGAGCGCTTCATCCGCACCAGCGCGGCGGCTGGGCCTACGGCGCCATCTCCGGCAGCTCAGCCAAACGCACCCGAGCCCTACCGGGCTGGCTCGATGACGCCACCACTCGGGCCTCGCGGGGTCGACGTGATGTCCTTGACGCCCGCGCGGCCGGCGGCCGGTGCGCTCGGCGCGGGGTACGCCCTCCCGACCGCGCCCCTCCCGACCATGCAGCAGTGCCCGACGATGGCGTCGATACTCGCCTCCATGAGTCCCGAAACGCGCGCCTACACGAAAGCGATCATGTCGCTGACGTTCGCGCAACCGCCGCGGGGCCGCCGGCACGCCGTGAACGCGGCACGCAGTCGGAGAGAGAGGTCAAATGCACACTGCGCCCTGCCGTGGTTCTATTCGTGGTTCTAAACCAGCGTGATCTGATCGAACTGAGAGCACCCAGCATCACGCAACCATGCGCCATACGACCCACGTGGGGTGGATCTGGCAGGTTGTGGTCCGGGAGGTCGCGGGTTCGAATCCCGTCTCTCACCCCTTTAGGCAAGCCAGATGCGGTTCACGCGCAGGGTCCCGTGGTTCTACCGTGGTTCTCATTCGCTCGGCCGGGGCCAGTCGTGGCCAGGCTGTCCGTTCGCAGCCACCTCGCACCGAGCGGCGCGGTGGGACGTGGGCTTATCGAAGCGTTCCGACCGCGAGGGACGCTGGCGGTATTCTGCGCTCGTGCGCCGCTATCGCGAGCGGGGTCGCTCGGATCTCGGGTTCATGCCGAGGAGTCTCCCGGAGGGTGGAGCCGATCGTCGGCGCTCACACGCAGAGTTCGCGATCGTTCGCGGTGGCATCGGCGCGTGAGTGATCTCCGGTGAGGAACACGCTCACGGGTGTCGGCTGGGCGGCCCTGTACATGGTGCTTGCGCTGACGCCGCTTGCGATCGTTGCGCTCGGTCATCCGCCGAAGGGGCGTCCGTTCCTGGTGGAGTTGTCCGTTGCGCTTGGGTTCGTGGGGCTCGCGATGATGGGCTTGCAGTTCGCGCTGATCGCCCGCTTCAAGGCGGTGGCGGCGCCGTTCGGGATCGACGCCCTGACGCGATTTCACCGGGAGGTGTCCTATGTCGCCCTCGCATTCATCCTCGCACACCCGATCCTCCTGTTCATCCAGAACGCTTCGAAGTACCTTCCCCTCCTGAACGTCTTTACGGCGCCGTGGCGAGCCCGCTTCGCCGTCGCGTCGGTCGTCCTGCTGCTCGTGCTCGTCGGAGGCTCGCTGCTGCGCAAGCGCCTTCGGCTCTCCTATGAGGTATGGCAGGTCTCGCACGGCGTGCTCGCGGTCGCTGTCGTGGCCCTGGCGCTCGCGCACATCGAAGGTGTCGGCTACTACGTCTCGGGTGACGTCAAGCGAGTGCTTTTCTGGTTCTTCGGAGGCGGGCTCGTGGCGCTCCTCGCCTGGATCCGGGTCATCGAGCCCCTGATCCGGCTCCGCCACCCGTGGCGGATCGCCGCAACGACGCCCGAGCGGGGAAACGCGACGACCGTGACGATCGAGCCCGTCCACCACGAGGGCTTTGCCTTCGAGCCAGGCCAATTCGGCTGGATCGTCGTCGGTCGCTCGGCATTTGCGCGGGTGCACCACCCGTTCTCGTTCTCGTCTGGCGCTGAAGCCATCGAGAATGGACGCGTGGCGATGACGATCAAGGCCAGTGGCGACTTCACGAATCGAATCGCCTCGTTTCCCATCGGCACGACGGTGTACCTCGACGGTCCCCACGGCGTCTTCTCGATCGATCGGCAGCAGGCGCAGGGCTACGTGTTCATCGGTGGCGGCGTCGGCATCACACCGCTCTACAGCATGTTGCTCACGATGCGAGCGCGCGAAGACGTCAGGCCTGTGGTCCTGCTGTATGCGAGCAACCGCTGGGAAGACGTCATCTTCCGCGAACAACTCGATGAGCTCGAGGAGACGATGCCGAACCTGCGGGTAGTACACGTCCTCACGGAGCCGCCCGCCGATTGGGCCGGTGAAACCGGCTTCATCGATGCCGACATCATCGGCAGGCACATTGCCGAGCGCCACTACGGCCGGTACGCGTTCTTCATCTGCGGCGCGCCTGCGATGCTGGACGCGATGGAGACTCTGCTGCTGTCGGTTGGCGTGCCGGCGAGTCGTCTCAACACCGAGCGCTTCGACTTCGTCTAGAGGACACGCGATGTTGCGACAAGCATGGGTGCCGCGGCTGGTGCTGCTGATTGCGGCGATTCTGCTCGCGGCCTGCGTCATCTTCGCGGCCGCCCGCTGACGGCTCAGAGGTGGGCGAGGTGGATCACACCGACATCGTCAAGCCCATTGAGAGCCAGCTCAACCGCGAGCGCCGCCAGCAGGAAGCCGAAGACCTTCTCGGTCACCAGCATCCGGCTCTCATCCAGGTGCTCGCTCACCCGATTGGCCGAGCGGAAGACGACGATGTCGATCGCCAGCACCAGGGCGAGCAAACCGAGCACGACTGCGAGGTGGCCGACCGAGCCGGCCTCCGCCGACTCCGTGACGAGCACGACGATCCCGGCCGGATTGAGGAGGTAGGGCACGGCGAGCGGGAAGACCGCCAACTGCGCCGGGTCAACCTCCTGCATTGCGCGTTGCGTCACGGGCTCCCCTGACGAAAGGACCATCGAGACGGCAATGATCACCAGCACGAGCCCGCCGGCGATCGCCAGCGCACCCGTCGAGAAATGGAGCAGGCGCCACAACAGTTCGCCGAGGACGACGAGCAGGACGGCAACGGATGCGGCGGTGGTGAGCATCTTGCGAGTAACGCTGGCCCGCGTCACATCGTCCATGCCCTTGGTCACCGCGAGAAACGGCACCAGAGCAATCTTGGGGCCGACGCCGATCAGCAACAACAAGAACAAGTCGATGACGACATAGACGTCGTACGATTCGGCGTCCACCGGTGCGGCCTCGCCTTTCCACTCGCCGCGCGTGGCCTCCGGCCGACCCGACGAGCTCGACTGCTCCTCGGCGTCCCCATTCGCTCACGCCGATCGGTCTCCTCTGGCACACCGAAACAGCGACGAACTAGCTTGGGGCGTGACTTCGCGACGACGCTGATCCACGCCGACCACCAGCCGAGTGCGCGCGAGGCCGACCTCCTGGACGACGCGCTCCGCGGAGCAGACATCGCGGGCAAATCGGTCGCTGCAGCTGTAGACGTTGAGTAGCGCGTCACCCACCTGGTCTCGGCGGGCGGGCGCCGTCGGTGTCGGCCCGTCGTGGCTCGAGAGGTGCCAAGCGCCGAGACTCTAGCCCCCGGCGGCACCCCCCTTTCGAAATTCGCTCCGCCATGTGAACACTGTACACTCCCCTCCTGGCGACTCCCCACACGCGCATCGGCTCGAAAGGCGCCACAGCGATGCAGCGCGCCGACTTCGCCACCAAGCACGCACGCGTGATCGAGCTGCGCGTAGCCGGCTGGACTCACGAGGCCATCGCCGCCGAGCTGGGGTACGCGGACAAGAGCGGCGTCCGCTACGTGCTAAGCACCTGGGTGGACGACCACGCTCCGACGCAGGACTCGATCGTAGAACTGCGGCAGCACATGCTCGCCCAGCTCGACCAGCTCCACGCAGCGCACTGGCCGCAGGCGGTCGGCGCGCGCGACCCGGGGACGGGCGAGTGGGTCCGCGAGCCGAGTGAGAAGTCGTCCGAACTGCTGTTGAAGATCGCCGGAGATAGCCGGAATCGGCCAGCGATACCACGATCGGTGACGCGACCGCTCAGCGACAAATCGTGCGTCCTCGCGCTCTCCCAGACGGGCGACGAGCGCCAGATCGATGCTGTCTCCGACGGTGCTCATGGGGCTCCAATCGTCGTCCGGTCCGCTGTCGTTCTCCAGCCCGCCCGCTCGCTGGTCTGACGTTGAGGAAGGCCGGGACGCTCACACGCGCTCCCAGCGACCCTGCGCAGGAGCAGTGCAAGCTGGGCCAGCATCGGGTGGATATCGCCAAGCGGTGTGTAGAAAGCCCCCTGCCGAAACCCCCTTGGGCTCAAAGATGCCGTCTGTACGCTTGCGGGCGAAGGCGCGTCGTTCATTCCCAAATACCCAGCGACGCGCCTTCTTTGTATAGGAGAGTTGCGAATCGTGCAGCGTGTGGGTGCTCGTATTTGCTTGTGGTTGAGGAGGCGCCTTTGGATCGCCGCGTTGGCGGTCGGGTTGGCGTTGACAGCGTTGGGCGTGGGGAGCGCGGGCGCGCGCTCGGATGCTCCGCACGGGGCCGCGCGGCCGGTGCTGCCGTTGCGCGTGGTGATGTTCGAGACGGCTCCGACGAAGACGAAAGTGGGCCGGCCGGCTGCGGTCGCCTTGGGTCGCGGTGTGACGGCAGTGCAGTCTCACCTTGCGGCGCTTGCCTGGGCGCGTGCCGATGCTGCGATCGTGCGCTGGGGCGGCGGTGGCACAGCCAGCGATCGTGCGTTGGCAGCAGTGCTCGCGGGAATCGTCTCGACGCGCGCGCATGTCCGTGCAGCGGCTCTGATCGACGGTGCGCGCGGCAGCGCTCGGGCGCAGCTGCGTGCGCTCGCGCGGTTGCGGGCGTCGCGGGGCTATCTTCGCATCCGCTCTCGTCCGGCCATCTTCGTGGCGCTGGCCGATCGGTCGTTGCGGGGCTGCGCGCAGGCGCGGCGCTGGCGCGCGGCCGCGCGCGGCCTGTGGCTCGCGCAGGCCTCCTTCGCCGGGGACGCGAGCTGTCGTTCGGCTGCCGACGCGTGGTTTCGCGACGCTCCCGTCGCTCGTACGGCGCGAGCGAGTGGCTCTTTCCTGATCCGGCCGGGCTATTGGCAAAACGGCACCCGCGCGCCGAAGGTGGCGCGTTCGGTCGCGGCATGGCGACGCTCGATCCGGCGCATGGTCGCCTCGCGCGAGCCGCTGCAGGTGATCGATTCGCTCAATGATTGGGCTCACGGCAGCGCAATCGAGGCGAGCCCCGCCTGGGCCTCGGCCAGTGGCTTCGGTCTGTATCTCGATGCGCTTCACGCAGAGGCCCCGGCCGTCCCACCTCCAGGGCAGAATCCGCCACAGACGACGACCGGTCCGACGGTCGACGCAACGACGGTCTCGAGCGTGACGGCCCACCACGCCACGGTCTCGAGCACGGTCTCCGCCGGCGCATCCGCGGCCACTTTGTGGGTCGAGTTCGGCCCCACGACCGCATACGGTCAGACGACCAGCCCTGTCTCGCTCGCCGCCGGTGGCGCGCAGCGCGTGTCGGTCGTTCTGTCGTCGCTCTCGGCTGCCGTGCGCTACTTCGCGCACGTCGTGGTTTCCTCACCCACCGGCCGCGTCAGCAGTCCGGACGTTGCGTTCACGACCCTCACCACCACCAAGGTGATACGCGTCGCGGCGGCGGGCGACATCGCCTGCGACCCCGACGAGCCCAACTTCAACGGCGGTCAGGGCACCGCGACGGCGTGCCGGCAGTTCGCTGTCTCGAGTGCGATCCTGGCCGGCGGCTACGACGCAGTGCTACCGCTCGGCGACGAGCAATACAACGCCGGTTCTGCGAGCGCCTTCGCTGCGTCGTACCACCCGAGCTGGGGGCGCCTCGACTCAGTCGCACATCCGGTGGTCGGCAATCACGAGTACGGGCGCCCGGCTGCTGGGCCCTATTTCCAGTACTTCGGCGCGTCGGCCGGGACGCCGGGTCAGGGGTGGTACTCCTACGACCTCGGCTCCTGGCACGTGATCGCACTGAACGCCAACTGCGCTCGAATCGCTGGCGGCTGCGGCGCCGGCTCGCCCGAGGAGGTCTGGCTGCGCGCCGACCTCGCCGCCCACCCCGCCGGTTGCACGCTCGCGTACTGGCACCAGCCGCTGTTCACCTCGGGTCAGGAACCTCCGACCCCGGAGGTGGGCACGTTCTGGGACGATCTCTCAGCCGCCGGCGCAGAGATCGTGCTCAACGGCCACGAACACGTGTACGAGCGCTTCGCACCGCAAACCTCGGCGGGCCAGCGCGACGACGTCCACGGCATCCGCGAGTTTGTCGTCGGCACGGGCGGCGAGAACCACATGACGTTCCACGCGACGCCCGCCGCCAACAGCGAAGTGCGCGACAACACCAGCTTCGGCTTCCTCGAACTCACCCTCAGCAACGGCGCCTACGCCTGGAGATTCCAACCCGACCCCCCCGGCGGCTTCAGCGACAGCGGCACCGGCACCTGCCACTAAGCCGGAACGCGACACCCAGCCACCTCACCGCGGAGGGCAATACCAGGTCGATCACTTGATGCCGCTCGGCGGCGGCACGCAGTGCGGAGGGAGGGGAGACCCTCAGGCCTGACTGGCACGTGGCGCTCTGAACCAGCTGCTGCAGAACGGTGTCGGAGGTGGGAAGCACGCGCCTCGACCGAAAGATCGTAGAGGCGTTCCCGGGAGACGCCGCGACCGGTGTCACGTGTCACGATGAGCGCACCGATGTGGTTGCAGCGCGACATCACCCTCTCGCCGCGACCGCGCGGCTTCCACCTCGTCACGCACGACGTCATCGGCGAGCTCGCCGAGCTGACCGAGCTGCGAACCGGGCTGCTGCATGTCCACATCCAGCACACCTCGGCATCGCTGACGCTCAACGAGAACGCCTCAGCCGACGTGCGGCGCGACTTCGAGGCCTGGTTCAGCGCCGCGGTGCCCGAGTCGTTCGGCGGCTGGACGCACACCCTCGAAGGCTCCGACGACATGCCCGCTCACATCAAGGCGTCGCTGCTCGGCCCGTCGGTGACCGTCCCGGTACGCGAGGGACGAGTGCACCTCGGCACCTGGCAGGGCATCTACCTGTGCGAGCACCGCGACCACGCCGGTCCCCGCACGCTCACGCTGACGCTCGCCGGGGAGTAGGCCCTCGTCACCGGGTGCCGCCATGCGCTAGCAAGGTGAACGCATGACTGGCAGCTTCCTAGCGCCCGACTTGGATCGACGTCATGGACGACCAGCCTCGAGCCGATAACTCGGGCTTCGAGGTCACGCACCGAGACACCTGGGACCCAACCGAAGCGAACGACGATGCTCCGCAAGAACGCCCTCATCCTCTGCCTCTCGGCAATCATCATCGCCGGCGGTTCAACCGCAGCATTCGGACACGGCAAGCACCACGGCTTCAAGAACGATGACTTCGCCCAGCAAGACGTCTGCGTGGATGCGACCCCTCAGCCTGGCGCTACTCCCGGCCAGGAAGAAGCAAGCGTCTGGTACTTCGGAGCATGCAACGACGTTCAGCTGGGCATCGGCTTCGTCACGCGCCAGGTCTACATGGTCCCCGTAAAAACGACTAGTGCCGCACCACTCCTGCCGCTGCGGGCCCCGGCGTCTCCCGAGCCCAGACGCTCGTTCGTTTCGACTCTGCCGGCAGTGGCTACCCTCACGGCGCTCGTCGTGTAGGTGGTCGTGCCGATGATCTCGCTTAGGCGCTGCGAACGAGGCAGGTACCTGCGAACGAGCTCGACGCGAAAGAGAGCGCCTCGTGGATCTCACACGCAACGCGGTGTTCGTGGCCTCGTTTGCGCCTACGACACCTGAGGGATTTGCGTACGAAGCCCGCGGAGGCCGCGTCGTTCGAGTCGCTTGCCCGGTCGCTACAGTCTGCAGCGTGGATGCCCACTGGACGGCCGGGAACGTACTGCTGGGAATCCTCGTCGCGCTCGTTGCTGCGGCGATCTTCCTGTCGGGCTGGTCGTTTTGGGAGATCGTCCTGGCGCTCGCCGTGATCGTCGCGCTGGTGGCGTTCTTCTACGGGCTCTCAAGGCGCGACGAGTCGCGCCGACGGTAGCTGTCGACGCGCCCGCGCCACCGCCGTAGTTCCGGTAGCGGCGTTGGCCGTCATCAGCCGCTCCAGCGGTCGGTGCGGGATCGACGCGTCCTCAGCCAGCGCCATCGGCAACGTGCTCGTCGTCAAGAGCGCCAAGATCAGCCTGACACGCGAACCTGAGCAACTCGTCTTCGTCAGCGCCGAGACGACCAACACCACCGTCGCGCATTTGGATGAAGGTCTAGGCGCGCGCCCGGCGATTCTCACCCCGGAATTAGTCGGCGGTGCAGGTGCGCCGGGATCGCTGGTTCTAATCCAGCGTGGTGGACATGATCGGCAGGCGGCGCGGATCGACTGGCGCAGGGGCGCGCTTCGTCGGTCCGCGCGGCCCACACGACCGATGCCCGGCACTCCGGCCAGAAGTGGAGGCGCTGCCAGGACGCCTCGATGAGCGTCTGATCATCCCGTCTGGGTGAGGCGCTTCCGGGCGCGCGACGCGATGGTGCAGGTTCAGTGACAGCGATCGAGAGGGGAGACGCGTATGGCAATCGGGCCGGTTCAACTGATCGTGCTCGGCTTCGACCATCCGGAGTTTCACGGTGAGATCAAGGCCGAGCTCGAGCGGCTTCGGGAGAGCGACGCCGTTCGGGTGATCGACGCGCTGGCCGTGCACAAGGACGCGCAGGGCGAGATCGAGATCGAGCACCTCAGCAATCTGACCAAGGACGAGGCGATCGAGCTCGGCAGCAAGATCGCCGCGCTGATCGGCCTCGGGATCGACGGCGAGGAGGGCATGGTCGCGGGCGCCGAACTGGGTGCCGAGGCGGCCGCCGAGGGCGGCGTGCCCGTGTTCACCGACGACGAGGCCTGGGATGTCCTCGAGGAGATCCCGAATGACTCCGCGGCCGCGTTGGTCCTGATCGAGCACCACTGGGCGGTGCCGCTTCGCGACGCGATCGCGCGCGCCGGCGGGTTCCGCCTCGCGGACTCGTTCATCAGCCCTCTCGACCTCGTCGAGATCGGGCTCGTCTCGGCGCAGGAGGCCGAGGAGCAGCACGCGATGTCGACCGGCCGCGCCAAGGCCGCGCACTGACCGACCAACAGGTGAGGTGAAAAGATGATGGGAGCCCGTAGAGTCGCCCGGCGCACCAGCCGAAGAACAGCGCGCCGCCGCTGACAGGCCGTGCGAGGGCCAGCGGCGCCGGCGCTGCCGGCCCTCGCCTACACCGACCGCCGTGGGGCCGTCATCCGTCCGCACCGAGCGGTGCCTAGGTGACGCCGGGCATCGGGTCGGACCGATCGACCGACCTCCCCGCCGGCATCAGAGCAAGCACATGGACTCAAGCCCGGCCGACGATCCTGCCGCACAATCGGGACCTCGCGACCACGCTGATCTACGCCGACTACCAGCCGAGCGCACGGGCGGCGGATCTCCTGGACGATGCGTTCCGCGGAGCCGAGATCGCGAGCGCGCCGACCGGCGACACGCGAGCCAGCCGCGGGTAACCGCACCGAGCTTTCGGCGTCAAATATCCGCCGCGCCGGGATAGCGGCCTTGGGAGAGGTCCGTCGCTCGGCTTTGGGCGACGGACTCTCTCGCTCGGATCGTCGCTAGCCGCCGGTGAACTGCCACGGTTCGTCTCCGGGGTAGTCGTCGGTGACGGGGGCGCCGCCGTCGCGTCCGATGCAGAGCCCTTCGCCGCCGATGGTGAACTTTCCGGGCTGCGTCTTGATCTGGCCCTCGCCGACCTTGGTGTCGCCGTGCCAGAGTGAGAGCAGTCCTGTCGCGACGCCGGGCGGGTCTTCTCCGCTCTTGTCGAACGAGGCCGACAGGATCAGCTTCTCGCCGATGGGGATGTCCTCGCTGGCGACGATCTGCTGCTCGGTCATGCCGGCCCAGTTGTAGATGTAGTGGAGCCGGTTGTCCTTGATGGACTCGACAAGCTGGAGTCGCTGTTCGAGCCCAGTATGGCCGATTGCTCATCGTCTCCATCGAGGCCGTTGTTGCGAATTCGTGAAGCTGATGGGGTCCCGCGCGTCAAGCTCGCGCATCTTTGCCGCGCGTTTCGGGTCGCCGGGTCACGCCCGCTCTCGGCGTAGTAACGCTCTCTAAGGCAAGCCTGGAGGCACGCGAATGTCGGCGCCGCCTTCGGCGTAGTGCTCGTCCCGCTCCTCGCCGGAGGACTACCGCTACGACCTCGAGCCGTGAGCGCTCTCTACGCGTGGATCATCTCGTGGACGGGAAACTCCTTGATGTCGGGTGGGCCTTGGGGTTGGATTCCTGCTGCTGCCATTCCCTCGGCGATCCGCACCGAGAAGGCGTCGAAGTGCTCGCGCGACTCCCAGAAGTCGATGATGCCCCAGCCTCCATCGATTGGCCCAGATGCGTGAAAGAGCAGCCCTTTCGGTGGCGTGCGATCGGGGTTGATGTGATCGTGACCCTGGTCGAACTGCTCCTGTGTGATTCCCGCGAGCTTGATGCGGATGCCGATAGCCATGCTCAGCCTCTTTCGGTAGGGAGCGCGATCCTACGCCATCCGATTCCCGGCGAAGGCGACTCAGGGCGGGGCGGCGAAGCGGTTGGTGGCGTCGATGAGGCGCAGCATCATCTCCGGACCACCGCCGTGACCGGTCTCGACGAGATGCAGTTCGGCATCGGGCCAAGCTTGCGCGAGTTGCCATGCGGCGTCGGGGGGCGCACCGAGGTCCATGCGGCCGTGGACAAGGACACCGGGCGTTCCCGCGAGGCGATGCGCATCTTCCAAGATTTGGTTGTGCTTGAGCCAGGCACCGTGGTGGAAGTAGTGCGCGACGACTCGCGCGAACGTGATCCGAAAGGCCGGGTCGGAGTAGCGCTCGTTGGGCGTCCAGCCAACTTCGAGGGACTGCACGGCGTCCTCCCAGTCGCACCAGCGCTGCGCCGCGCAGCGGCGTACGCAAGGGTCGGGATCGACATTCAGGAGGTGGTAGTAGGCAGCGACGAGGTCCCCGTCTTGCTGCTGCTCGGGGACGCCTTCGCGGAAGCGCGCCCACGCCTCGGGGAAGAACCGTCCGGTCTCGTGATAGAGCCAGTGGATGTCGGTCGGCCGGGTGAGGCCGACGGATGCGAGCACCAGTTCGCTGACGCGCTGTGGGTGGCGCTGTGCGTAGGCAAGCGCGAGCGTCGTTCCCCAGGAAACGCCCCAGACGAGCCAGCGCTCTATTCCGAGATGCTCCCTCAGCCGCTCGAGATCGGCGATCAGGTGGTCGGTCGTGTTGGCATCGAGTTGGGTGTCATGCGACACGCGCGGGGTACTGCGGCCGGCGCCGCGCTGGTCAAGCAGGACGATTCGGTACGCACGCGGATCGAACGAGCGCCGCATGCCGGCCGTGCAACCTGAGCCGGGGCCGCCGTGGAGGACGACCGCAGGTTTGCCGGAGGGGTTGCCGCAACTCTCCCAGTACACCTGCTGGCCGTCGCCGACAGCGAGCATTCCGTGTTCGTAAGGTTCGGTCGCGGGAAAGCTGGTGAGCAGGGAATCTCCCTTCGCGCAGCCTCGGGTCTGGTGTTCGACGGTACGGAGGTTCTGGAGCGGCCGCCGCACAGATCCTGGCCATCATTCTCGTTGGCGGCAGCGCTGTCATCGGCTCGCTGGTCAACGCTCGTGGTTCTATCTGTGGTTCTAAAGCAGTTCTCTATTCGCCCGGCGATGGCGCGGACGGGGAAACACCGTACGCACGATCCGCCTGGACGGATCCGGCGCGATCATCCGTTGCCGCACGATGCTGGTGGCGGAGGGGGAGCCGTCGTTCTTGCGATTCGCGATGAGCTTGGGTCCCCGGAGTTCGAGCTTCAGCCGTGCTTGCACGCGCGCGCGGTTGCTGGTAGACGCGGTGGACGCGCATTTCGATGCAGCAAGTCGAACGCGTAGTCAGGCGAAGCTATCCCTTTCGACGCGCAACACACCCGGCACGGCGCCTCTCAAGGCGAAATTCTGCTCAGCAGGCACCGACTGCTCCCACCGACGACAGGAGACACGATGAGCGCCGACACTCAGGCGTCCGCCGAAATCCGCCCCTTCGAAATCGACATTCCCGAAGTGAAGCTCGACGACCTGCGCGAGCGCATCGGTGCGACACGTTGGCCGAGCAAGGAGCTGGTCGCCGACCGGTCGCAGGGTGTCCAGCTGGAGGCGCTGCAAGCGCTCGCGCGTTACTGGCTGGACGAATACGACTTCGGCCGGATCGAGGCGCGCCTGAACGCGCTGCCGCAGTTCGTGTGCGAGATCGATGGCGTGGACGTCCACTTCATCCACGTCAAGTCTTCGCATGAGAACGCGCTGCCGCTGATCATGACCCACGGCTGGCCCGGCTCCGTGATCGAGATGATCGACTCCGTCGGGCCGCTGACGGATCCGACGGCGCACGGCGGCAGCGCCGGCGATGCCTTCCATCTCGTTCTGCCCTCCCTGCCCGGATATGGGTTCTCCGGCGAGCCGGTCGAGATCGGCTGGGACCTCGGCCGCACCGCGCTGGCCTGGGCGGAGCTCATGCGCCGTCTCGGCTACACCCGTTATGTGGCCCAGGGCGGCGACGTGGGCGCCGGCGTCACTGACGCGATGGGCCGCCAGGCGCCCGAGGGCCTGGTCGGGATCCACACGAACCTGCTCGTACCGGCGCTGGGCGGCACCATGCCGACGGACACCGACGAGGAACGCGCGGCGGCCGCGCAGATCGCGACCTTCCAGCAGTCCGGAAACGGCTACTTCGTCGAGATGGCCTCCCGCCCGCAGACGATCGGCTACGCGCTGCTCGACTCGCCCATCGCTCTGGCCGCCTGGATGGTCGACCACGACACGGATGCCTACTACAAGATCGCGCGCGCCTTCGTCGACGGGCAGACCTCGGGCAACCTCACGCGCGACCACATCCTCGACAACATCACGCTGTACTGGCTGACCGGCACCGGCGCCTCCGCGGCCCGGTCGTACTGGGAGGCCTACGGGCCGGACGCCCCGGCCGCGGGCCGCCAGCCGCTCCCGCCGCCGGCGATCCCGTTCGGCTTCACGACGTTCCCGGGCGAGATCTGGCAGACCCCGCGCAGCTGGGTCGATGCGAGCTACCCGAACGTCATCTACTTCCACGAGGTCGGCAAGGGCGGCCACTTCGCCGCCTGGGAGGAGCCCGAACTCTTCTCGACCGAGATCCGCGCAGCTTTCAAGTCGCTCCGCTGACGGACACGCCCGAGCGGCGCGCACCGGTGCGCGCCGCTCACCGTCCGAGGATCTCCGATCTCGACGGACCACTCGCCGTGGCCCGCGTAGTCGCTCGCACCGCAACTGCCTGCAATTCCCTTGCAAGCCCTGTCAGGAGCTCGCACCCTGGACCTCCCCTCCTTACCATGAACGTAGGAGGGGTCGAACCATGAGGGTTTCCGCTCAACGATGCGGCTCCGCGTGTGTCGGGAGTAGCCGCGTTTCGTCGCGTTTTGCGTGGCCTTGCGACCTCGGTGCGACCTCGCGGACGATCGCAGGTTCGCTCCCGCCGCGTCGGGTAGAAACGACACACCGTGGAACCGCGTCTGGACGTGATCACCTTGGCCGTGGCCGACCTCGAGCGCACGCTCGCGTTCTACCGCGGTCTCGGCCTCGAGTCGAAGGGCATCATCGGGAGGGAATGGAGGGACGGGATGACCGGCGCGAACGGCGCCATCGCGATGTTCAAACTCGAGGGCGGCCTGCTCCTCAACCTGTACCCCCGGACCGATCTCGCCAAGGACGCAGCGATTCCGATCGGGCCGCCGCATAGCGGCGAGTTCAGCCTTGCGCAACTCGTTCGTAGCCGCGAGGAGGTTGACGGGCTGCTGGAGAAGGCGGCGTCCGCGGGTGCCACGGTCACACCAGCCCACGACCGACCCTGGGGCATCTACTCCGGCTACTTCCGTGACCCTGATGGCCACCTATGGGAGATCATCTGGCACCCGGATAGAGCTCCATAGGAGTGGCTCGGCCGCCAGGACTTCGCGACGATTCGCAGCGACTCGAGCCCGACATCGCTACCAGCAGCCCGACAGCGTGCGGCACCCCCTTCTGCGATTCGCGCTGTTGATGGGATCTCTCGAGCGGCCCGCCGGTCGCGCGTCTTGTCCAGCCTCAGACGATGCGCTCTCGCTCAGCCGCTGGTGCGAGCGCGAGTACCGCGGCGATGCTGTCGCCTTCGAGTTGAAGCGGAGTCCAGGTGTCGCCGCGGTCGCGGCTCTCCCAGAGTTGGCCATCGGCGAGGCCGGCGAAGAGGCGACCGTCGGTGGCGAGGAGTGCGTAGGGCATCGCCGGCAGCGGCTCCGGGAGCCCGCCCGCGAGCGACTGCCAGGATTGGCCGTCGCGCTGCCGGTAGATGCGCGCCTGCGGATCGCGGCGACCGTGGGCAGCGAACGGGCCGGTGCTCGCCGAGACGTACCAGCAGTCGGCGTCGTCGGGATCGACCGTGACCGACCACGCGTAGTGTCGATCTCGGCCCTCGTCGACCGGCCGCCAGGTCTCGCCCGCGTCGGTGCTCAAAGCGGTGCCGCCACCGCCGGCCTCATATGCGCGTCCCGGTGCGTGTGGGTGCCAAGCGAGCGAGTGCACATCGGGCTGCGCGCCGGGACGATGGTCCTGCCAGCTCTGCCCGCCGTCGGTCGAGCGCATCAACCCGCCGAGCTCGATCCCGACCAGGAGCAGGTCGGGGTCGAGCGGGCTCGGCGCGATCCAGCGCACGTGCGACGTCCACGGCCGCGGCGGGAAACTCCAGCTCGGCCGCGACGGCAGCTCGAGCAGCGCCTCGAGCTCGCGCCAGCTCCCGCCCTGGTCTTCGCTTCGGAACAGCCGGCTCGGCTCGGTGCCCGCATACACCGCCCCATCGGCAGCGCTCAC
The DNA here is from genome assembly GCA_963845865.1 of uncultured Actinomycetes bacterium. GTDB lineage: Bacteria > Actinomycetota > Thermoleophilia > Gaiellales > JALYLC01 > JALYLC01. Next base: position 44,000 of record CAWJTT010000002.1, read on the forward strand.
TGCGAGCGAGAAGACCCCCGGCTCGGGCAGTCCGCACTCGACCCAGCTTCGGCCGCCGTCGACACTGCGGCGCACACCGCCCTCGCGCAGACCGGCGTAGACGGTGTCGGGGTCGACCGAGTCGACGGCGAGGCACTGCGCCCCGCTTCCTGACAGCGCCAGCTCGACCGTCCACGCCTCGCCCGCCTCGTCGAGCCGAACGATGCCGTCCCCGGTTGCGGCGTAGAGGCGCTCCATTAGCACAGCGTACGGTGTCGGATCCGCGCACCACTGCGCGAGGCGGGCGACCTCTTCGACCCGCTTTCTACTGCACGGACAGATGACGGGCTGAATCCGACGGCGCGTTCCTAACGCTCCCATGAGTTAAGCGGGTAGCCGTGATTGGAGGGTAGCCGCACCTACGGCTTGCGGCTCGTCGCGATGCGCTGCGCTGCGCGTCGCCGCAAGGCTGTCGTGGGCGACCACGCCGAGGAGGAATGAGCATGCCCCGCATCGCTGTAAGAGGACCGCGCACGGTGGAGACCAGCGAGGCGTACGCAATGCCGGCGTGCTCGACTGCCGCTGATCTTCTCCGCGGACGAGACGGCCGACGTCGGGCGAGAGACCGCGTCCCCGGTCAGCGACGACTACGAAGGTGAGAGCAGCGTCCTCACCGGCGCGGTCAACTGGGTGCAGATCGACCTCGGCGAGGACGCAGAAGCTCAGTCAGGCCAGCGAGATGTCCTTTGCCGGCCTCCTGCCACAGCAGGCGAGATGCATTCGCGGGGGCTTCTTCGCGGCCTTCGGCTTTGCGGCGAGGCAGGACTTGCCTTCCGTGCCGGTCACGCGCTTCGGCGCGCGCTCTGTCGGCATGCTACTATCGTTACAATCAGCCGGCTCCGCGGTAGGGGCGAGGCATTAGACCCTTCGGCGCTTCCACTCCCCGAGGGTCTCCGAGGAGGGGCGAGCCTGAAGACTGGCCCCTCCTCTCTACGCGCTAGCCGCCCCTGATCTCTGAGGTTCGGTTAGGGCGCCAGGCCAAGTCCCAGCAGCGCGCGGCGACGTGACATCTCGTCACAGAGACTCGGAGAGGAACGACATCATGCCGACAGTACGGCCCTGGTACTCGACGCGACCCGTGGCGACGAAGCACCACGACAACACGCGGTGCATCGAAGGCAACAACATCGAGGATCGAAACCTCGCGCGCGGTATGGGCAAGTTGCCCCTCTGCAGGTGCTGCGCAGCGCTCAACTCCGCAGGCAAGTAGCCCGCGAGGGCGCTGACCGAACGTAACGAGACGTGCCGGGTTAGGTTGGTTCGATGGCTGAGCACACGGTCACCGTTATCGAGGTCGGGGGCGCCGATTCGGAGGGACACCCGGATGTCGCCGCGCGCTGCTCGTGCGGCTGGCGGGGAACCCTGCGAACCGGCCGGAATGGAGCCGCTAAAGCGGCCGCGGACGGTGCGATGCACTTGCGGCAGGTCGAGAACTCACCCTAGATGCTGTCCACAGCGCGCGGCTTCAAGGCCTCGCCATCAAGGATCTGCATCGCCACGATGTCCACGTACTGAAGGCTGGTCTCGCGCGCTCGCATGCGCAAGGCAGCTTCCCTTGCCTCGGCCTTGTCTCGGTAGCGCTCGCACTCGACCGGCCGATGGCTGTCGGGCCAGAGCTCGTACCAGGTACCGTCATCGGGGGCCATTCCGACACCATACGCCGCGGCAGCCTGAGGGGCAGTCCGGAGATGGGCCAGCGTGCCGTAGGTCGGTCAGGTTGTGGTCCAAGAGGGCGTGGGTTCGAATCCCGTCTCTCACCCCTTTAGACAAGCCAAATCAGGTGCCACGCGCCGTGGTTCTAAAGTGCGAAATCGACGCGGCCGAGAGTCTGCTCCCCGAGCTTCGCCTCGCGGCATACGGATTCGTCGCGAGTCGGGCAGGAGACTCGAGGGACGAAGGATCTTCTGGTGAGTGCACTGGATGGACTCAGCGGCGCGCTTGATCTACTCCGCACCGCCCTCCGCGGGGGGCTCGGGCTTGTCGCTCGCGTCAGCCATCTGTGTCTCCACGTTGCGAGCCTCGTCCTCGATCTTGGCGTCCGCTGCGCCAGCCTTGTCCTCGACTTTGGCGTCCGACTTCCGCCACCACGTCAGCAATCCCATTCTTGCTCCCTCCTTCCAGGGTTCAGCGCGCCAGACTGGCCCCGCGCTTTCGTCGACCAAGGACACCGTAGCTCGCGGCGCGGCCCTGGAGGCGGACGTGTTCGGCTGATGGCGTCCCGGGTGGCGCTTCGGCTCGGCCATACGGCACACTCTGAGCTCGTTACGGGGTAGTTCGACACGAGGCAGTCCAGGCGGCTTCGTGCGTCCCGCACTTCTGAATACCTTCGGCGTCGTACGTGGGAAGGTGCGGGGATGTCCGCGGTCGAACGCGACTTACGCCCGCGATCTTGTGTGCGGCTCAATTGGGGCCTCCCGGGAACGCCATCTCGCAGCGAGCCCAGGGTGTGCGCCGGCGAACCAAAGAGCGGCCCGCCGGCCCAACCAGCAGTTCAGGCGTTGCAACCGCTGGGCGCGGTCGTCTTGATGTTCGCTTGCGCCGGCTTCGGCACTCCGAGATACAGCGCGTAGAGCGTAATCGGAGCCTTGCCGTCGTTTCGCGCGAGGTGAACGTGGTTCGCGGGCTCGACGAAGGACTGCCCTTTCGACACCTTGAACGGCCTGCAGTTCGCCACGGCCGGGTCGAAGACGGTGACCGTGCCGCCGGTCACGACGACGGCCACCGGCGACCCGTGCGTGTGCCAGCCGAGGCTTCCTCCGGGCGCGATTCTGATCGACTCGAGGATCATCGATCCCGTCGTCGCATGAATGGTCGTCGCTTTCATCGTCCCGACGGCGAGTGGCTTGGCGACGATCGGCGGGTCGGCGCCGAACGACGGTGCGGCGACCGCGAGAGCGCCGAACAGAGCCAATCCGAGTAGCTTGATGTTCATACCGGACCTCCTGTGTGAAATGCGATTTGACGTTCCGCGTCCGCAGGCTAGGAAGCGCGCCTTTGCGTCCTCTTTGCGCTTTCTTAGGTCCGGTAGCCGCGTGCTCGGCCGAGCGGGCACGCGAGGCGGGAATGGCCCTGGAGCAACGCCGCGTCTAGGTTGTCGTCGAAATGCGCGATGTCAACCTCAGGCTCCTCGGTGGATTCGCAGCCGAAGTGGACGGCGTCGGCGTCTCTCCGGCGGCCTGGCGGCTGAAGAAGGCGCGCGAGCTGGTGAAGCTGCTCGCGCTCGCGCCCGGCCACCGGCTGCATCGCGAACAGGCGATGGACGTGCTCTGGCGAGACCGCGATCCAGCGGCGGCTGCGAACAACCTTCACCAGGCCGTGCACGTAGCGCGGCGTGCGCTCGACGCCGAGGCGATCGAACTGCGGGACGAAGTCCTCTCCCTCACAGCGGATGTCGACGTCGACCGGTTCGAGCTCGCGGCTGCCCACGCGCGCCGGGTCGAGACTCCTACCGCCTACCGGGCTGCGCTCACGCTCTACAGCGGTGAGCTCCTGCCGGAGAATCGCTACGACGACTGGGCAGAGACGCGTCGCGACGAGCTCCTCACGCTCGCAGCCGAGCTCGAGGAGGCGGTCGCCACCCTCGGCTCCGCGAGGTCGTTCAGCCTCCCGGCCGACGCGAGCTCGTTCGTCGGCCGAGGCCAGGAGCTCACCGAGCTGAAGTCGCTGCTCCGGCGCACGCGCCTCCTCACCCTGTCCGGGACGGGCGGCGCCGGCAAGACACGGCTGGCGCTCGAGCTGGCACGAAGCGCCGAAGAGTTGTACGACGCGGGAGCGGCGCTCGTCGAGCTCGGTGCTCTCGCGGAGGCACGGCTGATTCCGGAGGCCGTCGCAGCTGCGCTCGACGTGCGCGCCTTGCCGACTCAGGACCTCGTCGAAGCGGCAATCGACGTTCTCTCGTCGCGAACGCTGCTCCTCGTTCTCGACAACTGCGAGCACGTGCTGGCCGCGACGGCCACGCTGTGCGACACGCTGCTCCGCTCCGCGCCCAAGCTGACGATCGTCGCGACGAGCCGCGAACCACTGCGTGTGCCGGGAGAAGTCGTCTTCCGCGTGCCGTCGCTCGACATCCCCAGTCCGGAGCAGATGCTCTCGCCGGATCAACTCGGCGAATACGAGGCCGTGCTTCTCTTCACCGACCGCGCAACGGCAGCCGCGCCGGGCTTCACACTCGACGAGGAAAACGCGGACGACGTCGCACGCATCTGCTTCCGCCTCGACGGGCTGCCGCTCGCGCTCGAGCTCGCGGCCGGGCGGGTCGGAGCGCTCAGCCCCGCTGCGATCGCGTTGCGACTCGACGACCGGTTCCGTCTCCTGCGCACGCGGAGCAGCTCCGCACCGACACGGCAGCAGACGCTGACGGCCACGCTCCAGTGGAGCCACGATCTGCTCGAGCCCGACGAGGAGTTGCTGTTCCGCCAGCTTGCGGTCTTCGCCGGCGGCTTCGAGCTCGAGGCGGTCGAGGAGGTCTGCGCGGTGGAAAGCCTCGACGTGTCTGGGATCGCTGACGTCCTGGCGCGCCTCGCCGAGAAGTCGCTCGTCAGCGTCGAGCAACGAGGCCGGGAACGGCGCTACCGCCTGCTCGAGACGGTCCGGATGTACGCACGCGAGCGGCTCGCCGATGCGGGCGAGGAGCGGGCGGTCGCGGACCGGCATGCCCGCTGGGCGCTCGCGCTGGCCGAGCGAGAACGAGGCTCGCCCAGGCTCGACCGCGAGTCGCCAAACCTCCGCGCCGCCCTCACCGTCCTGCTCGCGGGCGCGTCGCACGACGCTCTCCGTCTGTGTGTCGCTCTGCTGCCTTTTTGGTTGCGCCGGATCGAGCTCGACGAGGCAAGGCGGCGTTTCGCCGAGGTCCTCGAAGCACGCCCCGAACGAACGACACTCGCGGCGGAGGCTCTGCTCGGAGCGGCGGCGATCGAGCTCCGCAGCGGCACGCTCGCCGCCGGCCTGGCGCTCGCCGAGGAGAGCCACGCCGTCGCCTCGGAGATCGGAGATGCGCGTCATGAATGGCGCGCACTGCAGTTCATCGGGGAATGCGGAGTCGCAAGCGACGCGGTCGAGGTCGCGGTGCCCTGGCTCGAGCGTGCACTCGAGCTTGCACGCAGAGAGCGATTTGCCGCCAGCGAAGCGATCAGCATTCACTCGCTGGGCGTCGCGGGCTGGATCGCAGGCGACCTGGCAAGCGCCGACAAGCTCGTCGCGCAGAGCGTCGAGGCATTCCGCGCGCTGGAAGGATCGCCCGAGACGATTCCCTCTCCTCTGAACATCGCCGAGATCCGCATGAGCCAGCCCAAGGGGCGGCCCGGGATGAGGCACCTGTTCGAAGACACACTGCTGCCCTTCGTCGAGATCTCCTGCGCCGCGGCAGTGAGCTACGCGTTGGCAAACCAGGCCGGCATCGCGCGCGTTCGCGGTGACATCCCGCGGGCACGGGCACTGCTCGAGGAGAGCGAGGCGCGCTTCAGGGCCGCTGTGGACGACGCGGGGCTCGCGACGGTGCTCGTTCGCAGCGCGTACACCTCGCTTGCCGAGGGCGACGTCGCAGGCGCGCACGCTCACCTCGAACGCGCCATCGACCTGCGAGCCGGCCTGAGCGATAGACGCGGCCGAGCGCTCGTGCTCTCCGGCCTCGGCCTCGTCGAGACGATCGCCGGCGACTTCGATGACGCCGAGTGCTACCTTGCCGAGGCCCGCGACATCTTCCGGCGCGCGGGCGACCGGTGGGGCCTCGCGAGCACGCTCTGGCGGACCGCCGATCTTGCGGTGGCGCGCGGCGCCCTCGACGACGCAGAGGCCGCTCTGCAGGAGGCTCTTTCCGTGCTTGGGGCGACGCAGCGCGAGCGCTGGATCGCAAGCACGCTCGCAGGGCTCGCCGAGGTTGCGCTGTTGCGCGGTGACACCGAGCGTGCCACCGCGCTCCTCGCCGATGCGCGCGAACGTTACGCCGCGCGGGCCGACGCGCTCGGCCTCGAAATCGTCGACGAGCGCCTGCGCAGCCTTGCTGCTAAGGAGCCGCTAAGGCTGCTCAAAGACGCTCCGGATACCACTTCCCCGAATGCCAAGAGGAAGGGAGGAAGGACGTGACCCAAGTCATCGCCCCGGTGCTCGGAGAAGCAACGGTCCAGGAGCTACGCGAAACCGTGCGGGGGGAGATCCTCACCTCGAGCGACGAGGGGTACGCGGACGCCTGCCGGATCTGGAACGGCGCGCACGACGGCCGCCGTCCCGCGCTCGTCGCCAGGTGCACCGGCGCGGCCGACGTGATAGCCGCGATCGGCTTTGCGCGCAGCAACCATCTGCCCGTCGCCGTGCGTGGGGGCGGCCACAGCGTCGCAGGCTTCTCGACTTGCGACGGCGGGCTCGTGATCGACCTCTCGCCCATGAACGGTGTTCGCGTCGATCCCGAGGCTCGCCGGGCGACCGTCGGCGGCGGAGCCGTCTGGGCGGATGTCGACCACGAGACGCAGGCATACGGGCTCGCAACGACAGGTGGTCTCGTGTCGTCCACCGGTATCGGCGGCTTCACACTCGGCGGCGGCATCGGCTGGTTGATGCGCCTGCACGGCCTCGCGTGCGACAACCTCGTGGCGGCCGATGTCGTCACAGCGGACGGCTGCCTCGTCCACGCGAACGATGCGGAGAATGCAGACCTGTTCTGGGGGCTTCGCGGCGGCGGAGGCAACTTCGGCATCGTGACCCAGTTCGAGTTCGAGCTCCACGCAGTCGGCCCGATGGTCTACGCCGGCCCGATCTTCTACGCGGCCGCCGCTGCCCGAGATCTCCTGCACGCCTTCCGCGACTGGGCGCGAGACGCGCCGGACGAGATCACTGCGCTGGTCGTACTCACGACGGCACCGCCGCTGCCAGTGATCCCGGCGGAGTGGCACGGCGAGAAGGTGGCGGCATTCATCGCCGTTTCGGCAGGCCCGCTCGAGACGGGGGAGTCACTGGTCGCCGACTTTCGCGCGGTCGCGGAACCCATCGCCGACCTGCTGGGGCCGATGCCGTACCAGGTGATCCAGACGCTCATCGATCCGCTCTGGGGGAAGGGAATCAACTCCTACTTCAAGGCGACGAATCTCTCCGGCCTCGACGGCGCGCTGATCGACCGGTTGACCGAGCTTCATCTCGCGGCGCCCGGCCCGCAGTGTGAGATCCACGTCCACCAGATGGGCGGCGAGGTCGCGCGGGTCACCGACGACGCGACCGCGTTCGCGGAGCGGTCGATGCCTTTCGTGCTCAACGCCGCGACAGGCTGGCACGACGCGGAGGCGGGCTCGTCACACCGTGTATGGGCGCGCGGCGTGATCGCTGCGGCCGAGGACGTCTCCACCGGTCGTGCGTACATCAACTTCCTCGGTGACGCCGATGCGGCGCGGTCGTCCTACGGTGACCAGACGTACGCACGCCTGGTCGCGCTCAAGACCGAGCACGACCCGAGCAACGTGTTCCGGCTCAACCAGAACATCGAGCCGCAAGCAGGAGGCGCATGACCTTGCCGGCGTGCGGCATAGGCCTGCGGCGCACCGCGGCCGGGAGGGCTGGCGGTCGGCCCCGCATTCGTGACCGGGGAGGACCGAGGTGCATCCCTGAGGCCCCAACGCGATGGCCTGCCGCTCCTGACCGTCGCGGAATTTGAGAAACGAGCATGCAGTTCGACGTCGCGAACCGGAGCCGGCGGCGGTCAGGGCCCGCGGGTTGAGGTTTTCCCGGAGCTCTCTCAGTTGAGTCCCGGGCGCGGTGAGGCTCCGTCTCTTTGGAGACGGAGCCTCGGGACCTCGTGCGGGTCTAGGTCTGGAGTGTGCCGCGGATCGCGCCTGCGGTGAATTCGTCGGTGTGGACGTTGACGTAGTACTGCTCGGGGTGCTGGCGGATGGCCTTGATGAGGTTCTTGGCGATGCCGTTGACACAGCCCTTGGCGTTGCCGTCGGTGAGCACGGCGTCGGCGTCGAGTGGCACGACGATCGCGTTGTTGGAAGCGGCGTGGATATGGAGGCCGCTGACGACGCCGAGGCGGTCCAGGTGACGTCGTAGCAGATCTGTCCGTGACCCTGGTTGAGCGTGAAAGCGGCGGTGCCGGTGCCGTCCTGGTCGGTGGTGGCGTCGCCGCTGACGCCGGCGAGGGTTGCGGTGAGCGGGCGCCCGCCGTAGGCCTTCTGTGCGGCCACGGCGGCCGAGACGCAGGCGCGGTAGGCGGCGCGTGCGGTCTTTGTGCGACGGGGCGGCGGGGACTGCTCGCGGCAGGCCGCGGTGGCGCGCGAGGCGTTTGCGTCGTCGTCGTCGCTGTCGCCGGCCTCGCGCGCGGCCTGCGTGGCGGCGAGTGCCGCCGTCATGCATGCCTTCTTGTAGACGCGGTACTCGTGTGTTCCGCGCATGCCGCTCCAGGCGGCATTGCATTTCGCTCCATACTGCGGCGCCGCGGCACTCGCGCCAGCCGCGAGAGCCAGCGACACCGCGCCCGCTAGCGCGACGAATATCACAAGCTTCATCCGCATCGGATTCTCCTCTTGAGCATGACCCGGAGACCTCAGTAATGCGATCAAAGGCGAAGGATTGCAACGCCATCCCCGAACCTCGAACACAATCCTTACGCGGTTGCAGCGGTCGCGCGCACCCTCGGCCATAAGCGCGTGCTGATACCCGGTGCCGCCCGCCCCTCGCCCGGTCCCGCCGGTTCTAAGGCGCTAGGGAGCGCCCGGATAAGATCTGCGCATGGAGGCGGAGAGGTATTCGTGAGCGGCGACAATGTTGGTCGCGCGCGTTCGTGCGACGGGAACGCCTGAGGGCGAGTTCATGGGCATGCCCCGCGGGCAGCGCGAATCCGATCTGTGCGCGCAGTCTTCGGTGTGTCCGCAGCCCTCGGGCTTGGCCTGTTGGTGGCGATGCCGGCTGCAGTAGCGACAAGGCCTGGCACGAACGGGCGCATCGCGTACATGCGCAAGGACGCGAACGACCACTGGCAAATCTGGGTCGCTGATGCCCGCCTCGAGGCGGCGAAGAGGTTGACGGGCGAGGCGGCGGACAGCGGCTGGCCTGTGTGGTCGCCCGATGGCCGTACGCTGGCATTCGATAGCGCGCGCACGGATTTACGTCCCAGCGATTCGAAGCAGATCAATGACATCTTCGTGATGAGCGCCGACGGGTCGGACGTGAAGAGGCTCACGGACTCGAGGGGCGCGAGTGCAGACCCCGCGTGGTCTCCGGACGGATCGCTGATCGCGTTCGATGCAGATCGGGGAGACTATCCGGCGAAGCAGGGGATTTACGTGATGGACGGCGACGGCGCCAACCTGCGGCGGGTCACAAGCCTTCCGGCGAACGCTGAAAACGAACTTGCGCCGCGGTTCTCACCTGACGGGTCTCGGCTTGTCTTCGCCCGGTATCGGGGCAAGGGCCGCGCTGAGACTGCCGCGCTATTCACTGTTCGTCTCGACGGAGGTTCGCCGCACCAGTTGACTTCGTTCTCAATCCACGCCGGGGATGCGGATTGGTCGCCCGATGGCAAGCGAATTGTGTTCGAAGCGTATCCGAACCCGGATGCTTACGGAGACGTCTATCTCGTCAGTGCCAAGGGCGGGCGCGTGCTGAATCTGACCCGTAACCCAGCCGGTCAAGCGGGTTCGGCGGATCCCGTATGGTCGCCCGATGGACGCAGGATCCTGTTCCTCGACAACCGTCGCGTGGGCGGGCAGGGGAGAACGGGTCTGGCGACGATGAACCCGGACGGCTCGGGGCGCAGCTTCATCTCCAATACCAATGTCGAGCTGCACCAGCCCGACTGGGAATCGACTCACTGATTCGATCCATCGGGCGTCGCCGCTTGAGACCGGCAGTGCGCGGCGCACACGGCGCCGACGCCGCATTCGGCGGGGCCTACCTCAGGCTTCACGCGCGCGTGCTGACGAGCACTCCCGCGACGACGCAGGGGACGGTGCCCTTGTTGATCCAGTCGTGCGGTGTGCCCTGCTGCACGACCGAGTCGCCCGGCCGCAGCGTGATCTCGCGGCCCTCGAAGACCAACGTGATCTCGCCGGAGATGACGGCGATGAGGTCGATCGTGTCGGTGGCGTGAGCTTCGAGGAAGTGGGGTGCGTCGGCGGGTGGTGCGGATTCGGAGTCGGACTGCGGGTGGAACGTCACGATGCGGAACGCCAGGCCGCCGTCGGGTGGCTGCAGATCCCACGTTCCCGTCGAGGTGTCCGTACGCGTCTTCGGGTCGGGTGGCGTGGCGTCCGTCACCCACAGTTCCGCAGTGACGATGGGACCGAAGTCCATCACCGTCGGCGGCTCGCCTTCGAACAGGATGGTGGGCTTGCCGCTCTCGTCCCAGCCCGTGACCACACGCTTCATCGTGCTCCTTCCGTTTGCGAGGATGGACGGGACGCTATCTATGTCCGCATCTCGAGCGAGGTCAAGCATGATCGAACGGCGACTCCACAGGTTCGACAATCCGGCCCTCGCGGATGTCGAGTTTCCGATCGTCGAGGTCCGGGGAGTCGCCGATGGACCGACGCTCTGCCTGCTCGCGGGGGTGCACGGCTGCGAGTACTCCTCGATCCAGGCCGTGCGCTCGCTCGTGCGAGAGCTCGACCCGAGCGAACTCTCCGGCCGCGTGCTCGCGCTCGCGTTCGTGAATCCCGCCTCGTTCGTGCAGCGTTCGCCATTCGTCTCGCCCCAGGACGCGAAGAACCCGAACCGCACGTTTCCAGGCGACCGCGAGGGCAGCTTCACCGAGGCGCTGACCTACCACGTCTTCCACGAGTTGATCGAGCCGAGCGACTACCTGATCGACCTACATGGCGGCGACATGGTGGAGGCGCTGCACCCGTTCGTGCTCTTCGACGAGTCGGAGGTCGATGCGACCGCCCGCCGCATGGCGGCCGCCTTTGGGTTCGAGAATCTGATCCAGGTGCCCCGAGCGGAGCGCATCGAGGGGACGTCGATCGCCGCGGCGGGGGACGCCGGCGTGCCGGGCGTCGTCGCGGAGGCCGGTGGCCGCGGCTTGCTCGAACAATCCGCTGTCGACAGTCTCGCGAGCGGCGCGCGCTCAGTGATGCGGGAGCTCGGCATGCTCGCGGGCGATCCTTCGCCGGCGCCCTCGCGCGTGCTCTCGCGGCGCTTCGCCTGGCTCTATGCGCCGACTGCGGGCTGGTGGCGCGCCGAGGTGAATCCCGGAGACGAGGTTGCCGCCGGACAGCGTTTGGGCGCCATCGAAGATCTCTTCGGCGACGAGCTGTTCGCGATCGAGGCGCCCGAGCACGGGATCGTCCTTTTCATGACCTCCGTGCCGGCGATCGACCGGGAGGGCATCCTCCTCGGTCTCGGCACGCGCCGCGAGCGCGCCTGAGGTCAGCTCAGTGTTCGTGCCCGTGGTCGTGTGGATCCGCGGCCGCGACGCGGAGGACTTCTGCCTCGACCTCCTGCGCTGACACCAGCCCCGCTCCTGATCGAGCCCGCGCGCGCGGCCGAACCACAACCTGCAAGACGGGTCGCGGCCGTAAGGATCGAGCGTTGACGGAGTCCAGCGCGGGCGGGCGGCGAGGGAGGAGCAGTTCAAGCTGGGCCAGTAGTGAGTGGAATAATCGCCAAGCGGCGTGTGAAACCCCCCTGCATAAACCCCCTTGGGCGCAACGATGCCGCCGCTACGATTGCGGGCGAAGGCGCGTCGTTCATTCCCAAATACCCAGCGGCGCGCCTTCTATTCTCGCGTCGGCTTGGAGTTGTGCGCGTGCCCTGGCGGGCTCTGCTCGACCAGTGGCACCTGAAGGTTGACGTCGAGCGCCGTGAGATTGTCGCCTTCCGCGTGACACTGAAGATCAGTTCGTCGTCGACTGAAGACGCGGCGTCGCGGCGCCGGAGCGTTCTCGCGATTATCGACTGGTGGCGCTAACCTCTCTCCACGGCATGGCAAAGCCGAATCGAGGGAGGTCGAGACGCAGATGAGCGTTCATGTTGGCGACAGAATCGTCGTCGAGTCCGAACGAGCCTCGCAGCCGAGCCGCGCGGGAGTGATCGAGGAGGTTCTCCATGAAGATCCTTCGCGCCTTCGTGTCCGCTGGGAGGACGGGCACAGCAGCATCCTGGCGCCGTCTGCCGGCGCCGCGAGGATCACGCCCCAAACGACCCGTACTGAGTCATAGCCGACGAGTCGACAAGTTCAGCCTCCCACCGCGAGCCGCTTGAAAGCGCGAGCGGCGGCGAAGTCGTCACGGACAGCCGCACCGATACGCATGAACGCAAGCGCCGGGACGTTCACGCGCGCCCCGAACGCACTGCCACATCGCCGAGCATCACGAGAACGCCATGATGTTCAGCTTCCACCGTCACCCATGGAGCGGTGTGTCGGCCTAGCGTTCAGTTGTCGAGCTCGCTTGCGCCGATCGGAGTTGGGCGTCCGTGGGAGGCCATCGCTCGGCAGCGACGGCGAGGCCGACAGCAGCTGCGCGCGTGGGAACTCGGAGCTTCTCGAGCATGTTGTGAACGTGGCATTTCACGGTGAGCTCCGAGATCGAGAGAATATCGGCGATCTCGCGGTTGCGGCGGCCTTTCCCGATCAACGCGAGGACCTCGCGCTCGCGATTGGAGAGGGGGGCCAGGGCCACACCGGCGTCGATCCGTCGCTCCGCGCGAGCGAGCGCGTCCAATACGTGGCCGAAATGGTGGCGCGGGAGTGTGATCTCTCCCGCAGCTGCGTGCCGCACGATCGAGGCGAGGGTGGTCGATTGCACCGTCCGCTCGATGATGCCGCGTGCGCCCGCCCGTACGACTGCGAGGACGACTTCGCGGTCAGGGTCAGACGCGATCGCGACGGTTTCGATCGTCGGCGCGCGCCGCATGACGCGCACGATCGCCTCGACCCCGCCACCGGGGGGAGGTCGACGTCAGCGAGCACCACCGCCGGCCGGAACTTATCGACCAAGCCGATGAGCGCCTCGGTCGTCGCGGCGGGAACCGCGCGTATTCCTGTCTCGCGCGCGAGCACTCCGACGACGCCGGACCGAAATACGCTGTTCGCGTCGGCAACGACCACCATAAGCTCCCTGCCGTTCAATCCGCCACCACCTTCGAGCGACTTGCATCCCGCGATTAACCGGACGAGATGGCTTCCGCCGCCGACGTCATGCGAATGCGGCGGGACCACAAGCGCCATCGTCCATTTCGTTCGCTGTCCAGAATGCAGTTCGGCGTAGATCTCGGTAAGAGACCGAACGTTTCTAGCGAGTCAGGGGCACGTAGCGAGTGAGGCGCTTGGTGACCAATTCGGCCGGGCGCAGGGAGCGCTCGCCCGTCGCGGAGGCCGCCGCGTGACCGAGGGTTCGTCCGGTTGACGCGATTCGCCGCGAAACGTAGGATCGGCCTCCGCGCTGAGAGGAGGTCGTTCGTGTCCTGGCATCTCAAGGGCAGCTACGTCGAGACGTGCTCGTGTGAGCTCATGTGCCCGTGCAACCTGTCCTTCGACCACGGTGCCACGTACGACTTCTGTCGCGTGACCCTCGTCTTCAATCTTCGCGAGGGCGAGATCGAGGGCACCGACGTCGGCGGGCTCAAGGTTGCCGCCATCGCGGAAACGCCGAAGGTCATGACCGACGGGAACTGGCGTCTCGGCGTGTTCGTCGACGAACGGGCGACAGACGAGCAACTGGACAAGCTGGTTCAGGTCTTCGGCGGCCAGCTGGGAGGCCCGATGGGGGCGCTGGCCCCGCTGGTGGGCGAGATGCTGGGCGTGGAGCGCGCGGCGATCGAGGTCCATGACGACGGTCTGCGGCACAGCGTGCGCATCGGTGACGTGATCGATTTCGAGATCGAGGATGTGGTGCCGTTCGGTGTCGAGACTGGCCAGCCGGTCAAGTTCAACGGCATGTTCCACCCGGTGGCATCGGACCTCACGATGGCGGAGGCGAAGCGCTCGCGGATCGACGCCTTCGGTATCGCGTACGAGGGCAAGACCGGGCTGTCGACGTCCGAGTTCTCCTGGGCTGCCTGAACGCGTGATCGCCGCAGCGCCCGACCGAGCTCCGGGCGAAGCTGGTCTTGCGCCCGCGTATGCAGCCGCTCGCGCCCGGCTTGGGATCGTCGCTGCGCTCCTCGCCCTGGCTGCGGCCGGCTGGTGGTGGACGGCGGACCAGATGCAGGGGATGGACAACGGGCCGTGGACCGGCCTCGGAACGCTCGGCTGGTTCGTTGCCGTTTGGGTCGTGATGATGGCCGCGATGATGTTTCCGTCGGTTGCCCCGACGGTGGCCCTGTATTCCCGCCTGACCGGCCAGCGTTCCCCGCTCTCGCCCCTGCTTTTCACGGCGGGCTACCTTGCTGTCTGGGGCTGCGTTGGCGTGTTCGCATTCGCGCTCGCGGCGGTCGGTGCTGGGGTGGCAGGCGACGCGCTCTCGTGGGACGGTGCCGGTCGCTGGGTGGCAGCGGCCACGCTCGTCCTCGCAGCGGTTTATGAGCTCACGCCGCTCAAGGACGTCTGTCTCGGCAAATGCCGTAGCCCGCTCGGATTCCTGCTCGGATCGTGGCGCGCCGGCCGGCTGGGCGCACTGAGAATGGGTGCCAAGAACGGCGCCTGGTGCGTCGGATGCTGCTGGGCGTTGATGGCCTCGCTCTTTGCGCTTGGCATCATGAGCCTCGTCTGGATGGCTCTCGTCGCCGCGCTGATCGCGGCAGAGAAGACCCTTCCGTGGCGTCGCGCTGCGACGTACGGGACGGCTGCGATCCTGTTTGCCCTGGGCGTTCTCTTGCTCGTCGCGCCCGACGCGATCCCGGCCCTGACGACCCCGGGGACCAATCCAATGCCCCAGATGCAGCAGATGGGCTCCTAGCCCCGCTGTCTGCGGGTGGGCTCGAGGACTCGACGACTGGAGGGGGAAATGGATCGCCTCGCCCACGCTCAGCGCTACTTCGACGGTTGGAACGCCCATGACGCCGACGCGATCGCGGCCACCTTCGCGCCCAACGGCACGTACTCGGATCCGAACGTCAAGGGTCTCGATCCGGGCGCCACAGGCGCGTACGCGGCGGGGCTCGCCGCCGCATTCCCCGACCTCCGCTTCGAGCTCGTCACATCGTCGCTGACCGACGACGGGGCGGTCGCGGCACAGTGGGTCATGCGGGGCACCAACAGCGGGCCGTTCAACGGCCTGCCGCCGACTGGCCGCGAGATCGCGCTCCCCGGCGCCGACTTCATCACGTTCGCCGACGACGACTCGGGCATCGCCTCGGTCACGGGTTACTTCGACAGCGCGCGCGTACCGCGCGATCTCGGCCTCGATGTGATCGTCCAGCCGACGACGATCGGACCGTGGACGTTCGGCGTCGCCTCCCGCGCATCGGCGGGCCGGGAGGCACCCGCCGGCGCGATCAGCCTGACGTTCCTCGAGGCGCGCAGCGACGAGGAGGTCGAGGAGGTGCGTACGCGCTCGCGCGAGATCGTGCACGAGTTGCTGGACGCGCCCGGGTTCATCTCGTTCGTCGGCGTGACCGTCGGGCGGCGGATGTACACGATCAGCGCGTGGGAGACGCCCGAGGCGGCGCGCGGCATCCGCGGCAACGGGGGCCATCGCGAGGCCGTCGCACGGATGTTCGGGCCACAGATCGCCTCGGCCGGGCAGACTGGGATCTGGGCGCCGTGGCGTCTCAACGAGCCCATCGTGCGGTGCACGCAGTGCGACACGATGGTTCGCGCAGCCGACGTCTGCGGCTGCGGCGCGACGCTGCCCGCAGCCGCGGCCTTCTGATTCGCCGTGCCCTGGCCGCCCGGCCGTCCCTCGAGCGGCACCGGCTCGAGGGAAAACGCACCGCGAAACCGCTGAAGTCTCGCGATGAGCCCGATGCAAAGGTCTGGCGAGCACGCCTACGGTGAAGCGCATGCGTCTTTCCTACCTGGTGCTCTCCGCCTGCATGCTCGCGCTCATCACGGTTGTCCTGGCTGGGCCGATCACGCTCTCGGCTGCGAAGGCCACGAAGTGCTCCGTTCCGGCGAAGGGCTGGAAGGGCCACGTCAGCGGGAAGAAGATCAAGCCGACGCGGCCAGCGGTCGAGCGCCGCGTGATCCGGCTTGTCAACCGCTTCCGTCGCCAGCATGGGGTGCGCCCGCTCAAGCTCGACGCGGGCCTGCGCTACGCGGCTCGCGCACGCGGCGTGGGCGGCAAGATGCCCACGGCGCGGCTCGCGCTCTACTCCCCGAGTGCATGCGTCGCAGAGAACGTCGTGCGCACGGGCGGGCTGAGCCGAGCGGCCGCCATCGTGCGCGCCTGGCGCAGCGAGCGCGGCTCCCGGCACGCCCTGCTGCTGCCGTGGGCCAGGCGCATCGGGGTGGGCGTCCGCGTCGGCACCTTCAAGGGCGCGCGCGTCACGACCGCCACGGCATACCTCAGTGCTGCGCACCCGAAGGCTGCGAGGCCGAGGCTTGCGCCGCCGCCGCCCGCGCCGGCTCCCCCGGCTTCGCCACCCCCGCCGAGCGGGCCGGTGGTCGGGGTGCCCTACACCTGCAACGGCCCCGTCCACGGCCTGCGGGTGGTCGGCACCGGGTCGGACGTGCGCGCGCTCGTCAACCTCGCGGCCGGGTGCACGGGCACATTGAGCTTCGACATTCACGTGACGAGTGGTGGCGGTGATGGCGTGAAGGTGCACGCAGGCGCGCACGACCTGACGATCGGGCCGAGCCGGATCGTCTGCGATCGCCTGACCGACACGTCGTTCCACCAGGACGGCGTGCAGGTTCAGGGCGGCTCGAACGTGACCTTCAGCGGGCTGAGCGTCGTCTGCCCGTACGTCACCGGCCAGGGCGCGGCCGGGTTCTACATCGACGGCAAGGACTTCAGCGGGATCAGCAACGTCGTCTGCGACGGCTGCAACCTCGAGCACCTGCACTACGGCGCGATGTTCACCGGGCCGGCGCCGGGCAGCGGCGTGCGCAACTCGATCATCCACAAGGGGGCACTGACCGGCGGCTACTTCGAGGAGCTGGGCGATCCCGCCGGGTCGGTCAACAGCAACAACACGCTCGCACCGCCCTGCGACGACGCGGGTCTGCCCTGCTGAGCCCGCGCACCGCCGTCAGAGCCGCGGCACTGCCCTTGATCCCAGCCGCTCCGCTCAGAAGAATGGCCGAAGGACCGCGTCGACCACCAGCGCGCTGCCGAATCCGAGCGCGATCCAGATGCGCAGTACGCGGGCGTGTGTCGTCAGCCAGGATTCGCCGCGCTCGAGGATGACGGCGGCGCGCTCGCCGCCGACGATCACGATTCCGACGGGCACCCACACGAGCACGGTTGCGATCGCGATGTAGGTGACGCCCAGCGTGAGGTTCGCGACGCGCCCGACATCTGCGCTCGTGACCGCGCCCATCGCGAGCAGCGTGAGCAGCAGCCGCTTGGGTCCACCGAAGCCGAGCAGTCCCGCCATGGAGCACGCAGCCGCAGGCCGGACGTTGCGGAGGCCCTCCATGATCGCCGTGACACGACTGCTCGTCTCGGCCACGATCGGTTCCTGCCGTCGCTGTGCCCTGATCCCGAAGACCACGAGCGCAAGGCCGAGCGCAAGCGTGAGCACGTCGTCGACGGTGTCGTGCGAGTTGAGCTTCTCGGCCGCAGCCTGGCCGACGATCAGCCCGACGATGCAGGCGAGCGTCGTCCCGAAGACGAAGCCGATCAGGAACGCGATCCCGTTCGTACGCGGACGCGCGCTGCGATTGACGAGGAACGTCGCGGTCAGGATGAGCGGACTGGCTGCCGCGACGATGGCGTAGAGGACGACGTGGAAGGCCGCACCGTTCACAGCGCTCGGCGGGCTACGCCGCCGCTGCGCTGTCCGGAGCGGGGGAGGCCGACGCCTCGCTCTTGGCGACCTCACGCGCGAGCGAGATGACCACGGCCCCGACGAGCGCCAGGGTGAGGCCGACCACGGCCAGCGCGATGTGCCAGGCGGGACGGCTGAGCCTCTCGTCGAGCAGGAGCATGCCGATCAGGATCCCGACGACGGGGTTTGCGACCGACACGGTCGCCACCGAAGGGGCGAGCCGTCCAGTGCCGAGCGACACCTGCTGCAAGACGAATCCGAGCACTCCGGCCACTGCGAGTGCGTAGCACTCCCAGTGGGAGAGCATCGTGCCCACGCTCTCGTGCAGGTACTCGAGTGTGGGCTTCGTGAGCGCGGACGAGAGCCCGAACAGGAGCCCGGCGACTGTGCCGTAGACGGCTGCCTTCATCGTGAGGCCGCCGCCGCTGCCGAACACCAGGAGCAGGACCGAGAGCCCGGAGAGCAGGCCGATCGTGATCGCCCACTGCGTGTTCGACGCGTTCTCCTTGCCGCCGGCCGGGTCGCCGAAGTAGACGAACAGGCCCAGGCCGACGAGGATCACCCCTGCGCCGATCACCTCGCGGCGCCCCACGTGCTGCTTCGTCAGTACGTAGCCGAGCGGCAGCGCGAACACCACCGTCGTGACCAGCAACGGCTGGATGACCGAGAGGCGGCCGCGGTCGAGCGCGGCGGCCTGGAACGCGTAGCCGGAGAACAGCGCAAGCGTTCCGATCAGCCACATCTTCTGGCCGAGCAGCCGCACGAGGGACTTCGGATCTGCGAGCGAGATCGTCGGGAGCTCGAGCGCGCCCTTCTGCTGCAGCGCCGCCGCGAGCGCGAAGAGGAATGCCGCAACGAGCGCGAGGGCTTCAGCGAGACTCACGCCGCAGACCCTAGTGCAGGCGCCACTATCCCCGGGCACTCGCGTTACGCTCGGTTGCTCGTGAGGAGCCTCGCAGCGATCGAGCTCATCGGCGTGCCCTTTGATGGATGGGGCCGCACAGGTGCGCAGGCGCGCGCGCCTGCCGCTCTGCGGGGCGCGGGCCTGGCAGACGTCTTCGAGGGAGACGTCGTCGTGCGACCGGATCCCTCGTTCGGTAGCGCGACGGCCGTCCGCGCGGCCGGCTCCGGGCTGATGAACGAGGCGGCCCTTCTCGCCATGGTCGAGTCAGTGCATCGGAGCGTCGCGGCGGCTATCCGCGGCGAGCGGTTTCCGCTCCTCTACGGCGCCGACTGCACCGTGCTGCTGGCAGCCGTGCCCGCGCTGCGCGACGTCATCGGCCGGGCGGGGCTGGTGTTCGTCGACGCGCACGAGGACACCACGTCGCTCGACGCCTCGCCAGACGGCGAGGCGGCCAATATGGAGATCGGCCTCCTGCTCGGGCTCACCGGCCAACTCGCGCCGGAGCCCCTGCGGCGCCGACTGCCCGCGCTCGAGGCGGACGCACTCGGGATGCTCGGCATGAACGATCGCCGGCTCCGCCGCGAGCTGAACGTCGCCTCGCTGGCCGACCGGGACGTGCTGCTCCGCACCTGGGACGAGGTTGCCTCCGATCCCGCGGCGGCAGGGCGCATGGCGGCCGGCCAAGCCGCGACACACGGTGCGGGTTGGTGGCTGCACCTCGATGTCGATGTCTTGGCGTCGGCCGAGCTCGCGTCTCAACGGGTTCCCGGCGACGAGGAGACGACGGCGGGATTGACCTGGCCACAGCTGACACTGGCCTTGACGGCGGCACTCGACGTGGGCGGCTGTCGAGGCTGGAGCATCGCGATCTACGACCCTGATCAAGATCCTCATGGGGAGGATGCGCGCCGCATCGTGCAGTTCGTCCGCGAAGTCGCGCCCCATCTTCCCCGTGGCCACTGACCAACGCTGGCCACACCGAGCCCGCCGGGTCGGCCTTCGACGTGGTATCCACTTGGTCGTAGAGTCCGCGCGCGTGGGCTGCGAGATTCAGGACCAGGCGCTGCGGCGTGCGCTCACTCAGATCCAGCGGCGTCGCTTGAAGATCGCATACAGCACGAGACTGACCGCGAGCATGAGCGCGATCGCCATCGGGTAGCCCAGACGCCACTTCAGCTCCGGCATGTGCTCGAAGTTCATGCCGTAGACCGTTCCGATCAGCGTCGGCGCGAACAGGATGGCGCCCCAGGCCGAGATCTTCTGCACCTGCTCGTTCTGACGGATGGAGGCTTCCGTGAGGGCTTTCGTCTCGAGTGTCAAATGGACGTTGAGGATGTTCTGGAGGAGGGCCCGGAAGCCGTCGACCCGCTCCTCGATCTGCACTGCGTGGTCCTGGACGTCCCGGAGGTAGCGGCGCTCCTCGTCGTCGACGCCGGGCAGATCCATCAACCGCGCGAGCATGCCGGCGAGTGGCTTGGTTGCGCGCTGGAACTCGATCACCTCGCGCGTCAGTTCGTAGGTCCGGCGCGAGCCCGTGGCGCTGCCGCCGAAGACCTCGTCCTCGATCTCGTCGATGTCGTTCTCGAGCCCGGCGACGACGGGCAGGTACAGGTCGACGACGTGATCGATGATGCCGTAGACGATCGCGACCGGTCCGCGTGAGAGGAGGTGGGGACGCGCCTCCATCGCACGCCGCACGTGGCCGAGATCCGGTGCTTCACCGTGACGGACGGTGATCACGAAGGTCGGCGCGGCGAAGATGTCCAGTTCGCCGAACTTGACCGTCTCGGTCTCGTCGATGTAGCGGGCCGGGCGCAGCACGACGAAGTGCATGCCGTCGTAGCGCTCGAATTTCGGGCGCTGATGCGCCGTCACCGCATCCTCGACGGCCAGCTCGTGAAGATGGAACGCCTCCGCCACCGAGCCGAGCTCCTCTTGCGTCGGCTCGTAGAGCCCGATCCACGCCATCGCCTCGCCGGACCGACAGGCGGCAAAAAGCTCATCGAAGGCAGAGATGTCCGGCATTCTCTGCCCATCCCGGTACACGGCGCTGTCGACGATCACGGCGCGGCGCGGGACGTGCCCAGTTCGAGTGGCGCGCTCGGATCATGCATGGTCGAGGAGAGCGTAGATCGCCGGTGCGTGGGCCGTGGCAACGGAGTGGTGACGAAGATCTGTGCCGCGTGGTTCGTACCGTGTTTTCCAAACCCGCGTGATCCACACAGACCTGAGACGACCGTGTCGCGGCCGCGAGGTAGCGCCGGCGTGGGGGAGCCGCACGCCGTCATGCGGACGATCCGTCGCGATTACAGCGGGGTTGTCGTCGCCGTCGAACGGCTGCGCCGTCGCGAGCTTCATGTCCGCAGGCACGCTCAGGATGACCGCCCGCTCGTCCGGCCCATCTTCGAGGCCGGCGAGTGCTCGGGTGAGGACGATGCGAATCCGGCCTGGGTCTGCGGGGTCTGGGGACACGTCGGTGACCTGACCATCGACGACCACAGTTCGGCCGTTGGCCAGGTTCTCCGCGGCGACCGCACCGCTGAAACGCATACCGCGTCTCTTGGAATGATTCATCGGGCCAGCGTATCGCGCTTCAGTCGGGTCGCAGACCTGCGAGGTCGATCGTCCGCGGTGCTCTCACGGCCGACGCGGCACCCCTCTGCAGATTTTCGCGGCTACGACGAGGTACTCGGGTAGGCTCCGGGAGAATGAGCACTCGCCGACCACGCTGGGTCGTCGTCGCGTTGATCGCTCTGAGCTGTCTGGTGCCCGCCTGCCCGGCTTCGGCCCGAGCAATCTCGACATCGTCAGCGGTCGGCCCGGCGCGCGGGTCGTCTCAGGCACGGGCTTGGTCCGTCGTGGCCTTGGGTGACTCGGTTCCGCGTGGCACGAACTGCGATTGCGAGCCGTACCCGGGTCTCACGGCGGCTGCGTTCGCGACGCGCACAGAGCACGCGGTCGAGGCGACCAACGACTCGGTCGCCGGTGCAACCACCTCCTCGGTGCTCAAGCAGCTCGCCAACAGGGACGTGATCCGTCATTTGCGGGCGGCGCACGCGGTAGAGATCGAGATCGGCGCCAACGACGTCGCCTATTCGCAGTCATGCGGTACCAAGACTGCCTGCTACGCGCCGCGGGTGCCAACGGTCGAGAAGAATCTCGCAGCGATCGTCGGCCGCGTCCGCAAGCTCACTTCCCGCCATCATGCACTGATCGTGCTTCTCGACTACTGGAGCGTCTGGCTCGGCGGCAAGTACGCAGCGGCAAAGGGGAACGCGTACGTCGCCGCGGCCGAAGAGATGACCGACCAGGTCAACACCGTCATCAAATCGACGGCGGCCGACACCGGGTCGGCGTACGTCGACCTGCGCGCCGCGTTCAAAGGCCCCAATTACTCCTACGACGAGACGCACTACCTCTCCAATGACGGCGATCACCCGAACGCGGCCGGGCACAAGAGGATCGCGACGGCCACCGAAGCCGTGGTCGAGAAGGCCCTCCACATCTAGTCCCGACGTGAGGCTGTGGCGTCATCAGGCCGGTGTCATGAGGGGACGATCGCCGAGACGTCTCTCCCGTCGCGGAGGAGCTCGCTCCGCCGCCACCGGAGCACTCCGTCGCAGGCCGCCCGGCAGGTGACCGTCGCGACCATGAGGCCGTGGAAGCGAACGCAATCACCCATGTGATTCCGGGCACTGGGGTCGTGCGACGCGCGCGTTCGCGCCATGCTCGGATCTCCCACGAAGGAGGGATCATGGCTGTCGGACCTGTGGACGTGTACATCATCGGTTTTCCCGGGAACAAGTTCAGCGGGCGGATCGCGCCGGCGATCATGGAGCTTGTGGAGAACGGAACGATCCGGGTGCTGGATCTGCTGTTCCTGAGCAAGGACGCGAACGGCGTGGTGACGACGCTGGCAGCGGCCGATATCGATTCGGAGGGCGCGGCGTATCTCTCGATCGATGTGGCGAAGCCGGGTGCGCTGGGGGCTGAGGATGCCGAGGAGGTCAGTGACGATCTTCCGGCGAACAGTTCGGCGCTGCTGATCGCGTTCGAGAATCTGTGGACGGCGAAGGTCGTGGATGCTCTGCGGGCGGCGGATGCGGTGATGATCGACTCGATTCGGATCCCCGTGGATGTCGCGGAGGCCGTGCTCGAGGCGCGGTAGATGGTTTCTAACGAGATCGGAGGATGAGCGATGGGACTTCTTCGAATGGCGGCTCGTACGGCGGTTGTCGCGGGGACGGCTACGGCTGTGTCTGGGCGGGTTCAGCGTCGTCAGGCGGCGAGGTGGGATCAGCAGGATCAGCAGCAGTACGAGCAACAGCAGTACGCCCAGCAGCAGCAGTACGCGCAGCAGCAGCAGTACGCGCCTGGCTGCGCGGAGGAGGACGATGGGACTGCGCAGCTCGAGAAGTACGCGAAGTTGCACGCGCAGGGCGTGCTGACCGACGAGGAGTTTGCCGCCGCCAAGGCCAAGATCCTCGGGATCTGATTCAGCCGCACGAACTATGAAATCGCCCTGGGTGAGGCTTCGGCGACCAAAGATGGGTAGAGCCGCGGCAGACGAATAGGCGGACCTCCCGATGAAACGGCCGCCGCCAGACGGCACGCTGGCGGTGATGAGCAGGGCCGATCGAGAGAGGGCGAAGGAGCGAGATCTCGCTCCGCACACGCAGCGGCGAGTCGATCGGCATATCGTCGTGCCGCGCGCCCACGGCCCGCTGCGGCATTCGTCCCAGGCGGCCGCCTCGACCCGGCTTTGGACGCGTCGACTGCGACGCCTTGCCGCGTGGCTGTCGGTGCTGCTCGCCGATGACGGTCTGAGCGGGCGCTTCGCCGCCGAACGTCAACGCGATGAGGACCTCGTTCGCCGTGTAGAGCGCCGGCGCCGCTTCTAGCGGTCGACCTCGAGCGACGAGTCCGCGTGCTAGACGGTTTCCTCTCGCCTCCCGGGTAACCGCCGCGTGAACCAGAACGAGAGCACCGCGAGCGACGCCACACCGAGCATCGACGTCTTCAGCGCGTCGAGCTGGGCGTTGCCGTAGTCGGCCGTGACAGCCTCAGCCTCGGCCGGCTTCAGCCCGGCGTCGAGCAGCGCCTGGTGCGCCTGCTTGGTCGTGACGATCGGAATGCCCTTCTCCGTGGCGGCTGCGATCTGCGTCTTCACGTCGGACGGCACGGCGGGGTTCTCCTGGATCCGCGAGTTGAACCCGTTCAGCAGCCCGAGCAGGAGCACGGAGCCGATCAGCGCGGTGCCGAGGGATGCGCCGAGGTTCTGCGCAGTGCCTTGCAGTCCACCGCCCTCGTTCGTCTGCTCCGGTGGAACGGAGGACATGATCACGTTACCGAGCTGCGACATGAGGAGCCCGGCGCCGATCCCGAAGAAGATGAGCGACACGGCGAAGGCCGTGCCGTGCAGGCTCACGTCGATCGTGCCGACGAGCACGAGCGCAGCGATTCCCATTGCTCCGAGGCCGACCTGGACGACGGCCCGCGGGCCCCACCGCGCTGCCAGCTTCGCTCCGGTGAGCGCAGCCGCCAGCATCGAGATCGACATCGGGAAGAGCCGCTTTCCCGTCTCGAACGCGTCGAAGCCGAGCACGACCTGGAGGTACACGGGAAGGACGAAGAACGTGCCCATTACGAGCAGCTGCTGCGCGCAGAGCGAGGACAGCCCGGCGCGCAGCGCCTCGATCTTCAGCAGCGCGCGGTTGAGGAGCGTGCTCTGGCCAAGTCGCTCGCGCCGCTCCTCCCACGACAGGAAGCAGCCGAGGACGACGAAGCCCCCGATGATCAGGAACGGCACCAGCGAGAACCCAAGCGGCGTGATCTCGTGCCCGTCGATCGTCGGCGCGGCGATCGGCTTGATCCAGCCCCAGGTGCTGCTCTTGAGGATCCCGAACACGATCAGCCCGAGGGCGACCGCCGAGAGCGCGGCCCCGCCGTAGTCCAGCTTCGGCGCCTGCTCCGGCTTGGGTGCCCGCTTCATGCGACGGTGGACGGCCAGCACAGCGATCACCACGACGACCTCGCCGACGAAGACGTACCGCCAGCTCCAGGTGGTCGTCACGTAACCGCCGATGAGCGGGCCGGCGGCGATCGCGGCGCCCGCGGCGCCCCCGATCATGCCGTAGGCGAATGCGCGCTCCTTGCCCTCGTAGTTCGCGGCGGTCAACGCGGCGATCGCGGGGATCACCAGCACCGCGCCGAGCCCCTCGATCCCCGACCAGCCGATCAGCAGCACGGTGAGGTTCGGGCTGAGCGCCGTGGTCAGCGAGCCGAGCCCGTACACGGCCAGGCCGAGACCGAACGCACGGTCACGCCCGAGGATGTCGCCGAGCTTCGCGCCGACCAGCATGAACGCCGCCATCACGAGCGTGTACATCGTGATCGCGCTCTGCACGCCGGTGACCGTCGTGTTGAGGTCGGCCACGATCTGCGAGATCGAGACGTTCATCACGCTCGAATCCAGCACCATGATGAACTGGGCCGACGCAAGGATCATCAGCGGGAGCCACTTGCGCACTCCGCGACTCTATCCGGGTGAACGCGGGGCGGGGCCACGCCGGCAGCGGGGCTGGTAGCTTCCCGCTCGGTCGATGGGAGCGGCCCAGGGCGGCGGTTGCGCGCAGGGGCTGATGTCGGGTACAGCGGCGCGCACTCTCCGATCGCCCGAGCGCCACGTCGTGCAAGGACGGACCAGCAGGCAGAAGGCCCTCGCCTGACGCCGGCCTCGACTCGAAGAGGGGCAGTGATCAGCGGCAGGGCGATTGCGGGTGACCAGCGACTGGAGCGGACGGCGTGAGCGGTCGGCCGGTTGCGCCCACGCTGGGGACGGTGCTTCGGGGCGCGGGGTCGACATACCGTGCGCACCCGCGGCCCGTCATGGGTCTGGCGGTCCTCGTGTTCGGCGTGTCTGCGATGCTCGACACGCTGGCGAGCCGCGCGCTCAGCGGTCTCACCGGAGACAGGCTCAGCGATGTGGGGCTGACCGTGGTGGTCGGTCTTCTGACTGGTCCGCTGAGCTTCAGTACGGCCGGTCTCGTGCTGTACGCGGGCATCCTCGACCGCGTCGTTGGTCATCACCTGCACGGGCACGAGCGGGTAACGGTCGCGGGGGCGCTGCGGACGCTGCCATGGGGCCGGCTGCTTGCTGCCGATGCGATCCTGGTCGTCGGGACCTCGATCGGAGCAGCGCTCTTCGTGGTCCCGGGGCTGATCGTGTTCACGAGCTTCTGTCTCGTCGGGCCGCTGATCAACATCGAGGGGATCGGTGTTGCTGCGGCGTTTCGCCGCTCGGCCGCGCTCGTGCGCCGAGCGCCGTGGCCGACGGTCCTGCTCGCCACGATCCCGACGTATGTCGAGATCACGCTGGTGCACGGCTTCCAGTTCGCCACGGCCGAGCAGCCCTACCTCACCGCGTTCATCGTCAGCGCCGTGATCGGCGCAACCGTGGGTGCCACGGTCGGTCTCTTCGAAGTCACGCTGTCCTACGAGTTGCTCCGCGCGGAGCGCGCAGATCCCGAAGGCGACATCTGAGCGCGCAGAACGGAGCATCCGGCGGTTGCCGGCCCGGCCTGGCCTTGCGGGTGAACGAGCACAGCGGCATACTGCGGCCCGAAGCGCTGTCCTGGTGGCCATCGAGGATGCCCGGGAGCGCGTCCTTGAGTTGGAGCGCTGCCCTAACGAGGAGAGGTCATGGCTGTCGGGCCTGTGGACGTGTACATCATCGGTTTTCCGGGCAACAAGTTCAGCGGGCGGATCGCGCCGGCGATTCTCGAGCTTGTGGAGAACGGAACGATCCGGGTGCTGGATCTGCTGTTCCTGAGCAAGGACGCGGACGGCGTGGTGACGACGCTGGCGGCCGCCGATATCGATACGGAGGGCGCGGCGTACCTCTCGATCGATGTGGCGAAGCCGGGCGCGTTGGGCAGCTGAGGATGCCGAGGAGGTCAGCGACGATCTTCCGGCGAACAGCTCGGCGCTGCTGATCGCGTTCGAGAACCTGTGGACGGCGAAGGTCGTGGCTGCCCTCCGAGACGCGGACGCTGTGATGATCGACTCGATTCGGATCCCCGTGGATGTCGCGGAAGCTGTGATCGAGGCGGGTTAGGTCCGTAACTTCGAGATCGGAGGATGAGCTATGGGACTTCTTCGAATGGCCACTCGCACGGCCGTTGTCGCCGGGACCGCAACCGCCGTGTCTGGGCGGGTTCAGCGCCGTCAGGCGGCGAAGTATGACCAGCAGGATCAGCAGGCGTACGCCGAGCAGCAGCAGCAGTACGAGCAGGCGCCGCCGGCCGCCCCCGCTCCGGCGGAGGACGATGCGACTGCGCAGCTCGAGAAGTACGCGAAGTTGCACGAGCAGGGCGTGCTGACCGACGAGGAGTTCGCCGCCGCCAAGGCCAAGATCCTCGGGATCTGATCGGCCGGACGCACCTGTCCGTGAAGCCCGTCGAGGCGTACACGCGACTGGCAAGCATGTACGACGAGGTCGTCATCGATCCGTGCCACGGGAACTGGGCCGGGTTTCTCGATGAGATCTGGAGAGCAGACTCGCAGGGCGTACGCTCCGTCCTCGATCTCTGCTGCGGCACCGGGCTGCTCGCGGCCGAGTTGATCGCGCGGGGCTACCGGGTCGTCGGCGTCGATGCCTCCGAGGCGATGCTTGCATGTGCCCGCGAGCGCCTGGGCACGCGGGTGACGTTGCGCCGCGTCGTGCTCCCAGAGCTGACGATCGACGGCGTCTTCGACGCGGTGGTTTGCACTTTCGACGGTCTCAACTACCTGACTCCCGAGGAGTTGCGGCTGACGGTCGCTGCGGCGGCCCGCATTCTCCGTCCTGCAGGCTGGTTGGTCTTCGACCTCCACACCGACGCGATGATGGAGTTCACGATCGCCAACCCCGTCGTCGCGGGTGAATCGGCCGGCAACGACTTCGTGATCCGCAGCAACGTCGATCGCAGCGTCCGCACGTGCGACACCAGGATCGAGGTCATGCGCGCGCGTGACGGTGACCCGTTCAGCGAGCAGCACCGGCAGTACTTCCACGAGGATGCCGATGTCCGGAGCGCCCTGCAGGATGCGGGCTTCGAAGCGGTCGCCGTCGGCGAGGAATACACGCACGAGCCTGTGCGGCCCGCGACCCTGCGCGCGACCTGGACGGCGCGGCGCGCGTCTGCGCGTGGTGGGGCCGTAGGCGCGCAGAGGGTCAGCGCGGCGGCGCACGGCGGCGCGATCCCGCACGGAGCGTGATGGAGTCGTTCGTGCCTCATGGGCGCTGAGCCGTTCAGGTTTGCTCGCGTGCGGGGCCAATTGGTCTGGGCCCGGGCCGACGCGAGTCCCGGCGAGCTCGAGGCGGCTCTCACCGAGCGGGAGGCGCGCGCCGCCGCGTCGGTTGCTGCGGCCGCGGCTCTGCCCGCGTCGTTCGATCCGAGCGACCGACGCCCGCTGCTGCTGGTCGATGTCGACGGAGTCGTCTGCCCGTACGCGGGCGAGTTAGCCTATCCCGAGGGAGCCGGAGTCGAGCGGGCAGTCGTCGGCCACTCGCAGGTATGGCTCGCGCGAGGTGTGTCGCATCATCTGCAGCTTCTCGCGGACTGCTTCCAACTCGTCTGGTGCACGGCGTGGGAAGACGACGCGGCCGAATTCCTCGCGCCGCACCTCGGGCTGCCGGCTCTTCCGGTGATTCATTTCGATGAGCCGATGGGGGAAGACGGGCACTGGAAGTGGCCGGCGATCGATGCCTTCGTCGCCGATCGTCCGTTCGCCTGGATCGACGACGAGCTCGGGCGGGAGGACTTCGCCCGCGCCGAGAGGCGCTCGAGCGCGACGCTGCTCGTCTGGATCGAGGGAACGACCGGCCTCGCGGTCGCGCATGTGGAGCAACTCGTGCGATGGAGCCGTGAGGTCTGACGACGCCTGCCCGGCGAACCGATCTGCGATGACTCGGCGTCGTTGGTCCGATCACGCCCGAGGTCATCTCGACCGTGATCCGGCCGCACTCAAGCGCTATCCAAGCGCTCGGCCGCAGCGGCGTTTTCCTCCAACCGCTGCGTCGCCACGGCATGTGCCTCCGTTCCGGCGAGTGCATTGCCCGTCACCACCGCGAGGAAGTCATCGCGCTCCAGAGCGTAGAGCCGGGCGTCCGTGTTCGCTTGCACGGTCGCCGTCCGCGGCACGTCGCGAAGCAGCGCGATCTCGCCGAAGAAGTCCCCAGGGCCGACGCGAACGCTCTGGGAGCCCGCGTCGATCGTCAGCCCGCCGCTCGCGACGACGTAGAAACGGTCGCCGATCTCGCCGGTGCGAATCACGATGTCACCAGTCGCGACGTCGACCTGGACGAGATGCGAGGCGATTCGTTCCTTGGCGACGAGCGAGAGCGGGGCGAACAGCGCGACGCTCTCGATGAGGACTAGCTGCGAGGCAGGCGCGACGTCCGAGTCGATCTCGATCAGCCGTCGATGAGTGACGAGGACGAGCACGGGGAGAATCGCGCCGACCACCAGGAGTGTCGGCTTGAGCCCTATGAGGCTCAGAACGGCAGGCGCGACGAACGAGCCGATCGCCGCCGTGCCCATCGCGAGGCCCCACGTCACGCCGAGCACACGGGTCAACACCTCGTCGGGGACGGTGCGCTGGAGGAGCGTGAAGCCCGAGACGTCGACGACGCTGTTGGCAGCGCCGATGACCGCGAGCAGGAGGATCACGGTGAAGTAATAGGGAAGCGGCGCGATCAGCATGATCGGCACTCCCCAGAAGACGAGCGCCCAGGCGAAGGGCCGGACGAGCCGCTCGCCGCGAAGCGAGACCGCGCCGAGCGCGCCGACCAGGCCCCCGGCACCGATCGCGGCCGCCAGGTACCCGACCTCCGTTGCCCCCCTGTCGAGCACCTGGTATGCGATGACGACGATCAACACGTTCAGGCATCCGCGTACGAACGTCTGGGAGGCGATGAGGCCCACGAGCAGCCGCGCGAGGGGGACCTCGCCGATTGCCTTGAAGCCCTGCCAGACCTCGACTCCGGCGGTCTTCGCAGGCGCAGGGACACGACCCGGGACCGATACGCGGGCCAGCAGGCCGGCCGACACCAGGAGAGCCGCGGCGCCGACCGCAAAGACCGCTCCGACATCGGCAAACGCGACCAGCACTCCCGCGCCGAGCGGTCCGAGGAGGGTGCCGAGGCTCTCGATCGTCGAGGTCGCTCCGTTCGCCGCGATCAGCTCCCTCGCCGTTCTCGCGAGTGATGGAAGCAGCGCTATGAGGGCCGGCCGGAAGAGCGTCGAGGAGACACCGACCGCGGATCCGGCTGTGAAGACGACGATGCGATCGTCCATGACAGCGCCCGCGGCCGAGACGAGGAGAGCCGCCGCGCCCAGGAGCACGACTCCCAGCCAGGAACCGCTCGCGCCGGAAGCGATCACCGAGGGAGGATGCGAACGGAGCGATCGCAGCCGCCGGGAGCAGGCGCATGAGGCCGGCGATCCCGACCGCTGTTGATCCGCCGTGGTTGTACGCGAACACACCGAGGG
The DNA here is from genome assembly GCA_963845865.1 of uncultured Actinomycetes bacterium. Lineage (GTDB taxonomy): Bacteria > Actinomycetota > Thermoleophilia > Gaiellales > JALYLC01 > JALYLC01. The sequence goes on from CAWJTT010000002.1 coordinate 74,270, forward strand.
CGACGAAGTGCGCCCACTCGGCGGAAATCGACGCGCCCCAGGCCAGCTCGGCACGGCGAACGTCGACGTTCCGAGCCGCGAGGCGAAGGGAGGCAGCCGCCTGGCGCATACGAGACAGGAGAGTCAACCTCACGGAGACAGTTTCCACGAGGAGGTGCGTGGAGCTCCCGTCCCCCTGCGCGGGCGCTGGCTTCGGGCCGCCGGTGGCTGCATCGAGCAGCCCACGAAGCCCTCCAGGGGCATCTAGGCCGGCGTGCAGCCGCTGCGCGCTGGGATCGGGGAGACTGCGCACGTGACCACGTCCCGCAACGGCCGGGAACGCCCCGGTTCGAGAGCGTGGGCGGACGAGGCGGTCCGTCGCATCGAAGCCGATGCCAATCGGTCGGCCGACACGCATCTGCATGCCTTTCCGTTGCCCGAGGACTGGCACATCGACCTGTACCTCAAGGACGAGTCGGTGCACCCGACCGGATCGCTGAAGCATCGACTCGCACGCTCGCTGTTCCTCTACGGCCTGTGCAACGGCTGGATCACGGAAGGGACGACGATCGTCGAGGCCTCCACCGGCTCGACCGCCGTGTCCGAGGCGTACTTCGCGCGGTTTCTCGGCCTGCCCTTCGTCGCCGTCATGCCGGCCTCCACCAGCCCTGAGAAGATCGCGCTGATCGAGGCCGAGGGAGCGTCGTGTCACCTGGTCGACGACGCGACGACCGTGTACGACGAGGCGCTCCGGCTCGCGGCCGAGCGCGACGGATACTTCCTCGATCAGTTCACCTACGCAGAGCGCGCGACCGACTGGCGCGGCAACAACAACATCGCGGAGTCGATCTTCAGCCAGATGGCAATGGAGCGACACCCCGTTCCCGCGTGGATCGTGGTGGGTGCCGGAACCGGCGGGACGAGCGCGACGATCGGACGCTACGCCCGCTTCGGCCGATACGCGACGCGGATGTGCGTCGTCGACCCGGAGGGCTCGATCTTCTACTCGGCCTGGATCGGCGAGCCCTCGGCGTTCACGGGCGAGAAGTCTCGCATCGAGGGCATCGGACGTCAGCGTGTCGAGCCGTCGTTCCTGCCGGACATCGTCGACCGGATGATCCAGGTTCCGGATGCCGCGTCGATCGCGACGATGCGCCTCGTGAGCGAGCGCACGGGACGCAGCGTCGGCGGCTCCACGGGTACCAACGTCTGGGGAGCGTTCCTGCTGATTGCAGAGATGCTTGCGCGTGGCGAGGGAGGCAGCGTGGTCACCCTGATCTGCGACGGCGGCGATCGCTACGCCGGGTCGTATTACAGCGACGCGTGGGTCGGCGATCAGGGCCTCGAGCTCGCGCCGTACCGAGAGGCGGTGGAGACGTTCCTGGCGCGCGGAGCGCTCTCCGTGCCGGGATCGCCGGCCTAGACCTCGGTGATCACGCCCTGGATCGCTTCCACGACCTCCGGCGGAACCTCGTCCATCCCATGAGCGTCACGCGCGTGCGTGTGGATTTCTTCGAAGAGCGCCTGCTCGTCCTCGTTGCGCGTCACCCATTCGCAGCCCGGCACCACATCGCCGCATTTGAATTGCTTCATCTCGCAGGCTCCTGACCGTGTGTTGGCGCCAATACTAGTTCGGCCCCGAGAACGGCGGCTGACGCGAAGCCGCCGCGAGTACGATCGGCCGATGTGCCGGATCCTGGCCTATCTCGGTGAGCCGCTCCTGGTACAGAGTCTGCTGTTCGACACCGACAACAGCCTCGTCCAGCAGTCGCACAGCCCGCGGATGATGAACACCTTCCTCAACCTCGCGGGCTTCGGCATGAAGGCCTGGGATCCGACCTCGCTGCGGCCCGAGGATCCGTTCACCTACCGCGCAACCACCCTGCCGTCGTTCGACCGCAACCTGCGCCACATCGCGTCCAAGCTCGCGTCGACATGCCTGGTAGCCCACGTTCGCGGCGTCACCTACTCCGGCGAGGCGGTCGTCGCCGACACGAACCTGCACCCCTTCCACTTCGCCGGCGCTCGCGTCGTCCTCGCGCACAACGGGCATCTGCGGCAGTTCTCGCGCATGCGCTACTCGCTCCTCGAGCACGTGCGGCCGGAGCTCGCGGAGCGAATCGAGGGAACGACCGACTCCGAGTGGATCTACGCGCTCGTCCTTTCGCAGCTCGATGATCCCTACGGTGTCCCGGAGACTCGCGAGCTCGCCGACGCGACCGCCAATGCGCTTCGCATCCTGCGCCGCGTCCGCGCCGCGCATGGCATCGACACCTCCTCGCCGGTCAACCTCTGCGTCAGCACCGGCCGCGCCGTGGTGGCCACCCGCATCTCCTTCGACTACGGCTGGTACCCGGCGGACGACGAGATGCTCGAGACCGACCTCCCGTTCGTGAGCCTCTGGTACGCGACCGGAGGCGAGTACACCGAGCGCGACGGCGACTGGCAGATGACTGCCGGCGACCCGCCCCGCTCGGTGATCATCGCCTCCGAGCCGCTCACGACCAACTTCGCGACCTGGTTCGAGGTGCCGGAATACTCGATGCTGACCGCCGAGCTCACGCCGGAGGGGGTCGAATTCGAGACGCGGGACCTCGATGTCTGAGCGCGAGACCGTCGACTTCCTGGCCACCGTTCCGCTCCTCGAAGGCCGAGACGAGGCGGACCTCGCAGCGCTCGCAAGGGTCGTGCGCCGGCGGACCGTGCGGGCAGGTGAGATGCTCTGGCTCCAAGGGGGCGAGGCGCGGGAGCTCGTGTTCATCGTCGACGGCAGCGTGTCTGCTTCGCTGCACCTGCCCGGTGATCGCACCGTCGAGATCTGGAGAGGCGGCCGAGGGGAGACGGTCGGAGAGATCGCGCTGCTCGACGGCAAGGGTCACACGATGAGCGTGCACGTGACCGAGACCGCAACGATGCTCGCGCTCGGTCGGGTGGAGTTCGCGGCGCTGCTCGCCCGCCACGATCCATCGGCGTTCCGGCTGAAGCGCCGCCTCGCCTCGCTGTTCACCTCACGCCTTCGCAGTCAGCTCGGGCGGCTCGCTGTCTCGCTCGAGGGCGAGGTGGCCGGCCCGCGTGCCGAGGATGCGGCCCGGACGTTCGCCGAGCTGGAGCCCTGCGGTCCCCCGGACAGCAAGTACGTGCGTCGCATGGCGACCTTTCACGACTTCGACTCGCTGGCGCTCTGGGGCTTCCTCACGTCGGGGAGGTATGCCACGTGCCCGCCGGGGCGCACGCTGCTCGCCGAGGGCGCGCCCTCGACGGCCTGCTACCTCACGATGAACGGCGCAGTCGAGAAGGTGCTGCTTCGCGGCGACCGGCGCATCCGCGTCGGGCTGGCGGGGCCGGGGAAGACGTTCGGCTATGAGAGCTTGATCGACGGTCGCCCATCTCCAGTCACCGCGATCACGCGCGAGCGGGCGCTCCTGCTCGTCCTGCCGCGCAACCCGTTCGAGCAGCTCTTCAACGGTGAGGACGTCGTCTCCCGCGTCTTCCTCGACATGATCCAGCGCGAGCTGGTCGCCACGTTGCGTCAGACGCTGCGGCAGCACGCGCGCCTCGCGGCAAGCCTCTAGCGCACCGGTTCTCAGAGGATGCTCCCGAACCCGAACAGGTAGGCGAATCCGAAGCAGAGCATGAAGAGCACGAACCATCCGAGCGGGTTGCTGACGAGCAGGACGATCGTCGGGATGACGACGAGGAAGACGAGGGCGAGGCCGATCGGATGCCCGCCGCTCGCGGTGGGCGAGCCGCTGCGACCGATCGCGCGAGCGTGGGCGAGCGCAACCGGGTTCCCTGCGAGGTCGGGGTTGTCGAGAATGGATGCGGCGCGCACGGAGGCTCGATGCGTCTCGCCTGGGAGCCGCCGGATTCCGCCTGGAACGTGTCGGGTCCGGTGCTGCTGGTCGCGACCGTCCTCTGCCCGCAGGCGTTGATGAATGTCAGGCATCTGAGCTCCTTTCGCGTGTACCGAGAGTGCCTCTCGCTCGTGTCCTCTGCGATTTCCCGGTCCGGACAATGCGTTGGTCGATGGCGTGAGTCGGCATTTCGCTTCCACCGCTAGGCGGCGAGGTCCAGGACCGGCTCGTGCTCCTCGACCACGCCTTGGCGGGCGCTGGGAGCGAGGAGTGCGATGAGACCGGCGGCGGCCACGAGCCCGGCACCGGCTGTGAGCGCGAGCTGGTACCCCGCGGTGGACGCCTGGGCGATGGTCGAATGACCTGCCTGCAGCACCGAGCTGGTGCGCTCGGTGGCGAGAGCGGAGAGGACTGCGAGGCCGCAGGGCGGCGCCAAGCTGCTGACCCGTGTTGAGCAGGCCGGCTGCGAGGCCGGCCTTGTCCTGCGAGACACCGGCGTTGGCTGAGGTGGTCGCGCCGACGAAGACGGCGCCGAGGCCGAGGGAGGCGACCACGAGGCCGGGCAGGATGTCCGAGACATACGAGCCGTGAGCCGGCACCCGTGGACAGCCAGTAGAGGCCGCCGGCGGCGACCATCGCGCCTGCCACGATGACCGGCTTGGTGCCGATGCGATGGAACAGCTGCGAGGAGATGCCGGAAGCGACGATGAAGCCGGCCGTCAGCGGCAAGTAGGCCGCGCCCGTCTGGATCGGCGAGTAGCCGAGCACGGTCTGCATGTAGAGCGTGAGGAAGAAGAACATCGGGAGGAAGCCCGCGACGGCAACCATCTGGGTGCTGTCGGCGACGGCGATTCCCTTGGTGCGCAAAATCGACATCGGCACGAGCGGGTTGGCACACGCGCAGCTCGTTGGCGACGAAGCCAAGCAAGGTCAGGCCCGCGACGGCGAGCCCGCCGATCGTGCGCGTCGTGGCCCAGCCGACGTCCGGCGCCTTCACGAGTGTGTAGACGAGGAGCAGCATTCCGCTGGTGACGAGCAATGCTCCGAGGGCGTCGAAGTTGGCCGAGCCGAGCCGTCCTGCGCTCGCCCTTCAGCAGGGCGAACGCGCCGGCGAGGGCGATGGCGCTGAACGGGACGTTGACGAACAGCACCCAGCGCCAGCCAGGACCTTCCGTGAGCAGACCGCCGAACAGGACGCCCGCGGCGCCGCCGATGCCGGAGACCGCCGCCCAGGCTCCGAGCGCGGTGTTGCGTTCGCGTTCCGCTCGGAAGGTACGTGGTCAGCGTCGAGAGCGCGGCCGGCGAGAGCAGCGCGGCGCCGAGGCCCTGGGCGAAGCGTGCGCCGATGAGGAGCGACTCGGTCTGCGCCAGGCCGCCGACGCAGCGAGGAGCCGGCGAAGATGATCAGCCCGGTGACGAGAATACGGCGGCGGCCCGAGCAGATCTGCCAGCCGGCCCCCCAGCAGCAGGAAGCCGCCATAGGTGAGGATGTAGCCGTTGACGATCCACTGCAGGCTCTGCTGACTGAAGCCGAGGTCGTGCTTGATCGACGGCAGGGCGATGTTCAGGATCGAGGCGTCGAGGATGTCCATGAACTGGACGAGGCAGAGCAGGAGCGAGGATGGCGACGCCGCGCCGCGACGAAAGCGACGACGCCGCCGGCGCTTCATCTATGGGGATCGCGTGCGTTTGGGTCTTGGCGCTCATAGCTGGGTGCTCCTTGGATCTGTGAGTCGTCGGGTATCGAACGCCGGTGCATCTGATGTGATGCGCCGCCTCCGCAGGGTGCTCGCGCAAGGCGAGCGCCGCCTCGTGGGCCGACCGAAATCCGAACCACAGTGTTTTGGTCAGGCCACCGCCGGTGGCCGACTCGCAGCGCCCGGCCCCGGGCGCGCTCTGCACGTAGACTCTCCGGCGAGGGAGCCCGTGAGACGGGCCCAGGGGAAGCCATGCGGACGCGCGGGCAGGCGCTCTTGGTGCGAAACGACCTGCTCGAGCGCGACAGCGAGCTGGCGGCGATGGCCGACCTGATCGCCGCTGTCACCGACGGCACACGGCTGCTCGCGATCGAGGGCCCACCCGGTATCGGCAAGACGGCCCTGATGGCGGAGGCGAAGAGCACGCGGCCAGGAGGCCGGGTGGCTGGTGCTGGGCGCACGCGGCTCCGAGCTCGAGCGCTCGTTCTCCTACGGGGTGGTGCGACAACTCTTCGAGCCGTTGCTCGCCTCGCCGCGGCGCAGAGGAGCGGAGCCGAGCTGCTCGACGGGCGCTGCGGCGCTCGCCGGCGCCGCTCTTCGACCCGGCTGAGGTAGTCGGCGGGGCCGGCCGGCGGACTCGTCACTGGCGACGCTGCACGGTCTCTACTGGCTGACCGCGAACCTCGCGGCGCGCCGGCCGCTCCTGCTCGCGGTCGACGACCTGCACTGGTGCGACGTGCCCTCGCTGCGCTGGTTGGCCTACCTGCTGCCGCGGATGGAGGGACTCGACCTCGTCGTCGTCGTCGGGCTGCGGCCGCGAGGAGCCGGGAGAGGATCCGGGCTTGCTCGGCCAGATCGTCTCCGACCCGCTGGCCGGCGTGATCCGGCCGGCTCCGCTGAGCACCGAGGCGGCCACCCGGCTGCTGCGCGACGACTCTGTCGCCCGATGCCGAGCGATGCCTTCTGCGCCGCCTGCCGGGAAGCGACGGCCGGCAATCCGCTGCTCTTGCGTGAGCTCGTGCACGCGATCGCCGACGACGGCCTGGCCCCGACCGAGGCGAACGTGCCCCGCCTCCGCGAGCTCGCGGCACGGGCCGGCGCGCGCGCCGTCTCGGTTCGCCTCTCGCGGCTCCCACCGGAGGCGACGAGCGCTCGCGCAGGCCGTCGCGATCCTGGGCGAGGACGCCGACCCGCGCCAGGCGGCGGCGCTCGCCGGCCTGGACGAGCGCGGCCGCCTCCGAGGCGGCCGCAGCGCGCTCGCGCGCGTCGACGTGCTGCGCCCGCAGCCGCCGCTCGGCTTCGTCCATCCGCTGATCCGCTCGGCGGTCTACGAGGCAGCTCACACCGCTCGAGCGCGAACGCGGGCACGCGCAGGCGGCGCGGCTGCTCGCCGACGCCGGAGCGGAGCCGGAACGGGTCGCCGCGCACCTGCTGCGCAGCTCCGCCGGCCGAGGATCCACAGATCGTCGCGACGCTGCGCGAGGCCGCGCGCCGCGCGGGCTCGCGCGGTGCCGCCGGAGAGCGCCGTGGCGTACCTTCGCCGCGCGCTCGCCGAACCGCCGTCGGCTGCGGAGCGCGCGCGAGCTGCTGCTCGAGCTCGGCTCGGCCGAGACGCTCGTCGATGGCGACGCGGCAATCGAGCATCTGCACGGAAGCGCACGCGCTGATCGACGACCCGATGCGGCAGGGCGGAGACCGCACTCCTGCTCGGCCGCCAGCTCTTCCTCCTCCGCGGCGAGGAATCGGACGCCGTCTACGCGCGAGGCGCTGGAAGAGCTCGCGCGGCGCAGACGCCGAGCTCGAGCGCCGGCTCGAAGCGGGCCTGATCACGAACGACCTGTTCGCGCCGTCGCTCCACGCGCGCGGCGCTCGAGCGGCTCGAGCGCGTCCGCGCGCCAGGCCGGCGGACGCAGACGCTGCGGCGAGAAGCTGCTGCTCTCGCTGCTCGCCTACCACGACGCGCGGGCCGGTGTGCCCGTCGGCCGAGGCCGTGCCGCTCGCGCGGCGCGCGCTCGCCCAGGGAACACTGGTCGAAGGCCGACGTTTCGGCGCGGCCTTCGTCCCGGCCTGCGACGGTGCTCGCGATGGCGGACCTCGACGAGGTCCTCGCTGATCTACGAGGACGCGCTCGCCGAGGCGCACCGGCGGGGGTCGACCTTCGCCTTCGCCGCGGTGAAGGTCTTTCGCGCGCAGACGTATGTGCTGGCGCGGCGACCTCGGCGAGGCGGAGGCCGACGCCCGCGAGGCTTTGGCCGTCGGGCGAGGCCTGGGGAGCATCCGCTCGCTTCGCGGGGCACGCGGCCGCCTTCCTCGCCGACGCGCTGATGGAGCAGGGCAAGGCTCGATGAAGCCGCGGCCGCGCTGGCCCGCGCCGGCTTCGGCGACGTCCCTGTCCGGACAGCACTCGCCTGCTCTATCCTCGCGCGACAGCAGCGCGCGGCTGCGCATCCTGCGCGGGGACGTGGCCGGCAGGGCTCGCGGAGATGCTCGACTCGGTCGCCGCTTCGAGTCGGTCGGCGAGCCACAACCCGGCCTTCATCGCCTGGCGCTCGCCGGCGGCGCTCGCCATTGCACCAGCTCGGCGAGCAGGAGGAGGCCCGACCGGCTCGCAGCGGAAGAGCTCGAGCTCGCGCGCACCTGGGGCGCTCCTCGCGCGCTGGGCGCGGCGCTCGCGCGCAGCAGGGCTGATCGAGGGCGGCGAGCAGCGGGCTCGGCGTTGCTCGAGGAAGCGGTGCAGTGTGCTGAGCGGACTCGCCGGCGAAGCTCGAGCACGCGAAGGCGCGCACCGAGCTGGGAGCCGCGCTGCGGAGAGCCAACCGCCGCTCCCAGGCCCGCGAGCAGCTTCGGCACGCGGTCGAGCTGGCGACGATCTGCGGCGCGACGGCGCTCGCCGCGCGCGCCGAGCGCGAGCTCCTCGCGACCGGCGCACGCCCGCGGCGAATCGCTCGTGAGCGGCGTCGACTCGCTGACGCCGAGCGAGCGGCGCGTCGCCGAGATGGCGGCCGAGGGGCCGACGAACCGCGAGATCGCGCAGGCGCTCTTCGTCACCCAGAGAACGGTCGAGGTCCACCTCACGAGCATCTACCGCAAGCTTGCGATCAGTTCGCGTTCGCAACTCGCCATGGCCCTTGCCGAACGACTCGGTGCGTAGCGTCTCGGCTCGGAATCGCTCGGCTCAAGCGGTTTCGGCTGGCATGATGCGTCGCGCATGGCACCGCACGCGCTCTCCGGAGGCGTCTCAGGGCACTGGCCTTCGTCGCGTTCGCGTTGATCGCACCGGCCGGCGCGGCCGTTGCCTCGTCGCCGAGCGTCGACTTCGGTGACATCTCTCACAAGGGTCTCAAGGATCTCGGCCCCGCATCGACCGGGCTGAAGCTCTCGCTCGAGCTGGGGTTGATCGCGGATCAGCAAGGCATCGCGAACGCCGTGAAGGCGGCGAGCAATCCCTCCTCGTCGAGCTACGGCGATTACCTCTCGCTGTCGTCGCTGCAGCAGAAGTACGGCGCCACGTCGTCCAGGCGAAACGCCGTTGTCGGGGCGTTCAAGCCCTACGGGGTGACCGCGACGGTGGACGTGACGCACCTGCGCGTCGGCGCGACGATCAGCATCGGAAATGCCCAGAAGCTGTTCGGCACGAAGTGGCATCTGTACGCGACTGGGACCAGCAACCAGGCCGTGGCGCTGCCTGTGAATACGCCGAAGCTCGGGTCCGGTCTCGCCGGGAACGTCGACACCGTGTCGGGCCTGAGGCTCGACGTCACCACGCACGTGTCCGGCAACTCGTCGGTGTCGCGGGCGGGGCAGGGCCGTGCGGCTTCGGTAGCGGGCGGGACGCCGACCCGCACCGGCACGATCAGCCCGGGCTGTGCGACGCACGACCTACCCATGCGCCGTGACCTCGTCGGCGGGCCTGTTCCCGAACGAGATCCTCAGCGCGTATGGGATCGCGTCGCTGCAGGCGGGCGGTTTGAAGGGTCAGGGTGTTCGCGTCGCCATCCTCGGCGAGGCGCCGACACCGAGCGACGATGTGACGGCGTACCGCAATTGCTTCGGGTTCCAGGGGACGACGCTGAAGATCCACGGCGGCTCGGGCATCACGCCGATCCTCGAGAGCTCGCTGGACGCGATGACGCTTGCGATGGTGGCGCCCAAGCTCGCGCGGCTCGACCTGTGGGTCAAGGCCCTCGGCCAGAACGATCCTCAGGGCGCGCTCGAGCTGCTGGCCGAGCCGCTGCAGGCCACAACGAACGGCACCCCGCTGCCGAACGTGATCTCGATCTCCTACGGCATCTGCGAGGCAAGCGTCAAGCCCTACAGCGCTGCGCGGACGCTCTTCAACCGCCAGCTGGCCGCGACCTCGGCGCTGGGGATCACGACGGTTGTCGCGGCGGGCGACAGCGGCTCGTCGTCATGCGCGCACGGGGTTCCGTCTTCCCAGCTCGACAGCTTCGACAAGCAGAAGTCGGCCTCCTGGCCGGCAACGTCGCCCTGGGTGCTGGCAGTCGGCGGCACGAACCTCACACTCACCCCGGCGAACTCGATCGAGTCCTCCGGGGTGTGGAACGACACGAAGTACCCCTCCCCATACGAGCAGACGGCCGCGGGAGGGGGTGGTGTCAGCACGTTCGAGGATCGCCCATGGTGGCAGCCGGCGACTTCATCGCAGAAGACCTACCGGATGGTCCCTGACGTCGCCGCGTTCGCCGACCCCAGCCCCGGCTACGTGATCATCTGCTCCAAGAGCGTTCAGGGCTGCGGACCGTCGTCCGGCCAGACGATCGCGTTCGTCGGCGGCACGAGCGCGGCTACCCCGCTCGTGGCGGGCATGATCGCGCTCTGGGATCAGCAGGCCAAGCAATCTGGGCTGCCCAGGCCGGGATTCGTTCCACCGCTCCTCTACTCGATCGCCCACCACACCCCGACAGCATTCCTGGACATCACGACCGGAAACAACTCGGTCTTCAGCGGCGTTTCATGCTGCACCGCCGGCGGCGGATACGACATGGCGTCCGGGCTCGGCTCGCCACTCGCCGACGAGATCGCCAAGCGGCTCCATCACTGATCGCACGGGTCGGGCGGTGGAGGTCACGCCGGCGGGGCTGCGTGGTTCTACCGCAGCAGGAAGTCGAGCGTCGCGCGGTTGAACGTTTCCGGGTCCTCGTGCAGCCCGGCGTGCGACAGATGGTCGAAGACCACCAGCTCGCTCCCGGCGATCCCGCTCTTCAGCGGCTCGGCGAACCGTGTGGAGCAGACGAGGTCGTGCGCGCCGAAGGTGATCAGCGTGGGCGTATCGATCGCGCCGAGTACCGCGCTCGCGTCGTGGGCGATGGCCGCCTCGGTCTGGGCCAGGAACGCCTCCACGGGCTGGGCGGGGCGGCCACGCACGAAGTCCGCCAGGGTGTCGACGAACTCCGGCCGCTCGACGTACATCTCGGGCGTGAAGCACCACGGGAAGATGGCCTGGACGACCACGTCGGCGACGGTCGGCAGGGACGACGCGAGCGTGCGCCATTGCTCGACGACGACCTTCAGATAGTCATCGCTCGCGTGCCAGCCGCTGTGCAACGAGAGCGAGCGCACGCGGCCGGGATGGCGCGCGGCCAGGTGGATGCCCACCGCCGCGCCGAGCGACACACCCGCGACGTGCGCGCGTTCGACCCCGATCGCGCCCAGGAAGCCGGCGACCTGGTCGGCGTAGCCGTCGGTCGAGTACGGACCGGCCGGCTTGTCGCTCTCGCCCGAGCCGGGAAGGTCGATCGCGATGCAGGTGAAGTGCTCGGCTGTACGCGGCGAGCTGGAACGCGTAGCAGGCGTGGTCCGCCGAGGTGTACGGGATCAGCAGGAGCGGCTCGCCCTCGCCCTGCACCTCGTAGTTGATCGTGAGCCGGTCGACCTCGACCTGCGGCATGCTCGCCCCTACCCGGCTCCCCGGCTATCCAAACGCGGCGATTCGGCAGCGACCCGCCCCTGATCAGTTGGCGAGGCGCGCGCGTTCGCTGCGAAAGCCAGGGGGGTGACCACGGTGCGAAGCCCGCTGGGCAGGCTCGACGATCTCGGCTTGATAACCGGAACCGCCCGAAGGAGCACCCGTGTACCGACTCGATTCCGAGCCAAGGCTCGTTGGCGATCCATATGACGACCGCGCGGCGAACGGCTTGCGCCGTGTCGCCGGAGCGCTTGCCGTGGCGGGTCCGGTCGTCTTCAGCGCAGCGTGGCTCGTCGCGTGGGCGGCACAGGAGACCTACAGCCCTCTCCGCGAGGACATCAGCGCGCTGGCGGCGCTCGATGCGCAGCAGCCGTGGATCATGGTCGTCGGCTTCCTGGCGCTGGCCGCGGGCTTGGTTGCTCTCGGGGTGGGTCTCCTGCGGGCGGTCGCGGGCGGTCGCGTGGCTCGTGTCGGAGCGGTGCTCGTCGTCGCTCGCGGGCCTGGGCATTCTCGTGGCGGGCATCGCCCGCAACGACTGCAGTAGCGAGCTCGCGGCATGCAAGGCCAGGATCGACGCGGGGGAGGTCTCCTGGCATCACGGCGTGCATGACGCCGTGAGCGGTCTGGTGTTCCTCGCGCTCGTCGTGGCGCAGCTCGTGCTCGCGCGCTCGTTTCGGCGCGATCCGGCGTGGCGCGATCTGCGAGCCTATTCGGTCGTCAGCGGCCTGCTGACCCTCGCACTCCTCGTGCTGTTCGGCACGGGCGCGTTCGATGGCTGGAACGGCCTCCTCCAGCGTGTCTTCCTGGCGGTGCCGTTGCTCTGGGTCACGGTTCTCGGCAACCGGTTGATGTCGGTTGCGAGCTGACGGGATCGAGCAGCGCGCGCTGTCGGCACGTTGGCTCAGGCGGTGCGTCGCCGCAGAGTGGCAGCACCGAGTGCCAGCAGCACGATCGTCGAGCCGGTGACGACGGCGACGTCCAGCGCGAATCGGGCGCCCAAGGGGGCCGGCGCGGTCGCCCGGGCGAGGCCGTCATAGGCGTACGTGAGCGGCAGGATCCACGAGAGCCAGTAGAGGAGCGTGGCCATTTCGCTGCGCGCGATGAACAGGCCGCAGAGCAGGAGCTGCGGGAAGATGATCGCCGGCATGAACTGCACCGCCTGGAACTCCGTGCGCGCGAATGCGCTCACGAAGAGGCCGAGCGCCATGCCGAGGAGGGCATTGGCGATCGCGAGCAGTCCCACCAGCCAAGCGCCGTGGGCGGCGTCGAGGCCCAGCGCTGGAAGCCGACCAGACAGACCACGCTGGCTCGCGATGAACCTCGCCGATCGCGCGCCCGATCCTCACTCCAACGACCGCTGCGAAGAAGCGCAGGTTCTCCTCCACGCTGAGGTCGCCGTACACCGACGGCGCCTGCGTGACGTAGCCGATCCGGCGGCGGAGAAGCGGCGAACCCGCGGGTTCGCCCAGCACGGAAACGCTGCCGGAGGCCACGATCTGGACGCCCACGATGGCCCGCATGAGCGTGGATTTCCCGCAGCCACTCGGCCCGAGCAGACCGCAAACCCGCCCTGCCGGAATCTCGAGCGTCAATCCATGCAGCACGGGACGACCACCGCGCTCGACCTCGAGCTCGGAGACAGCGATCGCGGGCATTGGCGGGGGCGCGGCCACAGCGCTTCAGCGTCGCCGGCGGGTCACGTGCGCGGGTGATCCGAGGCGTCCGGATGTCCCGTCGGCTCGGCCGTCGCGAGCATCTTGCGCTCCCAGGCCTCTGCAGCCGCGCGGGTCCGGAATGTCTTGGACATGGCCTTCGAGCCGGGCCCCGCGCCCGATACGACCGCGCGGTAGACGATCCTCCTCTTGGTCTGGCGGATCTCGATGGCCATGCTGTCCCTCTCCGTCTCGCTCGCCACCGCCTGTGCGGGCGCTAGGCGAGCCGCTTCTCCATCCAGTACGTCGCCCACGTGTTGCCGTTGTAGTCGGGAATCTCCTCGTAGCCCGCGCGGCGGAAGAGTCCCAGCGCCTCGGGCTGGAGATCGCCGGTGTCCAGCCTGACCCGCTCGTAGCCGAGGTCGCGCGCGTACCGTTCGAGCCGCTCGAGGAGGAGACGCCCAAGGCCGCGACCGCGCGCCGCATCGGCGACGTAGATGCGCTTCAGCTCCGCGGAGGAGTCGTCGAGACGCTTCACGCCGCCACATCCGACAGGCTGATCCCCCAGGTAGGCCACGACCCAGGCCCCGATGGGCGGTGCGACCTCGGCCGGGTCGGCGCTGGGAATCTGGTCGGGGCTCCACCCCGGATAACGCGCGGTGATGTCCGCGAAGTACGCGCGTTGGAGCTCGACCGATGCGGCGGTGTCAGATGCCTCCAGGACGAGCGCGATCCGAGAGTCGACGGGCATGTCGTCAGGCTAGCGACGCACGCCCGCGCAGACCCCTCGCGCTCGACCACACCCGGTCGGCAACTCAGCTCTCCAGGCGCGCGCGTTCATGCGGGGCAGCGAGATCGACCGTCGGTCCGGCCGGAATGATCCGTGACGGATTGAGCTTCGGTTGCGTCAGGTAGTAGTGGCGCTTGATGTCGTCGAAGACGACGGTGCCGGCAACCCCAGGCGTCTGGAACAGATCGCGGAGATATTCCGAGAGGTGCTCGAAGTCCGCAATCCGCTTGACGTTGCACTTGAAGTGATTGACATACACGAGGTCGAAGCGCACGAGGGTTGTGAAGAGGCGCCAGTCGGCCAGCGTCGGCTGCCCACCGAGCAGGAAGCGCCGCTCGGCGAGGCGCTCGTCGAGCCGATGGAGCGCGGCGAACAAGCCCTCGATCGCCGCGTCGTAGGCGTCCTGATTCGCGGCGAACCCGGCCTTGTAGACGCCGTTGTTGACCTCGGCGTAGATCCAGCCGTCGAGCTCGTCGATCTCGGGTCGCAGGTGCTTCGGGATACAGCGCCCGCGCGTTCGGGTCGCCGAGATACGCGAAGGCCGTGTCGAGCATCTCCATGATCTCGCGCGACTCGTTGTTCACGATTCGCCCGGTCACGCTGTCCCACAGAAGGGGCGCGGTGATGGGGCCGTCCCAGCCGGGCGCCGTGGCCTCGTAGGCCTGTGACAGGAACGACCACCCGTGCAGGGGGTCGGGTGTGTTCGCCGCGAACCGCCAGCCGCGCTCGTCTCGTACCGGGTCCAGCGCGGTGTAGCCGATCGCGTTCTCGAGCCCTTTCAGGCGTCGCACCAGGACGCAGCGGTGAACCCACGGACATGCCAGCGACCCGTACAGGTGGTAGCGCCCCGTGTCAGCCGGGTAGTCGGTCGAGCCGTCGCTGCTGATCAGGTCGCGGAACGCCGCATCGGGGCGGACGTAGCTCACGATGGCAGCGTAGCCTGGCACGGTGTCCAGCTGGGTTCTCCACCCGCGTGTGGGGGAACGGTACAGTCGTGATTGGTCTGACCTAACGCGGAGGGCGCGCAATGGCTGTGATTCCGGGGTGGCAGGGCCGGTTCTTCGAGGACTTCGCGGTGGGTGACGTGTACCGCAGCCGTCTGGGTCGCACGGTCACCGAGACCGACAACGTCTGGTTCACGAATCTCACGCTCAACACGAATCAGGTCCACTTCAACCGGCCGTTCGCCGAGCGCGGGCCGTTCGGCACGCCGCTCGTGAACAGCGCGTTGACACTCGCGCTCGTGACCGGGCTCTCGGTCACCGACGTCTCCGAGAACGCGATGGCGAACCTCGCGTGGGACGACATCAGGCTGCCGAGTCCGGTCTTCCCGGGCGACACGCTGTGGTGCGAGTCCGAGGTGCTGGAGTTGCGCGAGTCGGCGTCGAGGCCCTACGCCGGCATCGTCGGCATCCGCTCTCGAGGGATCAATCAGCGCGCAGAGGTCGTGATCGAGTTCCGGCGCACGATGATGGTCTACCGGCGCGGCGCGGAGCAGGTGCAGGATCTCTTCCCGATCACCGAGGCGGAGTGGAGAGTCTGATGGCGGTGTCGCCAGGGCGCGTCCTGCGCGAGCGCCTTGCAACGGGCGAGATCCTCGTCGTGCCGGGGGCGTTCGACGCGCTGACCGGTAGGTTGCTCGAGCGTGCCGGCTTCGAGGTCATCTACCGGGGCGGCTACGCAGCCTCCGCCGCGGCCTTCGGGCTGCCCGACCTTGGCATCACGAGCGCTGCCGAGATGGTCGACCACGCACGGCGCCTCTGCTCGGCCGTCTCCATCCCCGTGATCGCCGACGCCGACACCGGGTACGGCGAGGTGGCTCAGGTCATGCGCACCGTGCATGAGCTGGAGCGCGCCGGCGTCGCCGCGATCCAGCTCGAGGACCAGGTCTTCCCCAAGCGCTGCGGCCATATGGACGGCAAGGATGTGATCGCCCCGGAGCTGCACGAGCAGAAGCTGCGGGCCGCGCTCGCCGCGCGGGCAGATCCCGGGACGCTGATCGTAGCCCGCACCGATGCGATCGCCGTGACCGGGCTGGACGACGCAATCGCCCGGGCCCACCGCTACGCCGCGGCCGGGGCGGACGTGATCTTCATCGACGCGCCGCGCTCGGAGGACGAGTTGCGAGCCATCGGATCGGCCGGCATCGGCAAGCCGCTGCTCGTCAACGTCTCGGAGTACGGGCGCACGCCCGATCTCGGCGCGCCGGCGTTCGCGGCGCTCGGCTTCGCGATCGCGCTCTACCCGACCTCGACGCTGTTCGCTGCCTCGCAATCGACCAAGGAGCTCGCCACGGCGCTGCGCGAGCACGGCTCGACGCGCACGATCGTGCCGCGCATGATGCCGTTCGACGAGCTCAACGAGACGCTCGGCAAGGACGACTGGGACGTGAATCCGTGAGCCCGCGTGAGCGCGTCTTCGCGGTTGCCGGCACCCCGCTCGTGTTCGGCCCGGGCGCGGCGGGCGAGACGGGCTGGCACCTGCGCGCAGCCGGAGTGACACGCGCGCTCGCACTCACAGACCCGCATCTGGCCGCCATCGGGCTGCCCGATCCCGTGCTCGAGGCGATCCGAACGGCGGGGGTCGAGGTGGAGCTCTTCTCCGAGTGTGGCGTCGAGCCGAGCGAGCGCTCCGTGATGCACGCGGCCGAGGTCGCCCGCGAGGGCGGTTTCGACGGCTTCGTCGGGCTCGGCGGCGGCTCCTCGATCGACACGGCGAAGATCGCCGCGCTGCTCTCGACGCACCCGGGCGGCGTGTACGACTACCTCAACCCGCCGATCGGCCTCGGGACGCCCGTGCCGGCTCCGCTGCTCCCGCTGTTCGGCGTCCCGACCACCGGCGGCACGGGCGCCGAGGCGACGACCGTTGCGATCATCGACCTGCCCGATCACCACGTCAAGAGCGGCATCTCGCATCCCCACCTGCGCCCGCTGCTCGGCATCGTCGACCCGGATCTGACCCTGACGACGCCGCCCGCGGTGACCGCCTCGGTCGGCCTCGACGTGCTCTGCCACGCGATCGAGTCGTTCACGGCGATCGCCTTCGACGCGCGCCCACGCGCCGCCTCGCCCGATCGCCGCCCGCCCTATCAGGGCGCCAATCCAGTCTCGGACGTCTGGAGCGAGCAGGCCATCAGGCTTGCCGGCGGGGCGCTGCTGCGAGCGGTGGCCGACGGCGACGATCGCGTTGCGCGCAGCGACATGGCGCTCGCCGCCTCCGCGGCCGGTCGGGCCTTCGGGCAGGCAGGCGTGCACATTCCGCACGCCTGCTCCTATCCCGTGGCCGGGCTCAAGCATGAGTGGAGACCCACCGGCTACCCGGGCGACGACCGCTTCGTGCCGCACGGCTTCGCCGTGGTCGTGACCGCGCCCGCAGCCTTCCGCTTCACCGAGCGCGCGGCGCCGGAACGCCACCGGCGCGCTGCCGAGCTGCTCACCGGAGAGCCCGTCGAGAGCGGCGACCACGACGCGCTGTCGCGCGCGTTCGAGCAGCTCATGCGCGACACCGGCGCGCCGCGCAGCCTGGGCGAGCTCGGCTACGGCGCGGGCGACATATCCGCGCTCGTCGACGGGGCATTCAAGCAACAACGGCTTCTGGTCTGCTCTCCGCGCGAGGTAGCGGAGGCCGATCTCGAGACCATCCTCCGGGCCAGTCTGTGACCCGGCACGCAAACGTCCGACCTATTGCAGATCGTGGTTTGACCGGGGAGCCCCGGCGGTCTATAAACGGCTGACGCGCGGCGGGGCGCCGCGGGCGTCTGCTCGGGCGCCTGCCAGCTACCAGAAGGAGAGGGGGATGCGTCGAATCGGAGTGGACGTCGGCGGCACCTTCACCGACCTCATCTACATCGACGACGAGGCCGGCCGGGTGATCGTCCACAAGACGCCGTCGACGCCCGCCGATCCCTCCATCGGAACGGTCCAGGGCATCAGCGAGCTCTGCGAGATGGCCGGCATCGCGCCAGCCCAGCTCGATCAGGTCTTCCACGGCACGACGGTCGCGACCAACATCGTGATCGAGCACAACGGGGCGAAGGTCGGGATGATCACGACCAAGGGCTATCGCGACATCCTGCACATCGCGCGGCACAAGAAGCCGATGAACTTCTCGCTCTGGCAGAACCTGCCGTGGCAGGCGCAGCCCATCGTGCGGAGGCGCTACCGGCTCACCGTCGACGAGCGCATCGACAAGAACGGCGACATCCTCATCCCGCTCGACGACGACGAGGTGCGCGCCCAGGTGCGCCGGCTGAAGAAGGAGAAGGTCGAGGCGGTCTCCGTCTGCCTGCTGTTCTCGTTCCTCAATCCCGAGCATGAGAAGCGCGTCGCTGCGATCGTGCGCGAGGAGTTCCCCGAGGCGTTCCTCTCGGTCTCGAGCGAGGTGATTCCGCAGTACCGCGAGTACGAGCGCTTCTCGACCGTCGGCCTGAACGCCTACGTCGGCCCCAAGGTCTCGAACTACATCGGCCGCTTCGACGCGGCCCTGCGCAAGATGAAGGTCAGGTCGGGCATCCACCTGATGACGTCGGCCGCGGGCGTCGCGACGCCCGCGGGCGCCATGGAGAAGCCGGTCAACCTGCTCATGTCGGGCCCGATCGCAGGTGTCGTCGGAGGCATCTGGACGGGCAGGCAGTCCGATGAGACCAACGTGATCACGCTCGACGTCGGCGGGACGTCCGCCGACATCGGTCTCGCGCAGGACGGCAAGCTGCGCATGAAGCACCTGCTGGACACCAAGGTCGGGCCGTATCAGGCGATGATCCCGATGGTCGACGTCGACACCATCGGCGCCGGCGGCGGCTCGATCGCCTACATCGACGCCGGCGGGATCTTCCGCGTCGGCCCTCGCTCGGCCGGCGCCGATCCGGGCCCGGTCGCATACAACCGCGGCGGCACGGAGCCGACCGCGACCGATGCGATGGTCGTGCTCGGCTGGCTGCGGCCCGAGCTCTTCCTGGGCGGCAAGATGGAGTTGCGCGAGGATCGTGCGCGCGCTGCCATCGACGAGCATCTCGCGCAGAAGCTCGGCACATCGATCGAGGACGCCGCGATGGGCGTCTACCGCATCCTCCTGCACTCCATGGTCGATGCGATCGAGCAGGCGTCGGTGCGCAAGGGCTTCGACCCGCGCGAATTCGTGCTCGTCGCCGAGGGCGGCGGCGGGCCGCTGTTCGCGCCCGAGATCGCGCCGGAGGTCGGCGTCAAGAACGTGCTGGTGCCGAGCTACCCCGGCATCACCGCGGCGCTCGGCCTGCTGACGACGGACATGGTCTACGAGTACGTGGCGACGTCGTACGCGATGGCCTCGGCGCTCTATCAGGACCGGGCGGCGCGCAAGACGCTCGAGAAGCAGTTCAAGAAACTCGAGGCAGAGGCGCGCGCGCAGTTCAAACACGATGGCATCGACCCCAAGAAGATGCGCATCGAGCACATCGCTGAGGCGCGCTACGAGGGCCAGGGCTACGAGCTCCGCATCGACGTGGGCGCGGGCGCGATCGACACGGCCTGGATCGACGCGATGAAGGCGGCCTTCCACGACATCCACGAGCGCGAGTACTCGCGGCGCTTCGAAGACGCCGACGTGCAGATCGCCAACGTGCGCGTGCGTGCAGTCGGGCTGATGCCCGGCCTCGATGCGCCGCTCGTCAAGAAGGGCAGAGCGGCGCCGCCCGCCGGCGCTCTCAAGCTCACGGCGAACGCCTGGTTCCGCGAGCGGGGCAAGCTGAAGAAGGTCGCGACGTCCTTCTACGAGCGCACCGAGCTCGTCGCCGGCAATGTCATCGAGGGGCCCGCGATCATCACGCAGTTCGACTCGACGACGGTCGTGCCGCCCGGTTTCTCGTGCAAGGTCGATCCCGTCGGCAACCTCGTCGTCACCTACTCCAAGGCCGTTCAGCAGGCCGCGGAACGCGGACACTGAGAGGAAGAGGATTCCATGGCTGATCTCCCCGAAGTCGGTGTCTCGCCCGGTCCCCCCAAGCGCAAGCGGGTCAAGGTCGACCCGATCACGCTGCGCGTCCTAGGGGGCGCGTTCGACGCGATCGCGCAGGAGATGGCGGGCGTCCTCTTCCGCATGAGCTACAGCTCGATCATCCGCGAGTCCGAGGATCTCGGCGCCGGCATCTTCGACGCCGACGGGCGCGAGCTGTGCGAGTCGGAGTCCACGCCGATGCACATCGGCTCGCTCCCCTGGTACATCCGCGGGTTCCTCGAGCGCATCAAGAAGGAGGACCTCAAGGAGGGTGACGTGATCATTCACAACCACCCGTACCTCGGCGCCTCCCACACGCCCGACATCGCCGTTGCGGTGCCGATCATCTGGAAGGGCGAGCTGATCGGCTTTACCGCAGTGACGGCGCACGTGCTCGACGTCGGCGGCTCGTACCCGGGCATCAACGCCGACTCGTTCGACATGTACGCCGAGTCGAAGATCTACAACGGCCTCAAGTGGTACAACGAGGGCGTCCTCAACGAGGACCTCGACAAGATGGTCTTCGACAACGTGCGCACGGAGACCATGAACCGCGGCGACATGCACGCCATGATGGCCGCCTGCATCCTCGGTCGCGACCGCTTCTACCGCCTGCTCGAGAAGTACGGCGCGGATGTCTGCATGTCGTCGGCGTACGACTGGATGGACTACTCCGAGCGGCGCCTGCGCGCCGAGATCGCCAAGCTGCCGGACGGCGAGTACGTCGCGCCCACGGCGTGGCTCGACGACGACGGGCGCAACCGCGATGTGCGGCTGCGGGTCGAGACGAAGATCATCGTCGAGGGCGACCACATCACGATCGACCTCACGGGGTCGAACGCCGAGGTGCCGACGGGCTACAACGTGCCGTTCGAGGGGTCGCTGCTGGTCGCGGCGTACTTCGCGATACGGACCTTGCTGCTCGACCAGGATCGCCTCGACGAGCCCGTGCCGCAGAACGACGGGATCTTCCGGTGCGTCACCGTCGTGGCGCCCAAGGGAACGATCTTCAACCCGAACTTCCCGCGTGCCTGCTTCTCGCGCTTCTGCCAGTGCCAGCGCGTCGTGGACAACACGATCGTCGCGCTGTCGGTCGTCGTTCCGGATCTCGTCACGGCCGGCAATTCGGCGGCGCTGCATTTCTGCTCCTACGCGGGGTTCATCCCGGCGAAGGGCGAGTACTGGCTGTACCTCGAAGTCGACGAGGGCAGCTACGGGGGCCGCAAGGGCCGCGACGGCATGGACTCGGTCGACTGCCTCATGGCGAACACGCGCAACAACCCGATCGAGGAGCTCGACATGCGCTTCCCGATGCGCTGCGACCGCTACGAGTTGCGTGACGACCCGGCTGCGCCGGGCGAGTGGCGGGGCGGCATCGGCATCGTGCGCAAGAACCGCTTCCTCGAGCCCGGCGTGTACTCCTGCGAGGGCGATCGGCACACCGACCCGCCGCGTGGCATCTTCGGCGGCTACGACGGCCTCACGGGCAAGACCACGTTCATCGACCGGGATGGGAAAGAGCGCGACATCCCTGCGAAGGTGACGGGATTCCTGTGCGGCGTCGACGAGATCATCCAGCTCACCGAGCCCAACTCAGGCGGCTATGGCAACCCGCTCGACCGCGTGCCGCAGCTCGTGCTCGACGACGTGCTCGACGACTTCACGACGATCAAGCTCGCACGCGAGGCCTACGGCGTCGTGATCACGAAGGGCCTGAAGATCGACGAGGAAGCCACGAAGCAGCTGCGCAAGAAGATGCGGCGGGAGCAGGGCAAGAAGTTCCAGGGCGAGCTGCTGAACCTCGTCTCGACGCCCCATCCGATGGCGATATCGCCCTACGCCAAGGCGAAGTGATGGGGTGAGCGGCGGGGCGTACGGGGCCTACGGGCGCGGGACGGTCGAGCCGGGCGACCGTCCCGCGGTCATCGTCGTCGACTTCCAGAAGGCGTTCACGACCGACGGCCTCGGCATGGGCGGCTCGGAGCTGATCGAGCGGGGTGTCGTCAACACGTCGCGGCTCCTGCGGGCCGCGCGCGCCGGCGGCGTGCCGGTGTTCCAGTTCGTCGTCTCCTTCGGCGAGCCCGAGGGCGGCCTCGGGCTGTGGAGCCGCAAGGTCCCGGCCCTCGCCAGGATCACCGCGGGCTCGCCCTGGGTCGAGGTCGACGAGCGCCTGTGGGATCCGTCCGACTCGCTGCTGACGAAGAAGTGGCCGTCGGTCTTCGCCGGAACGCCGCTGGCGGCGCTGCTCAACGCGCGCCGGGTCGACACGGTGATCATCACGGGCTGCACGACCTCTGGCTGCGTCCGCGCGAGCATCGTCGATGCCTTCTCGAACGGCTTCCTGACGCTCGTCCCCGAGGATGGCGTCGGCGACCAGGCCCAGGCGCCGCACGAGGCCAACCTGCTCGATTGCCAGCGGCGCTACGCCGAGGTCACGACCACGGACGCCTGCATCGAGTACGTCGAGCGTCTCGCCGCCGCATGAGGAAGCCGCCGCTCGAGGACGTCGCGATCGTCGCGATCGAGCAGTACGGCGCGGGCCCGTGGGGCAGCGTGCACCTGGCCGACCTGGGCGCCGACGTGATCAAGATCGAGGATCCGCGCAGCCGGGGCGACGTCGGTCGCTACATCCCGCCGTTCCAGGAGGGCGAGGACTCGCTCTTCTTCGAGACGTTCTGTCACAACAAGCGCAGCGTCTCGCTCGACCTCTCGCACGCGGAGGCCCGGCCGGTCTTCGAGGACATCGTGCGCAGCGCCGACGCCGTCTTCAGCAACCTGCGCGGCGACGGGCCCGAGAAGCTGCGCATCCGCTACGCCGACCTCGCAGACGTCAACCCGGCGGTCGTGTGCTGCGCACTCACGGGGTTCGGCATGACGGGCCCGCGGGCGGAGGAGGGGGGCTACGACTACATCGTCCAGGGCTACGCGGGCTGGATGTCGCTGACCGGCGAGCCGGACGGCCCGCCGGTCAAGACCGGGCTCTCGCTCGTCGACATGGCCACGGGCTACGCCGCGGCGCTGGCATTGATGTGCGGGCTCTGGGGCGCGCGGCGCGACGGCATCGGCTGCGACTGCGACGTCTCCCTGTTCGAGACTGCGATGAATCTCAACATGTATGTCTCGACCTGGCACCTCTCACGCGGCTACGAGCCCGAGCGCCTGCCGAACTCGGCCCATCCCTCGATCGTGCCGTTTCAGAACTTCCCGGTGCGCGACGGCTGGATCGTGATCGCATGCCCCAAGGACAAGTTCTTCGGGTTGCTGTGCGCGGAGCTCGGCCTCGAGTGGATGATCGGCGATCCGCGCTTCGCGACGATGGCGGCGCGGCACGAGCATCGCGAGGCGTGCATCCGCGAGCTCTCGGCCGTGCTGCTTGGCGAGCGGTCGGAGGTCTGGCTGGATCGCCTGCGCGCAGCCGGCGTCCCCTGCGGGCCCGTCAACGACATGGCGGGTGCCGTGGGCGATCCGCAGACCCTGGCGCGCGAGCTGATCGCCGAGACCGAGCATCCCGTGCTCGGCACGGTGCGCCAGATCCGCTCTCCGTTGCGCGTCGACGGGCGCGTGACTGAGCTGCGCATGGCGCCGAGACGCGGCGAGCATACGCGCGAAGTGCTCGTCGAGCGCTGCGGTTATGCCTCCGCCGACGTCGATCGGCTCGCCGCGGCCGGCGTCTTCGGCGACGTCGAGATCTGAGCGGATGCCTCCGCGGCCGGGAGGTTGACGATCGCGATGCCGAGCACCACGACGAGCATGCCGATCGTCGGCAGCGCTCCGGGCAGGTGACCGCGGAGGGCCTCGATCAGGATCGCGACGACCGGTGCCAGGAAGGCCCAGGGATACACGCGCGAACCGGGCCAGCGCGTAAGCGCGACGTTGAATGTCAGGTAGGCGAGCACCTGCGCGCCGATCACGATGAAGGCGATCGACCACCACAGCTCGGGGGAGCCCCAGTCGCTGCCGGCGAGGTCGCCCGAGAGCAGGAGGTACGGGATCAGGAAGACGCCGCCACACAGGAACTGTGCGGCCGTGATGCCGATCACGTCGAACGACTCGTCGCGCAGCGAGAGGTAGCGGACGAGCAGGCCGGCGCAGCCGTATCCGATGGCTCCGAGCAGGGCCAGAGCGGCGCCGAGGGCGACGTCCTCGCCGCTCGCCGAGCCTCCGGAGAGGATGATCGTGACGACGCCCGAGAAGCCGACGACGAGGCCGATCGCCCGGAGTGTCGTGACGGTCTCGGCGAGGACCAGCCGCGCGATCACGGCCACGAAGAACGGGGCGGTGTTGAGCAGCACGGCGGCGATCGCCGGCCCTGCGCGGGTGGTAGCTTCGGCGAGGCCCGCGAGGGAGAGCGTCGTGCCGCCCAGGCCCATGGCGGCGGCGAATCCCCACAGCCGCAGCGTGCGGGGCAACCGCGCGCCGAACGCGTGCAGGAACGGGAGCAGCAGGAGGAAGCCGAACATGCCGCGTGCGAACGCCGTGAAGGCGGGAGTGGTGTGGCGCAGCGCGGTCTCGGTGACGCTGAACGCGGCGCCCCAGAAGACCATCGTGAAGAGCAGCAGCAGCGGGATCGGGATGCGTGCGCCAAGTCCTCTCACCGGTGCGTGACACTACACTCTTTCGTCAAAGGTCTGACCTATTCGACAGGAGGAGGAGCGGCACGTGAGCGAGCGGATCTGCAGCTTCGATGGCCTCGATCTCCAGGACGAGCAGCTCGACATCCTGAACGCCGTGCGCGACTTCGTCGACAGCGAGATCATCCCGGTCGCCCATGACCTCGAGGCACGCGACGAGTACCCCGAAGAGATCGTGCAGGGCTTGCGCGAGATGGGCCTGTTCGGCATGCGCATCCCCGAGCAATACGGTGGCCTCGGGCTCGATCTGACGACCTACGCGCTCGCAATCGCAGAGCTTTCGCGAGGCTGGATGTCGGTCGCCGGCATCGTCAACGGCGTGTACATCGTGAGTGGCATGCTGGCCGGCCACGGCACGGACGAGCAGAGGGAGAGGTACCTGCCGACGATCGCCGCGGGCGACCTCCGCTGCTGCTTCATGATGACCGAGCCCGAGGCGGGCTCCGACGTGCGCGCGATCCGTACGACCGCGCGGCGAGAGGGCGACGAGCTCGTCATCAACGGGCAGAAGATGTGGGTCACCAACGGCGCGCGCGCCGGGCTCATGGCGCTGCTCGTGAAGACGGATCCGACGGCGGATCCGCCGCAGGCGGGCATGACGGCGCTGATCGTCGAGAAGGATCCCGGCACCGGCACCCAAGGCGGCATCACGATCCCGGAAGCCGGGCTGCCGAAGCTCGGCTACAAGGGCGTCGAGTCGACCGAGATCGCCTTCGACGACCATCGCGTGCCCGCATCGGCGATCCTCGGCGGTCCCGAGGGCGAGGGCCAGGGCTTCTACCAGATGATGAGCGGCATCGAGACCGGCCGCATCAACGTCGGCGCCCGCGGCCTGGGCGTCGCCCTCCGTGCGTACGAGCTGGCCATCCGCTACGCGCAGGAGCGCTCCGCATTCGGCAAGCCGATCGCCCAGCACCAGCTGATCCAGGCCAAGCTGGCCGACATGGCGACCGGCATCGAGGCGGCAAAGCACCTGATCGCCGCCGCCGCGCGCAAGAAGGATGCCGGCGGCCGGGCCGACGTCGAGGCCGGCATGGCGAAGCTCTTCGCCACCGAAGTCGCCCAGCGCTGTGTGGAAGAGTCGATGCGCATCCACGGCGGCTACGGCTACTCGAAGGAATTCGAGATCGAGCGCCTCTATCGCGACAACCCCCTGCTCCTGATCGGCGAGGGCACGAACGAGATCCAGCGTCTGATCATCGCGCGCGGGCTCCTGCGCCGCCACGCGCTTTAATAGGCGATGCCCCGCATCAGCCATTTCCCCGCCGGTGACGAGAGCAAGCTCTCGCCCGAGATCCAGGCCGTCTACGCCAAGTGCCGCGAGAAGCTCGGCTTCGTCCCGAACGTGTTCCTCGCCTACCAGTGGCGGCCGTCGCGACTGGCCGCCTGGATGAACCACTTCGACGCCGTGATGGAGCCGACCGAGTCGCTGCCCGCGGCCGAGCGCGAGATGATCGCGGTCGCCGTCTCGATGGCCAACGCCTGCTCGTACTGCCTCGTCGCCCATGGCTACTCGGTGCGCAAGCTGACGCGCGATCCGGTCAACGGCGACCTCATCACGCTCGACTACAAGCGCGCCGAGATCACGCCGCGCCAGCGCGCGATGCTCGACTACGCGCGCGTTCTGACGGTGGCGCCGGCGGAGCTCGAGGAGGCCGATCTCGAGTCGCTCAGGGAGCACGGCCTGAGCGACGAGGACATGTGGGACGTGATCGAGATCGCGTCGATGTTCAACTTCACGAACCGCATGGCGCACGCGACCGGGATGCTGCCGAACCCCGAGTACCACTCGATGGCTCGTTAGGCGGCGCGCTTACGCCGCCAAGCGGTAGCGATCATTGACACCCTCGGTCAGCGGGGTGGTGCGTGTGGCTGGTTGGTGGTGATGGCGCGTCCGGCTTCGTCTTCGAAAACGGGATTCTCTCCGTTGCCACTGGTGCGTATGCGGTGATCGTGGAGCAGCTTGTGGTGGCGGGGGCAGAGCAGGATCAGGTTTTCAAGCTCCGTCTTGCCGCCACGCTCGACCGGGGTGAGGTGATGCGCTTCGAGCTCGCGCTCGGCGGTGCAGCCGGGGTACCGGCAGTGCTTTGAGCGCTTGTGCAGCGCGCGTTGCTGAGCGTAGGAGGCGCAGCGCCCCACGCGGGAGTGGATGAGGTCGCGGCCGCTGGGCTTGATCGTGAGGCGGCGAGCGTCGCAAACCAATCGCTCGGCCGTCTCGGGGCTGAGCGGACCGGCGCCTTCGAGCAGCGGCGGCTCATCGTTGCTCACGTGCACGATCAGGGTCGTGGGGCTGCGCTTGACGGCGCCATGGGCGCCGCCGCCGCCAGCGAGCGTGACAAGCGCATCCGCAGCCGATTGCCGCCACTCGAGACTCGTGCCGGCCTGCTTGTCGCGGGCGCGTTGGGGCTTGGCGATGTTCCAGATGGCCTGCTCGAAGGCGGCGCCCTGCTCGAGCGGCAAGCGGCCGCTGAAGGCGCAGCTCGCGCTTGCCACGCGTCCAGGTCATGCTCAACGAGCGCCGCTCATACAGCGCCTGGTCGTCCTCGACCTTGGGCGGGGCGAGCGTCCGCGCGGCCAGCGCGATGGTGCTGGGTGCCTTGCCAACGGCGACGCGCGCCAGCGCAGCGTCGGTCTCGGGGGTCGCGAACTCGGCGGCAGCTGCGACCTGATCGAGGGTCAGCGCGCCCGTGCTCATGGCGTGGTCGAGGGCGGGCAGGCTACCCAGCGCGACGCTCGTCCGCGCAATGCGCTGGGCCGTCCGGTGGTCGCTGCTGCAGACCTGGGCGAGCCACTGCGCGCTCGAGGAGCAGCCGGCCGCTCGCCAGTCGGCGTCGTCGTCGGCCTCGCGCACGATCTCCGTGACCCGCTGCGCGAGACGCGCCTGTTGCTCGCAGATCGACCGCAGCTCACATCGGCGCGCCTCACGGCGACGCTCCAGCGCCTGATCGACCGTCCCCTCCAGTGTGGCGAACATACGTTCGTATCGTATCAGCACCACCACCTGGGAAGTGTGCCGAGATTGTGCCGATTTACAGGATTTTCTGACTCGCTGCCGGCGCAAGTGGAGACTCGAGGTAACCGCATTTTGAATGCAAAGTGCGCGTTCCGTCGGGTTGCTTTCAGGGTCGCTGCGTGATTTTGTATGCACTCCTTGAGCGCCGCCTCGCCGATCACGCCCAGCCCCACGAGCTCCCTGCGCGTCTCCGAGGAGCTGCGCGAGGCGATCCTCTCTGGCGAGTTCGGCCCCGGTCAGCGGTTGCGCACCGCGTCGCTGGCGAAGCGCTTCGGGAGCTCGCGCACGCCCGTGCGCGAGGCGCTCGTGCAGCTCGAGGGCGAGGGGCTCGTCGACATCGAGCCGCGCCGCGGCGCGCTCGTGCGCTCCTTCGCGAGCGCCGACCTGCTCGACCTCTACGAGATCCGCGCGCTGCTCGAGCCGGCCGCGGCCGCGCGCGCCGCGCTGCGCATCCAGGACGTGCCGCTCGACCGCCTGCGCGCGCTCGTCGCGCTGTCGGACGCGCGTGGTGGGCGGGGGCGCGGAGCGATCGACGACCAGATCGCTTGGAACGAGGAGCTCCACGCGCTCGTGATCGAGGCCGCGGGCAGCCCGCGCCTGTCGGCCGCGCTGCGCGCCACGGCCGGCATCCCGCGCGCCTTCCGCGCAGCGTTCTGGCGCGACGACGAGCACCGCGCGTTCTCGCAGGCCTGCCATCGCGAGCTCGTCTCGGCGCTCATCGCGCGCTCCGAAGAACGTGCTGAGGCAGTCATGCGCACGCACATCCTGCACGCCAGGGAGGCGCGGTGGCGAATGCAGGCTGACAGTCTCGCCTCCGGCCCCCTCACCGGCCTGCGCGCGATCGAGTTCGGGCAGCTGCTGGCCGGGCCGTACGTCGGCACGCTGCTGGCGGACTTCGGCGCCGACGTCGTGAAGGTCGAGGCTCCCCCCGCGGGCGATCCGATGCGGGAGTGGGGACAGCTGCGCCACAACGACCACTCGCTCTGGTGGTCGGTGCTCTCGCGCAACAAGCGCTCCGTCGCGCTCAACCTGCGGGAGCCGCGCGGGCAGGAGATCGCGGCCGAGCTGTGCGCGGGCGCCGACGTGATCGTCGAGAACTTCCGGCCGGGCACGATGGAGCGCTGGGGCATCGGCCCCGAGCAGGTGCACGCCGTCAACCCGGGCTGCATCTACGCGCGCGTCTCGGGCTACGGCCAGAGCGGCAGCTATCGCGACCGTGCGGGCTTTGCGGCGGGCGGCGAGGCGATCTCCGGCCTCCGCTACATCAACGGGTACCCCGACCAGGCGCCACCGCGGTCGGGCATCTCGCTGGGGGACACGCTCGCGGCGCAGTCGGCGTTCCAGGGGATTCTGATGGCGCTGTACGCGCGCGACGCCCGCGGAGCGTCGGGCCAGGTCGTCGACGCGGCGATCGCAGACGCCTGCTTCTCGATGACCGAGTCGCTGACCGTCGACTACGACAAGGTCGGCTTCGTGCGCGAGCCCACGGGCCCGCTCCTGCCCAAGATCGCACCCAGCAACGTCTATCGCTCGAGCGACGGCAAGTGGGTCGTGATCGCGGCGAACCACGACACGCTCTGGAAGCGCCTGGCCGCGCTGATGGGGCACGCGGAGTGGGGGGACGACCCGCGCTTCGCGCACCACACCGCGCGCGGCGAGCACCAGGCCATGCTGGACGAGCTGATCGGCGAGTGGGCTGCACAGCACACCGCGACGGAGCTCGACGAGATCGTGAACGCGGCCGGCGTGGTGTGCGCGCCGGTCTACACGGCCGCCGACATCCACGGCGACCCCTGGTTCCGCGAGCGCGGGCTCGTGGTCGAGTGGGAGGACGAGGTGCACGGCACGATCGCCGGAAACGGGGTCGTGCCGAAGCTGATGGGCACCCCCGGAGGCGTGCGCCACGGCGCGCGCTGGACGGTCGGCGCAGACAACGACGACGTGCTCGGCGAGCTCGGCCTCTCGGCCGAGGAGATCGCCGGGCTGAAGGAGACCATGAGCAACGACACAAAAACGAAGGACGGCTGATGGCCTTTCGCCTCGGCGTGGACGTCGGCGGGACGTTCACCGACCTCTTCCTCGTCAACGACGCGGACGACCGGCAGTTCCGGGTCAAGACGCCGTCGACGCCGGCCGACCCCTCGCTCGGCGTGCTGGCCGGCGTCAAGCGCATCTGCACGGAGGCCGGAATCTCGCCGTCCGAGCTGCGCAACATCGTGCACGGCACGACGGTCGCCACCAACGCCGTGCTCGAGAGCAAGGGCGCGCGCGTCGGCCTGATCACGACGACGGGCTTCAAGCAGATCCTGCACCTCGCGCGCTCGCAGACCCCCGGGCCGCTGGCGGGCTGGATCATCATGATCAAGCCCGATCCGCCGGCGCTTCTCTCGGACACGCGCGAGGCGGTCGAGCGCCTCGACGCGCGCGGCAACACCGTCACGCCCGTCGACCGCGAGCAGGTCAAGGGCATCGTGCGCGACCTCGTCGACTCCGGGGTCGAGTCCCTGACCGTCGGCCTGATCAACTCCTACGTCAACAGCGCGCACGAGGAGGAAATCGGGGCGATCGTCGAGGAGCTCTACCCGGGCTTCCCGGTCACGCTCAGCTCGCACGTGCTGCCCGAGTTCCGCGAGTACGAGCGCACGCTCACAGCCTGCATGAACTCGTACGTGCGGCCAACGGTCGCCACCTACGTGAAGGGCCTGCAGAGTGCCCTGAACGACCTCGGCACGACCTGCGACGTCAACATCCTGCGCTCGGACGCCGGCCTGATGACGACGACGGAGGCCCAGCGCAACCCGATCTACGGGGTGCTCTCCGGCCCCTCCGGTGGCGTCGCCGGCGCCCTGCACGTCGCCACCAAGGCCGGCTACCCCAACATCCTGACCTTCGACATGGGCGGCACGTCGACCGATGTCGCGCTCTGCCAGAACGGGGAGCCGACGATCGGGCGCGAGACCTCGATCAGCCACTTCCGCATCAAGATCCCGAGCGTCAACGTGCACACCGTCGGCGCCGGCGGAGGCTCGATCGCCCACGTGCCCCAGCTCACCGGCGCGCTCCGCGTCGGACCGCAATCGGCCGGCGCCGAGCCCGGGCCCGCGGCCTACGGCAAGGGCGGCGAGGAGCCCACGGTGACGGACGCGAACGTCGTCGTCGGCCACCTGCCGCCACGTCTCCTGGGCGGCGAGATGACGCTCGACGTGGGGGGCGCGCGCGCGGCGGTGCAGAAGATCGCCGACGCCATGAGCCTCTCGCTCGAGCAGGCCGCCGACGGCATCCTCTCGATCGTCAACGAGAACATGGCGGGCGCGCTCCGGCTCGTCTCGGTGCAGCGCGGTCACGATCCGCGCGACTTCGCGCTGGTGGCGTTCGGCGGCGCGGGCCCGCTACACGCGAATGCGGTCGCGAAGCTGATGGGGAGCTATCCCGTGATCGTCCCGCCGTCCCCGGGCCTGCTGTGCGCAATCGGCGACCTCGTCGCGGACTTCCGCAACGAGTTCGCCCGCACACTGATCCGGCTCGTCCGTGAGGCGCCGGCCGACGAGGTGGCGGGCAGTCTCGAGGAGCTCGGAGGCCGCGCGCGCGAGTGGATGGACTCCGAGGGCATCGCGCCGGGCGACCAGCGGCTCAGCTACGTCGCCGACATGCGCTACCACGGCCAGGGCTACGAGATCCCCGTCGCCCTCGACCCGGCGGCCGTGCGTTCGCAGGGCCTCGGCGATCTCGAGGAGCGTTTCAACGCGCTGCACGAGCAGCTCTACGGCTTCCGCATGCACGCGACGGCGAGCGAGATCGTGAACCTCCGCGCGATCGGCAACGGCTCCGTGCAGAAGCCGGAGCTGCCCACCGGGGAGACCGACGGCCCGGATCCCGCGGGCGCGGTCGTCGAGGAGCACGCCATCCTGTTCGAGGGCGAGAACGTGCCGACACGCATCTACGACCGCTCGAAGCTGAGCCCGGGAGCCCGCATCCCCGGCCCGGCGGTCATCACGGAGTTCGACGCGACCACGGTGGTGCTGCCCGGCTTCACGGCCGAGGTCGACATCCACTTCAACCTCCTCATCAACCCCGGGGCGTGAGCATGGCTGTCACAGAAGAGCTGAGAATCGCCGCGATCCCGACCGACGTCGAGATCGATCCCGTCACGCTGGACATCATCGAAGGGGCGCTCAAGAGCGCCCGCTACGAGATGGACGCCGTGCTCTTCCGCTCGGCGATGAGTCCCGTCATCCGCGAGCAGCACGACGAGTTCCCCATGCTCACGGATCCGCGGGGCCGCATGGTCGTGGGCCAGTTCGGCGCCTACATCAACGAGATGATGGAGGAGTGGACGCGCGGCATCTACCCGGGTGACGTGATCCTCTGCGCCGACCCGTTCAAATGCTCGGCATCGATCAGCCACACGAACGACTGGCTCGTGCTCGTGCCGATCTTCTTCGAGGACGAGCTCGTCGGCTGGGCCTCGCAGTTCGGTCACATGATGGACGCCGGCGGGCCGCTACCCGGCGCCCTGCCGACGGGCGCCAAGACGATCTTCGGCGAGGGCATCATCATCCCGCCGATCAAGGTGGTCGAGCGCGGCGTCGTGCAGGAGGACGTGCTCGGCCTGATCCTCAACAACGTGCGCATCCCGGAGATGAACCGGGCCGACCTGTTCGCGATCATCGCCGGGTGCCGCGCCGGCGAGGCCCGCGTCGTGGAGCTCTGCAACCGCTTCGGCAAGCGCACCTACCTGGCCGCCCTGCAGGCGCTGCTCGACCGCACGTACGAGGCCATGAAGACGCTGATCCTGCTGGCGATTCCCGAGACACCGCAGAGCTTCGAGGACTACGTCGACGACGACGGCCTCGGCAACGGCCCGTTCAAGATGAAGCTGACGATCTGGCGCGAGGGGGAGCACGCCTACTTCGACTGGTCGGGGACGGATCCGCAGGCGCTCGGACCGGTGAACTTCTACCTCTCCGAGGGCATGTTCAAGATGTTCATCGGGATCTACCTGATCATGGTGAACGACCCGCAGATCCTCTTCAACGACGGCTTCTACCCGCTGCTGCACGTCGTGATGCCGGAGGGCAGCCTCCTGCGCCCGCGCTTTCCCGCAGCGCTCGGCTGCCGAACCCACGCGCTCGCGCGGCTCTTCGACGTGCTCGGCGGCGCGCTCTGCAAGAACGCTCCCGACCTCAACACCGCGGCGGGTTACGGCACCAGCCCGTACATGCTCTACTCGGGCTGGAAGGAGTCCGTCGACGGTGAGCAGCCCGGCGAGTTCTTCTACTCCATGGAGATCCTCTATGGCGGCATCCCGGGCCGGCCGATCGGCGACGGCATGGACGGTCACTCGTGGTGGCCGCTCTTCGAGAACATCCCTACGGAGTACCTCGAGGCCTATTATCCGATGCGCATCGACGGCTACACCACGGTCACGGACTCGGGCGGCGCCGGTCTCCACCGCGGCGGGAACGGCGTCGAGAAGCGCTACGTCTATCTCGAGCCCGGAGAGGTCTCGATCCACGACGACCGCTGGCTGACGCGGCCGTGGGGCGTGCTCGGAGGGCTGCCCGGCGAGCGCAGCAGCAAGCTGCTCGTGCGCGCCGACGGCTCGGAGCAGGTGCTCCCCAGCAAGTGCGACGAGGTCGCCGTGCAGCCGGGTGACATGCTCGTCTACCGCACGGCGGGCGGCGGTGGCTGGAAGGACCGTCTCGACCGGCCGGCCGACGTCGTGGCGCGCGACGTGTCCTTCGGGCTCGTCTCGCGCGAATTCGCGAAGACGGGGTACGGCGTCGTGATCTCCGGCGGCGGTGGCGTTGACGAGGCCGCCACCGATGCCGAGCGCACCCGGCAGAGGACGGAGCGCGGCTCAGCTCCCGCGTTCGACTTCGGCCCGTCGCTCTCCGACACGCTCGCCAACTGCGAGGCGGAGACAGGGCTCGCACCGCCGACGCCTGCGAGGCCGCTGCGCTGGTCGCCGCTCGAGTCCGGTGAGGCGGCGCTCGCGCGCGTGCGCGACGCCGACGCCGTGGCGGCAGCCGGCGATTGAGAGCGCATCTGCGATGGATGACGCGGCGTTCTACCGCGAGCGCGGATTCGGCGGGACCGCCGGCTTCGGCCGGCGGCCCGCCCTGCTCGTGATCGATCTCGTCAACGGCTTCACCGATCCGTCCTCGCCGCTCGGCTCGGACCTCGACTCGGTCGTGGCCGCGACACGCAGGCTGATCGACGCCTGCCGCGCCCGCGACGTGCCGATCATCTTCACGACCGTCGCCTTCGACGGCGCGAAGAGCCAGGCGGCTGCGGTGTTCATGGCCAAGGTGCCTGCGCTGCGCACGCTCGTCGCGGGCTCGCACGCGGTAGAGGTCGATCCGCGCCTCGGCATGCAGCCCGTCGACACGCTGATCACGAAGCAGTTCGCCTCGTGCTTCTTCGGCACGGCGCTGTCGTCGCTGCTCGCGGCCGAGGGCTGCGACACCGTGCT
The DNA here is from genome assembly GCA_963845865.1 of uncultured Actinomycetes bacterium. Classification (GTDB taxonomy): domain Bacteria; phylum Actinomycetota; class Thermoleophilia; order Gaiellales; family JALYLC01; genus JALYLC01. The sequence goes on from CAWJTT010000002.1 coordinate 108,257, forward strand.
CGTCACGGGCGCCACGACATCGGGCTGCGTGCGAGCGACCGCCGTCGACGCCGTCCAACACGGCTATCGCCCGATCGTGCCGCGGGAGTGCGTGGGCGATCGCGCACAGGCGCCGCACGAGGCGAATCTGTTCGACATCCAGCAGAAGTACGGCGACGTCGTCGCCGTCGAGGACGCCATCGCGGCGGTCACCGCGCTTTCATAGCGTCAGCGCGTGCGCTTCGGCTGCTTGGGCTGATCGAAGCCCTCCGTCGAGTTGATGCCCGGCTGGTAGTTGGCACGCAGGAACCCGAGGTGCTCGTCCATCAGGCGGCGCGCCGCGACCTCATCGCGGGCCTCGACCGCCTCGTAGATCTTCTGATGATCCAGCTCGATCTCGGCGATCACCTCCTTGGTCGGGCGGCGGCGAACGATGGTCGACTGCAGCACCGTGAAGATCGGCGCAGCGGCGACGACGAGCAGCTGGTTCTTGGTCGCCTCGAGCAGGAACAGGTGGAAGTTGCGGAACTTCGCCAGGGCATCGGCCTCGCTGACCGCCGAGATGTCCTCGCTGAGGCTCGATCGGAGCTTCTCGAGATCGTCGTCGTCGCGCGTGCGCGCCGCGATCGCCGCGGCGGGGCCCTCGATCATCTCGCGCGCCTGCAGCAGGTGCTCGAGCGTGACCGTGTTGGCGGCGGTCAGCAGACCGTAGTTGGCGACGAGGAACTCGCTGATGCTGCCGACCGTCGGCTCGACGATGAAGTGGCCGCCGGCCATGCCCTTGCGCGTGTGGATCAGGTTGCGGGTCGCGAGGATCCGCAGCGCCTCGCGCACCGTGGTGCGCGAGACCCCGAAATCCGCCGCCAGCTCAGCCTCGCTCGGCAGGCGGTCGCCCGGCTTGAGCTCGCCGCTGTTGATCATGGCCAGGAGCTGGTCGGCGACCTGCTCGTAGGCCTTGCGGATCCGCTCGACTTTCATCGCGCGCAGTATGCGACGTTCAGCGGTCGCTCGCACGCAGGATCTCGCGGGCGCGCTCGGCCACGGGCCCGTCGACGAACGTGCCGTCGGCGAGCCTCAGCGAGGAGACGCCATGTGCCTCGGCCTCTGCGAAGGCGCGGTCGACCGTGCGCGCCCACTCCAGCTCGTGCTCCCCCGGCGCGAACGCGGCCGCTGCGATCGGAAGCTGCCGCGGGTGGAGGACGACCTTGCCCTGGAACCCGAGCCGTCGCGCCCAGGCGGACGAGACGGCGCATCCCTCGTCGTCGTCGAGATTGAGGTAGGGGCCGTCGACCGGGCCTTCCTTGCCGGCCGCGCGTGCGGCGAGCACGATCGCCGAGCGGGCGTACAGCTGCTCGATTCCATCCGCAGTCGGCTCGACGCCGAGCTCCTTGCCGAGATCGGCGGGGCCGAAGATGAACGTGCGTAGGCGCGGGGAGGACTCCGCGATCTCGCGCGCCGCGAGCACGCCGCGCGCGGTCTCGGCCATAGCGAGGATCGCAACGCCGCCCGCCGGGACGCGGGCCGTACGCTCCAGCTCGTCGAGCCGCCCGGCGACGTGACGGATCTCGTCGGGCCCTTCGACCATGGGCACGGTGATCAGCGCGATGCACTGCAGGGCCGGAGCGAGGGCATCGAGGTCGGCGTCGGCGAGCCCACTGGCCAGCGAGTTGATGCGCACACCGACGAGCGGCCCGTCCGAGCGCGCCGCGAGTGCACTCTCCACCACGATCTCGCGTGCCGCGTGCTTCTCACTCGCGGCGACGGCATCCTCGAGGTCGAGCATCGCAACCGTGGGGTCCAGCGCGAGCGCCTTGTCGATCTTGCGGCGGTCGTCGCCCGGCGCGAAGAGCACCGTGCGAAGCAGGGGTTGCGTGGTGCTCACCGCCGCCGAGAATACGTCAGACTTTGGTGCCGTGCGAACCTCCGTCGTTCCCGTCGCGCGCACGACCGGGGGTGCCTGGTCCGTCGCGATCTGCAGCCTGGCCATGGCCGCCGGCTCGTACGCGACGCTCGGCTTCGCTCCGCTCGCACCGCTGATCCGCGAGGACTTCTCGCTGACGCGCTGGCAGGTGGGGGCGATCACCGCGATCGTGTTCGGCGGCGCATCCCTCTCGTCGTCGCCCTCGGGTCGCCTGACGGACCGCTTCGGCGCGCCGCACATGCTCGTGGTCGCCGTCACGGCGGTCGCCTGCGGATGCCTGCTGGCCGCCACCGCGCCCGGTGGGATCTTCTTCCTGCTCGGCGTCGGCGCGGTCGGACTGGCCTACGGCCTGATCACCCCGCCCACGAACGTGATCGTGCGCGGTGCGCCGACGATGCGCCACCGCAGCCTGCTCATGAGCGTCAAGCAGGTCGGCGTGACGATCGGCGGCTTCATCGCGGGCATCACGATGCCGACGATCGCCCACTACCTGGGCTGGCGGCTCGCGCTGCTCGCCCCGGCCGCGGCCTGCTGCGCGGTGGCGCTCTCGGCATTGCTCAGCCGCCGAACCCTGGAGCGCAATGCCGGCGATGCGCGGCGTGCCGGTGCGATCGGGCTCCAGCAGGGGGATCTTCCTCGCCTGTTCGCTCTCGGCGTGGGCGGCTTCGGGTTCGTCATGGGTGGCCTGCAGCTCGCGTTCGTGACCTATCTCAGCCTCTATCTCAAGGAGGCGCACGGCTATCGCCTGGCGGTCGCAGGCATTTCGCTGGCAGTGACGATGGCGGCCGGCACGGCCGGCCGTCTGCTCTGGGCGGTCATCTCCGACCGCTACTTCGCCTCTCGGCGCGCCGCAGGGCTCCGCATCAATGCGCTGCTCAGCATGGCCGGCATGACGGGGCTGGCGCTGCTGCCCTCGGGCGTGCTGATCTGGCCGTGCGTCGCACTCGTGGGCTTCGCCAACATCGGCTGGAACGGCGTCTACATGACGCTCGTGGCTGAATCGGCGCCGAGCGGCCGCATCGGGCGCGTGTCCGGCCGGGCCCTCCGCGTCGTCTTCGCAGGTGCCGTCGTCGTGCCCCCGCTGCTCGGCCTGGTTGCGGACCGCGCCGGCTGGAGGGCCGCCTGGCTCGGCGCCTGCGCCCTCGCTGCGCTGGCCGCGCTCTCGATGACCGCAGCCGTGCTCGCCCAGGCCCGCGAGGCCGGTCTACAATCGTCTGACCTAATGCCGCGGAGCTCCCGGGAGGCCACGTGAAGGCTGTGCGATTCCATGAGTACGGCGGGCGCGACAAGCTCGTCGTCGAGTCCGTGCCCGACCCGGTCGCAGGTCCGGGGCGAGGTCGTCGTCAAGGTCGGCGCGTGCGCGCTCAACCACCTCGACGTCGACTTCCGCGAGGGCGTCTCACGCTTCCCGCTCGACCTCCCGCTGATCATGGGGCTCGAGCTCGCCGGCACGATCGTGAGCGTCGGGCCCGGCGTATCGGAGGAGTGGAAGGTCGGCGACCGCGTAGCGCCGTACCTGATGGGCACGGATCCCGATCACCTCATGTCACGCACGGGTCGCGAGAATCTCTCGCCGTCGGCGTTCATCGGGGCTCAGGTGCAAGGCGGCTACGCCGAGTACGCCGCGATCCCCGAGCGGCACCTGGTACGCACTCCCGACTCGATGACCGACGTCGAGGCCGCGGCCTTCCAGATCGCGTTCGGCACCTCGTACCACATGCTCTTCACGCGTGGCGAGCTGAAGATGGGCGAGACGGTGCTGATCAACTCGGTCGGCTCGGGCATCGGCGCGGCGGCAGTGCAGCTGGCGCATCTCGCCGGCGCGTTCGTGATCGGCAACGCGAGCAGCGACGAGAAGCTCGCCAAGGCGCGCGAGCTCGGGATGCACGAGGGCATCAACCACGCCACGCACGACGTGCCCACCGAGGTCATGCGGATCACGGGCGATCGTGGCGTCGATCTCGTGTACGAGCACGTCGGCGGCAAGCTGTTCCAGGCGGGGCTCGACTCGCTCACCCGCGACGGCCGGCTCGTGACGTGCGGCGCGCACTCGGGCGAGGTCGTCGATCTCGACATCATCGTGCTGTTCCGCAACCAGACGCGCATCATCGGCTCGTTCACGTTCACGTCCGCCGAGTACGAGGAAGTGCTGCGCCTCGCGGGCCTCGGCCTGCTCAAGCCGCAGGTGCACGCGACGTACTCGCTCGACGACGCGGCCGAGGCGTTCGAGGTCATGGAGGCACGCCGGCACTTCGGCAAGATCGTGATCACGCCATGAGCGAGGCGACGGCGTCGCAGACGCTCGCCGCCTGGGTCACGGCGCTGCGCTACTCCGACATCGACGCGCCCACGGTCGCATATGCGAAGGAACTGCGTGCTCGATCACCTCGGCTGCGCCGTCCGCGGAGCGACGGTCGACACGGCAGACGCCGTCGCGCGCATGCTCGCCTCGATCGGTGCGGACGAGGGCGCGGTGCTCACCGCGGTCGTCGGCGGGGCGCCGCTGCGGCCGGAATGGGCCGTCTTCGCGAACGGCGTCCACGCGCACTCGATCGAGCTCGACGACACCCACAGCGCGAGCTCGCTGCACCCGGCCGTCGTGACGATTCCCGCCGCGCTCGCGACCGCCGAGCTGCAGGGCTCGAGCGGCCAGGAGCTGCTTGCGGCGATCATCGCCGGCTACGAGGTGGCCGGCCGGCTCGGGCGCGCGCTCGATCCCGAGCGGGTCTACGCGAGGGGCTTCCACCCAACCGCGATCGCCGGGCCGTTCGCGGCCGCGGCCGTCACGGCAAAGCTGCTCGGCCTCTCACCGGCCCAGCTCGCACACGCGTTCGGCATCGCCGCGAGCCAGGCGGCGGGGCGCCTCGAATTCCTCTCCGACGGCGCCTGGACCAAGCGCTTCCATCCCGGCTGGGCGTCACACAGCGGCTATCTCGCCGCCCGGCTCGCGCAGGCCGGGTTCACGGGCCCGCTGCTCGCGTTCGAGGGGCGCGACGGGCTGTTCTCGGGCTACGGCGCCGGCGATCGCGCGCACGAGCCGACCGCGGGCCTCGGTTCGCCGTTCGAGCTGGCCGAGACGAGTGTCAAGCCGCACGCGTGCTGTCGCTACAACCAGGGCCCGATCGACCTCGCGATCGCACTCGCGAGCGAGCACGACCTCGGTGCCGACGACATCGCGCGCGTGCGCGTCGGCGTTGTCAGCCAGGCGATCCCGATCGTCGTCGAGCCTGTGGATCGCAAGCTCGCGCCCGCAAACGACGTCGACGCGCAATTCTCGCTGCCGTACGCGATCGGGCTTGGCATCGTGCTGCGCAAGGCGACGCTCGAGGAGTACGCGGAGCCTGCGTTGTCGTCGCCCGCGGTGCGCGCGGTCGCGGCCAAGGTCGTCGCCGAGCCGCGCCCCGATTTCGACATGCGCTTCCCGGCTCTCTGGCCGGCCGAGGTCGAGATCGAGACCGTCGACGGGCGCACGCTGCGCATGCAGACCGACTTCCCGAAGGGCGATCCCCAGAACCGCCTGAGCTACGCGGAGGTGTGCGCGAAGTTCCGCTCGCTGGCGTCCGCGGTGCTGAGCGACGGCGAGCTCGACGCCGTCGAGGGTGCCGTGTCCACACTCGAGCTCGACGGCGTCGGCCGCCTGATCGCGGCAGTCTCGGCCGTCGGCGTGCGCTGACTGCGCGCTCTCAGGCGCGGCTCGCGAACGCCTCGATACCGGCGAGGTAGGCGAGCACGCGCTCCAGCGGCTCGACATCGCCGAACTTGGCGTCGACATCGAAGAGGTTCCACTCGAGCACGCCGGGCACCCGGTCGCCGACCGCCTCGCGCACGACGATGGGCCGGAAGCCCTCTGCGATCGCGTCCTCGCACGAGTGCCGCACGCACCCGCACATCGTGACGCCGGTGAGGATGACGGTGTCGACGCCGTGCGCATTGAGGTAGCTCGAGAGATTGGTGCCGTGGAAGCCGCTCGCGCGCTTCTTGACGATCACGAGCTCGTCGGCCCGTGGCGCGATGCGGTTGTCGATCTCGACGGCATCGGTTCCGGCCTGCAGCACCTCGACCGGGATCTTCTTGACCCACAGGCCCATGTCCGAGTTGGGGCCGCTGGTCGTGTACGCCGTCGTCGTGTAGACGATCGGAATGCCTTTTGCGCGGCCCGCCTCGTTGAGCTTCTGCACGGCGGGGATGATCGTGTCCATGCCGTCGCACGTAAACGCGTTGCCCGGGCGTGTCCACGCGTTGGCGAGGTCGATGTGCACGAGCGCCGGCCGCGCCCCGAACCCGACGCGCCGCTGGAAGCCGCGCTGCGCGTAGATCCCGGTATCGGCGTCGAAGATCCTCGACAGCGCCTCCCGCACCTCGCTCTCTCCGCTCATCGCGTCTCGCCCCCTCGTTTCGTCTGACCTTTTGAAAGACTCTCGCAGATGGCGGCGCGGACGATGGCCGGGAAGATCTGGGACGAGCACGTGATCGGTGACGATCTCCTGTTCATCGACCTGCACCTGGTGCACGAGGTCTCCAGCCCGCAGGCCTTCGAGGGCCTGAGGCTCGCCGGCCGGCGGGTGCGGCGCGTCGACCGCACGCTCGCCACGGCCGATCACAATGTGCCGACCTGGGAGCTGTCGCGCCCGAACACCGATCCGATCTCCCAGGCGCAACTGGATGCGCTCGAGCGCAACGTGGCCGACTTCGGCGTCCCCTATTACGGACTCGGCCACGCGCGTCAGGGCATCGTGCACGTGATCGGTCCCGAGCTGGGCTTGACCCAGCCGGGCATGACGATCGTGTGCGGCGATTCCCACACGTCCACGCACGGCGCCTTCGGGGCGCTCGCCTTCGGCATCGGCACGAGTGAGGTCGAGCATGTCCTGGCCACGCAGACGCTGCCGCAGAAGCGCGCGAAGACCATGCGCGTGACCTTTTCCGGCCTGCCGGGCCGCGGCGTCGGAGCCAAGGACATGATCCTCGGCTTGATCGCGCAGGAGACCTCTGCCGGGGCGACCGGCCACGTCGTCGAATATGCAGGAGAGGCCATCCGATCGCTCTCGATGGACGGGCGGATGACCGTGTCGAACATGTCGATCGAGTGGGGCGCGCGGGCCGGGATGATCGCACCCGACTCCGCGACGTTCGCCTACCTCGAGGGTCGCCCCGGCGTGCAGGGGGACTTCGACGAGTGCGTCGAGCGCTGGTCGGGCTACGCGTCCGACCCCGGTGCGCAGTTCGATGCCGAGGTGCTCGTCGACGCCGCGGCACTCGCGCCGCAGGTGACATGGGGCACCAACCCCGGCCAGACGGTGCCGATCACGGGCCGGGTACCCGAGCCGCGCGACGACGGCGAGCAACGCGCGCTCGAGTACATGGACCTGGCACCGGGAATGCCGATGCAGGAGATCGCGATCGACTGCGTCTTCATCGGCAGCTGCACCAACAGCCGCCTCGCAGACCTCCGCGCGGCGGCGGAGATCGTGCGGGGCGAGCACGTGGCGCCTGGCCTGCGTGCGCTCGTGGTCCCGGGCTCGATGGCCGTCAAGCACGCGGCGGAGGCCGAGGGTCTCGACCGCGTGTTCGTCGACGCCGGCTTCGAGTGGCGGAACGCGGGCTGCTCGATGTGCCTTGGCATGAATCCCGACGTCGCCGGCGAGCGCGAGCGGGTCGCCTCCACGAGCAATCGGAACTTCGAGGGACGTCAGGGCCCCGGCGCTCGCACGCATCTGATGGGCCCCGAGATGGCGGCCGCCGCCGCGATCCGCGGGCGCCTCACGGACGTCCGCACGCTGTGAGAGTTCTACGACGATCGGGGACGAGCATGAATCACGACTTGTTCGAGCTCGGCCTGGCCAAGCGCCGTCAGGTCCTGGGCGCGGAGTACGTCGATCGTGCGATGGAAAGCGCAGACGACTTCAGCCGCGATTTCCAGCGCTTCATGACCGAGTACTGCTGGGGCGGCGTCTGGTGCGGCACGGCGCTCGACGACCGCCAGCGCAGCCTCAACAATCTCTCGATCCTGGCGGCGCTCGGGCGCATGGAGGAGTTCGAGTTGCACTTCCGCGGTGCGCTCCGCAACGGCTGCACGCTCAGCGAACTGCGCGAGACGCTCGTGCAGGTCATGGTCTACGCGGGTGTCCCAGCCGGCGTCTCGGCCTTCAGATCCGCTCGCAAGGTGCTCGCCGAGGAGGGCGTGGACACCGCGGGCGCCTGAGCGGACGGCGTCGGGCCGGCGCTCACGGGCGCGTCACCGATGGTCGCTACGCCTGTGCGAGCCGCGTCGAGAAGAACTCCAGCGCCTTGCGGGTCTTCGTCTGCTGTTCTCCGGTGAGCGAGATTCCCACGCTGTTCAGGAACGCTCGGCTCTCGGCGGCCACCTGGAACGTCTCCTTGGGCGTGCACTTGGTCGAGAGCTCGAGAATCCGCGAATCGTCGGGGTACAGCCACACCTCCGCCACCATGCGCCTGTTGTAGCCCTGGGGCGAGGCCTTGGCCTTGAGCACGAAGATCGGTCCGAGCACGACCAGGTCGTCGAGTCCGACGCCCGCGGGCGCGTGTTCCTCGTAGAACGTCCGCTGTTCCTTCGAGAACAGCTTGCGCAGCGGTTTTCCGCCGCGGATGTACTCGAGCGCATCGCTCTTGCCGAGCGTGCCTTTCATGGACGCCGAGCAGACGTGCCCGCCCGGCATTGCATCCAGCTCGACGCCGAAGTTCGGCGAGAGCCGCACCTCGGCCGACAGCGTGTCCGGCACGACCGGGCGGAGCTTCACGACCGAGTCGTGTTCGCGCCCTGCACATGCGGCGCGCCCTGACAACCACGCCGGCCCGATCGAGCGCGAGGTCGGGAGTCTCGAAGAAGTAGACCTGCCGGATCTGCGCCGCGATGGGATCCAGGCCGAGTGCCGTCATGGCCGATCGCTGCTCGCTGTCGGGGACGGTCAGCTTGAGCTCGACGGAGTCGGCGCCCGCCGTCAGGGCGAGGATCGAGGCGACCTCCTCATCGGATAGCGCAAGGCCCTTGGGGCGAGCAGCTGGCATGAAAGCTCCAATCGTTGTGCCGGGCAGGTTGCGGCAGCGAGTACGCTCTCGTACGTCTTTGGTCCGACGTAAGGAGATGGGCAGTGGCTGACGCGCACATCAACGGCGCCCGCATCTGGTACGAAGTGCGTGGCGAGGGCGAAGACTACCTGCTCCAGATCGGAGGCGCGGGGTTCGCGCACGAGAACTTCGGCTTCGTGACGGACAAGATGACGCCGCACTTCAAGGTCATCGAGTTCGACCTGCGGGGCTACGGACTCTCCGAGCGGCCGGAGCAGGAGTACTCGATGGACATCTGGGCCGATGACGTCAAGGGGCTCTTCGACGCCATCGGCGTGGAGCGCGCCCACGTGCACGGCACGTCGATGGGCGGCATGGTCGCGCTCGCGTTCGCCGGTCGCTATCCCGAGCACGTCGACGGCCTCGTACTCGACTGCGCCTCGGCCAAGTCCGATTTCATGGCGCGGGCGCACTGGGAGGTCTGGAAGCAGCTCGCGCTGGCCTACGGCATGGGCGGCGAGCCGCTCGCGCTCGAGATCGCGACGAAGTGCCTCTCGCGCGCCTTCCTCGACACGCCTGCCGGGCCCGAGACGGTGAAGGTGATCCAGGGCGTGCTCGAGCGCAACTGCGCCGTTTCGGTCTTCGCCGGGGCCTGCGATGCGATGGCGACGATGGATCTGCGGCCCTATGCGGCCCGCGTCACCGCTCCCACGCTCGTCATGACGGGCAGCGAGGATTGCCTGACCCCGATCGACGCCGGCCCCGACGGTGCGGGCGCACGCTGGATCGCCGAGAACATCGCCGAAGCCGATCTCTACGTCGTCGAGGGGAGCGGCCACACCAACCTCATGGAGCAGCCCGAGTTGTCGGCGAAGATCGTGATCGAGTTCCTCCAGTCCGTAGCTGCGAGGCGGGCCGCCGCCTGATGCACGTCACGCTCTGCGATGTCGGTCCCCGCGACGGCCTGCAGAACGACAAGGTCGCGCTCGAGCCGGCCGTGCGCGCCGAGCTGTGTGACCGGCTGGCGGCGACCGGCCTGCCCCGCATCGAGTGCGGCAGCTTCGTGAACCCGAAGGTCGTGCCGCAGATGGCCGGCGCCGAGGAGGTGTTCGGCGCCCTCCATCGCGTGGATGGCGTCGTCTACGCCGCGCTCGCGCTGAACGGGCGCGGCGTGGAGCGCGCGGTGGCCGCGGGCGCCGACGAGGTGCATCTTGCCTACCCGCTCTCGGACACGTTCTGCGCGCGCAACCAGAACACGACCCTGGCGGACGCCGCCGGCGCGCACGAGGCGATGATCGCCGCCGCGCACGCCGCCGGGGTGCGCGCGAGCGTGACGCTGGGCGCGTCGTTCGGGTGTCCCTTCGAAGGGCCCGTGCCGGAGGCGCGCGTGATCGAGCACGTCGAGCGCATGGCGAACGCCGGCGCGGACGAGATCATGCTCGCCGACACGATCGGCGTCGGCGTGCCGCGGCAGGTGCGATCGCTCGTGCCTGCGGCGCTGAGCGCCGCCGGCGGCGTCCCGATCGGCCTGCATCTCCACAACACGCGCAACACCGGCTACGCCAACGCCGATGCGGGCATCGAGTCCGGCGCGACGCTCTTCGACGCCTCGATCGGCGGTCTCGGCGGCTGTCCGTTCGCGCCGCGCGCGACCGGCAACATCGCGACCGAGGACCTCGTCTACCTCCTGGACGGGCTCGGCGTCGAGACCGGCGTCGACCTGGACGCGCTGATCGCGGTCGCGGGGTGGCTGGCCGGAGTGCTCGGGCGCGAGCTGCCGGGCCAGCTCTACAGGGCCGGCCCCTTCGTCCCGACCGGCTGAGCGGCGGTGACCACCGTCGCATTCGTCGGGCTCGGCCGCATGGGGCGTCTGATGACGCCGCACCTCGTCCGAGCCGGCCACGAGGTGCGCGGCTTCGACCTCGACCCCGAGGCAGTCGTCGAGGGAGTCGAGGGGTGCGAGAGTGCGAGCGCAGCAGCGCGCGGGGCGGAGGTCGCGATCACGATGCTCCCTTCTCCCGAGGCCGTGCGCTCGGCGACGCTCGGGGAGGATGGCATCGCCGAGGGTCTCGCACCCGGTGCGCTCTGCATCGACATGTCGACCGCGCCCCCGGCACTTGCGCGCGAGCTCGCCGAGGCACTCGCTCGCGGTGGAGTCGACGCGCTCGACGCGCCGGTCTCGGGCGGCACCATCGGCGCGAAAGCCGGCACGCTGACCATCATGGTCGGCGGCCCGGCGGCCGTCGCGGAGCGCGCGCAACCGCTCTTCGAGGCCCTGGGCACGCGCGTCGTGCACGTCGGCGCTCACGGCCTGGGCCAGGCGGCAAAGCTCTGCAACAACCTCTGTGCCGGCATCAACATGGCCGCGATCGCGCAGTCGCTGGCGCTCGCGCGCCGCGAAGGGCTCGATGCCTCCGTCCTGTATGAGCTGCTGTCGAGCTCGACGGGAGATTCACGCGTTCTGCGCACCCGCTTTCCGGCCCCCGTCACGGATACGACCCCCGCGGCGCACGGCTTCGCGCCGATGTTCACCGTGGACCTGATGGAGAAGGACCTCGCGCTCGCTGGTCAACTCGCTGCCGAGCACGGCCTCGAGGCGCAGCCGCTGGCCGCGGCGCTCGCGCTCTACCGGCGTGCACAGGCCGAGGGGCACGGAGCGCTCGACTACTCCGCGATCGCGCTCACGACCGGTGGAGCCGAGCTGTGAGCGGGAGGATCGACCGTTTGCTCGACGAGCTCCGTGTCGCGCTCGACGCCCAGCGGGCGACTGTGCGGACAGACGCGCCCGGCGCGTACTTCCCGGTCGCGTACGAGTCGCTTGCGCCAGGCACCGGGAGCCTGCGCGACGATTCCACCGACCTGACCAAGCAGCCCGTGCCTCGCATCCTCGCCGAGAGCGGCGGTCAGGTCGTCCAGGAGGATTCGGCCGCCGCGTTCCCGGACGATGCGGCATTTCACGAGATGCGTGAGCGATACGGCGGCATGCGGGCGCAGATCGTCACAGGGTGCTATCGAGATGGCAGCCTCGTCGCGCTGCTCTCCATTCACGACCTGCGCTCGCCGCGGCGCTTCAGCGAGTCCGAGCGCAGCCTCTGCCGTGCGGCCGCCGCCGACATCGCCGGAGAGCTCGATGACACGCCATGAACTGAAGCCGCCGGTCCGGCGCCCGCTCGCCGACGCGCCCGACACCGGGCACAACCGCTGGCATCCCGACCTGCCGCCCGCGCTCGTGATCGAGCCGGGCGACGAGGTGGTGGTCGACACCCGGGACGGCCTCGACGGGCAGATCACGCCGGCCACCGGCGACGCCGACCTCGCACGGCTCGACCTCGACCGCGGCCATCCGCTCTCAGGGCCGATCGCAGTGCGCGGCGCCGAGCCCGGCGACGTGCTCAAGGTCGAGATCCTGGCAGTCGACACCGACGGATTCGGCTCGACGGCAGTGTTTCCCGGCTTCGGGCTGCTCGGCGATCTCTTCGAGGAGCCGTACCTCGTGACCTGGGGGCTGCACGACGGCAGCGCGACCTCCGGCCGGCTCGACGGTATACGCGTTCCGGCCGATCCGTTCGTGGGCGTGATCGGCGTTGCGCCCTCGCACGAGCGGATGGAGCGATTTCGCGCCCGCGAAGCCGCGCTCATCGAGGCCGGTGGCGTCGCGCTGCCGCCCAATGCGAGCGGCGCGGTGCCCGCCGTCGAGCCGTACGCGTCGACCGCGCTGCGGACGATCCCGCCACGCGAGACCGGCGGCAATCTCGACGTCCCGCAGGCGCGCGCGGGCGCGACGCTCTTCCTGCCGGTCGATGTGCCAGGCGCGCTGCTCTCGCTCGGAGACGTGCACTTCGCGCAGGGCGACGGCGAGGTCTGCGGCACCGCCATCGAGGTGCACGGACGGGTCATCCTGCGGGTGGACGTCCTGCCCGCCGCCAAGCTCCGCTTCCGGCCGCAGTCTCCCGCCTTCGAGTCGGTCGAGCCGGCCTGGAAGGGGAGCCGGCGGCACTTCGTCACGACCGGACTGCCAATCCGTCCAGACGGCTCCAACGCCGACATGGACACGACGCTGGCGGCGCGCAACGCCGTGCTCGCGATGATCGATTGGCTGGGAGCCGAGCGGGGGCTCTCGCGCGAGCAGGCCTATGTGCTCTGCTCGGTCGCCGTCGACCTCCGCATCTCCGAGATCGTCGACGTACCGAATCCCGTGGTGTCCGCGCTCTGCCCGCTCGATATCTTCCATGCGATCCCTCCCAGCCGCGGAGCATGAGATGACCGATACCGACACCGACCACGACCTCTACGCTCGCCAGGGCATCGGCTCCCAGATCGGCTTCGGCGACAGCCCGGCAGTCGTCGTCGTCGACTTCCAGCTGGCGTTCACCCGCGGTGCCCTCGCGGGCGATTTCCCCGAGGCCGCGCTGAGCTCGGCGGCGCGCATCTGCAGTGCCGCGCGTGCTCTCGGCGCACCAGTGACGTACTCCTTCTGCGCCTATGAGGCCGATCTCTCGGACGCCGGGCCGTTCGGCGTCAAGTGCCCGGGGTTGGTCGCCTGCCTGCGCGGGAGCGACGGCTGCGAGATCGATCCGCTCGTGGCGCCCGCCGAGGGCGACGTCGTGTTCGAGAAGCAGCAGCCATCGGCATTCTTCGGCACCGACCTCCACGAACGGCTTGCCGGGCGGGGCGTCGACACCGTCGTCGTCTGCGGCACCACGACGTCGGGCTGCGTCCGCGCCACGGTCGTCGACGGCATGTCGCTGGGCTATCGCATGATCGTGCCGGTCGAGGCCGTGTCGGATCGTGCGCGCACGCCGCATCGCTCGGCGCTCTTCGACATGGGCCACAAGTACGCCGACGTGCTGCCCGAGCGCGAGGTGCTCGCCGCGCTCGCGTCGCGCTGACGCCCTCGAGGAACTGCTCGCCGGCCGGCAGGGCCGTCTGGCGGCACCGCTCGCCGGGTCTCTAGCCCTTGTTCTTCTTCTCCGCCTTCGGTGCCGCCCTCGGGATCGAGGCGCTGGAACGGTCCGCAGCTCCGCCCATGTCGTGCTTGCTCGGAAGGTTGTGCCAGGAGACATTGGGCGGCATCCACTCGGTCGCGAACATCGAGAACAGGCGCTTCGCGCCGGTCGCGCCGCAACCCGGGCAGGGCGGGGCAGACGCCGCGGATGCCGAGACGAGCTCCTCGAATCGCTCGTCGCAGGAAGCGCAGCGGTATTCGTAGATCGGCATGGGACCGGAGTCTAAACCGACTCCGCCTTCCGGCCTGTCGGCCGAACGCAGCAGCCCTGACGGCCAAGGCTGGGTCGTCGTAGAATCGACAGATGACGGCCGCGTGGAGCAACCGCAAGACCCTGATCCTCGGCCGGATGGACATGATGGGGCTGGTCTCGCCGGCGGAATACGTGCAGTGCGTCGAGCAGGCCTACCGCATGCACGGCGAAGGCCGCTATTCGATGGAGCCGAAGGGCCACATCGTCCTCGACAAGTACCCGGGCGAGTGGGAGGCCATGCCCTCCTACATCGAGGAACCGGAGGCGGCAGCGTGCAAGTGGGTTTCGATCCGCGAGCAGAATCGCGAGCGCTTCGGCTTGCCCACGGTCTTCTCGATCCTGATCTACACGCACCCCGAGACCGGCTTCCCGCTCGCGATCTGCGACGGCTCCTACCACACGGTCATGCGCACCGGCGCCTCGGCTGCGGTTTCCGCGAAGTGGCTCGCACGCAAGGATTCGAAGGTGCTGGCGATCGTCGGCGCCGGGCACATGGCCGAAGGCACGATCGAGACGTGCAACGAGGTGTTCGACTGGGAGGAAGTGCGGGTGTGGAGCCGCTCGCCCGCGACGCTGGATCATTTCGCCGAGCGCTATGACGGCCGCTTTGCCTTCCGCCTCCGCCCCTCGACGGACCTCGCCGACGTCGTCACCGGCGCGGACGTCGTCGTGACGATCACGCCGGCGCGCGGGCCGATCGTGCTCGACGAGTGGATCTCGCCCGGGACGCACGTCGCGGCGGTCGGCGCCGACAAGGGCGGCGATCAGGAACTCGACCCGCGCATACTCCAGCGTGCCCGGATCTTCGTCGACGACATCCGTCAGTGCCGCACGGACGGCGAGATCAACGTCCCGCTCGCCCAGGGCCTGATCTCCGAGGGCGACATCGCCGGTGAGATCGGCCAGGTGGTCGCAGGCTCGAAGCCGGGTCGCACCTCCGACTCGGAGATCACGGTCTTCGACTCGACGGGAATCGCCCTCCAGGACTCGGCCACGGTGCCGCTCGAGTACGAGCGCGCGCTCGCGGCCGGCGTCGGGATCGAGAAGAAGATGATCTCGACGTGAGCCCGAGCACGCGTCGAGCGGGGAACCACGATCCTCTGCCGGACGCCGCCGTCTGAAACGGCAGTCCTTCTGCAGCGGCATCGTCCTGCTCGTCGTGATCTTCGCGTTCATCGCGGCCTCGAGCTCCACGACGGCCGCGAGGACGCGACTCTCCCCGTCGGCGCGCGCAGCCTCGCACGAGCCGGCCGGTGTGCTCGTCGAGCTCCAGCGGACGGCCGATCCCGGAGTGGCCGCTTCGCTGCGCCGAGCCGGCGCAACGCTCGTCGAGCACGATCTCCGGGTCTGGGCGCTGTCGCCGGCGATCGCCCGGCGAATGCTGCCGGCGCTCGCACGTCGTGGCCTCGCTCGCCGGATCGAGGCCGATCGGCCCGTGCGGGTGCTGTCCAGCCGAGTCGAACAGACCGTCCTGCCCGGCTCGCAGTGGTGGCTGGGGGTGATCCGGGCCGCGAAGCTCACTCCGCCCGGGCCAGGCAAGCCGGTCACCGTCGTCGACACGGGAGTCGACGTGTACCACGCCGAGTTCGCCGGCCGGCCGAACACCATCCTCCTGAACCCGCAGACGGGCACGGACCTTCCTGACGACTTCCACGGCACCGCCGTCAGCTCGCTGATTGCGGCACCCGGGGTGGGCGTGCTAGGCATCTACCCCCGGGTGGTGCTCCGCGAATGGGACGCCAGCCCGGGTGGTCACCTCATGCTGTCTCGGATCATCGCTGGTATCGATGCGGCTTGGCGCGCCGGGCCGGGCGTGATCAACCTCAGCCTCGGAGGTCCGGTCGACGACCCGCTGCTCAGGGACGCGGTGCTCGACGCTGTCCGCCACGGCTCGCTCGTCGTTGCGGCCCAGGGCCAGGATCGCTTCGGAGGCAGTCCGCAGACGTTCCCCGCCGACGACGCGCACGTACTCACCGTGGTCTCGACCGAGCGTGACGGCACCGTCTACGTCGACACCAACGGCTCGGAGTCGAATGACCTCGCGGCGCCCGGTGTGAAGGTCGAGGTGGCCGTACCGATCTCGGCCAGTCCGTCGGGCTATCAGACGGTGACGGGCACGAGCTACGCGACGGCCCTCGTGTCCGGGGCAGCAGCCTGGATCTGGACAGAACGGCCGGCGCTCGACCCGAGTCAGCTCTTCCAGTTGCTCGTCCGCAGCGCGAGGCCGCTCGCTCCCGACTACAACTCGGTCAGTGGCTACGGCGAGCTGGACGTCCGGGCGGCCCTGGCCGCTCCGACTCCACCCGGGGATCCGTTCGAGCCGAACGACGACATCGACATGGTGCGAGCCGGAGGCCTGTTTCCGGCCGCCACGCCGTCACTCACGAACCGGGTCCGGAACACGGCGTTCATCCGTGGCTCCCTGGCCCAGAACGCGGATCCGCGCGACGTGTTCCGCGTCTGGATCCCGGCCCACGGAAGCCTCAGCGCGACGGCCACACCGCACCCCGCGGCGATCACGTTGCGAGCCTGGAGCGCGAGCACGCACAGCGTGCTCGAAGGGGTCGCACGACAGCGGCGAGATCTGCTTGCGATCGAGCGGGGAACGGGGACCCACCGCATGCGTGTCTCCAACCGGAGCGGCCACGGCAGGTTCGCCTATCTCGAGGTCTCGATCCGTTCGGCCCAGAACTCGAGCTACGCGCTCGCGCTCTCGACGCATACATCGCAGTAGACCGCAGGCGCTACTTCTTGGCGGGTGGCGCGGCACCCGTCCCGGCCAGCCCGGTGTCGATCGCGTCGGCAACTCCGAGCTCCTCCTCGACCCGCCGCACCGGAGCTGCGCGGAAGCGCAGACGGAGCGCCGCGACCACGAGGAGCACGCCGATCACGAGCAGCGAGAAGAGTGTCGTCGCCGTGCCGAGTGCATAGAGATCGGGCCTGACCCCGCCGGTGAATGTGATACCCCCGATCTCGAGCGGGAGCGAGTCCGTCGCCCTGCTCTGGAAGAGGACGCTGCGGTCGTAGTCGTTCCAGGTGAGCGTGAAGCCGAACAGGAAGCAGCCGAAGATCCCCGTCCAGACGAGCGGCAGCGTCACCTCGCGGAACGTTCGTCTCTGGTCGGCGCCGAGATCACGCGCGGCCTCCTCGATCCGCGGGTCGTAGCGGTTCCAGACCGAGAGCATGACGAGGAAGCCGAACGGAATCCCCCAGACCACGTTCGCGCCGAGCGCCGTCTTCCAGATCGAGGTGGCGAGCCCGAGGTAGTTCCAGAAGAGCTGCGTGCCCACGGCCAGCAGGAAGCCCGGCGTCATCAGCGCGAGCATGATCACGTAGAAGGCGGCGGCGTCGGTGCGGAACCGCCAGCGGCGCCGGAACGCCATCGAGAGCGTGAACGCGATGAACGCGACGATTACGCCTGCGGCTGCGCTCAGGAAGAGCGAGTTCTTCGCAGCCGTATGAATCTCGGTCGCGTGGGTCGGCGTCCCGGACACGGTCGAGTAGATCAGCGAGCGCCACCAGTTGAAGCCGAACGCACCCTTGAACGGGAACGTGATCGCGCCGTAGTACCCCTGGAGCGAGAGGATCGCCATCACGACCATCGGGCCGTAGAGGAAGGCCAGGAACACGGCGAAGTAGGTGCCGAGGCCCCATTTCGACCAGTCGCGCCGCTTCGCCCGCTTGATCACGCGGTCCTGCGGCCGTGCCGGCGCATCGAATGCGGGTGCGCTCATCTCACAGGTCCTCGCGCAGATTCGAGAAGCGGGTGATCGCAAACACGCCCGCGATCAGGGAAAGCACGAGGAGGACGGCGGCCGCCGCGCCCTGCGGATACTGGACGGCGGCCGTGATGTAGGAGTTGACGATCGTCCCGACCGACTGGACGTAGTTCTGCCCGACCACGAGCACGGTGCCGTACTCGCCCATCGTCAGGACGAAGATGAAGATCGACCCGATTACGACCCCGGGCAGGATCTGCGGCAGGATCACCTCGCGGAACATCTGCCACCAGTTGCCGCCGAGGTCGCGTGCCGCCTCCATCGCGGTCCGGTCGACCTGCGCGAGTGTGAAGAAGAGCGGCGTGATCATGAACAGGATGTAGAGCTGGATCATCGCCAGGCGCACCGAGGTCGTCGAGGGGGTGGTGACGCCGAACCAGCCGAGCACGTCGCTCAACGGGTATGTCCAGGCGACCGAGCGGACGAGGAAGCTCGTCCAGAACGGCGCCAGCGCGATCACGAAGAGCGCGATCTGGTTGCGCAGCGTCTGCACCTTGAGCGCAAGGAAGTACGCGACCGGAAAGCCGAGGACGAGGCACGCCACCACGGCGATCAGCGACGTGTAGACGCTCGTGAGCATGTTGTGCCAGTACGTCGAGCTGTGCACGATGGTGCCGTAGTTCGAGAGCGTCCAGTCGGTCGTGAAGCCCGACTTCGCGCCGAGCTTGTAGGTCCAGAAACTGACGAGCACGATGAAGACCAGCGGCAGGATCAGGTAGAAACCGAGCCAGAGAGCGCCTGGCAGCGCCCACAGGGCGGTGACCCAGCCGCCGCCTGGCTCACGAGGGGCCTTCGCGTTCCCGAGTGCCCGCTCTCTGCGCGTGCCCTGCTCGAGTTGCTCGAGCCGCTCGAGCTCGGCCTGGTCGAGTACGGGCGAGGTCTCAGGCCCGGAGGAGCTGGACATCCTCCTCCTTCCAGCTGATCCGGATCCGCTCTCCTTCCTTCCCGCGAAAGACCGGATAGCTCTCGCCCGGGACCTTGGCGAGCATCCGGTCGCTGCCGATCGAGAGGTGAAGCTTCACGAGGTCGCCGAGGAACTCGACGAACAGGATCTCGCAATCGGCCGAATTCGGGCCGTGCGCGGCCGAGCCGTTCAGGTCGACCTCGACGGCGGCGGCCCTGACGGCGACGAGCGCCTCGTCGCCCACTGCTCGCGAGTCGCCGGGTGCGACCACGCTCGTCTGCACGTCGTGCTCGCCGGCGACGACCAGCCGGTCGCCGTCTCGCTGTGTCACGCGACCGCGGATGATGTTGTTGTCGCCCATGAAGCGGGCGACGAGCTCGGTCTCGGGCCGGGTTGCGATCGTCAGCGGATCGGCAACCTGCTGGATCCGCGCGTCATTCATGACCACGATCCGGTCCGCCATCGAGAGGGCTTCCTCCTGGTTGTGCGTCACGTGAATGAACATCAGCCCGAGCTGGCGCTGGAGGTTGCGCAGCTCGACCCGCATCCGCAGCTGGAGCAGCCGGTCGAGGTCGCCGAGCGGCTCGTCGAGCAGGAGCGCCTTCGGCTTCGTCACCAGCACGCGGGCGAGGGCGACCCGCTGCTGCTGGCCGCCGGAGAGCGCCGCGGGCTTGCGCTCGGCGAGTTCTGACAGGCCGACCATCTCGAGCGCCGCGAGCGACTGCTGGCGGCGTTCCTCCTTCGCCACGCCGTGCATCTTGAGCCCGAACGCGACGTTCTCGAGCACGGTCCGGTGCGGGAACAGCGCGAAGTGCTGGAACACGGTGGTGGTCGGTCGCCTGTGGGGGGCGAGCCCCACGAGCGACTGGCCATCGAGCACGATGTCGCCCTCAGACGGGTACTCATGCCCGCCGATCATGCGCAGCGTTGTCGTCTTGCCGCACCCGGACGGGCCGAGCAGGACGACGTACTCCCCGTGGTCGACGTGCAGGTTGACGTCCTCGACGGCGAGCGTCCCGTCCGGGAAGACCTTCGTCAGCCCGACGAGGTCGAGTCCTGACGCGTTCGTGGCGGAGGGGGCGGCAGCTGCCGCCCCCTCCGCAGTTGTAGCTGCCTTCGTTTCCTGCTCCTCCATAGACCGGCGCTATGCGCTGAGGAAGTCGTTGAACCGCTTGACCTGGTAGACGTTCTCCTTGAAGTACGAGTTCCAGGTCGAGTAGTGCTTGGAGCGCTGGAGGAACGAGCCTCCGTCACGGACCTGCCCCTTCTTGACGTCTCCGACGTGGCCGGTGATCCCGGGCAGGTCGGTCGCAGCGGGCTTGCCGTTGTACCAGAAGTCGTACTCGTCCATCGTGAACGCCGGCTTGCCGGTCTTGGCGCGCGGCGACTTGAGCCAGGCCGGGAGCGTCTTTCCGTTCGCGACGTAGTAGCCCTGGCGCATGATCAGCGCGCCGAGGTAGCCCTCGTTCGTCCAGTTGATGTAGTCGTAGACGGCTGCCAGCTTGTCGCCCGTCACGTGCTTCGGGATCGCCTGGTTGCCGACCCAGCCGCGATAGCCCGACGGCGGTGCCGCGAACTTCACCGGCACGCCCTGGGAGACCAGCAGCGCGACGGCCGGCGACCACATCGACTCGATCACGACCTCCTTCGAGGACATGAGGTTGACCGACTCGTTGAAGGTCGACCAGAAGGCACGGAACTGGCCCTGCTTCTTGTACTTGATCAGGATCTTGATCAGCCCGTCGATCTCGGCCTTGGTCATGTTGCCGAGGTCCTTGAACTTCATCAGTCCGAGGTCCTTGACGGCGTTGCCGGCGTCCTGCATTGCGATGCCGGGGTCGTTCAGGAGTGCGACGCGGCCCTTCCACGCCGGATTGAGCAGCTCGCCCCAGTGGACCTCGTTGGGCGCCTTGTTGATGACGTCACCGAGGTAGCCCATCGAGTCCATGTTGAAGTGCGCGATCCCGCCGATCACGAACTGCGGCTCGGGCTTGCCGCCATTGGGCTTGTTCGTCTTCTCGTTCCACCACTGGATGAGCTGCTTGTTGTTGGTCGGGCCTTCGTGGGTGAGCGGCAGGCCGGTGCTCTTGCCGACACCGCCGGACGAGCCCTTCGGATCGACGTAGTTGACGCGGAACGCGGCATCACCCTGCCCGAAGGTGCGCGACGTGTCGCTGGGGACGACTCTGCCCTTGCTGAAGAGCGGGTAGTAGTCCTTCCATGCGGTGATCTGCGTGCGGTCGACGGGCTGGAAGTTGCCGGTCGGCCAGATCGGGAACATCTGGTAGTTGTAGAGGCCGCCGATGTCGAAGCTCGTCGGCGCGGTGATCGACTTCTGGACCTGGGCGCTCGTGCTCAGGAGCTGGATGTTGAATTTGACCCCGAGGTCCTTCTCGGCTTGTGCCTGGGCACCGGCCGGCCACTCGACGCCGAGGCTGATCATCCTCAGGGTGCCGGTGTACGCGTCGCTCGCCTCGCCGCGTCCGGCCTTCGCGGCCGCCGAGCCGGCGAAGGCTCCGCTGGCCGAGAGTGCTGCCGCGCCGAGGCCTCCCTTGACCAGCAGCTCACGCCGCGTCACGCCCCGCCGCCTCGTCTCCGGGCTCTCGGCCCGGACGACATTCGGATCCGAGTAGTCCCCGCGCCCGAGCTCGTCCGAGTATCCCAGCTGATCCGCGTACTCCTGGGGATCGAACCCGAGATCTTCGAGGTCACTCATGCAACCTCTCCTTTCTCCTCGCGTCGCGAGGCAGTCTGGCTACGCCCAACCGCGGGAATGCGGTGGATAGGGACGAAAGGGCGGCGGGTGTCCGGACGACATGCGCCTCGTCCCACGTGGCTGGCGCCGTTCCATCCGGTCATCGCTCATGCTTCTAGGTCTCTCCCGAAAGCGGTCGAACCCGAACCCTCGTGAACCGGGCCCCCTGATGGCGGCTCGTCGAGCAAACCGTGTCTTCCGTGCGCGCGCACGCACATAGACCGATCTGCGATCTGCATGCGTTTATAGACTCCTCGCTCGGGCGTGTCAACACGCTTGATACCGATCGATCGGCCCTCTTCGGAATACGTCAGACCATTCGCCGCGGCGAGCCCCTCCACGCTGTCGCTCGTGGCCCCGAGTTGCTTTCTCCGACGTTGTGCCGGCCCGATGGTTAGGCGACGGCGCGCTCGTCGCGGAGAGTGCTCGGACGCCGCCGGGAAAGCCGGCGTTCGTCGGCCGGCTCGAGGCGCAGGCGCGTAGACTCGTCCAGGAACGTCCGACATTTCGGAGGAGCCGTGGGGCAGCGGATCGACCGGGATCGCTCGCGGGCTCGCATCGAGCGCGACATCGAGACGCTCGGAGGGCCTGCGTACACGCTCAGCGAGCGCGCGATCTGCCGCTATGCGTACACCTCGGTGTACCAGCGCGACGCTCGACTACTTCACGGCGGAGCTCGAGCGCATCGGCTTCACCGTCTGGCACGACCCCGTCGGCACGCTGATCGCCTCCAACGTCGCGCCCGGCGCGGCCGCCTTCGGCGTCGGCTCGCACTGCGACTCGAACCGCAACGGGGGCAAGTACGACGGCACGCTCGGCGTGTGCACGGCGCTCGAGGTATGCCGCCTTGCCGTGGAGGCCGGCAACGCGCTGCCGCTGCGTCTGATCTCCTTCCTCGAGGAGGAAGGCTCGGGCTTCGGCCAGATGCTGCTCGGATCGCGCATCATGCTGCAGCGCGTCACCGAAGAGGAGCTGCGCGAGACCTTCCGCGACGAGCACGGCACGTCGTTCTGGGAGTGCGCCGAGGCCGCCGGCTACGAGCCCGCGCGCTGGCGCGAGTCGATCCACGCGCTCGACGGCCTGACCGGCTGGATCGAGGTGCACATCGAGCAGGGACGCGTCCTGCAGGACACGGGCAACCGGCTCGGGATCGTCGAGGCGATCGTCGGCTACATCCACGGCGATCTGCACTTCCACGGCAGGGCCGATCACGCGGGCGCGACGCCGATGGATTTCCGGCTCGATGCGGCCGTCCCGGCCGCCGAGACGATCGTCGAGCTCGAGCGGCTGGCCAACGAGCTCGAGGGAGACGTCGTCGGGACGGTCGGCGAGATCGACGTGCTGCCGGGTCTGATCAACGTCGTGCCGGGCGGCGTCCGCCTGTCGCTCGACCTGCGCTCCGTCTCGGATCTGCGGGGCGAGCTGTGCGGCCGGATCGTCGCCTTCGCGCGCGAGCGCGGCGCGGCCCGCGGCGTGGACGTCGAATGGATACCGCGCCAGGAGCTGCCCGTGCAGCCCATGGACGCAGACGTCGTCGCCGCACTGAGCGCGAGTGCGCGCGAGAGCGGCGAGCCGTTTCGCCAGATGCCGTCGGGCGCGGCTCACGACACGCAGTGCGTGGCCTCGCGGGTGCCGAGCGCGATGGTGTTCGTCCCGTGCGTCGACGGCCTCTCGCACACGCCGCTCGAGAGCGCGGATCCGGCCGACGCCGCGCTGGCCGCCGAGGTCGTCTACGAGGCGATCAGGTCCCGCGCGGCGAGCGCTTGACGAAGTCGTCGGCGATCTCGTCGAACGTGCACCAGCGCACGCCGTCGTGCTTGTTGATGTGCTCGATGATCCGCTCGTGCATCATCAGCACGCCCGGGCGGCCCGAGACGTCGGGGTGCACCGTCATCGTGAAGACCGCGTAGTCCATCTCGCGGTGGACCCAGTCGAACTGGTCCATCCAGATCTGCTCGATGTCGCGCGGGTTGACGAAGCCGTGCGAGTTCGGCGACTTCTTGATGAACATCATCGGCGGCAGGTCGTCGAGGTGCCAGCTCGCCGGGATCTCGATCAGGTCGGTCTCGTGGCCGCGCTGGAGCGGCACCATCCATTCCTCGGCCTGCTTGGAGTAATCGATCAGCGTCCACGTATCGCCGACGCGCACGTAGTACGGCGTGAAGTCGTTGTGCATCAGCGAGTGGTCGTACTTGATGCCGAGCTTGAGCAGCAACTCGTTCGTGATCGTCGAGAACTCCCACCAGGGCGCCACGTAGCCGGTCGGACGGCGGCCCGAGACCTGCTCGATGAGAGCGACGCACTTGCGCATGACAGCCTCTTCCTGCTCGGCAGTCATCGCGATCGGATTCTCGTGCGTATAACCGTGCATCCCGATCTCGTGGCCGGCCGCGACGATCTCCTCGACCTGCTTCGGGAACGTCTCGATCGAGTGGCCCGGGATGAACCAGGTGGCCTTGATGCCGTTGCGCTTGAAGAGATTGAGCATGCGCGGCGTCCCGACCTCGCCGGCGAACAGGCCGCGCGAGATGTCGTCGGGCGAGTCGCCGCCACCGTACGACCCGATCCAACCGGCGACCGCGTCGATGTCGACGCCGTAGGCGCAGAGAATCTCCTTGGCCATGGTTCCCCCTCGCGATGTGTCCGACCGTTGCGACCGGGACGCTACCGGGTCGCTCCGCACGCGACAATGCCTGCGTGTGCTCGCTCTGCGGAACGCTGTATGCGACCAGGCACTGGGCCGAGGCACCCGGAGCCGGCACCGAGGTCGAGGCGCGTCGTGCGTGGATGCGCGACCGCCTACGGCGCGTCGAGCTGCTGAACCGCGTGCTGCATCCAGTGTCCCTGTCGGTCGACGAGTGGGAGGGCACCGCCTACGTGCTGCGGACGCGCACGGGGGAGTCCGTGCTGTGCGCCGACCTCGCGACGCTGTTCGTCGAGGCCGAGCGGCTCGCGCGCAGACCACTCGATCCGCTCGATCCCGGCCTGCTCGATCGCTGGGGCACGGCCTGCTGACATGGGCTCCAGGACGCCGATCACGCTGATCACGGGCTTCCTCGGCAGCGGCAAGACCACGCTGCTCAGAGAGCTCCTGATGCGACCCCGAGATGGGGGAGACGGCGGTGCTCGTCAACGAGCTGGGCGAGATCGCGCTCGACCACCACCTGCTCTCTCGCATCGACGAGCGCACCGTCGTGATGGCTTCGGGTTGCGTCTGCTGCACGATTCGCGCCGACCTGGCCGACGAGCTGCGCGATCTCGAAGCCCGGCGCGCGCGCGGCGAGATCCCCGGGTACGAGCGCGTCGCGATCGAGACGACCGGCCTCGCGGATCCCGCTCCGATCCTCTCGACGCTGCTCACGGATCCGATGGTCGAGGCGCAGTACCGCATCGACGGGCTCGTCACGACCGTCGACGCCGTCAACGGCATCGCCCAGTTGCACCGGCAGCCGGAGGCCGCGAAACAGGCCGCGGTGGCCGACCGGCTCCTGATCACGAAGTCGGATCTCGTCGACCCCGGGGAGCTTGCGGAGCTCTCGCGTCGGCTCGCGCGGATCAACCCCGCAGCCCGGCAGATCGAGGTGAGGCACGGGCGCCTGCCGGCGAGCGAGGTGATCGGGGCGGCAGCTCGCGACGAGGACGCGTTGCTGCGCGACACGCTCCGCTTCAGCGAGGCGGTCGCGGAGCACGACGAGGAGGGCCACGTGCACGACGGATCGGCTCACGACCACCGCATCCGCGCGTTCGCGCTGCGCTTCGAGCAGCCGCTCGACTGGACGATGTTCGGCATCTGGCTGTCGATGCTGCTGGCCGCGCGCGGCGAGGACGTCCTGCGCGTCAAGGGCCTGCTCAACGCGGACGGCAGCGAGGGCCCGGTCGTCCTCAACGGCGTGCAGCACGTCATCCACCCTCCGGTTCACCTCGCGGCGTGGCCCGACGACGACCATGCCTCGCGGCTCGTCCTGATCGTCCGCGAGATCGCGGCCGACGACGTCGAGCGCTCGCTGCTCGCATTCCAGCGCCTGGCATCCGGTAGGATCGGCGCGTCAAACGTCTGACCTATTGGGAGGTCACCATGGCCAGTGCGCCCGCCGCAGTCTCGTACGAGACGCTCGCGAAGGCCCCCGACACCTACTTCAAGGCCGTCGACGCGATGGACATCGAAGGCGTGATGGCGTGCTTCGCCGACGATGCGACGCTCACGGTTCAGACCGACCACGTGACGTTCAACGGCTCCGCGGAGATCAGGCGCATGTTCACCGACTTCTTCGCCGCGTCGGTCTCGATCGGCCACGAGATCCGCAACATCGTCGTCGAGCCGGCCGCGGCCAAGGTCGCCACCGAGCAGGGGT
Source organism: uncultured Actinomycetes bacterium (assembly GCA_963845865.1). Classification (GTDB taxonomy): domain Bacteria; phylum Actinomycetota; class Thermoleophilia; order Gaiellales; family JALYLC01; genus JALYLC01. The sequence goes on from CAWJTT010000002.1 coordinate 134,231, forward strand.
ACTTCGGCGAGCTCAAGGATGGCTCGAAGAACGACATGCACAACTGCAACTTCTTCGATTTCGACGCGGACGGGAAGTTCACGCGCGTGATCATCTGGATGGCCGGGACGAACCCGCTGCAGTGAGCTAGCAGGTAGTCGGCGGCGGGAGCTCCCGCTCCCACGCGAGCGCGGCGGCCAGCACCGTCGCATCGCTCCGGCCCGAGAACATCACGCCGTCGCGTGTCGTCGCCGAGGGCCAGCCGAGCCAGTTGAACGGCCGTACCCGTGCCGTGACGCGCGCACGGTACTCGGGCGTCTCCTCCTCCTCGACCAGGGGCACATCGCACGACAGGGTGGGGGAGACCAGGACGTCGTAGTGCAGCTCGCGCGCACAACGCAGCCGCCACGCCTCGATCTCGTCCCAGAGCGCGCGATAGGTCACGGCGGGCAGCTCGAAGCCCGGCGCCAGCTTGGACCTGAGGTCGTCCGAATACTCCTCGCGGCGCTCGGTGAACAGGTCGCGGTGAATGTAGGCGCACTCGACGGCGAAGATCGGCAGCGCGTGCTCCCAGGGCGGGAGCGCCGCTTCCTCGACGTCGCCCGCCGAGTCCTCGAGGCGGTCCATGTCTGCGATCGGATCGAGCACGCCGACCCGAAGGCCGGCGAGGCGCGGGTACGGCCGGGGCATGTCCACAAGCACCTCGAGCGCCAGCGCGCACTCCTCCATCGTCCGTGCCATCGGCCCTGCGTGGTCGAAGCACGGCGCGAGTGGGAAGCAGCCGTCGAGAGGCACCAGGCCGTGGCTGGGCTTGAACCCGGCCGTGCCGCAGGCGGCCGAGGGGATGCGGATGGACCCGCCGGTGTCGGTGCCGATGCTCAGGGCGGCGAGTCCCGCGGCCAGCGCCGAGGCGCTGCCACCCGACGATCCGCCGGCGACGTGCCCCGGCCGGCGGGGATTGCCGACCGTTCCGTAGAAGGGGTTCTTGCTCGTCACGCCCCAGGCGAATTCGTGCAGGTTCGCCTTGCCCACGATCACGGCGCCTGCATCCGTCAGGCGCTGCACCGCGCTCGCTGTACGCGATGGCACATGGTTGCGGAAGAGCGCCGAGCCGTAGGTGGTTTTGAGCCCGGCCGTGTCGAACAGGTCCTTGGGAGCGAACGGCACCCCCGCGAGCGCTCCCAGTCGGCCCTCGCGGGCCAGCGAGCGCGCGTCGGCGAGCGAGCGCTCGCGGTCGACCGTGATGAACGCGTTGAGCTCGGGCCGGCTCTCGATGCGGTCGAGATGGTGCGCCACGACCTCCTCGGCCGCGACCTCCCCGGCACCCACGCGCTGCGCGATCTCGAGAGCGCTCCAGTCGTGCATCGCGGCGGTTCTACCAGGTCCTCGCTACCTGCTGATGCCGATCAGCACTCCGCCGGCGACCACGAGCACGGCGGCGACGAGCAGCCGCGGCCCGACCGCCTCACGCTTTCCGAGCAGCGTGGCCGCGAAGATGACGCCCCACAGCGACTGGGTCGCGTTGAGCGGCGCGACGACCGTCACGGGCCCGCGGTCGAGCGCGACGATCAGGCAGAGATAGGCGAATCCGAGGCAGATGCCGGCGGGGGCGAATGCCCTCAGCGCTGCGGGCGCCTGCACGGGAGGCCGGCTCCGCCGGGTCAGCCACGTCCAGGCGCCGACGACGATCGCCGCCGCCGCCAGCGACATGACCGTGCGCACGAGCGGGTCCAGCGTGGCGTCGCCGGATGCCCAGCGGACGAGGGTGTCGCGGATCGCGAAGAGGCCTGCGCAGAGAACCGCGAGCAGCGCGCCGACCCGCCGATAGCCCGGCGGCTTGCGCCGCTCGAGCGAGAGCGAGGCGCCGGCGGCCACGATCAGCGCGGCTCCTGCCACGAGGCCCGCGTTGATCCCCTCGCCCAGGAAGATCGCCGCCAGGATGAACGAGAGCAGCGGCGCGACCCCGATCAGGACGGCGGCGCGCGCCGCGCCCGCGAATCGGATCGACTGCACGAACGCGATCTGCGAGAGGCCCGGCACCGCAACGCCGATGGCCGCGAAGACGAGGACGTCGCGGGCGTCGATCGGGTCTGCGAACGCGCCGGACACGAGGGCGATCGCCCCGACGACGGCGAGCGCGACGAGGGAGCTCACGGTCGCACCCACCTCGGCGGGCACGCCACGCATCAGCCCCCAGCGCACCGCCACGGCGAGCGCGCCGAAGAGCGCGCCGGAGAGCGCGCCGAAGAACAAGGCATCCACGGGCGCGAGAGCATAGGTCAGACATCCGCCGCCGCTGCGACCCGCGGTTATCATCGGCGCGCAAGCTGCACCCTCCGGGAGGCGTCTCATGTCGAAGAAGATCATCCGTGGCGGAACCGTGGTGACCGCCGTCGACACCGTCGTCGCAGATGTTCTCGTCGACGGCGAGAAGATCGCGGGCGTGGGCGACTTCCCCGGTGTGGACGCCGAAGTGCTCGATGCCACCGGTTGCTTCGTGATGCCGGGCGCGATCGACAACCACACGCACCTGTCGATGCCGTTCGGCGGTACGACGACCGCCGACGACTACGACACCGGCACGCAGGCCGCGGCCGCAGGCGGCACGACCTGCCTCGTCGACTTCGCGCTGCAGATGGAGCCCAACGGGCTGCGCTCGTCGCTCGAGCAGTGGATGGGCCGGGCCGAGGGAGCCGCGCACGTCGACTACGGATTCCACATGGCGATCACGAAGGCCGACGACGGCACGTTCAAGGACATGCAGGCGATGGTCGACGCGGGCGTGTCGACGTTCAAGGTCTTCCTCGCCTACCCCAACGTCCTCATGGTCACGGATGACCTCTTCCTCGCCGTGCTCGAGCGCAGCAAGGAGACGGGCGGTCTCGTGATGGTGCACGCCGAGAACGGCTTCGCGATCGACCACCTCGTCAAGAAGGCGCTGGCCGCGGACGAGACAGACCCGATCTACCACGCGCTGACGCGGCCGGAGGAGTTCGAGGCGGAGGCGACGGGACGCGCGATCCGGCTCGCGGAGTACGTGGACGCGCCCGTCTACATCGTCCACGTCTCGTGCAAGCGCGCCGTGGACGAGGTCATCGCGGCGCGGGCGCGCGGCGTGCCCGCGTACGCCGAGACCTGCATCCAGTACCTCTTCGCATCGATCGACGATCTGAGGCGCCCCGACTTCGAGGGCGCTCGCTACGTCTGCTCGCCGCCCCTGCGCGACGCCGCCAACCAGCCCTACATGTGGGACGCCCTGAACTTCGATCACCTGCAGTCGATCTCGACCGACCACTGCCCCTTCACCGACGAGCAGAAGCGGCTCGGTCTCGGCGACTTCTCGAAGATCCCGAACGGGCTCGCGGCGATCCAGCACCGACTGCCGCTGCTCTGGGAGCACGGCGTGAAGGCCGGCCGCATGACCCCGAACCGCTTCGTCGAGGTGACATCGACGGCGATCGCGAAGATCTTCGGTCTGACCAACAAGGGGACGCTCGCGCCCGGAGCCGACGCCGACATCGTGATCTTCGATCCCGCTCGCGAGCACGTGTTCTCGACGGAGACGTCGCTGATGAACGTGGACTACGACCTCTGGGAGGGCCAGAAGGTCTCGGGGTCGCCCCGGCAGACACTGAGCCGCGGGACCGTCGTGTTCGACGACGGCAAGATCCTGACGCGCCCCGGGCACGGGCGGTTCACGAAGCGCAGCGTGTTCGACGCCACCTGACGAGCTGGTCCACGCGCCCGGCCCCGGGGTAGACTGGGAGGAGATGCCACGGCGACCGGTGTTGCGTCGCACGACGGGCGTGCTCGCCGCGGCAGCGTCGATCGCGCCCGCGGCGGGCGCCCTGCGATGAGCGCCTGGGACTCGGCGCAGGCCGCCGAGCGCGTGGCGCAAGCCTACGCCGCTCCCGATCTTGCAGCCGTGCGCGAACGGCAGATCGACCTCCTCGGTCCCCTCGCGGGCTCGCGCATCGCCGACATCGGCTGCGGTCCCGGGGCGTTCGCCGAGGCGCTCTCGTCGCGCGGGGCGAAGGTCACGGCCATCGACTCGGCCCCGGCGATGCTCGCCGCGGTCGAGGCCCGCGGGCTCGGCTGCGAGCTGGTCGAGGCCGACGCGCTCTCGCTCCCGCTGGCCTCCGGATCACACGACGCGGCCTGTCTCGTGCAGGTGCTCGAGTACGTCCCCGACCCCGTTGCCGCACTGCGAGAGGCCGCGCGCATCGTGCGCCCAGGGGGAGTCGTGCTCGCCGCGGACACCGACTGGGACACCCAGGGGTTCAACGTGTCCGATCGCGAGCTCGGTCGCCGCGTCGTCCGCGCCTGGGCCGACGACAAGCCCGACGGCTGGGCCGGGCGGCGCCTGCGCGGCTGGCTGACGGCGGCCGGCCTCGTGCCCGAAGCGCGGTGCGTCCTCGTGCTCGACGCCACGGAGTGGGAAGGCGACACCTTCATCGTCCACATGTGGCCGCACCACCGCCGCGCGCTCGAGCGGTCGGGCGGCGTGTCCGCGGCCGGCCTTGCCCGGTTCGAACGCGAGATCGAGGAGTCCGTCGCGAACGGCGCGTTCTACTGGAGCGTCGTCCGCCACGCCTGGCGGGGACGGGTCTCGGCCGAGAGCTAGGCGCGACCCTCGCCGGCCAGGACTTCGTGGAAGAACGCGGTCACGATCTCGACCGCCTCGCCCGGGCATTCCAGGAGATCGGCGTGGCCGATGTCGGGAAACTCCTGCAAACGCGCAAGCCCGGGCTTGAGCTCGACGATCTGCCGAGCCGAGAATCCCGACTTCGCGAGCACCGGCGGGCAGAGCATGTCGTACGTGCCGTTGGTCATCAGGATCGGCCGCTCGAGCGTGCGCACGAGCGGTTCGAGGTCCATGCGCTCCATGGCGAGGCACGCCTGCCGCACCGTGAACGTCGAGTTCAACCGGGTGATCTCGCGCACCATCTCGAAGGTGCCCTCGCCCTCGGGCTTCTCGAGGTGGTGGCAGCCCACGGCCTGCGTGGTGACGTGATCGGCGAAATCGTCCCAGCTCATCGTCTCGGCGCAGCGCCGCCAGAAGCGGAAGATCGCCTTGCGGTGCACATCGGGCCGTGCGAATGCCACATCGGGGCAGGCGGCGATGCAGCGCGCCGGGTACTTGCAGGCGAACGCGAGCGCGATCATGCCGCCCATCGAGGTGCCGTGCACGAGCACGCGGTCGAGCCCGACGGCGTCGAGCAGCGCGGCGCCGTCATCGGCCCAGCCCTCGATCGTGTAGCTCTCGCTCGGCACGTCCGATCGCCCGTATCCACGGGCGTCGAACGAGAGCAGGCGGAAGTTCTCGCGAAAGCCGTCGTTGACGAGCCCGAAGTTCTGACGCCCGAACAACGAACCGCCGAACTGCAGGATGACGGGCTTGTCCTCGGGGCCGGTGAACTCGTAGTAGAGGCGGATCCCGTCGGGGAGCGTGGTGTAGGGCATCGATGCGACCTCCGAATCGGGTGAGACGCTCGAGCGAGTGAGCGTGAGGTCTCGCGAGTCGCGAGTGTTCCAGGCGCAGCGGCGGCGAGTCTACCGCCGAACCGTCGCTATGTCTGACTTTTCACTGCGCGGTCGCGCCGCTAGTGTCGGCACGTGCCCGAGTCCGTCATCGATGCCCACTTCCACGTCGATGACGTGCCCGCCCTCGGTTGGCACATGCCGCCCGAGCTTGCGATCCAGCAGCTCGACCAGGCGGGCGTGCAGACCGCCGTGATCATGACGATCACCGACGCACCCGAGGTCAATCCGACTGCACTCGAGATGATCGCGGACGCATGCGCGCGCTGGCCGGGCCGCTTCGAGGCCTATGCGCGCATCCACCCCTGGTACGGCGACGAGGCCGAGGCGCTGATCGTGCGAGCGATTCGCGAGTTGCGCTTCGTCGGGCTCAAGCTGCATCCGGTCTCGACGATCGCGCATCCCGCCGACGAGAGCTCACTACGGCTGATCCGCGCCGCGGCCCGGCTCGGTGCGCCGACCCTGATCCACAGCGGCGACGACCCGTTTTGCACTCCCCTCGAGCTGGAGCAGGCCGCGCTCCGCGTGCCCGAGGCGACGATCGTGTTCGGCCACATGGGCGCGTACTTCCACGGCCAGGATGCGATCTCGGTCGCCGAGCGCCGCGAGAACGTCGTGCTCGAGACGTCGGCCTGCCCGTACCCGGAGCTGATCGGCGAAGCCGTGCGTCGCATCGGGGCCGAACGTGTGATCTTCGGTTCCGACGGCCCCGGATGCCCGCCGGCGATCGAGCTCGACAAGGTCCGGCGCGCAGGCCTCGCGCCCGCCGACCTGCGCAAGGTGCTGCACGACAACCAGCGGCGGCTGATGGACCGGGTCGAGAGATGATCGTCGACGCCCTCGTCTATGCAGGCGCCGGGCTCTACGGTGGCCGCACGCTCTCCGCGCTGCTCGACGCGGCGCGCATCGCCGGCCTCGACCGGCTCGTGGCCGCGCCGGCCAAGCCGGTCGACTACGACCTCGCGGCTGCCAGCGAGCGACTGGCAGAGGAGTGCGCGGCAAGCGGCGGCCGGGCCGTCTGCCTCGCCCGTCTCGACCCGTGGCGCGAGGACGCCGTGCAGCGGCTTCGCGAACTGCTCGCGCACGCCGCCGTCCGGGGCCTGTTGCTGCACCCGTGGGAGGAGACCTTCCCTGCGAACTCGGAGCGCGCGGTGGCGCTCGCTGCCCATACGGCGGCGCTCGGCTATCCGGTGGTGGTCGAGGCAGGCCACCCGCTCGTTGCCGAGGCGCTCTCGCTGGCAGACCTCGCGCGCCAGGTCGACGGGACCGTCGTGATGACGCGCGGGGGTCAGATCAACATGGCAGGGCTCGCGCAGCAGTCCGCCGACCTGGCGCTGGAGGCCGCACCCAACCTGCGCTCGCTCTCGGCGGGCATGTACCGGCAGGACTGGCTGGAAGGGTGCGTGCGCAGGTTCGGCGCAGAGCGGCTGCTGCACGGCTCCTGCGCGCCCGTGTTCGATCTCGGCTACGAGGCGCAGCGCGTGCGTCGTGCGCACATGGGAGAGGACGAGCGCGCGGCCGTCATGGGGGGCAACGCGGTCGCGCTCTTCGCGCTCGCGACGGAAGGCGGAGCATGAGGCGGGTGCTGATCACGGGAGGCGCATCGGGCATCGGCGCCGCCTGCGTGCGCCACTTCCAGGGCGACGGCTGCAGCGTGGCCGTGCTGGACCGCAATGAGGCGGCGCTCGTGGCGAGCCCGGCGGAGTTCGGGACGACGTGCGACGTGGGTGACGCCCAGTCTCTCGCCGCCGCGGTCGACGAGGCAGCAGCGGCACTCGGCGGGCTCGACGTCGTCGTCGCCGCGGCGGGCATCGCCGCCCGTGGAACCGTGGCCGACACCGCGCCGGCTGACTGGGATCGCGTGCTCGCCGTGAATCTGCGCGGTGTCTACCTGACGGGTCGCGCCGCGATTCCGCACCTGCGTGCCGCGGGCGGCGGCGCGATCGTCAACATCGCCTCGCAGCTCGGGCTCGTCGCAGCTGCGCGTGCCGCCGCCTACTGCGCCTCGAAGGGCGCGGTCATCTCGCTCACGCGCGCGATGGCCATCGACCACGCGCCCGAGGGCATCCGCGTCAACTGCGTCTGCCCGGGGCCGACCGACACGCCGCTGCTCGAGCCGTACTTCGCCTCGTCGGCAGATCCGGCGGGGGAGCGCAAGGCCTACGAGGCGATGCAGCTGCACGGGCGGCTCGTCACAGCCGAAGAGATCGCCGGCGCCGTGGCCTACCTGGCCGCGCCCGGCGCGAGCTCGACGACGGGTGCCGCCCTGGTCGTCGATGGGGGGTACATCGTCCGATGATCGTGCATCCGGTCGGAGACACCGCCGAGATCGTCATGCAGGTCGATCATTCGCATGTCGCCGGCACGCTCGCATCGCTCTGGCCCGGCCTCGCGCCGCGCGAGTCCGTGCTGACGGCGGCCGAGCTGCACGACATCGGCTGGCGCTCGTGGGAGGCCTGCCCCCGGCTCGACGCCGAGACGGGGCAGCCGCAGAACTTCCTCCAGGTCGACATCGGCCTGCACCTCGAGTTCTACGAGGCGGGCATCGCAGAGGTCACGGCGCGCGACGCCTACGCCGGCATGCTCGTCGGTAAGCACCTCGCAGGCATCTACCGCCAGCGCTACGGCACGCAGGCCGCGCTCACGCTGAAGCGCGCTGCGGACGCCCAGGCCATGGTCGACGCATTCGTCGGCAAGGTCGAGGAGCGCTTCGCTTCACTGCAGCGCGAGCTTGGCGTCCCCGACGACGAGTTCTGGCGGAACTACGTGCTGCTGCAGGTCTTCGACCGGCTCTCGCTGTGGCTCTGCAAGGGCGATCCCGCCGGCACGGGCACCATGCAGATCACGCTGCCGGACGACGGCGACCTGTGCGTCATCCCGACGCCCACCGGCTGCGCGCTCGATCCCTACCCCCTCGAGGGCCGTCAGGTGCAGATCTCCGTTCCCGTGCGCGTGGTGCCGCTGACCGGATACGCGAACGACGCGGATTGCGCATCGGCCATCCTGGCGGCGCCGATCGAGCAGCGGATCTACACAATCGACGCCGCTTGAGGGCCGCGAAGCTCTCGGAACTGGTTTCAAGACCCCGAACGCCATGCGACTCCTGAAACCAGTTCTTCAGTCGCCCTTGTTGTAGTCCCAGGTGACCCAGGCCGTCGGCGTCATCGTCACGATCGTGCGGCCCTCGGCCATGATCGGCTCGAGGTAGAGCTTCGCGTCGTCCTCGCCCAGGTACTTGACGAGCGATTTGTAGGTGATGTCCTCGATCAGGCCCGGTTCCTGCGAGAGCTCCGCGTCGCCGCGCACCGTGACCGAGCGCGCGCCGGCGGCGAGGCCGTGCTCGAGCCGGTAATCCTCGTCGATCACGAGGCTCATGCGCGGGTCGCGCGCGAGATTCGCGAGGTGGACGCGGCCGGCTCCGAGCGTGTGGAAGAACTTGCCGTTCTCCCAGACGAACCAGATGGGAGTGAGGTGCGGATAGCCGTCCGCGCGCTGCGTGGCCATGCGCGCCATGATCCTGCGGTTCAGGTACTCGTCGATCTCCGCCTGGCTGAGCGCGTTCTCGGGGGTTGCCGTCGACTTGTTGCTCATGCGACCTCCGCTCGGGTTCCTGCGCGACACTACCGCGCCTCGCTGGGTACGCTCAAGACGAACGTCCGACATTTGTCGCGGAGCGTCCCGGATGGCACCTCGGTTCGGCATCTTCCTGTCTGCCCAGCATCCGCCGGCGATGGCGCCGAGCCAGATCGTGCGCGACTGCTGCGAGCAGGTGCGGCTCGCCCGCTCGCTCGGCTTCGACGACGTCTCGGCGGGGCAGCACTTCCTCACGCAGCCGTACCAGATGCTGCAGCTCGTGCCGCTGCTCGCGCGCATCGCGGCCGAGGCGGGGGAGATGCGCGTGTGCTCGGGCATCCTCCTGCTGACGCTGCTCAATCCGGTCGAGGTCGCGGAGACCGCGGCCACGCTCGACGCCATCAGCGAGGGTCGCTTCGTGCTCGGCCTGGGGCTCGGCTACCGCCAGGAGGAGAACGACGCATTCGGGCTGCCCGAGAAGCGCCTGCGCATCTTCGAGCAGAAGCTCGACGTGGTACGGCGACTGCTCGAGGGCGAGGTCGTGACCGCCGAGGGGCATGGCTTCCGTCTGCACGGGCAGCGGCTCGGCCTGCTGCCGACGCAGCGCCCGCGACCACCACTCTGGCTGGCCGCGAACAACGACCAGGCGGTTCTCCGCGCCGCGCGGCTGGCCGACGCCTGGATGCTGAACCCGCACACCAAACTCGACCAGCTCGAACGGCAACTGGCCCTCTATCACGCCGAGCGCGAGCGCTGCGCCCTCGCCCCGCGTGCGAGATCCCGATCGTCAAGGAGCTGCACGTCGGCAGCGACGACGCATCCGCGATGGAGGCCGTGCGGCCGTACCTCGAGGACAAGTACAAGGCCTACGTTCAGTGGGGACAGAGCAAGGTGCTGCCGGAGGGCGACACGCTGAGGCAGGCCTTCGGAGAGCTGGCCGCAGGCGGGCGCTTCATCGTCGGCGGCCCGCAGACGTGTGCTCGCCAGGTGCGCGAGCACGTCGAGCGACTCGGCGCGACGACCTTCCTGTTCCGGTTTCAGTGGCCCGGGATGCCGCAGGAGCTCGTGCTGAGCTCCATGCGCCGCGCGGCCGAGCAGGTCTTCCCGCTCGTCTGCCCGTCCAGCGTGTGAGAGCCGGAACCTACGCTAGACGCCCGCCGTCTCCGCGACGCCGAGCCAGGCCGGGCGCGCGCAGCAGGCCTCGGCCCAGGTCGCGAGGCGCGGCACGGCGGCCAGCGCGTGGCCGCTGCGGCGCAGTCGGTGGAGCACGGGCGTCGCGGCGACGTCGGCGATCGTGAAGCGCCCGCAACAAGCCCATGGCGAGGACGCGTCGAGCAGGCTCTGGAAGCGCTCGAGTTTCGGCAGCGCGGCCGCGAAGGCGGCCCTGCCACCGTCGGCGGCGGGCGGCTCGGCGCCGAGGCCGCGGCCGGCGCGTAACCCGTAGACCGCTTCCTCGATCGGGAGCAGCGTGGGGCGCAGGTACGTCGCGACCGAGTCGAGCAGCCAGTTGACGGTGGCGCGATCGGGCAGGTCGGACGGATAGATCTGGGTGTCGCCCGAGCGTGTCGCGAGATAGCGCAGGACCGTATTCGACTCGGCCAGGTGGAAGCCGTCGTGGACGATCGCCGGGATCCCGCCGAGCGGGCTCACTGCGAGATGCCAGTCGGGCCGCGGGCTTGCGAACGGCACCTCGCGCAGTTCGGCCGTCTCGCCCAGCTCGGCGAGTAGGAAGCGCACCTTCTGGGCATTCGAGGAGAGCGCGTTGTCGTGCAGCACGAGCGGCATGGGTCCTCCTGGAAGTCGGCCGCGATGACGCTAGCACCCTCCCTGTCGCATTAGGTCTGACATCTCATCAAAGAGTTGACCGGGAGGGCGTCACGAGCGCGCCGGCCGGTCAGTCGGCGTGAGACGCGCGCCGGGGCGCGTGCGCGTTGCACACATGACGCATGCGAACTGTGACGAGCATCACGCTCACACAGTGTTCGTGCGCACAGTGCAGGAGCAAGGGCGCGCCTAGGCTCGTCGTCGGGAGCAGTTGCCCTGCACCTGAGGCGGAGGAGGCTCCGTAGGCACGGACCGCGTAGCGGAAGGGGAGGGAAACGCCGATTCTGAACGTTTCTGTCCCGCAGGACGCCGCTGACGGCGAGGACGCGAAGCTCTCGCGCACGGACTCGCCCAGCCGCGCGCCGGCCTCCGCCGGTGCACTGACCACGCGAGTGGGTGTCGTGTCCGCGGCCTGGCGGGTGTGGAGCGCCTGGTTCGCTGCGCTCGCGCTGCCTCTCGGCGCGCTGGTCGTCCTCCGCCTGGCGGACGGCCTCGATCGCCGCTGGTACAGGGACAGCGCGCATTTCTGGCTCGTCCTGATCGACGCTGCGCTGGCTGCGGGGCTCGGTCTTGTGATGAGCGAGGCAGGACGGCGTCGCGCCGACGCGCGCGTGCTGCTCGTCAGTCTTGCCTGCCTTGCGAGCGCGGGCTTTCTGGGGCTGCACGCGCTGGCGACGCCCGGGGTGCTGCTCGACCATCGCAGTGTCGGATTCGTGATCGCAACGCCGATGGGCCTGATCGTCGCCGCCGGCTTCGCCGCGGCCTCGTCGATCAACTTCGACGAGAGCAGCGGAGCAGCCGTGATGCGGCATCAGCGCATGTTGCGGCTCGGGTTGTCCGGGCTACTCGTCGCGTGGGCCGCGATCTCGCTCATCCCCGGCTCGCCGCTCGGGCACGCGATCGGCTCCGAGCGCGGCCCGCGCGCGCTCGTCCTGTTCGGCTTCGCGGCCGTCGCCCTGTACGCCGTTGCCGCCGGCCGCTACGCGCAGGTGCTGCTGCGCCGCCCCTCGCGCCTGTTGTTCGCGATCGCGGCCGCCTGGATGCTGCTCGCCGAGGCGCTGATCGCCATCGCAGTGGCTCCGACCTGGTTGGTGTCCTGGTGGGAATGGCACCTGCTCATCACGCTCGCCGTGCTCGTCGTCGCGTGGGCCGTGGAGGCGGAGTACCGCCGGCCCTCGTCGACGCTCGGCCCATTTACGAACCTCTACCTCGAGCACACGCTCGGACGCGTGGATTCGGATTACGCCGCGGCGCTGGATGAGCTCGTGGCTGCGCGTGCCTTGGGCAAGGCGACCGACGCGCACGCCGACGAACTGGGCGAGCGCCTGGGTCTCAGCGGCGAGGAGCGGCTCGTGCTCCAGCGCGCCGCGGGCGAGATCGACCGCGTCGACCGGCTGTTCCGGCCGTATGTGCCGGCGCAGCTCGCGCGCGAGCTCGCGGTCGACCCCGTGCGAGCCCGTCTGGGCGGCGAGGAGCGAGAAGTCAGCGTGCTGTTTGCCGATCTCGAGGGCTTCACGGCGTTCTCCGAGCACGCGTCGCCCGCGGCGGTGATCACGATGCTCAACGAGTACTGGGGGCTCATCGTGCCGGAGGTGCTGGGGCGTGAGGACGGGCTGATCGAGCGGTTCTCGGGCGACGCCATCATGGTCATGTTCAACGCAACCGGAGACCAGCCTGATCACGCGGTTCGTGCAGCCCGCGCGGCGCTCGCGCTGCAGCGAGCCGGCGCGACGCTTTCGGCACAGCATCCCGACTGGCCTCGCTTCCGCGTCGGGGTGAACACGGGGGCCGCGGTGGTTGGCAACGTCGGAACGGCAGACCAGCGCAGTTTCGCAGCGATCGGCGAGGCGACGAACCACGCCGCGCGCCTACAGGCGGCAGCCGCGCCGGGGGAAATCGTGGTCGGCGAGGCCACGGCCCGAGCGCTGGCGGGAATCGCCGAGCTCGAGCCGCTCGCGCCGCTTCGCGTCAAGGGCAAGCTCGAGCCGGTCGTTGCACACAGGCTCGTCGCCATTGCCGGGCGCGACGCAGTGTGACGCGGGTCGGGAGGGTCGCTTGACGCGTGCGTCGCTCAATACCACTTGCCGCGCACGAATCCACCGAACGCAACGAGCCCGATCACTGCAACGATCACGCCGATCACGACGCTCCAGACGATCGCGATGACGATTCCCGCGATGACGAGCACTCCACCGATACCGATTCCGGCACTGTTGCCAGAGCGTCGCTCCAACGACATGACCGCTCCCTCCCTCGAGTTACGCCGTGCGTGGCTAGTACCCGAGCGCGGGCGCGCGAAACCGCTGTCGGGCGCCGCGCGCGCCGAACAGCGCCGCGGAGACCTATCCGGTGACGGCTTCGACCCAGTCGAGGCGCTTGCCGCACAACGAGCGCGCGCGTGCGGGGGGGAGGGAGAGGAGCGGGAGGTCGCCCGTCGAGCGGCTCACGACGAGCGGTCCCATCGCGAGCGGCGGGCCGCCGCTGCCAGGGCTGAGATCCACCGCGTTCATATGAAGGCTGATCTCGTGCCGCCCCGCCGTGAGATCGGCTTCCCCGAGCGGCGTGTCGACGCCCGGATGATTGAGATGGTTCTGCGCCGTCGACACCTTCCGACCATCGACCGAGAGGTCGATCGCCCGCTGAAACGAGCCCGCGAGCCAGAAGCCGTAGCGTCCGTCTGCGGGAACCGTCAGCGTGGTCTCGAGGGTGCCCGATGCAGACGGGTAGACGACGCCCGGGGTGTCGCCGGAGGTCAGCCAGCCGTCCGGGAGTGCGGCCGAGCCCAGGTTTACGACCGTGACGGGAGGCCGGGCCACAGCCACGATGCGGCCGTTGGCAGCCGCCGCGGCGCGGCCGAGTCGCAGCACCTCGCTGCAGGGCGCCACTGCGGCGGGCAAGAGGTCGTTGCCGAGCGGAAGGTGCTCGATGATGCGGGTTCGAGGCGGCTCCGGACGTTGCCAGACGTCGTAGTAGCGTCCGCTCCACACGCGTTGGTAGACGGACGGCGGGCGGCTCGCAGAGGGCGAGTGCACGAGCACGAGCGTGCGGTAGACGAGGATCCCGTCGAGCTGGAACCGGTCGATGTCGGCGTACTCCCCCTTGGCGACCTCCGTTCCGTCGCGGAGCGGGATCGGACGGCGGCGCAGTTCGCTCGCACTCTCTGCATCCAGCTTGCGGAGGAAATGCCGGACGCCGTACGGCGCGTACTCGTTCATCATCGCAGGCCCGTCGCCCGAGAACTGCTTCCCGATCGCCTCGAGCTCGCGCAGCTGGCTTCGCTTCGCGAGCGACACGTCGTGGTAGGCGAGCGCGTTCGACCAGGCCACGCCGCCCCCGATGACGAGCAGCGCCACGATTGCCTCGGTGCGGCGCCCGGTGCCGGCAAACCACCCGATCGCGGCCATCGCGCCGACCAGCGCGGCCGGGGAGGCGATGGCGAGCGCCTTGCCGTCGACCCATGGCGACCCGACGGCGACGGTGATCGCGCAACCCGTCGCCGTGCCGGCCACGAACAGCACGAGCGCCCACTGGCGCCGTCTCCACGCCCAGTACAGGCCTGCCAGCGCTCCCACGGCGACAACCCCGATGAGCACGTACGTCAGATCGATGTCCGAGGGGCGCCCGCGGAAGTCGCCGACGGGCCAGATGCCGGCGACTTGCAGCTCGCTGAGCGGATGCAGGAGGTTGCCCAGCTCGCTCGACGTGGTCAGCGAGCCCTTTGCGTTCGAGAACTCGCCCACGAGAAGCAGCGTCGGCACGGAGAGGATGGCCGCGAACGCGATGAATGCCGCCGTGATCGAGACGAACGCACGACGCCGCAGCCACAGTCCCGCGATCAGGGCTGGAACGAGCATCGGAGCGATCCAGACGGCTCCGAAGAAGCTCAGCACTCCGACGAACGCCGCTGTCGCCATTGCCAGCGGGAGCGCATTGCGAGCTCGCATCCCCGGTGCGAGCACGGGCGGCGTGAGCGCGGCGACGAGAATCAGGATCGCAGCGGACGCAACCTCCTTCAGCCCTCCCCAGAGGGAATAGCCGTAGAGGAGCGCGGGCTGCGCGGCGATGAAGGCGGCCACCGCACGCAGGCCGCGTGACTCGATCACGTGCGCGAGGACGCCGTAGATCCCGAGTGCGAGCATCGCCGCCAGGAATGCGACGTAGGGCTGGAAGAGCCAGGCCGAATCGGTGCCCATCAGCTCGTGCACGACGCCGAGGGGCGGGAATGCGCCGACCGGGTACCCGCCGGTCAGGTTCAACGTCAGCGTCGCCTCGTACGTGGATGGCGCGAGCCCGGTCGAGTTCCGTCCGTGGTCGAGCAGCCGGTCGGTGAAGGCCAGCCAGGTCGATGTGTCGTCCAGCTTGATGTACCCCGCGAACGTCGAGCTGCCCGAGAGGAACACGGGGGCGCCGAACGCGGCGTAGACGGCCGCCGCGCATCCGGCCGCCCATCCATCCTCCTTCTTCGGCCGCCAGGGCAGCGCCAGACCGAGGCCCGCCACTGCCAGCCCGACGACGAGCGGCGTCGTCAGGTGTGCCGTCCTCGAGCTCGCCGTGGTGAAGAGCGAGGCGACCACGATCGTCGCGAAGCCGAGTGGGAGCACGAGCTCGCGCTGCACACGGCAGCCGGCTGCTCGCTCGACGAGCAGGCCGCAACCGAGCGACAGAACGCCGAGGACGAGCGGGAAAATCAGCCAGGAAACGAGGAGGCTCATCGAATCGGTGCGAGTTGCCGGCCGGTAGTCAGGAAACGTGCTCCAATCGCTGGACCGTCAGGCGCGCGCGCGAACGCCGCGCATGCGAGCGCCATTCGGGCACCTGGAGCCATCGAGCCTCTTTCTCGCTCTCGGCCCGCAACCCTCGCGGTCGACCACGTGCTTCGCGCCGCTGACCGTCGAATTTCGCCGGTTCGAGCGCAATTGTGTCGGACTTGTTGACCCGCCGCCGATTGTCCAGCGCAAATCTGACATTCAGCAATAGTCAGTTTTTAGGAGAACCCGACGAACCGCAACATTCTCGTGACAATGGCGCAAATCCAATGGTTGAGCAGATGTTGGATGGACGTGCGAAGGCAGTAGAACAACCCTGCGATGCGCCCATCGGGAATGTATTGCCCCGCACCATTGACAAGTTCGTTGCGGCCCTATTAGGGTGCGCGCTTGGTAGGTAGGTAGGTGATAGGTAGGTAGGGGAAGGACACCCATGAAGGTCGTCGCTCGAGTCCTGCTGAGTACGGCTGTCCCACTGGCTGGGGCATTGTTGGCTGTGCCCGCCGCCATGGCTGTCGTCCCGCCGCTCATCGCGACCACCTCCGTCACCGCCTGTGTGCATGTCACGGGCGGCGCTGGCGCGCGTGGCTCCGTCCGCATCATCACGACCAGCCCGCAGATCGCCTGGGACGGTGGCACTCGCCAGATGGATGCGGCAGCAGACGAGCAACAGATCACCTGGACGAGCGGCGGGGTTGGCCCCGCCGGACCGACGGGCGCGACTGGACCGCAGGGGCCCTCCGGCCCTACTGGCGCTGCGGGCCCGCAGGGTCCGACCGGTCCGGCTGGCGCGACCGGTGCGGCTGGTGCGCAGGGCGCTACGGGCGCGAACGGTGCCGATGGCGCGACTGGTCCGGCTGGCCCGCAGGGCACGACCGGCCCGGCTGGCGCTGACGGCGCGACTGGTCCGGCTGGCGCTACGGGCGCGAACGGTGCCGATGGCGCGACTGGTCGCGGCTGGCGCTACGGGCGCGAACGGTGCCGATGGCGCGACTGGTGCGGCTGGCGCTACGGGCGCGAACGGTGCCGACGGCGCGACTGGTCCGGCTGGCCCGCAGGGCACGACCGGCCCGGCTGGCGCTGACGGCGCGACTGGTGCGGCTGGCGCTACGGGCGCGAACGGTGCTGACGGCGCGACTGGTCCGGCTGGCGCTACGGGCGCGAACGGTGCCGATGGCGCGACTGGCCCGGCTGGCCCGCAGGGCACGACCGGCCCGGCTGGCGCTGACGGCGCGACCGGTCCGGCTGGCGCCGCAGGGCGCGACGGGCCGGCTGGCGCTGACGGCGCGACTGGCCCGGCTGGCCGCAGGGCGCGACCGGTCCGGCTGGCGCTGACGGCGCGACCGGTGCCGGCTGGCGCTACGGGCGCGAACGGTGCCGACGGCGCGACTGGCCCGGCTGGCCCGCAGGGCGCGACCGGTGCCGGCTGGCGCTGACTGGCGCCGCTGGCCCGCAGGGCGCAACGGGCGCGAACGGTGCTGACGGCGCGACTGGCGCCGGCTGGCCCGCAGGGCGCAACCGGCCCGACGGCGCTGACGGCGCGACCGGCCTGCGGCTGGCGCTACGGGCGCGAACGGTGCTGACGGCGCGACTGGCCCGGCTGGCCCGCAGGGCGCGACCGGCGCCAACGGTGCTGACGGCGCGACCGGCCCGGCTGGCCCGCAGGGCGCGACCGGCCCGACTGGCGCTGACGGCGCGACCGGCGCCGGCTGGCGCGCACGGGCGCGACCGGCGCCAACGGTAATGACGGCGCGACTGGCGCCGGCTGGCCCGCAGGGCGCGACCGGCCCGGCTGGCGCGACTGGCGCGACTGGTGCGCTGGCGCAACGGGCGCGAACGGTACTGACGGCGCGACTGGCCCGCTGGCCCGCAGGGCGCAACCGGCCCGACGGTGCTGACGGCGCGACTGGCTCCGGCTGGCCCGCAGGGCGCGACCGGCGCCGAACGGTGCTGACGGCGCGACTGGCGCCACTGGCCCCAGGGCGCAACCGGCGCCAACGGTGCTGACGGCGCGACTGGCCCGGCTGGCCCGCAGGGCGCAACCGGCCCGAACGGTACTGACGGCGCGACTGGCCGGCTGGCCCGCAGGGCGCGACCGGTCCGGCTGGCGCTGACTGGCGCCGCTGGTCCGCAGGGCGCGACCGGCCCGAACGGTGCTGACGGCGCGACCGGTCGCGGCTGGCCCGCAGGGCACGACCGGTCCGGCTGGCGCTGACTGGCCCGGCTGGTCCGCAGGGCGCGACCGGCGCCAACGGTGCTGACGGCGCGACTGGCCCGGCTGGCCCGCAGGGCGCGACCGGCCCGGCGGCGCTGACGGCGCGACTGGCCCGGCTGGCCCGCAGGGCGCGACCGGGCCGGCTGGCGCGACAAGGCGCGACGGCGCCACGGCCTGAACGGCTGAACGGCCGAACGGCCTGAACGGTGCTGACGGCGCGACCGGTGCGGCTGGCCCGCAGGGCGCGACGGGCGCGAACGGTGCTGACGGCGCGACTGGCCCGGCTGGCCCGCAGGGCGCGACCGGCGCCAACGGTGCTGACGGCGCGACTGGTGCGGCTGGCCCGCAGGGCGCAACCGGCCCAGCGGTGCTGACGGCGCGACCGGCGCCGCTGGTGCGCAGGGCGCAACCGGCGCCAACGGTGCAAACGGCGCGACTGGCGCTGCTGGCCCGCAGGGCGTCACCGGCGCCAAGGCAAGCGGCGCGACTGGTCCCGCAGGTCCGACTGGCCCGCAGGGCATCACCGGCTCCGCTGGCCCGCAGGGCACAAACGGCACTCAACGGACTCGACGGCGTCAATGGCCCGGCTGGCCCGCAGGGCCTGACCGGCCCGCAAGGCATCGCAGGTCCGCAGGGCCCGCAGGGTGCCCCAGGGCAATAACGGCAATAACGCAGTGCGGCAATGCGACTGGTGCGGCGGGTGCCAACGGCTCCAACGGCTCGAGCTCGGCGCGCAGGGTGCGCAGGGTGCGACCGGTGCGGCCGGGGCCAATGGCTCGGCGGGTGCGACCGGTGCGCAGGGCGATACCGGTCCGCAGGGCCCGACCGGTCCGGCTGGCGCCGGCGCAACTGGCCCGACGGGCCCGCAGGGCGCAACGGGTGAGCAAGGTGCCACGGGCGCAACAGGCCCGGCCGGCAGTCGGCGGAGTCGTCGTCAGGACGACGGTCAGCGCCGCTGGCGAGCAGGGCCTGGTTACCGTGACCTGCCAGCCCGGCGAGACGGCCGTCGGTGGCGGTGCCAGCTCGACCGGCAATGCCCAGATCGACCGAAGCATCCCGCTCAAGGGCGGCGTGGCGGCGGTCAGCGGCGACACTCCGGACGGCTGGGGCGCGTCCGTGCCGCTGAACCAGGCGCCCAACACGGTGACGGTCTACGTGCTCTGCGCTTCCTAGACAGTCCGGCTCGATAGCGGAGGCCCCGGCAAGGACATCCTCCTTGCCGGGGCCTCCGTGTGTTCCGCAGTCGTGTCTCCTCGAAGCTCGCGCTGAGCTGCAGCCGGGCTTGCCAGATCGAGTGCCGTCGTGCAAACACCGGCCCCGAAGCCCCCGTGCCCGCCCATGCTTCTTGAACTGACGTTCGCCGGACCGAGGTTGTGCAAGGGCGACGAGGCTTTGGAGCGGCCGAGTCGCGTTCAGGTCTACGGCGAGGCGCTCCTAGGAGCCGGCGTCGCTTGGCTGTAGGACCTTTGAGCTTGTGCGACGCGGGTGATGGGTGGGCTGCCGGTGGAGCCGTGGACTCGGTGGGTGTTGTACCAGCGTAGGTAGCCGGGCAGTGCTCGGGCGCGGTCGGCGCTTGAGTGCCAGATGTAGCCGTATGCCCATTCGCGCTGCAGGATGCCGACCAACGCTTCTGCTTTGATGCTTCTATGGTTGTCAAGGTTCATTTCGCCGGGAGCGGTGCGTCGGTGAGCGGGGTGGCTGTCGCCTGGAGGACGCGGTAGAGGCGGCGGGCGAGGTAGCGCTTGAGGCAGCGCACAGCTTCGCGTTTGCTTTTGCCCTCGGCGACACGGCGGTCGAGGTAGGCCTGGGTCGGTTCGTGTGTGGCGCGGCGCGCGAGCACGATGGTGTGAAGAGCGCGGTTGAGCCGTCGGTCACCGCCACGGTTGAGGCGGTGTCGCACCGTTTGGCCCGAGGATGCAGGCACAGGGCTGGTGCCGGCGAGCATCGCGAAAGCGGCTTCAGAGCGGAAGCGCTGCGGGTGCGACCAGGCGATGATGAGGTGCGCCGCCGAGATCGGACCGACGCCGGGCTCGTGCATGAGTGCGGGTGCGAGTTCGCGCACGAGCTCGAGGATCTGGCGCCTGAGCTCGCGTGTCTCGTGCTGGAGGGCTCGGATCCGCTGTGCGCAGCTGCGCACCGCCGTTACGAGTGGCCGGTCACTTCTGCCTCGAGCGCCTGGGCGCAGATGCGCGCAGCGTTCGATGAGCTCGAGCGAAAGCCAGTCCGCGGAGCTCGCCGCGCAGCGGCTCTGGCGCCACCACGATCAGTGCGCGGAGTTGGTTGATCGCGGCAGTGCGTGCGAGCACGGCGCCTTCTCGCGTCATCAGGAGTGCACGAAGTCCGTCACGCTGACCGGCAAGGCGTGGTGTTGGGAGTTGCTCACGTCCGAGCGCTTCGCGGGCTGCGCGGATGGCGTCCAACGCGTCGGACTTGGCGCCCGCGCGTCCCTCGCGTCGCCGCGGTCGATCGATCTCGACGACGCGCTCACCTTGGGCGATCAGGAAGCGCGCGAGACCCGCGCCATAGGAGCCAGTGCCCTCGATCGCCCACACGCGGCGACCGTCCGCACGACGACGCGCGCGGGCCAAGACGTTGCGGTAGCCGCCGCTCGATGCGGCGAGGTCGAGTTCTTCGAGCACGCCGCCGGTCGCGTTGACGATCGCCGCTGAGTGGCGATCGCGGTGCGTGTCGACTCCGATCACGAAGTCCGTTTCGTCTGCGAGCATTCCAGCAACACCTCCCGTAGTGGGGTGACGGTGCCGGTCTGGGGCAGGGAAACCGCGCGGCAGGACTGTGATGGGTCACGCCCACTCGGGGCGGACAGGCTTCTGATCAGGCCAACAAGCGGGCGCCAGACCGGTACCGACGCGCCGAGGCGGACAGCTCAAAGCAAGGCATCCAGATCGGAGCCAGCCGTTGCGTCGAGTCACACCCCGCCACGCCGACACCAGCCTGACGAGCGCCCCAGACGGAGCCCACCGAGCATCACAGCCGTTGGTGCGGGGCATCTAGGGCCGCGTGCAGAGGTGGTGCAGGCCGTGCTCGTCGACGACTTGGCGCAGATCATTGCCGACGCAGCAACCGCCGCGGCGTCTGTGCCGGTCTGTGTCGGGCGCAGCTGTGTTGCCGCGTACCGGGAGTGATCGTCCACGGCCAGATGCAGGTACTGCCAGCGCGCGTTGCCGCTGCGCCTGACGCCGTCGCCGAGCGCGCGTTTGCCGATCTGCCAGAAGCGAGCCAGCCGCTTGATATCGAGGTGCACGAGCTCGCTGGAAGCGGCGCATTCGTAACGATTGGCAGACGCCCTGGGCGCCACCGCGCGGCGCGAGAGGCCATGCCGGCGCAGGACGCGCCAGATCGCCAGCCCGATACCGCCCCAGCACTGCATACGTGGTGGTGCGACTCGCGCCGCACGCGACCGCCGCTTGCGCAGGCGAGACGCCCTCCAGCGTCAGCCGCACCAGCTGCAGCGCGCCTCCCAGGAGTGACGCATCCGACGCGGCGCATTACTCTCGAACATCCGGGCCTCCGGCGAGTCGGGGACTCTCAGTAAGCCCAAGACTCCCGAGAAGCCCGGACATCAACCGTCTCGAAGGCTCGTAGGTCCTAGAGCTAGCGGCGTTTACGGCGTGACCGGGCGCACGGCGCCCGAGCGCGCGATCGCGAGCGATCGCGCGGGCGAGGGGTCGTAGACCTCGACCTGGTTGTCGACGCCCGGGTACGCGAGATGGACGCTCTGCGGGTGGGCGCGATCGACGATGGCGATGCCGCCGCCCGGGATCGCGAGCCGCTTGCTGGCTGCGAGGGCCTTGAGCGCCTTGAGGGCGTTGCGGAACGGATAGGTCGCGACGATCAGCTCCGCTCCCTGCTTGGAGCCGACACGCGTGCCGGGCGGGAGGTAGCGGATGAAGATCTTCCCGGTGCTCGTCCGCGTGAGCTCGTACAGGTAGCCCGGCTTCGGCCCCGCCCAGTAGATCGGCTGCTTGATCGACGCGGTCAGCGTGCGGAGCCCCTTCGCCGACAACCCGACTGGCGTGATCGGCCTGGCCGTGACAGTCGTGGTAGCCGCGGCTGCCGCGGGGGCGGCTGCGGCCGATTCCGACGACGAGCTCGAGTCGTTCGTGTGCTCGACGAGCGCCCAGGCGCCGAGCCCGGCGCCTACCGCGATCGCGAGGACTGCTCCTACCCTCACGCGCGAGCGGCGAGAGGGCTTGCCCGGCGCGTCTGGCACCTGCGGCTGCGGGGCCTGTTCGGTCATCAGGGCACGGCCGTGATCTGTCCAGACGTCACGAGCTGACGCGCGTGACCGATGGACGGATCGAACACCTCGATCTCCACGTTCGAACGCGGATAGGCGAGGTAGATGCTCTTCGGGAAGCGCGGATTGATCACGGCGAGGCCGCCACCCGTGAGCTTCATCATGCTCGCACCCTTTGCAAGGCTCAGCCGCTTGACGGCCGCGAGCGCGTTCGCCACGGGGTAGGTCCCGACGGTGAGTTGAGGAGACGGTGCGCCGAGCGCGAGTCCGGGCGCCAGATAGCGCACCAGGAACGAGCCCTGGCTCGTCTTGGTCAGCTCGTACGTCTGGCCCGGGAGCGCCCCCGCCCAGTAGATCGGCCGTTGCGCCGCCGTCGCGACCTTGGCGAGGCTCTTCGGCGAGACAGCCACTGGACGGCTCTCAGGCGGGCTCCCTGGGACGCGCGCGACCTTGCCGGAGGCGACGAGGCTGCGTGCGCGGCCTGGCTTCGGGTCGAACACCTCGATCTGGAAGCGCGAGCCCGGGTAGGCGATCCAGGCGTTGAGCGGGCGCGCCTTCGTCGAGAACGCGATCGCGCTCGTTGCGACCTTGATCGGAACGGCCCCGGCCCTGCTGGCGGCGCGTCGGGCGGCCGCGTACGCATCGGGCACGATGTAGGTACCGACTGTCAGGTACGGCGTGGCCGACCCGATCTCAGCGCCCTTCGGCAGGTAGCGGACGAGGACACGGCTATCGCCGACGGTCGTGCGCTCGTATCTCACATTGCGCTGAGGCCCGACCCAGTAGATCGGCTGGTGCTTGGACACTCCGAGTGCGCCGAGTCCGGGCGGCGTGGCTGCGACGGCGTCCGGATTCGTTCCGGTGGAAGAATCGCTACTTCCTCCGCAACCGACGGCGGCAACAGCCGTCACGGCGATGGTCGTGCCGAGCAGAACGCCGGGCCGGACGATCGTCCGGCCGAGACGCCTGCGGCTCGCGGTATGCAAGGTCTCGTCCATGAGTCTCTTCCTCTCGTTCAGGCAGGAAGACGATTCCCCTTCCGGACACATGAACGATATCGGCTCGGGAGGTGCGATTCACGTGGCTCTCTGCACCGTAGCGTCCGAATTCTTATGAATTCACCCGTGAAGTCCGCGACGAGGTGAGGGCATGCGGCCGCTGCCCGGCGCAGCCTTTCGCGGCTCCGCGTTCCTGCCCATGTGCTATCGCGGAATTGATCTTCGGTCGCATGTTTTCGTATATTCTCGCGCCAGCCCCACGCCGGATCGGGCGCTACGGGACACATCGTTGAAGGGTAGAAGTGATGAGACGTAGTCAGCTCGCCGCATTCGGAGCGTTGTGCGCGGTCACGCTCGTGGCGGCATCGACGGGGGTCGCACCCGCGGCCGCGCCGTCGGCGACCGCCAGCCAGGCGCTCGTCAGCGGATCGCCGACTGCGATCGCCTGCGGTGGATTCGTCGATGCGCAGGTGACCGTCACGAGTCAGGCGGGGAGCTCCGGGCAGGCGACGAACGTGATGCTCGTGCTCGATCTCTCGGGCAGCACCGGCGTGCCGCCGAGCAAGCTCGGGGATCTCAAGCGCGCCGCAATCGCCTCGCTCGACGCGCTCGATGCGGCCGACGGGGCCACCGACCATTCGATCGCCGGGAACGCCGCAGGAGTCGTCGTCTACAGCGGGATCGACGGCCACGCGTCACGGCGCCGCTCGGTTCCAGCTACGCCGCCCTTCTCGCCGCCGTGAACAGCGTGGGCGCTCCCTCCGGCGGGCAGCCCGCACGACGCCGGCATCAACACGGCCGCCACGGCGCTCGCGGCGAGCGCCCCCGGGGTCGCCAAGGCAATGGTGCTGATCAGCGACGGGCAGGCGACCGGCGCGGCGCTCACGAGCGCAACCAACGCCGCCACCGCCGCCAAGAACGCCGGGGATCGCATCGTCCCGATCGGCCTCGGAACGGGCTCGGACGTGAGCCAGGCGAACCTCTCGACCTGGGCTTCGCAGGCCAGCTTCTACCAGTCCGGTACCCCCGGCCCGATCAGCACCACGAAGCTGGTCGCAGATCTCGGGGCCGCGGTCGCGATTCCCACCAACTTCACGGTGACGGAGACCCTGGGCGCGAGCTTCGCGGCCGACGCCGCAGAGCTCGACGACCGGGACGGTCACGACGAGCCCGGGCACGCTGCAGTGGACGGGCACGCTGACAGGGAGCCAGAGCGCGACCCTGGTCTATCGCGCAACCCGGAACGGCAGCGACGTGTTCGCAACGACGAACGAGCTCGTGAGCACCTTGTCGCTGGCCGTCGCCGGCGGCACGGCGACAGTCACGCCGCCCGCCTCGATCTCCATCGACGTCCTGCCCTGCGGCGCGACGCCGCTCGCCAGCACGACATGCACGGGCGCCGCCTGCACCGTCAGCGCGTCGCAGGGCGGCGTGCAGTACGCCGTGAACGCGGGGACGCCGGCAGCAGGAACCACGGTGACCCTCAGTTCGCTGAACGCGCCGGCGCCGCCGGCCGGGGTGTGCCCCGGCTTCGTCTCCCGCACGCAGGGAGCCGAGTACGACATCCGGCCACTGACCACGGACTCGACGTTCCGGATGACGATCCCGCAGGCGTGCCCTCGGCACGAAGAAGTGGTTCCAGACCGATGTGTGCCTCGGCACCAACCTGAAGTTCGTCACGGCGATCGCGTCGCTCTCGGATCTCAGCCCTGACGCGACGTTCGTCAGCGGCGGAACGCTGCCGGGTCGCTGGTATGGAATCCTGCCGAGCCTGCCGCGGTTCGAGTTCTTCCCCGGCCGCGGCTTCGTGCTCGGGCCGTATGTGACCAGTCGCTCGCAGGACTCGGCGGGCAACGCCGTGATCACGTTCAAGGCGCCGTTCGTCGCGAACTCGGCGAATCTCACCACGGACGGCCTGGCCGGCTACGATCCGCGGCCCTGGGGCGGCTGAGCCGATCGGGTGCGGGAGGGAGGCACAGGGCTCTCCCTCCCGGCGCTACCCGTCCTCCTCGGCCACGGACCAGCCGGCGGGGAGGGCGACGATCCCGAGCTGCTCGAACAGGCCGTCTCGGCGCGAACACGTTTCGCGTGACGCATCGCCGAGCCGGCTGATCGCGGCGAGTGCCAACGCTTCCTCGTAGCGGTGCTCGACGCGGTTCGCCTCGGTGATCGCGAGTTCGAGCGCAGCGCGCGCCGCGTCGCGCCGCCCGGCGACGAGATGCGCTTGCCCGAGCACCCGGCTCAGAACCGGAAGCACGAGCGCGTTGCCCTCGTCGCCTGCGGCGCGCGCGAGCGCGCGAGTCGCGAGCTCGGCGGCACGGTCGTACTCTCCTCCAAGCTCGAGTGCCTCGGCCACACGCGCGTCGATGAGCACCGTCGCCGATTGATTTCCGGTCTGCTCGTGCAAGCCTCGCGCCTCCTCGAGCTGAGCGAATGCGCCCGCGAAGTCTCCTCGACGAGCGTCCAGCAGCGCGGTCTCCATCAACGAGTCGGCGATGTCCGTGACGGCGCCCGCCGCCCGGCACGATCTCAAGGCCTCGCGCAGGAGCGGCTCGGCCTCGTCGAGCCTGCCCTGAGCCGACAGGATCTCGCCGATGTTGAAGCTCGCGAGCGACACGCTGCGCGTGTCGCCTGCCTGCTCCCACGCCGCGACGGCCGCTCCATAGAGCTCGAGCGCATCGTTCCAGCGACCCGCGAAGTAGGCGATCAACCCGAGGTTGTTGAGCACTCCGCCCTGGCGTTCGAGGTCGCCAAGCTCCCTGTACAGCTCGAGTGCCCGCGTGCTGTTGGTCGCACGCCTCGAGTCTCCGAGCGCGTTGTACGCAAGGTCCAGGCCTGCGAGTGCGTGGGCGAGGGCCTCCTTGGCGTCGACCGCCTCGCCGTCGGTGATCGCGCGCCGCAGCAGGTCGACCGAGTTGCGCGGGTGGCCGCGCAAGAGCGTGATCACCCCGAGCCAGGCGCCGATGTGTGCGCGCTGCGCGGTCGCCGGAACACTGCTGGCGCCGTCCAGCATCGTGAGCGCGGTCTTGAGCATGCGCAGTGCCCGCGAGTACGCGCCCAGCCGGTACGCAACGACAGCCTCCTTGCGGAGCAGCCGTGCGCGCTCGACCACGTCGCCGCGCACGCGCCGTCTCGCGACAGCGAACGCCGCGCGCGCGCGCTCGAGCTCGCCGAGCGAGAGCGTCACGTCCCCGAGGGCCTCGGCCGCGCGCATCACAGCCTCGGGACGGGCCCCGCGCCACCGTGACCCCGCTGTCACGGCGCGCTCGAGCACTGCCGCCGCGTCGACGTTCGCATACACCGACCGCGCCTCAGCGCCGGCGATGAGGCCGTACCGGAGCGATTTGTCCCAGGCGCCCGCCTCGAAGAAGTGGTGCGTCAGGTCGGCCGCCACGTGCGCGATGTCGGTGCCCGCGTTGAGCTCCAGCGCCTCGCCCACCCGGCGATGGAGAAAGCGCCTGCGCCGGAACGACAAGCCGTGGTAGGCGGCATCGCGCAGCAAGCCGTGGCGAAAGGCCAGGCCCCCCTCGCCGTCGTCCACGAGGAAGTCTCCGAGGCGTTCCAGGATGGCGTCCGCATGGGCGTCGTCGAGCTCGAGAGCAGCAACGAGGCCGGCGCGCGTGAAGCGGGTGCCCATCACGGCTGCCCGCCGCAGCACGCCGCGGTCGGCCGCGGCGAGCTCGTCGATCTGGAGCGCCATCAAGGCCTCGACCGAATCGGGCAGGGTGTGGTGGTCGGCTCCTCCGCGCATGGCGCGGACCATCTCGGTGACGAAGAGCGGGCTCCCGTCGGAGCGTCCGCCGATGGCCTCCGCGACGTGCGCCGGGAGCGGGGCGTCCTCCGTCAGCTGTACCACGAGCTTCCGCGCGGCAGCAGACAGCGAGCGGCGCCAGCTTCAGCGCCGACGGCCGTTCACGCCTGGCGGAGCGGCGAACCCGTCGTCGTCGGGGCGGCGCGCGACCACCAGGAGCCAGCGCCGGGCCTGGATGCCGGCTGCGATGTGGGCGATCAGCGCCGCCGACGCCTCATCCATCAAATGCGCGTCGTCGACGACGATGAGCGCCGCATCCGGGAGCAGTCGATCGAGAAGCGCCTCGACACTCGCCGCGATCCGGTCGGAGACGAAATCGTCCTCGAGCGCGGCGCTCTCGGGCGTCGCCGGAAGGTCGAGCCCGACGACGAGCCCGAGCAGCGGAAGCCACGGCGCGAGGCCAGGAGCACGCTCGCCGATGACGGCACGGAGGCGGCGCTCGACGGCGGGCGCCGGAGTGTGACGATCGAGCTGCAGCGAGCGCAGCAGGAGTGTCCCAGCTGCGGCATACGGGTGACTGGCGCCCGCGTGCGCGCACTGCACTCGCAGCGTCGGCGTGCCCGCCGCCAGAGCGCAGAACTCGCCCAGCAGCCGGGACTTGCCAATCCCGGTGCCGCCCGTCACGACGACGAGGGCACCGGGCCCGTCGCCGGCGCTGTGCAGGGCGCCGAGCAGCGTGTCGAGCTCGGGCTCCCGGCCGACGAACGGCCCGATCGCCTCCGGCTCGCGCTCGCCGACCGCGGCTCCGACGTCCGATGCCCGGACGAGCTCGGCCTTTCCCTTGGCTCTGAACGGCTCGATCGGCGTCGCGGCGTACGTCGTGCGCGCGCGTTCGAGGACGTCGTCGCGCGCGAGCAGCTGGCCGTCGTGGGCGCGCGCCATGATGCGCGCGGCCGTGTTGATCGCATCGCCGTAGAACGTGTACGTCCGCCGCGTGAGCGTGCCCACGACGCCCGCAAAGACGCGACCGGTGTTCACGCCCACGCGCAGCGGCAACGGTCCAGGGCGCTCGAGGATCGCCCGGGTGGCGCGCAGCATCAGCTCCTCTTCCGCTCCACCGGCCGAGCGTGGGGCTCCGGCGAGGAGGATCGCCTTGACGGCTCCGCTGCTCACGTCCGTCTGCGCGAAGGTGACGTCGAACGTGACACAGCTCGTCTGAATCGCCGTGATGCTCTCGTCCAGCGCTTCCGCCAGCGCATCGGCGCCCTCGCGGTCGAGCAGCGCATCGGTGCCCCGGATCTCGACGAACGCGACAGCGACATGCCGGTGCTCGGGATCGGCCTGCTCGCTCCGCAGCTCGCGCGTGTACGCCGAGGGGAGGAGCTGGGAGAGGTCGACCCCCGCCGGGTCGAAGAACGGCGGCACCATCTCGGCCACGTCGGGGGCGTGCGCAAGCAGGACGGCGCCCTCGCGGGCCGCGCCGAGCAGCCGCGGGTCGAACAGCCGCGCGGTCGCTTCGCTCAGGGCGATCTCGCCCGCGCGCGCGACGCCCTCGGTCTCGACACACGCGGTCGCATCCGCGCCCGTGAGAATCAGCTCGCGATGGATCCCGCCCACCAGGAAGGCGTGGAACACGCCGCTGTGCACGCCGATCGACACCCGGAGACGGACAGGTCCGGCAGACGTGGAGCTCCGCCGCATGGCCGCCAGGGCGTCGTGCATCCCGACTGCCGCCGCCGCCGCGCGCTGCGCGTGGTCGTCGCCGCGGAAGAGCAGGAGTACCGCGTCGCCGCCGAATTTCAGCAGATCCGCGTGGTACGCGTAGGCCCGGCGGATCAGCTCGGCGAACGCCGCATCGACCACGCCTGCGATCTCCTCGGCGCCCTCGCGCCCGCGCTTCGCGAGCGCCTCGGTAAGGTCGGTGAAGCCCGTGATGTCGGCGAAGACCAGCGTCCCCTCGAAGCGCTGCGCGCGAACCGACGGCGAGTCGCGCAACCAGTCGACTGCGATCCGCGGCACGAACGGCCGCAGCGGATCGGTCGCCGTCTCGAAGCGCCCTGCAGCCGCCTTGCTCACCGGGGCGACAGCGTACTCCGCTTGGGCTCCCGCACTTCGTGCTCGCAGGGGGTAGCCGGCATCATCCAGGCACGGCCGAGGTCAGGGAGTTCTCGGCAGGATCGTGATCCGGCGCCGCGCGAGGCTGACGGCGCCGCGTGCCTGCTCGTCGCGCAGCACGCGGTTGACGGTCTCCCGGGTCGTGCCGACGAGCCCGGCGAGCTCTTCCTGGCTCAGCGGCAGCGTGATTGGCTCGCCCTCGTCACCCCCGTAGATGCGCGCCAGGTCGCGGAGGCGCGCGCGGACGCGCAGGTGGACGGGGGTGTAGAGCGCCTCCACCAGGCGATTGCTCGCCGTCGTGAGCATTTCGACCAGGAGCTGCTCGACGGCGACCGCCACTCCGGGGTGCGCCGCCCTCAGGCGCGCGAAGGCGCTCGCCGGCAGCGTGAACGTCTCTCCACGCTCGAGCGCCGCGACCGTGGCGGTACGGCGTGCCTCCGGGTGGAGCACGGCGAGCAGGCCGAAGACATCGCCCGGGGCGTGCACGGCGAAGGTCGCCACGTCGCCCACCGGCGTCGTCACGCGCGCCGCGAACCTCCCGCGCGTCACGCGATGCAGGCTGTCACCCGGGTCGCCCTCGTGGAACACGACCTCACCACGGCTGAACGTCCTGCGCCGTCCCGCCTGGCGCAGCTCATCTTCGGGGACGCACGCGAACACATCAAGCGGCATGGCACGACTCTACGCGAGTGTGACCGCCGTCACGCTAAGAGGTCTTGCCTGAATGAGCGTGGAAGCAGCGAACCTGTGCCGAGCACGATCCACACATCCCAGACGCCGCGCTCACTCAGAGAAACCTCTTAGGTCTCCGTCGGGACGCTGTCCCAGTCCGAGGCATACCCGCAGAGCCAGTTCAGCGCGTAGTGGCGCTCCGCGGCGGTCGAGGTGACCGCCGAGTACTCGTCGGCATCGAGCGCTCGGAACGCCTTGCCATACGCCGGGAAGTCGCCGTCGATCGGCTCCGGTATCCGGCGCTCGGCGTAGGCGAAGGCCGCGGACTGACGTGCGACCGCGTCGAGGTCGTGAATGCCGCCTTCCGATCCTTCGCCCTCCTGAAGCCGGCGGGTGCGGGCGCGCCAATGCCAGAGCTCGGCGCGTTCGCGGGCCTCAGCGATCTCCTCGGGCGATCGCAGGTGCGCCCTACTACGAAACTCGGCCGTCGGCGCGAGCAGCGGCACGAGCGTTGGGAGCGTGTCGAAACGCCTGTCGTACGCCGGCATGTCCTCGAACGCGGAGAGCGCCCAGAGCAGGACGCCGACCGACTCGCTGCGCCAGCTTGCGTCGATCGTCTCGCGCTCGCTCCAGTCGGCGACGGACTTGCTGATGAGCGCTCGCTCGCGCGCGCTGAGAGCGTCCGCGAGGTTCTCCCGGCGGAGCCAGCGGTGCGACTCGGCGACGTACTTCGCGGCCTGATCGTCATCCATTTCTCCGTCGGTCACACCGGCCGCGATCGCTCCGAGCATGGCCACGACCGAGATGCAGAGGACGCGGTCGACGATGGCGTCCTGATCTGGCGAGACGCGTTCGCGTTTCCGCCGGCGGATCACAGAGCGATCGTAGGAGGTGGCGCCGGCTGGAGGACGCGGTCCCCCGGGCTACGGGTACTTACGCTCGATCTCTCTGAAGAACGCGTCGGCGAGACGGGTGAACTCGGTCTCGCCGAGCTTGATCTCGTCTCCGACCCGATACCTCCGTTAGACACATGACGATCCGCGAAATCGACAGCTCCGGGCGAGATCAGGGCGCCGCGGATCCGAGCGCTTCGGCGATCTCCGCGATCGCGGCGCGCTCCGCGTCGCTCGCACGCTGCTCGTTGCCGCGCTCTCGGTGGGCGTCGGCGACATTGCCGGCGAGCTCGAGCGCGAAGCGCCTGTACGCGTCGACCTCGCCCGGTGCCTTCGATTTGAGCAGCTCGACTGCGGCCCGGAGCTGCTGGAGGCCGTGCTCGCGCAGCTCCTCGGGCGAGTGGGAGTGCGTCCGGTCGAGCTCCGGCTTCGCGGAGACGATCTCGTCCAGCAGCTCGCTCTCGCCATGCCGCTTGCGCGCCTCGATGTACGACTTCCCGATCGAGAAGGTCTCGCGGAACGTCCCTCCTCGCTGTGCCGTGATGACGATCAGGCCCGCGGTCGGCGGGCCTTCCACGACGAGCTTCCATTCGTCCGCCGTGAAGTCGGCCTTGCCTGTCATTCGTCTTCCCTCCTCGAGGGCTCGGGATGTATCAGTTCTCGACCGTGACGAGGGTGCCGATCGGGGTGTACGGCCACACCTTTGCGGCCGCGCGCAGCGGCAACTCGACGCAGCCGAGGCTCTGTGGCGTGCCGAAGGAGCTGCGGTTGAAGGCGTGGATCGCGTCGCCCCCGTGGAAATAGCTGATGTAGCGGATTCCCGGATCGTCGTAGTGCGTGCCGTCGGGGTTGGTGCCGCGCATCTCCCCGACGGGCACGTGCTCGAACACCGGGAACGTGCCGAGTTGTGTCGGTGCGGCGGGGACACCGGTGTTGCCCGGCGAGCGCAGGATCACGTGCCCGTTATGCCAGAGGTTGAGCGATTGCGGGAGCTTGCGGTGCACGAAGACGTAGCTGTAGCCGACCGTGCGACGCTTGCCGGCGATCGCGTCGCGCATCAGCGCCGCCCAGAACAGCGGGCCGGGCAGCCCGTCGACGACGAGGCCGTGCCGGTGCTGGAACATCATCACCGCGCCGCGCGTGATCACGTTCGCCCGACCCGGGCGCCACAGCTTCTGCAACTCGCGCGGCGTGTCGTGGAAACGCCAGGAGAAATGCCCGGCTGGTGGGACGCGCGCGGCGACGAGCTGGGCGCCCAGCGCGCTCGAGACTGCGTCTGCGCTCGGTAGCCACTCGAGTGGCAGATAGCCGAGCTGGGCCAGAAGCTGCTGCAGCCGCATCGTCGATCCGGCCGGGATCTGCCAGCGCAGCGTTCGCGTCAGCGTCGCTCCGGGCTGGCCGGCGAGGTGAACGGCCTGCGGGAGCCGCACGCGCACCTCCGTGCCGAGCCCGAAGCCGAGGCCGCGTGGCCGGAAGGCCAGCGTGTGCGCGTCGGTCAAGCGCCAGTTCCCCGGCATCGCGGGGGAGAGCTGCGGCCGCCGGGTGCCCAGCACCTCGGCGACCGGGCTCGAGAATGTCAGCGTGAACTCGCGCTTCGGGCCGACGACCGAGCCCGGCCGGGGCTTGGCGAGCAGCTGCGGGTACGGGCGCGAGGGGAACCAGTTCACGCGCTCGGGAGCAGCCGGGCGCTCCCACGTGCGCGCAGCGACGGCGACATCGATGGCACCGGCGGCGTGCGAGCCGGTCGCGACCAGGCCGATCGGCACTGCGCTCTGCGGCTGCCGAAGACGTCGTGCCGGCTTGCCTGCGAGCGAGACGATGCTGACGGCCCGGTCGAACGCGACCGTCACTTGCTCGCCGCTCCTCACCTGCAGCCAGTGCCCGAGCAGATGAGCTCTCGGGGTCTCGATCGTGAAGCTGCGGTGGTCGGTGTGACCGACGAGCCAGCTTGCCCAGCCTGGTCGCCGCACCGTCAGCTCGACCGAGAGCCGCTCGCCGCTGCCGACCGTTCGGTTGGGCACGACCTGCCCGTTCCGCACCTGTACAGGCACCTTGACGCCGTTCGCCGAGCGCACGTCGACGGCCGTGATCTCGCCCGCGAAGCGTGGAACGACCACGCGCGCGAGCGCGTCGCCGGGCGTGCCGAGATGCGCGCTCGGCCACAGGAAGTACGCCGCCGCCAGACCGCCGGCGACCACCGCTGTCAGCGCGGTCGCACCGATCCAGACACGCGCTCGCACTGCCTGCACCTCCCCGGGAACACACCCGCTTCGGTCGAGGCGGGCCCCCCACTAGTAGCAAGCCTTCGCGACGCCGGTCGCGACTCATGCGTCGGCGGCTCGCGTGAGCTACGCTCGATGGCACGATGGCGGACGCCGCGACAGGAGTCGTCCGGCTCGATCCGGCGCTCGTCGGCCTCCAGCCGCAGGTCGCCGAGGGGCCCGCGCTGACCCGCACCGCAAGTCTCTTCGAGCCGGGCGCCGGCCTGACAGCCGGCGTCTGGGAGGCGGAGCCCTTCACCGAGTACATCGAGGCGTATCCCTGCGACGAGGTGTGTGTCGTGCTCGAGGGCACGATTCACCTGCTGATGCCCGACGGGACGGCGGAGTCGTTCGGGCCGGGTGAGGCACTCGCGATCCGCGAGGGGACCGAATGCACGTGGCACCAGGACGACCGCGTGCGCAAGTTCTACGTCATCCGCGAACGCGCGACCCCCTGATCGCAGCGTGTCGAATAGCGTTCCGGTCAGGCCCGCTCCGCAGGCCACACCACCGCCGGGAGGCGCAGCATGACGGACGAAGACAAGGCGCCCGCATCGAGCGACGTCGTGATCGAGAGCTTCCGCGCGCAGATGGAGATCCTGCAGCTCATGCGCAAGGACGCGAGGAGCAGCCAGCCCGACGCCGCCCAGCTCCTGCAGCTCGCAGAGGCGTACGCGTGGCTGCGCGATCCCGGTCAGGCGCACTGAGTACATCCGCCGGCCGCCTCCCGGTGCTCGCGGAGCCACGGTTCCACATCGTCCTGCTGCACCCCGAGATCCCCAACAACACCGGGGCGATCGGACGGACCGCCGCAGCTACGGGCTGCCGCCTCCACATCGTGCACCCCATCGGCTTCGACATGGGCGAACGCGCGCGCCGGCGCGCAGGACTCGACTACTGGCAGCTCGTCGACTGCGTCGAGCACGAGAGCTGGGATGCGTTCCTCGAGGCGGAGGGCGTCGGCACCAGCGACTCGCGCGTCTGGCTCTACTCGACGCGGGCCTCCCGCCCGCACTGGGAGGCGTCGTTGGCCTGCGCCGACTATCTGCTGTTCGGCTGCGAGACCACCGGGCCGCCGGCGGCGGTGCGTCGATGGGCGGGCAAGGAGCGGAGCGTGACGCTGCCCATGATCGACGATCCGTCGGCGCGCAGCCTGAACCTCGCCAACGCCGTGTGCGCGGCGGTCTACGAGGGCCTACGTCAGCTCGCGCAGAACCGCTGAGAGCTACATCATCGGCCCGTAGTACTCGGTGGCCGGGTCGCGGTACGCGTCGTAGCCGGCCGACCTGTCGTATTCGGGGGCGTCCTTGATCTGCTGCTTGGTCAGGTCGATCTGGACGGTCTGCGAGTCGTGGTCGACGACGCGGACCGCGCCCGCCGGGACGAGAGACATGCGACCGAAGAGCCAGTGCCCGGTGTCCACGACGATGTGACCCTCGTCCGGCGCGATCGCGAACGAATCGACGTGCCCGATCTCGCCGTCGTTCGCGACCACCTTGTAGCCCGCGTAGTCAGGCCCCTCGGGGCCCTCCACTCCCTGGAGGGCCTCCCTCGAGAACTCGAAATCGGGTATCGGATTCGGCCAGTTCCAGAGGCCCTCCATCGGCGGCACGGCCATCGTGATCTCCCCTCGCGTGGACGGACGGCATTGTGATCCCCGTGACGGCGATCTGCAAAACGATCCAGACCCTGCTAGGACTTGGCGACGACCGGGCGCGCACGGGCGGGCAGGGGTTCCGACGCCGGCACCGGCGGCGGTGTACGCAGGAGCACGAATGCCAGCACAGCACCGAGACCGACCAGGGCAGCGCCGACGAGGAAGGCGAGCTGGTAGCCGCCCGTGAGCGCGCTCGGCAGGGCGTGCCCGTCGGTGAACAGCGAGCGCGCGCGCGTGGTCGAGATCGTGCCGAGCACGGCGAGCCCGAGCGCGCCGGACATCTGGAGCGAGACGTTGACGATGCCCGAGGCGAGGCCCGCGTCCGCGCTGGGCACGTTCGCCATCGCGATCGCAAGCAACGGGATGAACGCGAGGCCGGCACCGAGGCCGAGGATCAGCAGCGCGGAGAACATCGTCGGGAAATACGCAGAATGCTCGTCCAGCCGCGCCATCAGCAGCAGGCCGAGGGTCGTCAGCAGGAGGCCCGGGAGCATCACCCGGCGGGCGCCGAAGCGCATCATCAGACGCGCAGTGACGCCGGCCGAGAGCACGCCCACGGCGAGCGAGAGCGGAAGGAAGGCAATTCCCGTGCGCAGGGCGGAGTAGCCCCGCACGCGCTCGAGGTAGAGGGCGCCGAGGAAGAACGTCGAGAACAGTCCGCTTGCGAGCAGGCCGCGCACGATGCTGGTGCCGGCCAGGCCCGGGACACGCAGGATGCGCAGGGGCATGATCGGGTTGGCCACACGCGCCTGCAGCACGAAGAAGATCCCGAGCAGCACGATTGCCGCCCCGCCGAAGACCAGCGTGTGCCCGGAGCCCCAGCCGTAGTCCGGCGTCGAGACGATTGCGTAGATGGCAAGCATGAGCGCCGCCGTGACCGTGATGGAGCCCAGCACGTCCACGCCCTTGTCGAGACCGATGCCCTCGTTCTCCTCGAGCAGCGCGCGGCCCAGCAGCACGGTCGCCACTCCGATCGGGATGTTGATGAAGAAGATCCAATGCCAGTTGAGGGCCTCGGTGACGATCCCACCCACGAGCAGCCCGATCGAGCCGCCGCCGACCGCGACGAAGATGTAGGCGCTCATCGCCTTGGCCCGCTGGGCGGGCTCCGGGAACTCGGTCACGATCATCGCGATGATCACGGACGCCGAGAACGCGCCGCCGAGACCCTGCAGGAAGCGAGCGGCGATCAGGAGGTTCTGATCCTGTGCCGCGCCGCAGAGCGCCGAGGCCAGTGTGAACAGCGTCACGCCGCCCAGGAACACGCGCTTGCGGCCCACGAGATCGCCCAGCCGGCCTGCCAGCAGCAGGAAGCTGCCGAACGAGATCAGGTAGGCGTTGATGACCCACGTCAGGTCGGCCTGCGGGATGTGCAGGTCGCGCTGGATCACCGGCAACGCGACGTTGACGACCGAGCCGTCGAGCGTGTTCATGAGCATCGCCATGCAGACGACGCCGAGGGCGATCCAGCGGCGGCGATCGCCGGCGCGCGTGGGCACGGCTGCACTCATCCCCCGGCACACTAGAGAACTGCTTTCAAGAGTCGCGTGGCGTTCGGCGGTCTCGAATCGCCTGCGGTCTGCCGGTCGCGGGGATGGTGCGGCTGGTCGGGGTGGGCGCGCGACCGGCAGACCTGCGGCGACCCGTTCGCTCGAGCCGAGCGATCCCGGGGCTCGCGGGACTCTTGAAACCAGTTCTCAGACGCGATCCCGCGCGAGCGGCGCAGTCGCGCGCCGCGGCGCTCTGATGACCCGCTAGCGGACGACGAGCACGTCGCAGTGCGCGTGGGTGACGACACGGGTGGCCGTCCCGCCCAGCAGGAAACGCGCAACTCCGTGCCGTCCGCGGTGCCCGACGACAATGAGCTCGAAGCCTCCGCGCTCGGCCTCGTCCACGATCGACTCGGCCGGGTGGCCGACAGCCTCGATCTTGGCCGCCTCGACGCCGGCCTCCTTGAGCTTGGCGACCGCCTCGTCGAGCTCCCGGGCATGCTCGTCGACGTCGCCGGACATGACGGGCCCTGCGCTGCGCGGTCCCGAGGCCTGAATCGGCACCACGCTGATGACGGTCACGTCCCCGCCGCCGCGCTGCGCGACCTGGCCCGCGCGCGTGAGCGCGTGGCCGGCGGCCTCCGAACCGTCGTATGCGACCAGGATCTTCATCGCGCCTCCTCGTGTGGACGGCGCCGATTGTAGCCTCGGCCACGAGAACGGCTCGGGGTCTCGTGCACCGCTCTGGTCGGGCCCCGCCCGCGCAGGGTCAGCGTGCAACCGCGACGGCTCCCGCCGCCGCGGCCGCGGGAAGGTAGAGCTGCAGCACGTAGTCGCGCACCATGCGCGTCGCGAGCAGCTCCGGGGCGAGCTCGCAGATCGTGCGGCGAATCATTCCGAGCCACGCGCGGGGGAGACCGTCGTCGCGCTCGTAGAAGCGGGGCGCGAGCTCGTGCTCGATCAGGTCGAGGATCGAGCCGGCCTCCCGAGTATCGCGTGCATCGGCGTCGAGCCCGGCCTCGTCGGCGGAGGGGATCGCCCAGCCGAAGGCGGGGGCGTAGCACTCGTCCCACCAGCCGTCGAGGATGGAGAGGTTCAGCACACCGTTGAGCGCGGCCTTCATGCCACTCGTGCCGCAGGCCTCGAGCGGGCGCAACGGCGTGTTGAGCCACACGTCCACGCCCGAGACCAGGACGTTCGCGAGCGCCATGTCGTAGTCGGCGAGCATGACCACGCGGTGACGGACGTCGTGGCCGGCGGCGAACGCGCCGAACTCCTCGATCAGGTGCTTGCCTTCGCTGTCGTGCGGGTGCGCCTTGCCGGCGACCAGCAGCTGCACCGGGCGCTCAGAGCTCGTGAGGATGCGCGTCAGCCGCTCGCGCTGGTGCAGCAGGAGCGTCAGCCGTTTGTAGGTCGGGACCCGGCGCGCGAACCCGATCGTGAGGGCACGCGGGTCGAGCGCCGCGGCCTGCCACGCGAGGTCGCGCGGGTCGTCGCCGCGCTCGTCGGACTGCCGTGCCAGGCGGCGGCGAACCTCGTCGACGAGTCGCGCTCGCGCGCGTGTGCGCGCCGCGAGCAGGTCCTCGTCGGTGACGGACGCAAGGCGCTCCCAGCCGTCGGTGCGCGTGCCGTAGCCGTCGCCGAGCCGGGCGCGGTAGAGAGCCCCGAACTCGGGGCCCGTCCAGGTCTCGGCGTGCACGCCGTTCGTGACGTGCGTGATCGGCACATCGGCGGCCTCGACTCCCGGGAAGAGCGGTGCGAACATCGCTCTCGCGACGCTCCCGTGCAGCCGGCTGACGCCGTTGACGCGCGCCGCCATGCGGATGCCCAGTGCGGCCATGTTGAAGACGCCCGGATCGCCTGTCACCTCGGCTCCCAGCGCCAGCAGGCGCTCGAGCGGAAGGCCGGTCGGCACCCCGCCGCTGCCGAAGTAGCGCGCCATGAGATCACGCGAGAAGCGGTCGATGCCGGCGGGCACCGGCGTGTGCGTCGTGAAGATGGTGCGTGCGCGCACGATCTGCAGCGCATGCTCGGGATCGACTCCGTTCTCGACGAGGCCGCGCACGCGCTCCATCGCGAGGAAGCCGGCGTGGCCCTCGTTCATGTGGAACACGGCGGCCTCGACGCCACAGGCCGTGAGCGCCTTGACACCGCCGATGCCGAGCAGGATCTCCTGGCGCAGCCGGTGCTCGCTGTCGCCGCCGTACAGGCGGTCGGTGACGGCGCGCTCGGCCGGCGCATTGGCGTCCACGTCCGCGTCCAGCAGGAGCAGCTGGACCCGCCCGACGTCGACGCGCCAGAGCCGGGCGTGCAGCACGGCACCGGGGAGCGGCACGGAGACGAGTGTCTGCGAGCCGTCCGCGCCGATCACGGGCGTCATGGGCAGGAGCGCCGGGTCGAGTTCGACGAACTGCTCCTGCTGGGCGCCCCCAGCCGTCAGCAGCTGGCGGAAATAGCCGTTGCGGTAGAAGAGGCCGACGCCGACGATCGGAACGCCGAGGTCGCTCGCCGCCTTGAGGTGGTCGCCGGCCAGGATCCCCAGCCCGCCCGAGTACTGGGGCAGCGCCTCGCTGAGGCCGAACTCGGGTGAGAAGTACGCGATGGCGCCTGGGGCATCGCCGAGCGTCGCATACCAGCGCGGGGCGCCGAGTCGCTCGTCGAGGCGGGCAGCGGCGGAGGACAGGCGCTCGCGGAAGCCGCCGTCGCCCGCCAGCTGATCCAGCCGTGCGGGCGACGCACCCGCGAGCATCGCCACCGGGTTCCCCGCCGCGCGGGCCAGGCCTTCGGGATCGATCTCGGCGAGCACTGCCGCGATCTCGGGATCCCACGTCCACGCGAGGTTGCGCGCCAGCCGGTCGAGCGGCTCGAGTCCTGGGTGATTCACTCGGGTCGTCATGGGAGTCGTTGGCGCCGCGCGCCACGCAGCATCCTGGACGCGCGCCCCCTCGCGCGGCTAGCGTCCGGCACATCGCAGGAGACGGACTCCCAGGCCGCGACGGTAGCGTAGCGTGAGCGGTGCGGCGCGCTTTCAGATGCTCGTGCGGCCGGGCAACCCCGACTTTCTCGACCTGCCCTGGCGGGCACCGCTGGCCGACTGGGAGCACGATCGCCTGGTCGAGGTGACGCGCGGCATCCATCGCCACGTCGTGCGCTTCGTCAGCTACGGCGAGCGGCTGTATGCGCTCAAGGCGCTGCCGCCGCGGGTCGCGCGACTCGAATACCGCCTCCTGCGCGCCCTCGACGACGCCGTGGTGCCGGTGGTCGATGCCGTCGGCGTCGTCACCAAGGAGTTCGAGCAGAACGAGCACGAGACCGAGGCGGTGCTGATCACGCGGCATCTCGACTTCTCGTTGCCGTACCGCAGCCTGTTCAGCGGGCCTGGCATGCCGGATCTGCGCAACAGCCTGCTCGACGCGCTCGCCGAGTTGCTGGTCCGGATCCACCTCTCGGGCTTCTTCTGGGGCGATTGCTCGCTCTCGAACACGCTCTTCCGCCGCGACGCCGGCACGCTCTCGGCCTATCTCGTCGATGCCGAAACGGGCGAGCTGCATCCTCAGCTCAGCCCCGGCCAGCGCGCGCACGATCTTCAGATCGCGCAGGAGAACGTGGCCGGGGAGCTGCTCGACCTCGAGGCGGGCGAGGTCGGCCTGCCGTCGGGCCTCGATCCGATCGACACCGCCGCGGAGGTCGTCGGCCGCTACGGGTCGCTCTGGTCCGAGCTCACGCGCGAGGACGTCTTCGGGCCCGGCGAGACCTACCGCATCGACGAGCGGCTTCGGCGCCTCAACGAGCTCGGATTCGACGTCGAGGAGGTCAAGCTCGTGGGTGACGCGGGCGGGCAGAGCCTCCGACTCAACCCGCAGGTCGTCGAGCCCGGTCACCACCGCCGCCGCCTGCACACGCTGACCGGCCTCTACGTGCAGGAGAACCAGGCGCGTCGCCTGCTCAACGACCTCGCGACGTTCCGCGCGACGGGCGAACGCGCCGGCACGCCCGAGTCCGTCGCGGCGTACCGCTGGCTGACGGAATGCTTCGAGCCGGCGATCGCCGGCGTGCCGGTCGATTTGCGCGGCAAGCGCGAGCCCGCCGAGTTGTTCCACGAGATCCTGGAGCACCGCTGGTTCCTGTCCGAGGCGGCGAGCCGCGATGTCGGCATGGAGGCGGCGGTCACGTCCTACATCGAGACCGTGCTGCGCCACCGGCGCGACGAGAAGGCCGTGCTCGAGCCCGAGAGCGAGGAAGACCTGCTCTAGCCATCTAGCCCCGCACGTCGTCGCCGTCGAGCAGTCGCAGGATGCCCGCGACCGGCACGTGCACCCAGTCCGGGCGGTTGTCGAGCTCGTAGCGCAGCTCGTAGAGCGCCTTCTCGAGCTCACACGCGGCGAGCAGCGCCGTGCGTGCCTCGCCCGCGGCCGGCAGCAGCGACTCGTCGATCGCCGACTCGTAGCCGGCCAGGAAGGCCGCGCGCGCATCGCGTTCCCAGCCGGGAGGTCCCGGCGCGCCGCGGTCGCGGCCGGCCTCGGCGGCATAGGCGAAGGAGCGCAGCATGCCCGCCACGTCGCGCAGGGGCGTGCTCTTGGCGCGACGCTCGGCGAGGGGACGGGCGGGCTCGCCCTCGAAGTCGAGGACGAGCCAGTCCTCGCGCGCCCACAGCACCTGGCCGAGGTGATAGTCGCCGTGCTGCCGGATGGCCTTGCCACCGCAGCCGAGGCGGTACAGCTCGCAGAGGCGCTCGCGCAGCTCGTCGCCGCGCGAGCGAACGGGCTCGGGGACTCCGGCGAGCCGCGTTGGCGCGCCGGGTCCTGCGTTCGCGCCGCGCTCCTCGGGTCGGAAGGCGGGATCGTCGTCCGCGGAGGCGAGGACGAGATGCATGCGGGCGGTCACTTCGCCCAGCCGCCGCAGTCGCGAGAGGAACGGTGGCGGGTCGGCGAGGGAGTCCAGCGCGTCCTGCCAGCCGTCGCGCGCACCAGGAACGAACTCCTGCACGATGCCGAGCGTGGCCGTGAGCCGGGTTCCGGCATAGCCGTACCAGCCGAGCAGCGGCGGCGCATGCCGGAAGCCGCGCGCGTCCAGGAAGCGGAGCATCTCGAGCTCCGGGCTCTCGCCGCTCTCGAGGCGGCGAAACGCCTTGAGGATGCAGCGTTCGCCGAACACGACCGAGCTGTTGGACTGCTCGCCGCCGATCGCCCGCACCGGCTCGAGGGCCGCCTCGGAGGGCAACGTGGCAGCGAGCTCGAACTCGACGCGGCCGGCTTCGGTCGGCAGGCGCGCCGAGCGCCGCAGGGCCGCGAGCAGCGCGCCCGCAAGCGCGGGATCCGCCAGCCCGAGCACGATCTCGCCGTCCTCGGCGATGCGGTGGGGGAGCTGGTAGAGCTCGTTGCCGCCGTCGGCGAACTCGGCCTCGAACAGGGCGATCACGCACCCCGGCGGGAGTGCGCCGCTGTCTGCGATGCGGCCGCCCGTGACGGTGCGCGACTTGGAGCCGAACCAGCGCTGCTCGCGCACGAGCGCCGCCAGCCCCGGCTCGCCCCTCACAACTCGACGCGCAGCAGGTGCGCCTGCTGCACGCCCGGCTCGAGGCGCACGTAATTGCGGCCGACGCGCCACGTGAACGTGAGCTCACCGAGCAAGTCGCTGACCTCGAAGACGCCGGGCAACCCGAGCTCGGGCGGAATCACGACGACGCCCTCGTGAGGCGCTGCGGGATCGAGGTTGACGCAGGCGATGACGACGTTGTCGGCCGTGCGCTTGGCGTAGGAGATGAGGTGCTCGTTCTCGGTCTCGAGAAACGTGAGATTGTCGAGCTGCTGGAGCGCCGGATTCGCTCGCCGCACGGCGTTCAGGCGTCCGACCAGCGGCAGCAGCGGCCCGCCGAGGCTGCGCTTCTTGATCTCGTACTTCTCGGAGTTGAGGTATTCCTCGCTGCTCTCGGTCAGCGGCACGTTCTCGCAGCGCTCGAAGCCGGAGTAGATGCCATAGAGGGGCGAGAGCGTCGCCGCCAGCACGAGCCGGGCCTCGAAGGCGGGACGGCCGCCCGCGACCAGATAGGCGTGCAGGATGTCGGGCGTGTTGGCGAAGAAATTGGGGCGGAGGTACTGCGGCAGCTCGGAGCGAGTGAGCTCGATCATGTACGAGGTCAGCTCGGCCTTCGTGTTGCGCCACGTGAAGTAGGTATAGGACTGGCTGAAGCCCGCCTTCGCCAGCAGGGCCATCATCGCCGGCCGCGTGAAGGCCTCGGCCAGGAACACCGTCTCCGGGTGCGCGCGCTGGACGTCCGCGATCAGCCACTCCCAGAACGGGATCGGCTTCGTGTGCGGGTTGTCGACACGGAAGACCGTGACGCCCTCGCCGACCCAGTGCAGCACGACGTCGCGCAGGGCGGTCCAGAGCGCCTGCCAGTCGTCGGTGTCGAAGTTGATGTTGTAGATGTCCTGGTAGCGCTTGGGCGGGTTCTCGGCGTACTTGAGCGTGCCGTCGGGCCGGCGATGGAACCAGTCCGGATGCTCGCGCAGCCATGGATGGTCCGGCGAGCACTGGATTGCGAAGTCGAGGGCGATCGCAACGCCGAGCTCGCCCGCGCGCGCAGTCAGGCGCGCGAACTCCGCAGCTGTGCCGAGCTCGGGATGCAGCGCCGTGTGCCCGCCGCTCTCGTTCCCGATCGCCCAGGGGCTCCCGGGATCGGAGCGCCGGGCCGTCGGAGCGTTGTTGCGGCCCTTGCGATGCGTGAGGCCGATCGGGTGCACGGGTGGGAGGTAGAGCACGTCGACGCCGAGCTGCGCGAACTCCGGGAGGAGCTTCTCGACGCCTACGAAGCCTCCCCACGAGCGCGGGAAGAGCTCGTACCAGCAGCCGAACGAGGCACGCGCGGCATCCACCACGACCTCGAGCGTCTGCTCGGCCACCACCTGTTCCGAGCGATCGCCCGTCTCGGCCGCCAGTCCTTCCTCGACGGTCAGGCCCGGGACGCCCAGAAGCGCAGCGCCCTCCGAGAGCTCGCTCGCCAGATCGCCCTGGCCGGCCGCCACCTTGCGCTCGAGCTCGCGCCGCCACGAGGCCACGCGATCGACCCACGCCACGATTCCGAACTGCCAGCGCCCGAGCGCGTCGGCGGTGAATGATCCGTGCCAGCGATCGACGTCCTCGGGGATCGACGCCATCGGCGTCTCCCGCCAGCGGCGCGCGCCGACGCGCCGGAACCGCAGCGCGCCGCCGAGCACCTCGTGTCCGTCGCGCAGGAGCGTGGCCCACACCTCCACCCGCGCTCCGAGCGAGCGCTTGACCGGGTATCGCCCTCCGTCGATCTGGGGCCAGATGCGCTCGATCCGGATGCGATCCGGGCGACGGGCCGGGAGCGTCAGAGGGGCACCTCGGCGGACGCGTGGGTA
Source organism: uncultured Actinomycetes bacterium (assembly GCA_963845865.1). GTDB lineage: Bacteria > Actinomycetota > Thermoleophilia > Gaiellales > JALYLC01 > JALYLC01. The sequence goes on from CAWJTT010000002.1 coordinate 177,609, forward strand.
GGGTGGATCTCGGATAGGCTTGCCACCACCTCCGCAGACTACGCCGCGCGCCGGAGCCACTGGTTTGAAGACCCGGCGGGTCGGGGGACAACGGTCGGGGGTCACGGACGCGAGCGGATGGAGGCGAGGTCGATGCGTTGGCCGCGGTGACGTTCGACGGTGTGGCAAAGGTCTACCCGGACGGCACGCGCGCCGTCGACCACTTCGACCTCGACATCAAGGACGGCGAGTTCATGGTGCTCGTCGGTCCTTCGGGATGTGGCAAGACAACGGCGCTGCGCATGCTCGCCGGGCTCGAGGAGATCAGCGAGGGCCGCGTGGTGATCGGCGAGCGCGTCGTCAATCACGTGCCGCCGCGCGATCGCGACATCGCGATGGTGTTCCAGAGCTACGCGCTCTATCCACACCTCTCGGTCTACGAGAACATCGCCTTCGGCCTACGCGTCAAGAAGGTGCCGAAGGGCGAGATCGACTCGCGCGTCAAGGATGCGGCCCGCATCCTCGACCTCGAGCAACTGCTCGATCGCAAGCCTCGCAACCTCTCCGGTGGCCAGCGCCAGCGCGTCGCCATGGGCCGCGCGATCGTGCGCCATCCGCAGGCGTTCCTCATGGACGAGCCGCTCTCCAACCTCGACGCGAAGCTGCGCGTGCAGACGCGTGCGGAGATCGCGAAGTTGCAGCACGATCTCGGCGTGACGACGTTGTACGTCACGCATGACCAGGTCGAGGCCCTGACGATGGGCGATCGTGTCGCCGTCATGAAGAAGGGCGTGCTGCAGCAGGTCGACGAAGCACAGGTCCTCTACGACCGGCCGCTCAACCTCTTCGTGGCCGCGTTCATCGGCAGTCCCTCGATGAACCTGCTGGAGGCGAAGCTCGAGCAGTCGGGCGAGCACTTCGTCCTACGCCTCGGCTCGCACTCGCTCACACTGGACGACGAGGCTCTGGACACCCATGCCGCGCTCAGGTCCTACGTGGGACGCGAGATCATCGTCGGCATCCGTCCCGAGGACATGGAAGACCCGGCACTTGCCAAGGATGTCCCTGCGGATCGGCAGATGAAGGGCAAGGTCGAGCTGACCGAGGCCCTCGGCTCGGAGATCATGGTGCACTTCACGATCGACGCCGCGCACGCCGTCACCGAGGACGTGCACGATCTCCAGGCCGACATCGGCACCGATCGCGCGCCCGGCACGGGCGTGGGGTCCGGCACCGCAGGCGCCGTGATCGTGGGCCGCTTCGGCCCGCGCTCGCGCGTCAAGGCCGGCGACACGATCGACGTCGCCGTGGATACGCGCTCGTTGCACTTCTTCGATCCCGAGACCGCCCTCGGGATCTACGACTAATCCCCTCGAAAGGAGCCCACATGAGCAGGTTGCGCATCTCCTTGCTCGTTCTCGGCGCCGCGCTCGTCTCGCTGACTGCGCTCACCACCACGGCGAATGGCGCCTCCCATCGGAAGTACGCCGTCAGCGGCAATCTCTCGTGGGTCGGCGTCTGGAGCGGCGCTGAGCAGAAGAACTTCCAGCAGGTGCTGAACGCCTTCCAGAAGAAGTTCCCGGGCGTCAAGGTCAAGTACACGTCGGCCGGCGACAACGTGCCGACGGTGCTCTCGACCGCCGTCGCCGGCGGCAACCCGCCCGATCTGGCGTCGATCAGCCAGCCCGGGCTCGTCCAGCAGTTCGCCGGGCGCAAGGCGATCAAGCCCATCGACTTCGCGAAGGGCGTGATCGCGAAGAACTACACGCCGTCCTGGATCACCCTCGGCACGTCTGGCGGTCACCTCTACGGCATGGTCTTCAAGGGTGCCAACAAGTCGACCATCTGGTACTCCACCGCTGCTTTCAAGAACGCCGGCGTGAAGCCGCCCAAGACCTGGGTGCAGTTGCTCGCCGACGCCAAGACGCTGCGCGCCTCGGGCACGCCTGCCTACTCGATCGACGGCGGCGACGGCTGGCCGCTCACCGACCTGTTCGAGAATGTCTACATCCGCACGGCCGGCCCGGCCAAGTACGACCTCCTGGCCGCGCACAAGATCAAGTGGACCGATCCCTCGGTCAAGGTCGCGCTCAAGACCATGGCGCAGATCTACGGCGACACGAGCAACATCTACGGCGGCACCAACGGCGCGCTCCAGGCCCTGCTCGCGGACTCGGTCAACAACGTCTTCAGCACGCCTCCCAAGGCGGCGATGACGATGGAAGGCGACTTCGTGCCGACCGCCGCCACCGTCAAGGCGAAACCGCTCACCGGGTACAACGTCTTCCCATTTCCCTCGATCGGCGGCTCGCCTCCCGCGGTCGTCGGCGGCGGCGACACCGTCGTGATGTTCAAGGACACCCCCGCCGCGCGCGCGCTCATCACCTACCTCGCGACGCCCGAGGCGGCCACGATCTGGGCCAAGCTGGGCGGGTTCTCGTCGCCCAACAAGAACGTCCCTGCAAGCGCCTACCCCGACCTGCTGACCCGCCTCACCGCGACGGCGCTCGCAAAGGCGAAGATCTTCCGCTTCGACATGTCCGATCTCGCGCCGGCGGCGTTCGGCGGCACGGCCGGTCAGGGCGAGTGGAAGATCCTGCAGGACTTCCTCAGGAACCCCAAGGACGTCAACGGCACCGCCTCCAAGCTCGAGTCGGCCGCGGCGGCGGCCTACAAGAAGTAGTGGCATGAGCAGCCCGAGCGTCAGCGCGGAGCCCCCGTACGCGGGGGCTCCGCCCGATGTCGAGCAGGGGCACGGGCGGGCGTACCTCGTCACGGCCATGTTCCTCGCGCCCGCCGTGATCCTGCTCGGCGTCTGGATCCTCTATCCGCTCGTCTACACGGTCTGGCGCAGCTTCTATGACCGCTCGGGCGCCAACTTCATCTGGCTGGACAACTACCGGACGCTCTTCACGACCGACACGACCCGCACGGCGATCAAGAACAACGCGATCTGGGTCGCCGTCGTACCAGCCCTCGTGACGGCGATCGGGCTCATCTTCGCCGTCCTCACCGAGCGCATCCGCTGGTCGGTCGCGTTCAAGATCGCAGTCTTCATGCCCATGGCGGTGTCGCTCTTCGCCGCCGGCGTGATCTGGCGGATCATGTACCAGCAGGAGCCGTCGCGCGGAGCGCTCAACGCCGTCACCGCGTCGGTCGTCGACAGGGTCAAGCCGCCCGGCCCGCTCTCGGACGCCTTCCCTTCCGGGAACCAAGCTGACGGGGACACCGCAGACCGGGATCGTGCTCAGGACGCCTGTCCGGCCGGGATCCGTGGCACTGCTGCCACTGACCGGGATTCCGCCCGACCAGGTGCCCGCCGGTTCCGTCCAGGCCAGGCAGCCGGCGCCGAAGGAGGGCGCGGTCACGGGCGTCGTCTGGCGTGACTTCAAGCCGGGCGGCGGTACCCCCGGCAAGCTCGAGCGGGGCGAGCTGGGGCTCCCGAACGTGACGGTCCAGCTGCGCGACTCCTCGGGCAAGACGATCGGCACGACCACGACGGCCCCGAACGGCAACTTCGTCTTCACCGGCGTCAAGCCGGGCGCCTACCGGACCGCGATCGGCTCCGACACCTTCAGGCAACCCTACGGCGGCGTGGCGTGGCTGGGCGCCAAGCTGATCAACCCCGCGGTGATGATCGCCTACATCTGGGTCTGGGCGGGCTTTTCGATGGTGGTGATTGCCGCCGGCCTGGCGGCCATCCCCAGGGACGTCCTGGAGGCGGCGCGCACCGACGGCTCGACCGAGTGGCAGGTGTTCCGTCGCGTGACGGTTCCGCTGCTCGCGCCCGTCCTGAGCGTCGTCTTCATCACGATGCTGATAAACGTGCTCAAAGTCTTCGACATCGTGCTGGCGGTCGCGCCCTCGTCGGTGCAGGCGAATGCCAACGTGATCGCGCTCGCGATGTGGCGCACGTCGTTCGGCGGCGTCAACGATTTCGGGCTCGGGTCTGCGATCGCCGTCTTCCTGTTCCTGCTCGTGATTCCCGTGCTCGCGCTCAACATCCGCCGTTTCCGGAGGGAGGTCTGATGGCAACCGCGACCGCCGCCAGTGACGCTGTCGTCGTTCCCGACCCGAGCGAGAAGACCTCGGCGCGCATTCTCCGCTTTCTCGCGAAGACCCCGCTGAACCTCCTGCTGATCGTCATCGCCGTGATCTGGCTCGTACCGACGATCGGGCTCTTCCTGACGTCGCTCATGAGCGCCAACGACTTCGCCAACATCGGGTGGTGGAAGGTCGTCTCGCATCCCCACCTGGCGACCTGGAACAACTACTCCAACCTCGTCCACCACACGAGCATCCCCGCGTCGCTGTGGGTGACGATTCAGGTCGCGGTGGGCGGGACGATCCTGCCGATCATGATCGCCTCGCTCGCCGCCTACGCCTTCGCGTGGCTCGAATTCCCCGGCCGCGACTGGGGCTTCATCCTTGTCATCGGCATGCTCGTCGTGCCACTGCAGATGGCCCTGATCCCGATCTTCTCGCTCTACAACCATCTTCACCTGTTCGACACCGTGTTCGGGCTGATCCTCTTCCATACTGCGTTCGGCCTGCCATTCGCGATCTTCCTCCTGCGCAACTTCTTCATAGGCATACCCAAGGACATTCTCGAGTCGGCGCGCATCGACGGCGCCTCGGAGATCAGGATCTTCGTGCGCCTGATCCTGCCGCTGGGTCTCCCGGCCATCGCCTCGCTCGCCATCTTCCAGTTCCTCTGGACCTGGAACGACCTGCTGGTGGCGTTGACGATGGCGCGCAACACGCAGCCTCTCACGGTGGCGATCTTCTCGAACCTGCGCCAGTTCGGCTCGAACATCGACCTGATCGCGCCGGCGGCGTTCTTCTCCCTGGCGATCCCGCTGGTGGTCTTCCTCGCCTTCCAGCGGTACTTCGTGCAAGGGCTGCTCGCCGGCTCGGTGAAATGAGGGCGGAGGAGGCCGGCAGCGAGCCTCCAGCACAACCAGGGCACTGGTTCCAGGCTGATCCGCTGTGGTTCAAGCGCGCAGTCTTCTACGAGATCCACGTCCGCGGCTTCTTCGACGGCAACGGCGACGGCTCCGGCGACCTGCGCGGGCTCACCGAGAAGCTCGAGTACCTCAAGTGGCTCGGGATCGACTGCGTCTGGCTCCTCCCGATGTACCCCTCGCCGTTGCGGGACGGCGGGTACGACATCGCCGACTTCCTCGGCATCCACCCCGACTATGGCGTCGTGGACGACTTCCGCCGCTTCGTCGACCAGGCGCACCAGCTCGGGATGCGCGTGATCGCGGACTTCGTCATGAACCACACCTCGAGCGACCACCCGTGGTTCCAGGAGTCGCGCTCGAGCCCCGACTCGCCCAAGCGCGACTGGTACGTGTGGTCGGAGTCCGATACGCGCTACGCGGAGGCGCGCATCATCTTCACCGATACCGAGGTCTCCAACTGGACGTGGGACGCCGTCGCCGGGGCCTACTACTGGCACCGCTTCTTTCATCATCAGCCCGATCTCAACTACGACAATCCGGACGTCTGCGAGGCGATGCTGGACGCGCTGCGCTTCTGGCTCGACCTGGGCCTGGACGGCTTCCGGCTCGACGCCGTCCCCTATCTCTACGAGCGCGAGGGCACGAACTGCGAGAACCTTGCGGAGACCCATGCGTTCCTCCGGCGCGTCCGCAGTCACATCGACGATTCGCACCCCGACACGGTGCTGCTGGCCGAGGCCAATCAGTGGCCGGCCGACGTCGTCGAGTACTTCGGCGCCGGCGACCAATGCCACATGGCGTTTCACTTTCCCGTGATGCCGCGCATGTTCATGGCGCTGCGGCGCGAGGAGGCGAGGCCGATCTATGAGATCCTCGCCCAGACGCCAGCGATCCCCGACAACTGCCAGTGGGGTCTGTTCCTCCGCAACCATGACGAGCTGACGCTCGAGATGGTTGCGGACGAGGAGCGCGACTACATGTACGCCGAGTACGCCAAGGATCCCCGCATGCGGATCAACGTCGGCATCCGCCGGCGCCTGGCTCCGCTGCTCGACAACGGCCGCGACGAGATCGAGCTGGTGCACGCGATCCTGTTCTCGCTGCCCGGCAGCCCCGTCCTCTACTACGGCGACGAGATCGGCATGGGCGACAACGTCTACCTGGGCGATCGCGACGGCGTGCGCACGCCCATGCACTGGACGGGCGATCGCAACGCCGGCTTCTCGCGCGCCGACTTCGCTCAGCTCTATCTGCCGCCGTTGATGGATCCGGTCACCGGCTACCAGGCCGTCAACGTGGAGGCCCAGCTGCGTTCGCCCACGTCGCTCCTGCGCTGGCTGCACCGCTTTATCGCGCTGCGCAAGGAGCATCCCGTGTTCGGGCTCGGCTCCTACGAGCCGCTGGTCCCCGACAACCCGCGCATCTTCGCCCACGTGCGCCGTTTCGAGGAGGATGTCGTGCTCTGCGTGCACAACCTGGCGCGCAGCGCGCAGGCCGTCACGCTCGACCTCTCGGAATTCGACGGCACGGTGCCGGAGGAGCTCCTGGGCGGCGCTGCCTTCCCCGCGATCACACGCGCGCGCTACCTGCTCACGCTCGGTTCCCGCGGCTTCTACTGGCTGCAACTGCGACGGCCCGATGCTTGATCTCACGCGCCTGCCCGAGTCCGAGCTCCGCACGTTTTTCGCGCGTCAGCCGTGGTTTCGCGCGCGTGGCCGCGAGGGCGCTGGGGCGCGCGTGCTCGAGGCCACGTTCGTGCACACCGTCGCGCCGCTGCTCGCGATCGCGCTCGCGGAGGTCGCGACCGAGCGCGGCCTGAATGAGATCTACCAGCTGCCCGTGGGGCTGCAGCCGGAGTCCGAGCGCGGCGACCTCGCAGCCGCGATCGCCTCGATCGACGGCTGGACCGCCTATGACGCCCTGGTCGACAGCGAGCTCGCCCACGAGCTTGTCGATCTCGTACGCACGGCGGCGAGCGCGCGCACGGACGTTGCGACCGTCGAGTTCCTGCCCGCCTCGGGGCCCGACACGATGCCCCCGCTCGGATCGGCGGAGCTGCGCGCGATCGGCGAGGGGCACTCGAACAGCTCGGTCGTCCTGGGCGAGCAGGTCGTGCTGAAGGTCTACCGGCGGCTCGCGGCCGGCAACAATCCGGAGCTCGAGCTGCTGCGCTTCCTGACCGGGCACGGGTTCGCGAACGCGCCCCGGCTGCTCGGCTCCTACGAGCACTCGGGCCGTCAGATCGATGCGACCCTCGGCATCGTCACCCGCTTCGTGCCCGCCGAGTGCGACGGCTGGACATTTGCCCTGGCCTCCCTGGCGGGCGATCCCTCGCGTTTCCTCGACCGCCTCGGGCGCCTGGGCGAAGTGACCGGGTCGATGCACGTGTTGCTCGCTTCCGACTCGAGCGATCCCGCCTTCGCCCCTGAGGAGCCGAGCGCGGAGTCGCTCGCGCTGGTCGCGGCCACGCTCGACGAGGAGATCGAGGCGGTCTTCGCGCAGCTGCCGCAGAGCGAGGTGCTGGAGCCGATCGCGGGCCTCGGGGAAGAGGTGCGCGAGCGTCTGCGGGTGCTCTCCCGCACGACCGACCGGGGCCGCGTGATCCGGCACCACGGCAACCTCCATCTCGGTGACCTGCTGTGGACGGGATCCGACTGGATCGTGCTCGACTTCGAGGGGCCTCCCGATCGCAGCGTCGCCGAGCGCCGCCAGAAGCGCTCGCCCCTGCGCGACGTCGCGAGCATGCTGCGCTCGTTCGCGTACGCGGCCTCCGCGAGCGTGCTGGCCGGCGGGCGGCAGCCGCCCGCGGGCTGGGAGGAGCAGGCGCGGGAGAACTTCCTGCACGGATACTTCTCCGTGGTCGAGCCGAGCGGATTCATCCCCGGCGGTGCAGCCGGGGCGCACCGGCTGCTCGAGATCTTCGAGCTCGAGAAGGCGGTCGACGAGCTGCGCCACGAGCTCGCCGTTCGACCGGAGTGGCTGCCGATCCCGGTGGCCGCGATCGAGCGCCTACTCGCGCAGCCGTCCGGTGAGTAGTGTTGGCACGTGTCGGTGCCTCGCGTGTTCGGGATCGTGCTGGCGGGCGGTGAGGGCAAGCGCCTGTTGCCGCTGACGCTCGACCGCGCCAAGCCGGCGGTGCCCTTCGGCGGCAACTACCGGCTCGTCGACTTCGCGCTCTCCAACCTCGTCAACGCCGGCTATCTCAAGATCGCCGTGCTCACGCAGTACAAGAGCCACAGCCTCGACCGGCACGTGACGACGACCTGGCGCCTCTCGCCGCTGCTCGGCAACTACGTCACGCCCGTGCCCGCGCAGCAGCGCCGCGGCCCGCGCTGGTTCGCGGGCTCCGCGGATGCCATCTACCAGAGCCTGAACCTCGTCCACGACGAGCGTCCGGACTACGTCTGCGTGTTCGGCGCCGACCACATCTACCGCATGGATCCCGAGCAGATGGTGGATCAGCACATCGCGACGGGGGCGGGCGTCACGGTCGCCGCCCTGCATGTGCCGCTGGCCGAAGCCAGTCGATCGGGCGTGATCGAGCGCGCCGCGACGGGCGAGCGGATCGCAGCCTTCCGCGAGAAGCCGCAGGCCGCCGAGTCAGCCCCCGGACGGCCGGGCGAGGTGCTCGCGTCCATGGGCAACTACGTGTTCACCACCTCCACGCTGATCGAGGCGGTCACGCGGGACGCGCGCGACGAGGCCTCGCGCCACGATCTGGGCGGCGACATCATCCCGATGCTCGTCGAGCAGGGCGAGGCCTACGTGTACGACTTCTCGGACAACGAGGTTCCGGGCGACACGCCGGCGGATCGCGGCTACTGGCGCGACGTCGGGACGCTCGACGCCTACCACGACGCGCACATGGACCTGACGTCCGTAACGCCCGCGTTCAGTCTCTACAACAGCCGCTGGCCGATCCTGAGCTGGCCGGAGCCGCTGCCCCCGGCCAAGTTCGTGTTCGAGGAGGAGGGCCGCACCGGCATCGCCGTCGACTCGCTCGTGTGCGCCGGCGTGATCGTCTCGGGAGGGCGTGTGCGGCGCTCGATCCTCTCGCCGGGCGTGCGCGTGCACTCCTTCGCGCAGGTGGACTCCTCGGTGCTGCTGCACGGCGTCGACGTCGGGCGCAACGCGGTCGTGCGCAACGCGATCCTCGACAAGAACGTGCAGATCGCCGACGGCGTGCAGATCGGCGTCGACCTCGAGTCCGACCGCGAGCGCTTCGTCGTCTCCGACGGCGGGATCGTCGTCATCGGGAAGGGCGAGAAGGTCGAGGCGAGCTGAAGGTCGCGCTGCTCACGCGGGAGTACCCGCCCGAGGTGTACGGGGGCGCCGGCGTGCACGTCGAGTACCTCGCCCGCGAGCTCGCGCGCCTCGTCGACCTCACCGTTCACTGCTGGGGGGACGAGCGGGAGCAACCGGCGGGCGGACCTGCGGTGCGTGCGTACCGGTCATGGGAGCGCCTGGCGGGCGGGGGTGCGCACGCGGCCGCGCTCGAGGCGGTCTCGATCGACCTCGCCATGGCCGCCGGCGTGGAGGGCGCGGGCCTCGTCCACAGTCATACCTGGTACGCCAACCTCGGCGGCCACCTGGCCAAGCTGCTGTACGGCATCCCGCACGTCGCGACCGTGCACAGCCTGGAGCCGATGCGGCCGTGGAAGGCCGAGCAGCTCGCCGGCGGCTATGCGGTCTCGAGCTTCTGCGAGCGCACGGCGCTCGAGGCGGCCGACGCGGTCATCGCCGTCTCCCGCGAGCAGGCGCGCGACCTGCTCGCGTGTTATCCGGCGATCGATCCCGGGCGCGTGCGCGTGATCTACAACGGCATCGACAGCGAGCAGTACCGGCCCGACCCGGCCACCGACGTCCTGATCAGCCACGGCATCGATCCGGAGCGCCCGTCGGTCGTCTTCGTGGGCCGCATCACGCGTCAGAAGGGCGTCACCTACGCGCTCGACGCTGCGCTGCAGTTCGATCCGAGCGCCCAGTTCGTGCTCTGCGCCGGCGCGCCCGACACGCCCGAGATCGCCGCCGAGATCGAGTCCAAGGTCGAGCGCGTGCGCGCCGAGCGCGGCAACATCGTCTGGATCGCCGAGATGCTCCCGCGTGGCGACGTGGTGCAGATCCTGAGTCACGCGACAATCTTCCTGTGCCCTTCGATCTACGAGCCGCTGGGCATCGTCAACCTCGAGGCGATGGCCTGCGAGACGGCCGTCGTCGCCACCGGCACGGGCGGCATCCCCGAGGTCGTCGAGGACGGCGTCACGGGCTTGCTCGTGCCCTTCGAGCCGCGCGACGACGGCACGCGCGACCCGGTCGAGCCGGAGCGCTTCGCAGGCGACATCGCCTCCCGCGTGAACGAGCTTCTGGCCGACCCTGCGCGCGCCGAGCGCATGGGCAAGGCCGGCCGTGCACGCGCAATCGAGCGCTTCTCCTGGCCGGCGATCGCGAACGAGACGGTCGCGCTCTACAAGGCGCTGCTCGGGGACGCGGACCGCACAACCGGGGTCTGACCCGCAACGTGCGGGTCTGACCCCACCTGTGCGGTCCGAGGAGGAGCGCATGGCTTGGCGACTGGGATTGAGGCGTACTTGACACGTGACTAATTAGTCACGTATTGTTCGATCCGTGGACGACGATCCCGTCTTCAAGGCGCTTGCCGATCCCACGCGCCGGCATCTCCTCGACCGGCTCTTCGAGCGTGACGGCCGCACGCTCACCGAGCTCGAGTCCGATCTCGAGATGACGCGCTTCGGGGTCATGAAGCACCTCAAAGTCCTGCAGGAGGCCGGGCTCGTCGTCACGCGCCGCAGGGGCCGGGAGAAGCTGCACTACCTCAACCCGGTGCCCATTCGGCTGATCCACGACCGCTGGATCGACAAGTACACCGAGCGCCGCGTGTCGGCGCTCGTCGACCTCAAGCACGAACTGGAGCAGACGTCATGACTTCCACGACGGCCACCGAGCTCGCGACGCAGGTCTACCAGGTGTTCATCAAGGCAACGCCCGAGGCGATCTGGGACGCGCTCATCAAGCCCGAGTTCACGACCAGGTACTTCCACGGCGGGCGCGTCGAGACGACCGGCCAGGCGGGCACGCCGATGCGCATGTTCGGGCCCGACGGGCAGATCTGGGGGGACGAGATCATCCAGGAGTCCGACCCGCCGCGCCGGCTCGTGGTGGGCTGGCGATCGATGTACAACCCCGAGATGGCCGCCGAGGAGCGCAGCCGGATCACCTGGGAGATCGATCCGCGCGAGGACGGCGTGTGCCTCGTCACGCTCGTCCACGACCAGCTCGAGCACTCGCCCCTCACGGCGCGGAGCGTCTCCGGCGAGGGCTGGATGCACGTCATCAGTGGCCTCAAGACGCTGCTGGAGACCGGCCGCCCGATGCGCTGACGGGGCGTCCGCGCGTGCTGCAATCCTGGGCACGATGCGCATCCTCGCGGGCATTCTCGCCACCCTCCTCACGTCCGTGGTCGTGGCCGCCGGTTCCGCGCCGGCGGCCGCGCCGCGCCTTGCGCTCGTGACCTGCGACGACGCCGGCGGCAGCGTCGCCCAGCCGGGCCGCCGGCTGTACAGCTCGAGGCTCGCGCTCTCGTGGGACACGAAGGCGAGGAAGCTCTCGCCCTTCCGGAACGTGCGATTCCCGTACTCGAGCAGCCTTCCGCTGTTCATCAGGGCTGGCGGGCGTGCCTTCACGATCGAGATCGCCGCCACGTGGCACGGGTCCAGCGGGCATGGCGTGGGACAGACGCGGTGATGCGAAGCCCAAGATCGCTCGCGGCGTGCGCATCGTGCCCTGCCCTGGGGGCGACAAGCTGAGCGTCTGGCTCGCCTATCCCGGCGGTTTCTACGTCGCGCGGCCCGCATGCGTCCCGATCGTGATCACGATCGGCGCCATGCGCTATCGCACGGGCGTGCCGCTCGGCCGTGCCTGCCCCTGACGAGGCGGCTGCGACAGTCGACCGGCGCGCTCGGTGGCCTCGCGCAGCCGCGCCGCCAGCGCGTCGGTGAGAGCCCCCTGCGAGAGCTGCCATCCCCAGTTGCCCGCCCTCACGCCCGGACGGTTCATGCGGGCCTCGCTGCCGAGCCCGAGCACGTCCTGGGCCGGGACGATCGCGAGGGCGGCGGGGGAGCCGAGCGCCAGCTCGATCAGCGACCAGTGCGGCTCGGCAGGGTCGAGCCCGGTCGCGGCTCGCGCCCTCGCGTCGAGTGACTCCCACCAGCCGACCGCCGTCTCCGTGTCGTGCGTTCCGGTGTAGACGACGAGCAGCTCCACGTGGTTCTCCGGCCGGTGCGGGTTGCGGGGACCGCCGCCGAAGCCGAATTGCAGGACGACCATGCCGGGTAGCCCGAGTTGCAGCCGCAGGTGCTCCACCGGCGCCGTGATGACGCCGAGGTCTTCGGCGATCAGCGACAGCGCGCCGAGCTCTCGCAGTGCCGCCTCGAACACCGCTTTGCCGGGCCCGCGCCGCCAGCGCCCAGCGCGCGCGCTGCGCGCGCGCGCGGGCACCGACCAGTAGGCGACGAAGCCGCGGAAATGATCGATGCGAGCCAGATCGCACAACTGTGACGCGCGGCGCAGGCGCTCGATCCACCAGCCATAACCGCGGCGGCGCAGGGCGGGCCAGTCGTAGAGGGGGTTGCCCCACAGCTGCCCGCTCGCGCTGAGAGCGTCGGGCGGCGCGCCGGCGACGAAGCCGCGCTGAAACAGATCGGGGTGGGCGAGATGGTCGGCGCTCCCTGCTCCGACGTAGAGCGGTATGTCGCCGATCAGCCGGACGCCGCGCTCGCACGCGTAGCTGCGCAGAGCGCTCCATTCCCGCTCGAAGCGCACCTGATCGGCAGCGGAGCCCGAGCCTGCGAAGCGCTCCCAGTCGTGGATCCAGAAGGCCTGGGAGTCCCGGAACACCTCGAGTTCGTCCTCGCTGACGCCTGCGTCCGGCTCCGCCAGCAGCCCCGGCCAGCCTGCGAACGCCGAGCTCGAGGTGTACGGCGAGCCGGAGCGGTCGGGCGGGCCGAGCGGGAGCACCTGCCACCACGACTGCCCGGCCGCGGCGAGCCAGTCGACAAATGCGTAGGCGGCCGGGCCGAGCCGCCCGCCGGGAAGCGACGTCAGATGGAGCAGGATTCCGCTCGAACGGGGAAGATTCACGATGCCGATGCCGTCGCTGTCACTCCTGCGCACGCTAGCCGCCGGATCGCCCGGCGTTCCGGACGCCGCATGACGCCGGAGGACGCCGAGCGCCTCGTCGCAGGCGACCACCCGGATCCGCACCGCGTGCTCGGCGTCCACGAGGCCGACGGCGGGCTCGTCGTGCGCGCGCTTCGCCCGACGGCGACGTCGGTGCGTGTGCTGCCCCAGCAGGGCGAGCCGGTGGACCTGCGGCTGGAGCATCCCGCGGGCGTGTTCGAGGCCGCCTTGCCGGGCATGCACACGCTGCCCCGCTATCACCTCGAGGTCTCCTACCCGGATGCGGCGCCCGTTGTCGTGCGCGACGCGTACTCGTTCGCTCCGTCGCTCGGCGAGCTCGACCTGCACCTGATCGGCGAGGGGCGGCACGAGCAGCTGTGGACCGCGCTCGGCGCGCATCCCCGCACGATCGACGGGGCTGCCGGGACGGCGTTCTCCGTGTGGGCGCCGGGTGCACGAGCGGTCAGCGTCGTCGGCGACTTCAACGCCTGGAACGACGGCGCTCAGCCGATGCGATCGCTGGGCGCCGCCGGCGTCTGGGAGCTGTTCGTCCCCGAGGCCGTCGCAGGCCACGCCTACAAGTTCGCGATCCGCGGCGCGGACGGCGTGGTCCGCCTCAAGGCGGACCCGTGCGCGCTGCGGGCGGAGTTGCCGCCCAAGACCGGATCGGTGGTCTTCGAGCCGCGTCACGCGTGGACCGATCAGGCCTGGCTGGAGCGCCGGCGCGACGCCGAGCCGCATGCTGGGCCGATCTCGATCTACGAGGTGCATCTCGGCTCGTGGCGCCTCAACACGCTCGAGGGCAACCGCTCGCTGACCTACGCCGAGCTGGCCGACGAGCTGGCGGATTACGTGCTCGAGCTGGGCTTCACGCACGTCGAGCTGATGCCCGTCATGGAGCACCCGTTCACGGGCTCGTGGGGCTATCAGGTGACCGGGTACTTCGCGCCCACGGCGCGCTATGGCACACCGGACGAATTCCGCTCCTTCGTCGATCGGCTGCACGTCCGCGGCCTCGGCGTGATCCTCGACTGGGTGCCTGCCCACTTCCCGCGTGACGAGTTCGCGCTCGTGCGCTTCGACGGCACGGCGCTGTACGAGCACGAGGACCCCCGCCGCGGGGCGCACCCCGACTGGGGCACGCTCGTCTTCAACTACGGACGCACCGAGGTGCGCAACTTCCTCGTCGCCAATGCCCTCTTCTGGCTCTCGCAGTACCACGCAGACGGCGTGCGCGTCGACGCAGTCGCCTCGATGCTCTACCTGGACTACTCGCGCAAGCCGGGGGAGTGGGTGCCGAATCCGTTCGGCGGCCGCGAGGACCTCGAGGCCATCGCATTCCTCGAGTATCTCAACGAACTCGTCCACGGCCGCGAGCCGGGAGTCGTCATGGCGGCCGAGGAGTCGACAGCCTGGCCCGGGGTCTCGCGGCCGACGTATCTCGGCGGGCTGGGCTTCGGCTTCAAGTGGAACATGGGTTGGATGCACGACACCCTGGCGTACTTCCGCCACGACCCCGCCCACCGCAGCTACCACCACGGTGAGCTGACATTCAGCCTGATGTACGCCTTCAGCGAGAACTTCATCCTGCCGCTCTCGCACGACGAGGTCGTGCACGGCAAGGGCTCACTGCTCGACAAGATGCCGGGCGATCGCTGGCAGCAGCTGGCCAACCTGCGCGCGCTGTACGGCTACATGTGGGCGCATCCCGGCAAGAAGCTGCTGTTCATGGGCGGCGAGCTGGCGCAGGAGCGCGAGTGGAGCCACGACCGCAGCCTCGACTGGCACCTGCTCGAGCAGCCCGGGCATCGCGGCGTGCAGACGCTGGTCGGCGACCTCAACCGGGTCTACCGCGAAGAGCGGGCGCTGTGGGAGATCGACGGCGATCCCGCCGGGTTCACGTGGCTCGAGCTCAACGACGCGCCTGCCAACGTGATCGCGTTCGCGCGCTTCTCGACCGGGGCCGAGCGCACGCTCGTCTGCGTCTGCAACTTCTCACCCGTGCCGCGCCCGGGCTATCGAGTCGGACTGCCGCGGCCGGGTCGCTGGGCCGAGGCGGTCAATACCGACGCGACGGCCTACGGCGGCTCGGGCGTCGGCAGCGGAGCCGTCGACGCCGAGGAGCTCGCCTGGCACGGCCAGCAGTGGTCGGCCGAGCTGCACCTGCCGCCGCTGGGCGTGATCTGGCTGGTGCCTGAAGGCCGGTAGACTCGGCGCGGTTGGCGACGACGAGGCACCCAACCGCATGATCTGGCCGGGCAGGCCGTACCCGCTCGGCGCAGTCTGGGACGGAGACGGAACGAACTTCTCGTTCTTCTCGGAGAACGCGGAGCACGTCGAGTTATGCCTCTTCGACGACGACGGTCGCGAGCAGCGCCACGTGCTGACGCAGCGCACTGCCTTCAACTGGCACGCGTACCTGCCGGGAGTGGGACCCGGGCAGCGCTACGGGCTGCGCGTCCACGGTCCGTATGCGCCCGAGCGCGGGCATCGCTTCAACCCCGCCAAGCTGCTGATCGATCCGTACGCGAAGGCGATCGAAGGTGGCGTGCGCTGGGAGGCTGCGAACACCCTCCCCTACGTCCCGGGCCCATCGGGTGACGCCGCTGTAGCCGACTACTCCGACGACGCGGCCGCGATTCCGAGGTGCGTCGTGATCGACCAGAGCTTCGACTGGGAAGGCGACCGGACGCTCGAGACGCCGTGGCACGAGACCGTCATCTACGAGCTGCACGTGAAGGGCTTCACGCATCGCCATCCGGGCGTGCGAGAGGATCTGCGCGGTACCTACGCCGGGCTGGCATCCGACGCCGCCATCGACTACCTGACCTCACTCGGTGTCACCGCGGTGGAACTGCTCCCCGTGCATCACATCGTCGAGGAGCGCTTCATCCACGAGCGCGGGCTGACGAACTACTGGGGCTACTCGTCGATCGGCTACCTCGCGCCGCATGCCGCCTACGCGGCGACGGGGACGGAGGGCGAGCAGGTCAAGGAGTTCAAGGGCATGGTCAAGGCCCTGCACCGGGCGGGCATCGAGGTCATCCTCGACGTCGTCTACAACCACACGGCCGAGGGCAACCACCTCGGTCCGATGCTCTCCTTCAAGGGCATCGACAATGCCTCGTACTACCGGTTGATGCCCGACGACCCTTCCCGCTACATGGATTTCACGGGCACCGGCAACAGCCTCAACCCGGTGCACCCGAGCGTGCTCCGGCTGATCATGGACTCATTGCGCTACTGGGTCACCGAGTGCCACGTCGACGGCTTCCGCTTCGACCTGGCATCGGCACTGGCGAGGGAGTTGTACGACGTCGACCGCCTGTCGGCGTTCTTCGACGTGATCCACCAGGACCCGGTGCTCTCGCAGGTCAAGCTGATCGCGGAGCCCTGGGATCTCGGGCCGGGTGGGTACCAGGTCGGCAACTTCCCCGTGCTCTGGACGGAATGGAACGGGCTCTACCGCGACACGATGCGCGACGTCTGGCGCGGCCAGACGAACGTGGCGGCGTTCGCCTCGCGCTTCACGGGGTCGAGCGATCTGTACGAATCGGACGGACGGCACCCCTCGGCCTCGATCAACTTCGTCACCGCCCACGATGGCTTCACGCTCGCCGACCTCGTCTCCTACAACGCCAAGCACAACGAGGCGAACCTCGAGGACAACCTCGACGGCACGGACGACAATCGCTCGTGGAATTGCGGGGTCGAGGGACCGACCGACGACGCTGAGGTCCTGGCGCTACGGGAGCGCCAGCAGCGCAACTTCCTGGCCACGCTGCTGCTGTCCCAGGGCGTGCCCATGCTGCTGGCCGGCGACGAGCTCGGGCGAAGCCAGCGCGGCAACAACAACGCGTGGTGCCAGGACAACGAGATCTCGTGGATCGACTGGGATGGGGGCGAGCAGAACGCGGATCTGCTCGAGTTCACGCGCCGCCTGCTGGCGCTGCGTCGTGCGCACCCGATCTTCCGTCGCACGCAGTTCCTCAACGGCCGGGGCTCGTCGTCGGGGCTGCCCGACGCCTGGTGGTTCCGGCCCGACGGCCGGCGCATGACCGCCGCCGACTGGCAGAACGCCGGCGGGCACGCGCTCGGCGTGTTCCTGAACGGGCGCGGAATCGGGAGCGTCGACGCGCACGGCGAGCCGGTCGTCGACGCATCGTTCGTGCTGCTGCTGAACGCGCACTACGAGGACGTCACCTTCGCGCTGCCGCCGCGCCGCTTCGGCCCGCGCTGGCAGACCGAGCTCTCGACGGCCTACCCGGATGCGCCCGTGAAGCTCCTGACCGCGCGCGGCGCGGCGATCGTCACAGCGCGTTCGCTCCTTCTGCTGCGGCAGCCGGACGCACCCGGTGTCGGCTGACCTCGGGGTCGGCGAAGAGAGCGGCCGCCCGTGCGTGCAAGGGCCGATTCGCCCTCGTCGCGCTGCGGTAGATTCTGCGCCGAGCTGACCACCGTGAGCGTTCCCACTCTTGAACTCGGCGCCAGCGCTACTCGCCGCAGCATCGCGGGCGACGCGGCCGGCGGCGACGCGCACGTCGTGATCCCACATCAGGAGGCCACGGGCAACCAGTTCCCGCCGCACCTGAGCTGACCGGGTCGTCGGGGCGGGAATCGCCGTCGGCGAAGTCACGCTTGCCGGCACGCGTGCTGTACCGTCGCCCTGAAACGGCAGGAGGGAGGGCAGGTGGCAAACGCGACTGTCGTGCTCGTGGGCACGCTCGATACGAAAGGGCGCGAGTACGCGTTCCTGCGCGACCGCCTGCACGCGGCGGGCGTCGGCACGATCCTCGTGGACGCCGGGATCATGGGGCCGCCGCTGGTCGAGCCCGATGTGAGCCGCGAGGCGGTCGCGTCCGCCGCGAACGCCGACGTGGAGGCACTGCGCGCCGCGGGCGACCGCGGCCAGGCGGTGCTGACGATGGCGCGGGGAGCCACGGCGGTCGTTCAGCGCCTGTACGCCGAGGGTCGCTGCGACGGCGTGCTCGCCGCGGGCGGCTCTGGCAACACGTCCATCGCCGCGGAGGCCATGCGGGCGCTGCCGGTCGGCGTGCCCAAGCTGATCGTCTCGACGATCGCCGCAGGCGACACGCGGCCCATCGTGGGTGCGAGCGACATGCTGCTGGCGGCCTCGGTCGTCGACGTCGCCGGCATCAACTCGGTCTCGGCGCGCATCCTCGCCAACGCCGCGGCGGCCATGGCGGGCATGGTGCTGGCCGCGCCGCTCGAGCTGGGCGAGAGCCGGCCGCTGGTCGCCGCGTCGATGTTCGGCGTGACGACTCCCTGCGTGACCCACGCCGCCGAGTTGCTGGACGGGCTCGGGTACGAGGTGCTCACGTTTCACATGACGGGCACGGGCGGGCGTTCGATGGAGGCCCTGATCGAGGGCGGATTCATCGCCGGCGTGCTGGACGCCACGACCACGGAGCTGTGCGACGAGCTGGTCGGCGGAGTGCTCAGCGCCGGCCCTGACCGCCTCACGGCGGCTGGCCGCGCGGGCGTGCCGCAGGTCGTGTCGCTGGGCGCCCTCGACATGGTCAATTTCGGGCCCCGCGAGACCGTCCCGGCCGCCTTCGAGGGTCGCAACATCTACGTGCACAATGCGCAGGTGACGCTCATGCGCACGACCCCTGAGGAGTGCGCCAGGCTGGGCGAGGAGGTCGCCCGCAAGCTCTCGGCCTCGACGGGGCCTGTCGCGCTGTTCGTGCCCCTGGGCGGCATCTCGATGATCGCGACCCCGGGCGGCCCGTTCTACGACGCCGACGCCGACCAGGCGCTGTTTGCGGCCGTGCGCGCGAACTGCGGACCGCATGTTGAGCTGATCGAGCTCGAGAGCGACATCAACGACCCCGCCTTCGCGGAGGCGATGGTCGACAAGCTGCGCCAGTACCTCGGCGGCGCCGCGTGAAGCGCGCCGAGGCGCTTGCGAAGCTGCAGGCGACGATCGCGAGCGGCAGGGCCGTGATCGGAGCAGGGGCGGGCACCGGGCTCTCGGCGAAATGCGCCGAGGCGGGCGGCGTCGACCTGATCATCATCTACAACTCCGGCCGCTACCGCATGGCCGGTCGCGGGTCGCTCTCGGGGCTGATGCCGTACGGCGACGCCAACGAGATCGTCGTCGACATGGCGCGTGAGGTGCTGCCGGTGGTGCGCGACGTGCCCGTGCTCGCCGGCGTCTGTGGTACCGATCCGTTCCGGCTGATGCACGTCTTCATGGACGAGCTGATCCGCATCGGTTTCTCCGGCGTCCAGAACTTCCCGACGGTGGGACTGCTCGACGGGCTGTTCCGCGTCAATCTCGAGGAGACCGGCATGGGCTACGACCTCGAGGTCGAGGCGATCCGCATCGCGCGCGAGAAGGATCTGCTCACCGCGCCGTACGTCTTCGACATCGAGAGCACCGTCGCGATGACGAAGGCAGGCGCCGACGTGCTCGTGCCGCACATGGGGCTCACGACCAAGGGCACGATCGGCGCGAGCACCGCCAAGACGCTGGACGAGTCGGTCGTCCTCGTGCAGGAGATGCACGACGCGGCCGTCGCGATCCGGCCGGAGGTGATCGTGCTCTGCCACGGCGGGCCGATCGCCGAGCCCGAGGACGCCCGCTACGTGCTCGAGCGCACGCACGGGGTGAAGGGCTTCTTCGGCGCTTCCAGCATGGAGCGGCTGCCGACCGAAGTCGCGATGACCGAGAACATGCGGCGTTTCAAGGACCTGACCTTCAACCCCTAGGAGCGAGCGATGAGCACCTTCGTCAAACAGGCCGGGATCGCGGTCGACCACCTCGACTGGGGCGACATCGGCTGGCGCGCCCGACCTGCCAACACCGGCTGCAAGACGTTCGTGGTCATGGACGTCTCGCTCGAGCCCGGCTTCGGGCACGACTTCCACAAGCACCCCGCCCAGGACGAGATGATCATCGTCAAGGCCGGGCGCATCGAGCAGTGGATCGGCGAGGAGCGCACGATCGCTCGAGGCGGGCGACTCGGTCTATCTCGACGCCGACGTCGTGCACGCCTCGTTCAACACCGGCAGCGAGACCGCGCACCTGCAGGTCGTGCTCGCGCCCGCCGTGGGCGACGAGGGCTACCAGCTCGTCGACGTGTCCTCCGGGCAACCGTGGGCTTCCCTGCGGTAGCCCGGACGCACCATCGCCGCTCCGCTCCGCATCGCTCATCGCGGCTACGCCGCGGGTGCGCCAGAGAACACCCTGGAGGCATTCACGGCTGCGATCGAACGCGGTGCGGATATCCTCGAGGTGGACGTGCGACGACGGCCCGACGGCGCGCTCGTCGCTCATCACGACCGTGGCGACGCGCCCGGTGCGCCGCTGATCGCGGACGTCCTCGCGCTCGGCGGGCGGACGCGCGTCGGCTTCAACCTCGATCTCAAGGCCAGCGGCATCGAGAGCGCAGCTGATCGGTCTCGTGCGCGACGCGGGGCTGACCGGTCGCGTGACCTGCACGGGCGGGAACTGGGCGATGCTGGGGGCGATCCATCGCGCCGAGCCGGGCATCCGCGCCGGCCTCACGATGCCCCGCCACGCTCCGCCGAGCGGCACGCATCACCTCCAGCTGCAGCGGATCTGGTACGCCTGGCGCGCGCCGGGACTGCTCGCGGAGTACGACGCCCAGGTCGTGTCGTGCAGCCGCAAGCTCGTCAGCCGGTTGCTCGTGCACCGCGTGCATCACGCCGGAGGCGAGATCTGGGTCTGGACGGTCGACCGACCCAAGGAGATCGAGCGGCTCCTGCGCCTGGAGGTCGACGGCATCTGCTCGGACGATCCCGCCAGCCATGGCTGGACATGAGCGCCGCGCGGTCTTCGCTAAACCTGGCGGCGCTGGGCGTAGCCCTCGCCGATGCGGTGCCAGTGCCCGACGGCGTGCTCGCCGTACAGCCAGCACAGCTCGATCAGCTCGCCGTCGCGCTCGCTCGGGAAGTCGAGCAGACCCCGCTCGGCGTCCTTCACTCGCACGCCTGCGGCCTGCAGCTCGCCGATCGCGTCGTCGAGTTGACCGAGATGCTCACAGGCGTGCACCGCGGCCTCGGCCTCACGCGCCGTCGGCCGGACGCCGCCCATCTCCTCGGCCCGCTGCGCAAGCTCGTCGAGCACGGCCTGCTCTGCGCGCAGCGCGAGCGCGTGCTCGCGCAGGCTTGCGACCACGGGCAGGATGTCGGGCAGCAGCGCGTTCGCCTGCTCGACGGTGAAGAGCCGGGTCGGGGTCGGCAACTCGGCCACGCAGCCCGGCATGGTACCCGCGCGGCCCTCGGAGCGACGCGCTTCCCCGGGCGTCGGAAAACCGTCAGGCGTCAGAGCTGTCAGAACTGGTTTCAAGAGTCCCGTGTGTGGTCTTCCGAACGCCACGCGACTTTTGAATCCAGTTCTCAGTAGCGCCAGAGGTGGGCCGCGATGATCTCCTCGGCGCTCTTGCCCTCGGCCCACTCGGCGTCGGAGCGCCGGACGCCGGTGAACGCGTTGGCAAGGGGATCGCCGAACGCCTCGCGGATGCGGAACGCTTCCTCGAAGCTCGCGATCTGCTCGTCGACGCCCTGGGCGAAGCGCCGCACGCCGCGCTCGTTGCGCTGCTCCGGCGTCCAGCGGCCGGGATCGTCGAGGATCGGCTCGGGCAGCTTGAGCCCGTCCTCGATGCCACCGAGCCCGCAGGCGAGCATCGCCGTGAGCCCCAGGTAGGGGTTGCTCGAGGCATCGGAGGCCTTGAGCTCGATGTTCGCGTTCTGGGCTCCGATCGCCTCGGCGCCCGGAACGAAGCGCAACGAGGCCTCTCGGTTGTCGGCTCCCCAGAACGCGAAGGCGCTCGCGAAGTACCCCGGCCGCAGGCGGATCAGGGACGGCACGCTCGGTGCGGTGACGGCGACCACTCCCTGCAGATCGCGCAGGATGCCGGCGACGAAGGACTCGCCCTCGGGCGTCATGCCCTCGGGGCCGTCGCCGCCGGCCAGCAGATTGCGGCCGTCCTTGTGGATCGAGACATGAAAGTGCCAACCGTTTCCCACGCCCTCCGGCGTCACGAGCGGTGCGAAGGAGGCACGCAGCCCATTGGCGCGGGCGGCGGTGCGGATCGTCTCGCGCGCGAGCAGCTGATCGTCGGCCGCGTTCAGCGGATCCTTGGCGTCGAGCGAGATCTCGAGTTGCGACCAGGCGTACTCGGCGTGGATCTGGCCGATCGAGAGCCCGTTGTCGTCGAGGTCGGCGAGCAGCTCCGAGAGGAACTCACTCACGTCGAGCATCGCGTTCGGGCTGTAGACCGGCCCGCGATGCGCGGCCACCGGCTCGTCGGAGTCCTGCCCGATGAACCACTCGAGCTCGAGGCCGACCTTGAACTCGTAGCCCAGCCCGGCCGCGCGCTCGACGAGGCGCTCGAGCGCGGCGCGGTAGCAATGCTCCCAGCGCGGCCCCTCCTGCAGCCAGAGCGTGCCGGGAGCCCAGGCGAAGGCGGGCTGGCCGGCCTGCTGGACGATGCGCTCGGGCACGGCCTTGAGCCGGAAGTCGCCCGTGGCGGTGTCCAGTCCCTCGACGCCCCAGTGGATGTGGTCGTGCGAGTCGAAGACGGCGAACAGGAAGGAACAGCCCATGCCGCGCTCGACGGCCGAGGCGAGCTTGTCGATCGGTGCGCTGCGCGAGCGCTGGATGCCGTTGCTGTCACACCAGGTGACGGTGAGCGCGCGCACGCCCTTGGCCTTCAGCTCGGCAGCGAGAGCCGCGAGATCCTGGGTGCTCACGGGTGCTCCTTCGGAGGGTTGTTCGCAGGTTCGGAGCGAGAGGGTACCCCGTGCGACGGCCGAGGGCGCGAGAGGTCTAATGTCCCCGGCTGTGAGCCTGCGAGAACTCGTCGGCGAGCTCGTCGCCATCGACTCGGTCAATCCCGATCTCGTGGCGGGCGGCGCGGGGGAGATGGAGATCGCGCGCTTCATCGCCGGGTGGCTCCAGGCTTCCGGCGTGGAGGCACGCGTCGACGAGATCGCGCCCGGACGCGCCAACGTGATCGGCGTGGCGCGGGGCACCGGCGGTGGCCGCACGCTGCTGCTCAACGGCCACACCGACACCGTCGGGCACGACGGCTACGAGCGTCCGCTGGAGGCGCGGGTCGACGGCGATCGCCTCTACGGCCGGGGGAGCGTCGACATGAAGGGCGGCCTCGCCGCCGCACTCTGGGCCTGTGCGGAGGCGGCGCGCCTCGGACTCCCGGGCGACGTGGTCGTGGCAGCCGTCTGCGATGAGGAGTTCGCGAGCATCGGAAGCCAGGCCGTGGCCGCGCAGGTTCGCGCCGACGCCGCGATCGTGACGGAGCCGACGGCGCTCGAGGTGTGCGTTGCCCACAAGGGATTCGCCTGGCTCGAGGTCGAGATCGCCGGTCGCGCCGCGCATGGGTCGCAGCCACAGCTCGGCATCGATGCGATCGCCAAGGCCGGACGCGTGCTGACGGGCATCGATCAGCTCGGCCGCCGTCTCGCACAGGAGCCGGGTCACGCGCTGCTCGGACCCGGCTCGGTACACGCGTCCGTGATCGAGGGCGGCCAGGAGCTCTCGAGCTACCCGGAGCGCTGTCTCGTGCAACTCGAGCGTCGCACCATTCCGGGCGAGGGCCGGGACGTCGTCGAGTCGCAGCTGCGCGAGCTCGTGGAGCAGGCCGCTGCGGCGGATCCCGAGCTGCGCGCCGAGATGCGCACCACGCTCGTGCGTCCGCCCTTCGAGGTCGGCCTGGAAGAGGAGATCGTGCGGCTCGTGCGCGGGCACGCGCAGCGGGTGCTCGGCGTGGCGCCGGCCGTGATCGGCTGGGCCGCCTGGATGGACTCCGCGATCCTGACGGGCGCCGGCATTCCGACCGTGGTGTTCGGGCCGGGCGGCGAGGGCGCTCACGCTGTCGTCGAATGGGTCGATCTGGCCTCCGTCGAGCGCTGCGCCGACGTGCTGCTCGCCGCGGCGCGAGAGTTCTGCGCGTGACGGTGCGGGACCGGAGTCCTCGCTCGCGCGGCGGGGTAAGGTAACGGCATGGCTCGAGCGATCTGGAGCGGTGCCGTCTCCTTCGGCCTCGTGATGGTGCCGGTGAAGGTGTATTCGGCCGTCTCGCGCAAGGACGTCCGCTTCAACCAGCTGCACGGCGCCGACGGCGGGCGCATCCAGCAGAAGCGCGTCTGCTCGATCGACGGCGAAGAGGTGGCCTACGAGGAGATCGTCAAGGGCTACGAGATCGAGCCCGGTCGCTACGTCACGATCACGCCGGCGGAGCTCGAGGGCGTGGCGGCGGAGCGCACGCGCCGGATCGAGATCGAGGAGTTCGTCGCGCTCGACGACATCGATCCGATCCACTGGGAGTCGACCTACTACCTCGCGCCCGACAAGACGGCGGCCAAGCCGTACGCGCTGCTACTGGCCGCGCTCGAGGGCACGTCGCGGGTCGGGCTCGGGCGCGTGGTCCTGCGCTCGAAGGAATATCTCGCCGCGATTCGCCCGGCGCGGGATGCGCTGATGCTCTCGACGATGCTGTTCGCCGACGAGATCGTCCCGCGGGCCGCCGTCGAGGAGCTCGCGGCCGACCCGGCCGAGGTCTCGCCGAAGGAGCTCGCGATCGCCTCGCAGCTGGTCGAGTCGCTCGCCGCCGAATGGGATCCCGACCGCTACAAGGACACCTACCGCGAGCGCGTGATCGACCTCGTGCGCGCCAAGGCCGAGGGCCGTGAGATCGTGGAGTCGCACGTGCCCGAGCCGGCCGCGAAGGTCGACGACCTCATGGCCGCTCTCGAGGCGAGCCTCGCCGCGGCGACGAGTCAGGCAACGGCGAGGAAGGCACCACCGGCCAAGAAGGCGGGCGCGAAGCCGCGCCGCGCGGCCGCGCCCAAGAAGTCGTAGCCGCGAGCGCTCCCACACCGGGTCAGACCCCGGGTGTGCGGCCGGTACCGACTACGCTCCGCGTGCCGTGAAGCCCATCCTCGCCATCGAGCAGGATCCGACGCTGCCGGGCCTCGGGCTGCTCGGGCGCGTCGTGCGCGCCCGCGGCCTGCCGATCGTCTCGGCCCACGCCTGGGAGGGCGATCTGGACGGCCTGCGTGCCCGCGACTTCGGAGGTGTCGTTCCGCTGGGAGGCTCGATGCAGTCGTGGGACGAGGAGGGCTTCCCGTATCTCGCGCGCGAGCGCGAGTTGTTGCGCGAGGCGGTGGACGAGGGTGTGCCGGTGCTCGGCATCTGCCTGGGCGGCCAGTTGCTCGCGCGCGCACTGGGCGCGGAGGCGCGCCCCGCCGATCGCCCCGAGGTCGGCTGGCTGTCCGTGGAGGCGACCCCCGAGGCAGCGCGCGATCCCCTGCTCGCACACCTGCGCGAGGCGGTCGGCGTGTATCAGTGGCACCTCGACGTGTTCGACCTGCCGGACGGGGCCGTGCATCTCGCTCGCAGCGAGCAGAGCGAGCATCAGGCGTTCCGCTTCGGTGAGCGCACGTGGGGGCTGCAGTTCCACCCCGAAGTGGATCTCCCCCTCTACCGGGGGTGGATCAGGAACTGGGCGGGCGCGCCGGAGCGCATGGGATTGGATCCTGATGCTCTCGAGGCCTCGATCGCCGCCGGCTCACCCGCGTTCACCGAGCCGCTCTTCGGTGCGTTCTGCTCGGTCTGCGTCGCCGCCGCGAGCTGACGACTCCTCAGCTGCGCGGATCCCGCTCGCGCCAGTCGCTCGGTGGGCTCCAGGAGCTGTGCGCGCGGCTGTCTACACCGTAACGCCAGGCCAGGGCGGGCAATGCGACGAAGGCGACGAGGACGAAGATGACGTTGATCATGTCCAGCTCCTTGACTGATTGACTCCCTTCTGTAGTATCGGCTTGTGCGATCGATAAGGGAAATGCCGATAGTGACTGGAATCGATCATGTCTGGTGATGGACTCGTCGGGGTCGAGGCTCGCCATCTGGCCGCGCTCCAGGCGGTCGCCGAGGAGCGCTCCTTCTCGCGTGCCGCCGAGCGCCTCGGCTACGCCCAGTCGGCGGTCTCGCAGCAGATCGCTGCGCTCGAACGGGCGGTCGGCCTGAAGCTGGTCGAGCGCCCGGGCGGCCCGCGCCCCGTCTCGCTGACCGAGGCCGGTGAGGTGGTGCTGCGGCACGCCGACCGCCTGCTCGCGCGGCTCGGCGCGCTGCGGGCCGACCTCGATCAGCTCGTCGCGGGCGAGTCGGGGACGATCCGTGTCGGCACGTTCCAGTCGGCCGGCGCGCGCATCCTCCCCGGCGTCGTCGGGAAGTTCCGCGCGCGCTGGCCCGAGGTGCGCGTGGAGATCCGCGAGGAGCTGGACGAATCGCTCCTGCTCGACGGCGTGGCGTCGGGGGCGCTCGACCTGACGTTCGCCTCCGCCCACGTCCCGGTGCCCGTACAGCTCGCGAGCGAGATGCTGCTCGAGGATCGCTACGTCCTCCTGGCCCCGCCTGGCAGTCCGTATCGCGGTCGCCTGACCGTGACGCTTCAGGAGCTCGACGGGCTCGACGTCGTCGAGCCGCCGCAGGGCGTGTCCTGCTCGCTCACGCTCGAACGGGCGTGGGCGGCCTCCGGCGCGTCGCGCCACGCGGTCTTCCGCACCGACGACAACCTCACGGTCATGCGCATGGTCGGAGCGGGCATCGGGCACGCGCTCGTGCCCCGCCTGGCGGCCGAGCCGGGCCTCGATGCCGATGTCGAGATCGTGCCGCTCGAAGGCGAGTACCTGACACGCCGGATCGCGATCTTCTGGCATCGCGACCGCTACCGCTCGCGGGCCGCCGAGACGTTCGTCGAGATCGCGCGCGAGGTCGGCGCGCAGATCATGCAGCCGGTCGCCTGACGACCGCGGCCTGCCCGAGCCGCCTGAACGTACGCTGCTCGCGTGGACACCCCGCAGGCGATCGTGCTCGGCTTCGTGCAGGGCCTCACGGAATTCCTGCCGGTGTCGAGCACGGCGCACTTGCGCATCGTTCCGGCCTTCGTCGGCTGGGAGGATCCCGGCGCGGCCTTCACCGCCGTCATCCAGCTCGGCACGATGGCGGCCATCCTCCTCTACTTCCGCGTCGAGATCGCGCGCATCCTCGTGGCCTGGACGCGCGGCCTGCGCAACCCTGAGATCCGCCAGACGCTCGACTCGCGCCTCGGCTGGTACGTGCTCGTGGGCACGATCCCGATCGGCATCCTCGGGCTCGCGTTCCGGCATCAGGTCGAGACGGGCGCACGCAATCTGGAGCTGATCGGCACGGCGCTGATCGCACTCGGGCTCGCGTTGCTGTACGCCGAGCATGTCGCTAGCCGCAGCCGCGGCATCGAGTCGCTGACGATGCGCGACGGCGTGCTGATCGGCTTCGCCCAGGCGTGCGCGCTGGTTCCGGGCGTCTCGCGCTCGGGAGCGACGATCACGGGCGGGCTCTTCCTCGGCCTCGACCGCATCTCGGCCGCGCGCTATTCGTTCCTGCTCTCCGTTCCCGCAGTCGTCCTGAGCGGGCTGCTGGAGCTGCGTCACGCGACCGAGGGCAACGGGCCGGGAGTCGGGGCGACGATCATCGCGACGGCGGTCGCCTTCGTCGTGGGCTACGCCTCGATCGCCGGCCTGCTGAAGTTCCTCACGACGCATTCCACGCTCGTGTTCGTGGTCTACCGCGTCGTCCTCGGAACGCTCGTGCTCGTGCTCGCTACGACCGGAACCATCTCCTGATGCTCGCAATCTCCGCGGCGCTCGGCGCCGCGTTGGCGTGGGGCATCTCGGCGGCCTGCGACAACCGCTCGACGCGCCTCATCGGGTCGCTGCAGGCGCTCGCCTGGGTGCAGCTGATCGGCCTCGTGCAGGTGCTGCCGTTCGCCGTCCACGAGGGCGCGCCGACGATGCCGTCGACGCGAGCGCTCGCCTGGATCGCCGTCGGCGGGGTGGGCGTCTGCGTCGGGCTGACGCTCGCCTACGCGGCGATCGGGCGCGGTGCCGTGTCCGTGGTCTCGCCGGTCATGGCGGTGGACGGCGCGCTCGCCGCGCTCGCGAGCGTTGCGCTCGGCGAGCGCATCGCGGCCGCAACGGCCGTCGGCCTCGCACTCGTGATCGGCGGCATGCTGGTCGTGCTCTACGCAACGGCCTCGCAGGAGCGGGCGGGCGTCGCCGGCCACTCGCTGGCGTCTGTCCTACTGGCAGCCGGCGCCGCGTGCGGCTTCGCGCTGTTCCTGCTCGCCGCCATCCGCGCGGGCGACGCGCTGGGCGACGCCTGGCTGCAGCTGCTCTACCGCGTGCTGCCCTTCGTGGTCATCGGCGGGCCGCTGCTCTGGCGCCGGCAGCTCGGGCGGCCAGGTGCGGCGTGGACGTTCGTCACGGCTGCCGCAGCCCTGCAGTTCGCGGGCTTCGTCCTCTATCGCGTCGCCGGCCGCTCGGAGGGCGTAGCGATCCCCTCGGTGCTCTCCTCCCAGTTCGCGGTGATCGCGATCATCGGCGGCGTGCTCCTGCTCGGCGAGCGGCTGAGCCGTCGCCAGGTCGGTGGCCTTGCGGGGCTGCTCATCGGCGTGGCCGTGATCGCCGGGACGCACGCGTGACGGGGATCATCGGCGGCTTGCTGGCCGCGTTGCTGTGGGGCTCGTCGACCGTGACGGACGCGCGCGCGACGCGCATCGTCGGCGCCGTTGGCGTGCTCGGGTGGAGCAGCATCGCCGGGTGCGCGATCACGCTGCCGATCGCCTTGGTGTTCGCGCACGACACCTCCGGCGTCGGCAGGCAGGGACTTTTCTGGCTGACGGCGTCGAGCCTCGCGGCCGTGGCGGCATTCGCGCCGTTCTACCGCGCGATACGCCTTGGTCCCGTGCCGCTCGTGGCGGGGATCGGAGCGCTGGAGGGCGCGGTCGCCGCCACGATCTCGTTCGCGGCGGGCGAGCGGCTCGCTGCCCTCACCCTGCTCGGCCTGGTGATCGCGCTCGGCGGGATGACGTTCGTGCTCACGTCGGTGCGCGTCGCGGTGCCCCAGGGCGCAGGCCATCCGCTGCAGGCCGGCCTGCTCGCCACGCTCGCGGCGTCGTTGTTCGGGCTCTCGCTGTTCGCGGGTGCGCGCGCGATCGAGCAGGCGCCGGAGTTGTGGCTGCCGGCCGGCAGCCGTACGTTCGGGGTCGTGCTGATCGCGATCCCCCTGACCCTGCTCGGCCGCCTCCCGCGCCCCGGCCGGTTCCTGCGTTTCGTCTTCTACTCGGCGCTCGCGCAATCCAGCGGGTACCTCGCGTTCCTGATCGCGGCCGACTCGAGCGGCGTGTCGGTGCCCGCGGTGCTGGCCTCGCAAGCCGCGGTGGTCGGCATGGTGATCTCGTTCGTGGTGCTCGGCGAACGCCTCTCCCGCCGCCAACTGGCGGGCATCTCCGCACTCCTGGCAGGCGTCGCGCTGGTCGCGGCGACGCGCTGAGCCATGCTCGTCGGCGTCCTGCTCGCAACGTTCACTGCCGTCACCTGGGGCAGCATCTCCGTGCTCGAAGCGAGGGTCTCGCGGGCGCTGGGCGGCCAGAGCGCGCTTGCGTGGGTCTTCGGCGTCGGGCTCGTCGTGATCCTGCCGATCGCGCTGCTCCGCGGCGTTCCGGACGCGAGCGCCGGCGCCTGGGCCTGGGCGATGGTCGCGGCCGTCTGCTCGCTGGCGGGCCTCGCGCTGATGTTCACCGGCCTCCAGTACGGGCGCGTGGGGCTGGTCACCGCCACCATCTCCGTGCAGGGAGCGTTCGCGGCCATCTACGCCGCCATCGGCGGCGAGTCGCTCCACCCGCTCTCCGTGGTCGCGATCGCGGTGTCTGCGATCGGGACGTTCGTCCTGATGAGTGGCGACGGCGGAGCGCAGGCGCCACCGCGCGAGCGCCGCGGGATCCTGCTCGCTCTCGCAGCCGCGTGCTTTACCGGACTCTCGCTCTACGCCGCATCCCGCGGCGGCTCGGGCATCGGGGCGGACTGGGTGCTCGTCTGCATCCGGCTCTCGAGCGTCGCGCTGGTGTCACTTCCGCTGGCCCTGACGGGCCGCCTCCGCAGCCCGCGCGGCGTCATCACGCCCGTGATCGTCGCGGGGATCGGCGAGGTCGCCGCCTTCGCGGCCTTCATCGAGTCGTCGGATCGAATCGGCGTCGCGGTGCCGGCGGTGATCGCGTCCCAGTTCGCGCTGATCGCCGCGGCAGTCGGCTGGATCGTTCTCGGCGAGCGTCTCGGCAGGCGCCAGCTGCTGGGCGCCGGGGCGGTCGTGGCAGGAGTGACCGCGCTGACGATCCTGCAGGCCTGACCCGCGAGGCTAGGAGTCCTCTGCGACCGGAACGTCAGGGTCGTAGCCCGCGGCGCGCATCGTGACGTCGAGGAGCGCGAGGACGCGCAATTGCACGCGTAGCGACGTGGGCCGTTCATCCGGGGAAGTCGTCACGATCAGCTGTGCGAGCCTGCTGGCGGCGCCCGCCTGGCCGAGGTCGCTGCCCGCTTCGGAACGCCAGCGGCGCTCCAGCACCTCCCACAGCCTCGACGCCTCGTCGTCGCCTCCCGCGTCGGCGACCTCGCTGAGCGTCGCCGACAGCAGGTCGTCGAGTGACGGGTATGCGCCGGAAATCGCACCGCGCGACGCGGAGTTCAGCGAGGCCTCCGTGAGCAGGTCTTCGAGGAGTGTGTCGTACATGGCAGTGACCGCAGGCTAGGTCGTCTTGCCTCGAAGGGCGCAGATTGGGCGGCGCCACCGTCAGAGGCAGTTCCCCGCGCCGCGCGCGACTAGGTTGAGAGCACGCTCGAAAGCGGTGGAGCCTGATCCGCCGGGACCCGTGCAGGCACGTGATGAATCGAGGAACCATGAGGGGCAAGCTCGGACGGGCGCCGTCTGGCGCGATGGTCGTAGCCTTCGTGGCGCTGTGCGTCGCGATGTCGGGGACGTCCTACGGCGCCGAAGCGCGCGCGGTCGTGAGGAAGATGATCACCGGCGCACAGATCAAGAACGGGAGCATCGGCATCAAGGACCTGAGCAGGTCGGCGCGCAAGAGCCTCAAGGGCGCTCGTGGCGCGACCGGGGCGACAGGCGCGAACGGCGCCCAAGGGGCTACCGGTGCCGCCGGCACCAAGGGAGAACGTCGGACCCAGGGACCGACGTTCGGGGAGAACCACGAACGCGACGAACGTCACCGTGACCGGTTGCGGGCCCTCGACCCTCGCGACGCAGACGATCATAGTGACGAGGCCATCTCGCGTCCTCGCCTCCGCAGGAGGGGCCTGGGCACGTGACAGCACGAACCTGAACACGGGCTACCTCACGGTGACGCTCCTGAAGGCGGGCGCCGCCGTCGCGACCTCGCCACAGGCCTTCGCGACCAACTACGTCGCGGGCACGTCGCGTCTCGGCATGGCCGTCACGGCCGTCCTGTTCGCGGGAAACGGTCCGTTCCCGGCGACGGAGACTGCCTACGTCGCCGATCCAGGGACGTACACGCTGCGCCTCGACGGCTCCGCAGGTGATGGCACATGCTCGGGGACATCCACGTTCTGGCGCACGTGGCTCACGTACGTCCTCCTCGGGACCGCTCCGTGATCCGTCGCCGCAGTTGACGTCATCGCTCGGGCCGCCCGGCGTGCCGGCGGCGGTCCGAGCGCGATTTCACGCAGCCCGTCGGTTGTTGCTCCGATGCCAGAGTCACCGCCGGCGGCGACGATGGTCGGCGTGACCACGAGCACGCTACTGCTTCTGCTGGGAGCCTTCCTCGCCAGTGCGGTCGAGATGGTCGAGGCATTGACAATCGTGCTCGGCGTCGGGGTCGTGCGTGGCTGGCGGGCTCCGCTGATCGGTGTGGGGGCGGCGACGGTAACCCTGGCGGTGCTGGTCGTTGCACTCGGGCCGGCGCTGCGCCTCATCCCCATCGAGACGTTGCGGCTCATCGTCGGTGCCCTGCTGCTGGCCTTCGGGCTTCAGTGGTTGCGGAAGGCCATCCTGCGCTCGAGCGGCTACAAGCCGTTGCACGACGAGGACGAAGCGTTCCGGCAGGAGCGCGATCAGGCTACGGAGGCGGGGCATGAGCAGCGAGCCGGACTCGACTGGTATGGGTTCACCGTTGCGTTCAAGGGTGTCCTGCTCGAGGGCCTGGAGGTGGTCTTCATCGTGATTGCCTTCGGAAGTGCGCAGGGGCAACTGCCGTTGGCGGCGCTTGGCGCCGGGGCTGCGGCGGTGCTCGTCGTCGCCGCCGGGCTGCTCGCTCACGGGCCGCTTTCGCGAGTACCCGAGAACACGATCAAATTCGCTGTCGGCATCCTGCTGACGAGCTTCGGCTGCTTCTGGGCCGCCGAGGGAGCCGGCGTCGATTGGCCGGGCGGTGAGGTTCTCCTGCTCGGGGTCGTCGCATTCTTCGGGGCGGTCTCGTTCACGCTCGTGCGCGCGCTTCGGAGCAGGCGAGTTGTGCTGAGTGCGGCGGGGGTCGATCTGTGAGCCATCTCCGTGCGTTCGGCCGCTTCTGGTGGAATTTCGTCGTCGGCGACGACTGGCGCATCGCCGCCGGCATCGTCGTGGCCGTCGGCATCACGTGGGCTCTCAGCCACAACGGGGTCAACGCGTGGTGGCTCCTCCCGCTCGCCGTTGCCGTCCTGCTCGCGGCCTCGCTGTGGCGAGCCACGCGCCGCATCACCTAGAAAGTCCGTTGGGGCCTCGCGTCCGCGCGCTGTGCCAGGCCCTCGTCCTTCGCGCGTGCAAGGTGATCCGTCAGAGTCGCTCCTGCGTCGTGCCCCGGAGTTCAGTCGCGGCAGCTCTTCGCCGAGGTCGAGGGCCGGCAGGCGGCGCGTCCTGGCCGCGGCGCCAGGCGACCAGCTCACGCGTCACGACCTTGATGGCTCCTGCTGCCGGGATACCAAGCAGCGCGACGACGATCGCCATGGTCGCCAGGCCGTGCGTCAGAGCGACCGCTGCGACCACGATCGTGCCGAGCGTCGCCCCCACCAGCGGGATGAGGTCGAAGACGGCGACGAGCACGCCGAGCGGCACCGCGAACGGCACGCCCAGGATCAGGAGGATCAGCGTCGTGAAGGCGCCCGCCACGCGGCTGATGAACAGGTTGCCCGTGACGTATCCGCCGATCGCGCTCGCGATTCCGGTTCCCGTGCGGCGACAGCGCACCTGCGCGCTTGGCGGCAGCAGAGCGAGCAACGCTTCGAACCAGCTGCGGCCGCCGAGTGACACGAACAGCGTCAGGAACCCCACGGCCACCACTGCGGCACCGGTAGCAACCACGCCGCGAACGACGCCGACGGCGGAGGTGCCGCTCCCGAGGCAGGCCGCCCCGCGCCCGCGACATGACCGAGCGTCTGCGTGAGGTGCGCGCCTGAGAAGCCTCCCCACCACTCATGGGACTCTTGAACCCAGTTCCAAGCGGACCGGCGGCGATGCACACGGGCGGACACGGATGCCAGGCGATTGGAGCCTCGTCGCTCCGCAGGGCGCCTGCGCCGACTAACGCGGGATTGCCGAGGATCGGCGCGAATTGAAGCGGCCGCGGCTGCTCACCTCACGAAGCGCTGCACGAAGGTCAGGGCCGTGTCCGCGACCTGGCCGGGTTCCTTGAGGACGGGCGAACCCGACTTGAGCGCTGAGATGGGCAGCGGCAGCACGCCGCGGAAGGGCGCGGGATCGATCGCGACCGCCACCGCGGAGAGGCCGCGCCCGGCGACGATCTGCGTCAGCAACCCGCCGAAGGAGTGTCCGATCACGTCCGGCGTCCTGTCCAGCTGGCCGATCACCGCCGCCTAGTGATCGGCGACCTGGCCGAAGACGCCCTGCACAACGAATCGCCGTGGATCGTCTGGGCCTACGGCGCGGCGGTCGGCATGCCGTCCGCCTACTACCTGGCGGCACTCGCCGCCATTCTCAAGTCCGGCGCCGGAACGAGCGCACAGATCGGTGCGCTCCTCGTGTTCAACTTCGTGGCATTCGCCATCGCCGAGATCCCGCTCGTGAGCTTCGCACTCGCGTCCGAGGCGACACGCGCACGCCTCGACCAGTTCTACACCTGGATCAGCAGCCACCAGCGGATCGTGGTGACGATCCTCGCGGGCATCGTCGGGGCCTACCTGATCGTCGTGGGGATCAGCAAGCTTTGACGGCGTCAGCCCGCGACATATCGGGACCGTTGACGGCGTCGACGGGCGCTCGGTGATCGGACCACTCGCCCAGTCCCCGAACAGAGAAGCACGCTGCCGGACGCCAGTCCCGCGCCCGGCGTCAACGGCAGCGCACGCAACCTCTACCCCGAACGAGCAGCGCGTAAGCAACGGGCAAAACCCGCATCGTCGAGCCAAGGAGTACGGCGGGGATGCTTGGAAACGACCGCACATCGGCGGCCACGCGCTACAAGATCTGAGTCCGCAGGGCTCTGCGTCTTGGCCCGCACCGAGACTCGAGCCGCTGGGCAGCCGTCACGCTCTGAGCCTACGGCGCCGCGCCTCAACCAGGACTGCGAGACAGGCGAGCGCGAGCACCAGACGCGTCATGCCCCGAGTGTACGCCGCCTCGGCCGGCCATGGCCCGCTCTCGCAAAGCCGAAACCTCGCGCATGGGTGAAACGGGACGAGCGGCTGAGGCGGAGAACGCCCGCAACCATACGGCTTTGAGCGACGCCCGAGGTGGACGATCAGCCTGGTTACGTGAGCACGTTTCCGGCGTTTGTGCCGCGGGTGCGCCGCTCGGGCCGCTCTAACCGGCGGGTATCCAGAGCGTCGGAAGAGGCGAAGGTAGGGGCGGCGCTCCCCAGTCGTTTCCTGGCGTCGCCCCTACCTCTCTTCGCCGTAGCCGCTTCCGGGTAAGTCGACCTGGTCGTTCAGCCCGGCGCGCCGTCGAGTCGCTCGGCGAGCTCGACGATCAGGCCCTCGGGTCCGCGGACGTAGCAGAGCAGGAACGTGTTCTCGTAGTCGACGATCTCCCCGATCGTGTCCCAGCCGGCCTCACGGACGCTGTGGACGACCCCACGCACGTCATCGACCTTGAAGGCGATGTGCCGGAGTCCAGGACGGTTCGCAGCCGGCGCCGGCTCTTGAGCGCCGGCGGAAGGCGACCGGAAGCGCACCACCTCGAACATGTCGCTGCCGTCGGGGGCGCGAGCCATCACGATCTCGACCGTCACGTTCTCGAGACCGATGATGCGATCGATCCACTCGCCGCTGAACACCCCGGGCTCGCCGCAGTCGAAGCCGAGCAGCGCAAGAAATCGGACTGTCTCATCGAGGTCCTCGACGACAAGGCCGATGTGGACGAAGTTGGTGACGCCGGCGCGATGACTGTCCATTGAGATCGAACGACTCCTTAGATCTCGCCGGGCTGCCGGGTCGCGGCGATATCGACCGCGGGCCGATCCCGGTGCGCGCGGCCCGTGAGCATGCGCTCCCGACGTGCGACGCTCTGGATGGGTGCGGTCGCGCGCACTCTTACCATCCAAACAACATCCATCGTGGACTTCCCCCGGGTCGTCGGCGTTCGCGCATTGTCCCGTCATTCTGGGCGAGGCTGCCGGTCTGGCCGTCCGGCCGGTGACCTACCGTCGGGAGCGCATGAGTGCAGCCGCTTTCGCGCTCCTCGGTGTCGCCCTGGGCTTCGTCGGGCAGTACGCGCTCGCATACCGACGCGAGCGCGCAGAGCGCCGACTCGCGCACGACGCGCGGCTATACGCGAGCCGCGGCATCCTCTACCCGGAGCTACTCCGAGCCCGCCATCGCCAGCTCGTCACGGTGGAGCGCACGTACCCGCTCGCGTCGGCGGGCCCCCTGCCGATGCCCGAGCCGGTGTCGCTGGACGACGCCATTGATCTCGGCGCCAAGGCAGACGCGTTCAACTCGCCCGCCGTGACCGAGGCCGACCGCCGGCTGGAGAAGGCGCTCACCGAGTTCCACTACCAGGTGCAGAGCTACGAGCAGCAGACCATGCGGTTGACTGCCGAGCCGGGGATCGGCGACCGCTACGAGGCGGTGCATGAGAAGCGCGTCGCGATCCGTGCCCTCTACGACGATCTCGTAGTCGCCGTCCAGAACGAGTTGGTCACGGCTCCGAAACGCTCCTCGCGGCTCGCAATCTTCGGCTAAACGACGCGTCGTATGGGCCCGGAGGGATTCGAGCCCCCGCCCGGAAGCGTCGCCGACGCGGTCATGAGGTGCGGCGCGCGGGTGTCTCGAGCGGCGCTCGGAGGCGCTCGCCCCGAGAACACAAAGGCTCTCTCCGGAGCGCTCAGCTTCCGCGGGTCGTGTCGACGATGAGCACGGCGCACGGCGCGTGGTGCGCGACGGAGTTCGGCACGCTGCCGAGCACTCGCCGCTTCCCTCGCATCCCTTTGTTGCCGACGACGATGAGATCAACGCCGAGCCGAGTCGCGACGTTGACGATCGCCGCGGCCGGCTCGCCGGTGGCCGCGTGGATCTCTGCCTCGACATTCGCCTTCTTCGCTACGGAGGTGAGCTCCATGAGCAACGCATCTGCTGCATCCACCTGTGTGGAGTAGAAGATGTCAGGTGGCATCTCCGGGAGCGAAACGGTCACGGCCTTGTACGCCGTGACGATATGCAGCTTGGCTCCGAGCGCTGCCGCAAGCTCGACTGCAGCTTCGACGGCGCGCAATGCGGTCGCCGAGCTGTCGGCACCGACCAGCACGTTCTTGAACATCGACTCACCTCCGGTTTCCTGGCCACTTGGCGAAACGGCCGATTAGCGCTCCTCGGCGCAAGCCGCGCCAGCAAGAGAACTCAAGCGATGGGCCCGGAGGGATTCGAACCCCCGACCGGAAGCTTCGAAGGCTTCTGCTCTGTCCCCTGAGCTACGGACCCGGAGCAAGGATAGCCCGGCGCCCTCCGGCGTCACCACCCGTCACTCGCAGGGAATCAGGGCCTCGATGCGCGTGCCGCGTTCGTTGGGGCTGTCGATGCGCAGGCCTCCGTCGAGCGCCTCGATGCGGTCGGCAAGGCCGCGCAGTCCCGTACCGCGGGCCGGATCGGCCCCGCCGATGCCGTCGTCGGTGATCACGACGCGCGCGGTCTGGCGCGCCAGCGTGACGCTCACGGTCGCGCTCTCGGCCTGGGCGTGCTTGGCGATGTTCGTGATCGTCTCGGCGACGACGTAGTAGACCGCCGCCTCGACGGGCTCCGGCAGGCGCTCGTCCGGGAGGTCGGTGAGCTCGACCGCCAGCGGTGCGCGGGCGAGGATCGCCTCCAGCGCCGGGCCGAGCCCGCGGTCGGTGAGGATCGCGGGGTGGATGCCACGCGCCAGCTCCCGCAGCTCGTCGAGCGCACGCGCGAGCTCGGCCTGAGCCTCCTCGAGAAGCCCGGCGACCGCGTCCGGGCGACGCTCGAGCGCGCTCTGGGTCAGACGGAGCTGCAGGGCGAGCGAGACGAGGCGCTGCTGCGCGCCATCGTGCAGGTTGCGCTCCAGGCGGCGGCGCTCGGCGTCGCCGGCGCCGACGATGCGCGCGCGCGAGGCGGCCAGCTTGGCGTGGGCGTCGGCGTTGGCGAGCGCCTGCGCCACGAGGTCGGCGAAGTCGCAGAGGCGCTGCTCGGACCCGTCCGGGAGCGGGCTCTCGTCGACCGATGACGCGACGAGCGCGCCCCAGAGCCCTCCGGCGAGCTTGACGGGCGCAGCCACGCTCGAGCGGTAGCCGCGCGAACGGAGATCGGCGATGAGACTGCCGGCATCCTTCGGATACGAGACGCGGTGCGCCTCGCCGGTGCGGTAGACCTCGACCAGGGCCGAACCTTCCTCGCCGATCTCGATCACCGAGCCGGCGGGGAACAACAGCTCGCCCGTCTTGCTCCAGCCCCCCAGGACACAGACGGTGCGCGGTGCGTCATAGCGCACGATCGTCGCGGTGTTGACGCCCAGGGCCAGCGCCGCCTCGCGCATGACCGCGCCGAAGATGCGCGCGGGGTCGGCCTCGCTGACGAGGAGCGTCGCGATGCGGCGCAGCGCGGCCTGCTCGCGCGCGAGTCCTCGTGCGGCTGCCTCGCTCGCGGCTCGCTCCGCCGTCACGGCGGCGAGGATCATCGAGGTCAGCGCGGCCACTCCCACGAACAGCTGCGTCGCCAGCAGGCTGTCGGTGAGGGAGCTGCGCACGAACGGCCCCGTGCCGTTCGACGTGTCCCAGATCGTGATCAGCGACGCCGCGAGGAGCGCGGCCGCCGCGCCGCGCGGGCCGAAGCGGAGCGCGGCCCAGATCAGCGCCGGGAAGATGACATACGGCACGTCGTGGTGCGAGGCCAGATCGGTCAGGCCGAGCAGGACGAGGATCAGCGCGGCGCCCTCGGCGATCTGGCGCCTGGTCAGGCGCACGCGCGTGTTCGCCCAGGTCAGCACGGCCGGAGTCACGACGAGAGCGCCCGCGAGGTCGGAGAGCCACCACGTACGCCAGATGCGTTCGGCTC
Organism: uncultured Actinomycetes bacterium; assembly: GCA_963845865.1. Taxonomy (GTDB): domain Bacteria; phylum Actinomycetota; class Thermoleophilia; order Gaiellales; family JALYLC01; genus JALYLC01. Next base: position 216,104 of record CAWJTT010000002.1, read on the forward strand.
CCAGCGCCGGCAGATCGCCCGCGACCCAGATCGCCAGCACGCCGAGACCGGCGCCCAGCGCCGTGCCGGCCGCGGTGCTTGCCATCAGGACGAGCACGTCCCTGACCCTCAGGCCTGGTCGGCGGGCCCCGAGACGGATGAGCAACGCGGCCGACACGACGACCGCGACCACCGTGCCGAGCGTCTGGCCGAGCGTGACGCCGAGCGGCGTCGAGTAGTCGCCTGCCAGCAGGTCGCCGATCACGACGGCGGGCCACAGCCGCAGCCCGAACAGCACCAGTGCTGCGATGCCGACGCCGACGGGTGGCCAGAAGGCCGTCACGACGCCGTAGGTGCTCGTGCCCGTGTGCGGATAGGCGAGGTGGATCCCGATCTGCGCGGCCGCGTAATACGCGGCCACCGTCACGGCGGCGGCCAGCAGATAGCGCTTCTCGACCAACCTCGATGTCACGCCGGCCAACCCTTCTCACACCGCCCGGTGGGCTGTTGACGCCCGCTCGGCGCCGTTGTCGGGGTGAGGCTAGCCGTACCAGGCGAGGCTCGCGCGTATGAGACCATGTGGTGAATGCCCGTAACAGTGCTGATCGTCGACGATCACCCGAGTTTTCGCGCCACGGCGCGGCTGCTGCTGGAATCAGAGGGTTTCGAGGTCGTCGGCGAGTCGCCGGACGGCGCATCAGGGCTGCTCGCGGCCCGCGAGCTCGCGCCTACGCTCGTGCTGCTCGACGTGCAGCTTCCCGACATCGACGGCTTCGAGGTCGCGGCGCAGCTGACGAGCGGGGAAGGCGGGCCGGCCGTGGTCCTGACATCGAGCCGCGACGAGTCGGATTTCGGGCCGCTCGTGGCCGCGAGCGGCGCGCGCGGCTTCGTGCCCAAGGCCGAGCTCTCGGCCGCGGCGCTGCTGGCGCTGATGGAGCGAGTGTGACCGCTATCCTCGAGGCCGGATGACTGTCGATCTCGTCGTTGCGACGCCGACCTTCCTCGACCTGACGTTCGTGGGGCTCGAAGGGATGCCCGCCAAGGGCGAGGAGCGATTCGCGGCCGACCTCGTGCGCTCGCCGGGCGGCGGTGCGATCACGGCCGTCGGCGCTGCCCGGCTCGGGCTCTCGACGGCGCTCGCCGCTCCGCTCGGCGACGACGACGCCGGCGATTTCGTGCGGGCGTGCCTGCAACGGGATGGGATCGCCCTGCCCGACCGCCGCAGCCCGCGGACGCCGACCACGGTCGTGATGCCGGTCGAGGGCGACCGCTCGATGGTCACGGTCGACCCGGGTGTGAGGGCAAGTGTGGCCGATGTCGCCGCCCTCGACCCGCGCGCGGTCGCGCTCAGCCTGGATCAGCTCTACTGCGTGCCCCCGGGTGCCGCGGCGTACGTGACCTGCGGCGACGACGATGCCCGCGCCTTCGCCCGCCGGCCGCCCGCGAAGCTCGCGGGCGCGCGCGCGCTGTTCGTGAGCAAGCGCGAGGCGCTCACGCTGACCGAGGAAGACGAGGTCGAGGCCGCCGCGAACGCGCTCGCGCGCAGTGCCGAGCGGGTCATCGTGACGCTCGGCGAGGAGGGCGCGATGGCCGTCTTCGAAGGCCAGGCCGTGTTCGCCCCGGCAATCGAGGCCACGCCTCTCGACACTACCGGCGCCGGCGATCTACTCGTGGCCGCCTATATCTGGGGCGACCTGCGGGGTGCCTCGCCCGAGGAGTGCTTGCGCTGGGCCGTGCTCTATGCCGGCCTCTCGATCGCGACGCCTACGGGCGTTGGCGGTGCCGTCGACGAGAGCCGGCTGCTCGAGGAAGGCGCGCAGCGGGGCCTGACGGCGCCTCCGGTGACGGCTTCCTGAGCGGAGCGTGAAGCTCGGCCGGACACTGGTCGCGACTCTCGCCTGCGCACTCGCCTTCGCCGCGGCCGACACGCCCGCCGACATCGCGCCGCAAGGTGCCGTCGGCGCCCTCGCGGTGGCGCCTCACGGCGGCCGTGTCCTCGTCGGCATCGACGGCGCGCGGCCCGGGTCGTGGCTCTACGCGAGCGACGACGGCGGCGGCACCTGGCGCCAGGCGCGCGGCATCGCGGGACCGATCGGGGTGACTGCTCTCGCGTTCGCGCCGAGCGACCGCTCGATCGCCTACGCGGGTGTCATCACGCGCCGCTCCGGGCGGCTCGGCAGCGGCTTCTACGCCTCGATCGACGGCGGTTCGACCTGGCGCGTCAAGAACGTGGAAGTCGACCGTCGGAATCTTCCGCCGGCAACTCCCGGCCGCGATCGACGTGATCGTCGTCGATCCGCGCCGGCCGCTCACCGTGTACGCCGTCACACACGGAGTCCTGCGCAGGAGCCTGAACGGCGGCGCCTCGTGGGCGGTCGCGAGGGTGGGGCTTCCGCCGACCCTCGACATCCCATCGTCACGCAGCCAGCAGCTCGCGGTGGGACGCGGCGGCGCGCTCTACTACGCCACCGGCAGGCGCTCGGGACCCGGCCAGGTGTATCGCTCGGTCAACCGAGGGGCCCGCTGGCGCCCGGCCGGGCGAGGGCTCCCGCCCGTCGTTCCCGGTTGGTCGCTGCTGGCGCTGGCCGGCGACGCCACCCGCGCGGGGATGATCTACGCAGCAACGGGGCGCGGCCTCTACGTGACCACGAACAGCGGGCGGCTCTGGCGACGAGCGCTGAGCGATCCGTCGACCGCAGTCGAGACTGCGCTGAGCGCGCGTCGGCCGGCCGTCGTGATCGCCTCGCAACGGCACGGCCTCGTCCGCCGGGTCGGCGCCGCTGGTGTGTGGAGGCAGCTGCCCGTGCCGCCCGGCGGCCTCTCGATGTTCACGCTCGATCCTGCGAACGCGGACAGGATCTACGGCGCGGCATACACGCAGAACGATGCGACCTCGAGCGCGTGCGCAACGCTCTGGGCATCCGCGAGCGCCGGTGCGACCTGGCGGTCGGCTGGGCGCTCACTGCCGCTGGTGCGGAAGAACTGTCCCTGAGCGCGTCTCGAGCTCGTGGCTGAGCCGCGGCGCCGCACGCTCGGCCGTCGCCTCGCACTGGAGAACGCACTGGAGAAATGACCCGACTGGAGTCGGGAGGAGTGAGCCGGGCCCGACGCCGGCCCACTCCACGCAACCGTCCTCAGCCCGAGCAGACGACGTTCACGCACTGCGGCGGAGTCGCGTTGCCGCTTGCGCGATTGCCGCCTCCGTCGATCGAGCCGGCAGTCGCTTCGATGCCGTGGCCCTTGTTCTTGCTGGCGGTGTCGTTCTTCAGCGAGTTGCCGTTCGAGGCACCCGGCTTGTCCTCGGCGACCACGATCCCGGTATCCAGATTCGCGTTCGCGGTGTTGGCCGTGAGTCGATTGCCGTGCGAGCCGGATTGACCTCCGGTGAGCTCGATGCCCGTGTGATTGCCGTTCGCCGTGTTCTTCTCGATCACGCTGTCGTGGAGATCGAAGAAGAACAGGCCCGTGTCGTTGCCCCTCGCGATGTTGTGGACGACGCGGGCATTCCTGGCGGCACCGAGCACGATGCCGACTGCGGTGTTTCCATTCGCGGCGTTGCGAGTGACCGAGACAGAATCGGATCCGCCGTTGACCTCGGTGCCGTTGTTGCCGTTGCCGTCGAGCTCGTTTCCGGCGATCCGGCTTCGCGGGGACTCGATCAGCACGAGGCCGTTCCAGCTGTTGTGGCTCAGCTTGTTGCCGCGAACGAGGCTGCCGCGAGAGTTCAGGATGTCCGCTCCGTCGGCCTGGAACGCCTTCACGTCGTTCACGACGTCGTTTCCGACGATCTTGCTCGCGGGCGAATCGACGACCGCGATGCCGGCGGACACCGGCTCACCCTCGACGCCGCCGGCGCCGATGCGACGGATCGTGACGCCGCGCACGACGCTCTTGGGCGCCTTGCGCACGCCGACGCCGTTGAGGCGGAAATCCGTGATGCGACCGCTGCCGAGGATCCGGACTCCCGCATGGCCGTCGTTCGCGATGCCCTCGCTGCCCGCTGCGTTCGTGCCCGAGATCGTGTGACCGCCGAGGTTGACCGTGATGCCGTCGGCGCCGATCACGAGAGCGGTTCCCGGGCAGTTCACGATGTCCGCCGTGAGCGTGGTGCTCTTCGTGAGCGTCGAGCCGCATCCGACTGCGGGACCGACCGCGCCCGCCGTGGTCGCGGCGGCGCAGAGACAGCCGCCTGCCACGAGCCCGAGCAGGTGTGTGCGTCCAAAGCTCCTGATGACCCACCCCCTGTAGCTGTACGGATGGGCACCAGCGTTCGGGATGCGGCTATCGGCCGGCTACCCGTTCGCTACGGCCGTCCGAAAGGCGATAGCGTCGGCCGCCTGACGCACACCTACCGCATCCTGGGTCCGCTCGAGGTCGTGTCGCCGTCCGGTCCGGTTCGCCTCGGCGGCCCGCGGCAGCGTTCGGTATTGGCGATCCTCTTGCTCGATGCGAATCGGGTGGTGTCGATCGACCGCCTCGCCGACGAGTTGTACGGCGAGGCGCCGCCAGTCAGCGCGGTCACGCAGATCCACCGCCAGATCTCCGAGCTGCGAGCCCTGCTCGAGCCGGATCGCGCACCAGGCGCGGCCGGCGCCGTGATCGAGACGCGACCGCCGGGCTACCGCATCCTTGTCACGCCGGACGAACTCGATCTGACGATCTTCGAGCGCCGCGCAGAGGCGGCGGACTCGGCACTCGCAGCCGAGGGCGCGGAGTCGGCTGTCCAGCTCTACCGCGACGCGCTCGCGTTGTGGCGGGCCGAGCCGCTCGCGGATCTCGCGTTCGAGTCGTTCGCCCGTCCCGCGATCGAGCGTCTCAACGAGCTGCGCCTGGCAGTCACGGAGAGATGCCTGGACGCGGAGCTCGAACTCGGCGGCGGCGCCGAGCTCGTGCCGGAGCTCGAGCGGCTCGTCGCGGAGCATCCTCTGAACGAGCGCCTGCGCGGCCGGCTGATGGTTGCCCTCTACCGCGCCGGCCGGCAACCCGAGGCGCTCGAGGTGTTCCGCGCGGCGCGCACCGCCCTCGTGGAGGCGTTCGGCCTGGAGCCCACGCCCGCGCTCAAGGAGCTCGAGGCTTGTGTGTTGCGTCAGGACCCCGCTCTCGACGGACCAAGCCCCGCGCAGGCTGCGCCGGCACGGGAGGATCGCCGCACCGTGCTGCTCGCGGCGCGGGACGGAGCGGAGCTGGATCGGCTCGCTGCCGTCGGGCGGTGCCTCGCTGCCCTCGGGCGGCACGAGGTACTGCTCACGCAGGCGGTCGAGGACGAGCCGTCGCTCGCCGGCGCCGTCGCCGCGACACGCGCTCGGCGCGACGAGCTCGCGACCGCCGGCGTCGTAGCGCGCTCGGCGGCGTTCGTTTCACGCGCGTTCGATCGGGACATGACGAGGCTCGCCCTGAGTCACGACGCCGATGTGATGGTGGTCGACGGCAACGGGATCGGGCCCGACGGGTCGATCCCGGAGCGCCTGGCGCTCCTGCTGCAGAGCTCGCCGTGCGATGTCGCACTGCTCGCCGGCTCGGCGCCGCTGCCGTTCGCAGACCGCATTGCCGTCGTGTTCGCCGGGGGCGAGCACGACTGGGCAGCAGCGGAGCTTGGAGCATGGCTCGCCGCCGGCGCGTCCGCACGCCTTCTGCTCATCGGCGTCCGCGGTCGTGACGGCGACGCGAGCAGGCTCCTCGCCTCGGCCTCGATCGCCATCCAGCAGGTCGTCGGCATCGATATCGAGCCCGTGCTCGCAGATGCGGGACCCGACGGCGCGGTGGTGGCAGCGAGTGCGGCCGCGGTGGTCGTCGTGGGGCTGTCGCCACGCTGGCGACGAGAGGGCCTCGGGACGTCGCGGCGCGCCCTCCTCGAGGCGGTCTCGTCGACGCTCGTCGTGCATCGCGGAGCGCGCCCCGGGGGCCTCGCGCCGCGCGAGCAGCTGACGCGCTTCACCTGGAGCATCGCCGCGGGCGGCTGATCATCGATGCAGACAGAGAGCGCCAAGATCGGCGAAGTCGAGGGCTCCTTGCGACACGATGCATCCGACGCGCGCGGAGAAGAACTCCGGATCGACGGCGCTGGCGTAGACGGCGACGGGCACGGCATCGCGCACGAGCACCCGCTCGAGCCTCGAATAGGCCCGTACCCGCGCCGGACCCCGCGTCGCGCGAGCACGTTCGATCTGCCGGTGCAACCTCACGTCGCGCCGGAGTCCCGGCACGGTGTAGGCGTCGCCGAGCGCGAAATCCACGAACGGCGCCGGGTCGCTGACGAGGTCGAAGTGCGAGACGAGCTCGAGATCGGCCGCAGCGAGACGCTTCGTCTCCGGGCCGGTCAGGCAGCCCAGCGATCGGTCGATGCGCACGTCGATCCCGATCTCGGCGAGGTTCGCGCGGACGATCTCCGCGATTCGCTGGTTGTCGGATGGGCCGCAGTAGTAGAGGGTCGCCTTGCGCGGCTTTCGATGACCGACGAGGCGCCGCGCGGCGGCGAGGTCGGGCTCGTCGCCGTAGGCGATGTTCGCGCCCGCCCCGGCGATGGCCGCGGGAACGACGCGGTCGGAAGGCCGTTCGGCGTACACCGCCGCGAGGGCCCGGCGATCGAGCGCGTATGCCGCGGCACGCCGCATGCGCGCATCGCGGAAGAGCGACCGGTGCGTGTTGAATGCGATCGCGTCGACCCCCGGCTCCGGGCTCGGCAGGTAGCGGGCGTTGCCCGCCCGTCCGGCCCGGCTCGCGAGGCCGTAGCTGGAGTCGAGCGCGCCGCCGGGCGCGAGGGGACCCGACGCGTCGTACGCCACGGTGCGCCCCGTGACGTAGTCGGCGCGACCGTGCTCGACGCGCGAGATCGCCTCGGCCTCCGTGAACCCATTCGTGTAGACGATGCGCGCGATCCGGCGCGGCCGGTTGCCGGTGTAGTTCGGGTTCCTCTCCAGAACGACCTGGCTGTCGCTGACCGACGCGACGTGGTAGGGGCCCGCCATGGGGATGGGTGTCGATCTGCCTCCGGCCGGCACGGCCGGCGTCCCCACCGGGACAGGGCAGAAGAACGACGCGCGGAGCCGGGCGGGGAGGTCTCCCGCGGCGCGCGTCAAGCGGATCGTGAGCGTGTCGCCCCGAGCCGTGATGCCGCGGATGTGCGTCGCCTTCCCGGCGGCGAACGCCGTCGCGCCGACCACGTCGGGCAGCAGGACCCCGAGGGGGTTCGGTCTTCCCCCCGTCGCGAACCTGGCCGAGAGCGCGCGCTCGATCGTGGCCTTGAACGTCTCTGCCGTCACGGCCTGACCCGAAGGCGGCGAGAATCGGAACCCGGGCCGGATCCGGAATGTGTAGGTGCGGCCGTCGGGCGAGACGTCGGGAAGCGCGGCCGCGACCTCGGGCCGGAGGACCCGGCCGGAGGCCCCCGCGGCGTCGGGGTAGTTGAGGAGGTAGGGGCACGTCGCGTACGCGAGCTGGTAGAAGACCGGTCCGCGGCTCACGGCGGGGTCGGCAGTGCCGAGGCTGTCGTCCCCGAGCGCGATTCGCAGCTCCTTTCCCGTGGTATCCGCCGCGACCGGCTCCGGCGCGCCGACGGACGTCCACAGCAGACCGGCGTGGTAGCGGGTCATCCAGGGCTGTCCGGACAGGGGCACGATCTCGCGCTGCCCCGTTCTGTCGACGCGGACGATCTGATCGCCCTTGGCGTTGGCGATCCAGAGCCCGTCTGCGGCCGAGAGGGCCGACGGCGTCGGGCCAGAGGGAAATGTCGCGAGCACGCTGCCGTCGTCGCGACTGAGCCGGTAGACGACGTTGTCGGGCACGATCGCGACCCACACCGAGCCGTTGCCGACGGTCAGGTCGGTGATGGTGCCATGCAGCAGCGTGGAGGCCGTGACCCTGTCGACGGCGGGATCGATCTTCATGACTCGTCCGTCCTCCGCGCTCGCCACCCACACCGCGTCGTCGGCAAAGACGACCGAGTTGGCCGCGAGCGGAGTCGGGATTCGGCGCATGACAAGCCCGCTCGCGGGATCCACGCGTACCGTCTCGGGCCCTCGGGCGACCCAGACCGATCCGGCTCCGAAGGCGATCCCGGTCGGGCTCGAGTGCCGCTCGCCTCTGAGCCGCACCGAGAATCGCTTCACGATTCGCCCGGTCGCCCCGTCGATCCGCACGAGCCCGGGGCCGTCGTCCTGGGTCACCCAGGCAGCGCCGCCACCAGTCGTGATGCCACCGGGTCGAAACGGCAGCCTCGTCGACGAGAGCACTTTGCGTGAGGCGAGGTCGACGCGCGCGACGCGGCGCTGGTCGCCGAGCAGCACCCACGCGTGCCGCGCGTCGAACGCCACATCCCACGGCTGACTGGCGAAAGGCAGGCGGGCGACGACGGCGTGGGACGTTGCGTCGATGACGCCCAGCGTCTTCGGGGCGATCGCGAGTCGCGGAGCCGCGCGCTCGCCGCCGCCTCCGCCGCCTCGGAGGACGACGCCGGCCGCGACGGCCCCGGCCGCGAGAACTGCCGCCACGGCGCCGACTGCGAGGGCGCGGCGTCGCCGGCGGCGAGGGATCAGCTCGCCGCGCAGAGCGGCCTGGCCGGCTGCGGCCAGCTCACCGCAGCTCCCGAAGCGCTCGCCCGGCGCCTTCGCAAGCGCCTTGGCGATGACCGCGTCGAAGCCCTCGGGAATGCCCGGCCGCACATCGCTCGGGCGCGGAGGCGGCTCGTTCATGTGCGCGTAGACGGTCGCGATCTCCCTCTCGCGCTCGAACGGAGCCTGCCCGGTGAGGCACTCGAAGAGCATGCACCCGAGTGAGTAGACGTCCGCGCGCCCGTCGACCGCCTCGCCCTCGATCTGCTCGGGCGAGATGTACGCGATGGTGCCGACGAATGCCCGCTCCCCGGTGAGGCTCTCGACCGAGGCGACGTGCTTGGCGAGACCGAAGTCGCAGAGATAGGCGCGTTCACCCGCGTCAGTCGAGAGGACGAGCACATTGCCGGGCTTGACGTCACGGTGGACGAGGCCGAGCGCGTGCGCCGCGTCGAGAGCGCTGGCAACCTGCCTGATCAGCTCGACCGCCCGCTCGGGCATCAGCGGACCCTCGCGCTTGAGGATGGCTCGCAGGTCCAACCCGTCGATGAAGCGCATCGCGAGGTAGAGCGTCTCGCCGTCGGAGCCGACGGCGAGAGTCGGGACGATGTGAGGCTCGTCGAGCCCGGCGGCGATCTGCGATTCGCGCAGGAATCGCTCGCGGAAGCGCGCATTCTGCGCGAGCTCGGGGATCAGTACCTTGAGCGCGACCTGCCGCCGCTCGGCATCCTCTGCGAGATAGACGGCGCCCGTCGCACCGCGCCCGAGCAGGCGCGCGATCCGATATCCGGCGACAACGCTCCCGGTCTCGAGGACGTCCGGCATGTGAGGTGCGGAGCGTAGTCCAGGTGGGTGCCGTCGGGGCGACCGCTGGAGATCATCGACGGCGTCGGTGACGCGCTCGGCTAGCCGCCGGTGCAGTCGGGCACGCGGAGTCGCGGCTCGAGGCGCGCGGCAGCACGGCGTAGCTGGTCAGCCCACGCGCGACAGGGCCCCGGTCCGAGGCGCGGCCCTCAGGCGCCCGCGGGCTGGAACAGCTCGATCGGGTTTCCCGAAGGGTCCTCCAGCAGGATCTGCTGGCCGCCGGGCCCGCTGACGATGTCGTTGCGGAATGCCAAGCCGAGGGCGCGCAGGCGCTGGACCTCGGTGGCGATGTCCTCGACGATGAGGTGGATGCGGTTCCAGCCGCCCGGCTCAGGCGTGCGGCCGTCGGGCATCGGTCGCCCGGCGGAGCTGGCCGGGCCGCTGAGCAGCAGCCGCAGCCGGCCGCGAACGACGTCGGCAAACGCGGGCGCGGCGCTCGAGCGCACGGTGAAGCCGAAGTGGTTGGTATAGAAATCGACGGCGGCGTCGACGTCGTCGACCATGTAGCGGACGCTGACGAGATCGTCGGGCATGATCAGTTCGCTTTCTCCGTTGTCGTGGTGCGCTCGATCAGCTCGAGCAGGAACGGGATGCGGGTTGCGAGCTCGGCCGCCGTGCGCTGGAAGGCCGGGTAGGTTTCGGTGCCCGCGTCACCCTCGCGCGCCGGGTCGGGGATGCTCCAGTGGATGAGATCGGGCCGGTCGGGGAACTCGGGACACACCTCGCGGACGCGGTCGCAGAGACTGACGACATAGGCGAGGGGCTGCCCCGCGAACTCGTCGAGATGCTTGCTGCGACGGCCGGCGATGTCGATGCCGTGCTCGCGCATGGCGCGCACCGCGTTGGGGTGCAGGGGCTTGGGATGGCTGCCGGCGCTCTGCACGTCGATCGCGTCGCCGGCCAGCTGCTCGGCGAGCGCCTGCGCCATCTGGGAGCGAGCGCTGTTGCCGCTGCACAAGAACAGCAAGCGAGGAGCCACGGCATCGGCGCGCCGTCGACGTCCGCTCGCCGGGGTACGCATCAGCCTCAGCCCTGGGTGTAGCGCCCCCGCGGTCGCCGTCAGGAGTTGCCCGCAGGACACGAGGTCGACGCTGTAGTAGGCGTCGCGCCGGTCGGCCGAGCTGCGTCGCATCGACACCATTCCCTCGTGCCGTAGCCGCCCCAAGTGGTAGGACACCAGGCTCTGTGGCCGTCCGACCAGGGCGCAGAGCTCGCGTACCTGTCGATCGCTGCGCCCGAGCTCGCTCAGCAGCCTCCAGCGCAACGGATGCCCGGCCAGCCGCAAGAAGCTCGGCGGCACGGCGTCGCCACTCGACGCGATCACGGTCACGTTCCCGAGAATACATCAATATGGATTGATCGAAAGTTTCCGGCGAGCGCACGCAATTTGACGGCTTTCAAACCCTCCGATGTCCCTGGCTCGGCTTGTTGGAATCGCGCCGGCGGTTGTGACAACTACCGGACGGAGTGGCAGTCGAGTAGTTCGAGAATGATGCGTTGCTCGTTCTTGGCCGCCTCGGAGGCCGTCCCACCGCGCCCGGTTGTCCGGTGAGCAAGGTCGGACGCGGTCGAGCCGCCGTCGGTTTGGAGTCGGGGATCGGCACCGGCGCTGAGCAGGGCCTCGACCGCAGCCGAACATCGATTTCGGACTGCTCGATGGAGTGGCGTGACGCCCCCGGCGGCGGCTGCGTTGGGATCCGCGCCCGCCTCGATGAGGGAGAGAATGACGGCGCGTTGGCGTGTCGGGTTCCAGCTTGCCGAGCCGGGCACGCCGATCACCGCCGCGTGGAGCGGTTCGGCGCCTCGCCGGTTGCGGGCTCGAATGTCCGCGCCGCGTCCGATCAGCTCTCGCGCCATCTCGGGGTCGTAGCTGAACCCCGCGGCATGCAACGCGGTGTCGCCTTCGTAGACGTGGGCGAGGCGCTCGGCGAGGAAGAACTCGTCACGTCGGGCCAGGCCGACCGTCGCCAACGATGGTGTGGCGTTGAGCAGGTCCGATGCGGCCTTGTGGTCGCTGTTCGCGATCGCCATCAGCAGCGACGCGAGGGTATTCGTGCCGGCCACGGCGTAGCTCCTTCTCTTCAGGCCATCCGGTCTACCGCGGCGTGGGCGGCCTCGAGGGCGCCCTCGACCCAGCCCTGGGAGATTGACCTGCCGGCCTCGGCGAAGCGCGTCGCGAGCGCGCGCCGCAGTGACTCCATTCCGTTGGCCCGGACGCCGGCCGGTCGTCGTCAGCCGAGCACGTGGAAGGTGAAGTCGAAGGCGGAGCCCTGCGCGTCGCGCGCGTGGAGGTCCATCGTGCCTCGCGCCTTGCGGTAGGCGCCCGTGCCGCCCGTGATCGAGAGCGTGCTGTCGCCGGCGTCGAGGAATGGCCCCTCGACGGTGATCTGGCCGTTCTTCAGCGAGGTCGTGAACGCGCACTCCCATGAAACGCCGGGCACGGTGCGCACGCACTGGCCGCCGTCGCTGCCGATCGCCGTGGCGTTCGCGGCGTCGTAGATCGTGTTGCCGAAGCCCAGCGTGTCGCCGACGGAGTCGCCGGCGGTGCCGTTGTCGACGACCGTGTCGCTGGTGGCCCGCTCGACGACGCGGAACGTGGTGCCATGGTGCGCGGGCGTCGCGAGAGCGCTCGAAACGGCGACGACAGCGAGCACTGCGAGCGTCGCGAGGACGCCTCCGAGCAGCATCTTTCGCATCCTGGTCTCCTGACGGTCGAGGATGGGTCTGCGAGCATCCGCCTCGCACCGCGGGAAGTCAAGCGACGTCACGAAGGCATGTTGTCGACGACCACGACCTCCGCGCGGTACCGGCGTTGACCCAGACCGGCGACAGGAGTGGTACACCGTGAATCAAGCTGAGCAGGGGAGTCGTCGTGGAAGCGACAACGCCATGCGGGCGAGAGGACTCGAACCTCCACGAGCTCGCGCTCACCGGAACCTAAATCCGGCGCGTCTACCAGTTCCGCCACACCCGCGCGGGCCCACGGTAGCGGAGGTCCGGCTGCCGTCGGTCGCTCGCAGCGAATCATCTAAGGTGCGGAGCCAGTGAGGACGACGACCACGATGCTGGAAGGCGGCCGGGCGCGGCTCGAGGTCGAGCTCGAGGCCGACCGAGTCGACCACGACCTGCGCCACACGCTCGGGCACCTCGTGGACAGCGCGAAGATCCCCGGCTTCCGTAAGGGCAAGGTGCCGCCCGCGGTGGTGCTCCAGCGGATGGGCCGCGAGGAGGTCTTCGAGGAGACGATGCGCGAGTTCCTGCCCGCGTGGGTGGGTGAGGCGATCGCGGAATCGCGCCTGCGTCCCGCGGACCGGCCGAGCGTCGACTTCGAGGCGATCCCGGGAGAGGGCGAGCCGTTCACGTTCACCGCGGAGTTTCCGTTGCAACCCCGTGGCACGCTGCCGGAGGAGCTCCAGCTCGAGGGCGTGCAGGAGGATGTCGAGGTGCCGGCCGAAGAGGTCGACGCCGAGCTCGAGCGCCTGCGCGAGGAGTCCTCGCCGCTCGCGACGGTCGAGCGCGCTGCGCAGACGGGCGACTTCGTCGAGGTCGACATGCACGTCAGCGCCGGTGGCAAGGCGGTACCCGAGGCCTCCACGGTGGGCTATCTCGTGGAGCTCGGCAACGGACGCACGTTCGAGGAGATCGAGCGCGCCCTGCGCGGCATGACGGCGGGCGAGACGCGCAGCGCCTCGCTGCCGCTGCCGGCCGACTACCCGGACGCCAAGCTGCGCGGGCGCAATGCAGAAGTCGAGCTGCACGTGCACTCGGTGCGCGAGCGACAGCTTCGTCCCCTCGACGACGAATTCGCCCGAGCGAGCTCGGAGTTCGACACCCTCGCCGAGCTGCGCGCCGCGATCGAGGGCGCCTACCGCGACCGGCTGGAGGCACAGGCTCGCTCGCACTTCCGGGCCGGCGTGCTCGGCTCGCTCGGCGAGGCCATCGAGGTCGAGCTTCCGCCCTACACCGTGGCCGGACGGGTCGAGGAACTGGTCGGCGACCTCGCGCGCAACGTCGAGCGGCAGGGCGTGCCGTTCCGGACGTTCCTCGCCCAGACCGGGCGGAGCATCGAGCAGGTCACGCAGGCCCTGCTGCCCGAGGCGATCGGATCGCTGCGGCGCGAGCTGGCCCTCGAGGCGTTCGCCGAGCGCGAGCACATCGAGGTCACCGACGCCGAGCTGGAGGCCGCGCTGCGCGAGGAGCTGGCCGACGAGGACGACGTGGATGCCGCGGTGCAGGAGGTCCTCGCCTCGAGGGCGAAGGAAGCTGCGCGTGAGGAGCTGCGACTGCAGCGAGCACTCGACCGGGCTTGCGAGATCGCGACGCCCATCACCGCAGAGCAGCAGGCCGCACGGGAGCAGTTGTGGAAGCCCGGGGACGACGAGAAGGCCGAGCCGGCGGTCGCGAAGCCCACGATCTGGACGCCCGGTCAGCCCCGCTGACGGGAGAGGAGGAGAGCGAATGAGCCCGTTGGTCCCGATGGTGGTCGAGCAGACATCGCGCGGTGAGCGCGCGTTCGACATCTACTCGCGTCTGCTCAACGAGCGGATCATCTTCCTCGGCACCCCTGTCGACGACCAGATCGCGAACCTCGTCGTCGCGCAGCTGATCCATCTGGAGTCCGAGGACCCGGACAAGGACATCTCGGTCTACGTCAACACGCCCGGCGGGAGCGTCTACGCCGGGATGGCGATCTACGACACGATGCAGTTCATCAAGCCGGACGTGGCCACGATCTGCGTCGGCGTCGCGATGTCGATGGGCGCGCTGCTGCTCGCCGGCGGCGCCAAGGGAAAGCGCATGAGCCTGCCGAACTCCAAGATCCTGATCCATCAGGTGTCGGCCGGGTTCTCCGGTCAGGCCACCGACATCGAGATCCACGCACGTGAAATCATCGACATGCGCCGCCGACTCGACGAGATCATCGCCCAGCACACCGGGCAGCCCATCGAGAAGGTGCGGCAGGACACCGAACGCGACTATTTCATGTCCGCCAAAGAAGCCATGGACTACGGCATCGTCGACCAGGTCATCACGTCGCGCTGAGCCGAGAAGGTTCGCCGGCCCCAGGTACCGCGTAAAGTGAGACAGGAGATTGATGGCGCGCCCGTCTGACACCAACGATCAGCTGATGTGCTCCTTCTGCGGAAAGAGCCAGCGGCAGGTCAAGAAGCTGATCGCCGGTCCGGGTGTCTACATCTGCGACGAGTGCATCGATCTCTGCAACGAGATCATCGACGAGGAGCTCTCGACTCCGGCGGAGCTCGATCTCGGCAACCTGCCGCGGCCGCAGGAGATCTACGCGGTCCTGAACGACTACGTGGTGGGGCAGGAAGAGGCGAAGCGCACGCTCTCGGTTGCCGTCTACAACCACTACAAGCGCGTGCGCATGGCGTCGCAGGACGCCGACGTCGAGCTCTCCAAGTCGAACATCCTCATGCTCGGCCCGACGGGCTGCGGCAAGACGCTGCTCGCGCAGACGCTGGCGCGCATCCTCAACGTCCCGTTCGCGATCGCCGACGCGACCGCGCTGACGGAGGCCGGGTACGTGGGGGAGGACGTCGAGAACATCCTGCTGAAGCTGATCCAGGCCGCCGACTTCGACGTCAAGAAGGCGGAGACGGGGATCATCTACATCGACGAGGTCGACAAGATCGCGCGCAAGGCGGACAACCCGTCGATCACGCGCGACGTCTCCGGCGAGGGCGTGCAGCAGGCGCTCCTCAAGATCCTCGAGGGCACCATCGCGTCGGTGCCGCCGCAGGGCGGGCGCAAGCACCCGCACCAGGAATTCCTGTCGATCGACACGACGAACATCCTCTTCATCTGCGGCGGTGCGTTCGCCGGCCTCGAGTCGATCATCGAGCGCCGCATCGGCGCCAACGCGGTCGGCTTCTCGGGCCACATCGAGTCCAAGCGCAATCGCGACACGCAGGGCCTGTTCACGCAGGTCATGCCCGAGGATCTCGTGTCGTTCGGGATCATCCCGGAGTTCATCGGGCGCCTTCCGGTGCTGTCCACGGTCCGGCAACTGCAGCGCGAGGACCTCGTGCGCATCCTCGTCGAGCCGCGCAACGCGCTCGTGCGCCAGTACCAGCGGCTCCTGAAGCATGACAACGTGGAGCTGGTCTTCACCGATGACGCGCTCTGGGCGATCGCCGACTCGGCTCTCGAGCGCGAGACGGGCGCGCGCGGACTGCGCTCGATCATCGAGAGCGCCCTGCTCGACGTCATGTTCGAGTTGCCCTCGCGCACGGACGTCGACAAGTGCGTCCTGACTCGCGAGACGATCGAGCGCGGCCTGCGCCCGACGCTCGTCACGCAGGGCGGCAGCGAGACCCTCGAGGAGTCGGCCTAGCTCGCTCCGGGCGATCTCGGAATGAGCGCGATGTCCGTCGCACGAGGATCGCTCTGGACGCTCGCGCTCGCTCCGTGGGCACGCCTTAGATGTGCTGCATCGACGGGTGGGTGAGCCCGAAGCGCTCGCACAGCCCGGGCACGCTCATCGGATCCATCTCGAGCCCGTAGGCGGCACAGAGGTCGGCCATGCGGGCCTCGTCGGGCTGTCCGCCGGCGACGACCAGCGCAAGCTCGCGGAAGAAGTTCTCGAATCCGCCGGGCGAGATGACCTCGATGATCTCGCAGGGTGTGTCGCCTGCGTTCCAGAACGTGTGCCACTGCTCGCGCGGCTTGAAAACCCAGGTGCCGGGCCCGGCCGTCACCACCTCGTCGCCGAGGAGCGCGCCGAGCGTGCCCTCGAGCACATAGGAGTACTCGTCCTCGCGCGTGTGCCGGTGGAGAGGCGCGACCAGCGCCCGCGGAGCGATCGGGTGGTGGACGACCGAGAACCGCTCGCCGGTCGCGGCTCCCTCGATCTTCCACGCGACCCCGAAGCCTCCCAGGTCGACCTGGTCGCCGGCGTCCGCCGTGATCGTGATGCTGGTGGTCTGCATTGCGGTGCTCCCTAATTTAGATGAACAGTGATGTACACTTAATGACCGGCGCAACGCTACCAGCATCCGAGCGGCGCTGTCAAATTGATCGAACATAGCTGTTTACTTAATCTATGACGCGGACATACGAGCTCAAGCAGCGGGCCCGCAGCCAGGAGGCGACGCGACAGCGGATCGTGGACGCGACCGTGGCGCTTCACGGCTCCGTCGGGCCCGCGCACACGACGATCAGTGCGATCGCGCAGCGCGCGGGCGTCCAGCGGCTGACGGTGTACCGCCACTTCCCGGACGAGCGCGCCTTGTTCCAGGCCTGCCGGGACGACTGGGTCGCCGAGAACCCTGCACCCGACGTGTCCGCCTGGGCTGCGATCGATGACCCCGCGCAGCGCCTCCGGACTGCGCTCGGCGAGCTCTACGCGTATTTCCGCGCGACAGAGCCGATGACCGCGAATGTTCGGCGCGATCTCCCCGAGTCAGCCGCGCTCCGCGAGGCTGCAGCGCCGTTCATGCAGTACTGGGACGCAGCCCGCAGCGCGCTCGAGCACGGTTGGAATCTGCACGGGAGCCGGCGAACTCGCCTCCGGGCCGTGATCGGACACGCGATCGACTTCGACACGTGGCGTTCGCTCGCGCGAACGCAGGGGCTGGACGACGGCGATGCCGCCGAGTTGATGGTGCGTCTCGCCCGCGCCGTCTGAGCTACGCCGCGAAGTCGGCCGTCGCCATTGCGGCGTCCGGGCTGCCCTCGAACCTTCCGACGGCGATGCCGAGCCCGATCCGGTGCAGGCCGCGCATGAGGATGATGTGCTTGTGCTCCGGGGAGTTCATCCAGAGCTTCACGATTCCCGCGGGCGTGGCGTAACGGCCGGTGCCCCAGGCGATGTTCTCGCCGACCAGCGAGCTGTCGAGATGGCGACGGATGCGATGGTCGAACGTCTCGCCGGGCGAGTTGTGCTCGAAGTAGTTGCGGGCGAGCATGTCGGCGGAGTGCTCGCGGGCAGCCGAGCGCAGCGCGACGCTGAACCTGAACGCCGGCAGCTTGTGCTCGCGCCGGATGTCGTTCAGCAGCTGGAAGACCGTCTGCTCCGAGTTCGAGCGGAAGGACGCTTGCTTGCGCGCTCCCGCCACCGAGGACGTGACCAGGAGGCACACCGTGGCAAGCAGCACGACTGGAGCGGAGCGGCGCACACGTCCAGGGTCGGGGCGGCGAGCTGGTCGAGGCACCCTTTAGCGGGGGATATGCAATGTGATATGCCTCTCACGTGCCCGGCGCGCCCCTGCATCGGGTGACGCCGCAGCGCTACAGGCGGGCGAGGCACGCGGCATAGCTGGGCACGTGCTCGCCGCCTCGAGACCGGCATCGGTGTCGTCGACTGTCGCCGTGGCGCGCTGGCTGGCCGCAGAACTGGGCCACGACCTGCCGGGCCGGGTGCTGCACGCCGGGCCGTTCCGCCCGGCGGGCTCCGAGCCCGGGCAGTGAGGGACGGCTACGTCGCGGTCGGTGGTCGCTTGGGCACGAGCACGCGACGCCTGAACTCGCACACGGTCTCGTCGCGCTGGTTCCAGCCGACCGTCTCGACCGTGACGATGCCGCGGTCCGGCTTGCTCTGCGACTCGCGCTTGTCGAGCACCGTCGTACGCGCGTAGATGGTGTCGCCGTGGAAGGTCGGCCGCGCATGGCGCAGCGATTCGATCTCGAGGTTCGCGATCGCCTTGCCGGACACGTCGGGGACGCTCATGCCGAGCACGAGTGAGTAGACCAGGTTGCCGACCACGACGTTGCGCCCGAACTGGGTCTCGGTCTCGGCGTAGTGCGCATCCGTGTGCAGCGGGTGGTGGTTCATCGTGATCATGCAGAAGAGGTGGTCGTCGGCCTCGGTGATGGTCTTGCCCGGCCAGTGGTGGTAGACGTCGCCGAGCTCGAACTCCTCGTAGTAGCGGCCGAAGCGGGTCTCGCGTGCGTGGATCTCACGTCCCATCGCGCGCCATCATAGGAACGCCGGGCGCCGGCCCGCCGCCCGCGCTCGTTCTCGAGCCGGCTCTATGCTGACCCGGTGAGCAGCGATCCGCGCCAGCCCGACCTCCGCCACGGCCGCCGGCGGCCCGACTGGGACGAGTACTTCATGCTCATCGCAGTCGCGACGCGACAGCGTGCCGAGTGCATCGGCCGCCATGTGGGAGCGGTGCTCGTGCGCGAGGGCAGGATCGTCGCCACCGGCTACAACGGCACACCGCGCGGGTTCCTGCGCTGCAACGCCGAGGAGCAGGGCTGCCATCGCTGTGCCAACCGCGACCAATATCCGACCGGCTCGGCCTACGACGTGTGCATCTGCGTGCACGCCGAGCAGAATGCGGTTCTGCAGGCCGCTCGGCTGGGCTACTCACTCGAGGGCGGCCACTGCTACACGACGCTGCGCCCCTGCTTCGGCTGCCTCAAGGAGCTGCGCCAGGCGGGCGTCGAGCGAATCGTCTACCTCAACCCGTGGCACCCCGGCGACGAGGTCGAGCGCACCGCCTACGAGGATCTGATCGGGCATCTCGGGACGCTCGGGGTCAGGATCGAGCACCTCGACCTCGACCCGGCGGTGCTCGAGCTCGGCGCCGCGGAACGGCATGCCGGGACGGGTGCCCGGGAGTGAGGCGGCCGCCGCCGATCGCCGCGCTGTTCACCGTGCTGGCGGCCGGGCTCGCGCTCATCGCGACGGCGGCGTGGGGGGGTGGAGCGCACGTCGCCGCGGTGGCAGCAGCCGTGCTCGCGATCTGGATGGCGGGGCTCGTCGTGCGCCTCGTGATGCCTCCCAAGAAGCGCCCCGAGGACGAATCGAGGATTCGGTAGATTCATCCCTCCCCCGGGGCATCTCACTCAACTAGTGTTCAAAGGGGCGTTGGCGTGGGAGCCGAAAAGCCTCTCCCTTATGAGAGCCGACACACTCATCCCCAGCGCGCCGGCCGTCGAGCGCCTCGTCGCCTCGCGCGTGGCGCGCGGCGATTCGCCGCACACCGTGCGGGCCCTGCGCGGAGACCTCGACGAGTTGTGCGGCTTCCTCGCGCGACAGGGGATGACGCCCGAGACCTGCAGCAGCGAGCAGTTGCGGCGCTGGCAGGCGCAACTCGCCGCGCGCAGGCTCGCAACGGCCACCGTCGCCCGCCGTCTGTCGTCGGCTCGCGCGCTGTTCGGCGACCTCGCGCGCCGGGGCGAGCGCGCGGACGACCCGTCGCTCGTGCTCGTCGGCCCGCGCAGGCGCCGGCGGCTGCCCGACCCCGTCACTGCCGCGGACTGCTCCCTCCTGCTCGACGGCGACTGGAACGACGACCTGCGCAGCCTGCGCGATCGCGCGCTGCTCGAGTTGCTGTACGGCTGCGGTCTGCGCGCCGCCGAGGCGTGCGCCCTTCAACTCTCGGCGTATGACCCCGTCGCCGGGCGCCTGCGCGTCATCGGCAAGGGCGACCGCGAGCGCATGGTCCCCGTGGGCGAGCCCGCACGCGCGGCGCTCGCGGAGTGGCTGCGCAGCGGGCGACCGCAAGTGGCGGGGGCATCCGGCGCGCTCCTCCTGAGCGTCCGGGGACGCCCGCTCTCGCCCTCGGACGTGCGCAGGACGCTCGAGCGGCGTGCCCGCATGGCCGGCGTGAGCGCCCGTTCGCCCCACGCCCTCAGGCACGCCTACGCTACACATCTGCTGGAGGGCGGCGCAGGGTTGCGCGAGATCCAGGAACTGCTCGGCCACGCGTCGGCCGCCACCACCCAGATCTACGCGCACGTCGCTGTTCCCCATCTCGTGCGCGAGCACGCCGATCACCACCCTCGAGGATGATGGCAGCCGAAACCACCACAGACACGACCGAGCACGTGCCCCGCGAAGAGCTCGGCGAGATCTGGCGGCGCTACAAGTCGTCGGGCGACCGGGCGCTGCGCGACCGCCTGATCCTCACCTATGCGCCCCTCGTCAAGTACGTGGCGGGCAAGCTCGGCTCATGGCTGCCTCCGCACGTCGAGGAGGGCGACCTGATCTCGTACGGCCTGCTCGGCCTGATCGGCGCGATCGAGCGGTTCGACATCAACCGCGAGATCAAGTTCGAGACATTCGCGATCTCGCGCATCCGCGGAGCGATGATCGACGAGTTGCGCTCCCTGGACTGGGTGCCGCGCTCGGTGCGCAACCGCGCGCGAGAGATCGAGCGCGCGATGGCGGAGCTCGAGAATCGCCACAAGCGATCGCCCAGCGACGAGGAAGTGGCCGGCGAGCTCGGCATCACCCTGGGCGAGTTCGAGGAGAGCCTGACGCAGATCGCGCGCTCGTCCGTCGTCGCCCTCGACGAGCTGTGGTCGGGCGGCGGCACGGCCGGCGAGAGCACGGCGCTGATCGACACGATCGAGGACCCGCACGCGCCCGATCCCAACCGCGAGCTGATGCAGGGCGAGATGCGGCAGGCGCTGGCGCAGGCGATCACCCGCCTGCCTGATCGCGAACGCCTCGTGGTGACGCTCTACTACTACGAGGAGCTCACCCTCCGCGAGATCGGCGAGGTGCTGAGCGTCACCGAGTCGCGCGTGTCCCAGCTGCACACGAAGGCCATCCTGCGCCTGCGCGTACGCCTGCAGGGCTCGCTCGACCACGCGGCGTAGGCACGGGCCGCCGCCGAAGCGCGAGGGAGCGGAGCGCCGCTTCCGGCTGCGCCGTCTGCGTGAGCAGACAGGCGACCTTCGTCTCGCCTGTGGGGAATCCGAGCCCCCGACACGCACGGCCGCGCCGGGCGCGAGTATCGCGGCGGCCGACGGCGCGGACAGCGCGCTCGCAGGGCCGGCAGGGAGCAGCAGGGGGTCTGCGCATGCCGCCGCCATCCTCGCGAGGCCCGGAGAACCCCGGGAGCGCGATATCATCGCCAAACCCCCGTAGATCCGGCAGGAGGCACCGCATGCCGTTTGCGCCCGAGAAGATCCGCAACGTCGCGTTCGTCGGCCACCGCGGAAGCGGCAAGACGTCGCTCGCGGAGGCGCTGCTCTTCCAGGCGGGCGCCGTCACGCGCCTGGGCTCCGTCGCCGACGGCACCACCGTGTCGGACAACGACGAGGACGAGAAGCGGCGGACGATGTCGATCTCGGGCTCTCTCCTGCACGCGGAGCACGAAGGCCACAAGCTCAACATCTTCGACGCACCCGGCGATCCCAGCTTCGTGGCCGATGCGCTCGGCGCGCTGCGGGTCGTGGAGGGAGCGCTGTTCACGGTCTCGGGCGTCGCGGGCGTCGAGGTCATGACCTCACGGCTGTGGCGCCGCTGCGACGAGCTCGAGCAGTCGCGTGTGGTCTTCATCAATCATCTCGACCGCGACCGGGCCGACTTCGCCGCCGCGCTCGCGTCGATCCAGGAGCAACTGTCGCCGCGCTGCGTCGCGATCGCCATCCCGATCGGCAGCGAGAAGGATTTCAGGGGCGTCATCGACGTCCTGCACATGGTCGCCTACGAAGACGCCGGCGACGGCTCGCGCGAGGCAGAGCCGGGCCCGATCCCGGCGGACATGGTCGACGAGGCGGCGACGTGGCGCGAGCGCCTGGTCGAGGCGGTCGTCGAGGTCTCCGACGACCTCACGGCCAAGTACCTCGACGGCGAGGAGATCAGCCCCGACGAGCTGCGCGAGGCCCTGCACGCAGAGGTGCTGCGCGGCGAGCTGTTCCCCGTGGCCTGCGGCTCGGCGACGAAGAACGAGGGCACGCATGCGCTGCTCGACTTGATCGTCGAGGGCGTGCCCGCGCCCTCGGAGAACTTCATTGCGGCGCGCTCGGGCGACGACGACGTCGTCCTCTCCTCGAACGAGAGCTCGACCGCGGTCTACGCGTTCAAGACGGTCGCCGATGCCCACGTGGGCCGCATCAACTTCGTGCGGGTGTTCTCGGGCACGCTGCACGCGGACGTGCAGCTGGTCAACGGGCGGACGGGCACCAAGGAGCGCATCGGCCAGGTGCTGGAGGTGCAGGGCAAGGAGCACCATCCGGTCAACGAGCTCGGGCCGGGCGACATCGGCGCCGTGCCCAAGCTCAAGGACGTGCTGGCCGGCGACGTGCTCGCCGAGCGCCCGATGATCGTCCAGGGCGCTGCGCTTCCTGCTCCGATCGTGTCGGTCGCAGTCGAGCCCAAGGTGCGCGGCGAGGACGAGAAGATGGTGACGGCGCTGCGCCGGCTCGCCGAGGAGGATCCGACGCTCCGGGTGAGCCGCGACGAGCGGACCAGCGAGCTGCTCGTCAGCGGACTCTCCCAGATGCACATCGAGGTCACGGTCGAGCGCGTCAAGCGCCGCTTCGGTGTCGAGATCGTCACGCATCCGCCACGGGTGCCGTATTTCGAGGCGATTCGCAAGAAGACACGCGCGCATGCGCGCTACAAGAAGCAGACCGGCGGGCGCGGGCAGTTCGGCGACTGCCACATCGAGGTCGAGCCGCTGCCCGCACACGAGGGCTACGAGTTCGTCGACAAGATCGTGGGCGGCGTCATCCCGCAGGGCTTCCGACCCGCGGTCGACAAGGGCATCCAGGAGACGATGCACGCCGGCGATCTCGCGGGCTATCCGGTCATCGGCGTGCGGGTCACGCTCGTCGACGGCTCCTATCACTCCGTCGACTCTTCCGAGATGGCATTCCGGATCGCAGGGTCGATGGCCTTCAAGAAGGCCTACTCCGAGGCCGACCCTGTGCTGCTGGAACCGATCATGTCCGTCGAGATCACGTCGCCCTCCGAGACGGTCGGCGACGTCATCGGCGACCTCAATTCGCGTCGCGGACGCCCTCTCGGCATGGATCCGGTGGGGCCGAACACCGTCATCCGCGCCGAGGTCCCCATGTCCGAGATGCTCTCCTACGCTCCCGACCTGACGTCGCTGACGGGCGGGCGGGGCGACTACGCGATGACGCTGGCACGCTACGAGGAAGTGCCGGCGCATGTCTCGCAGCGCCTCATCGCCGACCTGCAACGGGAGCGCGAAGCGGCCAAGGCGTGACCCAGATCGGCAAGATCGGCGTCACACGCCAGTGCGGCGTGTGCGGCCGTACGCTGTTGCTGGGCGAACAGGTCGAGGAGTTCACGAACGGCGCGCGGCGCGTGTCGGTGTGCACGCTCTGCCTGTCCGAGGCGACCGCGCGCGGCTGGCTGCGCGCGGGCGCGCCCGCACCCCCGCCCGTCGAGGAGGACGCGCAGGAGGCGGGGGAGAAGCGCGGCTGGTTGCGCAAGCGCCGCAGCCCGGCGACCGTCGTCGAACCCGAGCCGGAACCCGACCGCTCGCTGCCCGTACCGGCCGCGCGGGCGCTCGAGCGTGGGGTGGAGGCGTTCAACGCGAGCGCGTACCGGCGCACCGTGGCGAGCATCGCGAAGAGCCTCGGAGTGCCGCGAGCGTCCGTTGTCGTCCTGTCGGGCAATCGTCCGGATGCGATCGTGACCGTCGCCTGGGAGATCTCCTGGTACCAGTACCGCGTCGAGGCCGAGCACGGCGGGCACGTGCGGCTCGAGGATCGCGGCGACGACCCCGGCGCGATCGCCCACCGCTGGCGCGACTGGAACGCGCAGGTCGCCGACGACGGCCAGCTGACGCTGGTCTGACGCACTATGCTGCTGCGATGCGGCTGACCGAGCTGGCGTCCGACCTCGAAGCGCTGCGCACGGACATCGCCGACGAGCTGCTCGCGATCAACCGCTACGAGCAGCAGACGTTCACGCTCACCGACGAGGATGCGCGCGAGACGGTTGCGCGCATCCTGGACGAGCGCAAACAGCACGTCGCTCTGCTGCTGGGGCAGCTTCGGAGGCTCGATCCGAAGCAGCGCGAGAAGCTCGACCGCTGACCTACGCTGCGGCGCGCATGGACGTCGACGAGGCCATTCGCTCGCGCCGCACGCTCAAGGCGTACACCGACGAGCCGGTCGGTCGCGAGCTCGTGAGCGAGCTGCTCGACCTCGCGGTGCTCGCGCCCAATCATCACGAGACCGAGCCGTGGCGCTTCTGGGTCGTCGGACGCGCCACGCTGAGCGCCATGACCGAGGCGACCGGCGACCGCAAGCTGCTGCGGTCCCACACGGCGGTCGTGGTCGGGGTCAAGCGCGATCATGACGCGCAGGTGGCGGAGGAGGATTACGCGGCGACGGCCTGCGCGATCCAGAACCTCATGTTGGCCGCGCGGGCTCGCGGCCTCGCGAGCTTCTGGCGGACACCGGGCGTCCTGTCGCGGCCGGCGGTCGCAAGGATCCTGGACGTCCCGCGCAAGGTGCGCCTGATCGGCGTCGTGCATGTCGGCTGGCCCGCCGAGCCCTTCCCGGCGCAGCCGGAGCGGAGCGCCGGGGCGTTCACGCGCTGGCTGGACTGACGGTCAGCCGACGTCGAAGACGATGCCCTGCGCGAGCGGCAGCTCGCTCGAGCCGTTGATCGTCGCCGTCTGGCGCCGCATGTAGACGCGCCATGCGTCAGAGCCCGACTCGCGGCCGCCTCCCGTCTCCTTCTCGCCACCGAACGCCCCGCCGATCTCGGCTCCGCTCGGGCCGATGTTCACGTTCGCGATTCCGCAGTCGCTGCCCGCCGCGGCCAGGAAGTGCTCCGCCTCGCGCAGGTCGGTCGTGAAGATGCACGACGAGAGGCCCTGCGGCACGTCGTTGTGGAGCGAGACGGCCTCGTCCAGATCGCGGTACGTCAGCATGTAGAGGATCGGCGCGAAGGTCTCCTCGCGCACCACGGCAGTCTGGGACGGCATGCGTACGAGCGCGGGACGCACGTAGAACGCATCGGGATGCTCGTCCGCGCGCACGCGCTCGCCGCCGCTCACGTCGGCGCCGTCGCCGCGCGCTCGCTCGAGCGCCGCCTGCTGTCGCTGGAACGACTCCCCGGAGATGAGCGGGCCACAGAGCGTGCCGGGTTCGCGCGGATCGCCGACGGGCACGCTCGCGTAGGCCCGCTCCAGTCGCCCGAACAGCTCGTCGGCGATGCTCTCGTGCACGATCAGGCGGCGCAGGCTCGTACAGCGCTGACCTGCCGTGCCGACTGCGCTGAACACGACGGCGCGCACCGCCAGGTCGAGGTCGGCACTCGGCGCGACGACCATGCCGTTGTTGCCCCCGAGCTCGAGCAGGGAGCGGCCGAGCCGCGCTGCGATCAGCGGCGAGAGCGCCTTGCCCATGGCGGTGGAGCCGGTGGCCGACACGAGCGGCAGACGTGGGTCCTCCGCAAGCTGGCGCGCGCGGTCGGCTCCGCCGATCACGACCTCGAGCAACCCGTCCGGGGCGTCGCCGAGCACCGCCGCGCACCGGCGGAACAGCGCCTGGCAGGCGAGCGCGGTCAGGGGTGTGCGCTCGCTCGGCTTCCAGACGACGGGATCGCCGCAGACGAGTGCCAGCGCGGCGTTCCAGCTCCACACCGCGACCGGGAAGTTGAAGGCCGTGACGACCCCGATCGGGCCGAGCGGGTGCCATGTCTCGAGCATCCGGTGCCCCGGCCGCTCCGATGCGATCGTCCGGCCGAACAGCTGTCGCGAGAGCCCCACCGCGAGGTCGCAGATGTCGATCATCTCCTGCACCTCGCCGAGGCCTTCCTGCGCGATCTTGCCGGTCTCGAGCGTGACGAGCGCGCCCAGCGCGTCCTTCTCGCGCCGGAGCTCCTCGCCCAGCAGCCGGACGAGCTCGCCGCGTCGCGGTGCGGGCACATCGCGCCAGACCTCGAAGGCTTCGACTGCCCGCCCGATCGCGGCGTCGGTGCCGGCGGCATTGGTGCGATGCGTGCGCGCGAGCGGCTCGCCCGTCACGGGCGTGCGCACCTCCAGATCGCCGTCCGCGAGCAGTGCACGCTCGAGCCCGAGCCGGCCGAGGATGTCGTCGATGGTGTTCAAGGGAACCTCCGTCAGGGCGCCGGCAGGGGCCGGACGACGTGATCGTGCCATGACCGCCTGCGCTATGCTGGGGCACTCTGCGGATGTAGCTCAGTTGGCTAGAGCGTCGCCTTGCCATGGCGAAGGTCGAGGGTTCGAGCCCCTTCATCCGCTCTCGATTTCGGCCTCCGGCTCCGTGTGCTGCACGTCGAGGCGCCTCCAGATCATCAGGCAGACTCCGCCGAGGGCGATCGGCGGCACGTAGGTGAGCACGCGGTAGAGCAGCACGGCCGCGACGACAGGCGCCCGCTCGCCGCCGAACGACACGAGCGCGCCCGTCAGCCCGAGCTCCACGACGCCGAGGCCGCCAGGAGTGATCGGGATCGTGGTGATGATCCGGATCAGGGACCACGAGGCGAAGACCTCGGCCAGGCTCACGTCGGAGCTCGGCACGCCGAGGGCTCGCAGGGCCACGAGCAGCACCAGGAACACGGTCAGGTGGCCGGCGAGCGTGCTCAGGGTGAGCGGCAACCAGCGGCGCTGGAGCAATCCCACCGCCTCGCGACGGAACCCGACCAGCCGCTCTTGCCAGTCGTCGGCCGGCGCGCGGCGAAGCAGACGGGCGATGCGATTCCAGAGGCGCTGGGCGATCCTGCCGACGAGGCGTGCATTGCCGTCGTCGTGGAGCGCGATTGCGAAGAGCGCGATCGCCACGGCCACGGCCGCCGTGCCGATCACAGCCGCGGTCGTGAGCAGCGGATGGGACTCGCCGCCGATGGCCAGGAAGACGACGGCGGCGACGGCGAAGACCACGTTTGCGAAGGCGTTCCAGACCGACGTCGCAACGCTCCCGACCGTCACCTGCTCGACGGTGAAGCCCCAGCGGCGCAGCATCGAGAACGAGAGCGCGATGCCGACTGCATCGCCGCCCGGCAGCACGCTCGAGGCAGCCGTCGAGGCCTGCGAGAGGACGAGCGCGTGCAGGAACGAGAGGCCCGGGAATGCGGCCATCCAGGGCGGTGCGAAGGTCAGGAGGTTGACGATGGCGGAGATCGAGAGCGCCGCGACGCCGAGCGTGCTCAGGCTGGTGATCGCATCCCACACTTCGCCGTAGTCGGCGACGCGCGGCAGGACGAAGGCGAACACGCCGACGACCAAGGCGACCGCGATGAGGCGCCCGGCATTGGCCTTCAAGGCGGCGAGGATGCGGGCGACCACTGCTGCGACCATACCGTGCCGTCGCCTCGCTCTAGACTCGCGGCGTCGCATGGCCTCGATCCCCGAACAGCAGCGGCCCGTCGACCTGCGTGGGTTGCTGCGCGGCAGCCGCGGGTTCTATGCGGGACCTCGCGATCAGCCCCGCGTGCGAAGGGCCACCGACGTCGCCGGACTCGTCGCCGCGCTCCTGGCGCTGGCCGGTGTCGTAGCCGCACAACCGCCCGGATCGCTCGAGCGCTCGTTCCTGCGCTTCCTGCAGGCGTTCCCCGCGTGGCTCGACCCGGTCTGGTCGTGCCTGATCGGTCTGCTCGCCGTCTGGACCGTCCTCCTGCTGATCGTCCCACTGGCCTCCCGCAGGCCCCGCATCGCCGCGGAAGCCGCGTTGGCCGTCGCGCTCGCGGGCCTGCTCGGCCTCCTGGCCGCGCGCATCGCTACGGGCGACTGGCCGGGCGGGCAGGACGTGACCGGGCTGTCGAACCGGCTCCACTTCCCCGGCATCCGGCTCGCGATGGCGACGGCCGTGATCAGCGTCGTCAATGCGAACCTGACCCGTCCGCTCGCGTCGACCGGCCGCCGCGTGCTTGCGCTCGGCGCGGCCGGCGCGTTGATGGACGGCCGGACGACGGTCGGCGGCACCGCGGCGGCGGTGCTGGTCGGCGTGACCGCCGGCGCGGCCGTGCGCCTGGCGCTCGGCACCTCCGCGGGGCTCCCGACGATCGGAGACGTGGCCGCGGCACTGGACGATCTGGGCGTCCGGGCAACGGATCTCGAAGCGGCCAAGCGCCAGACGGCAGGTGTCTTCCTCGTCCATGGGCGGGAGCCGGGCGGGGCAGGGCTGACGATCAAGGTCTACGGTCGCGACGCCTACGACAACCAGATGCTCGAGAAGCTCTGGCGGGCGATCTGGTATCGCGACGGCGGGTCGTCGGTGAGCGGCCTCAACCGCTCGCAGGGTGCGGAGCGCGAGGCGCTCGTGACGCTGCTCGCCCGCAACGCCGGCGCCCCCACGGCCGCGGTCGTGACGGCCGGGGCGACCGCACGCGGCGACTCACTCGTCGTGCTGCGCGTGACCGGCTCCCCGCTCGAGTCGCTCGCCCCGGAGGACGTCGACGACGCCGTGCTGAGCGAGAGCTGGTCGACGATCGCGCGGCTGGGGGAGGCGAACGTGGCCCACGGTCGCATCAGCCCTGCGTCGGTGCGCGTCGACAAGAGCGCGGGGGAGGTGTCGTTCGCCGATCTCGGCGGCGGCACGGTCGCGCCGGATCAGGACGAGCGACTGACCGACCGCGCACAGCTCCTGGCGACCACCGCGACCGCGGCCGGAACCGAACGCGCCGTGGCAGTCGCGATCGCGGCGAGCGGCCGCGACCAGGTCGCGGCGCTCCTGCCGTACCTGCAGCCGGCGGCGTTCGCGCAACCGTTGCGGCGGGCGCTCAAGGCGGCAGCCATCGACGTCGACGCGCTGCGTGCTGCTGCGGCGGCGGCAGCGGGCACGGAAGCGCCGGAGCTCGCGAAGCTGCGGCGCATCACCTGGGGCACGCTGCTCCAGGTCGTTCTGCTCGTGCTGGCAGGGGCCGCGGTTCTGTCCTTCGTCGGCGGGGTCGACTTCGACCAGTTCAGAGCGGCGCTGCGGGACGCATCCTGGGGCTGGATCGCAGCAGGCGCGATCGTGGCCCAGCTCCCGCGATTGACTCAGGCCGTGGCCACGCGTGCCGCCATTCCCGCTCAGGTGCCGTTCGGGCCGGTCTACATCCTGCAGCTCGCCACGAGCTACATGAACCTGGCCCTGCCGACGAGCCTCGCCACCATGGGGATCGCGGTGCGTTTCTTCCAGCGCCAGGGCGTGCCTCCCGCGGCCGCCGTCACGTCAAGCACCGTCAACTCGGTCGTGAACAACGCCGTGCAGGGCGTGATGCTGGTCGCGTTGCTCGCGTTCTCGAGTGTGACGCTGAACCTGGACATCGGCGCGCCGAGCGCGTCGGGCGCCACGCACATCCTGTTCGTGCTGCTCGGCATCGCCGTGATCGGCGCCGTTGTCCTCGGCCACCAGGCAAGGCGCGCGCCTGGCTGCAAGAGCACTGGAACCGCTGGTGGCCGGAGGTGCGAGGCACGATCAGCTCATTGCGGGAGTCCAACAAGCTCGGCCAGCTGATCCTCGGCAATGTCGCGACCGAGATCCTGTTCGCCGCCGCACTCGGCCTCTTCACCCGCGCGCTCGGCTTCCCGCTGTCGATCGCCGACCTGCTCGTGATCAACCTGAGCACGTCGCTCTTCGCGTCGCTGATCCCCGTGCCCGGGGGGATCGGAGTCGTCGAGGGGGGTCTGGTCGTCGGGCTGTCGTCCGCCGGGATGGAACAGTCGGCGGCGTTTGCGGCGGTGCTGCTCTACCGCATCTCGACGTTCTACCTCCCGCCGGTGTGGGGCTGGTTCGCGATGAACTGGCTGCGCCGCAATCAGTATCTGTAGCGGTTTGCAGGATGATTCGGCGCCCTCGGGGTGTCGACATAGCAGATCCGAGCAGTCCGTACAGGTTCCTTACACCCTCACAACTCGCTGCCCAAACCCCTGACCTACAACGGGTCCAGCAGTTCGCGTTCGTCCAGCTCACACCCCAGGGAGGGGCTCGCATGAGAAACAGCCGTTTCGTCGTCGCGCTCGCAGCCGTGGCATGTGCTGCGGCGCTCCCCGCAGCCGCGGCCGCGCACAAGGGTCATCCGTTCCATCACGGTCATCCCGGCAAGGGCAAAGACGGCAACGCCACCGTTGTCCGGCTTGCGCCGGCGGCCGGACAGAAGGCCAAGGGCGTCGTCGTGCTCAAGCAGCGCACGGGCGCGCTGAGCGTCTCCCTGCGCGTCTCCGGGCTGACGCCCGGCCAGTTCTACGCCAGCCATCTGCACTCCGGCTCGTGCCTGGTTCAGGGCGCCACGGCCGTGACCTTCCCCGACATCTACGCCGACGAGCGCGGCGTCGCCACGCTCGTCACGACCGTGCCGACCGACCCCGCCGCCAACTTCGTGGCGCCGAACTTCTACGTCGACGTCCACGCCGGCCCCACTGCCAGCGCGACGCCGGTGATCGCCTGCGGCGATCTCAGCATCAAGCCGCAGAAGTCCGCCGCCTTCACGCGGCTCAAGGGCTCGGGCGACGCACGTGGGCGCGCGGAGGTCTTCCAGAAGGGCAGCGACGTGACCGTCTGGATCGCACTCAAGGGCCTGACCCCGGGCGCGCACGCCGTGCACCTCCACGTCGGCACCTGCGCAGCGCCCGGCACGGTCGCCGTGAGCCTGGGCGACGTCACGGCCGGCCCAGACGGGAGGGCGAGCATGAAGATCGCCTCGACCTCGACCATCCCGGTCGCCGCCAACGGCTACTCGCTCGACGTCCATGCGGCCGCCAGCGCGACGCCGGGCGACGTCGTCGCATGCGGCGATCTGCACAGCGTCGGCTGGCACGGAGGCCACCACCACTTCTAGGAAGCTCTTCCAGCGGGGAGCCGCCGCGCTCCTCCGCTCACAGCCGCGACGGACGCAGAGGGCCGGGCGAAAGCCCGGCCCTCGCGTCGTTTTCGGCAGGCGTCAGGTGATGACGAGCGCCTTGAGCTCAGGGGCGAGCTCTGGCCACTGCAGGTCGAGCCCCTCGAGCATCTGCGTCAGCACCTCGGTGACGACGGCGTCGCGCACCCACTTGTGGTCGGCAGGCACGATGTGCCACGGCGCGGCCTTGGTGGAGGTGCGCTCGAGCACCGCGCGGTAGGCCGTCATGTAGTCGTTCCACTTCGTGCGCTTGCTGAGATCGTCGGCGGAGAACTTCCAGTTCTTGGTGCGGTCGGCGAGGCGAGCGCGAAAGCGCTTCGCCTGCTCGTCCTCGGAGATGTTGAGGAAGAGCTTGACGACCGCCGTGCCCTCGTTGGCGAGGTGCTGCTCGAACGCGTTGATGGCCGCGTAGCGCTTCTTCCAGACCTGCTTCGGAACGAGCTCCTCGACGCGCACGACGAGCACGTCCTCGTAGTGCGAGCGGTTGAAGATCCCGATCTCGCCGCGCTGCGGGAGCACCTGGTGGATGCGCCACAGGAAGTCGTGAGCGAGCTCGGTCGAGCTCGGCGCCTTGAAGCCGGAGACGCGCACACTCATCGGATTGAGGCCGCCGAGGCAGTGTTTGACGACGCCGTCCTTGCCCGAGGCATCCATGCCCTGGAGCACGACGAGCACGGAGCGCTCGCGCTCGGCCATGAGCATCGTCGCGAGATCGGCCATCCGCTCGGCTCGCTTGGCCGTGCGTGCGCGGGCCGTCTTCTCGTCGCGTAAGCCGAGGCGCGCATCGGGGGAATGCGCGCCGAGATCGACCTTGGAGCCTGGAGCAACGCGTGTCGCGCGGGCGAGATCCTGCATCGCGCCCGACGATACGGGAAAGCAGCGGACCCCGAGCGTTGCGGACCCGACCCTGAGCGTTGCGGACCGAGCGATGGTGCGCATCGTCGCGCCTACGCGGGCGCGACGAGCTCCACGCGATTTCCGAACGGATCGTCCACGAACGCGCGGGCCAGTCCGGGCAGGTCCACGTCGCTCCGCGACGGGTGACCGGCCGCGGCGAGCCGTGCGACCAGGGCCGCAAGGGCGTCTGTGTCCCGGAGGCGCAGGGCGGGATGCGCCTTGGTGGCCGGCGCGAACGGCTCGCTCACGCCGACGTGGAGCTGCTGCGCACCGCAGCCGAACCAGCAGCCGCCGCGCGCTGCCAGCGCCGCGGGCTTCTCCAGCTCGGGCAGGCCGAGCAGCCCGCCGTAGAACGCGCGCGCGTCGTCCTCGCGGCCGGCGGGCGCGGCCACCTGCACGTGATCGATGCCGATGACCTCGCTCACCCGACCTCCGCGCTCCGGCGCTCCATCAGGACGACGTCCCGCCACGCCCCGCGCAGGCTGCCCAGGCGCTCGCGCGTCCCGACGATCCGGAAGCCGCAGCGCCGGTGCAGCGCGATGCTCGCGGCGTTCTCGGGGAAGATGCCGGCCTGGAGCGTCCAGATGCCGGCGCGCTCCGCCTCTCCGACCAGCGCGCGCAGGAGCGCTCCGCCGACGCCGCTGGCCCCGGGCCTCCTCGGCGACGTAGATCGTGTCCTCGGCGACGCCGCGGTAGACCTCACGGCGGGAGACGGCGCCGAGCGCCGCCCAGCCGACGACGGCTGCGTCCGCGCGCGCGACGAGACGGGGCTGCGGCAGGTGCGCGGCGTCCCAGGCGTCGAAGGCGGGCACGACGGTCTCGAACGTCGCATCGCCGGTCGCGATGCCCTCGGCGTAGATCGCGGCGACCGCCGGCCAGTCGCCCGGCTGCATCGCGTCGACCCCGAAACGCGAACGACCCCCGCGCGAGCGGGGGCCGTGCGAGGTACCGCGTACGGGATTCGAACCCGTGTTACCGGCGTGAGAGGCCAGCGTCCTAGGCCCCTAGACGAACGCGGCACGTACCCGGGGCGACGATCATTCTATCGAATCGCACGCGCCGCTCACTCGACGAAGAACTTTCCTGTTTCTCCATCCGAGTACCAGCGCGAGGTGACGGTGGTCTTGCGCGTGTAGAAGTCGATCGCATCGCCGCCGTGCGCGTGAAGATCGCCGAGGAACGAGTCCTTCCAGCCCGAGAACGGGAAGAACGCCACGGGTGCCGCGACGCCGATGTTGACGCCGATCATGCCCGCGTCGCAGTCGTGGCGATAGCGCCGGGCGACGGCCCCCGACTCGGTGAAGATCGACGAGCCGTTGCCGTAGCGCGAGCTGTTGACGAGCTCGATCGCCTCGTCCAGCGTGTCGACCTTCACGACGGAGAGCACGGGTCCGAAGATCTCCTCGCGCGCGACCTCCATGTCGCGGGTGACGTCGTCGAGGATCGTCGGCCCGACGAACGCGCCCGAGGCGTTGTCGCCGTTCTGGTCGCGGCCGTCGAGCACGACGCTCGCGCCCTCGGCGGCGCCCTTGTCGATCCAGGAGCGCACGATGTCGCGGCGCTCGCCCGAGACGAGCGGGCCCACCCCGACGCCCTTCTCGAGGCCGTTGCCGACGCGCAGCTTCCCGGCCGCCTCGATCAGGGCCGGCACGACGCGCTCGTGCGCGCTGCCGACCGTGACGAGGACGGACCCCGCCATGCAGCGCTGACCGGCTGCCCCGAACGACGAGCCGATGATGTTCTCGACGGTCTTTTCGATCACGGCGTCCGGCATGACGACCATGTGGTTCTTTGCGCCGCCCAGGGCCTGAACGCGCTTGCCGGCGCGCGCCGAGCGCTCGTAGACGAGCTTCGCGACCGCGGCCGAGCCGACGAACGACACGCCGGCGATCCCGGGGTGGTCACAGATGCCCTCGACGACCTCGCGGCCGCCGTTGACGAGGTTGATGACGCCCGGGGGCAGCAGCTCGAGCTCGTGGATGAGCTTGAAGATCGCCT
This sequence comes from uncultured Actinomycetes bacterium, assembly GCA_963845865.1. Lineage (GTDB taxonomy): Bacteria > Actinomycetota > Thermoleophilia > Gaiellales > JALYLC01 > JALYLC01. The sequence goes on from CAWJTT010000002.1 coordinate 249,920, forward strand.
CCTGGGCGAGCGGGACCTGCTCCGAGGGCTTGAGCACGAACGTGTTGCCGCACGCGACGGCGAACGGCAGGAACCACATGGGCACCATGGCCGGGAAATTGAACGGGCAGATCGCTCCGAACACGCCGATGGGCTGGCGATAGGTCTCGCAGTCGACGTTGGTCGCGACGTTCTCGAGGTTGCGGCCCTGCATCGTCGTTGGCACGGCGGACGCGCATTCGACCATCTCGATGGCGCGACCGACCTCGGCGAAGGCGTCGGGCAGCGTCTTGCCCATGTCCTGCGTGACCAGGCGCGCGATGTGATCCTGGTTCTCCAGCAGGGCCTGTCGCAGCGTGAACATGCGCCGTGCACGCTCGATCGTCGGCGTGCGCCGCCAGAGCGGGAAGGCTTCCTGCGCAGCGCGCACGGCCGCATCGAGATCCGCGGCCGACGAGAGGGGGACGCGCGCGAGCAGTGCGCCCGTGGCGGGCTCCGTGACGTCGAGGTGCTCGGCGGTCGCGGCTTCGACGAAGCGCCCGCCGACGTAGTTGCGCAGCGTGCGGACATCGGTGGCGTCCGCCGTCTGCGTGGGCATCGCAGTGCTCATCCCGATCCTCCGCTTTTGGCGTTCTCCCCGGCAGGATACGCCGTCTCCGTGCGTACGCCGATGCGGTCGAGCCGATACCCTGGGACGATCGAAGTCGTTACCTGGGCCCGTCCCGCCGACGGGATCAGCCGAAAGGACGCGCATGAGCCAGGTCGAAAGCCCGCTGGGAGCACTCGACATCGAGAGCGCGGCCCGGCACGAGTGGCTGTCGTGGACGAAGATGGCGGACGTCGAGCGCGAGGCGCCGCCGGTGCTGGTGGGCGGCGACGGCCCGTACGTGATCGAGGCGGACGGCACGCGTTTGCTCGATGCGATGTCGGGGCTCTTCACGACGCAGATCGGCTACTCGCACGGAGCCGAGATCGGTGCCGCCGCCGCCGCCCAGATGGAGCGCCTCGCCTACTACCCGAACTGGGCCGCGACCAACCCGGCCACGCTCGCTCTGACGGAGCGCGTGCTCGCGCTCGCGCCGCCCCAGATGGCGCGCGTGTTCTTCACCTCGGGTGGCTCCGAGTCGGTCGAGTCGGCCTGGAAGCTGGCGCGCCAGCACTTCCAGGCCCGCGGAGAGGGCTCGCGCCGCATCGTCATCTCGCGTCACGGCTCCTACCACGGCTGCTCGCTCGGGGCCCTCTCGATCACGGGCATTCCGGCTGCGAAGGCTCCGTTCGAGCCACTGGTGCCCGACACGCGGCACGTGCTCAACACCGACCCGCGTCAGAACCCGGGCGACGATCCGCTGGCAGCCGCGGACGCGATCGAGCAGGCGATCCTCGCCGAGGGCGCCGAGAACGTCTGCATGGTGATCCTCGAGCCCGTTCAGAACGCGGGGGGCACGCTCGTGCCGCCGCCGGGTTACGCGCAGCGGGTGCGCGAGATCTGCGACCGGCACGGTGTGCTGCTCTGCTGCGACGAGGTCATCTGCGCGTTCGGCCGCCTCGGGCACTGGTTCGGATCGGAGCGGCTCGGCTTCAAGCCCGACCTGATCACCTTCGCGAAGGGCGTCACCTCCGGGTATGCGCCGCTCGGCGGCGTGATCTTCACCGAGGCCGTGGCTGCGCCCGTGCTGGAGTCGCAGGGCATGTACGCCCACGGCTACACCTTCGGCGGGCATCCCGTTTCGTGCGCAGTGGCGCTCGCCAACCTCGCGATCATGGAGCGGGTGGGCGCGCTCGCCAACGTGCTGGACGTGGAGCCGTATCTCGAGAGCGTGCTCAACGAGGTGACCGCGTCCTCGGCGATCGCCGTCGAGGCGCGCGGCTGCGGCTTCTTCCGCTCGCTCGAGCTCGTCGACGCCGCCCTCGTCGACCGCGTGCGAGCGGCCACCCGATCGCGCGGCGTGATCGTGCGCACCGACGTTCGCGCCAACCCGTGTCTCGCGATCTCGCCGCCGCTCATCAGCGACCGCTCGCAGGTCGATGAGCTCGCCGAGGCGCTGGCAGGCGGGCTGGCCGAGATCGCCGGGTGACGGCTCCGTTCAGGCCCGAGCTCGACGGCCTCGTGCCGTACGAGCCGGGCCGGCCGGTCGAGATCGTGCAGCGGGAGCTCGGCATCGCCGGCCCGATCGTCAAGCTTGCCTCCAATGAGGGCCCGTGGGGCCCGGTGCCGGCCGCGATCGAGGCCATCGTGAGCGCTGCGGCAGACGGCAACCGCTACCCCGATGGCGGGTGTTACGCCCTGCGCTCGGCGCTCGCGGAGCGGCATGGCGTCGCCTTCGGCCAGGTCGTCGTCGGCAACGGCGCCGACGGCGTCCTCAATTACCTGGCGCTGGCGCTGCTGGAGCCGGGGGACCAGGTCGCCTACTGCTGGCCGTCGTTCCCCGTCTACCCGATCAACGCCGCCAAGATGGGCGCGGTGGCCGTACGCGCGCCGCTCGCCGGCTCGAGCTACGACCTCGACGCGCTCGCCGCCGTGGTGAGCGAGCGCACGAAGCTCGTCTACGTCACCAATCCGAACAACCCGACGGGCGGCATGGTGACGCGCGCGGCGCTCGCGCGCTTCCTGGACGGCCTGCCGGAGCACGTCCTGCCGGTCCTCGACGAGGCCTACTTCGAATACATCGACGATCCGGAGTACCCGGACGGCGCACGCGAGCAGCTCGCGCAGGGGCGGCGCTGCGTCGTTCTGCGAACGTTCTCGAAGATCTACGGGCTGGCGGGCTTCCGGGTCGGCTACGGGCTCTGCCCGCCCGACGTCGCCGCGGCCTGCATCAAGGTCAAGAATGCGTTCGACGTGACGCAGGCGGCGCTCGATGCCGCGCTTGCGAGCCTCGGCGAACACGACGAGGTGGCGCGGCGGCGCGAAGCGACGCGCGCCGGCCGGGACCGGCTGGCCGCCGGGCTGCGGGAGCGGGGTCTCGAGCCGTTGACCGGCGTCGCCAACTTCCTCTGCGTGGAGGTCGGGGACGGCGCCGCGTTCGCCGCCCGTCTGGAGCGGCAGGGCGTGATCGTGCGGCCCCTCGGACCATTCGGCGATCCCGCCTCGGTCCGCATCAGCGTGGGGTCTCCGGAGGAGCTGGACCGCCTCTTCAGCGCCATCGACGCGGGCTGACCACAGCGCAAAACCGCCGCCCGGCAGCACGCGTAGTCCCGAGGGATGGAACGAGTCGCGATCTCTGCCGGCATCGCCGCGGTGCTCGCGGTGACAGCCGTCGCACTGGGCGCCGGAACCGATGTGCGCATCCACCGTCTGCACGTCCCGCCGCCGCCAACGGGCGAGGAGACCGGCACGCCTGCTCCACCCGGGCCCGGCAATCCAAATCCGACCGACCCCTCGGCACCGCCCGGCACCTCTCCGCCGGTCGCGCCGCCGGCGCCGGGGGCGCCCCCGCCGCCCCCGGCGCCTTCTGCCGGGCTCACGTGCACGACCGACAACGGCACGAGTGCCGACGTCACAGGCACGTTGAGCGACTATGCGATCGCCGCCGTCCCGTCGGCGGTCTCCGTAGCGTCCACGCTGCGCTTCCGAGGCGTGTATCCGACCGGGGGGGCCGATCAACACAACCTCTCACTGCGCGACTCTCACGGAACCTTCCTGTGCGGGACGCGCAACCTGGTGGGAGGCGAGGCGCAGACATTCGTCGTGACCAACTTGCCGCCGGGGACGTACGAGCTCTACTGCACGATCCACGTGGCCGTAGGCATGAAGACAGCCTTCACCGTCAACTGACGTCGACCGCGGACCGCGCGGCCGTCGCGCCACGTGGGGCGAGCGCGGCTCAGGTCACGCGTCGCGAACGCGTGCGACGGCGTGCTGCCGCCGCACGAGCTTCGAGCCATCGCGCAACTCGACCGTCTTGGCCGAGATCACCAGGACGACATCGCCCGGCTGGAGGTCGGTGACCTCGGAGCCGATGGCGAGCACGATGGAGCGCTCCAGGCGTCCCTCTGCCATGTTCGCGGGCAGCACGATCCGGCCGACGGCCTCTTCCTCCATCGTCGGCTGGACCAGCACCCAGTCGTCGAGCGGCTCGACCAACGGCGGACTGGAGGCTCGGGATTCGAGTGGATTCATAGCGCTGAAAGGTGCTGCGAAACGGACAACTCCATTCTACCAACGAGACCCCGTAGATGCGCCTTTCCGCATGGCTAAGCGATTCTCCGGCCTGCCGGTCCGCCTCACCATGCGCTCTCGGGAACACGAATGAACCTGCGGGTTGAGAGTTCGAAACCATCGCGACTGGAGCAACGGCGCGAACGAAATGTCGAGAAGCTCGGACGGTGCCGGGAGACGGGTGCCTCGACGGTACGCAGTGCGCCTCGTCGGGCATGCCGATACGATCGCTCGCGTCGCTGACTTGATCGACCCGTTCGGACGGCCACCTTCAGCGCCGACGGACGCGCTGATTCCCTTTCGACCGACAGGAGGCCGCAGTGGTTGTTGCCGCAAGTACTGGATGGTGGCTGGGCGGCATCATCTTCTTCATCATCTGGATCGCGATCGCGTTCTGGCCGGCACGGGTTGCTTCGCGCAAGGGGCACAGCTTCATCCTCTTCTTCCTCTTCAGCCTCGTGTTCTTCCCGGCTTCCCTGCTCGTGGCGTACCTGGTTCGCGACCGCAGGCGCGTCTGACTGCCCCGCGAGGCGGCCTGCGATCATTGTGGTCGTGACTGATGGGATCACGAGCGTCACGCTCCCGGACAATGACCCGACAGCGGCTGAGCTGCTCAGGGCCGTGCGAAGTGGTGACGTTGACCTGGTGAGACGCCTGCTGTCCGAGAACCCTGATCTGGCCAGGGCGAGATTCGAGAGGAGAGGCGGTACGCGCACCGCGCTCCACGTGGTCACAGATTGGCCTGGGTACTTCCCCAACGGGCCGGCCATCGTGAAGCTGCTGATCGGAGCCGGCGCCGATCCCGATGCCTCAACGACCCCCGCACCCGCCGAGACGCCTCTGCACTGGGCTGCCAGCAGCGACGACGCCGACGTTGCCGCGGCACTGATCGACGGAGGCGCCGATCTCGAAACACCGGGCGGATCGATCGGAACGCCCCTGGACAACGCGGTCGGATACAGCTGCTGGCACGTCGCGCGCCTACTCGTCACGCGTGGCGCGCGAGTCGAGAAGGTCTGGCACGCCGGGGCCCTCGGCATGCTCGACCGATTGGACGATCTGCTCGCGCACGAGAACGAACCCGAGCAGATTTCACAGGGGTTTTGGCACGCCTGCGCCGCCGGTCAACGCCGCGCAGCCGAGCGCTTACTGAGCGCGGGCGCTGATCTCAACTGGGAGCCCGACTACGCGCACGGCACAGCTCTGGATGCCGCCGCGGGCCTCGGGACTCAACGGGAAAACGTGATCGAGTGGCTGCGATCCATCGGCGCGCGCCCGGCCGAGACGCCGGAGTAGGGATCGGCCCAGCGCCGTTGGCGTGGCATGTCCGCGGCGGCTCGCGCCGGCGTACATCCGCTCCGCGTCGAGTGATCTGCGCAGCGTGCGACGCGCGCGGCGATACGGGCGCTCAACGCGCCGAGGGTCGAGCACACGTCGTGCTCTTCGTCGGCGCCGGCCGGATTGCGATAATCGAACGATGCCGCTCAACCATGTGGCGTTGACGGTCGCGGATCGCGAGCGATCGGCCGCGTTCTACGGCGAGCACTTTGGCCTGACCGAGCGCGTCCATGAGGACGCGGAGCGCCTGATCCTCGCATCAGGCGACGGGTCGGAGCTGGCGCTCTCGAGCGGCAAGCCGGCCGCCGCCGGGCTTCCCCACACGAACCATTTCGGGTTTCGGCTTGCGGACGAGGCAGCGGTGCGGGCCGCGCGTGAGCGCTTCCGCACCGCCGGCGTCACCGAGACCGAGTGGCAGGACGATGGGCGATTCGTACGCGTCCAGGTCGTCGATCCTGACGGCTATCGCGTCGAGTATTACGCCCACTAGGGCGGGGCAAATGTCGGTCCCCGGTTGTGGTTGACGACCTCGACGTTGTGCCCGTCCGGGTCGAGCACGAACGCGCCGTAGTAGCCCGGGTGGTAGACCGCGCGCTCGCCCGGCGCGCCGTGGTCCTCGTAGCCCGCCGCGAGCGCGGCGGCGTGGAACGCGCGCACCGTGGCGTCCTCGCGCGCGGGGAACGCGAGGTGGACGTGCTCCGTGAGCGGCCGCTCGTCCCGGACGAGCGAGAAGCTGTAGTCCGGGCCGGACAGCTGCACGCGGCCGGGCTCGTCGTGCGCCAGGCGGAGCCCGGCGTGCGGGGCGATCGTCGTGTAGAAGCGCCGGGAGGCCTGCGGGTCGCGGACGCGGATCCACAGGTGGTCGACGCGGCCGTCGGGCACGGCGTCCTCGCGGTCGCCGTGGACCGCCTCGACGCTGTTGCCGTCGGGGTCGAGCAGGAACCCGCCGTAGTACGTCGGGCCGTACTGCGTGCGCGGCCCCGGCGCGCCGTCGTCGCGGTACCCCGCGTCGACGCCCGCCTGCCAGAACGCGTCGACCTGCGCGCGGTCGCGGGCGCGGAAGCCGACGTGGAGCCCGCGGGTCACCGGGTGCTCGCGGTCCGTCGGCCCGATGTCCCAGTCGTCCCACTCGACCAGCTCGGCGTCCGCATGGCTGGGCTCGACGCCCAGGACGCTCAGGACGGTGCGGTAGAAGCGCTCGGAGGCCGCGAGGTCCGAGACGGCGATGCCGACGTGGTCGAACACCCGGCCGAGGCTACCGTTGCGGGCATCGTCGACCGAGCGCGATGCGGGTCGCTTCGGCCTGGAACCGACAGCGGGCGACTCGCGCGAGCGTAGCCGGCGCGGCGGTGGCCCGAATATGAAGGCTCGCGCCCGGGCTTCGGCGTCGCAGCCGACGTGGCGACAGTGGCCGACGCTCGCGCCGCAGTCGTGGCGGGGGCAGTGCGGGGTCTGCGTCGCGACTGGCCATCGCTACCCGGCCGAGGATTCACGTACGGGCGCCTGACGCGCCATGGCGAGGGATGGGTGCGAGATACCTGTAGGGCGGTTGTAACGGGTTGACCCCCTGTCGCGTCCGGACAAACCGTGTTAGATGCCGCCATGGCCCAGCCGCAGCCACCGCCGCGTTCAGAGCACACGGACGCCGCAAACGAAGCGGCTCAAGTTCCGACGTCGCCGTCCGATCTCGATCAGGCGCGCCGTACGTCGATGGCTGCGGAGCGCACCTGGCTGGCGTGGTGGCGCACTGCGCTGGGCGCCACCGCGGGCGCGCTCGCTGTCGGCCGGTTCGCCCCTCAACTGCTCAATGTCGCCGCGTGGCCGTACATTCTGCTCGGCTGCGGCTACGCGTCTCTCGCGGTCGGACTGTTGATCGTCGGCGCACAACGCCAGCGCGAGTTGGAGCACGCGCTGCGAACCGGCGGCCACGTACCGCTGCGGTTCCGCACCGTCGGGCTGTTCACCGTCGGCGGCGTCGCGCTCGCGGTCATGACCGTCGTGCTCGTGATCGCGCAGACCTGACCTCCCGTGCTGATGCGCGGAACCGAGTGAGGCGGCGCAACGCCGCGGCGGCTCGTGGTCAGCGCGGGGGCATCACGGTGTTCAGGGCCGGCCACGGCGGCCCTTCACGCAAGGCGTCGAGGAGGTCGCGCCCAGCTCCTCGCCCGTTCGGGAGCTGGTCATTCCGATCCCAGCGCCAGGCGGCGACCATCGCGAGCGCCGGGCCTCGGCACTCGCTGAGCAGCTCGTGGTCAGCGTTCGGATAACGCTCGCTGACCTCTCCGGGCACGTGGGCGAGGTCGAACTGGACCGGGCCACGACAACACGTCTCGATGTCGACGAACAACGGCCCGTTCCTCGTGTTCAGCACGATTGCCTGGGTGCGGCTCACCGTGCAGGAGCTGCTCGACGGCGGCCCGGTCCTCGATGGCTCGTCTCCGGCGTCGCAACATGCTGGTGAGAAGCTCCCGGTCACCGTCATCGAGCGCTGGGCTGCGGCCCGGCTGCTCGACGATCTCGAGCGCCGCGGCGACTCGATCCGTGTAGTGCGGCGTGCTGATGTGGATCCCCTGCATGCCTTCGTGCAGCCGCTCGAGTGCTCTGGCGTAGTCGCCAGGAGAGACACCTTGCGGAACCTGAGGCTGGTAGGACCACAGCGTGACCACGAAGCCGTCCATCTCGTACACGAGCGGCTCCACCCGAGGCTCGAGCGGAGCCACCGGGCTGTCGGTCTCGGCGAGCCGCTGCGCGAGGTCGACCTCGAACTGGGCGGCTCGGTCCCCCGCATGGGCAACCCGGGCAAGGACATCACAGGGCAGGAGGCGCACGGCGAGGCGGTTCGAGTCGTGCACGACGATCGCGTCGTCGACCGCCAGGCCGAGCGCTGAGGCGATCGACGTGGCCGCAGCCACCGCGCGCGGAACCTCAGATGCCCGCATGTTCGCTCACTCGACAAACCGGTCGAGCAGCCACCTGGGCCCGACGACCTCGGCGCCGGTCTCTCGGACCCGCTCGGCCAGCGCCCGGTCGGAGACCTTCGTCAGTTCGCAGCGGGTGCGGTCGAGCATTCCCATCCACCGGGCTTGGGCTCCTCGGGTGCGGGGCGAGCCTTCTGCGCAGACTGTCGCGCGCGCCCTCCTGAAACACTGAAACCCGCATGGCTAGCGGGTTTCGAGAGCTGCGGGACTAGGATTCGAACCTAGATTAACGGGGCCAGAACCCGCCGTCCTACCCTTAGACGATCCCGCACCGACGCCTCGGAGTATAGGGGACGGCCGTTCGTGGCTCGCTCTAGGCGGCCGGTTCGGCCCAGTCGTCGTAGAGCGAGCAATAGCGGCCGCGCAGTGCCATCAGCTCGTCGTGCGTGCCCTGCTCGATGACCTGGCCGTGCTCGAGCACGACGATCAGGTCGGCGCGGCGGATGGTGGAGAGGCGATGGGCGACGACGAACGCCGTGCGGCCGGCGAGCAGGCGCGCGAGCGCCTCCTCGATCACGGCCTCGCTCGCGATGTCGACGCTCGATGTCGCCTCGTCCAGGATCAGCAGTCGCGGGTCGGCGAGCAGCGCGCGCGCGAACGCGATCAGCTGGCGCTGGCCGATCGAGAGCGCCGCGCCCCGCTCGGCCACCGACGTCTCGTAGCCGTCGGGCAGCGCTTCGATGAATTCGTCGGCACCGACCGCGCGCGCTGCGGCCGTGATCTCCTCGAACGTCGCGTCCGGACGGCCGAAGGCGATGTTCTCGCGGATCGAGGCGGCGAACAGGAAACCCTCCTGCGGGACGATGCCGAGCTGCCGGCGCAGCGAGCGCACCTGTACGTCGCGCAGATCGTGGCCGTCGATCAGGATCGAGCCCTCGGTCGGGTCGTAGAAGCGTGCCAGGAGCTTCACCAGCGTCGACTTGCCTGCGCCAGTGTGGCCGACCAGCGCGACGGTCTGGCCGGCGGCGACGTCGAGGTCGATGCCGTGCAGCACCTCGGCCCCCTGGCCGTATTGGAAGTGCACGCCGCGCAATTCGACCGCGCCCTCGATCGGCGGCAGCGCGCGGGCGCCCTCCGCGTCCCGGAGATCGGGCGCCGTGTCCATGACGTCGAAGATCTTGTCGAGCGCCGCGCTGGCGGCCAGGAACGTGTTGAAGAGCTGCGAGAGCGCCTGGATCGGGTCGAAGAAATTCGAGAGGAAGAGCATGAACGCGAACAGCGTCCCGAGCGTGATCGCTCCGTCGAAGTAGAGGACGCCGCCGTAGGCGAGCACGATCGCGGTCGAGGCCGAGCCGAGCAACCCGACGAACGGGAAGTACCAGGCGTTCAGCTGAACGGTGCGCAGGTTGGCGCTCCGGTAGCTGTTGCTGACGACGGCGAACGACTCCGCGTTGGAGCTCTCGCGCCTGAAGGCCTGGACGACGCGCGCGCCCGCGAGATCCTCTGCGAGGGTCGCCGTGACGTCGCCGAGGCGCGAGCGCATGCGACGGTAGGCGCGCGCCGAGTAGATGCGGAAGAGCGTGGTTGCCACCGCCATCAGCGGGAACAGCGTCAGCGTCGCCAGGGCCAGGCGCCAGTCGAGGTAGAGCAGCATGCCGGCGGTGCCGAACAGCAGGAGCGTGTTCTGAACGCTGGAAGCGAGCCCGTCCGTCACGAGATCCTCGAGCGCGTCCACGTCGTTGGTCAGGCGCGAGATCAGCCAGCCGGCGCGGTTTCGCTCGAAGTAGCCGAGCTCGAGCGACTGGATGTGCGCGAAGAGGTCGCGCCGCAAGTCGGCGAGCACGCGCTGCCCGACCCAGGCCGAGAGCCAGGTTTGCGCCACCGACGCGCCCCAGCCGGCCAGTGCCGCTGCCACGAACGCGAGCGTCCAGAACACGAGCGCTTGGCGGTCGCCCGGGCCGATGCCGCGGTCGATGGCGAACTTGGAGGCGAGCGGCGCCAGCAGCGCGACGCCTGTGCCGGCGAGCAGTGCCAGGACCGACGCGATCGCCTTGCCCTTGTACGGTCGCACCAGCCTGAACAGGCGCCCCAGGCGACGGAACGTCCGGCCCCAGGAGAACTGCATGCCCTCCGGGGCGAGCACGCGCGGGGGCGGACGCATGCGCGCGCTCACGAGAGCGCCTCCGCGGGTGCGTCTTCGTCGAGCGACACGAATGTGCGCTCGATCAGGCCGTGGCGCCAGATCTCGGCGTACACCGGACTCTCGTCGACGAGTTGCTCGTGACGTCCGCGGGCAGCCACAACGCCGTCCTCGAGCACCACGATCTCGTCGGCCAGTGCGATCGTCGAGAGGCGGTGCGCGATGATGACCGTCGTGCGCCCCGCCATCACCGTCTCGAGCGCGAGGCGGATGCGCGCCTCCGTCGAGGCGTCGACCGATGCGGTCGCGTCGTCCAGGATCAGTACGCGCGGGTCGACGAGCAACGCTCTCGCGATCGAGAGCCGCTGGCGCTGGCCGCCCGAGAGCGTCAGGCCTCGCTCTCCGATGATCGTGTCGTAGCCCTCGGGCAGCGCTTCGATGAACTCGTCTGCCTGCGCCCTGCGCGCAGCCTCGACGACGTCCTCGCGCGTAGCCCCAGGCACGCCATAGGCGATATTGCCGGCCACGCTGGTCGAGAACAGGAACGTGTCCTCGGCGACCGTCGCGATGGCTCCGCGCAGATCGGCGAGGCGCAGGTCGCGCACGTCCACGCCATCGAGCAGGACACGGCCTTCCTGCGGGTCGTAGAAGCGCGGCACCAGCGAGGCGAGCGTGGTCTTGCCCGAGCCCGTGCGCCCGATCACCGCGACGGTGCTGCCGGACGCGATCTCGAGGTCGAGCCCGCGCAGGACCGGCCGGTCGGCGTCATAGCCGAAGGTGACGGCCTCGAAGCGCACTTCGCCGCCTCCGCTCGGCAGCGGCGTAGGGGCGACGGGGTCGACGATGTCGGCGTCCTCGTCGAGCAACTGGAAGATGCGCTCGCCCGACGCGATGGCGCGCTGGTACTGGCCGATCCACATTCCGATCATGCGCAGCGGCCAGATCAGCAAGGCGAGGTAGAGGTTGTATGAGAAGAACCCGCCCTTCGACAGGTGGCCGCCGATCACGAGCAACCCGCCGGCGAGGATGATCACCGCGAACGCGAGTTGCGGCAGGAGGTCGAGCAGCGGGCGGTAGCGCGCCTGGAGCCGCGCAGAATCGAGCTCGCGCTCGAACACGCGCTCGGTGCGCTCGGCGAAGCGCCCGGTCTCCGTCTCCTCCTGTGCGAAGGCCTTGACGACGCGCACGCCGACGATGTCCTCCTCGGCCTGCGTCGTGACGTCGGCGATGCGTTGCTGGATGTCACGCAACACTGGATGCGAGCGGCGCGAGTAGCGCGTTGCGACGATCGCGACCGGCGGCAGCAGTACGAAGGTGATCAGCGCGAGCTGCCAGCTCGTGAGGAAGAGCAGCACGCTGGCCGCGATCAGCGAGGCTCCGTACTGGGTGATGAAGACGAGCCCGTAGCCGAGGAACATGCGCACGGCGCTGACGTCGCTCGTCGCGCGCGAGAGCAGCTGCCCGGTCTGGTGACGATCGTAGAAGCCGAACGAGAGCCGCTGCAGGTGCGTGTAGAGCGACTGCCTCAGATCGAACTCGACGTTCAGCGAGAGGTGCCCGGCGACGAGGCGGCGCGCGACCATGAGCGCACCGCCGATCAGCCCGGCTCCGAGGATCAGGCCCGTCCACAGCCACAGCTGCTGACGGTCGTGCGGCTCGATGGCGTCGTCGATCGCCCGCCCCGTGAGGTTCGGGATGGCCAGCACGAAAGCCTGAGAGGCCAGCGCGAGCGCAATCGACGACCACAGCAGCCGCCGATGCGCCGCGGCGAATCCGAACAGGCGGCGGAACGTGCTTCGGGATGTCGGTGTGGTCGTCAAGCAGTCAGAAGTCAGGACGGGGCCAATCGGCGTCCGCCCGCACGTACAAACGGCCTGCAACCTCTCTGCATTCCGTGCATAAGCTCACCTGCAAGGTCCGGACTGGACAACGCTCGCGCCACCGTGCACCATTGCGCGACCCGCGGGTGGGGGAGCTTGCGGCGTTGGGTGGTGCAATCGAGCAGGAGGCGGGTCTATGAGCGCACAAGATGTCGATGTCACGACACGTGATGACATCGACAAGCTGAAGCCGCACGCTGTCGGGCTGTACAGCATCCTCTTCCTCTGCATCACGGGGTCGGCCCCGCTCGCCGTGTTCATCTACAACACGCCGTTCACGATGCCGTACGGCTCGGGCAATAACGGTCCGGCCACCTTCTTCTTCGCCACGATCGTGCTCACGATCTTCTCGATCGCGTACGCCGAGATGGCCAAGAAGGTGCGCGCGGCCGGCGGCATGTACACGTACGTCAGCCACGGGCTGGGGCAGTCCTGGGGGCTGATGGCCGGCTACTCGCTGATGATCGGGTACGCGATCTTCGGCGTCGCCCTGCTGGGCGGGTTCTCGGCGTTCGCACAGGCGAAGCTCCTGCAGTACTGGAGTTACCACCTCAACTGGTTCTGGTTCGCCCTGGTCGGCGTGCTGCTGGTTGTGTGCCTCGCGTACTTCGACGTCGAGATCTCGGCGATGGTGCTCGGGGTCGCGCTGATCAGCGAGATCCTCATCATCGGCATCTCGTCGATCTTCTTCTTCATCCACGCACACAACGTGGCGGTCTCGCCGATCCTGCCGTGGAACGCCTTCACCGGAGGCGTTGCGCCGGGCGTCGCGATCTTCTTCGCCTTCTGGTCCTGGGTGGGCTTCGAGGCCGCGCCGAACTACGCAGAGGAGGCGAAGGACCCGATCCGGGTGATTCCGGTCGCGCTGATCTTCTCCTGCGTCGCCGTCGGGACGCTCTACACCTTGATGTCGTGGGCGCTGGTCTCGGTCTACGGCACGAACACGGACTGGTCGAAGGTCGGGAACGCCGGCGACACCGCGGTCATCAACGGCAAGACGGTGCCGGTCGACTACAACAACTTCGTGCTCGGCCCGGTCTCGGCGGCCGCGGGACAATTCTGGCGCGACGCACTGAGCTACCTGATCATCACGGGCTCCCTGGCGTGCGCCGCCGCGCTCACCAACGCCGGCCTGCGGTACATCTACTCGATGGGTCGCGAGGGCCTGATGCCGCGCTATCTCGGCAAGACGCATCCGGTGCACAAGTCGCCGTACACCGCGGTGCTCACGTGGGGCGCCTTTGCCATCGCGCTCTTCCTGCTCTTCCGGGTCACGAACCACACGGGCCTGGACGCCTACTTCTGGTTCTCGCCCCAGGGCGTGATCTGGATCGTTCTGGTGCAGGCCCTGACCGCGCTGTCGGTCTGGATGTACTTCAGACGCGAGTACCCGAGCGAGCAGTCGTGGAAGACGACCGTCTGCCCGTGGCTGGGCTGCGCCGGCCAGATCGCCGTGCTCGCGCTCTTCTACCACTTCGAGACGTTCGTGGCCGCGGGCAGCGCGCTCTACGTCAAGGAGCTCTTCACGATCGGCTCGGGGACGTGGTCCGTGCCCGTCTCGTGGCTGGGCATCATCGGCATCGCCGTGCCGGTGCTCTCCCTGGTCTATGCGCGCGCGATTCGGGCACGCAATCCCGAGAAGTACGCGCACATGGGGCGCTTCGTCAACGAGTCCGTGTAGGACGCCAGGCCGTGGGGGCGCCGCGCTGCGCGGCGCCCCCACGGCACGACGACCGCGTGTGAAATCGAGCTCGGCTGCAATCGGTTGCATCACTCTTCGGCTGTTTCGGGCGGCTCCCCGTCGGCTGCATCCCGTGAGCACGTTTAGCCCACTGCATACGGTGCATACCGCCCTCCAAGGGTTTCGTACGGGCACCGGAGGGGTGTCCGACGGTCGAAGGAGGGCACATGAAGCGTCGTCTGTTCCCACGGGCGCTGGGCGCGGTGGTAGCCGTGTTCGCGCTGCTCGCGATGGCGGCTCCCGCGATGGCGGGATCGCCGGCCGGGACACTGGACTGGGGGCCGTGCGCGGACTCCGATGCAACCGCCGCCGGCTGGCAGTGCGCGACGTTCAAGGCACCCAAGGACTACGGCAATCCGGGCGCGGGCTTCGTCAAGATCGCGGTCACGCGCCTCCCGGCGCAGGACCAAGCGAACCGCGTCGGTGCGATGTTCATCAACTACGGCGGCCCCGGCGGCACTGCCGTCGACACCACGCAGCGGATCGGCACCGACCTCTTCGGCGCCGTTAACGACAAGTTCGACCTCGTCGCCTTCGACCCGCGGGGTGTCGGGGAGAGCTCGCCGTCGATCGACTGCGCCGTGAACCAGGAGACGGAGGGCCTCTACTCGAAGCCGTTTACCACGCCCGAGAACCTCGATGTCAAGGCGTTGCTGGCGAAGGACAAGGCATATGTGAAACGCTGCGTCGCCCTGAACAAGGGCATCCTGCCCTACGTCTCGACGGCCAACGTCGCGCGTGACATGGACGGCATCCGCGAGGCCATGGGCGACAAGAAGCTGAACTACTTCGGCTTCTCATACGGAACCTTCCTGGGCGCGACGTACGCGAGCCTCTTCCCGAAGAACTACCGCGCGATGGTGCTCGACGGGCCCGTCGACGCCAACGGCTACATCAACACGCCGTCTGCGAACCTGCGCGAGCAGTCGGCCGGCTTCGAGCGCGAGATCGGACGCTTCTTCACGGCCTGCGCCGTGTTCCAGTCGTTCTGCAATTTCGGCGGCAGCGACCCGCAGGCCGCCTACGACGCGCTCGTCGACAGCGCGAACCTGCTCGCGATCCCGGTGCCCGACGGCCGGGCCGCGGTCAACGGCGACGACATCCTGGCGGCGACCGCCCTGGCGATGTACGCCAAGCAGTTCTGGCCTGACCTCGCGCACGCGTTGTCCGCCGCCGCGTCCGGCGACGGCACGGGCATCCGCGACCTCGCGGACGCGTTCTGGGGCAACAACGAGGACGGCACCTTCGACCCGGGTGGCGATCGCTACTTCACGATCACCGCGATCGAGCAGAACTTCACGAGCGACGTGCAGACCTTCCTGGACGCCGGCGACAACGCATGGGGCGTGTTCAACTACACGTACTGGAACACCGGCTACCCGGAGATCAACTACGCGCTCTGGCCGATCCACGCCACCGACGCGTTCCGCGGGCCGTTCAAGGCGTCCAAGTCTGCGCCCACGATCCTCGAGATCGCCACGACATATGACCCGGCCACCCCGTTCCGCGGCGCCAAGCGCCTCGCGAAGCAGCTTGGCAACGTCCGCTTCCTGACGATGGTCGGCGACGGGCACACGGCGTATCAGAACGGCTCGCCCGACTGCGTCGACACAGCCGTCGTCGCGCAGATCGAGACGCTGACGCTCCCGCCCGAGGGCACGATCTGCCAGCAGGACATCCCGTTCGTGCCGCCGCCGGCACCGGCGGCCTCCGCCACGATGTCGGCCGTCCCGCTCGCCAGCGGCAGCTTCGTGCAGCACCTCCTGCGGCTGCGCACGCTCCGCTAGGAGCTCCCGTACGCGCTGGGCGCCGCTCACCAGGCGCCCAGCGCGTCGGCGTGCGCCCACACCCGCGCGGCCGCTGCGATCCGGCTGGGGCCGGCGCCGGCCGCGCTCGTGTGGCGCGTCCCGGGGTTGCGCCACGCGGCCTTGTCCCACGGCGGTGCGACCTCGGGGTCGAAGGCGATGCCACGCAGCGCGACCCGGTCTGCGGCGAGCAGGCGGAAGGCACCGGGCTCGACCGTGGCGAGGTCCCCGTTCCACGCGTCTCCGGCGAGATCGAGATCGCTTCGATGGAAGCCGAGCGCATGAGAGCCGCTTGCGCGGTAGACGACGCCGGCGTAGGGGGCCCAGTCGTCGGCTGCCTGCTCCCACCACGGCGATGCGCCGTTGAAGCCGCTGTGCGCCGAGGCCCGCGCGCCGCGCACGGAGCCGTCCGGTGCGAACGCGACGAGCAGGCCTTCCCAATCGTCGCGGTGGTAGCCGCGCAGCGCGGCCACGGGGAGATGACTCGTCTGCGAATCGGGATAGAAGGCCCAGAGCTCGACCACGGGGCCCGCCGCCGCGTGCACGACGTGCACGTGCAGCACGGGTCGAGCCTGCCCGGCGCGGGCGCAGGCAGGGTGACGACAGCTCGTCCAGACGGGAACCTCGTCATCCTCGTCGGAGACGTCGCGTTCCAGCACGAGGCGCGGGAGCGCCCGGTCGATCAGGGCGCGCAGGCGCGGGTTGCGGAGGGCCCGCTCGTCGGGGGTCGAGCGCGAGGCGTGGTGGGCGTGGGGGAGGTCCACGCCGAGCGCGCGCACGATCGTGCCGGCAAGACCCGGGCCGAGCAGCGCGGCCACGAGCAGCAGGAGCAGCGCGGCCAGGGCCCACAGTGCCGTCGTCTCGATGGTTGCCTGGCCTCGCTCCACGGGCACGCACGCTAGGTCCAGCGCCCGTGACGCCTTCGTGCCGGTCCGTCAGAGGAGCGTCTCGCGCAGCTGTGCGACGGCGCGCTCGACGAGCGCGCGGTTGCCGGCGTCGTTCGTCCAGGCGCTGGCGCCCGATGGGTGCGGGAGCGGCACGACCACGCGGCCCTCGCGCTCGAAGCTCCTGCCCACTACCTGGGCGAGGGGCGCGGGGCCGAGCCAGTCGTCGATGGCAAGCCGTCCGACGGGCACGACGACCGCGGGGTCGCACAGCCGCACGAGCGCGTCCGTCCAGGGCCGGCAGCGCTCGCGCTCGTCGCGGTCGGGCGCTCGGTCGCCGCGGCCGCCCGGCAGACGCCCCGGGTAGCACTTCGCGACGGCGGCGAACGCGAACCGTTCGAGCATGGACTCGTGATCGGAGATGCCCAGCGGGGCCAGCCAGGTGACGAGCTTCCTTCCGGCGGCGCCGGCGAACGGGAGGCCCCGCTGCGGCTCCGTGATTCCGGGCGCCTGCCCGATGATCAGCGCGCGCTGCCCCTCGCGCGCCCAGAGGATCGGCGGCGGGTTCACCCGTGGGCACATGCGGCACCCGGCGATCGCAGCGTGCAACTCCGCGAGCGTGCGGACGCGAGCGGCGGGATGGGCGGCCATCCGCGCCTATGCTACGCGCCCAGGTGAGCACCGAAGAGCGCATCTCGGCGGACCTCGTGATCTGCCGCCTCGCCCAGGTCGCGACCCCTGGTGGCTCGACGGGCGAGCCCCTGCGCGGCGTCGAGCTCGGCGCCGTCGAGGTCCACGACAGCGACATGTGGATTGCCGCCTACGGAGGCGAGATCACCGCCGTCGGCCACGGCTACGAGGTGCGCGAGCGCCTCGACCTCGACGACAGCGCGATCATCATCGACGCCCCGGGCCTGGTCGCCGTGCCGGGCCTGATCGACTGCCACACGCACGCGTGCTATGCGGGCGACCGGGTGGACGAGTTCGAGATGCGGAGTCGCGGAGCCTCCTACGAGGAGATCCACGCGAGCGGTGGCGGCATCCTGTCGACCGTGCGAGCGACGCGCGAGGCGTCGCAGCCCGATCTCGTCGAGCGCACGGCGCGGCACCTCGCCGCAATGCTGGAGCATGGAGCCACGACGGTCGAGATCAAGTCGGGATATGGCCTCGATTCCGAGACCGAGCAGCTCATGCTGCGTGCGATCCAGGAGTCGGGCTACGAGTCGGCCGCACACGTCGTCGCCACATGCCTGGCCGCGCATGCCGTGCCGGAGGACGCCGAGAGTGCCGACGCCTACATCACGCTCTGCATCGACGAGATCCTGCCCCAGGTCGTGGAGTGGGGGCTGGCGGAGGCGGCCGACGCGTTCTGCGAACGCGGTGCGTTCGATGTCGAGCAGACGCGACGGTATCTCGAGGCTGCGCGCGATCAGGGCCTCGCGCTGCGCATGCACGGCGACCAGTTCACGGAGATCGGGGCGCTCGAGCTGGCGATCGAGCTCGGAGCACGCTCCTTCGATCACCTCGAGGCGACCGGAGCGGAGGGCGTCGCCAAGCTGGCGGCCTCCGACGTCGTCGGCGTGGCGCTGCCCACGGCCGCGCTGACGCTCGGGCGGCCCTTGCCGCCGGCGCGGGCGCTCGTGGATGCCGGTGGCCTGCTCGCGCTCGCGACTGATTTCAATCCGGGATCGAGCCCCTGCGACTCACTTCCCGCCGTCATGCACCTGGCCTGCACGCAGTGCCATCTCTCACCCGCGGAGGCGCTCTCGGCCGTCACCGTCAACGCCGCTCACGTGCTCGGCATCGGCGAGCAGGCCGGACGGCTGCGCGTCGGCCAGCGCGCCGACATCGCGCTCCTGGACGTGCCAGACTGGCGCTACCTCGCCTACCGCCTCGGAAGCGAGGGTGTCAAGCACGTCATCGTCGAGGGCGTGTGGGCCCTGGAGGGCTGAGCAATGCCGACCCGAAAGCAGGAGAAGCGCCGCCGCAAGCTGCGGGTGCACGGTCCGAGCTCCGACGCCGTCGGAGCACCGCCGACCGGCCGCAAGCCACCTCGCGACGAAGCCCCCGCCGGGCGCGCCCAGCGCACTGGACGTCGAGAGCCGGCCGTGCCCTCGCTCAGGCGCTCCGCTCGCAAGGGCGCGATCATGGGCCTCTTCCTGCTCGTGATCGTGTTCGTGACCTCGCGCGGCAGCAACGCGCCCTCGCCGATCATCACGCTGCTGGAGCTACTGCCCTTCATCCCGCTGTTCGTGCTCTTCGACCTCTGGATGGCGCGCAAGGTCTACAAGAAGGTCACCGGGCGCGAGCCTCCGCGCTAGGCGCGATCCGCGGAGGGCGAAGCGCGGCAGGGCGGTAGCAAGGACCCTCACTCGGTAACTGGCATGCCGGGTCCGAATTGCGCGGAAAGCGAACGTCCCGGCAGGTGCGCGAGAGTCGCGCGCCCACCGGGACGAGATGTTCGAGCGGCGCGCTACGAGATCAGCGCGCGCAGGCCCTGCAGATCGCCCATCTGGGCGAGGTCGCGCAGCGCCTCGACTTCGATCTGG
Source organism: uncultured Actinomycetes bacterium (assembly GCA_963845865.1). Taxonomy (GTDB): domain Bacteria; phylum Actinomycetota; class Thermoleophilia; order Gaiellales; family JALYLC01; genus JALYLC01. The sequence continues at coordinate 269,313 of CAWJTT010000002.1, forward strand.
CGGATCCGCTCGCGCGTCAGGCCGAACTCGCGGCCGATCTCGTCGAGCGTGCGCGGGTCGCGGCCGTCGAGGCCGTAGCGCAGCTCGAGCACGCGCCGGTTGCGCTCGTGCAGGGTCTCGAGGCCGAGCTGCAGCGTCTCGTGGCGCAGGCGATCGGCGACGGCGTCGCTGGGATCGATCGCATCCGTGTCGGCGAGGAAGTCGGAGAACGAGGACTCGCCCTCGTCGCCGACGGGCTCCTCGAGGGAGATCGGCGAGCGCGCGGCGGAGCGCACCTCGAGCACCTGGTAAAGCGGCAGCTTCGCCTCGTCCGCGATCTCCTCGTTGGAGGGTTCGCGTGCGAGTCGCAGCATGAGCGTGCGCTCGGCGCGGTTGACCTTCTGCAGCCGCTCGACCACGTGCACGGGCAGGCGGATGGTGCGGCTCTTGTCGGCCAGCGCACGGGCCACGGCCTGACGGATCCACCAGGTGGCGTAGGTCGAGAACTTGAGGTCACGGCGCCAGTCGAACTTCTCGACCGCGCGGATCAGCCCCAGGATGCCCTCCTGGATCAGGTCCAGGAAGCCCAGGCCCTGACCGCGGTAGTTCTTCGCGATCGACACGACCAGGCGCAGGTTCGACTCGATCATGCGGCGCTTGGCGCGCGGATCGCCGGCCTCGACGCGCTTGGCGAGCTGGATCTCCTCGACCTTGGTCAGCAGCGGATAGCGGCCGACCTCCTGCAGGAACAGCTGAAGCGAGTCGGTGGTGCCCTCGATCACGAGCCTCTGAGGAGCCGCGACCTTCTCCTCTACGACCACAGGAGTCTCGATGATCTCGATTCCCTGCGACTCGAGCTCGCGGTACAGCTCCTCGATCTGGTCGACCTCGATCTCGAGCTCGGCCAGCACCTCGACGATCTCGCCCGTTGACAACGACCCGCGCTCGAGGCCAGCCTCGATCAGGCGCTGCAACTCGGACAGCTCTCTGAGTTCCTGCTGCTCCAGGATCATCCCGCGCCCCGACCTCCTCCGCGGCCCCTGGGGGCCGGCCGACCTCGACTGTCGTTAGACTCTCTCGCTCGCGGCCGCTGCGCTGCGGCCCCTTTCCGTTCTCGCATCAAGGAGCCGACGATCGCCCCCCGAGCCCTCCAGCTCCCCGTCGGCCCGTACCAGGCGAACTGCTACCTGGTGTGCCGTCCGGACGTACCCGCCTGCCTGGTTGTCGATCCAGGCGCCGAGCCCTCCCTGATCCTCTCCGTGATCGAGGAGCAAAAGCTCGAACCGATCGCAGTTCTTGTCACGCACGGTCATATCGACCACGTCGGCGCACTGGCCGCCGTCGCCCGTTCCACAGGTGCGCCAGTATACAGCAGCCGTCGGGAGGCGCCGTGGTTGCGGGAGATCGCCGGAGGCGACCACCCCGGCTACGACGACGCCGAGGCGCACGAGCCCGACGTGCTGCTCGACGGCGGAGAGCGCCTGGAACTGGGCCCCTTTGCGATCGCGGTGCGCTCCGTGCCCGGCCACTCGCCGGGGAGCCTGGCCTTCGCGATCGACGGCGCCCTGTACGCCGGTGACGTGCTCTTCCGCGGCTCGGTCGGCCGCACGGACCTGCGGGAGGGCGATTGGCCGACCCTCCGGGCGAGCATCGCGGCGCTGCTCGACGAATTCCCGCCCGAGACGCCCGTCCTGAGCGGGCACGGCGAGCCCACGACACTGGGCGAGGAGCGCGCCTCCAACCCCTTTCTCGAGGAGCTCCGCAGGTGAGCGAGCCGGTGCGCGCACCCGTCGCCACACTCGACTGGCTTCCGCCGCGCGTCCTGCTTCGCCGGCGCGTGCTCGACACCGCGGTGCGCGTGTTCGAGCGCGCCGGCTTCGGCGAGGTGCTGACTCCGACGTTCGAGGACACGGCGCTCTTCGCGCGCACGTCGGGCGACGCCTCCGACGTCGTGCGCAAGGAGATGTACTCGTTCACGGACCGCGGGGGCCGTGAGCTGACGCTGCGCCCGGAGGGCACGGCGCCCGTGGTGCGCGCCTACATCGAGCACGGCCTGGCGCGGGAGCCGCAGCCCGTGAAGCTCTGGTACGTCGCGCCGATGTTCCGGTACGCGCGCGCACAGCGCGGCCGCTACCGGGAGCACTGGCAGTTCGGCGTCGAGTCCCTGGGATCCGACGACCCGGCCGTCGACGCGGAGATCATCGCGCTCCAGGCTGCCTGGTTCGGCGAGCTCGGCCTCCTCGACGGCCTCGAGCTGCAGCTCAACTCGATCGGCGACCCGACCTGCCGGCCGGCGTACCGCAGCCTGCTCGTTGCCTATCTGGAGCGCTTCCGGAGCGAGCTCTCCGAGGATTCACAGGCGCGTCTCGAGATCAACCCGATGCGCATCTTCGACTCGAAGGACGAGGGCGACCAGAGGATCGTGAGCGGCGCGCCGCGCATCACCGACCACCTCTGCGATGCCTGCGCCGAGCACTTCGCGAGCGTGCGCGCCTTCCTCGATGCGCGGGGCGTGGATTACTCCGTCACCCCCGAGCTCGTACGCGGTCTCGACTACTACGAGCGCACCGCATGGGAGTGGGTGCTTCCCGAGGGTGGCTCGCAGGCCGGCTCGCTCTCGGGCGGCGGACGCTACGACGGCCTCTCGCAGCAGATCGGCGGCGAGCGCGTGCCGGGCGTCGGCTTCGGCTGCGGCGCCGAGCGCGTCGTGCTGGCGCTCGAGGCCGCCGGCGTCGAGCCCCCGGTGCCGCGCGTCGACTGGTTCTGCGCCTGCGAGGACGACGCAGCGCGCCCCGCGGTGCACGCCCTGCTCGAGCGCGCTCGCGCGCGCGGGCTGTCGTGCCAGGCCGACCTGGCGGGCCGCAGCCTCAAGGGCCAGCTGCGCCACGGCGAGCGGTTGGGCGCGCGCATCGTCACCGTCTGCCGCGCGGGCGACGGCGCCCGTGGCATCGTCAGGCACGGAGGGGCCGAGATCGCCTTCGGCGATGTGGTCGACTACGTCGAGCGGAGCGTGCGGGACGCGTGAGCGCCTACAGGGACATGCTGTGCGGTGAGCCGCGCGCCGAGCACGCGGGACGTGTGCTGACGCTGTCGGGCTGGGTCGGTGGACGGCGCGATCACGGCGGGCTCGTATTCATCGACCTGCGAGACCGCACCGGCCTCGTGCAGCTCGTCATGGACCCGGAGCACTCGCCCGAGGCGCATGCCGCGGCGCACGCGCTGCGTCTCGAATGCGTCGTGCGCGCACGAGGCGAGCTGATCCCGCGCAGCGAGGCGACCCGCAACCCGCAGCTGCCGACCGGCGACGTCGAGCTCGCCGTCGGCGAGCTCGAGCTGCTGTCCGCAAGCGAGGTGCTGCCGTTCCAGCTCGACGACGAGGGCGTCGACGAGGCGCTGCGCATCCGCCACCGCTATCTCGATCTGCGGCGCCCGCGAATGCAGGAATTGCAGGGCATTCGCACGCGTGCCGTCCGCACGATCCGCCGCTTCCTGGACGAGCGGGGATTCCTCGACCTCGAGACGCCGACGATGACGCGCGCGACGCCCGAGGGGGCACGCGACTTCGTGATCCCGTTTCGCCTCGACCCCGGGACGTTCTACGCGCTGCCGCAGAGCCCGCAGCTCTACAAGCAGCTGCTGATGTGCGGCGGCTTCGACCGCTACTACCAGATCGCCCGGTGCTGGCGGGACGAGGCGCAGCGCGCCGACCGCGCCCTCGAGTTCACTCAGCTCGACGTCGAGATGAGCTTCGTCGAGCGCGAGGACGTGCTCTCCCTGACCGAGCAGCTGATGGCCGAGGTGTGGCGCGAGGCCGGTCACGAGATCGAGCTGCCGTTCCCGCGCATGCCGTACGGCGAGGCAGTTGCGCGCTACGGGACCGACAAGCCCGATCTGCGCTACGGGCTGGAGATCGGCGACGTCAGCGAGCACGTTGCGGGCTCGGAGTTCGGCGTGTTCTCGCGTGCGGTGGGCGCGGGCGGCGTCGTGCGCTGCCTGAGCGTTCCCGGCGCGGCCGATGCGCTCTCGCGCAAGGACTACGACGAGCTCGCGGAGTTCGCGCAGGAGTGGGGCGGGAAGGGGCTCGCGTACCTGATCTTCGAGGCCGACGGGAGCGTGCGATCGCCGATCGCGAAGTTCCTCGGCGACGCGGAGGTCGCGGCGATCCGCGAGGCATCCGCCGCGCAGCCGGGCTCGGTGACGTTCATCGCCGCCGACGCGCGTCCTGTCGTCGAGCGGGTGCTCGGCGCCCTGCGGCCGCATCTCGCGCGCCGCTTCGAGCTGATCCCGGAGCGGGAGTGGAGGTTCCTGTTCGTGGTGGACTTCCCCCTCTTCAAGCAGAGCGAGGACGGCACCGGCTGGACGGCGGAGCACCACCCCTTCACGGCGCCCAAGCGTGAGTACGAGGAGCTCCTCGAGAGCGACCCGGGAGCGGTCGTGTCGGAGGCCTACGACATGGTGCTCAACGGTCTCGAGATGGCCTCGGGCTCGATCCGCATCAATCGCGCGGAACTGCAGACGCGCGTGCTCGACGTGATCGGCATCGCGCCGGCCGAGGCAGAGGAGCGCTTCGGCTTCCTGCTGCGCGCGCTTCGCTTCGGCGCACCGCCGCACGGCGGCATCGCCCCCGGCATCGACCGCATCGCGATGCAGCTCGGCGACACCGACAACCTGCGCGAGGTCGTCGCCTTCCCGAAGCTCGGCGGAGGCGCCGATCCGCTCACGGGGGCGCCCGCGCCGTTGCCGCCGGAGCAACTCTCGGAGCTCGGCCTGACGGTCTCACGCCCGCCGTCCGGCAAGCCAGCAGCCGGCTAGCACGAGCGGCAGGCCGAGCAAGAGCCCGGCGGTGAGCGGCTCGCCGAGCAGCAGCACGCCGTAGGCGACTGCGAAGGCAGGGATCAGGTACGCCGTGAGCGACGTGCGTGTGGAGCCGATTCGCTGCAAGACGCCGTAATAGACCAGGTACGCGATGCCGGTGCCCCCTGCTCCCAGAGCGGCGACGGCGAGCACGGACTCCGCACTCGGCGCATGGGCGGGCAGCCCGGCGAGCGCGATCGGCAGCGTGAGCGCGGCCGCGATCGCGAGCAGGCCGCAGACGATCGCGAGCGGCGGGACATCGGCGAGGAAGCGCGCGCCGGTGAGGTTGCCGAGCGCGTATCCGAGCGAGGAGAGCGTGAGGCAGATGGCGCCGAGCAGCAGGTGCGTGTTGTCGCCGATGTCGATGCCGACGATGCAGGCGACCCCGGCGAATCCGATGGCGAGTCCGGCAAGCCGCGTGCCATGAAGGGGCTCGGCCTGACCGACTGCGGGAGCGAGCAGCACGACGAAGAGCGGGATGGTGGCGTTGAGGAGGCCCGCGAGCGACGACGAGATCCACAGCTCGCCCACCGCGACGAAGATGACCGGGACGACGATCTGTGCCGTGGAGACGATCAGCAGGCCGCGCGCGTGGCCGCGCAGGCGCGGCAGCACTCCGGCGCGCGCGGCGGCCGGCAGCACGACCGCGAGCCCGATCACCAGTCGCAGCCAGCCGATCAGCACGGGCGTGAAGTCGTGCAGCGCGACCTTGATGAACAGGTAGCTCGATCCCCAGATCGCCGACACCACGACGACGCCGACGGCTGGCGGCAGGCGCTGCACGGGGCGGCACGGTAGCGTTGGGTCGTGCGCATCTACGCCGACCACGCCGCCACCACGCCGGTCTGCGACGAGGCCTGGGAGGCCATGCAGCCCTTTCTGCGCGAGCACTTCGGCAACGCGTCCGAACCGCACTGGGCGGGACGGGAGGCACGCCTCGGGCTGGACGCGGCGCGGGCGCAGGCGGCGAACGCGCTGGGGGTCGCGAGCGCAGACGTCGTCTTCACCGGCGGTGCTTCCGAGGCCGACAACATCGCGATCCTCGGCCGGGCGACGCATGGCCCCGGGCGCATCGTCACGACGCCGCTCGAGCACCCTGCGGTGAGCGGAGCCGTCGAGGCGCTGCGACGCATCGGCTGCGAGGTCGTGACCGTGCCGGTGGACGCCGACGGGCGCGTGCCGGTCGAGGCCCTCGACGGGGCGGTGCAGCCCGGCGACCTGGTCTGCAGCCTGATCTGGGCCAGCAACCTCACGGGCGTGATCCAGCCGGTCGCCGAGGCGGCCGAGATCTGCGCCGAGCGGGGCGTCCCGCTGCACGTCGACGCCGTTCAGGCGTGCCCCGCCCTCGAGGTCGACATCGGTTCACTGCCCGGCGCCGTCACTGCGGCAGTCGCCGCCCACAAGCTCGGCGGCCCCAAGGGCGCCGGGCTGCTCTGCGGCCGCGGCCTCGCGACGCTCGCACCCGTGCTGTTCGGCGGCGGCCAGGAGCGCGCTCTGCGGCCGGGGACGGAAAGCGTCGCGCAGGCCGCCGGCCTTGCCGCGGCGCTGGCCGCCGCGCGCAGCGATCGCGGCCGCTACGGCCGCTATCGAGCCGTGCGGGATGGCTACGAGATCGCGCTGGCGACCGTCGTGCCCGGTGTGACATTCGTCGGCGAGCGCTCGGAGCGCACGCCCGGGCACTCGCTCGCGCTGATCGACGGCGTGCACGGGCACGCGCTCGTCGAGTTGCTCGACGAGCAGGGCGTCGCGGCTGCGGCCGGCCCGGCCTGTGCGAGCGCCGAGGCGAGCGCGAGCCCCGCGCTCACCGCCATGGGCATCGCACCCGCCCGGGCGCTGTGCGCTCTCCGGCTCAGCTTCGGCGCGCTCAGCCAGGAGGGCGACGGTGCGGCGGCCGCCGACGCCGTCGCGCGCTGCAGCGCGCTCCTGCGGCGAGCGAGCGCGGTCGTCTGATGCTGAGGATGGAGGATCTCGAGCTCGCGGGCCGCGTGGCGCAGCCCGACGGCGAGGGGGTCGCCGGCGGAGCCGCGTGCGGCGACCGCGTGCGCATCACGCTCTCGCTCGGCCCGGACGGCACGATCGCGGCCGCGCGCTTCGGTGCGGCTGCCTGCGCGCACGCCACGGCCGCTGCCGCCTGGGCGTGCCGGCGCAGCGAGGGTCGTGGCTTCCTCGACGCCGCCCGCGCGTCGCATGCCGACTGCGTGGCCGATCTCGGGCTCAGCGGACGAGCACGGGAGTGCGCCGCGGTGGCGCTCGACGCGCTGCACGCGGCCCTCGGAAGCATGGCGGAGCGGACGCTCGCGCTGGTGGCTGCGCCGGGGCGGGTCGCAGTCGCGATGTCGGGCGGAGTGGATTCCGCGGTCGCGCTGTTGCGCGAGCGAGCGCGGAGCGGCGACGTCGTCGGCCTCACCCTCCGGTTGTGGATCGACGAGCAGGCACCCGATGCCGAGCGCGCATGCTGCTCGCCCGCGGCCGTGCTGCGCGCCCGTGAGAGCTGCCACGCCCTCGGGCTGCCACACGTCACGCTCGACGGACGCGAGGCCTTTCGCCGTGCCGTGGTCGAGCCGTTCGTGGCCGGCTACGCGCGGGGTGAGACCCCGAATCCCTGCACGACCTGCAACGGCTCCTACCGTCTGGCGGCACTGGTCGCAGTCGCCGAGCGTCTCGGGGCTCGGGAGGTAGCGACCGGTCACTACGCGCGCCTCGTCGAGCGCGGCGGCCGCACATTCGTCGCTCGAGGCGCCGACGAGGCGAAGGACCAGTCGTACATGCTCGCGCGCGTCCCGCCGGAGCTGCTGGCGCGCCTGCGCCTGCCCCTGGGAGCTGCCACGAAGGCCGCCGTGCGCGCCGAGGCAGCCGCAGCCGGCCTGGCCGCGGCCACGGCGCGCGAGAGCCAGGACGTCTGCTTCCTCGGCGGCGGCGCGCTCGACGACTTCCTCGCGCGGGAGGGCGTGCAGCTCCGCGCCGGCAGCATTCGCGACGAGGACGGGCACGAACTGGGCCGCCACGCCGGAGTCGCCGCCTACACGCCGGGCCAGCGGCGCGGCCTCGGCCTCGCCGCTGCGACCAAGCTCTACGTCCTGCGCTCGGACGCTGCCCGAAACGAGCTCGTCGTGGGCCCCAGGAGCCGTCTTGCCTGCCGCGAGGTGCTCGTGCGGGAGGCATGGCTCGAGCAGGGCACGGCGCGCGTGCACGCCAAGCTGCGAGGGCGCTCGCCCGTCGTCGCCGCGCGCGTCGAACGGGTGCCGGAGGGTCTGCGCCTGCGGCTCGATGAGCCGGTCTACGGCGTCGCCGCGGGCCAGACGGCGGCGCTCTACGACGACCACGGATGCGTCATCGGAGCGGGCGTGATCACGCTCGGCGAAACGCCTTCCTAATCGGGTCTTAGTCGCTTCTCTGCAATCCGTCAAGGGGAAATCCTCAAGTTTCGGCCGAGTCCCGCCGATGAGAGATGCACGCAGCGCTCCCGCGCACCGTCATTCCCCGGGCAGGAGAAGACAGAGTCATGGCCGTTCCCGCTGAGCAACTGATCGATGAAGAGCCCGTCGTCGCCACTCCGCACCTGCGGCTCGTGGCTGATGACGAGGAGATCGTCGACGACGTCCCCAAGACCGCGCTGGCGCTGCTCGACGAGCCCGACGCCGAGGGCGAGTACGACGAGGAGGAGCGGGGCGGCCCGGCCGTCGACGTGCTCCGCACCTACGTGCGCCAGATCGGCAACGGCGCGCTCCTCAACGCCAAGCAGGAGCGCGAGCTCGCGCGCCTCAAGGATCTCGGCGACGAGGCCGCCAAGCGCCGCCTGATCGAGTGCAACCTCCGCCTCGTGATCTCGATCGCGAAGGTCTATGCACCGTCCGGCCTGCCGCTGCTCGACCTGATCCAGGAGGGCAACCTCGGCCTGATCCGCGCAGTCGAGAAGTTCGACTACACCAAGGGATTCAAGCTCTCGACCTATGCCACCTGGTGGATCCGCCAGTCCATGTCGCGCGCCATCGCGGATCAGGGCCGCACGATCCGCCTTCCCGTGCACGTCGTGGACATGGTCAAGCGCCTCCATCGAACGAATCGCGCGCTCACGCAGGAGCTCGGACGCGATGCGACCGTCGAGGAGCTCGCCGAGGCCATGGAGCTGCCGCGCCCGCGCATCGTGCAGCTGATGCTGCTGCAGGAGGATCCGGTCTCGCTCGAGACGCCCGTCGGCGACGGTGACTCGCAGTTCTCCGACATGCTCGAGGACAAGAATTCGGCCCAGCCCCACGACGAGGTCGCAGGTGAGCTCGGGGCCGGCGATCTCCAGGGCGCTCTCGATGCGCTGCCGGATCGCATGGGCAGCGTGCTCGCCCTGCGCTACGGCCTTGACGGCGAGGGCGCCCGCACGCTCGAGCACGTCGGCGAGGCCCTCGGCGTCACGCGCGAGCGTGTGCGACAGATCGAGGCCCGCGCGCTGCGCGAGCTCGCCCAGCGCAATCCGCACCTCCGGCTGCAGCTCGAGAGCTCCGTGTGAGCGGACGCCGTCACCGGGCGGAGCGACGACGCTTCCCCCGGATCGCGCAGGAGCTGGTCGTGCGCTACGAAGCGCTCGACGTCCAGCCCACGCTCGATCAGGGGCGCACGCTCAACCTCTCGGCCGGCGGCGTTCTCATCCTCGCGCACCAACCCCTGCCCACGGGTCAGCGCATCCGCGTCGTGCTCGCCCTGCCCGGTGACGATTCCCCGATCGAGATCACCGGGCAGGTCGGGCGCGTACGCTCGCTCTCCGATCGCGTGCACGAGGTCGCGATCGCGTTCATCGAGGGCAACCTCGGTGTGCAGCGCACGCTGCTCGACTACATCGAGGCGCGCGTCATCACACCGGAGCCCGTCAGCCCGATGTCGGCATAGAGCGCATTTCCAGCGCCGATGATCCGGCTGAAGGGCGATCCAGCCGCTCCAGACAGCCGCGCTCATACAGAAATGCGCTCGTAGTCGCTACGCGACGCGGGTGGCGGTGCCGGCCCGCGCCATCCGCGCATTCGCCGCTCGTTCGGCACAGCGCTGCAGCGACTCCGAGACCGACGGATTGACCGCGCCCGTCTCGGCCAGCGTGTCGACCGTCAGCTGAGCCTTGACGGCCAGCGCGACCGTCGTGATCACCTCGGACGCGCGGTAGCCCACGATCGAGCCGCCGAGGACACGGCCGCTCTCGGGGTCCCAGACCAGCTTGATCATGCCGTCGAACTGGCCGGCGATCAGGGCGCGCGGATTGGCGCGCAGCGGCTGGCGTGTCACCGCGACACGCACTCCCTGCTCCTCCGCCTTGCTCTCCGTGAGCCCGACGCCCGCGACCTCGGGCCGCGTGAAGACCGTGCCCGCGATCGCGTCCAGGCTCATCGGGTCGACCGGGCGCCCGAGCGCCGAGAGCGCTGCGATGCGGCCCTGCATGGCCGCAGTCGAGGCCAGCATCCAGCCGCCGGTGACGTCCCCGGCGGCCGAGATGTGCTCGTTCGTCGTGCGGCAGCAGCCGTTCGTCAAGATCTCGCCGCGCGGGCCCACCTCGACGCCGACGGACTCGAGGCCGAGCTCCTCGGTGTGCGCGCGCATGCCCATGCAGATGATGGCGTGCGAGCCGCGGAACTCGCGGCCGTCCTCTGACCTTGCCCGCACGCTCTCGCCCATGCGCTCGACGTCGGAGGCGCGCGCGCCCAGCTCGATCGCCATTCCGCGCTCGAGGAACGCCTCGTGCACGACATCCGCGACGTCGCGGTCCTCCGCGGGCAGGATCTGCGGACGCGACGAGAGCAGCGTGACGCGCGAGCCGCAGCTCTGGAAGAACTCGGCGAACTCGCATCCGGTGGCGCCGGCGCCGACGACCAGCAGTTGCTCGGGCAGCGCGTCCAGGCCGAGCACGTCGCGCGTATTGAGGATCCGCTGATGATCGACCTGGGCGAACGGTGGCTCCCACGGCGCCGCGCCCGTGCAGACGAGCAGATGGTCGTATTCCAGCGTGCGCGGACCGCGCTCGGTGTTCACGACGAGCACGCCGTCCCGCTCGACGGCGCCCTGGCCGTAGACGATCGTGGCCTCGATCAGGTCGAGCCGCTCGCGCACGCCCCGAGACTGGTGCTGGCCGATGAAGCGCGCGTGCGCCTCGGCACGTAGGAGATCGACGCGCGGGCGCCCGTGCTCGAAGACCACACCGCGCGACTCGGCTCGCTCGATCTCCGCCATCGACGAGGCGACCTGGAGCAGCGTCTTCGACGGGATGCCGTCCGTCATCGTCCAGTTGCCGCCCAGCGCCATGCGGTCGACGATCGTCACCTCGGCACCGAGCGCCGCGGCCGTCGAGGCGGCGGCGTAGCCCGCCGGGCCGGATCCCAGGATCAGGAAGCGCATGTGCTCATCGCCGGAAACTCAGGAGGCCGTGCGCTCCGGCACCGGACGCGGGTCGTGGGTGCGCAGCGGCTCTGCTCGACGCCGCGGGGACCCGCGCAAGGGCAGCCCGCGCACTGCCGGCTGCGGCGCCCGCGGCCGTGGCTTCCGCCTGCGCACGCCGGGACCGCCCGGAGGAGGCGGCGGCTTGATGCGCGGCTCGCCGCCGCCACCGCTGTCATCGTCGCTCCAGCCTCCGTCGAGCTCGCCCTGCTCCCAGGCCCTGTCCTGGGCGCGCATGACGCGGAAGATGAAGTAGAACAACCCGATCAGCGGCAGCTTGAGGCCGAGGATCAGCCAGAGGAACCAGAGGTTGTGACTCACGTGACACGTAGGGTACCTCGCGCGGTCTCGGCGCGTCAGCCGATTCCGTGCGACATGCTTACGCGGTGAGCGCGCCGGCCGTCGATCTGATCGTTCCGCGCGAGCTGGTGCGCGCGACGGGGCGGCTGGCCGGGGCACAGATCTTCGTGAGCGCGTCGCTTCCGCTCAACGCATCGGTCGGCGCGGTGGCCGCGAAACGGCTCTCGGGACACGAGGGCCTGGCAGGCACGAGCGTCGGCATCGCGTTCCTGTTCAGCGTGCTCTCGCTGTACGTCGTCAGCAGCGTGGCTCAGAACTACGGGCGCAAGCCGGTGCTGGTCGCGGGCCTGAGCCTGCTCGCGCTCGGAGCGCTCATCTGCGGCCTCGCGATCTGGGCCGGCAGTTATGCGCTGTTCATCGTCGGCACTGCGATCTTCGGCAGCGGCCAGGGCCCGTCGACTCTCGGTCGCGCGGCGGCGGCCGACCTCTACCCGCCGATGCTGCGCGGACGCGGCGTGGGCACCGTCACGACCGCCGGCGCGATCGGCGCCGTGGTCGGGCCGCTGGTCGCGATCGCCGCGGGCGGCGGTGCAGTCGCGCTCGGCGTCGTCCGCTCCGCGGGGCCGTTCCTGGTGGTGCCCGTGCTCGGGGTCGTGGCCGTGTGGCTGATCGCGCGCATGTACCCGGATCCCCGCTCCGTGGCAGCCGATCTCGGGCACTGGTACCGCAACCTGCCGCCGATACCCGAGCCGCCCCCGCCGCGAGACCGGGCCGAGCTGTTGCGTCTGGGGCCCGCGCGTGCCGCGGTTACCGCGACCGCGCTTGCCCAGGCCGCGATGGTCGGCGTCATGGCGATCACCTCGGTGGAACTGGGCGACCACGGCTGGGCCGACTGGCAAGTGCAGCTGCTGATGGCTGCCCACTTCGTCGGCATGTTCGCGCTCGCGTACCCCGTGGGCTTGCTGGCCGACCGCATCGGGCGCCGCCGTACGAGCCTGCTCGGCCTGGCCGCGTGCGGAGTGGGGGCGTTCGGCACCGCTCTGACAGGAGCCTCGCCGCTGATCACGCCGTTCTTCTTCCTGATCGGCCTCGGCTGGGCGGGCTGCTTCGTCGCCGGGACGTCGATCCTCGCCGACATCACCTCCGCACGCGAGCGCGGCGTGCTGACCGCGAGCAACGACCTCATCGTGGCCATGTGCGCGGCCCTGGCGTCGATCTCCGCGGGGGTGCTGCTCTCGGGCGCGGGCTACTGGGCGGTGGGCGTCGTGTTCGGCACGCTGCTCGTGATCGCGGTGCCGGGGCTGCTGCGGCTCCAGGAGCCGACGGTCGGCGTCTACGTCGAGCCACCCGCGGCAGACCTCGCCGGCCGGCCTGCCTAGGCGACTCGCTCCAGGAGGCGCCTGACTGCGGCCGCGTCGGCCGGCACGCGCTCGCTGCGCTCGGGGCGCTCCAGCAGGTCGGCGAGCGCCGGCGGCAGTTCCGGCGCGATGCCCGTGGCGCGCTCGACCGCGTCCGGGAACTTGGCCGCGTGTGCCGTTGCGAGCGCAACGAGCGGCCTCGCTCCCGCGCCTCTGAACCTGCGCCCGGCCGTCAGCCCGACCGCGGTATGGGGATCGAGCAGCGTCCCGCTTCGCCGGTACTCGTCGCGCATCGCCGAGAGCGTCGCGTCGTCGCTCAGCGTGGCGGCGTCGAACAGCTCCCGCAGGGTCGCCAGGGCGGCGGAGTCCAGCGTCAGCGAGCCCGTCTCGCCGAACGCCGCCAGCTCGCGTGCCGTGCGCTCGGGGTCGCGGCCGTAGAGCTCGAAGAGCAGCCGCTCGAGGTTGGAGGAGATCTGGATGTCCATGCTCGGGCTGAGCGTGGGCACAACGCCGCGAGCCTCGAGGCGTCCGCTCTCGACCAGCCGCGGCAGGATGTCGTTGGCGTTCGAGCCGATCACGAGCCGCTCGAGCGGCATGCCGGATGCGCGCGCGACCCAGCCCGAGAGCACGTTCCCGAAGTTGCCTGTGGGCACGGCAAAGGCGAGCCCGCGACCCCCGAGCGAGGCCGTGGCCCAGACGTAGTAGGCCACCTGAGCGGCGATGCGAGCCCAGTTGATGGAGTTCATCGCGGCGAGGCCGACGCGCTCGCGCAGCGCGGCGTCGCCGAACAGCTCCTTGACGATGCGCTGGCAGTCGTCGAACGTGCCCTCGACCGCGACGGCGTGCACGTTGGGCGCATCGACCGTCGTCATCTGCCGCCGCTGGACGTCGCTCACGCGACCCTCGGGGTAGAGCACGACGATCTCGGCTCGCGGGCACGAGGCCAGGCCGGCGATGGCCGCCGAGCCGGTGTCGCCCGAGGTCGCGACGAGCACGGTGATGCGGAGTCCGCGCTCGCTCAGGACGTGGTCGAAGAGCCGTCCGACGAGTTGCAGCGCGAGATCCTTGAAGGCCAGGGTCGGCCCGTGGAAGAGCTCGAGCAGCCATTCGCCGGCATCGAGCTGCACGAGCGGGCAGACAGCCGGATGGCGGAAGCCCGCGTAGGCCTCGGTGCACAGCCGCTCGAGCACGGCGGGCCCCAGCTCAGCGCCCGCGAACGCCCCGACCACCGCGGCGGCGGCGCTGGCGTACGGCTCGCCCGCGCGAATGCGAGGCAGATCGGGCCAGCGCTCGGGAACGTACAGCCCGCCGTCGCTCGCGAGCCCGGCGAGCAGCGTGTCGCAGAAGCCGAGCGCGGGAGCGCGACCGCGGGTCGAGATGTAGCGCACGGCTCAGACCGTAGAGGAACGCGGCTGCGCAACGTGCCATGGCGCGAGCTGCGCGTCGGGGCACTCGGCCTCGATCCGCAGCAGGCGATTCCACTTCGCAGTGCGCTCGGAGCGCTGTGTCGAGCCGACCTTGATCTGGCCGCTGCGCCAGCCGACGGCGAGGTCGGCGAGCCAGGCGTCCTCGCTGTCTCCGGAGCGCGCCGAGACCACGGTCGCGTACCCCTCGCGCTGGGCGAGCTCGAGCGCCTCGCGCGCGTCCGACAACGTGCCGGCCTGGTTGGGCTTGACCAGCACGGCGTTGGCGACACCGGCCGAGATACCGTGGGCGAGCCGTTCGGGTGAGGTGGCGAAGAGGTCGTCGCCGAGCAGCTGGACGTCGTCTCCCAGCAGGTCGGTGGCGAGCCGCCAGGCCTCCCAGTCGTCCTCGGCCAGCGGATCCTCGATCGAGATCAGCCGATAGCGCCGCGCCCAGCCGGCGACCTCGCGCGCCATCGCCGCACCGTCGAGGCTGCGCCGCTCGCACACGAGCCGGTAGAGCTCGCCGTCGAACAACTGCGTGGCGGCCACATCGAGCGCCAGCGCCGCCTCGACCCCCGCGCGCTCGATGCCGCGGGCGGCGATCTCGAGGGCCTCTTCGTTCGAGGCGAGAGCCGCTGCGAGGCCGCCCTCGTCGGCCACAAGCGCGGTGTCGTGGCCGCGTGCGTGCAGCTCCGCCGCCGCGCCGCGGCGCACACGCGCGGCGTGTTCGATGGCCTCGCCGAAGGTCGTCGCCGCGAGCGGGATGACGAGCACGTCCTGCACATCCACAGCGCGCGCGGCGTGAGCGCCGCCGGAGAGCACGTTGACCATCGGCAGGGGCAGGAGCGGCGGACGATCGGGTGCCAAGAGCCTCCAGAGCGGAGTGCGCGCGGCCTCGGCGGCGGCACACGCGCAGGCGACCGACGCGGCCAGCACGGCGTTGGCGCCGAGCCGCGCCAATGCGGGCGTGCCGTCGAGATCGCGCAGCGCAGCGTCGATCACGGCCTGGTCGGCCGCGTCGCGCCCGCGCAACAGCGTGGCGATCTCTCCGTTGACGGCGGCGACGGCCTCGCGCACGCCCCGCCCCGCATAGCGCACGCCGCCGTCGCGGCGCTCCTGCGCCTCGTGGCGACCGGTCGACGCGCCCGCGGGCACCGTCGCGCCGGCCTGCGCTCCGCCGGCCAGCGAGATCACGCACGCGACGGTCGGCGTCCCGCGCGAGTCCAGCGCCTCGAACCCCAGCACGTGCTCGATCGAGCGCTCGCTCATCCGCATGACGCTACTACCGCGGCGAGGTCGGCCGTGGGCTCGAGCAGCAGGCGCCGACCGAGTGCGCGCGCCTTCGCGGCCGCGCGCGCCCCCAGGAAGGTCGCCGGCGAGCGCCCGTCGGTGCGCGCAAGGAGCATCGCGCCGGTGTGCGCCACCAGCGAGGACGCGGGAGGGGACAGCGCCGCCGCGCGACGGGCGTAGGCCTCGGCGAAGCCGTGCACGAGCTCGCTGCAGGCCCGCGCGAGCGCGGGGTGCTCGAGCGCCGTCAGCAGCGGGAACGCGAGGAAGAACGCGAGGTCGAAGACCGGGTGGCCGTAGTGCGCGACCTCGGCGTCCAGCGCCCACGCGCCGTCGGGACCGAGCAGGATGTTCTTGGGTGCGTAATCGCCGTGCACCAGGCACGTTCGCGTGTCGCGCAGCTCGGCGACGAGCGGCTCCAGCGCAGGGGCGAGGTCGGGCAGCCGCTCCATCACGACTCCGTGATACGGCTCCAGCCGCAGCTGGGCGAACGCCTCGTAGTCGCCGAACGCTGCGGCCACCTCGGCGTCGCCCGCCGTGGCGGAGTGCAGGCGCCCGAGCGTCTCGCCGGCCCAGCGACCGGATGCGGCATGCGCGCGCCCGGCGAGCATCTCGGTCTGCCAGTTGCGCCAACCGCGCGGCGCATGCTGCAGGACGACGACGTGCTCGACCTCGTCGCTGTCCACGACGGGCGGCACGCGGCCGGGGATGACGCGCGCGGCGAGCCGCAGCGCCGCCGCCTCGGTGTCGGTGCGGCGCGCCGGGGCGATCCACTCGTCTGCCACGCGCAGCCGCGGCAGCGCCTGCTTGACGACCAGCGCGACCCCGGGCCCGCGCACTGCGAGGACGGTGCCCGAGACACCGCCCGCCAGCTCCTCGACGGTCAGCTCGGCACCGCGCGGGACGATCCCGCGAGTCGCGAGATAGTCGGTCACGCTGCCGGCAGCGAGCATCACCGCGGCGGCTCGGCATGCGTCCAGTCGACGCGGTCGCCGTCGTACCGGGTTGCGTCGATCGCAAGCTTCGCAATCGTCCCGTCGCGCTCGAGCGGCTCGGCGCGGTCGGTTCGCATGCCTCCGAGCACGTGCAGGTCGCGGTCGAAGCGCACGCGCGTCGCCACGGCGTGCGCAACGGCTTCGCCGTCCCACGGGTCGACGTCGTCGTCGACGACCGTGACGAGCTTGACGAGGTTCACGGCCTCGAGGGCCGCGAGCGCGACGGCGCGGGCCTCACCGGCAGCGTGCGCTCCGACCGCCACCACGGCGGTCAGGCGTCCGGCGCCGCTCTCCGGCACGGCCACGGCCCGCACCGAAGGTGCGCTCAGCCGCAGCCGGCGCTCCAGGCCCGCCGCGATCGCAACGCCGCCCAGCATGGTGTGCTCGGGATGAAAGCCCGGCAGGATGGCCTGGTAGAGCGCATCGCTCCGGCGTGTCAGGCAGCTGAACGTCGCCGTCGCCGCAGGGCCGTAGCGCTCGTAGCCGCCGTGGAACTCCGAGACCGGGCCCTCCTCGACGGTGTGGTCGAGGTCGAGCTCTCCCTCCAGGACGATCTCGCACCCGGCGGGCGCCTCGAGCGGAACGCTCAGGCAGCGCACGAGCTGGGCGGGCTCGCCGAGCAGCGCGCCTGCGACGCGCAGCTCGTCCTCGCCGCGCGCGAGGTAGAGACATGCAGCGATCAGCAGCGCCGGGTGATTGCCGATCGTGACGGCGATCGGCAGGCGCTCGCCCCGCTCGCGCGCCGCTCGTCCGGCCACGGCGAGGTGATGGTTGGGCGCGATGCCGACGAGCGCCCGGGATCCGCCGATCGGCCGCACGCGCGCGATCGACCAGTTGCGCTCCCCGGTCTCGGGATCGCGGGCGACGATGCAGCCGGCCGTGATGTAGGGCCCGCCCTCGTGCTCGAAGAAGCGGGGGATGGGGAGATCCGCGAGGTCGGGCTGCTCCTCGACGACGTCCTGACACGGGCCGTGGCGGGCGATCTGCGGCTCCAGTGGCGCGTCGAGCGCTCGCGTGAGATGACGGCCGAGCTCGGATTCGGTGACGCCGAGTGCCTCCGCGATCAGCGAACGGCCGGCCAGCAGGTTCGCGACGAGCGCGAGAGCGCTGCCGCGGACGCGCGCGACGCGCACGGGCTCTCGCCGGTGTGCGACCAGGCGGGCAGCCAGGCCGGACTGCGGATCGAGCTCGTCCGCGATCTCGACGAGCCGCGCGCCGGCGGCCAGCCGCGCAAGCCACGGCCGCAGCGATTGCTCGTCAGCCCTCGACACCGAGCGCGCCCGAGCGCACGAGCTCGACGACCTCGCCGCGGTCGGGGCCGATCGACTCTCCGGCGGTCACGAACGCGTAGCGCTCCCGCACCTGGGCATGCGCGCGCGCCGTGCCTCTGCCGAGCGGCGCGCAGCCGCGCACGTCGACGGCCTGCGCCGAGATGACGAGACCGAGCGCGAGCAGCTCCTCCGAAACGGCCACCTGCTCGCTCAGGCGGCGCGCCGAGAGGGGGGCCATCGTGATCCTGTCCTCGATGCCTTCTGCGAGCATCGTCGAGGCGGTCTCCGTCGAGACCGGATGGGCGAGCGAGCGCGCCTCGACCATCAGCGCCTGGCTGGCCCAGGCCAGTTCCGAGAGCGCGCACTCGTTGCTCTCGGCCTCGGCCTGCTGCAGCCCCGTGCCGAGTCCGGTCAGCGGCGCCTGCAGCAGCTTGACTGAGCGCTCCTGCGCGCTCGAGATCGCGGGCACGAGACCGATTCGCGCGAAGTCGAGCGCCGAGGCGAGCGGAAGCGCCTCGTAGTTCGCAACCGAGATGATGAGCTCGTCTCCGACTGATACGAGCGGGTTCTCATGCGCGGCGTTGAGCTCGATGGCGAGCTGATCGCAGGCGAAGGCGAGTGCATCGTCGACCGCTCCCAGAATCCCGGCGGCATTGCGGAACGTGAGCGGGTCCTGCAGGTTGCGCGCGGCACCGGGATCCCACAGGTACGAGCCCGCGAGCAGCTCCCGCATGCGCCCGCTGCGCCGGGCGATGCCGGGATACGGCCTGGCCCGCGCGACCGCCGGGTGAAGGGGGGAGGTGTTGGCGGCGAAGCCCTCCCAGTCGAGCGCGGCCGCGACCGTGAGCGCCTCCAGCAGGCGCGTCGCGTCGGCCAGCGCCAGGGCCGCGAGGCCCGTGCCGAAGGAGTTGTTGTTGATCAGCGATATGCCCTCCTTCGCCGCCAGGGGCATGTCACCGCAGATGCCGTACGCGAGGTCGGCCAGCGGGCCCAGATCGCTCTGGCCGGCCGACCCGAGCAAGCGCACGCGCGGGGTCTCATCCGCGTTGAGCGCGTCGACGACGCGGCCGAGCAGCTCGCTGCGCACGCCCGAGGTGCCCTTCGCGAAGCCGTTGGCGAGGCGCACCATGGCTGCGCGCACGACCTCGCGCGGAGCGTCCGGGCCCGCGGCCATGCGGTGATCGCGCAGCAGCCGCCGGTTGTAGGCGTCCATCTCGCCGGCAGCCACGCTCACCCGCTTGCGCACACCGACTCCGGTGGTCACGCCGTAGACGCCATCGGAGCGCCCCACGGAACGCTCGACCACGTCGCGCGCGGCCTGCACGCGCTCGAGCGCGCTCGCCGCCACCTCTACACGCTCGTTGCAGCGCGCCACGCGCACGACGTCGCCGAGCGTGAGTCGCTCGCCATCGAGAATCACGCTCATTGCGCTGAGTATGTCGTGTCGCGGCCGCCGGTTCCCCCGTTCGATGAGGGCCGGTCGCCCGCATCGGGGCGTACCATGATCGCCGATGTCGCACGCGTTCTCGTCCCTGCGCCGGGCTGTGGTCGGACCGCCCGGCTGGCGTTTCTTCTCGTTCTGGATCGCCCTTGCGGTGACGAACCTCGGGACGTGGGCCGGCCTCGTGGCGCTCCAGTTGCACATCCTCGACCTGACCGGCGACCAGGCCTACGTCTCGGCGATCGTGCTCGCCGAGTACCTGCCCGCCGTCGTGCTCGGGACGATCCTGGGGCATCTGCTCGACCGCGTGCCGCCGCGCAGCGGGCTCGCGATCTGCGAGCTGCTCGCGGCCGCGGCCTGGGCCCTGATGGTCACAACGGGCCGTGCCGGGACGATCGTCGCGCTCGCGCTGATCTGCGGGGTGACGACGGGGATCTTCAAGATCGTGTCGATGGCGGTCGCGCCCCTGCTCGTCGACGACGACGAGCTGGATGCCGCCAACGGGTCGATCCTCACTGCACAGGCGCTCACGAGCATCGCCGGCGTCGCGATCGGCGGGGCGCTCGTCGGGCTCACGTCCGCCAACGTCGTGCTGCTGCTCAACGCCGTCACATTTGCGTTCTCCGGCGCGGTCATCCTCGCCTTCAGCCGCGTGCCGCGAAGCGCCCCGCGGTCGCCCGAGGAACAGCCGAGCGGCGCGCGAGCGTGGCTCGAGCGCTCGCTCGCCGCCGGGCGGCGCAGTCTCCAGACGCCGACGCTGCGCATGATCCTGTTCAGCCTGCCGGTTGCGTCGGTCGCACTCGGCATCGCGATTGCAGCCATCGTCCCGACGCTCCGCGACACCTACGGGGCGTCGAACGTCCAGACCGGCGGGATCATGGCGCTCGACGGCCTGGGAGTTGCGCTTGGCACGAGCCTGCCGAGCCGCCGCGCGGGCTATCTCGGCGGAATGGCGCTGCTGGCGATCGGCTGGGGCGGCTTCGGCATCGCGCCCAACCTGCTCGTCGCCGCGCCGCTGTCGGTGATCGGGGGCATGGGAAACGGCATCGTCACCGTGCGCTTCCGCTCGATGGTGCAGCGCGCCACGGCGCCTCACGAGCGCGCGAGCACGTTCGGATTCGCCTACGCGGTCACGTTCAGCATGATCGTGGTCGGCCAGGTGGCAGTCGTCCCGCTGGCGAGCGCGCTCGGCCAGCGCGCGACGTTCACGATGGCCGGAACGATCTTCGCGCTCGCCGGCTGCGCCGCGGCGCTCTGCTGGCCCAGCACGGTAGCCGCGCCGGCGCGGCTCGAGACCGTTGCCGAGGCTCCCCCGGTCACTGCACGATAATCGTGATTATGTCAAGTAGAGCCTGAATCGAGGCGGCTGGGGCTTGCGCGCCCCGCTCTCTAGCCTCTCACGGGACGCACTCGGGATGGGCCTTGGTGAAGCGCTCGGTCGCCGCCGGGTGCTTGAGCAGCTTCTGCTGGGGCCGGATCGGGCGGCGCACGAGGTCGCCGCCGCAGTTCGGGCAGATCCCGCCGAAGCGCCCCTCGGCGCAGTCGGCACAGAACGTGCACTCGTACGTGCAGATGCGTGCCTGATCGCTCTCGGGCGGCAGGTCGCGATCGCAGCACTCGCAATTCGGGAGCAGGATCAACATGGCCGAAGTATCCCAGAGCGGGCTTGGCGGCGACCTAGGACGGTTGCCGGTAGAGCGTTCCGCCCAGGTACTTCAGGCCGGAATCGACCGCGGCGGTGACCACGCGGCGACCCGGGCCGAGCTCGCACGCCACGGCGACCGCCGCGACCAGGTTCGCGCCCGTCGACGGCCCCGACCAGACGCCTTCCTCGCGCGCTGCGCGGCGCGCCATGGCAAACGCCTCCTCCTGCGGCACGGCGCGCACCTCGTCGATGTCGCGCTCGGCGTCGAGCAGTGGCGGGACGAACCCGACGCCGCCGCCTTCGATGCGATGCGTACCCGCCTGGCCGCCCGAGAGAACCGCTGACTCGGCTGGCTCGACCGCCACGCGGCGGACGCCCGGGAGCCGCTCGCGCAGCGTCCCGCCGACGCCCACGAAGCAGCCGGCGGTACCGACATATGCGACCCACGCGTCGACGCGGCCGTCCAGTTGGTCGAGGATCTCCCCGCCCATCGCGTGGTAGCCGGTCGGCATGTCGTGGTTCTGGAACTGGTCGGTGCGGAAGCCGTCGATCTCGTCGGCGATCGCGAATGCCCGCTCGCGCATCAGGCCGATCAGCTGCGGCGTGATCCCCTCCGGACTCGGCACCACCTCGACCTTCGCGCCGAACGCGCGCATGGTCGCGAGCTTCTCCTCCGCGAACGCGTCGGACGACACGATGCGTGTCGGGTAGCCCTTGATCGCGCACACGAATGCGAGCGACGAGCCCGTCGAGCCGCCCGTGTACTCGACGACCGTCTGGCCCGGGCGAAGGCGACCGTCTCGCTCGGCACCCTCGATCATCGCGAGCGCCATCCGGTCCTTGTAGGAGCCCGTCGGGTTTGCCCCCTCGAGCTTGACCCACACCTCGGCCGCATCTGCGCGAGGGATCCGCGTCAGCCGCACGATCGGCGTGGAGCCGATCGCCGCCAGCGCGGCCGAGCGCCCGCTCTCACCGTCTGCCATCCCAACTCCCTCCCATTCAGGCGTCCCTACGAGCGGACACGGACGTTCTCTGCGTCGTACAGGACGTCGGCCGCTACCTCTGCGGGCACCTGTGCACCCAGCGCCTCGACTGCGAGCGGCGTGTCCGGTGCGAGCTCCTGCGGCAGGTACGCGCTCGCGATCATGTGGCCGACGGTGTAGCCGTAGGCGGCGCTGCGGATGCGCCCCACGACGGATCCGCCGGCGATGACCGCCTCGCCGCCGTACACGCATTCGTAGCGGCCGTCGCCCACGAGCAGCGTGCGCAATCGCCGCTCGATGCCCCGTGCCCGCTGTGCCTCGACCGCCGCGCGCCCGACGAACTCGCCCTTGCGGTCAAGGGCGACGCAGAATCCCAGCCCTGCCTCGTCCGGCGTGTCGCCCGCCGTGAGGTCGCTCCCGAAGGCCCGGTAGCCCTTCTCCATGCGCAACGAGTCCAGGACGCGGTAGCCGAACGGCCGAATGCGGTACGCCGCACCTGCTGCCGACAGCCGATCCCACACCTGGACCCCCCACGCCGGCTCCATGTAAAGCTCATATCCGAGCTCGCCGACGTAGGTGATGCGCTGCGCCCATACCCTCGCGCCGCCCAGGCTGATCGACCGCCCGCGGCCGAAGGGGAAAGCGGCTGCCGACACGTCGTCCTCGCTCGCGGCCTGCAGGACGTTGCGCGCGCGCGGCCCCCACATGCCGATCACGCAGAGGGCGTCGGTCTCGTCGCGCAGCTCGACCGCCTCGTCGCCCTCGGCGGTGTGCAGGCGCAGCCAGCCGAGGTCGGAGTCGATCGCCGCCGCTCCCGTGACGACGCGGAAGCGCTGCGCATCGAGGCGCGTGACGGTCACGTCGGCCACGATGCCGCCGCGGTCGTTGAGGAACTGCGTGTAGACGACGCTGCCGGGGCTGCGGTCGACGTGCGCGTCGCACACGCGCTCCAGCAGGGCGACAGCCCCGGGCCCTTCGACGGCGATCTTGCCGAACGACGTCATGTCGATCAGGCCGACGCGCTCGCGCAGGGCCTCGGACTCCTCGGCCAGGACGGCGGTGTACGGCGGCTCGGCCCAGCCGAAGCCGCGCTGCTCCTCCCCTGCTCTCCGCCAGGGCCGCCCGGGCTCGCAGTAATCGGCGCGCTCCCAGCCGTTCTTGGTCGCGAACACCGCACCCGCGTCCTGCATCCGCTCGTGCAGTGGGCTGATGCGCCTGGGACGGCCGAGCACGTCGCTGTCGAGCGGATAGCGCAGTCGGTAGTAGTAGCGGTAGGCCTCGCGTGCGTTCTCGGCCGCGTAGACGGGATCGCGGTGGACGGCGCCGAAGCGCCAGGGGCGGTACGACTGCAGATCCAGCTCGCTCTCGCCGGCGGTCACGAGCTCGGCCACGGCCTTGCCGATGCCGCCCGCACCGCCGAAGCCGTTGAGCGAGAGCCCGGCTGCAACGTAGAAGCCAGGCACGCACGGAACCTCTCCGACCAGCGGATTGCCGTCGGGCGTCATCGCATCGGGGTGGCAGACGAGCTTGACCACGCCGGCGTCGGCCAGGAACGGGAAGCGCTTCGCAGCGCCCTGCATGAGCGGCGCAAAGCGCGCCTCGTCAGCCGGCAGGGCATGCTCGCTGTGGCTCCAGGGGACCCCGTCCAGCCAGCGCGCGGCGGGATCGTGCTCGTATCCGCCGAACAGCGCACCGCCCGCCTCGGACTTGCCGTAGACGAGGTAGTCGGGGTCGCGGAAGCAGGGCAGGTCGTGCGGCAGCTCGTGCCCCTGCACCGCGGCCAGCGCGATGTGCTGATGCTCGACCGGCGTCGAGACCAGAAACGCGCCGACCATCGCCGCCACCTGGGGGGCCCACATGCCGGCGGCGTTGACCACGACCTCGGTCTCGATGCGGCCCGAGTCGGTGAGCACGGCACGCACCTCGCGCCGCGGGCCGAGCTCGATCCCGGTCACGCGCTCCCCGGTGCGAATCTCGGCTCCCATGTCCCGCGCGGCGCCTGCCAGCGCATAGGTCGCCGAGTGCGGGTCGAGATTGCCGTCGCCGGGCAGGTAGACGGAGCCGTAGAGCGACTCCGGGCTGGCTTGCGGCAGCAGGCGCAGCGTCTCGGCCGGCGAGGCCAGCTCCACCTCCAGTCCGATCGCCCGCGCGCGTGACACGCCGCGCTGCAACTCGGCCAGCGACTCCGGGCTGGATGCGATGCGCACGCTGCCGACGCTCTCGAAGACCCCGAGTTCCCCGTACAGCTCGATGCTGTAGCGACGGAAGCGCATCATCGTCGGCGACGGGTTGAACTGGGTGACCAGGCCGGCCGCGTGGCAGGTCGAGCCGCTCGTGAGCGCGCCCTTGTCGAGCAGCACGAGGTCGCTCCACCCCGCGCGCGCCAGGTGGTAGGCCACGCTGCAGCCGGTGATGCCGCCTCCGATGATGACCGCACGAGCGCGATCTCGCACGCCCCGGCTCCCGTCTCGCAGCGCCCGTTCAGCGCAAGGCTAGACGCGCGAGCGGCCCTGAAGGAGCAGACGCGGGCGCGTCGAACAACCCCGCCACGACGCGCTGGTACCGCCTAGCGGGTGCTCTCCCCCTCGACACCTCTCCGGCACTCGTCAGCCAAGGATGCAGCGCGACCGCGTGGCGGCCGGCAGCCTGAGCCGGCCGCCACGCCTCCCTCCCCGGCGGGATACAGCCCTGCGCCCCGCCCGCGAACGACCGGGGTCTGGCCCGCACAGTGCGGGTCTGACCCCGGTGTTGCGGGCCTGACCCCGGTCGTTGCAACCGCTCAACCATGCTGGTTTGCGGCGCGCGTCGTGCGCGGCCCGACGATCCTGTGCGCGCGTGGTCGACGGCACGGCGGCAGCAGCTTTCGGCATGCCTAGACGCTTCGAGGGACGTTGCACAGGTCGGTGCCAGGCCTGCACAGGTCGGTGCCAGGCCCGCACAGTCGGGGTCAGACCCCGGGTGTGCGGACCCGCGGTCGCTCGCGGTCACAACTAACCGGATGGCTCCGGGGGCTGTCCTACCATGGCACCGATGGATTCGCGCGCCAGGAGGAGA
The DNA here is from genome assembly GCA_963845865.1 of uncultured Actinomycetes bacterium. Classification (GTDB taxonomy): domain Bacteria; phylum Actinomycetota; class Thermoleophilia; order Gaiellales; family JALYLC01; genus JALYLC01. Next base: position 294,294 of record CAWJTT010000002.1, read on the forward strand.
CGCGGCCGGCGCGCGCTGCTGCTCGCCACGGTCGTCGTGGTCGGTGGTTCGGCTCTGCTCGGGTATGCGTTGCGCTCGCCCGAGAACGTGCATCGCGGCACGGTCTCGTACTTCGCGCCGACGCAGGACGCGGCCTCGGACCCCGAGGTCGTCAAGAGCCTGGCGGCCAACACGACGATCGCCTGGGCGGGCTGGGGCTTCGACGCCGCGCACCACCGCCAGAATCCCCAGGCTCAGCAGCGTCCACCGTTCACGCAGTTGTGGGGAGCCGGGCTCGACTCGCTCGCGGAGTTCCCGCCCGTCGCCGACGACAAGGGCGTGTACATCGAAACCGCGCGTGGCGGTGTCGTGGCGCTCAACCCGAGGACCGGCAAGCGCCGCTGGACGCGACGAGTCGCGCCCCCTCTCGCGACCAGCCCTGCACTCGACGAGCGCCGGCTCTACGTCTCCTCACTGGGCGGCGTCGTGCTTGCCCTGCGCCGCAGCAACGGCAAGCGCGTGTGGCGCTACCAGGTGCACGCGCGCACGGAGTCCTCGCCCCTGCTCGTCGACCGCACGCTCTACTTCGGCGCCGAGGACGGCACGCTCACCGCGCTCGACGCCAGGACCGGGCACCGGCGCTGGCGCGTGCACGTCGGCGGAGCCGTCAAGGGCTCACCCGCCTATAGCGGCGGGCTGCTGGTGGTCGGCTCCTACGACGGCCACGTCTACGGATTCAACGCGCGCACCGGCACGCGCCGCTGGCGCACCTCCGGGCTCGGGCGCTACGGCGGGCTGCAGCAGGGCCACTTCTACTCCACGCCCACGATCGCCTACGGCCGCGTCTACATCGGCTCCACGGACGGTCGCGTGTACTCGCTGGTGGCCTCGACGGGCAAGATCGCCTGGACTGCGCAGACGGGCGGGTACGTCTACGCAGGGCCCGCGGTGGTCCACCAGCTCGTGCTGATCGGCTCCTACGACCGCAAGTTCTACGCCTTCAACGCGCGCACCGGTGCGCGGCGCTGGAGGTTCGACGCGAAGGCGCGCATCTCGGGCTCAGCGAGCGTCGTCAACGACATCGTCTACTTCTCGACGTTCGGCAACGGCACGTTCGGGCTCGCCGTTCGCAATGGGCGGCGGGTCTGGCGGCGCTACGAGGGACGCTACTCGCCGGTCGTCGCGACACGCAACGCGTTCTACTTCGTCGGCTACAGCACGCTGCGCCGGCTACGACCGCGCACCCACCCCGCCGGTCTCTTCCTGCGCTCCGACGGCAGCGTCATCGCACGTGGCGGCCATGCAGTCCGCCGGCGTTCCTGACGCACTCCCGGGCAACTCCTCCCTTGGTGCGGCAAGCCCGCGGAAGAGCATCTCGCCGAGCGCCTCGCGCACGCTGCGGCGAGTCCGCACGACATCGCCCTCGCGCATCAGCACCTCGTCCCACCAGGCGTCGAACAGCGCGGGCACCTGCACGGCCGCAACCGAGCGGCGCATCAGGCTCTCGCCGCGCTCGAGCCCGAGTTCCCAGGCCGCCAGCGAGAGCAGGCACCCCGAACCGTCGTCGATGCTCCCCCAGCCACCGCCCTCGAGCTCGACCTCGCCGCGCTCCAGCGCGCGCGCAAGCGCCTGGCGCGTCTCGGGATCGAGACCATCGAGCGCGCGAGCGAGTGCCTCTTCACTGGACGCCACGAGAGCATGCTACCGCGGGGTACGCCCCGTCGTAGGATGCAGCCGTGGCAACGCCACGCCTGCTCCCGCTGATGTCGCCGCGCAGCGCGCTCGCACTCGGCACCTGCGGCTTCCTGCTCGAGGTCGTGCTGCTGACGCCCTGGGTCGACGACCTGACCGAGGAGAACGCAACCGTGCACTTCACCCAGCACGGGCTGATCTTCGTCGGCGGCATCCTGATGGGCTGGGCGCTGCGCGACCTGCGCCTGACGACGCTGATCAACGCCCGGCGCTGAGCGGGGCGCCTCGATGCAATTCGTCCTCCTCCACATCCCGCACATCATCCCGGCCATCGTGGCGATGGCGTTCCTGGGCCGCTTCGCCGCCGTGATGGCGGACCAGCCGCCGGCCGAGTTCTCGGACGCGCAGATCGACGAGTGGCGCCGCGTGCGCATCGAGCGCGCCCGCGCCCGGCGGGTGCGCCGTGCGAGCGCGCGTCTCGGGCTGCTCTCGCTGCCGCTGCTGATCGTGGCGGTGACGACCGGGCTGTGGCTCTACACGATCGCGCTGCGGGACGAACGCCCGTCCTCGCTGGCCATCTGGCTGCACGTCGTGTCCAGCGTCCTCGCGCTTGCGCTCGTGACCTTCAAGGTCGCGGAGACGGGCCGCGCGCGCCTTGCGCGCGGCCTCGATCCATCGCGCTTCCTCACCGACGGCCTGTCCTTGCTGCTCGCGGCCCTTGCGGTGCCGCTGCTCGCGACCGGCGTGGCGTTGCTCTTCTTCCCGGGCTCGAGCTCTGCCACCGCGTATGCGCACCTCGTCGGCAGCGCATGGTGGATGACCCTCTTCGGCCTCCACCTCGTGCGCTACCTCGGCCGCTCGCTCGACGCGACCTTCCGCGACCGCGCCGCGCCCGACTGAACCTCGCGGCTACAGCGGCGCGCGGGCGCCGCTCGAGAGCATGTAGACGAGCGTGTAGAGCACGACCCAGACGACATCGACGAAGTGCCAGTAGATGCCCGAGAGCTCGACACCCATGTGCTTGGCCGGCGAGTAGTGGCCGCGCAGGCTGCGCACCAGCGCCGTCGCGAGCAGGATCGCGCCCACCAGGACGTGGATGCCGTGCAGGCCCGTGAGCGCGAAGAAGACGCTCGCGAAAGCGCCGTGCTCGGGCGTGAAGCCCTCGCCGTGCAGGATCGCGTACTCGCGGATCTGAAGGCCGAGGAAGGTCAGCCCCATGATCAGCGTGAACAGCAGCCCGAGCACGAGCCCGCGCCTGTTGCCCCGCTTGATGGACACGAGCGCCCAGTGCATCGTGAACGACGACGAGATCAGGATGGCGGTGTTGATGCCGGTCGAGTCGACGGGCATCTCGAACGGCTCGGGCGGGTAGACCGGATAGTTCGTGTAGCGGACGTAGAAGAAGGCCGTGAAGAACGCTCCGAAGAGCATGATCTCGGATGCGAGCGCCACGATCAGGCCCACCATCACGCGGTCGAGATGGCCGATCGTCCCGTAGCCGGGCGGCGGACCGCCGTGACCGGGAGCTTCGGCGTGCGCGCTCACTGGTGCGCCGCCGTCACCGGCGCCTCGTCGAAGACCACGTGCTTGGCGCCCGGCTGGCCGTAGTTGTAGGGGCCGCCGACGACGCGCGGAGCGCCGTCGAAGTTGAAGATCGGCGGCGGCGAGGAGACCTGCCATTCGATCGTCAGCGCACGCCACGGGTTGTCAGGCGCGGGCTCGCCGCGCCACCACGAGATGATCGCGTTGTAGACGAAGATCAGCGTCGCCGCCCCGAGCACGAACGCCGCCATGGTGATGAAGAGGTTCCAGTCGGCGAACTTCTCGTCATACGTCCAGACGCGCCGCCGCATGCCGAGCATGCCGAGGTAGTGCTGTGGGAAGAACGTCGCGTTGAACGAGATGAACGTCAGCCAGAAGTGCCACTTGCCGAGCTTCTCGTTGTACATCTTCCCGGTGATCTTGGGGAACCAGAAGTAGAGGCCCGCGAAGATCGTGAAGACTGACCCCCGAACAGCACGTAGTGGATGTGCGCGACCACGAAGTACGTGTCCGAGACCTGGATGTCGATCGGCAGGACGGCCAGCCAGATGCCGGAGAGGCCGCCGATCACGAACGTGAACAGGAAGCCCATCGCCCACAGCATCGGGGTCGCCAGGTTGATGACGCCGTTGTAGAGCGTCGCCACCCAGGAGAAGACCTTGATGCCCGTCGGGACGGCGATGAGCATGGTCGTGACCATCATGGGCACGCGCAGCCACGGCTGGATGCCGGCGACGAACATGTGGTGCGCCCAGACCGAGAAGCCCAGCACGCCGATCGAGACCGTCGAGAACGCCAGGGCGCGATAGCCGAAGATGGGTTTCCGCGCCATCACGGATATGACTTCGCTGATGATGCCGAACCCCGGCAGCATCATGATGTAGACGGCCGGATGCGAGTAGAACCAGAAGATGTGCTGATACATGATCGTCGAGCCGCCGAAGCCGACGTTGAAGAACTTCGTGTGCAGGATGCGGTCGAACATGACCATGAACTGCGACGCGGCGATGAACGGCGTGCCGAGCACGACGAGCGCCGAGGTCGTGAGGTTGGCCCAGACCAGGAGCGGCATGCGCGACATCGTCATGCCGGGCGCGCGCATGGTCAGGATCGTGACGATGAAGTTGACGGCCGTCAGGATCGATGACGTGCCGGCGAACTGCACACCCATGTTGAAGAACGTGCCCTGGTCGGTCGGATCGTGCGTCGAGAGCGTCGCGTAGCCCGTCCAGCCGGTGTTGAACCCGCCCCAGATGAGGCTGGCGACCATGATGAAGCCGGCCGCCGGGAGCATCCAGAAGGACAGCGCGTTGAGCCGCGGGAACGCCATGTCCTCGGCCCCGAGCATGAGCGGCACGACAAAGTTCGCGATGCCGGCGAAGGCCGGGATGATGAACAGGAAGATCATGATCGACGCGTGCGTCGAGATCAGCCCGTTGTAGGCGTCGCGCGTGAAGTAGGTGTTGGTCGGCGAGGCGAGCTGGGCCCGGAAGGCCTCCGCGAGCATGCCGCCGATGAGGAAGAAGACGAAGGTCGTGACCAGGTACTGGATCCCGATCACCTTGTGGTCGGTGTTGACCTTGAAGTAGTCGCGCCAGCTGTAGGCGCCGTGATCGGCGTGGCCCTCGGGCAGCGGCGCGCCGACGAGGTACTTCGCCCAGTAGTCGAAGCAGCCGATGCCGCTGATGAAGCCGAGCGGTGTCACGATCATGAGCGAAGCCGCGACGACCTCGTACTGCCACCACGGCCAGCCGACGGTCACGCGCACGAGTGCCGGGATCGCGATCGCGATGATGGCGGCGAAGATCGTCCAGAACAGGGCGCGCCACCAGCCCGGGCGCGTCAAGACGGTGCCGCCGCCGCCCGGCTGCCCGTAGGCCGGCGTGTGCGTGCTGGGAGGCGAGGTGGCGACGCTCATGGGCCCGAGCCTCCCTTCGCCAGGTATGCGGCGAGGTCGTCGATCTGCTTCGCGCTGAGGCTGGAGCGGAAGCTCTCGGGCATGATGCCGGGCGCGTAGCCCTTCGCGATGTAGGCGTTCGGATCGACGATCGACTGCTTGATGAAGCCCGCGACGTCGGTGGCGTTCGTCTTTCCGGTCTGCTTCGCCCGTTCGAAGTCCTGAGTGACGTCATTCAGCGAAGGGCCGGTCGTGCCGCCGGACGCGGCCGGCGTGAACGTGTGGCAGCCTCCGCAGCCCGCGCTGTTGAAGACGGCGAGCCCCGGGGTCTTCGTGGCCTGCTGCTTGGCCTTGGCCGCGTCTGCCTTGGCGGTCGTGAGCCACTGGTCGAAATGCCGCCTGCGAGAGCACGTGGATGTTCTTGAAGGTGCATCTCGCCGTGCCCCGCGCCGCACAGCTCGGTGCACTGCACCGTCGTAGGTGCCGATCTTCGTCGGCTTGATGTAGGTGGTGCCGACCGTGTTGGCCGGACACGCCCGGGGTGGCGTCCTGCTTGACCCCCCACTGCGGCACCCAGAAGCCGTGGATGACCTCGAGCTTCTTGGTCCCCGGCGTGTACAGCGGCGTGATCATGTGCATCACGATCGTCTTGCCGACGGGCACGAAGAGCCCGTCATTGCGGATGAAGCCGCCGTCGCTGTCGTAGCGGTACTCGAACGAGTAGCTGAACGCGATGACCGTGATCACACGGTCGTTCGCCGCGTGCGCCTCGTTGTCGTCGAGCACCTTGGCGCCCCAGGCGGCGAAGAAGACCACGACGAACAGCGCGGCGCCCGTCCAGCTGAGCTCGAGCAGCGTGTTGCCGTGGGTGGGCTCGCCGTCGCGCATGTCCGAGGGACCGCGCCGGCGGAACTTCCACAGCGAGTACCCCATCGCGACGATCACGATCGTGAAGATCACGAACGAGACGTACGTGATCGCGATGAACAGCGGGAAGTTGTTGCTCGACTGCTGCGACCCCTCGGTGGGGAACCACGAGACGCCCCAGATGAAGATCGCCGAGACGATGATGCCCAGCACCGTCCCCAGACCGACGAACTGGGCGACGCGTTTCATCGGCGCTCTTCCCGAACCTGCTGCACGCCGCTGATCCTATACCCACGAGCGCCCGTGGTACAGGCCGCGGCGGCCGTCGGTTCGGAGAACCTTGTGCGCTTCGCTACGGTACTCCCGATGGACCCGTCGACACCGGGGCGCTTTGCGCCGATCCGCACGAAATTCGCGCTGCCATGCGCGTTTGCGGTCATCACGATTTGCACTCTAGCGACCGCGCAGGTGGCTCGCTCTGCCGAGCCGCCCGTCGCGAGAGCCGTGTTTGTGACACCGGCTGGAGACCGCGCGGAAGCCCGGCGAGCGGTCGTCTCGGCGGGTGGCATTCCCGAGCGCTGGGTGGGCGGCCGGCTCAAGGCCGCGCTCGCAGCCGGCGCGCTGGCGGCCCTGCGCCGCTCGCCCGCGGTGGCGGGTGCCGAGATCGCCGAGACGTCCTCGGCCGACGCGATCATCTCGCAGGGCGTCGCCCTGAGCGGCGCGGACGCGCTGCAGCGCTCGGGGCACGACGGCAGTGGCATGACGATCGTCGTCCTCGACCAGGCCTTCGGCGCAGCCAGCCGGCTGAACGCCCTCGCGGGCAGCGATCTGCCGCCGATCGAGCGCCAGCACCGACTCTCGTTCGACGACACCTACGGCCTCGCGGGGCGCGACTACAACGGCAACAGCTCGCGGCACGGCGAGTTCGTGAGCGAGATCGTCTACGACATGGCGCCGGGCGCGACCTACTGGTTCCTCAACTACCACACGCCGGACGAGTTCGGCCGCGCCGTCGACTACATCGCGAACGTGCTCAAACCGAACATCGTCGTCCACTCGAACTCGTTCCTGTTCGGGCGCTTCGACGGCTCCGGCTGGTTCGCACAGAAGGTCGACGAGGCCGCGGCGGCGGGCGTGCTCTGGGTCAACTCGGCCGGCAACTACCGCACGCGGCACTGGGAGGGCCCGTGGAGCGACGCCGACGGCGACGGCAACCTCGACGTGCCGGGCGACGGGAACGCCTTCCACGTGGAGCTGGCGGCGACCAGCCGCCCCGCCTGCGACCTCTCATGGGCGGGCGCCACCGCCGATCCGACGAGCTACTACACCCTCGCGCTCTACACCGACGCGGCGCTTACGACGCCGGCCATCGACAAGAACACGCATCAGCCGATCCAATCCCACGAGCTCGACGCGCTCCCCGACCCGCACGCCGACATGCCGCCGGGATCGATCTCCTCCCCCGGTCCCTATTACGTGGCGGTGAGGCGCGTCGGCAACCCGCCGACGACGAACCTGACGCTCTACTGCCGCATGGATCTCTCGCCGACGGCGCAGGTCACGGCCTCGAGCTCTCCCACGCCCGGTGACGCGACCGGCGCCTTCTCCGTGGGCGCCTTCGATGCCACGACGCTGCGGCCGGAGTCATACTCATCGGAGGGGCCGACCGACGACGGGCGCCTCAAGCCCGACATCTCGGCGCCCACGAACGTGCTGATCACCCCGGGCGATCCCGAGTCGGACGAGGTCAACGCCTGCGGCGGCACGTCCTGCGCGACGCCGTACGTCGGCGGTGCCGCGGCGCTGTTGTGGTCGGACGTCGCGGCCGCCGGGGGCGCGGGCAGCGTGGCGCAGCGCGTGCGCGATCGCCTCGCCGCGCAGGCGCTCGACATCGGCGCACCGGGCCCTGACACCGTCTCCGGCGCCGGGCGCCTCCGCCTCGACCTCGCTGCGCCGGTGCTCGGGGCTCCCACGCCTGCGCCGAACTCGCTCGTGCACGGCATCGTCCCGCTCTCGCTCCCGCTCATCGACGCCGGCACGCTCGGGCTGCAGCAGCTCACGGCGGACGGCAAGCCCCTCGTGGCGACGCTCGCGGCGGGGGGCGTCCTGCAAGCGAGCTGGCCGACCGCGGGGCTCGCCGCAGGCCCCCACGCGATCTCTCTCGTGACCTCCGACCAGAGCGGGAACGTCGCCACCTACTCGCTCACGCTCCGCGTCGACAACGACGCGCCGAAGGTACGCCTGCGCGCCCCGCTGCGTGCGCGCGTGCGCAGCAAGGTTCGCGTCTCGGCCTCGGTCCGCGACGTCGGCAGCGGGCTCGCGGGTCGGCCGCGGCTCGCGTTCGGCGACGGCTCGAAGGCGCTGGGCTTCCACCTCGCGCACCGCTACAAGCGCCCGGGGCGCTACGTGGTCACGTTCCGCTGCAGCGACCGCGCAGGCAACAGCGTGCTCCTGCGGAGGACGGTGCGCATCCTTCCGGCGCCCGCCAAGCCGGCCGGCTGAGCGCAGGTGCGCGGGTAGACTGGCGGCGTGAACACCGGCGGCGCCACGACGGGTCTCGCTCCCGCGGCGGGCCTCGGGACACAGCGAGCGGCACGCGCGCACGACTACTGGGAGCTGCTCAAGCCGCGCATCATGTTGCTGATCGTCATCACGACGATCGGCTCGCTGGCGCTGGCCGCCCACGGCTGGCCGGGCGACGGCCTGGCAGCGTGGACGGTCCTCGGGATGGCGCTCGTCTCAGGCGGATCCAGCGCGATCAACCACTGGTACGACCGCGACATCGACGCGCTGATGGAGCGCACGAGCCGCCGGCCCGTGGCCAGCGGTCGCGTACGACCGGTCGCTGCGCTCGGCCTGGGCCTGACGCTGTCGGCGGCCGGCGTGGCCCTGCTGGCCATCGAGGTGCACTGGCTCGCCGCCCTCTGGGCGTTCGCCGGCTTCGCCTGCTACGTGCTCGTCTACACGGTCTGGCTCAAGCGCAGGACCCCGCAGAACATCGTCATCGGCGGAGCCGCGGGCGCGGTGCCGCCGCTCGTCGCCTGGGCGGCCGTCGACGGCTCGGTCAGCGCCACCGCCGTCGCACTCTTCGCGATCGTGTTCCTCTGGACGCCGCCCCACTTCTGGGCGCTCGCCCTGCTGCTCGAGGAGGACTACGCGCGGGCGGGCGTGCCGATGTTGCCGACCGTGCGCGGCTCCCGGGCGAGCGCGCGCCAGATCCTCGTCTATACGCTGCTGCTCGTCGCCGCCTCGCTCGTCCCCGTCGCCCTGGGGACGCTGAGCTGGCTGTACGCGATCGCGGCCGTGCTGTTGGGCGGGCGCTTCATCTGGCTCGCCGTGCGACTCCTGCGCACGCCCGACGACCGCGCGACCGCACGCCGCACGTTCCTCTACTCGCTGCTCTATCTCGCCCTGCTGTTCGCCGCCATCGGCCTCGACAGCGTGCTCCTGGGCTGAACAGCGCGCGGACCCTCAGGCGGCGCGGCGCTCGAGCACGGTGACCATGTCAGAGGCCTCCTCGCGCATCGAGACCGGCGTCACGGCCGCCTCGTCCCCGAACAGCGGGTCGCGGCTCGAATAGCCGCCCCCGGCGTGGCGCAACTGGCGCCCGACGTGCGTCTCGTCGTTGATCACGAGCGGCGCGGCCAGATCGACGGTGGCGGAGCGCATCTCGTCGCCCACGTCCACGAGACAGTAGATGGAGAGCTGGTCGGCGCTGCTCACGCCGAGCAGGCGCAGGTCCGCGTCCGGGAGCTCGATCTCGTAGTCCCAGTGAAAGGCCCAGGGCAGCACGATCGGCAGCGCGACGTCCGGATCATCGAGCGACTGCAGCCACAGGAACACGGAATCCGCGCGGCGCTTGAGGATCGCGAACCACTCCAGATGCGAGAGCCCTGCGACGCCGCCCGGGAAGCGCAGCGCCGCCCCGTCGTCGATGTGAAAGCGCCCGAAGCGCGTGGAACGAAAGCTCGCCATACGAAGGTACGTATCGGCAGCGCGCGTCAGGGGTTGAGAGGCTTCTTCGGGGGATCCTGCGCGCGGCGCGCGGCGCCCGCCAAATGGCACACGCCGCGCGTGCCATTCAGGCGGGCCCGGCGGGCACGTCCGACCGCGCTGCTATCACAGCTCTGTGCTCGAGGCTCGGTTGCGCAGCGACCGGCTCGCCCTTGCGATCGCGCTCCTGCTGACGTTGTGCGGTGCTCTGGCGGCAATCGTCGTCCCCGCGCTCACACCGGTCCTGGTCGCGCCTGCGGTCGTGCTCGCGGCGACGGCGCGCCCGGCCGGGCTGGTGCTCGCGCTGCTGGCCGTGGCGTTGCCGATGCCGTTCGCGCTGCGCATCGCGCTGCTGGCGGCCGCAGGCGCCGCCGCGGTCGCGGCGGCGCTGGCAGAAGGTCACCGGCGTGGGCTCGAGCGGCGGGCGCTCGTCGATGCGCTGACCGGGCTGTACCGCGCGGAGTTCTTCAACGAGGCGCTCGAGGTCGAGCTGCGGCGCGTGCACCGCTACGGCGGCGAGGTCTCGCTCGTGATGCTCGACCTCGACGACTTCAAGCAGGTCAACGACCGCCACGGCCACGCACTCGGCAACGAGGTGCTGCGACAGGCAGGCGGTCTGCTGCGGAGCGTCGCGCGCGACTCCGACGTCGCCGCGCGCTTCGGCGGCGAGGAGCTCGTGTTGCTCGTGCGCGGTGACGAGCGCTCCGCCACCACGGCGGCCGTGCGCGTCGTCACGGGGTTGCGCGAGCTGCGCTTCGGCGACGGGCTGCGCGTCACGTGCTCGGCGGGCGTCGCGACGCTCGGGCAGGGCGGCGATTCCGCCTCGCTGTTCGCATCCGCCGACGAGGCGCTGTACGAGGCCAAGCGGCGCGGCAAGGATCGCGTCGTGCTCGCGCACACGCCGGACGCCGACGCGCAGCAGCGGCGCGCGGGCGCCGCGTAGCGGCTAGCGCAGCGTGCGCTCGCGCAGTGGCGCTGCGGCGAGTTCCGCGGCGAAGCGTCCGCTGTCGAGGCGGTGCAACGGGCGATCGCATGCCTCGACGGCGCGATCGTGGAAGAAGGGAACGTCGAGGTGCCAGGGCGTCACCACGTTCAGCGACGCCCGTTCGCACGCCGAGCAGACGACTGCGATGCCGACACGATCGTCGCGTCGCGCAGCGAAGCGGATCTCCGAGGGGAACAGCGGCTTGCGGCAGCGCTCCTCCGCGCACCAGAACAGCCACGGCCAGTCGCCGCGCCGCACATGGCTCGCAGCCGTCGCGCGCAGCTCCTCGGCGGTGTCTCCGGCGATCCGGCCCGTCAGCGGCTCCCAGAACCTCTCGCCGGAGGGCGCGCCGACCACCGGTGCATGGTCGAGCTCGTCGTGCGTGAGCAGCGCGTCGTGCGATCCCCCGCACGCGGCGCAGAGGTAGTGCACGCAGTACACGGCGGGATGCTGCGCGCCTGGCAGGCGCGCGACGCTCACGAACTGCGAGAGCGTGACGCCGTAGCGGCGCGCGCCGTCGGTGTCGCGCTCCGGGCAGCGCATCCGGTACTCCGCTCGCAACGGATCGTACATTGATTGAAGATACCGCTTGAATCGGCGTTCGGGAACCCCCGAACGGGTTCGCGTCGTGCACACTCCCCCAGCATGGACACAGGGAGCTGCCCACGCTGTGGCGCTGCAGCGCCGGAGATCGCGCCCGGTCAGCCGCTCTGCGACGTCTGCTGGGAGGCGCTGCCATCCCGCACGCGGCGCGCCGTCGCACGTCTCAAGACGTCCCGTCAGCAGCGCTTCGCCGCGGGTAAGCTCGACGTCCCGCCCGCCCGGCGCAAGAAGCGCTCCTCGAGGCGGCGCGCGGTCACCGAGCAGGATCAGCCCTCGGATGCGTAGCTGATGAGTGCGTCGACCTGGAACGGCGCGAGTCGCTCGCGGCCGCCCAGGAAGGCCAGCTCGATCAGAAACGCGCAGCCGACGACGGTGCCGCCGACGGCCTCGGCGAGATCGCAGGTGGCACGGGCGGTGCCGCCGGTTGCGAGCAGGTCGTCGTGCACGAGCACGCGCTTTCCATTCCCGATCGCATCGTCGTGCAGCTCGAGGCTGTCCTCGCCGTACTCCAGCGCGTAGGTCGCCGTGACGGTCTTCCACGGCAGCTTGCCCGGCTTGCGCGCGATCGCGAAGCCCACACCGAGGCTGATCGCAAGCGCGGGGCCGAGGATGAACCCCCGCGACTCGGCGCCGAGCACGATGTCGGGGCGCAATGGGGCCACGCGGCCGGCCAGGGCGTCGACGGCAGCCTTGAGCGCCTCGGCATCCGCCAGCAGCGGCGTGATGTCCTTGAAGACGATGCCGGGCTTGGGAAAGTCTGGGACGTCCCGGATGTAGGACGCCAGGTCGGTCACGTCGTGACCTCTGAGCGCGTCGCGGCCGTCGTGGCGCCCGCGATGCGGCGCAGATCGCGCACGAGCAGGGACTCGGTCAGCTCGGCGCACAGACCGGCGAGCTCGTCGAGCTGCTCGAGGCCGGCGCCGACACGGTCGGGGTTGGCCGAGCGTAGCTGGGGCGCGAGCACCTGCTCGACGAGACCGGCCTCGCGCTGGATCGCCGAATGCACGGCGCGCAGATGCCGGGCGTCGAAGCCGTAGCGCTGCAGGCGCGCCGCGGCGGCCACGATCTGCACGTCCTCGGGACGGAATCGGCCGGCCTCCGCCGCGATCAGCCCGAACTCCTCGAGGCTGCGCACGAACTCCTCGTCGACTCCGGCGGCGCTGATCAGCTCGCCGAAGCGCGGGCCACGGGCCGCGCCGGTGCTGACCGGACGACGGCGCGGCCGCTGACGCGCTCCCTCGGCCGCCTTCTCGAGCTCCTCGCGGATGACGCGCAGCGGAAGGAACTCGTCGCGCTGCAGGCGCAGGATGGTGCGCAGCCGCTCGACGTCCTCCTGCGCGAAGAGGCGGTAGCCGCCGCGAGTGCGCTGCGGATGCAGCAGTCCCTGCTCCTCGAGGTACCGGATCTTCGAGATCGTGATGTCGGGATGCTCGATGCGCAACGCCGCGCAGACCGCGCCGATCGTCAGGCGGCGGCCGGTGACGGGCGTGGTGAGGGTGTCCTTGCTCAACGCTCGAGGTACGTCAGCTTGAATTTGCCGATCTGGAGCTCGTCGCCATCGGTGAGGTGGTGCGACTCGACTCTGCGGCGGTTGACGTACGTGCCGTTGAGCGAGTCGGAGTCTTCGATGTAGAAGCCGTCGGGTCGCCGCACCACACGTGCGTGTTCTCGCGACACGGTGATGTCGTCGAGCAGGATGTCCGCACCGGATGATCGGCCGATGGTCACCCGCGAGTCGCCCAGGAGGAAGTGCTCACCTGCGCGATCGCCCGCGCGCACGACGAGGGCGGGACCGCCCGCCTGGACGTCGCCGACCGCCGGGATCGCCGTGTCGGTGTCGCTCTCGAGCGGGAACGACATCGTCGTCTGAGTCGAGCCGGCCTCCGTGAGCAGCAGGCCGCCGCAGCGGGCGCAGTAGTGCGCCGCCTCGGGATTCTGCATGCCGCACTCGGGGCAGTACATGCCGCCGTCAGTCGAGCCGCTCGAGCTCGGCCGGCAACTCGAGAGGCGGGCCGCGATGCGCGAGGATCTCCGAGAGCTGCTCGACGTCACTCGCGGCGAGGTGCTCGGATGCCTCCCCGTCGCGGTCATGCAGGCGCGCGACGATCTCGGCGCGCAGAAGGTCGATCTGGCCGTGCAGGATGCGCCGCCGGAAGGAGATCTCGCGCTCGGTCTGCGTGCGCTCGTGGATCAGCTCACGCAGATCGTCGTCGGACAGCGCCTGTCCATCGGAGTCGTCTCCGGCTGGGATCGGCTCGTCGCCGGCCTCGACGGTCAGCTCCTCGGGCACCTGCGAGAGCAGTTCCTCGGAGACGATCGCCGGGTCGACGTCGACCGCGCCCTCGCGCTCCTTGAGACGTCGCGTGTGCTCGCTGCGCAGCACGTCGATGCGCCCGTGCAGCTCGCGCCGCTGCCGCGAGACGTCGCGCTCGTCCGCCATCTTCTCCTCGGTCAGGAGCTTGAGGTCGGCGTCGGAAAGGGCCGCGAGGTCGGGGAAGGCCTCCACGAAACGGCAGTCTAGCCGTTTCGCGGACCTTCCACCTGGGGTTGAGGTTGAGGACGGCGCGCGCGGGCCCTTGCGCTGACCAGATAGACGCCACCCGCGGCGAGCGAGAGAGCGAGCCCTGCCCAGAAGAGCACCGACGGCCAGCTCGCGCTCGGAGGCAGCAGCATCATGAACCCGAGACCCACCATGAGGACGCACGTCGCCGCCTTGCCGAGGTAGATGACGGACAGCTCGTAGCCGTGGCGCGCCGCACTGCCGATGCCGAAAGCGAGCACCAGATCGCGCCCGATGATGAGGATCGGCGCGAGCAGCGGCAGGCGATCGTGGTGCCACAGGAGGATCACGGCAGAGTCGATCAGGAGGCGATCCGCGAGCGGGTCGGCAAGCCGGCCGAAGCGCGAGAAGCTGCCGTAGCGGCGCGCCAGCCAGCCGTCGAACCAGTCCGTCAGCGAGGCCAGGCCGAAGATCACGAAGGCCAGCGTCGACTGGCCATTGTCCGCCTCGAGCAGCACCCACCAGAAGACCGGCAGCACCGCCAGGCGAGCCAGGGTGAGCGCGTTCGGCAGCCGCGCGAGCCACGGATGCGCGGCCTGAGGACTCTGTGCGGCCACTGCCGCGGATGGTATCCGCGGACTCCGCGCCCAAGAGGATCAGGTCGGCCAGGGACGCAGGAGCCGTGCCTCGACCTCGCTGCCGGCCGGCAGCACGCCGTCCTCGAGACGGGCGCAGAGCAGTGCGTGCGCGCCCGCCAGGCCGCGCAGCGCGCCGCCCTTGCGGCTCTGGGGAAGCGCATTCGGTAGATCGCGGCCCGGGCTCAGCACGAGCGGCACGTACGCCTCGACGCCCCGCCGGGCGCGGACCTCGCCCGACAGCCGCACGCGGATCAGCGGCGCGTCCTCCGGCAGCGCGCCGAGCAGGAGCTCGAGCAGCGGCCGCCCGAAGCGCTCGAAGGCGATTGCGGCAGCGACCGGATACCCGGGGATGCCGATCACCGGCGTCCCCGCAACCAGGCCGAGCGCGACCGGGTGCGCCGGGCGCAGGGCGACGCCGTGAACGACGAGCTCGCCGTGTCGTGCGAGCACGCCGGCGGTGTGATCCGCGCGACCGCGCGAGGACCCGGCGATCACGAGCACGAGGTCGGCGCGGCCGGCGGCGCCGAGCACCGCGGCGCCGATCTGCCCGGCATCGTCCGGACGGGCGTCCAGGCGCTCGGCGACGGCCCCGCACTCGCGTGCGAGCGCCTGCAGCATCGGGCCGTCGGCATCCGCGACCTCGCCCGGCGCAAGCAAGGTCCCGGGAGGGCGCAGCTCATCGCCCGTCGGAAGGATCGAGACGGCCGGGCGCCGCGTCACGCTCAGATCGGCATGGCCGGCGACCGCTGCCAGCGCGATGTCGTAGCTCGAGACGAGGCGACCGGCCGGGAGCAGCAGATCCCCTTCCTGCACGTCCTCGCCTGCTGCGCGCACGTTCGTACCGCTGCCGAGCACCTGCTCGACGAGGAGGCCAGTCGCGGTCTCGCTCGCGATCTCGACCTGGGCCACGGCGTCGAATCGATCCTCGATCGGCTGCCCGGTGTCGATCCGGCGGTAGCTCCCGGGCGCAAGCACGCCGTTTCCCGTGGTGGCGGCGACGACGGCGTAGCCGTCCATCGCGGCGCAGCGATGCGGAGGGTTGGCCGCTCGGGCCACGAGCGGCGCGGCGAGCACGCGACCGCCGGCCGCGTCGAGCGCGACGCGCTCGGCGGGCAGCGGCGTGCTCCAGCCGGCGGCCGCGAGCGCGGCGAGCCAGGCGTCGTAGGCCGCGGCGGGCTCGGCGCCGCGTACTGTCATGCGCGGCCGAGCGCGACCCGCGAGGCACCCGCGTACACGTTGAACCGGCCGTCCCGCAGGAATCCCACGAGCGTCAGCCCGAGCCGGCGTGCGGCATCCACCGCCAGGCTCGACGGCGCGCCGACGGCGCACAGCACCGGGATGCCCGCGACCGCTGCTTTCTGGACGAGCTCGAACGACGCCCGGCCCGAGACGAGCGCAACCGAGCTGGAGAGCGGCGTCGCGCCGGCGAGCACGCGGTTGCCGATGACCTTGTCGAGCGCGTTGTGGCGGCCGACGTCCTCCCGCACCAGGGTCAGCTCGCCCTCCGGCGTGAAGAGCCCGGTCGCGTGCAGGCCGCCGGTGCGCTCGAACGTGTTCTGCGCCGCGCGCAGGCGCTCGGGCAACGCGCCGATGACGTGCGCAGACACGGAGGGGCCGTCTCTCAGCGGTTCGGAGGCCACCTCGATCGAGTCGATCGAGGCCTTCCCGCACACGCCGCAGGCCGACGTCACAGCGAAGTTGCGCTGCACGAGACCGGCCTCGAACGGCCGGCGGAAATGGACGGTCACGACGTTATAGGCCTGCTCGCCCAGCTCGACGTCGGTGCAGTACTTGATCTCGGATACCTCGAGCTGCGATGTCAGGAGGCCCTCGGAGTGCAGGAACCCGGCAGCGAGCTCGAAATCATGTCCCGGCGTGCGCATCGTGACGGCGACGCGCACCGGCTCCTGGCGCGGCCCAGCGGCACGGATCTCGAGCGGCTCCTCCCCGGCGAGGCGGTCGCGCCGCTCACGCCCCACGCCATCCTGCACCGCCAGCACGCGAGTGTCGACCGACGCACTGCGCAGGGGCGGCCGCTCGGTGGCTGCCATCGCGAGCTACTCCCCGCGCCGCTGTCGCGGTTCCTGCACGTGCTGGTAGCCGAAGCGCCCCTTGATGCACAGGTTTCCGCGGGTGACGTCGTGATCGTCCGGGCTCGTGACCTTCACGATCGCATTGTCCTGCACGTGCAGCTCGAGGTTGCAGCCGACGCCGCAGTAGGGGCAGATCGTCTGCGTGACGGCCTGATCCTCGGGCCTCCACTCCCCCGCCTCGCGCAGCTCGTGCTCGCTGCGGAACATGAGCGCGCCGGTCGGGCAGACGGCGATGCAGTTGCCGCAGTAGACGCACGCCGATTCGGGCAGCTCGACCACGTACTCGGTCGAGATGCGCGCGTCGAAGCCGCGGCCGGCGACCGTGATCGCAAACGTGTTCTGGTACTGCTCACCGCAGGCGTCGACGCACTTGTAACAGAGGATGCATTTCGAGTAGTCGCGCACGTACAGCTCGTTGTCGATCTTGACCGGGCCCGCGACCGTGGCGGCGGTCTGGCCGTCGGGCTCCACGTGATGGCCTGCGCGCTTGCCATCGCGCTCGGGATCGGGTGGCGCCGGCGGGCCGAAGCGGTCGGGCTGCGCCTCGTACTCGGCCAGGTAGCCGGTCGCCACGGGCGTCGTCGAGAGGTCGACGCTCGATCCCAGCAGCTCGAGCACGAGCCTGCGCGAATGGCGCACGCGCTCGGAGTCCGTGCGCACCTTCATGCCCGCCTCGGCCTTGCGCGAGCAGGACGGCGCCAGTACACGCGCACCCTCGAGCTCGACCACACAGACACGGCACGCGTTGGCGGGCTGCAGCGTGTCGCCGTAGCAGAGCGTCGGCGTCGCGATCTCGAGCTTGCGCAGCGCATCGAGGATCGTCTGGCCCTCGAAGACGCGAACAGGCTGCCCGTCGACTTCCAGCTCGATCATGCGCTTCTGGAGGGCCAGCGGCCGAGCTGGTCATGTCGCACCTCGGAAGACGCCGAGGCGCCCGATCGCCGATTCGATCGCGCTCGATGCGGTCTGACCGAGCCCGCAGATCGAAGCGTCGCGCATGCACTGGCCGATCTCGCCCACGAGTGCGAGCTCTGCACCCGCGCCGCCGCGCGTGCGACCTGAGACGAGCCGCGCGAGCGCCTCCTGCTGGCGCACCGTCCCGACGCGGCAGGGTACGCACTGCCCGCACGATTCGTTGCGGAAGAAGGCAGCGATGCGCTGGAGGAAGCGCGGCATGTCGACGCGGTCGTCGAGCACCAGCACCACACCCGAGCCGAGCGTCGTCCTGGCGTCGCGCGCGCCCTCGAACGTGAGCGGCAGGTCGAGCTCGTCGGGCCGCAGGAAGCCGCCGGCGGCGCCGCCCAGGAGCACGGCCTGCAGCGGCCGCCCGCCCGCCACGCCACCGGCCAGCGCGAGCAGCTCGGCCAGCGTCGTGCCGAACGGCACCTCGTAGACGCCTGGGCGCTCGACATTGCCCGAGAGGCAGAAGAGCTTCGGCCCGCTCGAGCCCTCGGTGCCTGTCTCGGCAAACCCGGGGCCGCTCTCGAGCACGACCTGGAGCACATTGACGAGCGTCTCCACGTTGTTGACGACCGTCGGCTTGCCGAACAGGCCTGCCACGACCGGGAACGGCGGCTTCGAGCGCGGCTCGCCGCGGAACCCCTCGATCGAGTTGAAGATCGCCGTCTCCTCGCCGCAGATGTACGCCCCGCCGCCCTTGCGGATCTCGATGTCGAAGCTGAAGCCCTCGCCCAGGATGTCGTCGCCGAGGTAGCCCCGGCGCCGGGCCTCGTGGAGCGCCGCGCCGAGAATTGCGTGCGCCTGCGGGTACTCGCCGCGCAGGTAGACGAAGCCGTGCTCGCAATCCGTGGCGTAGGCGGCGATCGTCATCGCCTCGATCAGCGAGTACGGATCGCCCTCGATCACCACGCGATCCTTGAACGTCCCGGGCTCGGACTCGTCGGCATTGCAGATCAGGTAATGCGGGTGCGCCGGCTGCTGCGCGACCGCTTCCCACTTCACGCCGGTGGGGAACGCCGCGCCGCCACGTCCCATCAGCCGCGAGTCCTTGAGCTCGCGGATCACCCCTGCGCCGCCCATCTCGACGGCGCGGCGGAGTGCCTGGTAACCGCCGGCCGCGCGGTAGTCATCGAGGCTCACAGGGTCGACTCTGCCCACGCGGGCGAGCAACTGGAGCGATTCGTCGCCGGCCTGCTGCATGGGCGTCACGGGATCGGTGTGCGGGACCTCGCGGCCGTCGATCGCGGCCAGCACGCCCGCTGCGTCGACCGGCGCGAGCACGTGCTCCTCCGGGTGCTCTCCGGCGATCGTCAGCATGGCCGCCGGGGCGCGGTCGCACTGGCCGAGGCAGGGGCTCCGCAACCACGTCGCGGAGCCGTCGGCGTTGAGATCGCCCTCAGCGCCGAGGTGCTCCTCGAGTTGAGCGATCAGCTCCTGCGAGCCGTTGCAGCGGCAGGCCAGGTCCTCGCACACGTGAATCACGCGCGGCGGCCGCGGCTCGACGCTCAGCAGCGCGTAGAACGTCGCCACGCCGTAGACGTCGGCGGGCGGCACCGTCAGGCGCTCGGCGATGTGGTTGAGCGCGCCCGGGCTGATCCAGCCGACGTGCTCCTGCACGGCGAGCAGGACGGGCAGCAACAGGTGACGGCGGGAGCGGGCCTCGTGCCCGCCGCCCCGCAGCGAATGGCCCTGGCGGTCGGAGTCACGCGCGCCGCCGTCCCAGCCGCCTGTCGGCGGGCCGAGCACGTGCTCGACCGCGGCGCGCTCGGCGACGGTCGGGGCCGCATCGAGGAGGTGGATGTCCATCAGTCTCCTGGGATGGTCGCCGGCTCGGCGACGAGCGCACTGGCCTGCTGCTCTGGAGTCGCGAGCTTGTCGACGCGGATGGCGCAGGCCTTGAACTCGGCGGTGCCGCTCTTGGGATCGGTGACGTCGATCGTGATCAGGTTCGTGTCGACCTGGTCCGGGAAGTGGAACGTCATGAACGCCAGTCCGGGCCGCAGCGATTCATCGATGTGCACCGGCGTCTCGACGGAGCCGCGGCGCGAGGAGACGCGCACGATCTCGCCTTCCTCCAGCAGCATCCGCTCGGCGTCCTCGGGCGAGAGGTCGAGCGACTCGCCGCGGTGCAGCGGTGACCGGTAGCGGTTGGTCTGCACGCCCGTGTTGTACGACTCGAGCCGCCGGCCGGTGGTGAGGCGGATCGGGTACTCGGCGTCGAGCGCCTCGTAGGGCGGGCGGTGCTCGACGGCCGAGAACGGAGCCGGCTGGCCCTCGAGCGGCTCTGCCCACAGGCGCGCGTGCAGGAACGGCGAGCCGGTGCTCTCCTCATCCGGGCACGGCCACTGGATACCGCCCAGGGCCTCGAGCTTCTCGTAGCTCATGCCGCGATGCATCGGCGAGAGCGAGCGCAGCTCGTTCCAGGCCTCCTCGGCGCTCGGCTGACCCCAGTCGAACCCCATGCGCTCGGCGATCGCGCTGATGATCCAGCCGTCCTCCCGCGCCTCCCCCGGCGGGTCGAGCGCCTTGCGTACGCGCTGCACGCGGCGCTCGGAGTTGGTCACCGTGCCCTCGCCCTCGCACCAGGATGCGCTCGAGGGCAGCACGACGTCGGCCATCTCGGCGGTCCTCGTCAGCAGGATGTCCTGTACGACGAGGAAGTCCAGGCTCGAGAGGAGCTCCCGCGTGTGCTTGATGTCGGCCTCGGACTGCGCCGGGTTCTCACCGATCACGTACAGCGTGCGCAGCTCGCCGCGCTTCATGCCCTCGAACATCTGCGTCAGGTTCCAGCCGTAGCGCGGCACGATCGTGCAGCCCCAGGCGGCCTCGAAGCGCGCGCGTGCCTCGCCGTCGCGCTCGATGTCCTGGAAGCCGGGCAGCTTGTTCGGGATCGCCCCCATGTCGCCGCCGCCCTGGACGTTGTTCTGGCCGCGCAACGGGTTGAGCCCCGAGCCCCAGCGACCGACGTGACCGCACAGCAGAGCGAGGTTGATCAGCGAGAGCACGTTGTCGACGCCGACATGGTGCTCGGTGATGCCGAGCGTCCAGCAGATCATCGCGCGATCGGCGCGCGCGTAGGCGTGCGCCGTGTCGCGGATCACGTCGGCCGGGATGCCGGTGATGCGCTCGCCCTCGGCCAGCGTGAACGGCTCGACGTGCGCGGCGTACTCCGCGAATCCCACGGTGGCGCGATCCACGAACCGGTGATTGACGAGTCCGGCGTGGATGATCTCCCGCGCCATCGTGTGGGCGAGCGCGATGTCCGTGCCGACGTCGAGCCCGAGCCAGGAGTCGGCCCACTTCGCCGAGGACGTGCGTCGCGGGTCGACCGCGACCAGCCGCGCGCCGTTGTACACGCCCTTCAGCAGGTGATGGAAGAAGATGGGATGGGTCTCACGCGCATTCGATCCCCACAGGAGGATGACGTCCGTCTCCTCGATCTCGCGGTAGGACGAGGTCCCGCCGCCCGCACCGAACGCTGTCGCCAGACCGACGACACTGGGAGCGTGTCAGGTGCGGTTACACGAATCGATGTTGTTCGAGCCCATCACCTGGCGCGCGAACTTCTGCGCCAGGAAGTTCATCTCGTTCGATGCCTTGGAGCACGAGAACATCCCGAAGGACTCGGTCGTGTCGGTCTGTCGCGCGCGGCCGAAGCCTTCCGCGACGACGTCGAGCGCCTCGTCCCAGGAGGCGGGCTGGAGCGTGCCGCCGGAGCGTACGAGCGGCGTTGTGAGACGGCCTTTGGGCATTCGCGAAGATCCTCCCTGGCGGGTGGCTACCAACCGTAGGATGCACCGCGCCTTGATCGTTCCGCAAATCGACAGCGGCGACTTTGCGATAGACGGCGGCTATCGTCTCTTCGGGCTGCCGCTGCCCGCGACGAGGCGGTCGACCTCGCCCTCGAGGTCGAGGCGCAGCGCGAGCTCGACGAGTGCCGCGGCCAGCGGCGGCAGGGGCTCCACCTCCGGCACGACGATGCCGATCGAGTGCGTCACCTCGGGTGAGACGAGCGGCACCGCGCGCATGGCCTCGGGGACGCCGAAGAGCGAGAGCCACGCGTGCGCCATGACGCTCGACCAGCCGCGCCGCACGTGCGAGCAGAGCGTCGAGATCGAGTTCGTCTCCACGGTCGGCTCCGCAACCGCGCCCGCGGCCGCGAAGTTGTCGTTGAGGATGCGGCGGTTCTGCATGTCGGGCGAGAGCAGGCAGAGCGGCACCGTGGCGGCCTCCGCCCAGTCCACGGTCGAGCGGCCGGCGAACGGCCCTTCGACGGCGCACAGGAGGACGTAGCGCTCGCGATACAGCGGAACGGCCCGGACGTCGCCGAGCGGCTCGTTGTCGAGATACGTCAGGCCGGCGTCGAGCTCGAACGCGTCCAGGCGCCGCTCGATCTCGCGCGACGACAGCGAGAGCACCTCGACGTGCATGAGCGGGTGGCGCTCGCAGAACGGCGAGGTGACGAGCGAGACCGTGGGCAGCGACGTCGGGATCGCCCCGATGCGCAGCGTCCCCTCGAGCCCGCCGCGGATCTGCGACAGCTCGTGTCCGAGACCGTCGAAGTCGGCCAGGATGCGATGCGCCCAGAGCACGACCCGCTCGCCCTCGCGCGTGAACCCCTCGAAGCGCTGGCCGCGGCGGACGAGCGGCACGCCGAGCTCGGCCTCGAGCTTGCGCAGACCCGTCGAGAGCGTCGGCTGCGAGACGTGGCACGCCCGCGCCGCGCGCCCGAAGTGACGCTCGCGCTCGAGCGCGACGAGGTACTCGAGCTGCCGCGGGAACACGTCGTCAGCCTAAGAGGTTCTGCCTGAATGAGAGTGGATGGCTGGGGTGTGTGGAGCGAGCGGGGGTGCCGGCCGGCTCGCAGGGCAGGCGGGACGCCTTCCCAGAGCCGGGCGGCAGCCCCGCGAAGCCCGGATCCCGCTCAGCGACCCACATCTGGGTAGGCCGCGACGCTCTCCGAGCGGGAGCCGGGTCGCCGCAGGTCTGGCGGTCGTCCGCGCAGCGCACGACCGCCAGACCGCAGGACGATCCACACGATCCAGACGCCGCGCTCATTCAGGTAGAGCCTCTTAAGAGGTTCTGCCTGAGCGAGACGCCACGCTCAACGTCGCCACTGCCGCCTCGGTTTCGCGCACGAGGCGCGCGACGATAGCCTCTGCGGGCTCCCGCGCCGCTCAGCGCGCCCCTTCTCCGCCAGCATCGGCAGCAGGTCAGCCCGGCCCTGCTCGCCGGCGGCCCGGCGCAGATCCGCGATCAGCGGTGCCTGCCGCCCCCAGCCGAGCGTGCCGGCGCGGGCCTCCACGAGCGCGTCGACGAGACGATTGCGCACCCAGCGTGCGGGTCGCCCCGTGACCGCGTCGGTGACGACCGTGCCGTCGGCCGCGATCGTCGAGAGCGCGCCGGCGTAGACGTCCGCTGCACCGCTCTCTGCACTCCCGAGGAAGAGCGTGCCGAGTGAGACGCCCTGGGCGCCGAGCGCGAGCGCGGCCGCGATTCCGCGACCGTCCATGATGCCGCCGGAGGCGATCACCGGGATGCCGGGCCCGACGGCATCCACGACCTGCGGGATCAGTGCGAGGCTGCCCACGAGCGCGGCCGACGCCGGCCCGTCGGGCGCGCCGACACCGAAGGTGCCGCGATGGCCTCCGGCCTCGGCACCCTGGGCGATGACGGCGTCGGCGCCACAGGCGACGGCCCGCGCGGCCTCGTCGACGGTCGTCACCATCGGCAGGAGACGCGCTCCCGCGGCGCGCGTCGCCTCGGCGACGGGCTCGGGGTCGTCGAATGTCGTGACGACGGCGGCGCCCGCCGAGAGCCCGGCCTCGACGAGCGCGACGGGGGGCGTGGCAGGCGGCGGCTCGACCGGCTCCTCCGGGAGCCCGAGCTCGCGCCGGAACGGCTTCAGCACCTCGAGGATGCGCTCGCGCTCACCCGTCGCCGGCGTCGGTTGCGCGAGCTGTGCGTTGACGCCGAGCGGACCGTCCGGCGCCAGTTCTCGCGCGCGCGTGAAATCGCGCTCGAGGGCCGCGACCGTCATCCCGGACACTCCGAAGACCCCGAGCCCACCGGCGCGGGTGACCGCGGCCACGAGCTCTGGTGTGGCTGGTCCCCCCGCCATGCCGGCGAGCAGGATCGGCACGCGGATACCCAGCAACTCGCACAGCGGCGTCTGCAGGCGGCCGCTCATTCGTCGCTCGATCCGGCCCACAGGTTGATGCCGCTGTCGGTCGCGTGGCGGTCGATCTCCTCGAGCTCGTGCGCGCTGAAGTCGCGGTTGCCGAGCGCACCCACATTGGCTTCGAGCTGCGCGATGCTGCTCGCGCCGACGAGCGCCGAGGTCACGCGCGAATCCCGCAGCGTCCAGGCCAGCGCCATCTGCGCGAGCGTCTGCCCGCGATCCCTCGCGATCGCGTCGAGCGCGCCGATCTTCTCGAGCGCCTGCGCGCTGAGCAGATCGGGCGAGAGTGAGCCTGCGCGGCTCGCTCGCGAATCGGGCGGGATGCCGTCCAGATAGCGGTCGGTGAGCATGCCCTGGGCGAGTGGCGAGAAGACGATGCAGCCGATGCCCTCGTCGCCGAGGACGTCGAGCAGCCCCCGTTCGATCCAGCGGTTGAGCATCGAGTACGACGGCTGGTGGATGAGCAGCGGCGTGCCGAGCTCTCGCAGGATGTCGGCCGCCTGTGTCGTGCGTTCCGCCGAGTACGACGAGATGCCGGCATACAGCGCCTTGCCCTGCCGCACGGCTGTGTCGAGCGCGCCGAGCGTCTCCTCCATCGGCGTCGCGGGGTCGCGCCGGTGCGAGTAGAAGATGTCGACGTAGTCCAGGCCCATGCGCCTCAAGCTCTGGTCGAGGCTCGCGAGCAGGTACTTGCGCGAGCCGAAGTCGCCGTAGGGGCCGGGCCACATGTCGTAGCCGGCCTTGGTCGAGATCACGAGCTCGTCGCGGAAGGGCGCGAGGTCAGTGCGCAGGAGGGTTCCGAACGTCTCCTCGGCCGAGCCGTAGGGCGGCCCGTAGTTGTTGGCCAGGTCGAAGTGCGTGACGCCCAGGTCGAACGCCCGCCGCACGATTGCGCGGCTGCTCTCGAGCGGCCGGTCGCCGCCGAAGTTCTGCCACAGACCCAGCGAGACAGCCGGGAGCAGCAGCCCGCTGCGGCCGCAGCGGTTGTACGTCATGCGCTCGTAGCGATCGTCGGCGGGTACGTAGGTCATGCGCACTTCCTCGACGCGGGGACTGGCTACCCGACGATACGAGGTCGCGCGCAACCGCCGCACCGGCTACCCTGTCCGGCGGGGCGCAAGCGAGTCGGGAGGCTCAAGGCGCCCCGCCGGAGCGGGTGTCGTCGATTGCGGCCTCCAGGGCCGGTAGTCGACGCCGGACACCAGCATGCCACCGCTTCGCGCTGGCGCCTACCCCCTCGGGTGGGTACGCGTGATGACGGCCTTCTAGCGCCGGACGAGGAGCGAGCCCGTCAGGGTCGCGCTCTTCGCGCGCGCCGACCTGCCGGCGATCGTGACCTTCAGCGTTGTCCTCGCGAGCGCGCTCAGCTGCGACTTCCCCTCTGCCGTCAACGCGAGATGCAACGTCACCCTGCCGGCGGATGCCCGCCCGGCGAGCGTGCCGACGGTGACGGCGCGAGTTCCGCCGCCAGATGCCTTCGGGACCAGGGCCACAAGCTTGACGCTGAGCCGCGTGGAGGCCGCCGCGACGCGCACGGTCAGCTTCAGCCCCGAAGAGCGGAGCCTCGCCAGCCCGAGCTTCGTGAGCGCGAGCTTCGAGATCGCGGCCGGCTTCGCCACCGTGTACGCCAGCTTGCTGGTCGCTGTCAGCCCGGCGCCGTTCGTCGCCGTCGCCGTGAGGACGTGAGCGCCGAAGCGCGAGCGGTAGCCCGAGACGCTGCAGCCGACGACGCCCGAGGTCGGATCGCCGGAGGTGCACGCGATCGCCCGCGAGGACGGCAGTGTTGCGGGCAGGTAGGTCCTGGCCCTGATGCCGGTGAATGTGGGCTGAGTCGGCGCCGTCGGGTCGATCTTGACGCTCAGCGGTGCCGCGGTCGTCCCGCCGGCGCTGGTAGCCCGGCAGGTCAGCGAGGCAGACGTCGTGAGGCTGACGGCTTCGCATCCCGCCGGGTCGACGACTGGAGACTCGGGATCCGAGACCTGCCAGGTCACGCTCACTGGCTGGCGGTACCACCCGCTCGACGTGTCGGGCGCGGCCGGCGAGAGACTCGGGGTGATCGCCGGCGCCGTGCTGTCGAGCGCCATGTCCATCGCGCTGTCCGCCAGCAGGAAGCCGGCGCCGCACTCGACGTCCGGATTGCCGGGCGCCGGGCAGTCGACGGCGTTCGAGGGGCTCGTCATGATCGCGTACAGCTCGTCGACCGGCATCGCGGGCTTGGCCGAGCTGATGAGCGCAGCGATTCCGGCGGCAGCCGGGGCGGCCGCGCTCGTGCCAGGGAAGGGCGAGAAGCCGGGGACGCTCGTCTGCACCCCGTCGGGGCCTGCCAGGTCGGGCTTCTGGCGCACCTCGGGCGTCGCGAGGCGGTTGCCCCGCGCGTCGAAGAAGCGCGTGACCGGGCCCCGGGAGCTGTAGGGCTCGGGCACCGTGGGCGTGGCGAAGTTGCTCGCAGCCACGGTCAGCGCGCCCTTCGCGGACGCGGCGTCGGGGTCGATCGCACCGCCGTCTGCCGGGTGCTCGATGGCGACGTTGCCCGCGCCATTGGTGAACGCGACGAGCTTGAGCGGCGGAGCGCCCGCGCCGGATACGCGCCGGATCGCCACCTCGATCGTGCCGGCGCCCGTGAACTTGATCGGCGCCCATTCCATCGGGATGCCCGTCGCCAGGTTGTTCGTGTCGAAGGTCAGCGGCGTGTGCGTCGCGTCGCCGACCTCGTACACGTCGAGCGCGAAGTCGGATGTCGCCGCTCCCCACGGCTCGGCCCACTGCAGGACGAGATCCACGCTCTCGTCGGCGCTAAACGTGCCGATCGTCTGGGTGGTATCGACGCCCGGGCCGGGGTCGAAGTCCTCCGTGCCCGGGCTGTGCGCGGGCGACGGATCGGCGACCGGGGAGAAGGCAGCGCCCCAGCCGTGTTGCGCGTCGTTTCCGGCAGCGATGAAGTAGGCCACGCCCGCAGCCTTGGCGCGATCGACAGCCTGCGCAATCACATCGTCCTGGAAGAACGGCTCGGTGACGTAGCTCGTGTCGTCGGCGATGACCCTGGCGCCGTCCGCGACCAGGGCGTCGATCGCGTTCGCCTTGGCGGCCGGCCCGCCGTCGGCTGTCGCGAACCTGATCCTGCCCACCCCGGGCGCCTCGTCGTAGAGGATCTCGGCCATGGCGCGACCCTCGCCGGTGCCATCCGGGCGATCGGACAGCGCCACCGTGTCGGGTGGCAGGTCCCCGGTGCCGACCGAATTGGCGATGCCGCCCTTCGCGCTGGTCATCGAGTCGGAGATGATCCCGACCGACACGCCCGCCCCCGTCGGCCCGAGCGCGCGCGCTTCGGGCCCGTTGATGGCGTCGTCTCCCTCGGAGAGGATGCTTCCGGCGCTCAGCCGCGCCAGCGGAGCGACGATCGCCTGCGTCTGCCGAAGCTGCGCGGCTGCCGCGATCGCCCCGGGCGGCACGAAGCCCTCCACCATCCGCTGCGGCGAGCGGTCGCTGACCGCCGTGACGCGCATGCCCAGCGCGCGCAGTGCGACGGCGGCGCGCGCCGCGTCGCCATCCACGTAGATGTCGGCGAGAGCGTCTCCCTGTGCCGACAGCGTGACGCCCTGGCGACGTGCGGCGATGGCGGTGCTCGCGGCGCTGCCCGCCCCGAGGCGGCTCGCCGCGACGTCCTGGAGGTGCGAGTCGATCTTGCCCAGGTAGCCGAACCGCTGCGGCGCTGTCGAGGCGCCGCGTCCCCCCACGTCCTGGATGAGCTCGGCCAGGGTCGCCCGTGGGCTCGGCGCAGGCACCAGCGTTGCGGAACGCCCGACAGCGGCGGGTGCGCTGCCACCTGACAGCAGTCCGATGATGACTGCGGATGCGGCTACCGCAGCCCAGGCGATCGAGGGCTTCATGTGAACAGCCTCCCGTAGCCGTTGAGCGCGGGCTGCTGGGCTACCTCGCGCGCCCAGCAGCCATGCGTTGCGGTTTCGGCGAGAGCCATACCCTGCCTGATACGCAGAGAAGCCCGCATGGTTAGCGGGCTTCTCGGGTGATACCCGGCGTGCCGCCGTCAGCCTCGATGTCGCGAAGCGCCTGTTCCCAGCTCTCCTGCACGAGCACGCAGCCGAGCCCCAGGTGGGCCGAGACGGCGGCGACCTGGCGCGTGTGATTCGACTGCACGCCGCCGATCGAGACGAGCGTGTCGCAGCCCTTCGCGAGCGCGTCGGCGACGAGGTACTCGAGCTTGCGGATCTTGTTGCCCCCGAAGGCGAGGCCGCAATTGCAGTCGTCGCGCTTGGCCCAGACCGACGCGCCGCCCAGGTGCCTCGTCAGCCGCTCCAGCCGATGCACGGGCGACGGGCCGAACATCAGCGGATAGCGCGCGTGGTCGTCGAGCAGCATGGCCTGGCACAGTACCCGGCGAAAGCGCTCGCACCGCCGACCGGCCAGGCCCGAGGTCGCCTGCGCCAGGGCCCCGCGCGCTGTCATGCCTGCTGCTGCACCCCCGCGATCGCGGCGGCCCGGGTCTCGTGGATCGTCAGGAACGTCGTCAGGCCCGCGATCGTGATCACGCGCCTGATGGCCGAGGCGTCATCCGGGACCACGAGCTCGAGCCGCCGGTCGCGCTCCCACATGCGCTGACAGGTCGCGACGAGCAGCGCGAGCACCGTCGAGTCGAGGAACGTGCACTCCCCCAGGTCGACGAGCAGGCAACAGTGCTCGCTCGCGCCCGCGAGCGCCTCGGCGAGCTCGGCCCTCGAGCCGAGATCGTGCTCGCCGCACAACGTCACGATGGCGATGTCCGGCGAGACGCTCTCCACCTCGACCGTGGGACGCCTCGCCCTCCCGTTCTCTTCCATCCGATCCCCCTGCGCATCGACTCGTGTCCCCGGCGTGCGAACGCCGGGCCCGTGGCACGGCTCCACGGGGATCAGGGGAGAGCCGCGCGCAGGATCGTAGCGCGCCTCGGGCGAAATTTGCCACTTGACATCCAACTTAGCCCGCCCTAACTTTAGGTTATCCTAACTGCGGGCCCACGGCCCTCGACCGCAAAGGACGGCAATGAGAGGACTGCGACGTACCCCCCTTCGAGCGTTGGTGCTGGGCGGCACGTGCGCAGTCATGACGGCAGGCGCCGTCTCCGCCGGTCTCGCTGCGGATGCGGGTCGGAGCGGAGCTCGAGCCGGCTCGATCACGCTGTACAGCGGCCAGCACGAGCAGACGGTCTCGAAGCTCGCGGCGGACTTCGAGAAGCGCACCGGCGTACACGTCGCCGTGCGCTCCGCCGACGAGGCCACGCTCGCGAACCAGATCATCCAGGAAGGATCCAGGTCGCCCGCCGATGTGTTCTTCGCGGAGAACCCGCCGGCGCTCCAGGCGCTGGCCGAGCGCAAGCTGCTGGCACCGGTGCCGGCCGCCACGCTGAAGGTCGTTCCGCGCGGCGACAGCTCGCCCTCGGGATCCTGGGTCGCCGTGTCGGCCCGTTCGGCGGTGCTCGTCTACAACACGGGCAAGATCAAGCCCGCGGCGCTGCCGAGCTCGCTGCTCGACCTCGCCTCGCCCAAGTGGAAGGGCAAGGTCGCGATCGCCCCGGGCGAGACCGACTTCCAGCCGCTCGTCACCTCGATCGCGCAGCTCCGAGGCACGTCCGCCGCCATGGCGTGGCTGAAGGCGCTCAAGCGCAACGCGAAGGTGTACGACGACAACGAGCTGATCGTGGCGGCGGTGAACAAGGGCGCTGTCCTCACCGGCCTCGTCGACCACTACTACTGGTACCGGCTGCGGGATGAGGTCGGCCCGAGCCACACGAAGTCGGCGATCCACTACTTCGCGCCGCGCGACCCGGGCATGCTCGTCGACGTCTCCGGTGCGGCCATCCTGCAGTCCAGCAAGCACGCAGCCGACGCCAGGCGCTTCCTCGCCTACCTCGTGGGCAAGCCCGCGCAGACGATCATCGCAACTTCGGAGAGCTACGAGTACCCGCTGCGCCCGGGCGTCACGAACACGAAGATCGATCGCCCTCTGGGTGACATCGTCCCGGCGAAGGTCAGCGCAACGCAGCTCGGCGACGGCAAGGCCGCGCTCGAGATGCTGCAGCAGGTGGGGCTGCTCTAGCCCGTGAGTGCGCGAGGCGGGATCGGGCCGGCACTGCCACTGAGGCGAGCTCGGCGCGGTCCCGCCCCGCTGTGGCTGCTGGCGCTGCCCGTCGGTGCCGTGCTGCTGCTGCCGCTCGCATGGGTGGGGGTGCAGGCCTCGAGCGCGGGCTGGGACAGGGCCCTGCATCTGCTCCGGCTGCCCCATGTCGACGAGCTGCTCGGCAACACGGTCAAGCTCGTCGTCCTCGTCACGCCGCTCTGCGCGGTCATCGGCGCCGGGACGGCCTGGCTGCTCGAGCGCACCGACCTGCCGGGCCGCCGGTTCTGGGCCGTGCTGCTCGCGCTTCCGCTGGCGGTGCCCGAGTTCGTCAACGGCTTCGCCTGGGTCGGGCTCGACGACCGTGTGCACGGCCTCGGGGGCGCCGTGCTCGTCAGTACCCTGTCGTACTACCCGCTCGTGATGCTGCCCGCGATCGCGAGTCTGCGCAGGGCCGATACGGCGCTCGAGGACGTGGCGCGGAGCCAGGGGCTGCGGTCGCTCGCGGTCTTCACGCGCGTGACACTGCCGCAACTGCGACTCGCGCTGCTCGGCGGCGGCCTGATCATCGCGCTGCACCTGCTGGCCGAGTACGGCGCCTTCGCCCTACTCGGCTTCCGCACGTTCACGACGGAGATCTACGCCGAGTACCAGCTCGGCTTCGACGCCGCGTCGTCGGCCGTGCTCTCGCTCGTGCTGGTCGCATTCTGCCTGCTGCTGCTGGGCGCGGAATCGGGCCTCCAGGGTCGCACGCCACCGACCTCCGAGACGACCGCCAGGTGCAGCCGATCGCGCCTTGGGCGCCGCGTGGTGCCCGCGTTCCTCGCGCTCGGCACGCTCGCGGTGCTCGCACTCGGCGTCCCGCTCGGCGCACTCGCCTACTGGCTGATCGCCGGCAGCTCCACCACGCTGCCCTCGGCCTCGATCATGGGCGCGGCCGTCTCGACGGTCGGACTCGGACTGGCGGCGGCGCTGATCACGACGCTCGCGGCGATTCCGGTCGCGGTGCTCGCGGTCCGCTATCCGACGCGCCTGGCGCGCCTGCTCGAGCGCAGCGCGTACCTCGCGCGCGCCATGCCGGGCCTGATCATCGCGCTGGCGCTCGCCTACTTCGCCGTGCGCCACGCGTTCGCGTTGTACCAGTCTCCCGTGCTGCTCGTGACCGCCTACGCCGTGCTCTTCTTCCCGCTGGCGCTGATCGCGATCCGCCCGAGCGTCGCGCAGGCCTCGCCGAGGCTCGAGGAAGCGGCGCGCTCGCTCGGCCAGCCGCCGCTCGCAGTCTTCCGGCGCGTCACCCTGCCGCTGATCGCGCCCGGGCTGGCCGCCGCCGTGTCGATCGTCTTCCTCTCGTCCGTGACCGAGCTGACCGCCACCCTCGTGCTCCGCCCCACCGGGACGGAGACGCTGGCGACGCGCTTCTGGACGTACAGCAGCGGGCTCGCGTACGGGGCGGCCGCGCCCTATGCCGCGTTGATGGTCGCGATCTCCGCGATTCCCACGTACCTGCTCGTGCGCTGGTTCGACGCACTCTCGGAGACGAGCACGTGAGCTCCCTCGCCGTGACCGGTGTCGGCAAGGCCTACGGCTCCACGCCCGTCCTGAGCGACGTCACGCTGAGCGTGCCCTCGGGCGGCTTCGCTGCCGTGCTCGGACCGTCGGGATCGGGCAAGACGACGCTCCTGCGCCTGCTCGCCGGCTTCGACCCACCGGACGCCGGACGCATCGAGCTCGACGGCGAAACGCTCGACGACGCCCAGCGCCACGTTCCCGCCTACCGCCGGCGCATCGGCTACGTGCCGCAGGACGGCCTGCTGTTCCCTCACCTGACAGTCGCCGAGAACGTCGGGTTCGGGCTCTCGCGCCGGAGCCGCGGCGGCTCGAGGGTGGACGATCTGCTCGAGCTCATCGGCCTCGGAGGCCTCGGTCAGCGGCGTCCCCACGAGCTCTCCGGCGGCCAGCAGCAACGTGTGGCCGTGGCGCGCGCGCTCGCGCCGGAGCCGCGGCTGATCCTGCTCGACGAACCGTTCGCGGCGCTGGACGCGAGCCTGCGCGACAGCCTGCGCGCAGAGATCAAGCAGTTGCTCGCATCGCTCGGCACCACCGTGGTGCTCGTCACGCACGACCAGGAAGAGGCGTTGTCGCTCGCCGATCTCGTCGCGATCCTCGCGGACGGGCGCATCGTCCAGCACGCGGCCCCGCGGGCGATCTACCAGCGGCCGAAGACGCTCGAGGTCGCCCACTTCCTCGGCGACACCAACCTCGTCGACGCGCGCTTCGAGGGCGACATCGCGTCGACGCCGCTCGGCGAGCTGCCGGTCGAGCCGCGCTTGCAGCGCGACGGGGAGGGGCTCGTGCTGATCCGGCCCGAGCAGATCCTGCTCACGCGGCTGCTCAACGGGCATCGCCCGCCGCTCAGCGCGCGGGTGACGGCCGTCACGTACTTCGGGCACGACGCCATCGCGCGCCTCAGCCTCGAGACCCGCGCGGGCACGCTCGAGTTGATCGCCCGCACCCGGGGCGACCTCGCCCCGCCGGTCGACGCCCACGTATCGCTGGCCTTCGACGGCACGATGCGCGCGTACGACGATCCGCGCCTATAGCTCGGCGAGTCGCCGCTCGAGCAGCCGCCGCTCGGCGTCGTCGTGCGTGAGAACGAGGGCTCTGCGATAGGCGTCACCGGCGTCCATGGGGCGACCGAGCCGTCGCAGCAGCTCGCCCCGTGTCGAGTGCAGGTAGCGGTAGTCGGGCAGGGCGATCGCATCGGCGATCTCGAGACCCGCCTCGGGGCCGCACGCTTCTGCCACCGCGATCGCCCTGTTCAGCTCAACCACGGGCGAGCCGGTAAGGCGGGAGAGCTCTCCGTACAGCGCGGCGATCTGCGCCCAGTCGCGCGGCTCGTCGGCATGGAGGGAGGCGATCGCCGCCTGCACGACGTAGGCACCGCGACCGTGCAGCGCGAGAGCGCGCTCGAGCACGGCCTGCCCGGCGGCGATCTGCGCCGTATCCCAGAGCGCGCTGTCCTGCTCGTCGAGCAGGACGAGCTCGCCGTCCCGGAAGCGCGCCTCGCGCCGGGCGTCGTGCAGCAGCATCATCGCCAGCAGCCCGTGCACCTCGGGCTCGTCGGGCATCAGCTCGGCGAGTGCGCGGCCGAGCCGGAGGGCCTCGGCGGCCAGGTCTCCGCGACGCCCGTAGCCCTCGTTGAAAATCAGGTACACGACCGCGAGCACGGCCGCGAGCCGATCGGGAAGCAGCTCGGCGGGGGGAACGCGAAACGGGATTCCGGCGGCCTTGATCTTGTGCTTTGCTCGCACCAGCCGCTGGGCCATCGTCGACTCGGGCACCAGGAAGGCGCGGGCGATCTCGGGCGTCCTCAGCCCGCCCAGGGTTCGGAGCGTGAGCGCAACCTGGGCGTCGATGGCGAGTGCCGGATGACAGCACGTGAAGAGCAGCTCGAGGCGCTCGTCGGGGAAGCGTCGTGTCGTCCACGCTGTCCTCCACTCCCTCCCGCACCTCGAGGAGACGCGTCTTCGCCGCGAGCGTGCGATCCCGGCGAATGCGGTTGATGGCGCGATTGCGGGCCGTCGTCACGAGCCAGGCGCCCGGGCTGGCGGGGACACCGTCCTTCGGCCACCGCTCCGCAGCGATCGCGAATGCGTCCTGCGAGGCTTCCTCGGCGAGGTCGAAGTCGCCGAGGAAGCCGATCAGGGCAGCGAGGACGTAGCCCCACTGGTCGCGGAAGACCTGATCGAGGCTCGTCACCACTCCACGATCGGCCGCACCTCGATCGCGCCGCCCATGCGCGCCGCCGGGATGCGGGCAGCGAGTGCGATCGCCGCGTCGAGATCGTCGGCCTCGAAGTGGAGATACCCGCCGACCGCCTCCTTGATCTCGGCGAACGGGCCGTCCGTGATCAGCGTCCTGCCGTCCTCGACGCGCACGGTGCTCGCGGTCTCGGGATCGGCCAGCTGCAGTCCCGGCGTCACGCCCGGCGTCTCGTTGACCGCCTGGTAGCCGGCGAACACGGCGTTCTGCTCGTCCTCCGAGAGGCGCGCCCACTCGTCCGGCGAGCGCGGCGTCGGGGTCGTTCCCTGGTGGATCAAGAGCATGAACTTCATCGCTTCCTCCCTGGAGCAATTTGCATGGTCGCGGATAGGACAAACGGGAGGCGCCGAAATCGACACGCAGGCGGTGAGCACGTGCGACAGGCGGCATGTACCCTGCCATGCCATCGCAGCCGGGCTCCTCAAAGTCTGCCTCTCGGGTGCTCTCGGCGCGGTCGGCCGCGAACTCGTCGCGGCCATCGCGGGCGCGGACGATCTGCTCCTGCAGTCGGCCGTCGCGCGACGCGAGCGCGGCCGCGATGTCGGCGAGGCGCTCGGACGCGAGCCAGTCGGAGTGGCCATCGACAACGACATCGAGCGCGCACTCGATCGACGGCCGGACGTGCTCATCGACTACACGCACCCGGCCGTCGTCCGTCGCCACGTTTCGCTCGCACTCGCGCGTCGGGTGCCCGTGGTGATCGGGACGACGGGGCTCTTCGACGACGATTTCGCCGCGATCGACGCCGAGGCGCGCCAGGCCGGCGTGGGCGTCGCGACGGGCAACTTCTCGCTCACCGCTGCGCTGCTCCAGCATCTCGCGCGGATCGCGGCTCGGCACGTGCAGAGCTTCGAGGTCATCGAGCACGGCGCGGCCGCGAAGCCCGACGTTCCGAGCGGCACTGCGCGCGAGTTGGCCGAGGTGCTCTCGCGTGAGCGGCACGGCCCTCCGGCGGGCGGAGGCCGGCTGATCGGGCCTGCAGAGGCGCGCGGCGCCGAGATCGGCGGCGTACCCGTGCATTCGATCCGGCTGCCCGGCACGAGCCCGAGCGTCGAGGTCGTGTTCGGCGCGCCCGGCGAGCGACTGATCATGCGCCACGAGGAGCAGGGGGACGCCGCAATCTTCGTGCACGGCA
This sequence comes from uncultured Actinomycetes bacterium, assembly GCA_963845865.1. Classification (GTDB taxonomy): domain Bacteria; phylum Actinomycetota; class Thermoleophilia; order Gaiellales; family JALYLC01; genus JALYLC01. The sequence goes on from CAWJTT010000002.1 coordinate 329,289, forward strand.
CGCTGCTCGCAGCCCGCCGCGTCCAGCATCTCAACGGCGTCGTGCGCGGGCTCGACTCGCTGCTCTTCGCGTCCCAGTCGTAGCACGCGGCCTCTCCCGCTCAAGCCGGTCCGCCCTTGGCCGATACCGAGACGGTGAATGGCCTTCGCCGACACATCGCCGGGCTGCCGCTCGCGGCCGCGCTCTGCGCCGTGATCGTGTTCCCGACGGTCGCGCGAGCCGACGGCGACCCGGCGAGCGATTACCTGCCCACGGTCGACATCTTCGTACCGCTCGAGCCGCCTGCTGCCCGGAACCTTCAGATGGATCTCGACAACCTCGTGTTCGCCTCGAGGCGGCGCGGCTACGTCGTCAAGATCGCGGTGATCGGCTCGCGCACCGACCTCGGAGCAGTGCCGCAGCTGTTCGGGCGCCCGCAGACCTATGCGAAGTTCCTCGGCAACGAGCTCAGGCTCTCCTACGACGGCAGGCTTCTCATCGTCATGCCGCAGGGCATCGGCGCTCGCAACGTGTCCGCGCGCGAACTGCGGGCGTTGCGCAGAGTGACGATCGCAGGAACAGATCCGGATGACCTCGTGCGCACCGGCATGCGGGCGGTGCGGGCGAGCGCCGCCTCCGTCGGGCTGCAGTTGCCCGTCCTGCCGCCGACGCCTCGCACGGCCGTGACCACTCCCGCCACGACGCCGACGGTGCATGCCGCAGCGGCGCCCGCCGCAGCCCCTCCCCCGGGCGCGCCCAAGACGACGCGCCTGCTCGTCGTCGCCGGCCTGGCCGGCGCGATCCTGATCGCCAGCGCCGGCATGCTCGCCTGGTGGTGGCGGCAGCGAGATGCCGAGCCCGGGCTCGGCTAGGGCCGCTCGCCGAACGCGTCGCGGCGGCGTACACTCGGCCGACGACGGGGAGTCGGAGTGAGGAGGGGGAGCATGCCGGGGGGACGTCACGCGCGGCTGGGGTTGTCGACGGCCTTCGTCGTCGGAGTACTCGTCGCCTGTGCACTCGCGGCTGCCGGCATCTGCGCCGGGGCGCGCGCCGAGGCCTCGGCGGATACGCGATCGCGACCCCCCGTCCCGCAGAGCCTGACGGCGCTCGAGTCGAGCGCCGAGGACCTCGTGGACGTCGCACTCGCGCACGACCGCGCCCGGGTCGTCGCCATGGCAAGCGCGCTCGCAGCCAGCGCCCGCGGCGCGAGCACGACGGCGCTCCAGAGCGCGGGCGTGCCGCATGCGAGCGTCACGGCGGTGCGCGAGCAGGCCACGCGCGTCGCCCGGCTCTCGCACACTGGTCCGTACACGGCGATCGCGCTCGCGGCGAACGCCGTCTCCGAGCTCGTCGTCGGGCTCTACGCGCATTTCTCCGATCCCGTGCCGGTCGCAGTGCGCAAGCTCGACTACCTCGACCGCGAGGCGCAGCTGCGCTCGCTCGCCGGCCAGGGCAAGGCCGTGTCGCCGATCGTCGCGCGTCTGGCGACGACGTGGGCGCCGCTTCGGCCAAGCGTCGTCGGCCACGGCGGCGGGACCGTCGCCGCCGCCTACGGCCGGCACGTCACGGCGATGCAGCACCTCGCCGCCGGCCCGGGCAGCGCATTCCGGCACGAGGCGGTCAACGGCCTGAACATCGTCGACGAGCTCGAGGCGGTGTTCTCGCGCTGATCCCGGCGCGTTCGTAAGGAGTCGCCCGCCACGGCCACTCACTCCTCAGATGTGCCCCCTACGAACGGAGTGACGATGGACGCGGATTGGCGGATGGCTGAGGCCGCACGACAGGTGTTCCTCCTGCTGCGCATCGGCTTCGCAGCGGCACCGATCCTGTTCGGGATCGACAAGTTCTTCAACTGGTCGGTCGAGTGGCCGACTACCTGGCGTCGTGGGTCAACGACATCGCACCCGGGTCGGCTCAGCAGTTCATGTACTTCGTCGGGGCCGTCGAGATCGTCGCCGGCCTGACCGTGGCTTCCTGCCGCGGATCGGCGCCCGCTCGTCGCAGCGTGGCTCGCGGGCATCATCGTCAACCTGCTGACCGTCGATGCGCCGCGCTACTACGACATCGCCCTGCGCGACTTCGGTCTGCTGCTGGGGGCGCTCGCGCTCACGCGCCTGGCCTGGGCGGCATACTCCGAGCAGCGCTCCAGGACGACCGTCGGCGCAGTCGCTTCGCCCTCGGAGAGGGCGGTGCGCGTGTGAGGAGAAACGGTCCCTCCCGCGTGACCGAGCGGGCCGGCGACGAGTCGGTCGTCGCGGTGCTCGCGCGCTGGGAGGAGCACGGTGCGACCTGGAAAGTCGTGATCCTGACCGACAAGCTGGCCGTCGTCGATCTCTGCACCTGCCACGGCGAGCCCGTCGACCGGATCCGCTCGAGCCACCCGGCGCTGCTGCGATACCTCGCAGGCAGGTCGGGGTCGTCCGTCTGAACCCGCGCCCGACGCTCGTCCTCGCACTCGCCGAGCCAAGCGCCGGAGCGGTGTGAGGCGCGCGTGGGTGCGCGCCTCACACCGCTCGACTGCGCGGTGGCTACGCCGGTGGCCCGGTGCGCAGCTGGATCAGCTGCCTGACCGAAACGCCGCCGTTGATGGGATCGCCCGGCTTGCGCACACGCAGGAAGATCACCAGGTACTGCCCGGTCCCGAGCGACAGCCCGGCAAGCGGATGGAGGGTGAGAACGACCGTTCCGTCGGCCTTCGTCGGCACCTCCGGCGCCGCCGCGATGCGCGAGTACGGAACGCCCAGCGCGTACACGACCGCGCCGTCGACCGCATAGTGGCGGGTGTCCTGGACGCGGACCTTGAGGGTGAAGGGATCCCGGCTACTCAGCCGCGACGGCGTGAAGGTCACGCCGGCGATCACGAGCTGGTTGGGCAGCGTGATGTCCGCCACCTTGACCGACTTCCCACCGCCCGGCAGCGTCGTGATCCCCCCGGGCGAGCCGGGGAGACGGGCGGTCGGAACCGACGTCGCCGAGCCTGTCCCCTGCGAGTTCGTGGCCGTCACCACCACACGCAGCGTGCCGCCTGCGTCCTTGTCGACAGCCGTGTAGGTCGGGGCGCTCGCGTTCGCGATCGGCGCGCACTTGGCGCCGTTCTCGTCGCAGCGCTGCCAGGCGAAGGCGAAGGTGATCGTCGGCACGCCCGCCCATGTTCCGGGGTCCGCAGTCACGGTCTGACCGACGCTGGCCGTGCCCGAGATCGTCGGCGGCGTCGTGTTGGTAGGAGCGCCCACCGGCGCCGGCCCGACGATCGCCGTCGGCGACGACGTGACGGCTACGCTGCCCGTCGCGTCGGTCGCCGTGATGACGATGCGCATCGTGTGGTTCACATCGCCGGAGCCGAGTGTCAGCGTCAGGCTGAGCCCGAACGACAGGTCGACGCAATTCGCGCCCACGCCGTCGCAACGCTGCCACTGGGCGGCATACGTGATCAGGCCGGCACCGGTCCACGTGCCCGTCGTCGACGTCAGGGTCTGGCCCGCCTGCGGCGTTCCGGTGATCGCAGGCGGCTCGGTGTTCTTCGGACCTCCGGCACCGCGAGCGCTCGACGCCGCGATGAGTGCGCCGACGAGGCCCAAGGCGACCAGAGCGGCCACCGCCAGTCGACGCCGCGCCCCCGCGTGGTGCAGGCGCCGGATCGCGCCGGTTGGCTGATTCAGGTCGTCACGCATGGCAGCCCACCCTTCGTCGCCGGTACGAGATCCGTGACGCGCTCAGCGTCCGGATCGTCCTGCCTGACCGCCCCGGTCCTGCTGCCGGCTCGAGGATGACCCCCCGGTCGCCGTACAGGAGCAATGAGGCCTTCCAGCCCCGCCGCCGAGTTCGAGGGCTGTTGCATGTCCACCGACCTCGGCGACGTGCGATCTCCACGATACACCGCGTGCCTCGGGCCGGAGACTCGCGAAGGACACCCCGTCGTGCGGACTTGCCATGTCTGCGATGCAGCCGGTCGAATCCTGGGTAAATGTGGCGCGACAGCGCCTCGGAACTGGTTCGGGAAACCCGGATCTCAGCCCGCCGGCGGCTGCTCGCCGAGCTCGGCGGCCGACTTGCCTCCGCGAGTCTGGAGCCAAGTCGCGAGCTCCTCGGCGCCGCTGCGCCGGGCGTTGTCGAGTGGCGTCAGGTTGTCGTAGCCGATCCAGTTGAGGTCGGCTCCGCGATCGGCGAGATACTCGGCTGCCGCTCGCTGATCGCCGTGGCAAGCCTGCCAGAACGCCTCCGTCACCGCATCGGAGGCGGGCGGCGGCGACGCCGCGAAGAGCGCCTCGATCCGGTCGCCGAGCCCGAGCGCGGCAGCATGCCAGAGCTTGACCTCGGCTCCGCGCTCGACGAGACGGCGGGCCGCGTCCCACTGTCCGAAGCCGACGGCGTTGTCGAGCGGGCCGCCGACGCCGTTGAACGCGCCGGGGGCCTCGATATCGGCGCCGGAGTCGAGCAGCGCGTCGAGGGCGTCCACGTCGTCGCTGCTGGCCGCCCAGTGCAGGGGCGTCTGGTTGTGCACGCCCTCGTAGCGGGCGTCGACGTCGGCCCCGGCGTCGACGAGCATGGCGATGATCTCCGCCACACGCGGGAAGTGCCCAGGCCAATCGGTCGCGACGTGGAGCAGCGTCAGCGTGTGCCCCGGGGGGCGGACGATCCTGGCGGACGCGAGTTCCGGCTCGTCCCGAAGCAGTCGTCGCAGAGCCTCGACGTCGCCGCCGTGGATGGCGGCGATCGCACCACTCGCCGGCGGCTGAGTCGCAGGCAGCGTCAGCACGTCGACCGATCGTAGGGCTCGCAGCCGGAAGTCCTCACGAGCCTGCGTAGTCGAACGTCGCGCCGTAGCCGCACGTGCCCGTGTAGGAGAACCGGAGCCGTTCGTCCTCGACGCGCAGCTCGTCGGTGACGAGCTCCTCACCGGCTCGCTCGTGGCCCGGAATGATGCAGGTGACCGTCTCGTCCCCGTCGTAGCGGTCGCGGATGTGGACGCTGATGTGCTCTCGGATCCGGAGCCTCTGGCGCCTCCGCGTGTGGTCGACGTCGATCGCGACCGGCCGGACGGCGATGAGCTCGCTCGCCTTGCGTGCCCACGGGAAGTGGGCCAACGAGTCACCGCCGAGGCGGCCGGTCCAGATGCCCTCGAGCGCGCCGCGCTGCTCATCGGTCGCCTGTGCGTCGAGGTACAGCACCCAGGTCCAGGGCGATCCGGGCTCGTCGTCGCTGTAGCGGACGGCCATCGCGACGGGAAGCCCCGAAAGATCGACGCCGTCCGCCGCGCCCTCCTCGATCACCCACGACAGCACCCCCATGCATTCGCCGTGGGTCGAGCGGCCGCCGGGCACCCCGTTGATCTTGCGACACGGACAGATCGCGTCGCAGTTGCACGACTCGAAATAGCTGCCGCGAATCCGCCAGCTCATGACCGCCGGTCCATCGATCGATCATCACGAATCGCCCGCCGCGAAGTCAAGCGGTCCCGCTGCCCGCCTCGAACACGGTAGGGTCTCGCGACCATGGCCGGTCTCGTTCTCGGGCCGCTGCTGCGCTACACGGGCAGCACGCAAGCGACGGTCTGGGTGGAGACGGACGCGCCCTGCGACGTCGCTGTCCTGGACGCGCGTCAGCGAACCTTCTGCGTGGAGGGCCACCACTACGCGCTCGTCGTCCTGAGCGACCTCGACGAGGGCTCCGTGCGAGCCTACGAGGTGCACCTCGACGGGGAGCGCGCCTGGCCTCCCGACGACGGCAGGCCGCCGTCGACGATCCACACACGGGAGCACGAGCGCCGCGCGCGCCTCGTCTTCGGCTCGTGCCGGGTCGGCGATCCCGAGCGCCAGCCGTATACGCTGGACCGCTCCGAGCATCACCTCGGGTTCGGCGTCGACGCCCTCTGGGCGCTTTCGCGCCGGCTTCAGTCCGGCCAGGAGGAGTGGCCGGATTGCCTGCTCCTGCTCGGCGATCAGATCTACGCGGACGAGACGTCGGAGCAGACGCGCGCCTTCATTCGCGCACGACGCGACACGAGCCTGCCGCCGGGCGAGCAGGTCGCCGACTTCGAGGAGTATGCGCGGCTCTACCGGGAGTCCTGGAGCGACCCCGACATCCGCTGGCTGCTCGCCACCGTGCCGAGCACCATGATCTTCGACGACCACGACGTGCACGACGACTGGAACATCTCCGAGGCGTGGGTGAGCGAGATGCGGGCCACGTCGTGGTGGAACGAGCGCATCACCGGCGCGTTCATGTCCTACTGGCTCTACCAGCACATCGGCAACCTGTCCCCGCCCGAGCTGGCCGAGGAACGGCTGCACGCAGAGATCTCCCGGAGCGACGAGGACGGCGGGCCTCGGCTCCGCGAGTTCGCACGCGCGGTCGACCGGGAACCTGCGTCGAGCATGTTCGCGTTCTTCCGCGACTTCGGTCGCTCGCGCCTGGTCGTGATCGACTCGCGCGCCGCGCGCGTGCTCGCTGAGGGCCGCCGGGACATGGTCGACGACGAGGAGTGGCAGTGGATCGCGGAGCACGCACGCGGCGCCTACGACCACCTGATCATCGCGAGCACGCTGCCGGTGTTCATGACTCCCGGCGTCGACGGGCTCGAAGCGTGGAACGAGGCCATCTGCTCGGGCGCCTGGGGCGGCCTCGCCGCCCGCGCCGGGGAGAAGCTGCGGCGCGGGCTCGACCTGGAGCACTGGCCGGCGTTCCAGCGCTCGTTCAGGACGATGGTGGAGCTGCTGCACGAGCTCGCCGAGGGGCCGGACTCTCCGGGCACGATCTCGTTCATCGGCGGCGACGTGCACACCGCGTACGTCGCGGAGGTCGATCTCGGGGAGCGCCAGAGGAGCCGCGTCTTCCAGATCGTCTGCTCGCCATTCAGGAATCCGCTGGAGCCGCGGGAGCGCCGCGCCGTCAAGCTCTTCAGCACGCGCGGCGCCGGGATCGTCAGCCGTGCCCTCGCGCGCTGTGCCGGCGTCCGGCGGCCCGATGTGAGGTGGGAGCTCGTCTCCCCCGTGACGTTCGACAACTCGATCGCCGTGCTCGATCTGGACGAGCGCCGTGCGCAGCTCACCATCCGGCGCAGCGCACCCGAGAACGACGAGGGCTGGCCGCTGGAGCAGCTCTACGTGCGCGATCTCACGCCGGAGCGGACTCCGAGGTGATCGCAGGCCCGGCGTCCACCGGCACGCAGATCTGCACGGCCTCGGGCTCCACCTCGACTCGCAAGCGTCCGCACCTTCTTGCGGTCGCCGCCGTCGATCTCGTACAGCACCTTGCGATCGAGCTTGATGCGCACCGAATGCACCTTCGTGGTGAACGCGTGCGGCGACTTGGCGGCGGTGCCGACCACCGCACGAGCAACCGTGCCCGCCCATTCCCTGCACGCCGTCCGCCGAGACGACGCCGAGCTCCAGCACGCCGTCGTCCGGGTGTGCGTCCTCGAACGCCTCGACGCCGCCGAAGAGCTTGCCGACATTGCCGAGCAGGATGCAGCTCGCCTCCCCGTCGTACCAGCGCGCGCCATCCACCTTGATCTTCGCGCGGAACGGCTTCTCGCGCAGGTGCTTGGCGCCCGTCCAGACATAGGCCAGCCGGCCGAAGCGGTCCTTCAGGCCGCCGTCGGCGTCGCCGATCATGCGCGCGTCGAGGCCCGCGCCGGCCATCACGGCGAAGCGCTCGCCGTTGATCCGCCCGACGTCGATGCGACGCGAGCGGCCGGACAGTCCGATCTCGACAGCCTGCTCGATGTCCTTCGGAATGCCGAGATTCGTGGCCAGCAGGTTCGCCGTCCCTGCGGGGACGATCGCGACGGCCGCGTCGGACCCGGCCAACGACGTCGACGCAGCGTTGCACCATCCCGTCGCCGCCCCAGATGAAGATCAGATCGGCATCGTGCGCGAGCGCCTTCCTGACTTCCGCGGGGGCGAAGCGGCTCTTCCCCACCTCGCGCCAGAACACGTCCGTCACCCCGCGCCGCTCCAGGACCCGTCGAAGCTCCGGCAAGCCCCCGCCGAGGGTCTTGCCGCGATGGGCGATCACTGCGACGCCGCTCATGCCCGTGCCTTTGCGTCGGCAGCGTGCGAGCGGAGGCGCGCGGCCTCACCGGCCGCACGCACGGCGAACAGCGCGATGGCCAGCGCCGCGAGTCCCATCAGGGCTCCGGAGGCGGCGTCGATCGGGTGATGCATGCCGCGGTACATCCGCGACGCGGCGACGATCAGCGGAAGTGCGATCGCGAGGATCCAGACGGGGATCATCAGCCGGCGATCTCGCACGCGCGCCGAGATGAGCAGCGCGAGCCCGACGTAGACCACGACCGAGGCTGCCACGTGTCCGGACGGGAAGCTCTGGTTGACGGGCAGATGCTCCGGATCGAGGCGCGGCACCGTCGGCCGCTCGCGGTGCACGATGCAGACTCGTCACTCGGTAGGTCGCGATCTCGACGAGAATCGCACCGACGATGAAGGCGAACGCGCGCCAGCGACGGAGGATGGCAGCGCCGAGTGCCGTGACGATGACGAGAGCCGGGATGAAGGGGATGTCGCCGATCATCGAGCCGACGTAGGACGCATCGCTCAGCGAAGAGCTGCGATTTGACGCAAGCCACTCGTTGACCGCCTCGTCGTCGTGACCGATCGCGTGGATCGGCAGCAGCACGTCGACCAGCAGGAAGCCGAGCCCGATCATCAGCGCGGCGAGCACGAGATAGCCGAGGAGCGTCGTCAGGCCGAACAGGAGGATCGGGGATCGGCCGGCGTAGCGCCTCCCCAGGTGCTCGGCCTCGCTCCCGCGCGGCGCGGTCAGGAGCGATGCCGAGCCCCGCCCTCGCCGGGCGCCTTCTCGTGATCGGGAGGCGTGCGGGGATGTGATGCGGGGGCGGGTCGCACATGCGAGACGGAGCGGAGTACATTCATGGCGCTGGTTTCCCGATCTGCGTTCGGGAGAAACGTCGTACCCGCGGCAGCCTCCAGTGCCGTCCCCCCGATGCCGTTCCTCCTCCTTCTCCTCATCGCCCTCGCCGGCGGCTCGCTGATCGCTCTCGCGTTCGAACGCCTTGCGCCGGCCCGGGGCGCGACGACCGCGGCGTCCGACGCCGTCGAGGCAGTCGTCGAGTCGAGCCGGTTCCGGGCCTGGTGGCGCTTGCGGACCGATCCCGCCACCGTGACCGGGCTCGCGCTCACCGCGGCCCTGCTGATGGTCATCGGTGGCGGCGTCGTGATCGGGCTGCTGGCGTATCTCAGCCGCGGCAACGCGACGCTCGCGTCCATCGACTCGAGCGCTGCTCAATGGGGCGACGACCACGCGACGGCCCTCTCGACGCGCCTGATCACCTGGGTCACGGATCTCGGGGATTGGCCGATCGTGCCCCTGATCGCGCTGCCGGTCCTCCTCTACGAGTGGCGGCGCCGCCCGAATCTGCACGTGGTGCTGTTCGTGCTCCTCGTCTACGCCGGCGACAAGCTCATCACCAACGGGATCAAGGATCTCGTCGACCGCGCTCGCCCGACGCTCAACCCGATCGCGCGGACGCTCGGCCCGTCGTTTCCCAGCGGGCACGCATCGACGGCGGCGGCGTTCTACGCCGCGCTCGCGCTGATCCTCGCGCGCGGACGGAGCGCTCGCGTGCGTGCGCTGCTCGCCGGCGGTGCCGGCGCGATCGCGATCGCCGTCGCCTCGAGCCGCGTGCTGCTCGACGTGCACTGGCTCTCCGATGTCGTCGCCGGCCTCATGCTCGGCTGGGCATGGTTCGCGCTCTGCGCGATTGCATTCGGCGGCCGGCGCCTGCACTTCGCCGAGCCCGCTGAGCAGGCGCTCGGCCCGCCGTCGGGGCCTCAGCCGGAGCGCGCGCTCGGCACGGCGTTCATCGGCAAAGGTGTAGTTCTCGGCAACCGGGGGAGGCTCGCCCCATGAATGCAAACGTCGCCGAGACGACACGCCGAATCCTTCACCGACACGCCCGTGTTCGAGGCGCTCGCCCGAACCGGTTACCTGGCACGCGGCGCCCTCTATGCCCTGATCGGCATCCTTGCGATCCGCCTCGCGAACGGCGTGAGCGGTCCCCGTCCCAATCAGCAGGGGGCGCTGCAGCAGATCGAGCAGCAGCGCTTCGGGCACGCCCTGCTGATCCTGACCGCCATCGGTCTCGGCGGCTATGCGTTGTGGCGTCTGGCGCAGGCCCTCGTCGGCCACACGCCCGAATATGGCGAGCACAGCACGTTCGACCGGATCGGGGCTGTCGGCAGCTTCGCCGCGTATGCGGCGTTCTGCGTGCTCGCGATCGAGGTGCTCCGCGGGACCGGCGCCAACTCCTCGGCCCAGACGCACAAGACGACAGCGGGCGTCCTGCACTGGCCCGCAGGACGGGAGCTCGTGGCTGCAGCGGGCCTGCTCTTCATCGGCATCGCCGTCTATCAGGCGTACCTCGCGCTCAGCAAGAAGTTCCTCAAGTACTCGAAGACCGGTCAGATGTCTCCGGGCGTGCGAACGGCGTTCACGACCATCGGCGTCACCGGGCTGCTCGCCCGCGCCGTCGCGTTCGGGCTGATCGGCATCTTCGTGCTCAAGGCCGCGCGCGACTACACGCCCAAGGATGCCGTCGGCATCGACGGCGCGCTCGCGCGCCTGCTGCAGCACTCGTACGGCACCGCGGCGCTGATCGTCGTCGCATGCGGACTGATCGCGTTCGGCGCGTATTCGGTCGCCGACGCGCGCTACCGCCGCATCTGAGGTGGGCGCTCAGCGATTCGAGCGCGCGACCGCACCGGCAGCTGTCACGGCGGACGTGAATTACCTCCGCCACGGTGAACCGCGCGGCTCGAGCGCGGTCGCCGCGAAGAGCGCGTAGACCGCGCCGCAACGGCGCATCGCGGCCTCGTCGATGAACTCCTGCGGGCCGTGCGAGACGTCGAGGCGCCCAGCCCCGTAGGCGAACGCCGGAATGCCGAGTTGCGCATACCACCGCGTCTCCAGCACTCCCGGGCACAGCTCGAACGGCGGCGACGCGCCCTCGACGGCCCTGACGCACGCCTCCAGCGCGAGCGCGGCCGGATCACGTCGGTCGGTCGCGGCGGACGGCTGCCGCTGCACGACGTCGACGCTCACGAGCGCGCCGATCCGCCTGGCGGCGTCCTCGATCGTCCGCGTCAGCCGCTCGAGCTCCTCGTCGATGTCCTCCTCGGGATTGAAGCGCCGGTCGACGGAGAACCAGGCCCTGCCTGGGACGACGTTGAAGTTCGCGCCGCTTCCCGACGCACCGCCGACGACCAGCATCGAGCCGCGAGCCTCGTCGCTCTCGAGCGGATATGCGGTGCGACGATCCAGCAGGTCACGTGCGAGGCGCGCGAGCGGCTCTGCGACGGCGATCATGTGCTCGAACGCATTGACCCCGAGGTGCGCCTGACCCACGTGCGCCGGCCGCCCCTCGACCTCGACCCGCAGGGTGATCGCGCCGCGGCTCGCATGCCACACGACGCCGCCTGTCGGCTCCGGGGTCAGCATCGCGAGTGCGCCGGGGTCGATCATGCCGGTCTCTCGAAGATGCCCGGAGCCCGTGACGCTGCCGGTCTCCTCGTCGCACACGAGATGCAGCACGATGCGCCCGTCGCCGAGCAGTCCGAGATCCTGCGCCGCGGCCGCGCCGTAGAGCATGCTGACGAGGCCGCCCTTCATGTCCGCGCTGCCCCGCCCGACGATCCTGCCGTTCTCCCGCCGCGGACGGAACTGCTCCCGCGACTGCGCCGGTACGACGTCGAAGTGCCCGTGGAAGTAGACCGTCTGCGCACCTGCGCCGGCGCTCCCGCGCACGATGCACGGCTCCTCCAGCTCGCGAGCCGGCGGCAGGGCGATCAGCTCGGCTGAGATACCCAGACCCGCGACCGCGTCCCGGAGCAGTCGCCCGCAGCGGCCGAGCGCCCGGCCCGGCGGGTTCTCGCTGTCGATCGCGACGAGGCTCTCCAGCAGCACCGCCATCTCCTCGGCGCGATCGTCGAGCCAGGCTCGCACCTCGCGGGCGCGATCGTGGAGGGCCTCGTCTGCAGTCAGCGCCAATCGCTCATCTCTCGGATCGGTCGAGGCTTCGTACAGCGCCGCGCTATCGGGCACCCTTCATCGCGCCAGGATAGGGCAGCGCGTTCCTGGCTCTCTCGGCGCCGGAGCGGCACACTTGGGGCGGAACTTGCACACCGACGCCACTCATCGGACGGGCGACCAGGGGCGAGCGCGGCAGACGCTGGCCCGGCTGGTGCAGCTCGCCCGCGCCGTCGCGGATGCCGACCCCACCGAGATCGAGTCGACGGCTCACCAGCTCGGCACCTCCAGGCGCTACCTCGCGCCGGTGGCCTGGGCCGCGGGCACGCTCGTGTTGCTGTTCCGCGGGATCAAGCTCCTGTTGCTCAACTGGCGGCTCACGCTCGTCGAGCTGGTCCCGGCGGCCTGGGTGTGGGTCGTCATGTGGGACCTCAAGCGGCATGCGCTTCGAGGCGACGCTTTTCGGCAGATCTCTCTGGGCGGGGTGATCCTCCTCGTGGCGCTGACGGCTGTCGCAAGTACGGCGGCGTTCTGGTGCAACACGGTCTTCGCGTTTGCCATCACCCATCCGCAGACGCGCATCGCGCCTGCGATGCGACAGGCCACGCGCTACCTCGCGCGTATCGTCCTCGCGGGGATCGCCATGGGCGTCGTGCTGGCCGGCGGGGCCGTGCTCGTCCCTCGCATCGACTCCCTCTGGCTGTACCTGGCCGCGAGCATCGCCCTCTATTCGCTGATGCTGATCAGCTTCGTGGCCGTCCCCGCTCGCATCCTCGGTGTGAAGAAGCAGAAGCTTCGGCCGAAACAGGCCATCGGCAGCTGGACCGTGGGGGGCGCGTTGAGCGCAGTGGCCATGACCCCCGGATTCGTGCTGGACCGCGTCGGACTGATCCTCCTCGGCGTCCCGGGCCTGCACGTCCTCGGGCTCGTGCTGCTCTCGATCGGGACCGCCCTCTATGCCGCGGGCATGTCGTCGGTCAAGGCAGTGAAGCTGAGCATGAAGCTCGACGCGCCCGCGACCGACACGCGGCCGCCGCCTTAGAGAGCGCTGCGAGCACGCGGGAGAGGCGAGTCCGCAGACGGCGAGGATGACGGGCCCTAGCATGGGCCCGTGAATCACGACGATGCGGCCATCTCGCCGGGCGATTGGATCGAGGGCATCGAGGATCGGGTCGATGCGCTGCTCGCGACCCCTCCCCAGCAGTTCACCGCAGCGCGCAACGCGCTCGCCAAGCAGTTGCAGGGCGACGGCCTGCGCGATGCGGCGGCCGAGGTCAAGCGGCTGCCTCGCCCGTCGGTCTCGCTCTGGATCCTGAATCAGCTCGCGCGAGAGCAACCGGCCGTCATCGACTCGTATCTCGAAGCAGCCCAGCTGCTCAGGGAAGCGCACCAGAGCGGCGGCGACATCCGAGCGGCGACGCCGCCTCAGCGCGATGCCGAGTCGCGCGTCGTCGCGGCCGCCGGCGAGTTCGCGCGCACGCACGACCAGAACGTCACCGACACGGTCATGCGCGGATTGCGGGAGGCGCTGAGCTCGGCGGCCGCCGACGCCGATGTCGCCGCAGCCGTGCGCGAGGGCCGGCTGATCCGCGAGCCGGAGGCGCCGTCCATCGACGAGCTCCTCTGGTCGATGCCGCGCGAGGGTTCGGCGCCCAGGACCAGAGGGCCAACGACTGAGGCGCCGAGGCGCGACCGGAAGGCCGAGCGCCGGGCGCTCCAGCAGCGCATCGCGGACGCCACAGCCGAGGTGGCTCGAGCGAGAGACGACGCACGCGAGGCTGCAAAGGCAGCGGAAGCAGCGAACCGGGCCTGGAAACGCGCCGAGAACTCCGCGGCGCAGGCACAGCAGATCGTTGATGCCGCCGAGGATGGCCTCGAGCAGCTCCAGCGCGAGCTCGACGAGTTCGAGGCCGCCTCGCAGGATTCGTAGCCATCGCGGCTATCGGCGTGATCGGCCCTGCTCCGGTTCGCGCGTACATCGAGGAGCTCCTGCCGGATGTCCTCGACGGTAGGATCGAGCCTGGCCGCGTGTTCGACCGCACTGCGCGCCTCGACGAGGTGCCCGACGGCTACCGCGCGATGAACGAATGCGAGTCGATCAAGGTCATGGTGGAGTTCTGATGAGCGCTTCGAGGCGCAACGCGGGTCGCCGCAAGACGCTCGCGTCGGACGGGAGGGGCTGATGGAGCATCGCCAGTTGGGACGTACCGGCGTCTCGGTCAGCAAGCTGTGCCTCGGCGCGATGATGTTCGGCGCGTGGGGCAACCCGGATCACGACGAGTCGATCAGGATCATCCACCGCGCGCTGGACGCGGGCCTCAACTTCGTCGACACGGCCGACGTCTACTCGCAGGGCGAATCGGAGGTGATCGTCGGCAAGGCGCTGGCAGGTGGCAAGCGCGAGGATGTCGTGCTCGCCACCAAGGTATGGGGCCAGATGGGCGAGGGTGCGAACCGTCGTGGAACCTCGCGCCGCTGGATCATCCAGGAGGTCGAGAACTCGCTGCGGCGCCTCGACACCGACTGGATCGACCTGTACCAGATCCATCGCCACGAGCCCGGCACCGACATCGACGAGACGCTCGGCGCGCTCACGGACCTGATCGGGCAGGGCAAGGTCCGTTACGTCGGATCGTCCACCTTCGCTCCGTCGGTGATCGTCGAGGCGCAGTGGATTGCGCATGATCGGAGCCTCCAGCGTTATGTCTGCGAGCAGCCGCCGTACTCGATCCTCGCCCGCGGCATCGAGGCGGACGTGCTTCCGATCTGCGCCAGGTACGGGATGGGCGTCGTGTCCTACAGCCCGCTGGCAGGCGGTTGGCTGTCGGGGCGGTGGCGCAAGGGAAGCGAGCAGCCGGGCTCCACACGCGCGGAGCGACTTCCGCAGCGCTACGACCTCTCGCTGCCCGCCAATCAGCGCAAGCTCGACGCCGCCGACCAGCTCGCGCAGCTCGCCGACGACGCGGGCATCCCGCTCGTCCGACTCGCCATTGCCTTCGTCCTCAACCACCCGGCCGTCACGGCGGCGATCATCGGGCCGCGCACCATGGAGCACCTCGAGAGCCAGCTGCCGGCAGCCGATCTCGTCCTGGATGAGGCGCTACTCGACCGCATCGACGAGATCGTCGCTCCCGGCACCAACATCAACCCCGCCGATGCCGGCGCGCTGGTAGCGAATCCGGGCCTGGAGCCGGCGGCGCGGAGGCGATGAGCCCGTCCGGCGGCACGATGCGCGCGAGCAGTTGCGCACGTCCCACGACCTGCTCGAGGCGATCGGTCGGCCGCTCGCGACCGCCGAGCGCAGAGCGGCGGGGCCGCGTAGCCCGGAGTCGAGCCGCGCGGCCCCGCCGAACGAGAGGCGTGCAGACGTTCTGAGGCGCTTCTCCGGCGAACGGACGGCCTATGCGGACCCGGAGCCCGCGCCGCCACTATTCGTCTTCGTCCTCCACCTCGGCCACGATCGCGGCCGCGGCCTCGGCCGAGACCACATGCTTCGCGATCTTCTCGTAGCCGGCGAGCGAGCGCTCCAGCTGCTCGACCATGCGGTCTTCGGCGACCGCGATGATGGCCGACGTGCCGGGCGGCAGGCTGTTGCCGATCTCCTTCAGGTCATCGTCCTTGAAACCCTTGTCGCGGATCTTTCCCCACACACCCCCGGCACCCCCGCCCACGGCCGCGGACAGGATGATGGTGGGAGGGAAGATCAGGCCGACCACGCCGCCGGCAATCGCCCCGCGCTTGGCCCACTTCTTGCCGCTCGGATCGGCCGTCTCGTCGATCGTGACCTTGTCCTCGGCCGTGTGGACGACCACGGCTGCGTCGATCAAGTCGATCGCACCGTCCCGCTGTGCCGCCTTGAAAGCCTTGGCTGCGTCGGCAGCCCCGCCCTCTGTGTCATAGGTCGCAACGAAGACCTCCACCGTGCTGGTGCTCATCTCATTCCCCTGGTCGCGGTCTGCCTGGTCATCGGCAGGCTAACCGGTATGTACCGCGCGAACGCCGACAGTTGCCCGATCACTTCACGCACGATCTCGGCACCGGCTCGTTGGCTTCACGGGGTGACAACCCGGTGCGCGCCCAGATGTCGCCGAACAGCACCTCGTCGGTCAGGGACACGAGCTCCGGCGCGCAATCGCCGATCACCTGCTGCACTCGAATCTGGGTTTCTGGCTCGGACATCGACTTCTCCTCGGGAGCGTCGTAAGGCTCGGGTTTCGCGACCGGCCGGCACCGCTGTCGCGAGGTGGCAGCGGTTGCATCCAACCAGGCGGCACGGTCGACGGCGTAAGATCGACGCCCCCGGCCAGTACGAGAGGCTCGTCCATTGCCGCGCGTCCCGAACGACGTCCTGCGACCAGTCAGACGATTCGCACGCTCGCGACGGACTCCGCTCGCGGCCGGCGGCCTGGTCATGCTGTTCGTCCTCGGACTGGCTGCCGGCTGCGGCACCGCAGGCAACGCCGGGGGTACCGGCGCCGCAACGAGGACGGCGACAACGCGGACCCTGGCGGTGGCCGCGACCGAGGAGACCGCGACCGGCGCGACCGAGACCAGCCAGACCTCAGCGCAGCCGACGACGACGGTCGAGCGAACGACGACGGTCGAGCGAACCACGACGGTGACGGTCACGACCCCGGCCGTCACCACCACTGTCGCGAGCCCGCCGGTCACGGCGACGACGGTTGAGACCACGACCGTCGAGAAGACGACCACGACCGGAAGCAGCGTCAGCCCCGGCGGGGCTGCCGTTGCGGGGGCGGCGGCGGCCTCGTCGAACCAAGCGGAGCAGTCGAGCACCCAGTGGGGCTGGATCGCGTTTGGCATCCTCCTGGCTGCCGTTGCGATCGGCGGGCTCGTGTGGTGGTGGCGCCGCCGTCGTCAAGCGGCGACTTGACGACGGCGCTCGCCGGCGTCGGATCTGCCGAGACCCACCGCAACGAGGGTTCCGCGTGGCGCGCGCTCATGCCGCGCAGGTGAGTCCGTGCCGGCGCATGACCTCGCCCAGCGCGGCGTAATCGGGCGCTCCGCCGGGTGCGGCCTCGAGGATGGACGCGACCTCGCGGAAGTAGTCAGGGCCGAGGATGCCGGGGGTCACGACCGCAAGCGCCTTGGCCTCGGTCGTCGGTGGTGTTTTCGAACTGGTGCACGGCGCCGCGCCGGATGCAGAGCCCGACCCCGACGATCAACGTTCCAAGCGCATCCTTCTCACCCCACGCGGCACCGCCGCCATCCACACTTCGACCAACTCCGCACCCTCCTCCTCCAACTCAACCAGCAGGCATGACCGCCATGAGGCAGAGCTCCGGGAGTCATGAACGCGACCGACAACGCTCAATGGCGTCGCCATGAAGCTTTGCGAAGCGTTGCCGGCCCACCGGTACGCAAGTGGGGCGTAGGATCCGACTGCGGTTCCCCCCTGACCCCCGCGGAGCCGCCCTCGTGCCGCGCCACCGCGCGTGTGACGCCCCAGGACACCTGACAGCAGGGGATCAGATGCCTCCCGATGAGATCGACGCGAACCTCCCGCAATTGGCTCAGATCAGTCGCGCGATCAGCCACGTCTACAAGGTCAAACTCGGTCGAGGACCCGACCGCGTTCACTGTCATTACGCCGGCCCCGACGCCATCACGTGCTTCCTCGAAGGGACGCTCACCCCGCTCGAACGCTTGCTGTCTACGGTCGACGAGCACACGCGGCTGCGTGACATCCGCCTGCTCGTCCAGGACGCCGTGAGACCCGAGCTCTGCGAGGTGGTTGAGCGAGTCACCGGCCGCGCCGTGATGACATGCACGAGCGGTTTCGACTCCAGGGCAGATGTCGCCAGCGAGAACTTCCAGCTGGCTCCTGGTTGACCGGGCGGGGCGGGCTCGGTGGCGTGACCGCGCTCGGCGTATGCTGCGTGCAGCTTCATCGACTCCACCGTGATCAGCGTGCTGGTCAAGACCGCTCGCGGCGTCCAGGCCCGTGACGAACGACTCGTCCTTGTGATCCCTCCCGGGCAGAGACAGGTCGCACGTGTAGCGCGGATGACCCATCTCGCTGAGATCTTCCCCATTCACCCCACGCGCGCGGCGGCGCTCACCAGCATCCAATCCCAGGAGTAGCCGTGGGCCACGGCCGGTCGCCAGCGGCAGTCGCGCAGCCCGTGGCCTCTTAGTGCGCGACCTAGCTCGCTGCGGAAGCGGCCTGCTCGATGAGTTCGGCCACGGCTTCGGGATGCGAGACGTAGATCGCATGGCTGCCGGAGGCCTCGACGACGGTCGAACCCGCCCGGCCAGACATCTTGCGCTGCGCCGGCGGAGGAATCATCCGATCTTCGGTCGCGACGAGGTACCAGCTCGGCTTGCTCCGCCAGGCAGGCTCGCTGATCGTGCCGCCCAGGGCGTCAACGCCCCACGGGACCTGCGAGTCGGCCATGAACGCGGCCTGTTGGTCGCTCACGTCGCCCGCGAATGACTCATGGAACTTTTCGCGGTCGAGGAACAGAAAGCCGTCCTGCGGCGGCAGAATCGGCGGCACGGGCGCTCCCGGCGGCGGATCTGCGATGAGCGTGTTTACCGATTCGCCCTCGTCCGGCGCGAAGGCCGCAATGTAGACGAGCGCCGCAACTTTCGGATGAGTACCGGCCTCCGTGATCACCGCCCCGCCATACGAATGACCGACGAGAATGACGGGTTCGCTCTGCTGGTCGATGATGCGTCTCGTAGCGGCGGCGTCACCCTCGAGCGAAAGCGTCGGATTCTGAACGATGGCGACGCTGTAGCCGTCGTTCCTCAGCTGGTCGTAGACACCCTGCCAGCCAGAGCCATCCACGAAACCGCCATGCACCAGAACGATATTTCCCGATGCCTCGCCAGTTCCCATGATGAGACCCCCTCCTGGGTCAACCGAGAGCATGCTACCGCGAAGACATCGCGGGGCGCCTTCGTTTCGACTGTTCCAGCAGCGGCTACAACGTGAGACGTAGGGGCGGCGCGACAGCGCGTACTGGGGGCGCCGCCCCTACAAAAACGCCGCCAATCTCAGTCAGATACGGTCGGCGGCATGCAAGACCTTCGCTGTCCGACCTGCGGGACTCAGGGATCAGTGCGGATGACGGAGGAAACCTTCGGAGGTTCGCGGCCAGCATCCGTTCAGCCGGTAGTCGGGTGCGCAGATGCCGCGCTTGCGATAGGAGCACACTCGTTCCATGAACCCACCACACGCATCCGAAGACTGAGGTGAAGCCATGGCCGTCGTCCGCGGCACACTCACGACGTCGTTGGAAAGCGCCGAAAGGACCACTCGGCGAGTCGCGGCCCATCAGGGTATGACGTACTTCGCGCCTGGGAGCCGTCCCGGAATGCTGGTCTTCAGGACAGGCATCTTGGGGTCGGGACCCAGGCTGACGGTCTCCTTGGTGGAGCGCGCACCATCGACGATCGAGGCGACGATCACTACCGGTGGGACCTTCGCGCTCACCGGTTGGGGCCGTGGCCAGACGACAGCCAACCGCCTCCTTCGCGCGCTCATTGCACAGACCGAGTCCGAAGCCACCGGCCCAGAGTCGGGCTAGCGCCCGCCAATCGCCGTCAGTTCGTCGACGGCTCGGTGCCCGTCCCGCGCGCCGGGGGCGAACGCTGGTTCCAGAACTACGTACGGGGGCTTCCTCAGGCGGCATGGGCGTCGCGGGCCGCGCACTCACTTACGCCTTCGCCACGCTCGCGAGAGCGTACAGGTGCCACTCGTCGGGGACGCCTTTGAGCGGGTGCACGCCTCGATCCGCGAACGAGAGACCCGAGCCGACTACGAGGTCCTTGACCGTTGAGGAGACGAGCACTTCGCCAGGCTCGGCGAGAGCGCCGATACGTGCCCCGATAGCGACTGCGATACCCGCGGGATCGTCGCCTTCAAACTCAACCTCGCCGGTATGCAGGCCCGAGCGCACCTCGATCCCAAGCCGCATAACGGACGCCGAGATTGCCTCGGCACATCGCACAGCGCGCGCCGGCCCGTCGAAAACCGCGAGAAACCCGTCACCCAAGCTCTTAACCTCGCGCCCTCGGAAGCGGGCGAGCTGACCTCGTGCCTGCCGGTCGTGCTGCTGGCGCAGGTCGCGCCAGTCCGGCCCGGTGTGAACGCACGCGTCAGGCGTCGGCGAGCTTCCGCAACATCGTCTCGACGCGCTCCAGCCGCGCGGCGAGGTCGTCGAAACGAGCGTCGAGGTGATCGTGCTCAAGCTGTTCCGCGGCGGCTCCCGAGACAGCGTCTGCCCTCTGCGCGCGCTCGACGAACGATGACGTGACGGCGGCCGTCACGATCGCGAGCAGGGCGATGCCCTGGAACATCACCACAGCAGCCACGAGCCGCCCCGGCAGGCGGCGCGGCGTCACATCTCCGTAGCCCACCGTCGTCACCGTCTGCAGAGCCCACCACATCCCGCGAAACACATTGGGAAACTCGCGGTGATCCACCAGCGTCATCAGCGCGCCGCTCGCCACTACGACGACGGCTGTGGCCAAGACGATCGTACCCGCGGCGCCCCGAATCGAGACGGCTCACGCAGGAACCGCGACATGCCGCGCTCGATGAGAACGAAGCGGGTGATGCAGCAGATGCTACGACCGCGACCGGACAGCCATATCGCCCCGGTCCGACCCGGACCGCGAGCCATTCCGGCATCGGAGGACCGGGGGTTAGACGCCGGTCTCGGCTTTGATCTGTCCGGCCTTGACGGCCTCGGTGAGTACCGCGTAGTCGCGTTCGTTCTGGTCTGCGTAGGACTCGGCGAACACGGCCATGGAGCGGTCGAAGCTGTCGTTGTTGCCGAGGTAGCTGGCGATCGCGACTCCGTCCGCGGAGCGGGCATGCGCGCGGGCCAGTTCGGCGCCACAGATTTTCGCGTACGCCGTCATCAGGTTTGGCTCCATCAGCTCGATGATCGCGGATCCCTTCGCATCCCAGAGCTGGCGGACGTAGAAGTCGCGTTCGACGTAGTCGAGGCCCTCGGTGTGGATCCAGCCGAGCATGATGTCGCTGGCGGCCTGGGTGAGGCGCTGGCCCTCGACGACCCGTTGTCCGTGGTTGGCGAACTCGCTCTTGCCCAGGAACGCCTCCAGCACCGAAGCCTCGGCCTCCTTGAACTGGAGGAAGAGCGGATCGTCGCCGTCGCGGCCGAGCAGCAGCATGATGTAGGCGCGCGTGCCGACGCTGCCGACACCGACGACCTTGCGCGCGGCGTGCACGTAGCGGTAGCGCTCCAAGAGCTTGCGCCGGTCACCCGACAGCGTCCTGCGATAGGAGCGGATGACGCTGCGCAGGAAGTCTTCGAACTCGTGCTGCGCGATCACCCATGAGCTCTTCGATCGGAGTGATCACGGGCGGGTCGCCGACGATGCGCGGCTCACCGTCGACGATCTCCGTCAGCTTCGCGAACGCCTTCAGACTGTCCTTCGAGCGGGTCTTCGCCAGGTTGCGGTCAGCGCGTTTCAGCTGTTCTGCCGAGGCTTTCTTCCGCCACCCCGCCAACAGCTCCTCGGCATCCAGACGCGTGTACCAGAGCTCCAGGTTGCCCATCGCCGCGTAGCGCCTGACCGACTCCCTGTACGCCCGCCCCACGGCCCGGTTGACCATCTCGCGCGTCGCTGGCGTCGAAGCCACGGTCGCGACCCGCCACGGCAAAGCTCGCCACCAGACGCTTAACGTCCCACTCGAACGGGCCCGGCAGCGTCTCGTCGAAGTCGTTGATGCTGAACACCAACCGCCGATCGGGACCCGCAAAAGCACCGAAGTTCGAAAGATGCGCATCCCCGCACAACTGCGCGTGCAGACCCGTCCGCGCCATCCCCGCCAGATCCGACGCCATCAACAACGCCGCCCCGCGATAGAACGTGAACGGCGACACCAACATCCGCCCGTAGCGGACCGGCACCAACTCCGGCACCCGCGTCTGCGCCTGCACCTCCAGCAGCTCCACCGGCGAGCGCCGCAACGGCGAGGGCTCCCACTCGGCGTGCGACGAGCGCGGCACCTCCGCCCGCGCCGCCTTTCCCCGTGCCACCCGCTCCGCGACGGAAAAATGCTCCACCCGCCCCGCCTGACCGGCAGACCTACTCACCTCATGCGTGGTCGTCCTCACATCCGTGCTCATCGCGCCATCTCCCTATCGGTTCTACTAATCGCCGTCGAAGGCGAGGCAGCCAGTGCCAAGCACGGCAAACTCCTCGATCGTGCGAGTCCGAGTCAGCTCGACGACGTTGCGCTCTCTCATCCGTCCTCAGAAGTCGGGACAGTCGCCGCATTCGCCGGCTGCACGTTCTCGCGTGTCACGTGCGACCCCACTCTTGACCGCATCTCCGGAGCGTGTTTTCAGGCCGAAGTTGAACTGCGTGGTCACCAGGACGGGGGCTGGGTCAGAGTGGCGCGCGCACGGCCATCTTACTGAGGAAGCACGAGAGGCGCGGTGTCCCAAGCCGAGAGCGCGCGTCGATGGACGCTGGTTTAGAACCACAGATAGAACCGCGGCGCCCGCCGGGCGCAGGGGCGGAACGATCAGCGCTGCGCCCCCTGAGCCGGGCGCGCTCGGGACTCTCACGACGGTAGCGCCTCTGTGCCGAGAGGGAGCGGTGTTCCCCGCGGGTACGGATCTCGAGTCGACGTGGTCGCGTGGCATGCGGCCGAGACCGCACGGGCGGGATCTCAGGTGGTTGACGAACCCAGACGGCGAGAGACGGTGTCCGCGCTAATGCGTCGCGACCCCGAGCTTCGTCAGCAGCCAGGTGAACGCCTCGTCATACGCGCGCACGTTCAAAGCGTGGCCGGCCGGGTACCAGCGCACGACCGTCTTCGGCGGCGCCGCGTGGATCATGTTCTCGAGCGCCTTGCGCGGGACGACCTCGTCACCGGTGCCGTCCTCGAGCAGCAGCGTGCCGGGGCGCGCCAGCGCCTCGTAGCGAAGCGGGTCGACGCTGCCGAGCTCGTGCCGGACGAGAGAGCGGGACGCCTTCGGCGCGGCGTGGACGAACGCCGACAGGGTGTCGGCACCCGCCGAGAGCAGGGCGAGCGCGCGGAAGCGCACATCCGACGCTGCGACGAACGTCCCGGTCTTCGCGCCGGCGCTCCAACCCAGATAGCCAAGCCGCCGGGCGTCGACGGTCGGGCGGGCCGCGAGGACATCGGCCGCGCGCCGAGCGGCGATGACATCGCGCCGCGTGACGGACTTGTTCTCGGCGAGGAGCTGGGCGAGCGTCGCCGGCGGCGGCGGCGGGTGCGACGTGGACGGCTGGGTGATGGTCAGGGCGACGACGCCGCGGCGAGCCAGGGCGACTGCGTGGGCGAGAAGCTGGCGGCGGTCGCCGCCCGATCCGTGCACGAGGACGACCGCCGGTAGACGCTTGGACGCCGTCGGCTCGACGAGGTATCCGTCCACCCTGTCGCTGCCCGCCATGAAGACGACGTCATGCACCGAGATCGAGCCACGCCGCGCGCTGACGCCGCGGTCGACGAAGCCGAGAGGCCGGGCGAGGTCGTACGCGAAGTTCAGGCGAGGTCCGATTCGAGCATCGGCCGCAGGCCGCGCGGTGGTCGCCTGCCGTGCAGTCGTCGCCTGCCGTGTTCGCTGACCGCAGCCGACGAGCGCCAGGACCACCGTCACGGCGAGCACCAGCCGTGCACCCACGAACACCAAGCGATCTGCCTTCATCTCTCGTCCCGTCGCTTGGGTGGCAGCGTACTGAAACCTCACACCGAGGCGACTCGCGCCATCGCCTCAGGTGGGTCCCGTGGTCCTCGAGGCCCACGACTCTCTCCGGCTCGCTCGGGTCGGTGCGCGCGATCACGGCGCGTACCGGTCGGTCGCCCGGGTTGTCTGGATGCCGCCGGATATCAGGGTGGCGCTCGCAGAGGACGACCTGGTCGCCGCCGAGATCAGGGTGCGTGATCAGGGTGTTGCCCCGATGCGGTGTGCTCGGGCGGGCGGCAGGCTTGACGCATGCCCTGCTTCCTCCTCCACCACCGCCATGAGCGCGGATGAATGCGGAGTCGTCTTCGCCTCCTTCCGGGGTCACGAGAGCTCCCTCCGCCGCCGGGCGACGATCGCGTCGTGCCGCACGGGCGGGCACGCGATCTGGTGGCGGGTGGAGGCGGCCAGCGAGGACGACGCCCTTGCGTTGCTGCCGTTCTTCGTCGCGGCGCGCACCACAGCTACGAAGGTCAGCGAGGTGACGATTCCATGAACACGCACCGTGAAAGCTGGAGCGAGCTCGCGAGTCGCGAGGCCGACGGCATCGTCGTCTCGCTGCTCTGGAGCCGGGCCGGGAACCGCGTGAAGGTCGTCGCGGCCGACACGAGGACTGAGCGGCAGTTCGAGTTCGCCGTCGCCCCCGCGCGGGCCCTGGACGCCTTTCGCCATCCGTTCATCTACGCCGGCTCCGAGGTCGAGGTCGGCGCGCCGCTGCACACGCAGGAGGTCGCCGCTTGACCGACTTCTCGAGCGCACCAGCGAACGACGGCGCGCCCTGCGCCGACCCCGAAACCGGGTTCAGAGGGGAACGGAGTCCCATACCGGCTTCACGCGCGATCTGCACAACGCCGGCGAGGCGCAAGGCCACCGCTCGGCACATCCAAGTCACTCACACACATTCCAAGGAGAAGTGAGATGTTCCGCAAGACGCACACACGCTCCACGAAGACCGCCGAGCCGATCGGCGACGCATTCAAGTCGAACAACATCGCGGCCCGCATGGGTCGTTGGAGCGCCAGCCACTGGAAGACCGCGGTCTTCGCCTGGTTCGCGTTCGTCGTCGCTGGCGTTCGCCACGAGCATCTTCTTCCCGATGCAACTGATCGAGCAGAAGGACGCCGGTGTCGGTGAATCCGCCAAGGCGAACAGGATTCTCGACAAGTCGTTCGACCTCGACCAGACCGGGCAGTTCGAGCTCGTGCGTCATGCAGTCGAAGACGAAGACCGTCGACGATCCAGCCTTCCGCGCCGTGATCAACGAGTCGATTGGCCGTGATCAAGGGCTTCCCGAAGGTCGAGAAGCTGCGCTCGCCGCTGACCGCCGGCCACGAGGGCCAGATCTCGCCCGACCGGCACGCGGTCCTGATCACCTTCCAGCCTCGCGGGAACTACGACGAGGCGGCGAAATACATCGACACGATCGCCGCCGCCACTGCCGGGGTGCAGAAGGCGCACCCCGCCTTCTACGTGGGCGAGGCAGGCGTCTCGACCGAGAAGTCGCTCGACAAGCTGATCAATGGCGGGGTCGCCCAGGCAGGCATGATCGCGCTGCCGCTGACGATCCTCATCCTGCTGCTCGTGCTCGGCTCGCTCGTCGCCGCGTTCGTGCCGGTCCTGGTCGGTCTGACCTCGGTCTTCGCGACCATGGGGCTCGTCGCGGTCGTGAGCCAGTTCGTCCCGATGGACGGGCAGGTTCAGGAGGTCGTCCTGCTGATCGGGCTCGCAGTCGGCGTCGACTACACGCTCTTCTACCTTCGCCGTGAACGGGACGAGCGCAAGGCCGGAAGGGGCGAGCGCGCTGCTCTCGAAGCCGCCGCCGCAACCTCGGGCCGGGCAGTGCTCATCTCCGGCTTCACGGTCATGATCGCGATGGCCGGGATGTTCTTCTCCGGCCAGGCGACGTTCGTGTCGTTTGCGATCGGCACGATGATGGTCGTCGGCGTCGCCATGATCGGCTCGCTGACGGTGCTGCCGGCAGTGCTCTCCCGGCTCGGCGACAAGGTCGAGAAGGGGAAGATTCCGTTCCTCCACCGGCTGCGCCGCGACACGGGCGAGGGCAGCCGCTTCTGGGGCGCGATCCTGAAGCCCGTCCTGCGTCATCCGGCGATCTCCGCAGTGGCCGCGGGCGCAGTGCTCGTCGTGCTCGCCGTGCCCGCGCTGTCTCTGCACACGGCCGACAACGGGCTCAACGCGCTGCCCAAGAACCAGCCCGAGCTGAAGGCGTTCCACGTGCTCGACAAGGCCTTCCCGGGCGGCGCCAGTGGCGCAACGGTGGCGATCCAGTCCAAGGACACCCCGCAGATCCGCGCGGCGATCGCCGACCTCAAGACGAAGGCCCTCGCGTCCGGCGAGGCGCAGGACCCGATCAACGTCGATAAGAGCGCCGATGGAACGGCGTTCAGAGTCGATATTCCACTCGCCGGCAACGGCACCAACAAGGTCTCCAACCATGCGCTCGCCACACTGCGCAGCGAGATCCTGCCTGCCACCATCGGCACCGTGCCAGGCGTCGAGTACGCCGTGACCGGCGGCACCGCGCAGTCGGCTGACTTCAACTCGAAGATGAAGTCGGCGGCGCCGTTCGTGTTCGGCTTCGTGCTGCTGTTCGCGTTCCTGATCCTGCTGGCCGCGTTCCGCTCGCTCGTCGTCGCGGTCAAGGCGATCCTGCTCAACCTGCTCTCGGTCGCCGCCGCCTACGGCATGGTCGTCGCCGTCTTCCAGTGGGGCTGGGGCGAGAACCTCCTCAACTTCAACAAGACCGGCGGCATCGCGTCGTGGCTCCCGATGTTCCTCTTCGTGATCCTGTTCGGGCTCTCGATGGACTACCACGTGTTCATCCTGAGCCGCATCCGCGAGGCGTTCGATCGCGGGCTCTCGAGCGATGAGGCCGTCGAGCAGGGAATCCGCAAGACGGCAGGGGTCGTGACCGGCGCCTCCGTGGTCATGGTCGCGGTGTTCGGCATCTTCACGATCCTGCCACTGCTCGACCTCAAGGAGATGGGCTTCGGGCTCGCGGCCGCCATCCTCATCGACGCCACCCTGGTGCGCGCAGTGCTGCTCCCCGCCACGATGAAGCTGCTCGGCGACGCCAACTGGTACCTGCCGAACTGGCTCGCATGGCTGCCCAACCTCGAGCACGAGCAGGCTCCGTCCTTCCCGGTCGCCGTCCCCGCCGGCGACTAGCCAAGCCACTCACGTCCACCGGCCCCGGCCTCGCACCCGCGAGGCCGGGGCCCGACCCTTCCCTGCCACTCCGAAAGGACACGCACATGTCTACCTCTCCCGCTCGACACGCCGACACCGTCATCACGGTCGACCAGCTCGCCAAGACCTACGGCAACCACCACGCCGTCAGCGACGTCAGCTTCACCGTGCAGCGCGGAACGATCGTCGGATTCCTCGGCCCCAACGGCGCCGGCAAGACCACGACGCTCCGCACGCTGCTCGGGCTCGTGGAACCAACATCCGGTAGCGCACTCTTCGGCACCAGCCGCTACCGCGATCTGCCCGATCCGAGCCGCCTCGTGGGCGCTCTGCTCGACGCCCACGTCGGGCACCCCGGCAGGACCGCCACCGGTCATCTCTCGGTGCTGGCCTGCGCCCTGGACATACCGAGAGCGCGCGTGGCTGCGGTGCTCGACCAGGTCGGGCTCGCGGATGCCGCCAAGCGGCGCATCGGCGGCTTCTCCCAGGGGATGCGCCAGCGCCTCGGTCTGGCCGGCGCGCTGCTCGGCGAGCCCGAGATCCTCGTGCTCGACGAGCCGTCCAACGGGCTCGATCCCGACGGCATCCGCTGGCTACGGCACACGCTGCGAGATTTCGCAGCTGCGGGCGGCACGGTGCTGCTCTCCAGCCACGTGCTTGCGGAGGTTGCCCAGACGGCGGAGGAGATCGTCGTCATCGGCGAGGGCCGTGTGCTGGCCCAGGCGCCGGTCGGCGATTTCACCTCCGACCTGAGCGGCGGCGCGTCCACGCGCATCCGCACGCCTTCGCTCGACCTGTTGACCGGCGCGCTGGATGCCGCCGGCCACCGCTACGAGCGCCTCGAGCACGACCTGGTACGCGTCCGGGGCGCCGCTCCGGATGAGCTCGGCCGCCTCGCGGCCACGGTTGGAGCCGTGGTCTACGAGCTGACTCCCGAGGTCGTCGACCTCGAGACGGCGTTCTTCAACCTCACCGACAACCGCACCAAGGAGCTGGCACGATGACACGCCTCATCCGCACCGAATGGCTCAAGCTCGCCACCACGCGCGGGCCATGGGCCGTCATCGCCGGAGTGCTCGCGCTGACGGCGCTGATCACTCCCTTCGCCATGGCCGACATCGGCCAGGGCAATGCGAGCCGCGCAGCCGACGCCCGTGAGGCGCTGGCAATCGGGCCCGGCTTCATCAGCGCGCTCATGCTCCTGCTGATCGGAGCGCTGGCCGCGGCAGGCGAGTTCCACCATCGCTCGATCGTGAGTACCTACCTGATCACCCCGCGGCGGGGACGCATCCTCGCGGCGAAGCTGATCGCACACGCCACGCTCGGCGCCGTCGTCACCGCCCTCGGCGTCGCGATCTCGTTCCCGATCGTACTGCTCATGGCGCGGGGCGAGCACCTGACAGTCGCTTCCAACGGGCACCTCGTCGCCGTCGCGTCCGCGATGATCGCGACCGGTGCTCTGGCGTCCGTCTGCGGTGTGGCCGCCGGCTCGATCCTGCGCCACCAGACCGCGGCGATCGTGGTGATTCTCGTCTGGACGTTGCTGGTCGAGAAGCTGTTCGGCGGCTTCTTCCCGCCGGTGCTCCCGTTCGGGGCCATCATGGCCGCCGTCGGACTGGCGGGCGACCACGGCCCGAGCATCGTCGCCGCGCTCTCGCTCCTGGCCGCCTGGGCGGCGGTGTTCAGCGTGGGCGCGACCCGCGTGATCAAGCGGGACGTGACCTGATGCGGGGCGAGATCGGGATCCGCTCTCACCCGCTCGCCGGCCGCACGATTGCGCGCGCCTCGGGCGCGCTGAGGACGCAGACGGGCCTCGCCCGCCTTGCGATCGGACTGCTCGCCCTGCACGTCGCCGACGACAACCTCGATGCAGCCGCAACCCGGCACGCAGGCCGCTGACCATCTGGTCAGCGGCCTCGTGCCCCTCGCTCTGCTGGTCGCCCTCGCCGCCCGCTACGGGCAGATCAAGGCGGGGCTGCGCGGAGCGATCGCGATCGCGATCGGGCTGTTCGGGATCGTGGCCGGCCTGGCGGAGGCGGGCTACTACACCGTCGCCGTGGGGCCGTCGGGCGACGATTACACGGGGCTGCTTGCCATTCCGGCGGGGTTCCTGCTCGCGGGATTGGGCGTCACGACCCTCTGGACGACACGGCGAAGAGGCGACAATCTCGTCTGGCGCTGCGCGCGCCGGCTGTTGCTGGCGGCGGCCGCTGTCGTCGTCGGGTATCTCGCACTCGGCCCCTTGGCGCTGACGTACGTCTTCACCCACGCCGCGCGTGCCGCGGTTCCCGAAGCCAGGCTGGGCACGGCGTACGAGGAGGTGTCATTCAGGACATCCGACGGTCTCACGCTGCGCGGCTGGTACGTGCCCTCGAGAAACGGCGCCGCCGTGATCTCGGCTCCAGGGCGCGCGGATTCGCAGAAGCCGGCGCGCATCCTCGCGCGTCACGGCTACGGCGTCCTGCTCTTCGACCGGCGCGGTGAGGGCAAGAGCGACGGTGACCCCAACATCTTCGGGTGGGGCGCAGAACGAGATCTCAACGCAGCCGTCGCCTACCTCCAGGCCCGCGCGGATGTGCACGACGGCAGGATCGGCGGCATCGGGCTCTCGGTCGGCGGCGAAACGCTGCTCCAGGCCGCCGCGCAGTCGGACGGCCTCAAGGCGATCGTCTCCGACGGCGCGGGCTCTCGCTCGATCAAGGAGGACATCGCACGACCGGGCTCGGCGAAATGGGAAGAGATCCCGACATCGCTCGTGATGACCGTGGGAACGGCGCTCTTCTCGAATCGCCTGCCTCCGCCCGAGATCGGCAGCTTGGTCGGGCGGATCGCCCCCCGGCCCGTGCTCTTCATCTACGGCCAGCACGATCAGTCCAACGTCATCGACCTCACGCCCCGCTACTACGCGAATGCGGGCGAGCCCAAGGAGCTCTGGAGAGTCCCGGGCGCCTCTCACACCGGAGGCATCGACGCGCACCCGCGCGAGTACGAACGACGCGTCATCGCATTCTTCGACCGTGCACTCCTCGGCACGTCATGAGCCCAGGACCGCAAACCACGTCAGCGGCCTTGCTCGCGGTCGGCACGGCTGACTGCCTGCGCAAGCTCGACCCGGGAGTTGACGCTGAGCTTGTGAAACATGTTCCGGAGGTGCGTCTCGACGGTCTTCTGGCTGAGGAACAACGCTGCTGCGATCTCAGGGTTGGTCTTCCGCTGGGCGACCAGCCGCGCGACCTCGAACTCGCGCGCCGTGAGCAACTCGACTTCGGCTCCATCGGACTTGCCGGGCCGCGTGCGGCGGCGGATGCGATGGCCGAGCTTGCGTAATTCGCGCTCGGCCTCGTCACGATCACGCATCGCACCATGCTCATGCAACTCGGCTGCAGAGCGTTCGAGCTGAGCGACCGCTCCCGTGTGGTCACCCGCGGCGGCGAAGGCGCGGCCGGCGAGCGTCCGCGAGAGCGCGGCCTCGACCGGGGCACCGGCATTCTCCGCGGCAACGGCCGACGCGAGCGCGAGCTCTGCCGAGAGTTTGGGTTGCGCGTCGAGCACGACGGCCGCGCGGGCGCGCCGGGCCATCGCGACGGGCATCTGAAGCGGCACGGCGACCGCTCTGGCCTCAGCGCATGCAGCTGCGCGGCCTGCTTCTTCACGGCCGCCGCACGCGAGCCAGCAGCGCGTGAGCAGATCCAAGCACTTCGCCCGCCATCCTCCGGGGATGTCAAGCAGCTCGTCGCCTCCGGCCAGCGCCAGGAGCACCCCGACCGCTTGCTTGGGATCTCCGGACGCGAGCAGCGCGCCGGCCAGCGCGACGCCGGCATAGGCCGTAACGAGGCCATGATCCAGGTGACGCGTGAGATCGACACTCTCCTGTGCAGCCGCCAGTGCCATCTCCACATCGCCCATCTGAAGCGCGGTATGGGAGCGGTTGAGAAGGTTCCAGGCCAACTCCTGCGCATGTCCCGACAGCCGCGCCGCCTCGACGGCTCCCTCGAGCAACTCCGCTGATTCAGCGAGGCGACCGCGCATGCGGGCAGCCGATCCGAGCGTAGGGAACAGCACTGGGACGATGTCGCTCTGACCAGTCTCCCGGCCAATCCTCAGCGCCCGCTCCGCGTGCGCCGTGGCCTCCTCGTAGCGATCAAGGTAGAGCTCTGCGGCGGCGAGATTGGCGGCCGCGTCGAGGCGCATCGCGAGCGCAGCGTCCGGAAGCGCATCGACGAGGGCCGCGGCCTCGGCACGATGAAGCTCGGCCTCGGGCACGCGGCCGGCGAATGCACCCGCGAGCGCGAGCACGGCCAGCGCCGCCGCGGTCAGCGGTCCGTCGCCACGAGGAGTGGCAGCGTCTCGCGCACGTTCGGCCCACTCCCGCATGGAGTCGTACTCCGCGCGATAGAGCCCGTCGATGGCGAGCTCGATCATCAGAGAGGCCGACTCGGGGGACCCTTCTCGCAGGCCGTCCAGGGCAGTCAGGAGCCGCGCGTGCGCCGCCTCGTGACGACCGAGCAGATGCTCGACCGCCGCACATGCCGTCGTAGCCTTCACGCGCAACGTGACCGTTTGGCCGCTCGCGAGGGCCACGCTCTCCAGGAGGGCAGCGTGGCACTCGCCGAAGTCGCCGGTCGCGGCGAGCACCGCCGCCCTGGCGAGGAGCAGCTCGACGCGCTGCTCGGGTGGCGCATCCTCTGGAATCAGACGGAGCGCACCAGCAAACCAGCGCGCAGCGCTCTCCGGAGCGCGCATGGCAGCAGCCTCACCGGCTTCGCGCAGAGTCGCGACAGCATCCCAATTGCCCGCGCGAGCTGACTGATCGACATGATGTGCACGCGAGGTCGCACTGGCACCGCGAGCCGCGAGCGCGTCAGCGCTGCGCTCATGAGCGCCCAGACGCCACGCGCCTGGCGTGGACTCATAGACGGCCCTGCGAACAAGGGGGTGCCGAAAGCGAAATCGGCGGGGCACATCGGTCGAGCGCACGAGATCGAGACGCAACAAATCGTCGAGTGCCTCGAGCGTGGCCTCCTCACCGGCCGCGGCGGCCGCCGCCGCAAGCTCGGGCTCGAACGGGTCACCGGCCACTGCCGCTCCCTCCAACACGCGCCGTACATCGGGCGGCAGCAGCGCAAGCTCCGCCGTCAAGGCGGCCGCCACGCTGGGCGGAATCCCGATGTCGGCCAGGCGCGCAGGATGATCCGGTCCTTCCAGAACGAGAGTACGGGCGTGTGCGCGCGCGAGTTGCTCGAGGTAAAACGGGTTTCCACCGCTCGCCTCGTAGAGCGCGGTGGCGTCGACGGCTCCGATCCCTTCGCCGAGGAGATCTGACGCCTCGCCGTGCGTCAGTGCTCCGAGCTCCGCTCGGGTGAGCGTTCCATCGCGATGCGCCCGCTCGAGAGCCGCGCCGAGCCGCTCGGGCAACTGGCGCTGACGCACAGCCATCGCGATCAGTACGTCTGCAGCGGGCGGGCGGCGCAGCAGCGCCCCGATCAGCTCGACGGACGCGGAATCGGCCCAGTGAACATCGTCCAGCACGAGCACAACAGGCCTTGTCACTGCCAGTAATTCGAGCAGGTCGCGTACCGCGTGATGTGCGCGGAACCGCTCGTGCTGTGGCGTAGCCACGCCCCCGTTCCCG
>CAWJTT010000003.1:0-130521 GCA_963845865.1 uncultured Actinomycetes bacterium
CCGATTCCGGGTGGTCGAAACACCCCACCCCTCCCGTAAGGTTTCGAGCCTTCCACCGGTAAGGGTTGCTGAATGAGGCGTCGCGGAGAGGAGGGTGTTGCCAGGAAACGACGATAACGATCTCGAACGAAGCCTCAGCGAAGAGCCCGTAGAGGCGGACGAGGAAGCGGCGCCCGCCGAGGAGCGGTGGTTTCTCAAGGCCGCGGTCGTCGTGGTACTGCTGGCCGCCGTGGCGCAGTTCAGCGGGGTCGGTTCGGTATCGAACGGTCTGCGCGACGATGTTCTTGGCGTGCTCGAGCAGGCTCGCGATTCCTCGAGCGCGGCGCTTGACTCCTCGACCGGGGCGCTTCGGTCGGTCCTGGGGGCGTCCGTCGGCACGGTAAGCGCAGTCGCAAGCAAGGTCGGCGAGGTTCCGACCGCCTTCGGAGGAGACGTCATAGGCGCGCTGCAGCAAGCTGGCGACTCGTCGACTGCGGCGCTTCGCTCCGCGGTGGGCGAGCCCGCGGGTAAGCACATCCAGAACGCCAGCGATGCGCCATTCCGCAAGCAGTACGGAACCGATGTGGCCCTCTGTATGCCGAACGTGCATGACGCGCGAAGCGTTTCGGCTCGCTCGGTCCCGTCGCTCGTCGCCGAGGGCGCGATCTACCCCGTGCCCGCAGGCGGCTGTTCCTGAGCGACCGCGCGGTTCGCATCGACGGCCCTTGAGTCGGCCCCCGGCTCGCGCTCTCAGGCGTCTCGAGTGTTGCAAGCGCGGCGGTCTGACAGTCATGGACATCCAAACGCGTGCTCTGGAGTGCGCGGGACCACCCGTGCCTCACGAGATGCAGGCCGATTACAACTATCGCGCTGTTATCGGCAGAGATTTGGACCGTAGGGCACATTGCCTTACGATCCACGTCTCGACAGCATGGCGGCGAAATGCGAGGGCGAGGATCCACTCGGTCGCCGTCGCGGACGTCTCCACGCGACGGTCGTCTGTTGCCAGGGCTCAGCGCCTGCAGTTCCGCTGGGCTAGCCAGCGCCTGCGTGGAGTTCATGGGAGCAGCGGCGTGAGTTCCATCACCATCGAGCGCGCAGCGCCGGTCACAGACGGCGCCACCACTGAACGGTGGTCGAATGATCGTCGAATCGACAAGCGACGAACCGCACTCGTCGCGTTCGACGTCTTGGCGACCTTTGGCTTCCTATCGCTCATGCGCGATGGCGGAGCCGGGCCGGTCGCAGCCCGGATGTCCTGGCAGGCGGACGCCGGCTTGCTGTTCACGACCCTTCTGACGATCCTGCTACTTGGTGCGACACGCGCATACGACCCTGTCACTCGCTTACCAGGGTCTCGACTGCGTACATCGGGCCAGCTTGCACTCCTCGGTTGGTCCGCCGCGGTCATGACAGCGCTCGTCTCGGGGGGCTTTGCCGGCACTCTCGATGCAGATCGGCTCGTGATCGCCTCTCTCAGCTTGACCTCCGCATGGGTGGCGGCCCGCACGCTCGTCGCCTCCAGGGAACGCCGCCATCCGGCACGGACGCTCGTCCTGGGGACAGGCTCGACTGCGCGCCACGTATGGGAGCTCTCCCTGCGCCACCGCGAGTGCGCATTCGAAGTCCTCGGCTTTCTCGACGATGAACCCCTCGACCTGCCGCCAGGCGCGCCGGCCACGCTTGGGCAGCTCACCGAGTTGCCACGTCTCGTCGCAGAACACGACATCGAACTCGTCATCGTCGCGTACACAAGGGCGGTCGACGCCGACGTCGTAGCAATGCTGCGCACCCTGCAAGGTGTGCGCATCCAGGTCATCCCACGCCTCTACGAGTTGGTGCAGGCGCGTGGCTTCGAGCTAGGCCGCATCACTGTACTCGACGCCGGCGGCCTGCCGCCATGCATCGGCGAGCACAGCACCAAGCGCGCGATCGACGTCCTGGCTGCCTCCGCACTCCTTATGCTGCTGAGCCCGCTGCTCCTCGCAATCGCGATCGCGATCAAGCTCGAAGATGGCGGCCCGATCTTCTTTCTTCAGCGCCGCGTGGGCAAGCACGGTCAGGTGTTCGGCATGCTCAAGTTCCGTACCATGAGCCAAGGCGCCGAGCAACGCGGCTACGACATGATCGAAGGGCTGCCGATCGAAGACGCCGTCCGTGAACTGAAGACATGCAGCGCGGAAATGCACGCCACGCGCGTCGGGCGTCGGCTGAGACGACATAGCCTCGACGAGCTCCCTCAGTTCTGGAACGTCATTTGCGGCGATATGGGGCTCGTGGGGCCACGACCAATGCCCGAATACGAAGCTTCGGCCCTGCATCCGTGGCAAGCGAGCGAGCGGCATTCGGTGCGACCGGGAATCACCGGCCTCTGGCAGGTATCAGGCCGAAATCGGATCAGCTGGGAAGAGCGCGTACACCTCGACGTTGTCTACGCACGCCACTGGTCCGTCATATCAGATTTGAGCATTCTTGCTCGCACTGTGGCAGTCATCGCTCGCGGCAGCGATACGGCGTGAGCAGTGTGCGTCATAGTGATCCGCTCGCCAACCCGGAGCCGCTTATCCGACGGGTGTACAGCTATGCCGCGTATCGTCTCGGTGACGGCCCCGATGCAGAGGATGCGACGGGCGAAACGTTCGCTCGCGCGGTGCGTTATCGGACGTCGTTCGACGCCCGTGCTGGGAGCGCGCAGGCCTGGCTGCTCGGCATCGCTCGGCGCGTAGTCGACGACCAACTGTCAGAGAGGCAGCAATCAGTGGGCCGTGTCGAGGACGGAGTTGCCTCTCTGGGTGTCGAAGACGTGGCCGACCTGGCCGTGCAGCGGCTGTTCCTGCGCGCCGCATTGACACGCCTCTCAGTCGCGGATCGGGAGTTACTCGCCCTGCGCTACGGGGCAGACCTTGCAGTGAAGGACATCGCCGCCATCATGGGTGTACGCGCGAACTCAGTCGACGTCGCGCTCCACCGCGCACTCGCACGTCTTCGCGAAACCGTGGAGATGAGCCTCATCGACGCAGGAGATGACGCGTGGACGCGCCTGAGAGCCCCAGCAGAGCGGAGCCGGGTCGGCAGAGCGGCACGCTCCGCGACTACCTGCAGCTTCTGCGGAGGCGCAAGTGGGTCGTACTCCTGGCCTTGATCCTTGTGCCTGCGGTGGCCGTAGCACTCTCGACGCGCCAGTCTGCTCGATACGAGGCCCAGGCGCAAGTCCTCCTGACTCATCAGTCCTTGGCCGCTCTCCTCACCAACACCCAGGATCAGAGCGTCAATCAGCAACTCGCAGATCGCAACGCTACAACGCAGGCGGATCTTGCACGCGTGCCGACGGTTCTCGCTGCGGCGCTCGCCTCGGTGCCAGGTTCCCATCTTACGTCCTTCCAATTGCTGCATTCGTCGTCGGTCAGCGCTGGTCAAGACTCTGATCTCTTGACCTTCGCCGTGATCGCGAAGACTCCGGACCTCGCGCTGAAGCTGGCGACGGCGTACGCGGACGCGTACACCGGCTATCGCCATCAGCTCGACACTGCTGCGTTGCAGTTGGCACGCCAAGACGTCGGGGGGCGGATAGCCGAGCTCCGTCGCAATCACCGTGGCAGATCGGCATTGGCCGCGAAGCTGGCCGAGACTCAGCAGCAGCTTCAAACCCTCGAGACGCTCCAGACATCGAATGCCACCGTCGTGAAATTGCCGTTGCGCGCTCCCCAGGTATCACCACAACCAATCCGCAACGGCCTTTTCGGTCTCGCTTTCGGTGTCATCATCGGACTGGGTCTCGCGCTTCTGGTGGATGCGCTCGATACACGTGTCCGCAGCGGCAACGAAATCGCTGCTCGCCTTGGCATCCCGCTGCTTGGGCGGTTGCCCGAACCACCCAAGAAGGTGCGCGAGCGCCAGAAGCTGGTCATGCTCGCTGAGCCGCACGGGCGCCAGGCCGAGGCCTTTCGAATGTTACGCACCAACATCGAGCTCGCCAATATTGACGAGGACGTCAAGATCATCGCCGTGGCGAGTGCACTTCCTTCCGAAGGCAAGTCGACCACGGTTGCCAACTTGGCGGTAGCCGCGGCTCGTGGCGGTCAGCGCGTGGCGCTCGTGGACCTCGACCTGCGGAAGCCGATGCTGGCGACATTCTTCGATGCGCCCGACCCGTGGGGTGTTATCGACGTCGCGCTCGGGCGGGTGTCGCTTGCAGACGCTCTGCTACGCATGAACGTCGCCGGATTCCTCGACGACGACGGTCACGATGTTCGTGAGACTCCGTCCAGGCTCGACGTCCTGTTCGCCGGCCGTATCCCACCGAACCCCGGAGAATTCATTTCGAGTCGGCGGCTTGCCGACATCCTCGCGCAGCTACGCGCGGACTACGATCTAGTGCTTATTGACACGCCGCCCATGCTCAGCGTCGGCGACACGCTGGCGCTGTCTGCGCACGTCGATGCTCTAATGCTGGTCTCCAATCTGGCGTTGACCCGACGTGGCGAACTCCATGAGTTGCTTCGCACCCTTGCGTTTGCGCGTTGCGAGATCCTCGGCACCGTCTTGACGGGATCGGGAGCTATCGATGGATACGGCTACGGCTATAGATACGGCTATGGCTATGGCCCTGCGCAGGGCAGCGCCGATGAAGCGAGACGGGAAGTGCGCGTCGACGCACGGCGAGACCCGATTCTCAGCGAGACTACGCGCGGCACAGACGCTTCGGTCTAGTGGACAGTCCATCGGAACGAGGGTTTGCGCACGTGGCGCTGGTGGCGTCCGGCGCCCTGTGCACGCGACTCGCAATCCTGGCCGTACTCATCGCCGCGGGCGTAGCGGGGATTCCGCACTTCGAGTTCCAGCTCATTGCGTTTGCGCTCGCCGTGACCTCTGCCGTTCAGGTCATCGTAGACTCGTCGACTGCCGGCTCGTTCACCGTAATCAACTGGGATCGCTACGAAGCGACTGGCAGGTCGCTCTGGGCCGGTGTGCTCCGTCTTCAGGCGTTGGCGGCTTTGTTTGTGATTCTGGGCACGACGACGATTGTCGGTGCCGTCGCTCACTCTCGAGAGGGACTACTTGTGGGCGCCGCGGTCGGCGCGGCCGCAATGGCGGAGAATATCGCGCGCTTTGCCCGCTGCCGATATCAACGCGCTTTCGAGTTTAGGCACTTCGCGGCTGTCGATCTCACCTTGGGTGCCGCGCGTCTGGGTGGCGCGGCCACGCTTATTGCGTGGGGCTTGGATGCATTCCTTGCGGCCCAGGCGTTCAGTGTACTCGTCGGGCTTACCTGGGTCGCCGTCAGTCGGCGCGAAGCAAGCCGCGATTGTCCGCTTCCCGCCGCCGGGACGCGCGAGACGCTCGCAGATTTATGGCCATATAGCGCGGGTGCGGCCGTGTCGTCGGTGTATTCCCAAGTTCCGACGATCGTTGTCGGCGTTGTGGGAGGGTTGAGCGCCGGCGCTGTTTACGGAATCGCGACACGAGTCACGCAACCGACCGAACTGCTGCCGGCCGCACTTTCTTCGGTGCGCCTGCCTTTCCTGGTCGACACCGCGTTGGAGCGGCGGCGCGCGCTCGTGCGTCTGCAGTTGCGATGGGCCGTGGTATCGGGAGTAATTGTCGCGCTGGCCGTGATCCTCAGCGCTTCGATCGTCGCCGGTCTCTTGCGTCACGAGCCAGGTACAACGACAGTGGTGATCGCCACGTTGGCACTCGCTCTGCCGCTGAAGTTCGCAAATTATCAGTTGGTCGCCATCGCAATCAGCTGCGGGCGGGCCAAGGCTCGACTCGCGGCAGCGGCGCGCGTAGGCGTCTTCTCGCTTGCGCTCACCGTCCCGGCCTCGGTCGTCGACGTGCGCCTGGTGCCCGCTGTCGTGGTAGCAAGCGAGGCTCTCTTGCTGCTGCAACTGCGGGAGGTGCAGAAGGGCTCTACAGCTCTCTCTCCTCGCATGGTAGAGGCCTGACGCATGCGTGTGGCCATTGCAGGTGCGGCGGCGCTGACGACGGAAGGCCATGTCATGAATCTCGGGGACGAGGCAATAGCCGACACGCTCGGAGCCGCGGTTGCGGAGCACGCGAGTGTCTCGCGAGTGGTAACTGCGCTCAACGTGCGGCTGGCCCGCGGGGCTCCGCCACCCGGGCGGTTCAGCCCACGCCCGGTCACGGCGCTCCTGCGCGAGCTGGCCGACGCACACGCGGTGCTGATCGGCGGCGGGACCATGCTTCAGGATGACGTAGTGCCCCGCCTCCGGCTGGGGGTACGCGGTCTGCTTCGCTATCAGTTGGCGGTCGGCCTTGCGTGCATAGCGCGACGCACGCCGTACGCGTATGCACTTGTTGGTGCCGAGATGCTGGATCGGCCGGGTGCGCGGCAAGTCGCCAAGTTCCTGGTCGAACACGCGGCGTGCGTCACTGTCCGCGACGACCCATCCGCGCGTTTGGTGCGTGCCCTCGCGTCGCCGAAGAAGCTCGTCGTAGGCGCCGACGCGGTCTTTCTCGGCGCATGGCCTTCGTACCCCTCTGTCGTTGGAGGACCGGATAGCGGTCAGCTTGCGCAGTCGACTGCAGCAGCGAAGCACTGAGATGCTTGGCGATCGCACTCGATGAGATGTTTCCTCACGCGGCGATCCTGCTCGTTCCGACGGATCGCCGTTTGCATGCCGATGCCAGCAGGTTGCATGATTTTCAGCGCCTGCTTGCCGCGCCGGAACGTGCACTCTGGTTCCCACCCACGGGCGGATGGCGTGAGCTCGTCCATGAGCTGGCGTCATGTCGACTGGCAGTCGGAATGCGCATGCATTTCGTCATGTTCGGCGCGCTCGCTGGCGTTCCGTCCATCGGGCTCGTCCCGTCGCCGAAGCTTCGGAGCTTCGCTCAGGACAGCGGTGTCCGCCTCATCGACGGGCCGGATACCCAGGCCCTACGTGAGGCGTTTATGAACGCTGCGCCTATCCAGCGTAGATGTCACTGAGGCATTGCGCAAGCGCGCCCAGCTCGGCCTGGCGGAATGTCTCGCGGCGGTCGCGCGGTGAACCGCCTCGGGCTCGTCGCCTCGGGATTTGCCATCTGCGCCGGAGTTGGCGTGGCAACCGCGGAGCTACTGGGACCCGAACCTCCGAGTCCGTACTACTACCTGCTGCCGGTGACAGCAGCGATCCTCCTCGCCGCACCGGCATACCTACGCGGACCGCGGGACCCTCTCTCGCCCGCCCTGGTCTTCGCGGTCATCTTCACGGTCTATTACGTCTTGCGGCCGTTGCGCATCCTGTCCACGGGCATGCTGGGCCCGGCCAAGGCGGCCTACGACATTCCCATAGCCCCGGTCATGGATTCGATACGCGTCGCACTCTTGCTTGCGTCGATTGGGGTTGCGAGCTTCTTTCTCGGCTACATCTCAATTGTGCGATCCGCGACGACAGGCAACGCCCAGCGCAGAGTCCTCATCATGGCCGATCATCACGCGCGAGCGATTCCACTTGGCGATGGTCGTCGCCGTCGCGTCCGTGACGGCGTTTCTGGCCTTCCTACTTCTCAAGAGCGGCGGTCTCGCAGCGTATCTCGGGCAAATCGGCTACCGACAGCGCACATTTGCCAACATTGCATTTCTGACACAACTCTCCGTACCCGTGAAGGCGGTGCTATTCGTCGCCCTTCTGAGCCGGCGCGCGGCGCCGCCGCACCGAGTGACGTGGGGCGTGATCGTCACACTCGGCGCGCTCGCGGCGATTGCCGACGTCTTTTCCGGTGGTCGTTCGAATCTCATTATCGGCACAACGTTGCCTGCCCTGCTTATCGTGCACTATTCGCTGAGACCGCTGAGAGCGCGCACGGTCTTGATCGTGGGCCTGGCACTATTGGCCATCGCAGTGAGTTTCCGCGTCGTCTTTCGCGACTCGCAATTCTCCGGCAGCAGCAATCACTCGCGCACTTCGCTTCTACAGCAGAGCTATCAGCGTCCAATCGACGCTATCGTCGGCGGTCATGATGCGATTGCATTCGACTCTCTGGCCACTCTGAACGGGGCGTACGGGCGCACCTACGCACGCAGGTTCGGTTTGACATATTTGGACGCCTTCACATTTCCGGCGCCGCGAGCGCTGTGGCCTGGCAAGCCGCTAGGCGGCGGAAACGCGTGGTTCACATCAACCTACTTTCCGGGGTACTACGGTCAGGACCACGTCGAGACGAGCGTCACGCTGCTTGGCGAAGCTGAAGCGAACTTCGGCATCGCCGGCGTACTGCTGGTGCCGGCGCTTCTCGGAATCGGCTTGGCGTATCTGTATCGACGCACTGTCGCGTCTTTGAGCGCGCGGTCGATCCTCGTCTACGCAAATGTGGCGCCATACTCCTTTACGCTGATAAGAGGCGATGCGTATCATTCAATTCCATCAGCGCTGATCGCGACGGGCGCCTCGCTCTTGGTGTTCAACTATTGCACGATCAGGTCGTCTGCGGCGAGGGCGCGCCGCGTTGATCGCGCAACCGCCGCGCCGGGCCTGCGCAGTATATGAACGATGCCCGCATTGGGAGCTCTCGATCGCCTTGGCTGCTGATAAACGGTCGGTTCTTGAGTCAGTCGCTGTCTGGTGTACAGCGTCATGCGCTCGAAATCACGCGTGCGCTGGCCGCACGCGACTGCGATGTCTTGGTCGCGGCCCCGCACGACGCGCGAATACCCGAGGAAATCGCCCCGTTTACGCATCGGACTCGGCAGAACCCGGGGTCATACGTGGGAGCAGCGCGACCTGGCGTCGTTCGCCGGCATGCATCGCGCTCCACTTTGGTCGCCAGGCAACACCGGACCGATCCGTGTGGCGCGGCAATTGGTGACGCTGCACGATCTGTTTCCGTACCGCTTTCCCGACTATCATTCTCGCAGATTTCGTATCTGGTACCGGACGCTTCATCGTGCGTTGGCGCTGCGTGGAGTCCACTTCGCAGCTGTCTCGCAATACACCCGCGATGAGATCGTGAGCTTGCTCGGCGTTGCACCGGAGCGAGTCGCAATTGTTCCCGGAGGGGTTGGGCCGCAGTTTCGCCCGATCGAGAGGGCGGTGTGCGAGCGGACGGTGCTGCGACTGGGATTGCCACGGCGATACATCATGACGTTGGCGGCGGCTTCCCAGCGGAAGAACTTGGCGCGCCTCGTGCACGCCTGGCATCTCGTTCGCGCGACAGATCAAGGCATCGAACTGGTATTGGCCGGCGGGACGGTCTCTCGGCGTGTTTCGGGTCGTTCCTTGCCCGATCGCGCGTGGCTCGAGTCGCAGGGCGTGCATGCCGTTGATCACATCCCTGAAGCTGACCTTCCGGCGGTCTACAGCGAGGCAATGGCGCTGGTGATGCCTTCATTGGCGGAGGGCTTCGGATTGCCGGCGCTCGAGGCTCTGTGCTGCGGCACGCCCATTGTCGTGTCGGCGAACTCGGCATTGGTCGAGATGTTCGGGCAACTCGGGGCCAGCCTCGTTGATCCGTACGATGTCCGATCCATTGCCGACGGC
Source organism: uncultured Actinomycetes bacterium (assembly GCA_963845865.1). Classification (GTDB taxonomy): domain Bacteria; phylum Actinomycetota; class Thermoleophilia; order Gaiellales; family JALYLC01; genus JALYLC01. The sequence continues at coordinate 9,462 of CAWJTT010000003.1, forward strand.
ATTACGCGCGTGCTTGCGTCGCCGGCCGCCTACCGCCCCGCGGATCCCGCGGCAATCAGTAGGCGGCATTCGTGGTCCGAGTCGGCAGGACGCCTTATCGACGCGTTGGCTGCATTCGGCTGATTCGACCATTTCTGCGGTCAAGGCTGATTCCACTCGAAGCGTGAGTTCGGCGGTGCGCTCGAGGCAGGTTTCTAGGTTGCGCTCGGCGTGGACAAGTTCACGATTGCGAGCGCCGGTGACGCGACATTGATGTTTGTCGCCGAGGAGTTCTCCAAGGATGCACGCGAGGGCTTTCGGATCATTGACGGGAGCCAGATAGCGTCGTTCGAGGATCGCGGCCATCCCGTCGACGTGCGTCGCGACGACCGGAAGGCCTAGCGCCATCGCCTCCATTACCGCGAGCGACGCGCCTGCTTCCCAGCGCGAGGGTGCCACGAGGACGTCTGCGGCCGAGAGGCATAGTCGGGGATCGGCAGCGCCCGCGAGCGTTACGCTCCCAGGACATGCTCGCTTGAGATTGCTCATCTCTGGCCCGTCGCCCACGACGATGAGTCGTGCGCGAGGAGAGCTCAGATGCAATTCGCTCCATGCTTGCAACAGCACGTCGACGCCTTTGGCGCGATGAAGGCGCGCTACCGCGACGGCAAGCGTTGCGTCTTGCGCGACGCCTAGGGCGCGCCGGGCTCGCGCGCGCTCATCGGGTGAGGGCGGGCGCCAGTGCCCCGTGTCGACACCGTTCGGAATCACAGTCCACGGTGAACGGATGCCGGCCGCTTCGCCCGAAAGGCGTTCGTCGTCGCTTACACATATCGTATTCGCAGACCAGCGTGTAGCCAGGCGCTCCCATTTGACGGCCACGTGTTTCACCAGACCGTCTGCCGCGTAGAAGGACCAACCGTGAGGCTGATAGAGCGTGGGCAATCGGCCTCTCACCGCGAGTCTTCCGCAGAGGCCAGCCTTCGCCGCGTGCAAGTGCAGAACATCGGGCGCGAAGCGGCCAATTATGCGCGAGAGTCGGTGGGTTTCCTCGAGCACGCTGAATCCTGGCTGCCGCACGGCTGACCAGAGAAAAGAGTCCGCCCCAAGATCCTCTGCAGTTCGTCGAGAGGAGATTTGGCTGGGTCGCGACGCCGACAGTCCAGCCTCGCGCGATCTGGTCGGCGACCAGGTGCGCGGCGCAGACGAGGGAACCTCCGTCGCTTGGCTGGGCGACATGCAGGACTCGCAACGCCGTAGCACCCCCGCTCAGGAACGGCCGCCAGCGGGCACGGGATACATTGCGCCACTCAAGACGACCGAGGAGATCGCGCCCAGGACATCCGCTCGCAGAACGTTCGGGACTGTAGCGCCCACGCGGAACGCAACCAGGCTCGCCACCAGAACCAGGGAGAGCGCCATCGTGAGAACCCACCGTGCGTCAGTCAGCGTCGACTCCTCGGGCGCCTCGAGAGGCACTTCGCGGAGGCCCGGTTCGAGAGCGTCGTGATTCGGCAACTCCCTCCTTCGAACTCCCCGTTCACCAACCCTGCGGGGCCGAAGCGACCGGATCTCACCCTGCATTATTGCGGCGATTTGTCGATAGCTGCAGAGCATCTGCCTCCAGTTATCCGCGCATCGCGCTGACTGAAACCCGCAGCCTACCCCGGGTTCGGACCCCTGACTAGACTAGATACGATATGCAGGTTTCGGCGGAAGCCATGCGAGCGCTTCGCAGACCCGAGCGAGCTCGTCTCGGGGCGGCTGCGCCGGTCGTTCTGCTCGCCTCCCTGCTTATTCTCGTCGCACTCCAGAGCGGCGGCTACTACCCCGAGAGTTGGGGTCTGCCGACAGTTGCGTGCGGCTGGATCGTCGCTGTTGTTGCTCTCCTAGGAACGCACGAGCGGCTGCGGCGGCTCGAGCTCATCCAGTTGGCAGGCTTGTCTCTGCTCGGAGTCCTGGCGCTCGGATCGGCTGCCTGGGCGGCCGGCGGACTCGGCTCCGCCCTGCCGCAGACCCAGCTGCTCACGCTCTATGTAGCGATGGTGGCCGCGACGCTGATGCTCTTTCGGCGTGCAGCGCCGCTCGTCGCGACGGTTTGGGCGTCTCTGACGGCGGTGTCCCTGCTCGCACTCGGAACGCGCCTCTTTCCCAGGGCTCAAGGGGCCGACGCGTCAGGAGACAACCGTTTGTACCAGCCGCTCGGCTATTGGAACAGCCTAGGCCTCTGGGCTGCGATGGGCCTGGCGCTCGGGCTCGTTCTTGCCGGCCGTTCTCAATCGCTTGCGCTGCGGGCGGCCGCTGCGGCCAGCTGCGTGCCATGCGCGGCAACGCTGTATTTCACGTTCTCACGCGGGGCTTGGGTAGCGCTCGCAGTCGGCCTGCTGGTGGCTTTCGTAGTCGATCCCGGGCGACTCGGGCTCGCAGCCTGGGCCATCCTGGTCTTGCCGTGGCCGGCCGTCGGCATTCTGCTGGCCTCGCGTTCCCACGGGCTCACGACCGCTACACCCGCGCTGGAGCAGGCGCGTCAGGACGGCAGCTCCCTTGCAGTTGCCCTCGTCGTGCTGTCCGTGGGCGCGGCAGTAACCGTGTCGGCTCTAGGGCTGTTCGAGCGGCGGTGGCACGTATCCCTGAATGCCCGCCGTGCCTTTGCGGCCCTGCTGGTCGCAATCTGCGCCGTCGCCGCTGCTGGAACGATCGTGAAGTTCGGGCCACCCTGGACCCTGGTCGCGCGGAGCGCGCATCGCTTCGCTGCACCCCCGCCGAGACACGTGCACGACCTCAACGCGCGCCTAGTTCGACGCATCCGGCTCGTTCCGCCTTGACCTCTGGCGAGTGGCGTTGGACGACGCCGGCCGTCATCCTCTCCTCGGGTCTGGCGCCGGGAGCTACACGGCACAGTGGTTTCGCGACCGGCCGTCGCCCGTCGATGCGACAAATGCCCACCAGCTGTACCTCGAGACGCTCGCCGAACTCGGCCCACTCGGGCTTGGGCTGCTGCTCACTGCGCTCGGTGCCCCGCTCGTAGCGGGCTGGCGGGCCCGCCGGCACCCGCTGATGGCCGGCGTCCTCGCTGCGTACGTCGCCTTCCTCGTACACGCGGCGGCGGACTGGGACTGGCAGCTGGCTGCCGTAGGCCTGGCGGGGCTCGCCTGCGGAGCGACGCTCCTGGTCATGGCGCGTGGTTCACGCGCGAGAGCAGTAGGTATGCGCGGCCGAGCGGCGCTCGCAGCGACTGCCCTGGCATTCTCAGGTTTCGCGTTGTGGTCACTGCATGGCGCCTATCCGCTAGGCCAGGCGCGCAGTGCCGTCGACAACGGGCAGTGGGTAGCCGCCCAGAACCACGCGCGCGAAGCGGTCGCGCGCATCGGTGGATCCTCGGCAGTGCCTTGGCAGCTGCTCGGCGAGGCGCAGACGGCCCTCCGCGAGCCGAATGCCGCACGCATCTCACTTCGCGTCGCCGTCCGTCGCGACCCCTCGTCCTGGGAAGCCTGGTACGACCTCGCTGTCGTCTCCCGCGGTGCCGACCGCCGCACCGCGGCCAACAAGGCACTCACGCTGAATCCGCTCGGTGCGGAGACGAACTCGTTGGCGAAGGTGGTCGGAATCACCCCACCCTCGCCGTAAGGTTCCACGGCTCTCGCCGGTACATGGGTGAACGAGGCATCGGGAGGAGGACGAAATGCCAGGACATGACGATCACGATCTCGAGCGTGCTCTACGTGCACAGCGGCCCGAGGCGCGCGATGAGTTCGTGCAGAACCTCGCTGCCGCCGTGCGCAGCAGGCGTCATTCCGCCCCGCGCCCACGCTTCGGGCTTGCGTTCGCGCTTTCCCTCTCGATTCTCGTGAGCCTCTTCGCGTTCGGTGGCGTCGGCGCAGCCTCGAGCGCCCTGCATTCCTCAGCCGCAGCGGTGCGCTCGGCAGTCGGCGACGACAACGGCAAGGGCAGGGGCGTCGAACGCGGCACGCCGTCCGACCGTCAGTATCACCACACGGTATTCATCTGTCTGCCAACGCATCACAAGCCTCAGGCGCTCAGATACGTCACACGGCGCGTTTCGGAGGGCTCGGTCCCGGCGCTCGCCTCCAGGGGCGCGGTCTATCCCGTGCCGTCCGGCGGGTGTTCGAGCCTGAACGGCTAGCAACGCAGACACCCGGTGACCCAAGGCAGCGGGCAGCGACCCGGATCAAGCCGGTGGGGTTGTCAGGACGAGGCCTCGGTCGAGCTTGCCGCGTCACCTCGGGAACTTGGGGATCCGTCGGCGTCGGTAACCCGCGTGGGGAGAGGAGTCAGCCCGAGCGGGGCGCGCGCGGGATCGCCGTTTCCCCAACACGCGCCTCGCCCAGGCAGGGCAGGATCACCTGCCGGAGCGCTCCTAGCTTGCGCCGACCGGGGGGTCGGCCTGCATGGGAGACCACGGCTCCGCGGCCCCAAGGAGATTTACCGCAGCTGCGCGTGTGGGAACTTGGAGCTTCTTGAGCGTGTTGTGGACATGGCGTTTGACGGTGAGTTCGGAGATCGAGAGAATTTCGCCGATCTCGCGGTTGCGGCTGCCTTTCCCGATCAACGCCAGGACCTCACGCTCACGGCTCGAGAGTGGCGTCAGGGCCACGTTCGCGTCGACCCTTCGCTCCACCCGAGCGAATTCGTCCAGCACATAGCCGAAATGGCGGCGCGGGAGCGTGATCTCGCCCGCAGCTGCACGCTTTACGACGCGGACGAGGCTGGTCGCATGCACCGTCCGCTCGATGATGCCCCGCGCGCCCGCCCGCATGACCGCGAGGACGACCTCCCGCTCAGGATCAGTCGCGATGGCGACGGCTTCCGTCATCGGCGAGCGCCGCTTGACGCGTGCGATTGCTTCAACCCCGCCACCGGCGACCGGGTCGGTGTCAGCCAGTACTACGGCCGGCCGGAGCTCGTTGACCAACCTGAGCAGCATATCGGTCGTCGCCGCGGGAACCGCTCGTATGCCCACCTCGCGCTCGAGCAACTCCACGACGCCGGTCCGGAACGCGCTGTCCGCGTCAGCGACTACCACCGTTCGGTCGTCGTGCATCCCATGCGGCGGGCGGGCAGACATGATTCCCCCTTGGCTCGTTCGCACTGCTTGCCGGATGAGGGCTCCGCGGGGGTCAGGGGGGAACCGTGTTCCGCGCAAAATAGAATCCCGGCGGGCAGGAGTCAACCGGACCCCAAGCTGCCGATCGATTGAGAGAGCCGCTCGAGCGACATCTCCTTTCCGGTCGCGCCCTCTCGGTCTCCTTTGGGAGCGCTGTCTTGGAGTCGAAATGCAGTTTCGCAGGCTCGCCTGGAGCCGCGGAGGTGGAGGATTCGAACGCGCGAGCGACGAAGCCGCCGTCAACGCTGTCAGCACCGAACCTGGCTTCGTAGCCAGCACGCGAGCGCCTGGAGGCGCCTCACGATCTCCCGCGCTTTCGTGGGTCATCGCGTGCGCGTCAGTCGCTCCGAGGCGGCTCTAGCGAACCGCTCCCGACGGCGGTTCCGGCGCCAGGCGATCAGGACCACGCGCCGAGTGACGCGGGGGGCGTCGGGGCAGCGATGCCGCGCGACAACAGCTTGACTCCCGTGACGCTCTGTGAGGCTTGCGACCTGTTCGACCGGCGTCGCCAGAAAGGATGCGTAGGCTCTTGGCCGGCAACAACGGAGGGGGAGGGATTCGAACCCTCGAACGACGAAGCCGCCGTTAACGGTTTTCGAGACCGCCGCTTTCAACCACTCAGCCACCCCTCCTGGGGTGCCTCCCAGCATAGAGCGACCGCCGCGGCGGGGAAGCGGCGCCGTCTCTGCACCTCGGGCTATCGTCAGGTCATGGACGAAATCCTGATCGTGACGACCAACGACGTGCCGGGCTACGAGATCACGCAGGTGCACGGCGAGGTCTGCGGCCTCATCGTGCGGGCGCGCAACGCGTTTTCGAACATGGGCGCCGGGCTGCGCACGGTCTTCGGTGGCGAGGCGCGCGGCTACACTACGTTGCTGCTCGACAGCCGCAACGAGGCGATCGAACGACTGCGCGAGGCGGCGAGACAGAAGGGCGCGAACGCCGTGGTCGCGATGCGCTTCGACTGCAACGAGATTGCCAACATCATGAGCGAGGTCGCCGCCTACGGCACAGCCGTGACGCTCAGCCGCCGCTGAGACAGTGGGGCTCGTACGCCGCCCCGAAACGGTGACCGAGTGGAAAACGAATTGCACCGAACGCGATTCGGTCACCGACTCCGCCTCGCCTGCGTGCCTTGGTCCCGAAGGACTTCCAACACCCCGGCGGAGCTTCGTCTGCTTCCGACTCAGCGCCCGGTGCGAAACGGACAGTAGGGGCACCGGGGGAGGGAGCGCAAGCGGTTCGCAAAGCGGAAAAGCGCTCGCAGCGGGAAAAGCCCTCGATCCCCTCAACGCGGCTCCAGCAAACGCATCGGAGCGGCCGCGAACGGGAAAAGAAATGACCGAACGCCTGCCGTTTCGTCCACTCTGCCTGCGTACCGTTGCCTCGAAAGGCGTCTGTACCCCTGCAAAGCTTCAACCTACTGCGGCTGGCGCTCGGTGCAAGGGGGAAGCTACGGGACCGGCACCCGCGGGCGCAAGCGATCGCCACGGCGGAAAACCGCTACGAGCGGGAAAAGCGTCCAACTTGTATCCGTCTCGAGCCTCCGTGCGATACTGGGAACCGGCCTGGAGTGGTGTCCGAGCGGCTGAAGGAGCGCGACTGGAAATCGCGTGGGCGGGGTCAACTCGTCTCGAGGGTTCGAATCCCTCCCACTCCGCTAGCATTCCGGGGCGTTCCCGGGCGTATAGCTCAGCGGGAGAGCGCCCGCTTCACACGCGGGAGGTCCTTGGTTCAATCCCAAGTACGCCCATCCCCCGGAAGCCGCGCAACCAGGCCGTTTGCGAGCAGCTCGGCCGGTGTGTGCGGCGGGCTCATTTCCGGCGCGGGTAACGCACGGGAGCGTCGGCTTCTCGCGCTCCCCCGATCGCCGCCTCGCAGGCGCTTCAGCGCGAACCCGCTCCTCGGCGTCGCCTCCTTCGTCGCAGGCACGCCGCTAGTCTTTCGCCTGGGACGCACGGGCCACGAGAAAACAGGGAGTCCAGGTCGTGAGGCGTTGGAAGCCGGTCGATCGCGCCTGCTGGCGGCCGTCGTCCGAGACGGGGGGCTCTCCGAACCGCTGCCGGCCCGAACCTCCATCGCGTCGTCCCGGGCCGCGCCCGTGCTCGTGACCGGGGCGCACCGGTCGGGCACGACCTGGGTTGGATCCACCTTGGCCGCCGACGAGCAGATCCTCTATCTGCCGGAGCCCTTCAACCTCGACCACCTCTACCCCGGCCTGTGCGGCGCAAGGTTCCCGTGCTGGTTCATGCGCATCGACGCTGACAACGAGGAGGCGTATCGCGATGACATCGCGCGGCGGCTCGATTTCTGCTGGCGCGATGCCGTCGCGGCGACGGCACGCTCGCCGAAGGCGTCCGTTCGCACGGCGCGGATCGCGCGGGTGCTGCGCCGGGCGCGGGGCGAGCGCTGCGACTTCGCGAACTTCGCCTCCCAGCCCGCGCTCTTGGACCACGACGTTGCGCCATTCGCCGCAGACATTCAGGCGGCTGCGCGTCATCGCCTCGACGCGGTCGCCGAGGCGGGCCTGCTGTGGAGGTGCCCCTACGCGACGGTCGACCGGTACCACCGCGAACGTCCGGACTGGCTCTTTCTGCGGCACGAGGACGTCTCCGCGCGGCCGGTCTACGGCTTCCAGGCGATGTGCCGGCATCTGGGCATCGCCTACTCTCCGCCGATCGCCAACGAGGTCAGTCGCACGACGTCTCCCGGCAACCCGGTGGACGCGCGCCCCGGGGACGTGCACGCGCTGTTGCGGGACAGCCGTCGGGCGACGGCCAATTGGCGTCCGCGCATGGACCCGGGCGACATCGCCAAGCTGCGAAGCTCCGTCGAGGACGTGTCATCAGGCTTCTACACTGACGTCGAATGGCCGGAGTGAGGCGATCCGCTCCCCCTGAGGGTGAGATGGACGCCACCGAGGTCAGGCGCCGGGCGACGGCGGGCGCGCTCCTGATCGCCGTCCGCACGGCGATAACGCAGATAATCGCCCTTGCCGGCAACATTGTGCTCGCCCGCTTGCTCGTGCCCGACGACTTCGGCGCGGTGGCGTTCGGGGCGACGCTCGTCACGGTCGCGACCTTCTTCTCGGACGGGGGCATGGGAGTAGCCCTGATCCGCCGCCGCGACGATCCGAATCCCGACGACCTGCGCGCGCTGCTCGGGTTCCAGCTGGCGACGAGCAGCGCGCTGGCGGCGGTGGCGGTCGTTGTCGGCACATTCTTCGGCCTGGTCGGCCTGGTCACCGGGGTGATGGCCCTCTCACTCCCGTTCGTGGCTGCGCGCGCGCCGTCGACGATCGTGCTCGAGCGCAGCCTGCGCTACCGGCCCATCGTCCTCGCCGAGCTCACGGAATCGGTGGTCTACTACGCATGGTCGATCCCGATCGTCCTCGCTGGATTCGGCGTCTGGGGGCTCGCGTCCGGGGCGGTCGTCCGCAGCGCCGTCGCCACCGTGCTGCTCATCCGCCTCTCCCCGGCCGGCTGGATCGGGCTCCGGTTCGACTTCAGCCGGCTGCGTGCGCTGCTCGGATTCGGCGCACGCTTCCAGGCCCGGGGCTTGGTGGCGCTCGTCCGCGACCAGGGCCTCAACCTGGGGATCGCCGCGTTGGCGGGGATCTCCGTGCTCGGGCTGTGGTCGCTGGCGGCGCGTGTGATGCAGGTTCCGTTCCTCGTCTTCTCAACGCTCCTTCGCGTCTCATATCCCGCTATGGCTCGGCTGAACCGAACAGGCGAAGACCTCGGCGTGGCTGTCGACGGCCTCGCCGCGATGACGAGCCTGCTCGCGGTGGCGGTGCTTGCGCCGCTCTCCAGCGTTGCCGACCAGCTCATCCCGGCGGTTTTCGGGGACAGGTGGGCCGCGGCGGCGGACATCATCCCGTGGGCCAGCGCCGGCCTGATCATCAGTGGCCCGATCGCGGTCGCCTGCTCTGGATACCTGTACGCCACGAACGACGCGAGGACGCCGCTGCGGGCGACCGCGGCCAACGGCGCTGTCTGGCTCGCCGTCGCGCTCGGGCTCGTCGGAACGCTGGGAGTGGAGGCCGTCGGAATCGGCTGGCTGTTTGCGTCACTCACCGAGGCGCTCATCTTCTCCCGGGCTGTCCGGTCGCGGACGACCGCCCGGCTGTGGCCCGCGTGCCTGCTTCCCGCCTGCTTCGCCGTCCCTACGGCCCTCTGCGGTCGGGCCGTCGAGATCGCGCTGGGCGGTGGCCTGGGCGGGGCGGTCGCCGGCGCCCTCGCTGCGCTCGCCGTCTACGCGGCGCTCGTGCTCGTCTTCGACCGCCGCCGGCTCGCCCTTCTTGTCGATGCGATCCGCGACGCCCGCGCCCTCGCACCGGAGGCAGCTCGGAGGTGATCCCGCTGGACCGCGTCAACTTGCTCCGGAGTACGCCCGTCCCCGGAACGGGCTCAAGCAGCGCGCTTCCTGACCGCGCTAAGACAAGCCGCTAGGTGTAGTTCCTGAGGACGTTGTTCATCCGGGTCTCCCTGGATGCTTGTTGCTGCGAAGCGCAAGCGACAAGGGAGGCCCGGATGAATCTGCACCGTAACGCGCGGCTCACACCGCGTGGGCGGCTGTTGCTGGTGGAGCGTGTCTGTGGTCAGCAGGTCGCGCTCCGGGAAGCGGCCGCCGCTGCGGGGATCAGTTCGCGCACGGCCTCGAAATGGGTCGCTCGCTACCGTCGCGAGGGCTCGGCCGGGCTGAATGACCGCTCGTCGGCGCCCCGTCGCATCCCGCGCCGCACGAGCGAGCAGCGGGTGGCGGCGATCGCGGCGCTGCGGCGCGTGCGGATGACCGCGGCGGAGATCAGCGAGCTGCTCGGGATGCCGCTCTCGACCGTCTCGGCGGTGCTGCTGCGGATCGGGCTCGGAAAGCGCAGCCGCTTGGAGCCGCTCGAGCCGTCCAATCGCTATCAGCGCGAGCGGCCCGGCGAACTCGTGCACATCGACGTCAAGAAACTCGGCCGCATCAAAAACGTCGGGCTGATCGGCTCGCTCCAGAGGCAGCTCGGGCGTGATCCTGCTTGGACCGCGTCTACTTGCTCCGGAGTACGCCCATCACCGGTAAGCGCCGCGACCAGCGCGCCACACAAGCCTCGATGCGACGCAGACAGCCGCGAAAGCAGCGTACCGTGTCAGCGCTGTGTCAGCGCAGCGTGAGATCGAGTTTGCGCGATAGCGGGGCGCGCCCCACGCCGGGCCCGAGAACGCTGACTTGGGAAGCCCTGCTCGAGCCCGGCGAGACAGCTAGTCCGGGGCCGCACACCGTCGCTACGCGTTTCTGCTGATGGTCGCCATCGTGATCTCGGCCCATCTCGGTGGGGGCTGGTGGCCCCGATGTGGCCCCGGCTTTGCTCAGAGTCTGGCTAAGGCTGACGCATGAGCCACTCACTCGGCTCGCGGGATTGACAGCGATGTTGAGGACTGGTCTTCTTGTTCACGCCGAGCGGAGGGTGCGATGGAGATCATCGTCGACGATCTGACCGGACCCGAGATCGCCGCGTTCATCGAGGAGCACATCGAGGAGATGAAGGCTGTCGCGGCGGCACCAGAGAGCAAGCACGCGTTGGATCTCGACGGCCTGCGCGCCGCCGAGGTCACTTCTGGACGATAATCGAAGACGGAGAGACCTGGGCTGCGCGCAGTCAAGCTTGCTACGCCTCGCCACGGCGAGATCATGTCGAGCGCGTCATGACGCCGCGACAACGGCGCCGGCTACGGCTCGATCCTTCGACACGCCCTCGCCGATGCCAGGCGCATGGGGACTCGCGCCTTTCTGAAACCGGGTCGTCACTCTCGAGCGGCACGCAGCCCTATCTAAGCATGGCTTCGAGTTTTGGGCACCAACGACGACAGAGGCCGATCGAACAGCGTCTTCATGACAGAACCATGCTCGGTCGAGCATGGGCCCGGGCAGGAGTCTAAGCACCTCCCGCGAGATTCGAAGTTCGGGCCCGAGCCCAGATAGGGCCGAGACCAACGGAGACGATCCTGACAATCGGAGCCGTCCCCATACCCACACGTCTCACGGACCTGCCCGCACGTACGCGGCTTCGGTGAGCTCTTCGAGGGTCCGGTGCCCGAGGAGCGGATCGATGCGCGCGCGGTATGCGCGGTTGTAGATCGCCAGCGTCGCCGGGCCGTCCGCGAAGCCGCCCCTGAACGCCTCCGCGGCATGAGGGTCAACGCTGGCCTCGAGTCGTTCCCGCATACGCCGTCGAGCATCCCTCCGCCGCGTCCGCGGGCATCTCGCCGTCGGCCATGCGCCCAGCAGCTCGCGGTCGTCCGGGGAGTGGCCAGGCCAGGTGCTGGCGAACTCGTAGCCGATCATCAGGCCGCGCTCGCGTGGCGTGAATTCGTCCACGCCGTCGTAAGGCACGCCTTCCTCGCTCACGCTCCACCTCTCTGCTCGGGGGCCGGGCCGCTCGAGCACGAGTGCCTGGGCGACGGCGAGCAGGATCTCGATCGCGCGCCGTCGCCGGTGGCGGCAGCGCTCAGGACCCTTCATTCTGCGAGGCGCTCTAAGCGGCGCAGCGGGGGGCGAGTCAAGCTCGCCCCCCGCGTCTGTGTCTAGCCGGTGATGTTGCCGAAGTTCCCGCCGCGCGACGCTGAGCGGTTAACCCAGTGGCCTTTAGAGCCCGCGTCGTACTGATATTCTCATAATGCGTTGATGTTCGAGGTCGCCGCAGGGCCACCGCGCTGGCCGGGAAGAAGGTCGCGAGCATGGCGGCTGTGGTGCAGGGATCGGGACAGGTCGCGTTCGGAGTGAACACGCCGCCCGTCACGATCACGACATCGAAGCCTGTGAACGTTCCCGTGACGCCACCCGTCTGCAGCGGGCCGGGGCACGCGACCGGCTGGGGCTGGGAGACGCCCGCGATGGTCGTGAACGTTCCGTTGTAGGAACGAACGACGTGGATCGTCCCATCGTCCTGCGGAATGAACTGCAGCGTCCGCGTGAAGTCGTCATTCGCCCAGTCGCCGCCGCAGAAGCTGGAATCGGCGCTGGTGGCGTGCGTTACGACCACGCCAGGAACGCTGAGTCCAGCAGGCCCGGGCGAGCCAGCTGCGCCGGTCTCACCCTTTGCGCCGGCTGCACCTGGTGCGCCGGTCGCGCCCGTGGCTCCCTGCGGCCCCGTAGCACCGATTCGACCGATCAGTCCCCGCCTACCGCTGATGTTCCAGGAGATCTGCTTGGCGCGTCCAGCACAGCGAATGAAGTTGAGGTCGCCGGACGTGAGACGCTGCTCCAGCGTGAGCGGCTCGAGGTACGCCGTGATCACGCCGTTCTCCAGGCCGGGCCTGAGAGTGCTACGGCCAAGGCGAGCGAGACGACCGCGCCGCGCCGCGGCCAGCGCCGCGGCCAGCCTCGTCCTGTCCTCGAGATATGAAGATCCGCTCGAGCTCTCGGAGGACGACCGCAAAGTGGCACCCACGCCCGAAGCTGCGCGGCAAACAACTCGGTTCGCCCCTGAGGCGAGACAAACGTCGAGCATGTCCGCCCCGGCCGAGAGGGGGACGCCCGCGATGAGCTCGGTTACGTCCGCGTCGATCCACTCTGCGCCTCCGCGCCGCGCGAGCGCGGTGCGGTGGTGACCGTCGATCACGAAGTACGTCTCGCCGAGCTTCACTGCGACGATCGGTGGGAAGGCGCCGTCGGCGAACGCGGCCTCGAGCGAGCGCAGCCGGTCACGCGGCTGGAGGCGAGAAGCGGGCGGACGCGGTGAACGGGAACCGACTGGCGCGGCTATCTGTGCCAGACGAGCGCGTCGAGCGGGATCGCGCGGACACCCAGGTACCGGCTAGCACTTGACGCGAAGGTGAGCAGGACAGCCGTCGTTTGCCGACGGTCGGTGGATCGCCTACGAGCGAGACATCGCCGACGGGAACAACGGCGTCTGGCTGATGCGCGCGACCGACGGCAAGGGCCTGCGCCGGGTAACACGCAACCGTTCGGATGTTGCGACACCGATCGAACTTCTCCTGACGGAGAGCTGATCTCGTTCGTGGGTAAGGCCACGAACGGCTTCAGTCGCTCTTCAGCGTTCGTCGAGTCGGCACGGGCCTGCGACAGTTGACTCCCTACTCCTTGCATGTCGAGATCAAGCACGACTGGTCGCCTGACGGACGCCTGATCCTGCTGACGATCAACGCCGATCTGGTCCGCCCGGGCGAATCCGCCAACCTCGTCACGATTCATCCGGACGGCTCGGGAAGACACGACCTGACGCAGTTCAAGAGCGGGCAGGACAGCGCGTTCGGCAGGCTCGTTCTCGCCCGACGGCAAGCAGATCGTCTTCCGCCTCGAATCGGCGGGCGCGTACAGCCTGGCCGTCGTAGACCGCGACGGGAGCAACCTCCAGCGGCTGACGACAGGCGAGGGGAGGCCGCGGTTCATCGATTGGGGAACGCATCGATAACCGGCGGCCCCCGGCCAGGGACATCTCCCATGAGGGCAAGACGTCGCGTCTCTGAAATACTCGAAAAACGGGTGGTCCGTATGAGCCCCGGAAACATGCGATCGCAGTGTTCAAGCGCGATCGTGATCATGAACCGTCGGGAAAGCCGCGCGGAGTGGGATATCGACCAAGCGGTGTGAAAAGACCCCCCGAAAGACCCGGATGCGTCAACCGTGCGGTCTCTACGCTGCGCGCGAAGGCGCGTCGTTCATTCCCAAACTCCCAGCGACGCGCCTTCTATTCTCGCGTCTGCTTGGCAGGGCATGCGCCCGTCGCGCGTGGCGAGTTCAGGTTCGCGGGTCGGGTATAGCTCGACAACTGACTCGGGAGCTCGTGCAACTAGTGTGACGTTCTCGCACGATGCGACCACGATCATGCAGGCCAGGGAACTGGTGGTTGTAACCTGCGTGATGCTGCATATGCTCGTGAAGGGCCAACCACGAGCGGGAGACCGATGCTCACACCGGAATGCGACGCGGCGTTCAGTGCGTACGACCAGTTCAACTGGTGGACCGCGCCCGACCCGGTGTTGAGTGCGTACGGCCGGCAGGTCGAGGGCTGCTCCGGCCCCGAGGCGCGCGCTTTGTTGGGGGCGCTCGTGGCCGCGCACGGTGGAGAGCCTCTCGACGAGTGGCGTCGGCGCTTGGTTAGCTAGGAGTGCCAGGTTCGTCTGTGGAGCCGGATGCTCGGCCCGCAGCGACCTCTGAATGGACCTCGATCATCTAGGCGCTCGTCAGCCGGCGCCTCGCGCGGTACCAGCATTAGCCAAGCGTACTCACGCGGCGATGCGAGTGGTGTAACAGGCGCTACAGTCGTTTTGCTCGTCAGCGTCGAGCGGCGCGCAGCAGTGCAGCCGGGAGGCCGGAAGCGAGCCGCCCCGCCGGTGCCACGCCACCACGGCGCGCCGTCCGGGGGTCGGCGACCGGCCGCGCCCAGTCTCCCGGGCGATGCCGTCGCCGTAGACATCGAGTCGCCCCGTTGGCTGCAGCGCGCTCACGCAACAATGCGTGCGTGACGAAGCGGGAGCCCGCGATCTCGGTCGTGCCCGCCAACGAGGCGAGCTGGGAAGACCTGCAGACGGTCTTCGGCGCGCGCGGCGCGGCGACCAGGTGCCAGTGCCAGCGGTACAAGCTCGCCCCGCGGGAGTCCTTCGGTTCATTTCCTGCCGAGGAACGAGCGCACAGGTTGCGCCAGCAGACCGAATGCGGCCATCCTGGGTCGGGCACGACCAGCGGGCTTGTCGCGTACCTCAACGGCGAACCCGTCGGTTGGTGCGCGGTCGAGCCGCGTAGCGCGTACGCGGGGCTGCTGCGCAACAACCGCGTCCCCTGGGAAGGTCGCGCCGAGGACAAGACTGACGACAGTGTCTGGGCCGTGACCTGCCTGTTCACACGCGCCGGGTTTCGCAAGCGCGGGGTCAGCCGGGCGCTCGCGCGCGCCGCGGTCGACTTCGCCCGCTCATGCGGCGCGCGCGCCATCGAGGGCTACCCCATGACCACGAAGAACGTGATCCTCGAGGAGCTCCACGTCGGCACCCAAGGCGTGTTCGCCGACGCCGGCTTCGCCGAGGTGAGCCGTCCGACACTACGACGCGTTGTGATGCGGATCGACTTCTGAAGCAGCGCGTTGTCGGGCGCCTCGCCGGGAGCGATGCTCGGCCGGAAGTGATAGGGCTACGGCTTCACGCCGCCGTGGCCGGAGCACGCCCCCGGGATGCCGCCCGACTGACTCCACAGGCCGTCGTTGCACTGAACGATGGTTCCGTGGCCACTGGCGAAGCTCGGGATACACGCGTGCGTGTCGCAGAACCCCGCTGGTGTCGGCGTCGTGGTGGGAGGCGGCGGAGTGGGGTCGCTCGTCGGCGTGATGCTGGTCGTCGTGTCGAGCGTCGGGGTGCTGGTCGGCGGCGACGCGGGTGGCGGGGCCGGATCGCGCGTGGTGGTCGAGGTTGACCGGACGGCTGCCGGCTGCGGGGAGGCGCAGCGTCGGGCAGTTGGTGAGTACGCGCTGCATCGCGCCACGCTCGGCGCTCGTCGCCCAGAGGGCGTACTTGAGCTTGACGGCAAGCTGACGCGCGACGTACACGCAGCGGTACGCCTTGTTCGCGGGCAGCCAGGCAGCCGCGTCGTCATCGCCCTTCTGCCGGTTCGCCGACGCAGACACGGCGAGCAGGTTGAGCGGGTCGTTGGCGAGCGCCAGGCGCTTGCTCGCGGCCCAGCGCGCCGCGCCCGTCCGCCAGGCGTCGCCGAGGCTGACCACGTGGTCGATATCGACGCGCGAGCGGCCGCGCACGTAGGTGATGCTGGTCGCGGTGTAGGGGTCGGCCAGCACGCCCGATACGACGACGCAGCCGTTCGTGCCGGCGCGGGAGACGACGCGCCGCAGGTCGCGGCGCAGGATGTCGTCGCGCGTGTCGCAGCCGTTCTGGTCCACGTCCTCCCAGGCGGAGCCGAACTGGTCGCGCGAGTAGCCGGCCATCGTGGTGCGACCCTGCACTGTCAGGTGCGTCCGCGCAGACAGCGCCGTCGGCCGCGCGCTCTGAGCCGCGCTCGCGGTACTGGGGTGGCCGGCCGACGCGGCGATGCCGGCCACGAGGACGAGCGATGCGGCGAGCGCTGCGGCAAGGCGGCGCGTGGTGACGACGTGCAACGTGGGACCTCTGACTCGGTGGATGGGAACGGAGGGAACGCACGGCAGCGACGCCGTCGCGCAACGTCCAGCATCGGCCCATCCGACCACGTGTGAACCGCGACCCGTCCAGCGGTCACTACCTACCGCTCAACGGCAGGAGCTGAGCTCCGCCGCGTGGGAGGTCAGTCGCGCGTCGACGTCGCCGAACGATGCGCGGAAAGTGGAAACCTTCATGTGCCCGACTGCAAACTGGAACGATGAATGCGTGCGGTCGGCGTCGAAGACGCCGGTCAGCGGGTGGGTGGTGACTGCCATGCTCTTCCCCCTTTCAACGAGGCCCGCGGTGCCACTCACAACTGGCTTGCCGTCTCGTCGAGGTACGGCAGGCGCATGAGGGGACGCGGGCTGTCCCCATACGCCGTCGCCGTTCGTCGTAGGGGTAGAACATGCTGCGAAGGAGGACGAAATGAACTACTTGCTCCAGGTCTACCCGGAAGGTGCGAGGGAAGCGTTCGAGCGGTTGCCCGATGACGAACAGCAGGCGATCGCGGAGGAGTACCTCGCTCTCGCGCACTTGCCGGGGTACGTCGCAGGCGAGGCACTGCAGCCGGTCGCAACCGCGACGACCGTGCGTGTCCAGAACGGGGAGACGCTGCTCACGGACGGACCGTTCGTGGACGCAAAGGAGCACGTGGGCGGCTTTTGCCTGGTCGAGGCGGATGACCTCGACGCGGCGCTCGAGTTCGCTGCACGGATCCCGGCTGCGCGGTTCGGCGGCGCGGTCGAGGTGCGACCGGTGGTCAAGCGGTAGACGGTGCTCGAGCAGGCCTTCCGCGACGAGTGGGGACGCGTGCTCGCGAACCTGGTCGGCTTCCTCGGCGATTTCGACCTCGCCGAGGAAGCCGCTCAGGAGGCGTTCGCGGTCGCTGCTCAGCGCTGGCCCCGCGACGGCACGCCGCCCAATCCCGGCGCCTGGCTCGTGGTCACGGCCCGTAACCGCGCGATCGATCGCCTGCGTCGCGAGCGCGCGCTCGCCGACAAGACGCGTCGACTCGACGCGCCCCGGGCCGTGGAGGACGAGATGCACGAGATGGACGAGACGACATTCCCTGACGAGCGGCTGGAGCTGATCTTCACGTGCTGCCATCCGGCGCTCGCTCTCGATGCGCAGGTCGCACTGACCTTGCGTGCGCTCGGCGGGCTCCGCACGGAGGAGATCGCCCGCGCGTTCCTCGTTCCCGAGGAAACGATGAAGCGGCGGCTCTCGCGCGCGAAGAGGAAGATCAGGGATGCGGGCATCCCCTTCCGCGTTCCGGCCGAGCGTGTCCTGCCGGAGCGGCTCGGAGCGGTGCTCGCGGTCGTCTATCTGATCTTCAACGAGGGCTACGGCGGCCGCGTCGACCTGGCGGCGGAGGCGCTCCGGCTCGGCACATCGCTTGCCGAGCTGATGCCGGACGAGCCCGAGGTGCACGGGCTCCACGCGCTGATGCTGCTCAACGACGCGCGCCGCGCAGCCCGGTTCGACGGCGGCGAGCTCGTGCTGCTGGCAGACCAGGACCGGTCGCGCTGGGACGCCGGCAAGATCGCCCGCGGACGCCAGGAGCTTGATCGGGCCTTTGCGCTGCAGGGCCACGGCGCGTACGTCATCCAGGCGGCGATCGCGTCGCTCCACATGGAGGAGCCGCGCGACTGGCTGCAGATCGCCGCGCTCTACGGCGAGCTCGTCGCGCTGACCGGCTCAGCGGTCGCGGAGCTGAACCGCGCAATCGCCGTGGCCGAGGCGACCGGGACGGAAGCAGGGCTCGCCCTCGTCGACCGGCTCGAGCTCGACGGCTACCAGTACTTCCACTCGACCCGCGCCGACCTGCTGCGCCGCCTCGGCCGGAGCGACGAGGCACTCACCGAGTACGAACGCGCCCTCGCGCTCGCGAGCACGGAGCCCGAGCGCCGCTTCCTGCGACGGCGCGTCGCGGAATCCAGCGCGTAGCTGGCTCCTTCCGCTCCCCGAATCGCTGGACGTCGCCGCGGGCCGACGACCGCGCGCGGCGGCGCTAACCCGCACGGAGCCTCATGCGTCTGAAGGCGCGAGAGGAGCTCGATGGCGGCCAGGCCTGTCAGCGTCGAGCTCTGCGCGTATCCTCCCCGCTCTGTGTGACCCGCCCGGCCGCCTCCCCCCGTATTGCAGGAGACCGCATGAACGCTCGCAGGCTGCTCTGCCTCATCGCCCTCGTTCTCGCCGCGGCCGCCGTCGCGGCGCCGGCTTCCTTCGCCGCGCCGCGCCAGGCGCAGAAGGACGGCGGCATCGTGCGCATGGGCACGACGGAACCGTTCGATTCGATGAACCCGTTCGTCGCGTTCCAAGCGATCTCGTACGTGGCCTTCACGAACATCTACCCGACGCTCGTGCAGTACGACACGCACTTCAAGATCATCGGCGACTGGGCCAAGTCGTGGAAGACGTCGAAGGACGGCCTGACCTGGACCTTCACGCTCAAGCCGGGCAAGTGGTCCGACGGCAAGCCCCTGACAGCCGACGATGCCGCCTGGACGGGCAACACGATCCTGAAGTTCGCGAAGGGCCCGGCCGCATCGCTCGCGCCGTTCATCTCGCACGCGACCAAGCTCACGGCGCCCGAATCCGTCGACGCTCGTGATCCACTACAACAAGGCCGTCGCGAACGTCCTCCCGCAGTTGCAGCAGTTCTTCGTGCTGCCGCGGCACGTCTGGGAGCCGGTCGTCGGAACGGCTGCCAAGGGCCTCAAGGACTACGACCCCGCGGCGCACCTGCCGATCGTGGGCGGCGGCTCCTTCTTCGTGCAGAAGTACGACAAGAAGGGCACGACGATCCTGGCGCGCAATCCCGGCTTCTACGGCCCCAGGCCGCACGTCGACGCCGTCGGCATCACCTGGTTCGCGAACTCCGACGCGATGCTCGCCGCTCTCAAGAGCAACGGCCTCGACTATGTCGATTCGGTGCCCCCGACCGTCGCGGCGACACTGGGCAAGTCCGGTGACATCCAGGTCATCAAGGGACAGGGCTCGGAAGTGCGCGACTTCGCCTTCAACTCGAGCCCGAAGAAGAAGAAGAACCGCGAGTTGCTCGATCCCAAGGTGCGCGACGCCCTCTCGCATGCGTTCGACCGCAAGCAGATCATCGACGTCGTCTTCCGAGGGCTCGCGGACCCGCGAGCGACCCTCCTGACGCCGCTCTCGACGCCCTACATGAACACCGATCTTCAGCCCGAGAAGTACGACCTCGCGCTCGCGAATGGCATGCTCGACAAGCTCGGCTACAAGCGCGGATCGGACGGCATCCGGCGCACTCCGGGAGCGAACTCCCATCCGATGTCCTACGGCGTGATCACGCCGACGAGCGTGTCCGGCATCAACCGCGAGTTCGCGATCGTGCGCGACTCGTTCGCGAAGATCGGCGTCAAGCTCACCCAGCGCGCCTACGACGGCACGACCGCATTCGCCGAGATCACCAAGCCGAAGAACAAGTATCTCGACTTCGACATGATGATGTGGGAC
Organism: uncultured Actinomycetes bacterium; assembly: GCA_963845865.1. Classification (GTDB taxonomy): domain Bacteria; phylum Actinomycetota; class Thermoleophilia; order Gaiellales; family JALYLC01; genus JALYLC01. The sequence continues at coordinate 29,190 of CAWJTT010000003.1, forward strand.
TGGGTCGGCTACGTGGATCCCGACTTCGTGCTCTCCGTCGTCGGCTGCGACCAGTACGGCGGCTGGAGCGATACGGCCTACTGCAACCCGGCATACGACAAGCTCTACCAGCAGCAGGGCGTGACCACCGATCCGGAGAAGCGGCAGGCGATCGTGTGGCGGATGCAGAAGATCCTCTACCACGACAAGCCGTACATCCAGCTCGCGCAGCTGCAACTCGTCTACGGCTTCCGGAAGGGCTGGACGGGCATCGACCCGCCCTTCCTCACCGGCCTCGGCAAGCTGCCCTGGCTGGATCTGACCCGGGCATAGGCCCATCGTGCGCCGATCCGAGTACGTCATCCGGCGCATCGCGTTCGCGCTGGTGACGATCTTCGTCGCCGCGACGCTCAACTTCGTGATCTTCCGCGCCGCGCCGGGCGACGCGACGACGGCGCTCCGCTGTCTCTCCTGCACCGACGAGGTACGGGCACAGACCCGCCAGGAGCTCGGGCTCGACAAGTCCCTGTTCCAGCAGTACGTGATCTATCTGAATGACCTCGCGCACGGCGACTTCGGCCGCTCGTTCCAGAACCGCCAGCCGGTGCTCCCGCAGCTGTGGGAGCCACTCAAGAACACGATGCCGATGCTGCTGCTAGGGACGCTCTTCTCGATCGTCTTCGGCCTGATCACGGGCGTCGTCGCGGCCTGGCGGCGCGGCACGCTCGTCGAGAAGTCATCGGTGTGGTTTGGGCTCGCGTTCTTCTCGCTGCCCACGCAGTGGCTCGCGATCATGCTGATCCTGTACGCCGCGGACCCGCTCGGCCTGCCCACGAACGGCATCAGCGACCCCTACCTTTCGTACACCAACCCGAGCCTCTGGGCCGAGTTCACGGATCGCCTCAGCCACATGGTGCTGCCGTCCCTGACGATCGGCCTCGTGCTCTACGGCGAGTACACGCTGATCACGCGCTCGGCCCTGCTCGAGACGTTCGGCGAGGACTACGTGCTGACCGCGCGGGCCAAGGGCCTGAGCACGTGGCAGGTCGTACGCAGGCACGCGTTGCGCAACTCGCTTCTGCCGATCTCGACCCTCATCTTCCTTTCGCTGGGCTTCATCACGGCAGGCTCGATCCTCGTGGAGGCCGTCTTCAACTACCCGGGCATCGGCCTGCTCGCCTACCAGAGCGTGTTCCAGAAGGACTACCCGATGCTGCAGGGCGCGTTCCTGATCATCACGACGTCGATCGTGCTCGCCAACCTGATCGCCGACCTGCTGTACATCCGCCTCGATCCACGGATCGTCGATTGAGCGCCCAGGCCGAAGGGCTTGTCGTCGCACCGCGCCGCCGGCTGCGCGAGCACCCGGTCACGCAGGCGCTGCGCGCCTCGCCCCAGGCGCTGGTCGGGGGCGCCGTCCTCGGCGTCGTCATCCTGATCGCCCTGCTCGCTCCCTGGATCGCCCCCTACGGCGAGCACGAGCGCGTCGGCGACGTGTTCGAGCCGCCCTCGTCGTCCCACTGGCTCGGGCTGGATGACGGGGGATTCGACATGCTCAGCCTGATGATCTACGGCGCGCGCGTCTCGCTGATCGTCGGCTTCTCCGCGGCGCTCGTCGCGATGCTGATCGGCGGCGCCGTGGGCATCCTGTCCGGCTATTTCGCCGGCCGCACCGACACGGTCCTGATGCGGATGACCGACTACTTCCTCGCGATCCCCGACGTCCCGCTCATGATCGTCGTGGCCGCCGTCTGGGGGCGCAGCCTGCGCAACATCATCCTGATCATCGGCGTGATCTACTGGACGACCACGGCGAGGGTGGTGCGCGCACAGGTCAAGAGCGTCCGCGAGCGCGGCTACATCCGGCGCACGCGCGTGCTCGGTGCCTCCGACACGCGACTGATCGTGCGGCACGTGCTGCCGCAGGTGGCGCCGCTGCTCGTTGCCACAGGGGTGCTCATGGTGGCCTACGCGATCTTCGCCGAGACGGCGATCGCGTTCCTCGGGCTGGGCGATCCGAGCAAGACCTCCTGGGGCCTCCTGATCGAGAACGCGTTCTCGCGCGACGCCGTGAGCGTCGGAGCGTGGTGGGCGATCGTGCCGCCCGGGATCGCGGTCGCGACCGTCGTCGTCAGCCTGACAATGCTCGGCACCGCCATCGAGGACGCGCTCAACCCGCGTCTGCGCGTCAGCCACGTCTCGGTCCGGCGCTTCCGGTTGCGCCCGGCACCGCGGGATGACGACTCGTGAGCGACGCCGCTCCCGTGCTCGAGGTGCAGGACCTGCATGTCTGGTTCGGGCTTCCCGCCGGACGCGAGCTGCATGCGGTTCAGGGAGCCGGGCTCACACTCGCGCGCGGAGAGCGCATGGGGCTCGTGGGCGAGTCGGGGTGCGGCAAGACGACGCTCAGCCTCGCGCTGATGGGCCTGCTGCCTCCCAACGCGAGCGTCGCCGGCCGCGTGCTGCTGGACGGAGAAGACATCCTCGCGGGCGGCGACGACACGGTCCGACCGCACCGCTGGAACGACATCGCGATGGTCTTCCAAGGCGCGATGAACGCGTTCAATCCGGTCCAGCGCATCGGAGACCAGATCGTCGAGGCGATGGAGCTGCACGGGGTCGCCCGCGGCCGCGCGGCCCACGCACGCTGCGGCGAGCTGCTCGAGCTCGTCGGCATTCGCGCCGAGCGCGCCAGGCGCTTCCCGCACGAGTTCTCGGGCGGCATGCGGCAGCGGGCCGCGATCGCCATGGCGCTCGCATGCCAGCCGCGCGTCCTGCTGGCCGACGAGCCGACGACGGCGCTCGACGTGATGGTGCAGGCGCAGATCCTGCAACTGCTGCAGCAGCTCTCCGACGAGCTCGGGCTCGCCGTCGTCCTGATCACCCACGACCTTCCCATCGTCGCGCAGACGTGCCAGACGGCGGCCGTGATGTATGCCGGCCGCGTCGCAGAGCTGGGCCCGACAGTCGCGCTGCACGATGCGCCACAGCACCCGTACACGCGCATGCTGTTCGCGGCCACGCCCGACCTGACGGGCATGACCGGCGTGGCCTCGATCCCGGGCGCCCCGCCCCGTCTGGACGTGCCGCTCGTCGCCTGCCCCTTCGCGCCGCGCTGCGACTCGGCCTTCGACACCTGCCGGTCACTGCGTCCGTCGCTGCGCGCGGTCGGAGCCGGTCACGAAGCAGCCTGTCATCTGGCAGGGTTGCCCGCATGAGCGCGTCCCCGCTGCTTGCGGTACGCGACCTCGTCGTGCACTACCCGCTGGCGCGCGGGCTCGTGGGCACGGTCGGCCGCCGCGAGGAGCGCGTCGTGCGCGCGGTCGACGGCATCTCCCTGAGCGTCGCGGCGGGTGAGCTCGTCGCGCTGGTTGGCGAGTCGGGCTGTGGCAAGACGACCACCGCGCAGGCGGTCATGCGCATGCTCGTCCCGCGCTCGGGCTCCGTCGAGATCGAGGGGCAGGACATCGCACCGCTGTCCGAGCGGGCGCTGCGCCCGGTGCGGCGCGCCGCACAGATCGTGTTCCAGGATCCCTACGAATCGCTCGATCCGCGCTACCGCGTGCGGGACACCGTGGGCGAGCCGCTCGCGATCCACCGCATCGGCTCGCGAGAGGAGCGTTCGCTGCGCGTGCACGATGCGCTCGAGCGCGCCGGGCTCTCCCCCGCCGAGCTCTTCCTGGGGCGTTACCCGCACGAGCTTTCGGGCGGGCAGCGACAGCGCGTGGCGATCGCGGCAGCGCTCGTGCTGGAGCCGAAGCTGCTCGTAGCCGACGAGCCCGTATCGATGCTCGACGTCTCGGTGCGCGCCGGCATCCTGGATCTGCTCGACGGCCTGCGCCGCGGCGGGCTCGGCATCCTGATGATCACGCACGACCTCTCGACCGCCACGCAGTACGCCGACCGCATCCTCGTCATGTACCTCGGCCGCATCGTCGAGGAAGGCCCGGCTCGCTCCGTCGTCGGCAACCCGCAGCACCCGTACACCAAGGCCCTGATCTCGGTCGTGCCGCGCCGCGACCCCCACGATCGGCGCCGGCCCCAGATCCTGGAGGGCGAGACGCCGAACCCGGTGGACATCCCGGAGGGCTGCCGCTTTCACCCTCGCTGCCCGATCGGCGACGACTCCTGTCGCGCCGTCGATCCCCAACTCACGCCCGCTGCCGGCCACCGCGCGGCGTGCATCAAGCTGTGACCCCCGCGCTCGACGACTGGCTGCCGCAATCGCGGCTCGTGCTTCCCAAGACGGACGTCCCGCTCCCGCTCGTGCCGGCGGTCGACGCGCACAACCACCTCGGGCGCTGGCTCGGCCTGTGGGACGACTGGCTCACGCTCGACCCCGCCGAGATCGTGCGCGGCGGCGATCGGCCCTGGGCGGTCGCCGACGTGGGCGGGCTGATCGCGTTGCTCGACGACGTCGGCGTCGAGGCGATCGTCAACCTGGACGGCCTCTGGGGCGACGAGCTCGAGCGCAACCTCGATCGCTACGACCGTGCGCATCCCGACCGCTTCGCGACGTTCTGCCACGTCGACCTGCGTGCCGTCGGCCGCCCGGGCTTCGACGCCGGCGTCCTGGTCGAGAGCCTGCGGCAGTCGCGCGCGGCCGGCGCGCGCGGCCTCAAGATCTGGAAGGACCTCGGGCTGGGCATCCGCGACACGAGCGGTCTGCCTCGTGCTGCCCGACGACGAGCGACTCGCCCCGGTCTTCGCCGAGGCCGGCGAGATCGGCTTGCCGGTGCTCATCCACACCGGCGACCCGGTCGCGTTCTTCGAGCCCGTGGACGGCACCAACGAGCGGCTCGAGGAGCTGCTGGAGAAGCCCGAGTGGTCGTTCCACGGGGCGGACTTCCCGACCTTCGGGCGCCTCATGCAATCGCTCGAGTCGCTGATCGCGGCGCACCCGGGCACGACGTTCATCGTCGCGCACGTCGGCTGCCATCCGGAGAACCTGCACTGGGTCGACCGCATGCTCACGACCCACACGAACATGGTGATCGACGTGTCCGGCCGCATGGCCGAGCTCGGCCGCCAGCCGCGTGCGGCCGCCCGGCTGATCTCGAAGCATCGCGAGCGCGTGCTCTTCGGAACCGACAGCTTCCCGCCCCCGGCGCAGCTCTATCGCCACTGGTACCGCTTCCTGGAGTCCGACGACGAGCACTTCCCCTACTCCACGGGGGATGGCCCGCCCTCGCAGGGGCGCTGGGCCGTCTCGGCACTCCACCTCCCGGCCGAGGTGCTCGAGCCCGTGTACCGCACGAACGCGCGGCGCGTCCTCGGCCTGCAGTGACTGGCGGCAGGTCGAGTCCGGCACGATAGGTGCCGATGGCGACGGGCACTGCGACCCACGCGAGCCCCTGGCGCGCGGCGATCACGTTCGCCGCCACGTCCGGGGTGATCGCGATCTCCTTCGGCGTGCTCGCGCGGACGAGCGGGCTCTCGCTCGTGATGACCTGCGTCATGTCGCTCGTGGTCTTCGCCGGCGGCGCCCAGTTCCTGGCGGTCGCGACGATTGCATCAGGCGGCACCCCGCTCGCGGCCGTGCTCGGCGGGATCGTGCTCAATGCCCGCCACCTGCCGTACGGGCTGGCCGTCGCGCCGCTCCTGCGCGGGCCGCTGTGGAAGCGCGCGCTGTCCAGCCAGATCGTGCTCGACGAGTCGACCGCGCTCGCGCTCTCGCAGCCCACGCCCGAGCTGGGCCGGCTGGCGTTCTATGCGTGCGGCTGCTCGCTTTTCGTGGCCTGGAACCTGGGCACGCTGGCCGGGGCGCTGGCCGGCGGGGCCATCGCCGATCCGTCCGCGCTCGGTCTCGACGCCGCGTTCCCGGCCAGCCTGGTGGCGCTGCTCGCTCCGCTGCTGCGACGCCCCGAGATGCGCGCCGCGGCGCTCACCGGTGGCGTGGTCGCGCTCGTCGCGACACCCTTCACCGCTCCCGGCATCCCGATCCTCCTGGCCGCGGCAGGCGCGGTCGTCGCGCGCTTTGCGCGGAGGGACCCGGAATGACCTGGTGGGCCGTGCTTGCGCTCGCGGCGGGAACCTACGTGCTCAAGGCAGCCGGGCCGCTCGCGCTCGGCTCGCGCACGGTGCCGCCGCCGGTGCAGCTTGCGCTCAACCTCGTCTCCGTCACGCTGCTCGCGGCCCTGATCGCGATCAGCACCTTCGGGCAGGGCCGCAGCCTCGTGCTCGATGCGCGCGCGGCCGGGCTCGCGGTCGCGATCGTCGCCACATGGCTGCGCGCCCCGTTCGCCGTGGTCGTGATCGCCGCGACGGCGACCGCGGCCGGGCTGCGCGCCCTCGGCGTGGGCTGAGGGGCTACGAGCGGTCGAGCAGGTTGCCGATGCGGACGCGGGCGCGCTCCAGCACGCGGGGATCCCGCGCCCACTCGTCCCAGCCCTGAGCGACGCCCGCCGCGATGGCATCCGCCTGATCTGCGAGGCCGGCCCGGTCTGCCAGGCCGAGCAGCTCGTAGTCCTCCTCGCCGTCGCGCAGCGCCTTCAGCCGCAGCGAGGGGACGACGCCGTGGACGCCGACGGCGTTGCCCGGATACACGAGCTGCCCGTCGCCCGGATACTCCTCGCCCCCGCTCTCCGACGACGGCGCGATCGTCCACGGATCGGCGTTGCCGAACGCGTCGATGCGCCAGTAGAGAACGCCGGTCGCGCCGAGGGCATGCCCGAGGAAGCCGGGCAGGATGCGCTCGTTGATGAGCGGCTCGTCGAGCGTCCAGATCGGCGCCGCCGGGTCGGGCACGAGCGCCGTGTAGGTCCAGATCTGGCCTCCGGCCGAACGCACGGCAGGGAGGTAGGGCGCGGCCGCGCGCATCATCTGCGGGCCCAGCACCCAGATGTCGACCGCAGGGCGCCCGGTGCCGTCGTCCATCAGCGCCTCCGACGGCGTGGCCGTCGCGAGCTGCCGCACGCCGTTCGCATGCAGCGCCCGCCCCCATGCGCGCAGGCTGTCGACCGCGTCCGGGCAGTTGTCGATCTCGTCCGCGGTGTAGTCGTAGAGCTCGAGCCCCCCGCCGAGCCCGCGCACGGCGCGCTGCACGGCCGAGTCCGAAGGCGGCGCATCGAACGAGCACGTGGTGGCGTCGGCACCGCTCCAGAACGGCAGGCCGGCCGCCGTCAGCCCGAGCGGCCGGAGGGCGGCGACGTCGTGCGCCGGGACGGCACCCGGCTGCAGGCGGTTCCGCAGAAGGAGCGCAGAGGCCTGGCGATGCGGAACGTCCCAGATGCCGAACGACGAGCCCAGCGTCGGACGAAACGGCAGCGCGAAGCTCCAGACCCTGAGCGAGACAGGCACCGTCAGCGGCCGGTGGCCGTGCGCGCGCAGGGTCAGCGTGCCGCGATAACGGCCCGGCCGGGCGTTGCGCGGCACCGACACGTCTGCGAAGAGCACGGCGTTCCGCCCCGTCGCCACGTCGAACGGCTGCGCGCGCAGGCGACCGCCGGGAGCCGAGAAGGGGATCAGCGCGTCCGGGATCGCTCCGGCGGCATCGGGCGGATTCGGGCCGCCCGGATACGGCGTCGAATGCTCGACCAGAACGGCCTGCTCGCGGTAGAGCGCGACGTTGGCGGCGGCGATCGTCGCGCCGCCCGAGGTCGCGAGCGCGCTCATCTCGGCGGTCACGGATCGCGCCGGCCCGTGCACCGCGACCTGGAACGACTCGGTCTCGCCGCGGGCGGCCGAGAGCCTCGCAGGCCGGAGCGCGCGAGCTGCGTCGTCGGGCCGGATCCTGGTCAGCGAGTCGGCCGTGAACGCATGCAGCTGCGGTCCGCGCCGGGAGGCGGACTGTGGATGCGACCCGGCCAGTGCGACCCCGCTGAGCACGGCGAGCACGACCAGGGGCACGGCGAGCGTCCACCTGAACACGAGGCGCCAGCCTACGACGGATCTGCGCTACCCGCCATGCCCGGACGGCCTCGCGAGCGCTCGTCTGGCGCCGCAACCCTTAGCGGTTGCACAACAGAGTGACGGACCGGCCCGCAACGAGCATCAACTAGTCTGAAGTCCGATGAGCGACCAAGCAGCGGCGCCGGGCGCGCCCGAGCGCCCGCGGAGCGCGCTCGCGGCAATCCGCAAGAACCCGGTCGTCGACCTCGTACTCACAGTTGCGATGGCGGTGGCGATCGCGTACGCAGTCCAGCTGTGGATCGTGAAGCCCTACCGCGTTCCGAGCCAGTCGATGGAGCAGACGCTGCACGTCGGCGACCGCATCCTGGCAGCGCGCTTCCTGTACCACTTCGTCGACCCGAGTCGCGGCGACATCATCGTCTTCCACCCGAACGGGCGAGGCTCCGACGTCTTCCAGACCGACCACGCCTCGAGCCAGAACTACGTCAAGCGCCTGATCGGCCTGCCCAACGAGTGGGTCGGGTCGTCCCACGGCAAGGTCTACGTCTGCGAGAAGCAGGCGCCGGCGAGCTCGCTCTCCCCCACCGCCACGCCTGGATGTCGGTTCCTCGAAGGAGTCCTACACGACATCGCCGACCGGCCAGTGCAGCAATACGACGGGCGACTTCGGCCCGCGCCATCTCGGTTCCGACCAGTACCTGATGCTCGGCGACAACCGCGCGTTCTCGGAGGATTCGCGGTGCTGGGGCGTGATCCACCGCTCGCAGATCATCGGGCGCGCCTTTGCGATCTACTGGCCGCCGACCCGCATCCAGGGACTCTGAGAACCAAGAGCTCGCACGTATGAGCGCGCGGGCCGGAGCGTCTGAGGCGATCGCCACCGCACGGCGCGTGCGCGACGCAGCGGCGGCCGACCTCGACCTCTTGATCGGCGACATCGCCCGTTGGGTCGCACGCGACTCGCCGAGCGGCGCGCTCGCCGAGCTCGACGCGCTCGCGCGCGACATCGCCGGCACGCTGTCCGGCTACGGGCTCGCCTGCGAGCTCGTACCCACACCGGCGGGCCTCCACGTGCACGCCGCACTGGAGGGCACGGGGCGCGCCCGCGTCGCGCTGCTCTGCCATCACGACACGGTGTTCCCGCTGGGCACGGTCGCGCACCGTCCGCTCCGGCGCGAGGACGACCGCCTGATCGGCCCCGGAGTGGCCGACATGAAGGGCGGGCTCGCCGTGGCGGCGCACGCCGCGCGCCTGCTCGCGGCCGGCGACCGGCCCTTCGCGCGGCTCGAGCTGGTGAGCGCGCCCGACGAGGAGATCCGCTCGGAGCCGATCGCCACGCAGGACCGGCTGGCGGGCTTCGACGCCGTCCTGTGCATGGAGTGCGGCCGCCCCGGCGGGGCGGTCGTTGCCGCCCGCAAGGGCGGCCGCTGGCTCGACGTCGTCGCACGCGGGCGCTCCGCCCATGCAGGGTCGGAGCCCGAGCACGGACGCAACGCCGTGCTCGCGCTGGCCCGCGAGCTTCCGCGCATCGCCGGGCTCGATGGTGGGCGCGCCGGGCTGACGCTGCACGTCACGCGCATGCACGGCGGCGACGTGCTCAATTCGATCCCGGGCGAGGCCCGTGCGACGATCGACATGCGCGGCTGGCACGAGGCCGACCTCGAGTGGGCCGAGTCGCAACTGCTTCGCGGCGGACCCGCATCGCGACGTGGCGTTCACGATCGAGGAGCGCCTGGTGACGCCGCCGCTTGAGCGAACAGCCGCGGTGGCGGCGCTCGCGGCGCGAGCTGCCGCGCTCGGCGAGGCGCTCGGTGCTGCGGTGCCGGAGACCTCGACCGGCGGCGTCTCCGACGGCTGCTGGACTGCCGGCGCTGGGCTGCCCACGCTGGACGGGCTCGGTCCCGTCGGCGCGCTCGACCACTCGCCCGAGGAGTACATCGAGGTGCCGTCGCTCGCCCTGCGCGGCGGGCTCGTAGCTGGTCTGGTGACGGCGATCGACGCGGGCCTGCTGCGCGCCTGAGTGGTGAAATCCCCTCCAGCACGGGATTGCCAGTTCCATATCTATATAGATAGATTTATTCGGTGAAGCGCAATCGCCCTGCGTCGCCACAGACAAGCTCGCTACTGAGGGCCTTGGTCGCCGACCCGGAGGCGTGGCGCTACGGCTACGAGCTCGGCCGGGAAGTCGGCCTGAAGGCCGGCTCGCTCTATCCCATCCTCATCCGCCTGGCCGAACGCGAGCTGCTGGAGTCGCGCTGGGAAGACCAGGCCGAGGCCTCCGGCGGGCGCCCGCCGCGACACCTCTACCGGCTCACGCCCGCCGGGCGCGAGCTGGCGACGAGCCAGCCGGCCGCATCGCCCTCCCGGCCGCCTGCGACCGCGCGCACGCGCCGGCAACTGGGCAACGCGTGATGATCGGCCGCGAGCGCACACTGGCAGAGCGCTATCTCGGCGTCATCGTGAGGCTGCTGCCGGCCACGCGCCGTGACTGGGGCCGCGCCATGCACGCCGAGCTGGCGACGCTCGACAGCCCTGCGGAGCGCTGGCGCTTCGCCCTCGGCTGTACCCGCGCGGCCGTGCTTCCGAGTGCCACCAGCCACGCCGCGGGTCGCTCCCTGGCCGCGCTCGGAGCGGTGGCGCTCATACTCGCCGCCGAGATCGCACTGGCCGGCGCGATCGGCGAGTTCGTGCCACTCGTGCTCGTGCTCGCGCTGCTCGCCTGGCTGGGGCGGCGCCCGAGCTACTTCGGCCCGGTGCGACCGGACCGGGCGACGCGGATCGCGCGTGCCGGCGGCTACTGCCTGGCGGTCGCGTGCCTGATCGCCCTCGTCGTTGCGGAGGGCGTGCCAGGTCTCTTCCGACCCGACTCCCTGCGCTGGGGCACGCCGTTCGCCCTCGTCCTGACGCTGGTTGTGGCAGCGATCCTCGCCATCACCGCCCGCAGCAGCCGCCTCGGCGGCACCGCGTCGATCAGCGGGATCGCCGCAGGGCTCATGGCAGGGGCGGCCGGGTTCCTCGTGCTGCCCTTCGAGCGCATCGGCACGCCGCTCGCCCACGAGGTCCCCGGGCACGGGGCGTGGCTCGCCGCCGTGCCGTTCGTCGCGCCGGCGGCCGCGGCGCTCGCGACGGGACTGCGCACCCGCCGGTCGGATCAGGCTGTCATGGCTGCACTCTGCGCGGGCGCGTTCGCCGCACAACTCATCGCACTGGCCGGGTTCAGCGCGATCGTCTTCCTGCCGGACCGGGTGCCCGACATCGTCGGTCCCGTGATGTTTCCCGGCGCCACGGCCGCACAGCAGCAGCTCGAGAACTCGATCGAGGCGTCCGACCCGTACTTCGGGCTGCTGGTCTTCGGCGCACTGCTCGCCGCCGTCCTCTGGACGATGGCACGGCCGCCGATCCGTGCCGGGGCGACCCTCGCGCTCGTGCTCCTGATGGGCTTCCCGCCGATCGTCCTCGCCGGAACCGCCCGGGACTTTCGCGGGGCGACGGGCATCGCGACCGCGGCTGTCGCCGTGATCCTCGGCGCCATGGTGACGGCGCGTCCGGCGCAGCCTGCCTGACCGGTTCGCGCCTGGGAGCGCCCTGCGACCCGGAATGTCGCTAGCCTCGCGATCATGATCGACCTCTCCGGCGCGCCCGTCATCGACACCCATCTGCACGGCTGGCGGACCTCCGATCTGCTGGACGCCGCACCCGCCGGCTTCGCCGAGCGGGTGACGATGCTCGGCATGTGCGTGCTGACATCGGGCGGCGACCCGGCGACCTACGCCGACGTCCTGGCGCGAGCGACGGCGAGCACGCCGCTCGCGCTGGCGCTGCTCGCGCGGCTCGGCGCCCAACTCGGGTGCGAGCCGACCAACGAGGCCGTCGCCGCCGCGCGCCTCGAGCGGCTGCGCGCCGACGCCACTGGCTACCTGCGGGAGTTGTGGCGCGACGCCGGCATCGAGGGCCTGGTCGTCGATGAGGGCTTTCCCCTCCCGATCATCTCGGGATCCGAGCTGGAGCGGGAAGCCGGCGTCGCGGTCCACCGCGTGGTGCGGATCGAGCCGTGGATCGCCGAGGATCGCGACGGCGCCGGCGGCTATGACGAGCTCGAGGATGCCCTCAGTGCGCGCCTGGAGGCAGCCGCTGCGGCCGGCGCCGTGGCGTTCAAGTCGGTGATCGCCTACCGCACCGGGCTCGACATCACCCACCCGAGCGCCGCCGACGCCCGCGGCGCGTTCACGCGCTGGCGCCAGGACGGCTTCCGCGAGACTCGAGGGCACGCCAAGCCCGTGCGCGACCGCCTGCTCGAGCGCACCCTGCAGGTGGCGTCGTCGAGCGGCGTGCCGGTGCACATCCACTCCGGCGGGGGCGATCCGGACAGCCTCGTCGCGCACGCCCGGCCCGCCGGTCTGTTCGACCTGCTCAAGCGCCATCCGCGCCAGCCGGTGCTGCTGATCCACGCAGGCTGGCCGTGGACGGACGAGGCTGCATTCATGGCCTCGATCCTTCCGCACGTCTACCTCGACCTCTCGATCGGCATCCCCTGGGCCTCGCTTGCGATCGACAGGCTGATCGAATCGGCGCTGGGCATCGCGCCCCCGTCCAAGGTGCTGTACGGCTCGGACGAGGCCAGCGAGCCCGAAGTCGCGTGGTTCGCCGCACACGTCGCACGCGAGGCGCTGGGGCGCGTCCTCGACACCGCCGTGGAGCGCCGCTGGCTCACACGTTCGCAGGCGGCGGGCATCGGCGCCGACGTGCTGGCCGGCAACTGCCGCCGCCTCCACGGGCTCGCCAGGTGACCGCGGCACCCGAGGCGCTGCTCGATCTGCTCGCCGCGCCCGACGGCGCGCCCGCGCTCGCCGAGCCGGCGAGCGGCGAGCGAACGCGCTACGGGGAGCTGCGCGAGACTGCCGGCCGGATTGGGCGCTCGCTGGCTGCGGCGGGCATAGGCGCGGGCGACGCGGTGGCGATGAGCCTGCCCAACGGCCCGGAGATCGTGGCCGCGTTCCTCGGCGTCGTCGAGGCCGGAGCAGCGGCCGCGCCGCTCAACCAGGCGTACACAGCGGACGAGTTCCACACCTACCTCGACGACCTGCGGCCGCGCGCGATGCTCTTCCTGCGCGGCGAGGAGAGCGCCGCGCGTGCGGCCTGTGACGCTCTCGGGGTGCGGCAACTGGAGCTCACGGGAGCACGCACGGCGGAGCTCGGGCTGCACGGCGTCGCGTCCGGAGCGGCCGAGCGCCGTGACCCCGATGCGACCGCGTTGCTTCTGCACACGAGCGGTACCACGAGCAAGCCGAAGGGCGTCCCGATCCGCCAGCGGAACCTGGCGGCCTCGGCCCGGGCGGTGGCCGCCACCTACCGGCTGGGAGCGGACGACGCGAGCCACTGCGCCATGCCGCTCTTCCACGTCCACGGCCTCGTCGCGTCGACGCTCGCGACGCTGGCCTCCGGCGGATGCGTGATCGCGCCGCGCCGATTCTCGGCGAGCGCGTTCTGGGAGGAGTGCGCCGCCTACGCGGCAACCTGGTACTCGGCCGTGCCGACGATCCACCGCATCCTGCTCTCGCGCGCCGAGGATGGCGCCTCCGAGCACGCCGGTCATGGGCTGCGCTTCGCACGCTCGTGCTCGTCGGCACTCCCGGGCCCGCTGATGCAGGCCTTCGAGCAAAGCTTCGCGCTGCCGCTCGTGGAGGCATACGGCATGACCGAGGCGGCGCACCAGATGGCGTCCAACCCGCTGCCGCCGGGCGAGCGCCGCGCGGGCTCGGTGGGACGAGCGACGGGTACGGAGATCGCGATCCTCGGCGACGACTGGGGAGCGCTCCCCGCGGAAACCGTGGGCGAGGTGTGCGTGCGGGGCCCCGGGGTCGTCGACGGCTATCGCGCCAATCCCGAGGCGACGGCGGCGAGCTTCCGCGACGGCTGGTTCCGGACGGGCGACTCCGGACTGCTCTCGGACGACGGCTATCTCTCCCTGGCGGGCCGCATCAAGGAGCTCATCAACCGCGGCGGCGAGAAGATCTCGCCGCATGAGGTCGAGGATGCGCTGCTCGCCCACCCGGACGTCGTCGAGGCGGTGGCCTTCGCACTGCCCGACGCCAAGTACGGGGAGACGGTCGCAGCCGCCGTCGTGACCCGCTCGGCGCTCGCCGAGGACATCCTGCGCGCCCACTGTGGCGAGCGTCTCGCCGCGTTCAAGGTCCCGGTGCGCGTTCACGTGGTGGAGGCGATCCCCAAGGGCCCGACGGGCAAGGTGCAGCGCCGCCTGCTGGCCGAGCAACTGCCGTGAGGGTCGCGGTGCTCGGGGCCGGCGCCATCGGCTCGTACGTCGGCGCGGCGCTGGCGCGAGGCGGCACGGAGGTCACGCTGATCGCGCGGGGAGCGCACCTCGCAGCGCTGCGCGAGCGCGGCGTGACGGTGCTGAGCCCGCGCGGCGACTTCTCCGCCCGTCTGCCGGCGACCGACGATCCGGCTCGAGTCGGTCCGGTGGACATCGTCTTCCTGGGCCTGAAGGCCTACGCCTATGCCGACTGCGGTCGGCTGCTGGAGCCGTTGCTCCACGAGACGACGAGCGTTGTCGCGGCCCAGAACGGCGTGCCCTGGTGGTACTTCCACCGCCACGGCGGGCCGTTCGACGGTCGCCGTATCGAGGCGGTGGACCCAGGTGGCGCGACGACTGCCGCGATCGCCCCGGAGCGCGCGATCGGGTGCGTCGTCTACTGCTCCGCCGAGCTCGAGGCGCCCGGCGTGGTCCGCCACGGCGAGGGCACGCGCTTCTCGCTCGGCGAGCCCGACCGCAGCGTGTCCGAGCGCTGTGCCCGGCTTTCCGAGGCATTCACGAGCGGCGGGCTCAAGGCGCCCGTCGAGCCTGAGCTGCGCGACGAGATCTGGGTCAAGCTGCTCGGTAACGCGACCTTCAACCCGCTGAGCGTGCTCACGCGCGCGACGCTTGGCGCGATCTGCCGGCACCCCGGTACGCGCGCACTCGCTCGCGAGGGCATGCAGGAGTGCCTCGCGATCGCGAACGCGCTCGGCGCACGTCCCGAGATCGACGTCGAGCGCCGCATCGACGGCGCCGAGCGCGTGGGCGAGCACCGCACCTCGACGCTGCAGGATCTCGAGGCCGGCAAGCGCCTCGAGCTCGACGCGCTTGTCGTGGCCGTGGTCGAGCTGGCCGAGCTCACGGGGACTCCCGCCCCCACGCTGCGAGCGCTGGCTGCCGAGAGCACGTTGCTGGCCGCTAGCCTGGGTCTGTGATGAGCAGCCGGACGAGCGAACCGCCCCTCACTGCGACGCGAACGGCGAGCGTGGCGCGCGCGTCGGAGCTCGCAGTCGCGGTGCGTGGCTCGCGGCGCGAGCTGGGGATCGCGGGCGTCGTCGTGACGTGGATCGCCGCGGGGGTCTGGCTCGACTCGCATGCCTCGATCTGGCCGCAACGCGCACTCGGCATCGTCACGTGGATCGTCCTGCTGCTGATCCTGCGCGGCGAGCGGCGCGACGTGCGCGCGCAGGTCGCGATCGTGATCGTGGTCGCGACCGCGGTCGAGTACACGGCGTCGGGCTGGCTCGGCGTCTACACCTACCGCCTGCACAACATCCCCTGGTTCGTGCCGCCCGGGCACGGCCTCCTGTACCTGACCGCGCTCGCGCTCGGCCGCTCGCAGCTGTTCGCCCTGCTGCGCCGGCCCGTGATCGGAGCGACGATTGCGATCGGCGGGGCGTGGGCGATCTGGGGCCTGGCGTTCGCTCCCCGCAACGACGCCTTCGGAGCGATCGTCTACCTCTGCCTGCTCCGCTTCCTGCTCGTCGGCCGAGCGCCGCTCGTGTACGCCGGCGCGTTCATGATCTGCAGCTATCTCGAGCTCATGGGAACGTCCGTCGGCACGTGGGCCTGGGCGCCCCACGACGCCAGCGGCATGCTCGGCGTCGGCAACCCACCGAGCGGCATCCCGGGCGCGTACTGCTTCTTCGACGCGGCGGCGCTCGCCGGGTTCGTGGGCCTACTCTCGCTCGTCGACGGCCTCGGCGCACGGCTGCGCGCGCTCCCGCTGCGCGCTCGGCTCGCGCTTCGTTAGCCTGCGGGGGTGATCGAGCCACTGATCGCGCAGTTCTCGAGTCGCGGCATGCCCGCCCTCGCGACCGAGCGAGACCTCGTCGAACTCGCCTCGAGGCTGCGCCTGTGGGAGGAGCAGCAATGAGCCGCGGGGAGCACCGGGCGGTGGGCGCCTCCGGTCAGATGGTGAGCCAGGTCGACTTCACCGACAGGATCGTCCGCTTCGGCGACGGGCCGCCCGAGGAAGCGCTCTCGGCCCATCTTCCGCGCATGCTGGCCGCCAGCCGCAAGGCAGTCGCCGCGGGAACGCCGGTCGTCGTGACGAGCGAGTGCACGATGGTGCCCCCGGTACTGGCCGCCGTGCGCGAGCGCCATCCTGACGTCGCGCTCGTCTGGATCGACGCGCATGGCGACCTCAACACGCCCGAGACGACTCCGAGCGGCTTCATCGGCGGCATGCCGTTCGCGGAACTGCTCGGCTGGTGCTTCGACGACTGGCGCCGGCTCGCGGGTCTCGAGCCGCCCCTGCCGGAGGAGCGCGCGGTGCTCGTCGGCGGTCGCGACCTCGATCCGGGCGAGCGCGAGAACGTGGATCGCTCGAACCTCCACGAGTCCGATGACGCCGCCGGAGCGCTGGCCGCGCTGCCCCCGGACGCCCCGCTCTACGTGCACGTCGACACGGACGTGCTCGACCCATCGCTCACGCCGGACGCCGGCTTTCCCGCACCCGGAGGCTGGAGCGTCGAGCGCATGCGCGCCGAGGTGGCAGCGCTCGGGTCGAGCGGTCGCGTCGTCGCCGTCTCGATCTGCCCGAGCGCGCCTCCCGCGCTGGACGCGGAGGGCCTCGCCCCCCTCGTGGACGCCCTACGGGCGCGCTGAACGGCGTCTCGCGACCAGCGCGTAGCCGCCGACGGCGAGCAGCGTCGCGAGCGTCACGTAGAACCCGATCCGAACGCTGCGCGGCTCGAATCGCCACTCCACGGTGTGGCGCCCGGCCGGGAGATCGACCGCGCGGAAGAGCCCGTCCTGATCACGCACGGGTGCAGCGTGACCGTCGATCCTCACCGACCAACCCGGATAGGGCGGATCTGCGAGCACCAGGCGGCCGGCGGGCCCCGGCGGCGTCGCGATGACGACGCGATCGGGGTCGCGCACGAGGATGCGCGCCGCGTCGGTGCGACCCGGGCGGTTGACCCGCGCCAGCGGCAGCGCCCCGTCGTCGCGCACGATGACGGCCTGGGGGGTGCGGAGCACCACCGGCATTCCGGCCGGCACGAGCTTGGGACCGGCCACGTAATAGCGCACGCCGAGGCGCCGCAGCAGACGGGTCGGCGCGCGCTCCACCCACGTGAAGTGCCTGTCCGACGGCTGCCGGCCGTTGGAGGAGGCGACGGCGTTGTGGTACCGCGCGAGCTGCAGCGGGTCGTAGCCGGCGACATCCTCCAGCCCGAAGCGCGTGCCGGACATTCCGAGCATGAAGTCGGCGTACCCGGCGCCGCGCACGAATCGCAGCTGCTTGCGCCGCGTGAAGTCGTTGACGAGCCACGCGAAGCGCGAGGGCCCCTCGGCAGAGCGCTGCTGCAGGAGGAAGCGCGCGGTGGCGGGCGGCTCCGGGAAGGTGGCCGAGGCAGGCGCCCAGTTGGCGGCAGGTTGATGCGGGTTCTTCTGCGCGTAGTCGTGACGGGCCAGGTCGGCTGCGAGCACCGCCGGCACCAGCGCGCAGGCGACCGCGGCCGGCACTCGCGGTGAGCGCAGCAGCACGAGCACCGCGAGCGCGGCGAGCGCAGGAATCACGTAGGTGCCGCGCACCAGCACATCCGGTTCGATCAGGAGGGCGATCGCGATGGCAAGGCCGGCGACCACCCACGGCGAGGGACGGGCACCCGGTCGGCCGAAGGCGATGCCCGCCATGGCCGCAAGCGCCAGCGCGAAGAGCGGCAGTGCGCGCACCGACTGGTGCTCGGTGATCGTGCGGAGCGGATCGATCGGATCTGCAAGCGCTCCCGCCAAGCCCGCCGCCCAGGCCAGTGCGAGGACCGCGAGCACGAGCGGGACCCGAGCCGCCCGCCAATGCCGGACGAGCGCGAACAGCGCCAGCGCAGGCGTGAGCGCGCCGGCGTAGAGAGGCGCGAGCTCGGCCGTGTGCGGCCCGAACCAGCCGAACAGCACACGCGTGTCCTTCCACGCGAACGTGCCGTAGCCCGCCGGGTCGATCACCCCGTTGGCCGCCGTCGACCGGCTGACGAGCTCGAGCCGTGGCAGCAGCGCAACGGCGGCCAGGCCCAGCGCGGCCACCCCGGCGCCCAGGAAGATCGCCAGCCCACGCCAGCGCAACTGCATCACAAGCAGGACGAGCGAGGCCGTTGCCGCGACGGCGGTCAGCTGCTGCGAGCCGCCGAGTATCGAGAACGCGAGCGCGGCCGCGAGCACGAGCGGCGAGGCTCCGCGCCCCTCACGCCGCGCCGCGAACTGGGCCGCGGCAACGCAGGCTGCCAGCCAGGCCGCGCCTGTCAGCAACCCGAGCGCCTGCGAGCGCGCGAGCAGGTAGCCCGACACGCCGAATGCGAGGCCCGCGTATACGGCTCCGAGGCGCCCGGCACCCGCGAAGCGCGCGAACGCGTACGACGAGAGCGTCGCGAGCAGGTAGTGGAAGGTGACCAGCAACACCATCCCGGTGGCGGGCGCGAAGAGGCCGTAGGACACGAGCGCGGGCGGGTAGAAGACGCCCGATTGCGGATCGGCCGCGAAGGGCTGGCCCGAGAACGCGAAGGGATTCCAGAGCGGCACGTCGCCGTGCCCGAGGCGGTCGTGGAGGAACGTCGCGAACGGCGCGTAGAAGGCGTCGGTGTCGTACGCGTTCGGCAGGTGGTGCGCCAGCGTCAGCGGGGCCAGCACGAGCGCCGCGACCAGCGCGACGGTGGCGATCGCCGCGACCTCGCAGGCACGCGGCCCGGCGGGCAGGCGCACGCGCGCGAGCGCTGACTGGACGGGCGTGGGCCCGCGAACGAGATCCGGGGACGCGCGCATCCAACCGCGGAGGGTAGATGACGCGGAGCCCAACGCGCGGTGGTCGGGCCAACCGCACGCTCAAATCGTGAAAAACCGGCAATGGCCGTCAAGGTCATTCGCGGGTTCGAATCCCACCCCCGGCCGCCTCACTGTCGGCGCCGCCTCAGTAGGCACCGCTTCGGCTTGGAGACAGACCGAACTGCCCATACAGAAGTCCCCGCGTCCCTCGGGCCGCTGCTCAGCACCTGGCGCTATGATCTTGGAGGGAGTCGTTAGCGAGAGGAGATCTCGGGACTGGTGACGGCCGGAATGTCCTTGCCCTCGCATACCGCGACCCCGCTACGAGGTCGGCCACTGCTCGTGACCGGGGCCCATCGATCGGGCACGACATGGGTCGCGAACACCCTAGCGGCCGACCAAGCGACTGCGTATCTCCCCGAGTTGTTCAACCCTGACCATTTCCACCAGAAGTTGTGTGGGATCCGGTTTCCGTACTGGTTCATGCGGATCGAGACTAGTGGCAATCCCCGGTATCAGGCGTATCTGTCCAAGATGCTCTCCTGGGAGTTTGGCTGGCACGACGCTGCCGCCGCGGCGGTTCGTTCTCCAAGCGCATGTATGCAAGCGGCACGCGTGGCTCACGCCTTTCGGCAATCGCGGACGCGCAACTGCCGGCCTCTACTGAAGGATCCGATCGCCCTCTTCTCCGCTGAGTGGTTGGCAGAGACGTTCGCGATGGACGTCCTTGTGCTCGTACGCCACCCCGCTGCGTTCGCCGCGAGCCTCTCCCGGCTCGACTGGAGGTTCGACTTCACGAACTTCCTGTCCCAGCCGTCATTGATGGCGACGGACCTCGCGCCGTTCGCTGACGAGATCGAGGCTGCAGCGCGACGCCCGCCCGACCCGATCATCGAGGCGGCACTGCTCTGGAAGTCGATCTATGCCACAGTCGATCGTTACCGCGTGGAACGGCCGCGATGGATGTTCCTTCGCCATGAGGATCTCTCGGCAGACCCCTCGAACGGCTTCCAAGCGATCTGTAGACACACCGGCATCGTCTTGTCAGACGCCATCGCGGGCATGGTCCGGCGCTCCACGTCGCCCGAAAACCCGATCGACGCCCCTCGCGGCGTAGCACACGCCGTAATGCGAGATAGCAGACGGATGGCTCGGAGCTGGCGTCTACGAATGGACTCTCGCGAGATTGCGCGCCTGCGGGCGTCGGTCGAGGACGTCGCGTCCCGGTTCTATACCGACGAGGAGTGGATGGAATGAGACCGTGGACGGAGCGCGGATCCGAACGGGAGGCACCGGTCGACACGTACATTCGGCTCGGACCGGCTACTCCGCCCTGGCAGATGGACGACTGGCTCTCGGCCAAGGTGTACCGGAGCGCTCGATATGATGCCGTGTGGCGACCGCGAAGCCTCCGGGTTCACAGATGGTAGGATTCGCTCCTGTCGGGCGGTCGCCCAACGTCGTCCTACACCCTTGGCTGAACGCGCAGAAGCAAGTCAACTAAATCGACTCGACTGATGCAGCAAACGTGTTGACGCGAGCCGCATGCAGCGTCCGTCCCTCCGTTCCGCTATCTCCATGGCGCGAGACCACCGTAGCGCGCCGGAGGTAATCTTGAGATGACCCTTTAATCCGGCTCCGTATGGCTCGAGACTCATCGAGTTTTCGCCAATCGGGCGACTCCGAGAGCGCCGCCAGAACCCGATATGTCATCGTCGGTCTGCCGCGTAGCGGGACAACCCTCATCCACAAAGCGATTGCCGGTCATCCAAACGCTTCTGCCCTCAACGACGAGCTTCGTGTTTCTCCCTTCTGGGATCTAGGGCTGTCGACGTTCACCTTCGGCCACGAAACTCCCGAAGAGCGACGCGCTGGCCATGTGGCTCTCTTCGACGCGGTCACTTCGATCGCCGCCTCCGCCGAGACCCGCGCCTTTGGCGTAAAGTGTTGCGTTAGTTCGCCCAAAGAAGCCGAGCTCGTTGTCACCTCCACGATGCGCACGATCTCCGGCGTGAAGATGATCGTTGTCGTTCGACGTGACCTCGTAGCCC
The DNA here is from genome assembly GCA_963845865.1 of uncultured Actinomycetes bacterium. Lineage (GTDB taxonomy): Bacteria > Actinomycetota > Thermoleophilia > Gaiellales > JALYLC01 > JALYLC01. The sequence continues at coordinate 50,142 of CAWJTT010000003.1, forward strand.
AGTACGCCTCGTTACTGCGAGCTCGTCGCAGCGGCGCTTGGCATTCTTGGCGCCATGCCGATCGGCCACCGGTCGCGCAGGTGCACATCCGTCCGCTCCTGTTCGATCGCTACGTAACGAACGCCCTCGACACCTTGGCAAGACTCCAATGCGCGCCGGCCGCCTACCTAGTGGTCTTCGAAGAGCTTGTGGCCAGCAAAGCGGACGGGTTCCGTCGGATATTCGACTTTCTCGATCTGCCTGATGTACCGATAGACTGGGAGCTTGGCGATAAGGTGAGTCCTCTCCCAGAAGCCTATATCGACAACTACCATGAGATGAGCAATCGCCTCGCCTCTCTCGTGGAACGACACGCCTCTGGTACGCTAGCGCTTTCTACTCGACTCGCGGGGAACATCATCGATGTCGCCTCACGCGGTCGCAGAATGCTACGTAGAAGCTAGTTCATGCATATGTCCTCGGCTAGGCTGACTGCGAGTCGGCGCAGTTGGTCGCTGAAACTTTTTATTGTCAGAGAGAAGTAGCGCTCGCCGGCGCGTAATGGCGGACCGGTGACCTGCGGTCACCATTCGTGTGCCGGCGTTCAGGCTGTGGTCGAGACTGCGCCCCACTCTGCCGGGTTCGCCCCCGAGCGCCGAGACGGGCGGAAGGCGTTCGTGACTACCAGTGGTGGTGTTCTTCCCAACCCCGCTCGCCTTTGCGGGGAGGCCCCTGGGAATGCCACTTGCGGACAATAGTCGGCTTGCCTACTCCATGGCCTGCCAGGCATGCGTCCGGCGCATTCAGCACGGCCGCAGTAAGCAACACCCTCCACCACCCCTGCCTCGCCGAGTCGCCATGCACAGGACTTCCGGTCGCTCCCTCTGCTACACGAATCTACCACCCGTCTTCCGGTGCCACGCGACGCTTGGCATTGGCGCTGTGGATGTTGCCGGTGGTGACGAGCGTGATCACCCCGGGGTCGATCTGGCGTCCCGTGGCGGCCTGGTCAGCGGTTCGTCGCGACCGCTGGGCGCTGTTGATCGTGCGCGACCTGCTGTTCGGGCTGCGCCGCTACTGCGAGCTGCAGACCGGGGGGTATCGGCACAGACGTCCTTGCGGCGCGCCTGCGGACGCTCCAGGGGCAGGGATTCGTGCGAAAGGTGATACCACCCCGTGTCCCGCTAACGTCGATGCTCGCCGGGGCAACCGCGATTCCGCGCCAAGCCGACGGACGCTATGAGGTGCGCCTGGGCGACGAGGCGATCCGCGTCGACGTCATCGGCGGCCAGGTCCACGCCGCCCAGACAGCAAGCCGGACACCACCATCGAGCTGACCTTCCGCGGGCTACGGGCACTCATCCTCGGAGCCACCGCCGCCGAGATCGAACGGACCGGTGGCGTCGCGATCAAGGGCGACCGTCTACGGGCCCGTGCGCTGCTGAACGCACTGACAGGGCCACCGCTCCTCATCGGACTGGGCCCACAGCTCCAAGCTGGCCGCGGATGACGTGCAGGGAAAGCACCGAGCCGGCGGCCCCGAAACCCGGCTAACGCCGGGTGCTTTGCAATCTCCGTGGAGGGCGCAACGGGGGGCGCAAGATAGCATCGCAACCCCCTGGTCGAGCCAAATCGACGCTGTCTTGAAAACCGGCTCTAGGCCGGGTCCCCGCCGAGAACCACGTCGAACGCGTCGGCCAGCGCGCGCTGATCCTTCTTCTTCAGCGGCCCGAGGAAGAGCCGCCGAACCCCGGCGATGTGGGTCGGGCGGGCCTCGGCGAAGCGTGCGGCGCCCTCGGGCGTGATGACCGCGTAGGTGCCGCGCCCGTCGGCCGCGCAGCGCTCGCGGCGCACCAGGCCCTCGCGCTCCAGCCGGTCGACGAGCCGTGTCATGCCGCTTCGCGTGAGCAGCGCCGCATCGGCGAGCTCGCTCATGCGGAGGTGGTTGTCGCCGTTCTCGTTCAGCACGAGGAGCACCTCGTACTCGGGCACCGCGAGCCCGTGCGCGGCCTCGAGCTCGGCATCGAGCTCGGCGAGCACGCGCGCGTGCGTGCGCAGCAGCCCGCGCCACGCTGCGAGCTCGCGGCGGGAGAGCTTCGATTGCGTTGCCTTGGCCATTGTTCACACTCTACCGTCGCCGGCGACCCAGAATGAGCGATTCGCTCGGCCGCGCCGGTATTGTGGCGCCGTGGCCGAGGTCACCTACCTCGAGGCGATTCGCGCGGCGATGGCGGATGCCATGCGCGAGGACGAGCGGGTGTTCCTCATAGGCGAGGACGTCGGCCACTTCGGCGGGCCGTTCGGCGTCTCCAAGGGGTTGCTGGAGGAATTCGGCGCCGAGCGCGTGATCGACACGCCGATCGCCGAGGAGGGCTTCGTCGGCGCCGCGTTCGGGGCGGCCTGGATGGGGGAGCGACCGATCGCCGAGCTGCAGTTCGCGGACTTCGTCTCGTGCGCCTTCGACTCGATCGTGACCGTGGGCGCCAAGACGCACTGGCGCAGCGGCATCAAGCTGCCCGTCGTGATCCGCGCGCCGTTCGGCGGCGGTGTGCGGGGCGGGCCGTTTCACGCGAGCTGCCCCGAGGGGTTCTTCATCGGCACGGCCGGGCTCAAGGTCGTCTGCCCGGGGAGCGTCGACGACGCCTACGGGCTGTTGCGCAGCTCGATCGAGGATGACGATCCGGTGCTCTTCTTCGAGCACAAGGCGCTCTACCGCCGCCTGAGATCCGAGGCCCCGCAGACGCTCGCTGCGCGCGCCGATCGGCCGGGCGCGGGTCGCACGAGAGGGCTCCGACGTGACCGTCGTCGCCTACGGCGCGATGGTGGACGTCGCGCTGCGAGCCGCGACGGCGCTCGCTGCCGAGGCCTCGGTCGAGGTGGTCGACCTGCGCACCGTCTGGCCGCTCGACGGCGACGCGATCCTCGCGTCGCTCGCGCGGACGTCGCGCGCCTGCGTGCTGCAGGAGGCGAGCTCGTCGATCGGCGCCGCGGGCGCCGTGCTCTCGCTGATCGCGCGCGAGGGCTTCGAGCTGCTCGACGCACCGCCGGTGCTCGTGGCCGCGCCGATCGCGGCAGTGCCGTTCGCCCCCGAGCTCGAGGACGCCTACATCCCATCCGTCGAGCGAGTCGTCGAGGAGCTCCGGAGGCTCGGTGGCTATTGACCGCGCAACGGGTGCGCGCGCTCCCCTGCGAGGACGCGCACGAGGTCACGCGCGAAGATCGGCTCGCGCTGTTCCGGCTCGTGCTCCTGCACCGCCTGATCGAGGAACGCGTGGGGCTCCTCTACCGCCAGGGCCGCGTGTCCGGATCGGTCTACACCGGGCGCGGGCAGGAGGCCGTGGGCGCAGCGGCCGGCTACGCGCTCGGCCCTGACGACGTCTGCGCGCCGCTCAATCGCGAGCTGGCGTGCCACCTCGCGCGCGGCGTCACCCCGGCGGAGGCCTTTCGCAACTTCCTCGGCAAGGGTGACTCGCCGACGCGCGGGCGCGACGGCAACATGCACTTCGGCGCGCCCGAGCACGGCGTGTTCCCGCTGGTCTCGATGCTCGGCGACCTCTGCCCGGTGATCGTGGGCGCCGCGCTCGCGTTCAAGCGGCGACGGGAGGCGCGCGTCGCGCTCACGTTCTGGGGCGACGGCGCCATGAGCACGGGCGACGTCCACGAGGGCCTCAACCTCGCGGCGGTGCTCCATGTTCCGGCGGTGTTCGTCCTGCAGTCCAACGGCTGGGCGTACTCGACGCCCACGAGCCGGCAGATGCTCAACACCTGCATGGCCGATCGCGTCGAGCATGGCTGGGGCATTCCTGCGACGCGGGTCGACGGCAGCGACGGTGTTGCCACACTCGTGGCTGTGCGCGGCGCGATCGAGCGCGCGCGCGCGGGCGGCGGGCCTCAGGCCGTCGAGGCCGTCACGCTGCGGCTCGACGGGCATGCCGCCCACGACGATGGCAGCTACATGGACCAGGCACAGCGGAGCGAGTACATCGAGCAGCGCGATCCCGTCGAGCGCCTGGCCGCGCGCCTGCGCCTCGACGGGCTCGCGACGGGACGAGGTGGAGGCGCTGCGCGCCGCCGCGGGCGACGAGGTCAGCGCCGGCCTGCAGGCCGCGGAGGCGTCTCCGCCGGCGGATCCGGCGACGATCCTCGACGGCGTCTACGCGACGAAGCTGACGTGAGCGACCCCGCCGAGATCGCGCGGCGCGTGCGCGCGTTCGTCCGCGAGGTCGTGATCCCGGCCGAGGCGCGCGACGAGGCCGGCGAGCACGGCCCTGCTCCGCGTCTGCGCGAGGAGTTGCAGGCTGCGGCCCGGGCTGCGGGGCTGTTCGCGCCCCACGTGGGCACCGCATTCGGCGGGCTCGGACTCGACGTGCGCGGGCAGGCAGCGGTGTTCGAGGAGGCCGGATACAGCCTGCTCGGCCCATTGGCGCTCAACTGCTCGGCGCCGGACGAGGGCAACATGCATCTGCTCGAGGCCGTCGCCGACCCCAGCCAGCAGGAGCGCTATCTGCGGCCGCTGGCCGCAGGCGAGGTGCGGTCCGCGTTCGCAATGACGGAGCCGGCGCCCGGTGCAGGCTCCGATCCCACGATGCTGCTGACGACGGCCCGGCGTGACGGGAGCGGCTGGGTCATCGACGGCCGCAAGCACCTGATCACCGGCGCGCAGGGCTGCGCGTTCTACATCTGCATGGCGCGCACGGCCGATGAGATCCACCACGACGAGGGTGCGACGATGTTCCTGGTCGACGCCGACAACCCCGGGGTGCGTGTCGAGCGCCTGATCCCGACGATGGACCGCGCCTTCTCCGGTGGGCACGCCGAGGTCATGTTCGACGGCTGCCGCGTGTCTGCGGACGCGGTGCTCGGTGAGGCCGGCCTCGGCTATCGCTACGCCCAGGTGCGCCTCGCGCCTGCGCGGCTCACGCATTGCATGCGCTGGCTCGGTCTCGCGCGGCGTGCGCTCGACATCGCGCTCGACGGGGCGTCGACGCGCGAGGCATTCGGCCGGCCGCTGCTCGAGCACGGCATGGTGCAGGCGCTCGTGGCCGACAGCGTGATCGACATCGAGGCCGGCCGCGGGTTGATCCGCTCGTGCGCCGAGGTGCTCGACGCCGGCGGTCGGGGAACGCACGAATCGTCCGTCGCCAAGGTCTTCGTCTCGGAGGCGGTCGGGCGCGTCGTCGACCGCTCGCTGCAGATCTGCGGCGGCCTCGGAGCCAGCGACGACCTCCCACTGGCGCGCTATGCGCGCGAGGTACGGGCCTTCCGCATCTACGACGGACCGAGCGAGACGCACCGCTGGTCGATCGCGCGGCGCGCCGTACGCCGCCGCCAGGCGTGACCGGCCCGGTCGACGTCGTCGACACGGCCGAGCAGGCGGCGGCACTGCCGCTGCCGCCGCTCCTCGTGCGGAGGCCCCTCGAGGCCTGGCTGGACGCGCACGGCCTCGGCTCGGGTGTCCTCACAGCGACACGCATCGGGGCGGGCCACTCGAACGCGACGTTCCTCCTCGAGCGCGGCGAGCGGCGCATGGTGCTGCGTCGGGCGCCGCGCCCGCCGCTGCCGCCGTCGGCGCACGACATGCTGCGCGAGGCGCGCGTGCTGCGAGCGTTGCACGACCGCGCGCGCGTGCCGCGCGTCCTCGCCGTCTGTCCCGAAGCCGACGTGCTCGGCGTCCCCTTCTACGTCATGGAAGAGCTGCGCGGGCATGTCGTGACCGAGGAGCTGCCCGGCTCGCTCGCGAGCTCCGACGCACGCCGTGCGGCCGGCAACGACCTCGTCGACGCCCTCGTCGAGCTGCACGCGGTCGACATCGAGAGCGCGGGCCTGGCCGATTTCGGCCGTCCCGCCGGCTATCTCGAGCGCCAGCTGAAGCGCTTCACGGCGCTCTGGGAGCACAACGCGACGCGCGAGCAGCCGCTCGTCGGCGAGCTCGCGACGTGGCTTGCCACAGCCCTGCCGCCGGCCGGCGACGCCTGCGTCGTGCACGGCGACTACCGGCTCGGAAACGTGATGCTCGACTCTGCGCCGCCCCCGGGTCCTGGCGCTGCTCGACTGGGAGCTCGCGACGCTCGGCGACCCGCTCGCCGACCTCGGCTACCTCGTCGCCACGTGGAGCGATGCGCACTCGCCGCCGACGGTGCTCGATCTCTCGCCCGTGACGCGCCACGACGGCTTTCCAAGCCGCGCGGAGCTGGCCGAGCGCTACGGCGAGCGCAGCGGGAGAGCCGTCGGCGCGCTCGGCTGGTACGAGGTGCTCGCACTCTGGAAGGCTGCGGTCTTCTGCGAGGGCCTGTACGGCCGCTACCTGCGTGGCGAGACCGCCGATCCCTGGACGGCGAGCCTGGCCGATGGCGTCCCCGGCCTGCTGCGTGCCGCGCGCCTGCGCGACCGCGCGAGCGGCCTGCTGATCTGCGTCGATACGCGCCCTCGCCGGGCGCGACAGTGACTAGTGGCAGGTGACGGTGCCCGAGTCGGAGAACAGTCCGCTGGTGGGATCCCTGACGAACTGGTAGTCGGCGCTGTGAGGGCGAAGGATCAGCTTGAGCACGCCGTAGGTGTCGTTGTTGTGCACCACGCTGTTCGGCTGGATGGCGAGGAAGCCGGTGAAGAACGCGCCGCCCGCACCCGAGATGATCTCGGTGATGCCATTGGCAGTATCCAGCTGGCCCGCCGGATTCTGAGGTGCAAAGCGCTCATACCCGTGCATGTGACCCGTCAGGTAGATGTCGGCGTGCCCGTCGTACATGTCCTGGACCAGCTGATCGATGTCGGTGGCGGCAAAGCTCGACGACGACCACTTGGGATGGTGAGAGGCCACGAGCTTGCATTGACCGGCGGCGTTTGCACTTGCCAACTCCGACTTGAGCCAGACGTCCTGCGCGCTGCCGGCCACGCAGTTGTTGCCATTCGAGCCGCATTCCGTGTTGAGGGTGATGATGCGCCAGTTGCCGATCGAGTAGCTGTACCAGGCGTTGCAGTTGCTACGGCAGCCGGGCTGGAGCGGCGTCGCATTGTCACCGAAGTAGTTGAAGTAGCCACTCGCCCCCGTCGTGCCGAGCTCGTGATTGCCGATGCTGGGATGCGTGATCGCCTTGAAGCGACCCCAGGTCGGATCGTAGGACGTCAGGAAATCGGTCAGCTTGCCGCTGTTGTACTGCTCGTCCCCCAGGGTGATGACCGCGATGGGATCCAGGCTCAAGACCAGGTCGGACGTCGCCTGCTCGTGACAGGCCGTCGCCGTGCCCGCGCCTCCGTTGAAGTTGGCGTCCGCCGGACTGCAGGCGATGTCGCCCGCCGCGACGATCACAGGGTCGCCGTTGGCCGGAGTCTGCGCGGTGAGGAGCAACTGCGGCGCATGCGCGGCATCCTCGCGCGACCCGAAGTTCTTGCCGGCGGTGCTGCCGGCCGTGAAGCCCAGTGTCACGGATCCGTTGCCGGCGACGGCGCCCGTCACGTCCAGGTCCACCCACGTACCGGCAGTCGTCGCACCCGACGTCGCGACGAGCCCGCCGAAGGCCGGCTTGTTGGTGAAGACGAGGCCACTCTCGGTCCAGCTGTTGTCACTCACCTGGTAGACCTTGTACGTGGTCGTGCCCGTCGTCTCGACCCACAGCCGCAGCACCGCTCTCAGCGGAGCGCCATTCAGGCCCGACACGTCGAACTTGATGTAGCTGTCGATCTCCGGGCTCGTCCGCCCGATCAGGATGGTGGACGTACCGAAGTTGCTCGCGGGCACGTCGGAGCGGACATAGGCATCTGCCACATCCACCGCGGTCGGCGTCGAGGGCGGTGGCGCCGGCGCATTGGTCAGATGGAACGTCACCGGGCTCGAGACGCCGTTCGTCGATGCGGTGACCTGGTAGGCCCCCGCCGTCGCGTTGGCGACGAGCTGAGGCGCCGTGGCCACGCCGTCGCTGCCGGTCGTGGCCGACGCGGTGACCCCGCCCCCGGCGAACGCGGCACCGGCTCCGCTCGTCGGCGCGGAGAACCTGACCACGGCACCCGCCACCGGAGACCCCGCAGCGTCCGTGGCCCTCACTGCCAGCCTCGTCGCGAAGGCGGTTCCAACCGTCGCCGTCTGACCGTCTCCGCCCGCCACGGCCAGCGCGCTCGGCGTGACGGTGGGCGTGTACGAGACCACGAGTTGCGGCGGGTTCGCGCCCTCCTTGCTGGAGTACTGCTTCAGATTCGCGGAGGTGCCGTTCATCTCGAAGCTGAACGTGCCGGGGTTCTTCACAACCGAGGAGACGTCCACGCTCGTCCAGGTGTTCGCAGTGAAGTTCACGGCGGAGCCGATGAGCGTGCCCACGGCGGGCCTGTTGCTGTAGGTGAGGCCCGGCTCGACCCAGCTGTTGTCGGTCACCTGATGCAGCTCGTACCCCGATCCGCTCGACGTCTGCGTATAGGCCCTGAACGTCGCCTGCGTAACGGTTCCGCTGATGCCGGAGAGATCGAACTTCAGGTACGCGCGCGTATCGGGGGTCGTGTTGTTCTTCAGGACGGCGGACGTGCCGAAGTTGGTGCTCGGCAGGTCCGACTCGACATAGCCATCCGCAACCGGGGTGATCGTGACGGTCGTCGGGCCGGTCGCGGCCGCGTTCGTGAGCGCAGAAGGTCGCCGGCGAGGCGACGCCCGCGACGCTCGCAGAGACGGAGTACGTGCCGGCCGTGGTGTTGGCGGTGAGCTGCGGCGCGGTGGCGACTCCGTCGCTGCCCGAGACGGCCGTCGCAGTCGCGCCGGTAGCGCCGAAGGTGCCGCTCGCCCCACTCGCCGGCGCCGTGAAGTTCACGGTCGCTCCCGCCACCGGCTGAGCCGAGGCATCGGTCACCCTGACCGCCAGGTTCGTCGTGAAGGCCGTCCCGACCGTCGCCGTCTGCCCGCCTCCGGCGGTCGCCGACACGGCGGCGGGCTGGCTGGCCGGGGCCGACGTCTCGAGCACGAGCTGCGGCGCGTTCGCGCCCGACTCCCTGCTTGCGTACTTCTTCAAGCTCGTCGAGACGGCGTTCATCTCGAAACTGAACGTGCCGTTGGCCTTGACGACGGAGGTCACGTCCACGCTCGTCCACGTATTGCCTGTGAAGTTCACCGCCGTGCCGATGAGAGCTCCGACGGCCGGCCGGTTGGTGTAGTTCAGTCCCGCCTCCGTCCACGTGTTGTCGCTCACCGCATGCAACTCGTAGCCGGAGCCGCTGCTGGTCTGGGTGAAGACCCTGAATGTCGCCTTGGTGATCGTTCCGCTCACGCCGCTGACGTTGAACTTCAGATACGCCCGAGCCTCAGGCGTGCCGGAGACGTTGTTCAAGGTCGTGGCCGTGCCGAAGTTGGTGGCCGGGACATCCGATTGCACGTATGCGTCCTCGCTCGCCGTGATGGGCGCGAGGACCGCCGCGCTCGCCAGGGCGGAGCCGTTGACCGATCTCACGGAGTGCCGGAGCGCCCGGCGCGCCGGGATCACTTTGACGGACGAGGTCACCGAAAGCTTGTGGGAGGACTTCGCGGGGATCCTGTGACGCACGGCAGCGCGAATCGTGCGCGCCGCGGCGGCGGGCTTCCCGTATGCGATCGACGATACGACGCCGGCGTTGGCGCGTCCCCCGGCCGAGGCCGAGGCGTGAGTCCCAGCGTGCTGCTGGTCGGCACGCATCGCGCTCGCGTATGCCGGCATCGCTCGAGGCTCGAGCCCGCCGGACGACAGCCGCATCACCGGCAGAGGAGCATTCAGCCGATCTCGCGTCACGGTTCCTGAGAGCACCGTCACGCCAGACGCCAACGCGAGACCGAGCAGGACGAGCGCGAAAACGCGTCGTCGAGTGTGTTGTGCCCGCGAGGCGCCGACCCTCTCCAGCGTTCCTCCCTGCCAGTGCTCGATGAGCGACAGTCCTTCCTTCTCTCAGGATCGTGAAGGAGGTCGTGGTACGAGTCAAGGGGTGTGGCAGCCACACCCCGCAGCGGTCTATGAAAACTGGACCGCGGTCTGGAACATCGCTCCTGAGCAGGGATCTTCGTGCCCGCGCGCGCCCGGCGAGCCGTGCGGTTGGACATATCAAATCAGTCGTTCGCGAGCCGGCTCGGGCGCCGACAAGGGCAATCGCAGCGGCTTCAGCGTGTGTGCCACATGCGCTCGCCTGCCGTCTCGAGCCTGCGCCGGAGGTCCACTCACGGTGGACCCCCGGCGCAGGCTCGGCGGGCTCGGCCACCGGCCGAGCTGCGTCAGCCGCCGTGGAGTTCGTTCGCGTCTGAGTCGCTTGGCTCGATGCAAGCGTGCAAGATTCAGAGACGTACGAGGAGGCACCGAGCACGAGGAACACGATCGTGGCGGCCTGCGGCTGAACGTTTGCCAAGCCGCAGGGCAGCGGCGGACAGACTGATCACCAGCAGGCCCCAGACGAGGAATCGTCCCCAAGGCCCCTCGAGCAGCCCAGTCATGATCGCCGACGGTAGACGACGACGCTCAATCCGGATTCATTCCCAGCGCGCCCGATTGCTTTGAGCGATCCCAAGGCCCGCTAGGTGGTGACATAGCCCGCGCGCATGCCGAGCACGCAGACGGCAGCCACGCCGACGTAGACGACCGCGATCAGCACGCGCCGCGACGCCGGGACCGTGTAGTAACTCGCCGAGGCGGCCTCGCTACGCGAGCGGTAGCGCGACCAGGCCTCGCGCGCTGCGAAGAACAGGATCAGGATCAACAGCGCGTTGGGCGCCACGATCAGCAGCGCACCCAGACCGGCGATGCCGGCGATCCAGAGCGCAGGGTGGATGGCGGCCATCGCGCGCCCGCCGTCGAGCGGCACGATCGGCAAGAGGTTGAAGAGGTTGAGCAGGAAGCCCGTGTGGCCCGCGGCGCGCAGCAGATCGGAGTTGGTGTATTCGCCGAGCCCGAGCACGAGTGCCGAGCCGAGCGTCCCGAGCACAGGGCCGGCGAGCCCGACCTTGGCCTCCACATACGCGTCGCGAGGCATGCTCTTCATGCCGATCACAGCGCCGAGGAACGGGATGAACACAGGCATGCCGGCGGGAATGCCCTCCTTGCGCAGCCACAGCGCGTGGCCCAGCTCGTGCACGAAGAGCAGCAGGACGAAGAGCGCCGCGAAGGGCCAGCCCCAGAGCAGCGTGTAAGCGCCCACCGAGACGACCATCGTCAGCGCCGTCGTGACGAACCCGAACTTCGCCGCGGCGAAGAACAGGAATTTCAGCTTGACGAGCCACTGGAGGCCGAGCACGAGCGCAGCGGCGATCGGCCCGAAGACGCGCCGCGCCCACATGCGCAGGGAGCCCTGCGGGTGGATCGGCCGTTCGTCGAAGTCCGGCTCCTGCGGAGGCCGCGGCGGGAAGAGCGGTTCGTGCTCGGGGACGTTCGTGCTCACGATTTCAAGGTAGCGCGGCAGCGATTGCCTCCGAGTTAAGACCGGGCTGATTTCGGCCCGTGCGCGTCTACATCACGCCGGGCAGCGAACGCGCCGTCAGGATGAGGCCGAGCGCCGTGATGATCACGGCACTCGCCACCGGCAGCACCTGCACGACGCGGCCGTGATCCGACGGGAGGCGCGTAAAGAGCTTGCGCGCGTAGAGCACCACCAGCCCGATCCCGGAAATCACCGAGGCGAGGCCGAACGAGAACGCCACGATCAGGGCGAGGCCGAAGGCGAGGCGGTGCAGCGCGATCGCCGAGAGCAGCACGACGAGCGCCGAGGGGCACGGCAGCAGGCCCCCGGAGACGCCGAGCGCCACGAGCGAGCGCATCGACAGCTCCTCGGGCACTGCGTGCGAGTGGCCGTGCCCGTGATCGTGGCCATGCTCGTGCGCGCCGTGGTCGTGATCGTGGCCGTGGTCGTGAGCGTGGTCGTGCGCATGTTCGTGACCGTGATCGTGGGCCGCTCCAGCCGCGGCGGTCCGCGGCCGCGCCGCGCGCAGCCAGCGGCGCAGGCGGTCGCGGATCGCGAAGGCGCCGATGCCGACGACCATGACTCCCGAGGCGAGGTTCAGCCACGGGTAGAGCTGGTCCGGGACGATGAGCTGCGAGAGCGAGAGCGTGACGATCCCGAGCGCAAACACCCCGGCGGTGTGCGTGATCGTGACCGTGCCGCCGAGGATCAGCGCATGGCGCGCCGAGCCTCGGGTGCCCGCGAGGTAGGCCGCCACCATCGTCTTGCCGTGCCCCGGTGTGAGAGCGTGGAGCATTCCGAACACGAGCGCGAGGCCGAGCGCGACGATCGCGCCCCACGCGCTCAGCTTGCCTCCGTTCTCGATCAGCGACACGAAGCCGCCGTCGCTCTTCGCCGAGCTGGACGCCACGGCAGGCGCGTACTCGTCCTGCGCCGGGATCGCCTGCACGGACAGGCCGCCCGATCCGAGCGCCGCCACCGTCGTTTCAGCGCGCACGTCTGGCGGTGAGTGCAGGAGATCGGTCGGATAGTGCGTGAGCGCGCGCGTGCGGTCGCGCACCGATGCGTCGGTGGCCCGCACGGCGACCCCCTCGTCCCTGGCGACCAGCAGCTCGCGCCAGCCGACGCGGTCGGTCGCGTAGCTGTTGGAGAGCTGGAGGGTGTGCGACGAGCCGTCGAGCTTCAGCCCCACGGCGCGGAAGCGCGCATCCAGCCGCGTCGTCGAGAGGCCGCCCTGCCCGCGCGGAAAGCGGACGTGCTGCTCGGAGACCGCGAGGCGCACGGGACGCCCGTCCGCAACGAGGCGCAGATGCGGCGCAACGATCGCGACCAGCCGCCTGCTCTCGCTCGCGGCTTCGGCCGCGGAGATGCGGCCGTCGCCATCGACGTCGACGGTGTGCCGCCGCTGGAACGTCGGGATCTCGGCCATGTCGAGCACGTAGCGCACCGAGACGTCGCGCTGCCCGAGGTCGAGCCGCGTGTACTGGTTGACCGTGAAGTTGCCGAGCGGGTGGGCATCGGCGACGGCGGGGATCAGCGCAGCGAGGGCCAGGGTCGCGATCAACGCGAGGCCCGTCACGCCAAGTGGCACTCGCCGCGTGTGCCATTTGGCCCTCACGAGAGCCTCGCCAGCAGTCGCCGCGCTGCGGGTGCGTCGAGCGGATGGAAGCGCGGAGTGCGCGCAAGCGCCCTGCGCAGCGCGGTCCGCGCCAGGTCTCGCTTCCCGGCGCACGCGGCGATGGCGCCGAGATGCCAGGAGAGCTGCGGATCGATCGTGCCGAGGCGGTTCGCGAGCTTCGCCTGCGGCAGCGCCTGGCGGCATCTGCCGGCTGCATAGAGCGCCCATGCGAGCGCGTCGTGGCCGTAGACGGACGGGCGGAAGGCCAGTGCCTTGCGCGCCAGCTGCACGCCCGCGGCCCGCGAGATCGTGCCCGGGTGCGACGCGTCGAAGAGCGCCGTCTCGAGATCGGCGTTGCCGCCGGCGCGCACGAAGAGGGCGTTCTCGACACCCACGAGGGCGTAGGCCTCGCGGGCGCCCGCCTTGTCGCCGCGGGCTGCGCGCACGTCGCCGAGCTGCGCGACGATGTCCGGCAACGGCAGGTGCGAGGCGGCGCGCTCGTACCACTGCTGCGCCAGCGGCAGGTTGCCGCGGGCGACCGCGACCGCGCCGAGGCCGGCCTCGGCGCGCGCGTAATGCGGAAGCAGCGCGAGCGCGTGGCGGTACTCGCGGGCAGCGGCGTCGGTGCGGCCCGACTTGAGCAGCAGCGCGGCGAGTTGCACGCGCGTCCATTGCGTGTTCTCCGGTGCCCCCGAGCCGGCGTCGACGGCACGGCGCATGAGGCGCGTCGCGCCCGCGACGTCGCCCTGCAGCTCGTGTGCGTAGCTGAGGCGGGCGTAGGCGACGAGCCCGGGGCGAAGCTCGCCGAGCCGCCTGAACGCTGCGAAGCCCTGCTCGTAGCGGCCGAGCTCCACCGAAGCGTCTCCGACCATCGCGAGCGCCGGAGGCGAGAAGCCGTGCGAGAGGGCGAGCGCGCGCGTTCCGAGTTGCAGGGCCTTGCGGAAATCGTGGTACGACAGCGCCAGCGAGCCCTCGCCGATGGTGGCATCCAGCCCGCTGGGGTCGCGCTTGAGGGAACGCTCGAGCAGCGTGTGCGCCTTCGCGTAGTACGAGGGGTCGTTCGTCTCGCGCGCCCGCTGCAGGTAGGCGATGCCGAGATCGCCCTGCAGACGGGCGTTGGCGGGATGCAGCGCCAATCGGCCCTGCAGCTCGCTCACTTGAGTGGCGTCGCCGGTCAGCGACGTGACCGGATCGAGCGTGGCGCGCACCGCGCTCGGCGCGGCCTGCGGGGCGGTGGAAGCTCCACCGCCCCGCAGGCCGGCCAGAAGTCCGCCCGCGACCACGACTGCTGCGATGCCGAGCACGAGTCCCGCCCGTGCTGCGATTGTTCGTGTGCGGACGGCCATGGTCGTCCTCGTCCTACTTGTTGCCCGCGTTGGGGCTGTTGAGGAACGGGAACGCGCTCCCGAACAGGCCGCCGTTGGCGTCGTTGACGGGCACGCCGTCGGCGCCGAACTTGAGCAGCCCGACCGGGCCTGTGTCCGGGAGATTCGGGCCGCCGAGCGCGAGCAGCGAGTACGCGCGCTGGATGCCCGACGGGATGAGGTGGTCGATCGGGAAGCCGATCAGCGCGGCGATCTCGATGTCGGTGACGTCGTCGCCGAGGCGCCGGCCGTTCGGATACCCGTCGAACTGCGCCGGGTCGCAGCCCGGGTTGGTGAGGGCCGGGAAGCCGCCCGCACCGGCGAACACGCACAGCAGGCCGCGCCGGTCGACCTTGTCGGACGGCGTCGCCGCAACCGACGTGTTCAGCCGGAGCTCGTCCACGGGCTTTCCTGCGTCGCTCTTGCCGAACGTCAGATCGAGCGCCGGCGTCGAGTCGTTCGGGTACTTGAAGCCCCGCAGGAGGATGGCCGAGAGATCCGCGCGCCCTGTCTCCTGAGCCAGACCGGTCGGCCCGGTCGCGGCGGGAGGCGAGCCGAGCACGGCGGTCAGGAGCGGGTTCAGCAAGAGCCCGTTGAGCGAGTGGATCAGCTGGCCCGGCTTGTCCTGATCGGTGTAGTACTTCTCGAACTGGTAGTCCTTGTCGGGACCGACCGAGTTCCAGTAGTCCTTGAGGCCGCGCGGAATGATGACCTCGTTGATCAGCGGCTGACCGAGCCGCTCGACCTGCACCCAGTGCTTGCCGGAAGCCCGCCCGGGGTGCTCATGGGTCTTCCTGGCCTTCTTGCTCCTGCGGTCGAGCGTGCTCGACTCACTCTTGCCCGCGACCATGCGGTCGACGGCTGCCCACCCGCCGATCACCGGCTGCGCCGGCGACTTGCGGATCAGCGAGAGCGGGATCTGGAGCGCGATCGAGTGGACGTTGAAGCCGGCGAGGTTGTCGGTTCCCTTGCCGCCCACGCCGATCAGGTCGAAGATCCGGCCGACGTCGATCGCGAACGGATCCTCGCTCGGGCCG
This sequence comes from uncultured Actinomycetes bacterium, assembly GCA_963845865.1. Lineage (GTDB taxonomy): Bacteria > Actinomycetota > Thermoleophilia > Gaiellales > JALYLC01 > JALYLC01. Next base: position 65,525 of record CAWJTT010000003.1, read on the forward strand.
ACGTAGACCTTCGTGCCGTCGCCGAGCGTCGTGATGGCCTGCTGGCGTACGGGGTCGTACCCGCCGGGGAAGGAGTTCTTGCCGACGTTGTTGGGCGCGGTGATACCGGAGCCGATCTTGACGCTCGGGCCGTCGCCCTTCTGACTCCACAGCGTCCAGGTCTGCCGCACGCTGAGATTGGCGTCGTCGATCGAGTGGATCGGCCCGATGTTGTAGAGGAACGTGCCCGGATAGGCGGTGGTCGTGTGTGTCCGCAGCGTCCAGGTGCGATCGGCCTTGCCGTCGCCGTTCCAGTCGATGTTGAAGCGGTATCGCGCCGAGTCGTCGAGGTTGTAGTAGTTCGGCCCCTCGGGCGGTGCCTCCAGCGGAATGACGTTCGCGATCATCGTCACGGTCCCCGGCCTGTCAGGGCTCGGGAACAGATAGAAGTCGGTGAGGTCGGCGGTCGGGTCGTTCGCGATCAGCGGAGCCTCGCGGTGGCTCGAGGCCACCGCCTTGCTCGGCCCGCTTGCCGTGAGCGCCGCTGCTCCCAGCACAAGAGCCGCTGCGCCGGTCGCAACGCCCGCCAGGATGGCGGTACGTATACGCATGGTGGTGTTCCCCCTTGCTCGGATACCTGCCGGCGGGCCCACCGGCGTCGTGTCGCGCGGTATTCGCGCATGCCGCGCGGCCGGTTCGGAGGACGCCCGGGAGACTCCGCTCAGCGCTGGTTCAAGCGTCCACGCGACCGGTGAAACGAGCTCCCAGAACTGGTTTCAAGAGTCCCGTGTGTGGTCGGGAGGGCTCGTAGCGAGCGGGAGCGGAGCCCGGCTCGACCAGTTCTCAGAGCTTGGCGACGACGAACGGCGCCGATGACGGCGCCTGCGAGCCGCCACTCGGCTCGACCGTGACGCCGATCCCGTCATAGCTCCCGACGTCGTCCAGGATGATCACGGCGCCGTCGCGCGAGAACGTCGGCAGAGGCACGGGCGCGGCGCCGCCGGGACGGAGGCCCCAGGCCTGGTAGGTATGGCCGGCCGGCGGGCTCTTGAGCGAGCTCACGAGCGCCGCGCGGTCGTTCGCCACGACCATGCGCCCGCCCGCAGGGCCTCCGGCGGTGGAGGCGAGGGGCACGACGCGGGCGTCGGGCGCGGACAGGATCGCGACCAGAGCGTCCTGGCGGTCGCGCGCAGTCGACGCCGAGTTGTGCTGCGACACCGCGATCAGCGCGAACACGATCGCCGCCGCCACGCCGATGAGCGCGAAGCCGCTCGAGGGAGTCAGCAGCCCGGCGAGGCCCCGTCTGCGCCGCGGCGCAGCCGGCGACGCGACGGGCGGACGCTCGGCCCGCGCGGCCGCCATGATGCGGCCGCGCAGTTCCGCCGGCGGCTCGCTGTCGGCGACCGCCAGCGCGAGGACGGCCGCCGTCTCCAGTGCGTCCTCGTAGGCGCGGCGGCACTCGTCGCTCGAAGCGATGTGCTGCTCGGCAAGTGCGACCTGATCGGACTCGAGCGCGCCGAGTGCGTAGGCGCTGATCAGCGCGGCGACGTCGTCGGGAATGGGAGGGCGCGAGCTCATGCGTGGAACCCTTCGCCGAGTAACTCGCGCAGGCGGGAGAGGGCAACGTGGGTGCGAGACTTCACGGTACCGAGCGGCTCGCCGAGGCGTTCGGCGATCTCGCTCTGGCTGAGCCCGTTGAAGTAGGCCAGTTCGATCACCTGACGCTGCGGAGGCGGCAGATCGGCCAGCGCGCGGCGCACGCTCGCGCCCTGCTCGCTCGCGACCAGCGAGGCAGGTATGTCGTCGCTGCCCGCGCGCGTCGCGATGAGGTCGACGTCACCACCGCGCTGCGGGCGCGCCTGCTCGCGGCGGATCAGGTCGACGGCCCGGCGATGGACGAACGTGAGCAGATAGCTCGCCGGGCGCGAGCGCGACGGGTCGAAGCGCCCGGCCGTGCGCCACAGGTCGAGAAACGCCTCCTGCACCACGTCCTCGGCTTGCGTCGCGTCGCGCACGATGCGCAGCGCAAGCGCATACGCCGCGCGGCCGAAGCGGTCGTAGAGCTCTGCGAGCGCAGTCTCGTCGCCCTGGGCGCAGCGCGCGACGAGCAGGACGTCGGAAGGCGCGGCCTCCATCGCCGGGAGCCTACTTGCGCGCCGCAGGGGACGCGAGACCGGTCGGACCGGTGCAGGAAGCGCGATGCTCACACGGATACATTCGCTACCGCGGCGGCCACGGTTCGCCCCCGAAAGGGGGAGCCGGACCGGCTGGCCCGGGCCACGGACTACGAGATCGAGTCGCGCCAGGCCTGCAGTTTCCGGAGATCGGCGAGATCGAAATCCGGCTCCTTCGCGATCGCGAGGAAGTGCCTGACGCCCACCTCGTGGTAGCGATCGAGCAGGCCCGTGGCGATGTCCTCGCTCGTGACGAGCACCGAGCGCTCGACCTCTCTTGGATCGCGCCCGATCGCCGCGCAGTGGTCGTCCAGCACCCGGCACTTGTGCGCGATCACCTCGGGCGTCCCGAAGCCATGCCAGGCATCGGCCCACCGCGCGACCAGCCGGAGCATCACCTTCTCGCCCGCGCCTCCGATGAGGATCGGGATCTTGCCGCGGACGGGCGGCGGGTTGAGCTCCCCGAGCCGTTCGTCGATCACGGGCAGGGCGTGGCTGAACGCCCGCAGGCGCGTGATGGCCGTGCCGAACTCGTAGCCGTACTCCGCGTAGTCGCGCTCGAACCACCCCGAGCCCAGCCCGAGAATCAGCCGGCCGCCGGAGATGTGATCGACCGTGCGCGCCATGTCGGCGAGCAGGTTCGGGTTGCGGTAGGAGTTGCAGGTGACGAGCGCGCCGAGATGCACGCGCTCGGTGGCCTCGGCCATCGCGGCGAGCAGGCTCCAGCATTCGAAGTGCGCACCGTCGGGGTCGCCGAACAACGGGTAGAAGTGGTCCCACGTGAAGAGCGAGTCGGCGCCTTCGGCGTCGGCCCGCAGCCACGTGTCGCGCATCTGCCGGTAGGTGCAGTGCTGCGGGGCGACGCGCAGTCCGATGCGGATCGGCTCGACGCTCATCCCATTCCGAGCTCGCGCTCGACGTGCAGGCGCAGATTCACACGGACGTCGCCGGGCCGGTTCCACGGGTACTTTTCCTGGGCGATGTACTTCTTGGCCAGGGCGTCGATCGTGTCGAACGCGACCTGGCCTTCCTCGAACTCGACCTTGCCGCGCAGCTCCACGTAGCTGTAGGCGTCCTCGGGGTCGACGATCGTGAGCGTCACGCGGGGGTCGCGCCGCATGTACCGCTCCTTGGGGCGGCCGACGGCCGTGTTGAACACGGGCGTGTCGCCGTCGAGCATGATCCACACGGGCGTCACCTGCGTGGATCCGTCGTCGCGCACGACCCCGAGCATGCCGAGCGCCTTCGTGTCGAAGAGCGCCCGCGTCTTGTCGCTGATCGCCATTGCCGGACTCTATCCAGAGGTGCTCGGTGCGCCCTGAGCGCTCAGCCACGGAAGAGATCGCGGTCGGCGGGCAGCAACCCGGAGCGAGCGCCGACGTCCGAGCTCTCGTAGGCCAGGCCGCGCACCACCGCCGCCGGGACGCCGCCGTAGGGCCCGACGACGAGCTCGGCCGCGGCCGCGATCTGGTCGGCGACGTGCACCTCGGTTCCCTGTAGCACGCGCCCGGCATCATCCCGCTCGCCCGTGTGCACGTGCACCGGGGCCAGGCCGGCGCAGCCGACGGCGACGCCCGTCGTGCCCAGCCGGAACGGCCGGCCGAACGAGTCGGTGATGATGACGGCGACGTCCGCGGTCGCGGCAAGGGCGTCGCGCAGGCGCTGCGCGGAGGCATCGGGATCGACGGGGAGCAGCACGGCGACGCCTTCTGCGCCGGTATTGGAGCGATCCACTCCCGCCGCGGCGCAGACGAAGCCGTGATGCGTCTCGCAGATCAGGAAGGCTCCGCGACGGCGCACGATGCGGGCGCTCTCGCGCAGGATCAGCTCGACCACGCGCGGATCGGCCTCGTCGCCGGCGATCTCCCGCGCGCGCTCGGACGGCACCACGGAGGAGAGCACGACGGTCCGCCCCTCGACCTTCGAGACCGCCTTCTGCGCCACGCACACCACGTCGCCGTCGCGCAGGCCGCCCGCAGAGCGCTCGCACGCGGCCAGCAGCAGGCCGGCCAGGTCGTCGCCCGCCTGCAATTCCGGCAGTCCGCGCAGACCGAAGACGGCGAGGTCGCTCATCTCAGGGCGAGCGCGGCGCGCGCCACCGCCGCAGAGCTCTCGGTGTCGTGCATGAGCGTCGGCACGCAGGCCACGCTCAGCCCCAGCGTGCGCACGTCGGGCGCGCGGCTTCGATCGGCCGCGTCGAGCACGAACCCGCCCGCCAGCGGGGCGAGTACAGCGGCGACGCCGACGGCGCCCACCTCGTGACCGAGCGTCTCGAGCATGCCGGCCAGCGGCCCCTTGACGGCCTGGGCGCCGATCATCGGCGTCACCGCCACGACGCGCTCACGGCGCGCCGCGACGGCCTCGCGCAGGCCGTCCACAGCCAGGATCGGGTCGAGTGACACGAACGGATTGGAGGGCGCGAGCACGATCACGTCGGCGCTCTCGATGGCCGTGAGGACGCCCGGCGCGGGCCGTGCCCCGGGCGCGCCCTCGAAGCGCACGGCGCGTACCGGATCGGCCGCTCGCCGGCCCACGAGCCACTCCTGGAACGCGAGCTCCCCGTCCGGCGTCACGATGCGCGTGCGCAGGCGATCATCGCTCGCCGGCAGGAGCCGGGCTCCCAGGCCGTAGCGCCGTGCGAAGTCGGCGGTGACGGCCGAGAGCGGCTCGCCGGCGCGGAGCCGCTCGCTGCGAACGAGGTGCAGGCCGATGTCGCGGTCGCCGAGGATGAACCAGTCGAGGCCCCCGAGCTCGGCCACGACGGCCATCGCCTCGCGCGTGTCGCCGGCGACGCCCCAGCCCTGCTCCGCGTGGATGCGGCCCGTCAGCGTGTAGAGCAGCGTGTCGAGATCGGGCGAGATGTACAGGCCCCAGTGCTCGAGATCGTCGCCCACGTTGCCGACGATCGTCACGTCGGCGGCCGGCACGCACGCGAGCAGGCCGCGCGCGAAGCGAGCCCCTCCGACACCGCCTGCGAGCAGCGTCACCCGGGGCATGCACGCAGCGCGAGCCCGAGGTCGCCCGGAGTGTCGACGTCGCGCTCGATCCCGACCAGTCGCAGGCGCGTGCCGCCGTGCCGCGCCGCACTGCCGGGCCCGTAGCTCGGTCGGAACGCCGCCGGCGGCGACGCGGCCACCGCATTGGTGGTCCCGTCCGCGGCCGCCACGAGCGCCAGCGGGCGCGCGTGCGCGATCAGTTCGCGCACGTCGCTGGCGGTGACGTGCGGCAGATCGGCGGCGAGCACGACAACCCCTGGCGCGCCCGCGTGGCGCTCCAGTGCGAGGCCCACGCTGGCCGAGAGGTCGCGGCCGCCGTCGTCCAGCACGTCGGCGCCGAGCGCGCGCGCCGCGCCGTGCACCTGCGCATCGGGGGAGACGACGCAGACCTCCAGACCGGCCTCCTGGCATGCGCGCACCACTCGGCGCATCAGGAACAGCACCAGGTCGCTGCGCGCGTCCTCGTCCAGCACCTCTGCGAGACGTGACTTGCCCCGGGGCAGGGCCTTGACGGGCACCAGCGCCAGCCACCCCGCTTCGGGACGGGCTACCATCGGCCCGAGTCTATGCCTCCCGGCCCCGAAATCGCCCCACTGCGCCTCGGTTACAAGGCATCCGCCGAGCAATTCGCGCCGGCGGAACTGCTCGGCTTCGCACTCGCGGCGGAGCGACTCGGTCTCGACAGCGTCGCGGTCTCCGACCATTTCCAGCCTTTCCGGCACGAAGGCGGCCATTCGCCCGCCTCGCTGCCGTGGCTCGGCGCGCTGGCCGCGCGGTCGTCGCAGATCCTGATCGGCACGAGCGTGCTCACGCCCACGTATCGCTACAACCCGGCGGTCGTCGCGCAAGCGTTCGCGACACTCGGCTGCCTCGCTCCCCGGCGGGTCTTCCTCGGCCTGGGCGCCGGCGAGGCGATGAACGAGGTCGCTCCGACCGGCACCGAGTGGCCCGCCTCGGGGGAGCGCCTCGAGCGGCTGCGTGAGGCGGTGGGCCTCATCCGCCGGCTCTGGACGGGAGATCGGGTGACGTTCGAGGGCCGTTGGTACCGCACGGATGGCGCGACCATCTACGACCTCCCGCTCGAGCCGATCCCGATCTGGATCGCCGCGGGCGGGCCCAAGGGCGCCCGCTTCGCCGGCGCCGAGGGTGGCCTCATCACGACGTCGGGCAAGCCCCGAGAGCTGTACACCGAGCGCCTGCTGCCCAACGCGGCGGCAGGGGCCGGTGACGCGGGCGTGAGCCCCGACTCGATCGAGCGCATGGTCGAGATCAAGCTGTCCTACGCGGCCAACCGCTCCACGGCGGTCGCCGATTGCCGCTTCTGGGCACCACTTGCGCTGCCCGCCGAGGCCAAGCAGGGCGTCGACGATCCCAGGGAGCTCGCCCGTCTGGCCGACACGCTCGATGACGAGCAGGCGGCCGCCCGCTTCATCTGCACGGGAGATCCCGAGGAGGCCGTCGAGCGCATCGCGCCCTACCTCGACATGGGCTTCCGCCACCTCCTCTTCCACAGCCCGGCGCATGACCAGTTGGGCTTCCTCGAGCGCCTGACCGCAGAGCTCGTTCCCCGCCTGCGGGCGCTCTAGGACCTGGTTTCAAGAGGCACATGCGTTCGGAAGTCTCGGCGCCCGGGGCATCGGGGCTACGATCCGGCCGTGGCCCTGTCCTCGCGTACCGGCGTCGCGACGCTGACGGCGGAGGAGGCCCTCGCCTACGCGGACGGGGGGCCCGCGCTGCGCCGAGTTGTGCGAGCGAGCGCGCGAACGCTCGCCCGGCCCGCTCGTGACGTACTCGCCGAAGGTCTTCATCCCGCTCACGCACCTCTGCCGGGACGTCTGCCACTACTGCACGTTCGCGCGCCCGCCGCGACGCGGCGAGCGCTGCTACCTGAGCCCGGACGAGGTGCTCGCGATCGCCGACGCCGGCCGGCTCGCGGGGTGCCACGAGGCGCTGTTCACGCTCGGCGACAAGCCCGAGCTGCGCTACCGGGCGGCGCGCGACGAGCTCCATCGGCTGGGCTTCGCCACGACCGCGGCCTACCTGGCCCACTGCGCCGGCCTCGTCCTGCGTGAGACGGGTTTGCTCCCGCACGCCAACCCCGGCATTCTCGACGACGACGAGCTGCTCGCCCTGCGCGAGGTCAGCGCGTCGCAGGGCATCATGCTCGAGACGACGAGCGCACGCCTGTCGGAGCGCGGCGGGCCGCACTTCGGCTCGCCCGACAAGCTGCCCGACGTGCGCCTGGACGCGATCGACCGCGCCGGGCGCCTGGCGATCCCGTACACGAGCGGCATCCTGATCGGCATCGGTGAGACGCGCCGCGAGCGCGTCGAGGCGCTGATCGCGCTGCGCGACCTGCACGAGCGCCACGGCCACCTGCAGGAGGTGATCGTGCAGAACTTCCGCGCGAAGGAGGGCACGAGGATGGCGGAGTCGCCCGAGCCCTCGCTCCCCGATCACCTCTGGACGATCGCGATTGCGCGGCTGGTGCTGCCGCTGGACGTCGCCGTGCAGGCTCCGCCCAACCTCGCGCACGCCGAGTTCCCGCGCCTGCTCGAGGCCGGCATCGACGACTTCGGCGGCGTCTCCCCCGTGACGCCCGATCACGTCAATCCCGAGGCGCCGTGGCCCGAGCGCTCACGGCTCGCGGCCGCGACGGCCGCGGCCGGGCGCACGCTCGCGCCGCGTCTTCCCATCTATCCGCGCTTCCTGCGCGATGCGGAGCGCTGGCTCGCCCCGGCCGTGCGCGGCCCCGCCCTCGCCGCTTCGGACGGCGACGGGCTGGCGCGCGACGAGGGCACGTGGTTCGCGGGCACGAGCCCCGACCCGCCGACCGCGTGGCAGGACGGCCGGCGCCCGAGGCTCGCCGGTGCGGTCACCACGCCGTTCGCGCACGCACTCGATCGCAGCGAACGCGGCGCGGAGCTCGGCCTCGCAGACGCCGAGGCGTTGCTCGCCGCACGCGGCCCGGAGGTCGAGCTCCTGGCTCGCGCCGCGGATGCGAGGCGCGCCGAGCGCTGCGGCGACGCGGTCAGCTACGTGGTCTGCAGGAACATCAACTACACCAACGTCTGCTACTTCCGCTGCGGCTTCTGTGCCTTTTCCAAGGGCCGTCTCGCCGCCAATCTGCGCGGGCCCGCCTACCTCCTCGGCGTCGACGAGGTGGTGCGGCGCAGCGCCGAGGCGTGGGACCGGGGCGCCACCGAGGTATGCCTGCAGGGCGGCATCCACCCCGGATTCACGGGCAGCTGGTACCTCGAGCTCGTGCGCGCGATCCGCGACGCGCTGCCTCGCCTGCACGTGCACGCGTTCTCGCCGCTCGAGGTCTGGCAGGGCGCCGCCACCGAGGGCTGGGAGCTACGTGACTACCTCGAGCAGCTCCGCGACGCAGGGCTCGGCAGCCTGCCCGGCACGGCGGCCGAGATCCTGGACGACGAGGTACGGCGCGTGCTCTGTCCCGACAAGCTGCGCACCGAGCAGTGGCTCGAGGTCATGCGCACCGCACACGCCGTGGGCCTGCGCACGACCTCAACGATCATGTTCGGGCACATCGAGGCGCCCATCAATCAGGCGCGGCACATCCTCTCGATCCGCGACTTGCAGCGCGAGACCGGCGGCTTCACCGAATTCGTCCCACTGCCCTTCGTGCACGAGGAGGCGCCCATCGCGCTCAAGGGCGCTGCGAGGCACGGGCCCACCTTCCGCGAGGTGGTCGTCCTGCACGCGGCCGCACGCCTGGTGCTCGACCCGCACGTGACGAACATCCAGGCCTCGTGGGTGAAGCTCGGGCCCGACGGTGCGCGCGCCCTGCTCGACGCCGGCGTCAACGATCTGGGCGGCACGCTCATGAACGAGTCGATCAGTCGCGCAGCGGGCGCGAGCCACGGTCAGGAGTGCCCGCCCGAGCGCATGGAGGAGGTCATCCGCGCCGCGGATCGCACGCCCCGCCAGCGCACCACGCTCTACGCGGACGCCCCGGACGAGCGCGTGGCCGCCTCGTTCGCCGCCGCCCCGCTCGCTCCGGCCGACCCGCCGCCCTACGACGACGGCGGACTGCAGCGCCCCGCGGAGCTCGTCCGGCCCGGGTTGGTCCGCAGCTGACTCGGTTCAGGCCGCGACGGCGTCGGCGCTTTCGCTCGCGAGCACTCGGCAGAGCGCGTCGACCACGATCGGGTCGAGCTGCGTGCCGGCGTTCCGGCGCAGTTCCTCGAGCGCGTCGTCGCGGTCCCGCGCGTCGCGATACGGGCGCATCTCGGTCATCGCGTTGTAAGCGTCCACCGCTGCCAGCACGCGCGCGGCCATGGGAATCGACTCGCCGGCGAGCCGATCGGGGTAGCCCTGACCGTCGAAGCGCTCGTGGTGATGGCGGATCGCCAGCTGCGTGCGCGCGAGACCCGGGATGCGCGCCACCATGTCGGCGCCGATGCTCGGGTGCTCGCGCAGGATGACCCACTCCTCCTCGTCGAGCGGCCCGGGCTTCGAGAGCACCGCGCCCGCGACGGCGATCGTCCCCACATCGTGCAGGAGGCCCGCCAGGCGCAGATCGGCCTGCAGACTCTCCGGCAAACCGAGCTCGCGGCCGACGAGCTCGGCGAGCTCGGCGACGCTGCACTCGTGCTCGTGCGGCACGCCCTCACGCACCGCGGCGGCGCGGGCCAGCGTGGCGGCAACGCGCGCGGCCTCCCCGCTCTCGTCCTCCGTCGTCTCCAGGCGGCTGTCCTCGGCGGCGGGCTCGGACCGGCTCTCGGATTTGGCGGTGGCGAGCGAGACCTCGGCGCTGTGCAGCAGCGAATCGATCGTGGTGCCCGGGTGCGAGCGCGCGCCGCCCGCCGAGACTTTCACGCGCACCTCGCGGCCGGCCGAACGCAGTGGCTCCTGCGTCAGCGTGGCGGTGATCTCGGCGCGGATGCGGCGCAGCGCCTCCCCGTGTTGCAGATCGGGCACGAGCACCGCAAAGCGACCGCCACCGAAGTGCGAGATCGTGTCGTATGCGCGCACGCTGTGCGAGAGCCGGCCGGCCAGCTCGCGCAGCACGGCATCTCCGACTGCGTGACCACGCATCTCGTTGACGTCGCGCAGGCGATCGACGTCGAGCAGCACGAGTGCCGGGCTCGTGCTCTCGCGCTGTGAGCGCGCCAGCTCGCGGCGCGCGACGTCGAGCAGGTGGTGCCGGTTGAAGAGGCCGGTGACGGGGTCGACGCGCGAGCGCCGCTCGGCCTCCTCGCGGGCGAGCTGCAACCCGATGCGCGCGCGCTCGCGCTCGGTCACGTCGGTGATCACGGCGTCGTAGGCGAGCACGGTCCCGTCACCGGGATGCGGCCGTGCCCTCGCCCAGACCCAGCGCTCCACGCCGTCGAGCCCCCGCAGGCGGTACGTCGCCTCGGCCGGCTCCCGTTGTGCGAGCAGTTCGAGGTAGGCGTCGAGCGTGGGCCTGTCGTCGGGGTGCACGCACTCGTACCAGACGGTCGGACCGTCGGCGCCTTCGGGCAGTGGCCCGCCCAGCATGCGCTCCGCGCCGGGACCGGTGTTCGTCCAGATCGTGCGCCCGTCGCGCAGCTCGCAGGTGACGACGAACTCGGCGACGCCGCCGAGTACGCGCTCGAGCCGCCGCGCGAGCTCGTTTCGCTCGTGCAGTGCCGTGACGTCGGCGACGACGCCGTCGATGTCGACGACGCCGTCCGGGCGCAGCCGGTGCGGGAAGATGCGCTCCCAGACCCAGCGCTCGACCCCGTCGTGCCCGCACAGCCGGTACTCGAGCTCGAGCGGGTGCAGCAGGCATTCGTTGGCGTAGCAGAAGACCTCGTCGTAGCGGGCGCGATCGTCGGGATGAATCGCGGCCAGCCACTTCGCGTCACCGCTGCCGTTGCCCTCCGTATCGAACCCGAGCAGCGAGCGCGACGGCGTCAGCGCGACGAGGGTCACGAAGCGATCGTCGGGATGCGTCTCGCCGCTGTAGACGTGCAGGCCGAGAGTATCGACGACCGCGTGCAGGCGTCGTTCGGCAGCGCTCTTGGCTTCATGGCCCCCCGGCGACGGCTCCACGGCGTTTCCTATCGGCACGAGACCGCGCCTCCTGAAGCGTTTGTGCGTGCGACGCGAACGCACACGAGCTGTCCATGATGGGCCACCTGCGCCGCCTGCGGCAGGGCGTGCGAGAGCGCGGCGGCGACCGCCGCGGCGCGGCGCGTCGCCACGCGCAGCTCGAGGCCGAGGGGGCCGACCCCGAGGCGTCCGCCCAGCCACCCTCGCGCGAGCCCGTCCTTGCCCGTGAGTGCCGCCACGTCCTCGGCCCCGAATGTCGTCTCGAGGTCGTAGTCGCGGGCGGGCAGGGAGACCGGCCGGGCGGGAGGATCGCCCGCCAGGTAGCGCGACGGGTCGAGCACCGCCGCCGTCGTCCGCGGTGGGTGGCGGAAGGCCCTGTCCAGCAGGCGCTGTCCGCCCCGCTCGCGCAGGACGCGCACGAACTCGCCGCCCGCCGCGTAGGGATAGACGAGCTCGCGCTGGAGATAGGGAACCGGCCCGCCGGCCGCGTCGGACGGGATCGAGCCGAGCGTGCGCGCGAGCTCGCTCACGAGCTCCCCTGGCGAGAGCGCGGCGACGTAGCGCGACTGCACGTTCGTCGCATCGCCCTCGATCAGCGCCAGCGCCGCGAGCTCGCCGTCGTGGTCGCGCGGGTGCGGGGCGAAGGGCCCCTGCGAGATCCGGAAGTGCTCGTCCTGCAGCGCGTGCGTGACCTCGTGCGCGATCACCGAGCGCGGCGCAGAGCCGCCGGAGCCGAGCACGTAGAGCCGGCGGGTGTGCGGAACGTAGAGACCGGCGACCTGTCCGGTCAGCTCCTCGCGCCGGATCCGGTCGAGGCTCTGAGTGCGCGTGAGCACGCCGAGCAGATGCAGCGCGTCGTTCCAGGCAGCGTCATCGCGCGGCTGCCGCTCGCGCGCCAGCTCGCGCAGGACCACGCGGCGCATCCCCTTGGCGTCGACCGTCGAGACGGCGAGCGGGCGCGTCGTCCCGAGCCCTCGCAACTGCTCGGTGCGCTGGATCACTCCGCGCAGCTCGGAGCCCGTGCCGGCGCTCGCGGGCGCGGCGAGCAGCAGTCCGGCGAGGATCAGTGCAACAGGGCGAATCCCTCCCATCGCCCTCATTCTGGTGCAGCTTCAGAACTGGTTTCAAAAGTCGCATTGCGTTCGGAACGAACAACCGAGCGATCACGGGACTCTTGAAACCAGTTTCTTAGTTGACTCGGCGCTCGCGGCCCGCCCATTCGCGCTCGCGCAGGACGAACTTCTGCACCTTCCCGGTCGCCGTGCGCGGCAGGCTGCCGTATTCGAAGCTGTCGGGGCACTTGAACCTCGCGAGCTGCTCGCGGCAGAACGCCGTGAGCTCCTCCGCAGGCGCCTCCATCCCGGGCCGAACCTCGACGAAGGCCTTGGGACGCTCCCCCCAGTGGTCGTCCGGGATGCCGACGACTGCGCAGTCGAGCACGGCTGGATGACGCGCGAGCGCCTGCTCGACCTCGATCGTCGAGATGTTCTCGCCGCCCGACACGATCACGTCCTTGAAGCGGTCGCGCACCTCGATCCGCCCGTCCGGATGGACGACCGCCGCGTCTCCCGAGTGCAGCCAGCCGCCGCGGAACGCCTCGGCAGTCGCTGCGGAGTCGTCGAGATAGCCCGCCATCACGGTGTTCCCGCGCAGCACCACCTCGCCCATGGTGCTGCCATCGCGCGGCACCGGCGCGCCTTCGCCATCCCAGACGTCGACCGCGCCGCCCAGCACCGTCGGCACGCCCTGCCGGGCGCGCCGCAGCGCGCGCTCCTCCGCGGGGAGCAGGTCCCACTCGGGCGGCCACGCGGCCACGGTGGCCGGGCCGTACGTCTCGGTCAGGCCGTACATGTGCGTCAGCCGGATGCCGACGGCCTCGCAGCGCTCGATCAGCGTCGGCGATGGCGGAGCGCCGCCGACCGCGCAGGTCACCTCGTGCTCGAGCGGGGCCGCGTCGGGATGCGCGAGCAGCGTGATCAGCACCGTCGGCGCCGCGCACAGGTGCGTTGCGCCCGCCCGCAGCTCCCGCCACACGGCCGCGGGCTCCGGTCGCGGCACCACGACGCTCGTGGCGCCGACCCCCGCCACCGCCCAGCTGAAGCACCAGCCGTTGCAGTGAAACATCGGCAGCGTCCAGAGATAGCTGCCGTCGGGCCCGAGCCGCGTCTCGATGAGGCCGGCGAGCGCGCCGAGATACGCGCCGCGGTGTGTGTAGACGACACCCTTCGGCGTGCCCGTGGTGCCGCTCGTGTAGTCCACCGAGATCGGCCTGTCCTCGCTGTCGGGCCAGTCGGGCGGCGTCGCGGCGGCACTCTCGAGCAGCGCCTCGTACTCGGGCCCGAGCCGCACCACGCGCAGTCCAGACAGCTCGGCAGCATCGCTACCGGCCGCCTCGAGCTCAGGGTCCAGCAGCAGCACGCGCGCGCCGCAGTGCTCCACGATGAAGCGCACCTCGGGAGGCGCGAGGCGCGTGTTGATCGCGCACAGTGCTCCACCGGACGCGGGCACGCCGAAATGCGCCTCGAGCAGCTCGAGGCGGTTGAGCGACAGCATCGCGACGCGTTCCTCGGCGCGGACGCCGAGCAACCTGAGCGCATTGCCGAGCCGCCAGGCGCGCTCCGCGAGCTGCGCGAACGAGATGGTGCGCTCGCCGTCGCGCACGGACACGCGATCGGGATACGCCTGCGCACTCCGTCGCAGGAGCGCGAGCGGCGAGAGCTCGTCGCGATTTGCGCTCATGCAGCCAGGATGCCTCAGGCCTCGTCGTCCCGCCTCGGCGGCGGATCCTCCGCGTCATCCCACTCGATCTCCTCGAGGCGCATGGCGCGCGTGGAGCCTCCGACGCCGCCCTCCTCCTCGGGGGGCTCGGGCTCGTCGAGCGGCCCCGGCTCGTCGAGCGGCCCCGGCTCGTCGAGCGGCCCGGGCTCGTCGAGCGGCCCGAGCTCGACTTCGTCGTGCTCGGCAGTGGCGCCCAGGGTCGGCTCCTCGTGAGGCTCCGCGGCGTACTCGTCGCCGTCCTCCCACGCCGGGGTCGTCGCCGGCAGCTGCGGCACCTGCATGACGTCGTCGCCGCCGCGCAGGTGGCGTAGCTCCTCGCGCAGCTCCTGCGTCTCGCGACGCTTGTCCTCCAGCCGCTCGCTGAGACGCGCACGCGTTCGATTGGCGACGACGCTGCGCAGCGCCCAGCCGGTCGCGAAGCCCACCAGCGCTGCCAGCACCATCCAGATGACGATCTCGCTCGCCGTTTCGAACATCAGCGCTCCTTCTATCCGCTCAGCACCGTGAATTCGATGCGGCGGTTCTTGGTGCGGCCGGCGGCGGTGCTGTTGGATGCGATCGGCTTGGCCTCGCCGTAGCCCTTCGCGATCAGGGTCTTGGCGGCGACGCCATGGCCGTTCAGCCACACGACCACCGAGTGCGCACGCGCCTTGCTGAGCCGGAGGTTCGCCTTGGCATCACCGACGTTGTCGGTGTACCCGCCCACGACGACGCGCGCCGAGCCGGCGCCCTTCAGCGGCTTGACGATGGCTGCGAGCACGTTCTGTCCCGACTTCGTGATGGCCGCGCTGCCGGACTGGAAGGCGATGGGGCGGCCGTTGACGGCATCGTCGATGTTCGCCTGCAGCGTTCCGCCGGCGCCCTCGCCCACGACGCGCAGCCTGCCGGTCACCTTGCGACCCGCAGCATCCCCGATCGCTTTCACGAGTGCGTTGCCCGCCGCCGCCGTGGGCACGCGACCGCTCACGGTCAGCGTCGACTTGGTCGCGGTGACGTCGATCGGCCCGAAGCCGTCGTCCTTGCGAGGGAGCGCCGGCATGGCGGTCGCCAGCCAGCGGGCGGACTCTGCCGCGGCAGCGACGTGCAGCCGGTCGAGCACGTTGTCCCCGCCGAAGCGGTCTGCCGCAGCGGCCGCGATCGCCGTGTGCTCGTCCGCGTCCTTCACGCCCCCGTCCAGGGTGATCTGCCCGGCCGCGACGTGTGCGCGCAGCACACCCGACCCCGCTGCCGGGATACTCGGGGCCGAGACCTTGGTGCCCGAGTCGTCGTCGTGGAACACGATCGCGAGCACGATGAGGACGAGCAATGCGGCCGCGCCTCCGGCGAGAATGCGCTGCGCGCTCATCCCGGAGACGCTACCGCACGGTCACGCGCACAAACAACCTGCTCGGCCCGCGCTGGGGCCGGCAGAGCTACGGTTGCGATGTGAGCCCGCGGTCAACCCAGGCCGACGAGATCGTGATCGTCGCCAACCGGCTCCCCGTCGTCCGCGCCGACGACGGTTCCTGGGAGGTGAGCCCGGGCGGGCTCGTGAGTGCTCTGGCACCGATCGTCCAGGCTGGTCGGGGCTCGTGGATCGGCTGGGCGGGCACCATCGGCACGCCTCCGAAGGCCTTCGATCACGGCGGGATGCGACTGACGCCGCTCGGTCTCAGCGCGCGCGAGATCGAGGGCTTCTACGAGGGCTTCGCGAATCGCACGCTGTGGCCGCTCTACCACGACGCGGTGCGGCCGCCCGAGTTCCGGCGCGAGTGGTGGCAGAGTTACGTCGAGACCAACGAGCGCTTCGCGGATCTGACCGCGAAGGTGGCCTCGAAGGGCGCGACCGTGTGGGTGCACGACTATCAGCTGCACCTCGTGCCGGCGCTACTGCGCGCGTTGCGGCCCGACCTGCGCATCGGCTTCTTCCTCCACATCCCCCTCCCGCCGCAGGAGCTGTTCATGCAGCTGCCGTGGCGCCAGCAGCTCGTGGAGGGCATGCTCGGGGCGGATCTCGTCGGCTTCCAGCGCCCGGTCGCGGCGCAGAACTTCCTGCAGATCTGCCGCCGCCTGGTCGACGTGTCGCCGACGCGCTCCACGATCCCGTACAGCGGGCGCACGGTGAGAGTGGGCGCGTTCCCGGTCTCCATCGATTTCGCCGAGTTCGACGCCATCGCCGCGCAGCCGTCGACGGTGAAGGCCGCCGCCGAGCTGCGGGAGGCGCTCGGCTCGCCCCGCCGCATCCTGCTGGGCGTCGACCGTCTCGACTACACCAAGGGCATCGACGTTCGCCTGCAGGCCTTTCGCGAGCTGCTCGACAGCGGCGTCACGACAGCGGGCGAGACGGTGCTCGTGCAGGTCGCGACCCCGAGTCGCGAGCGCGTCACGACCTACCGGCAGCTGCGCGAGCGCGTCGAGCGCGCGGTGGGCCGCATCAACGGCGAATTCGGCCGCCTCGGTCACCCGGCGATTCACTACCAGCATCACAACCTGCCGCGAAAGGACCTTTGTGCCCTGTACGTCGCTGCCGATGTCATGCTCGTGACACCGTTGCGCGATGGCATGAATCTCGTCTGCAAGGAGTACGTGGCCTCCCGCCACCGCGGCGGCGGTGCGCTCGTCCTCTCGGAGTTCGCCGGTGCGGCGGGTGAGCTGCGGCAGGCGCTGCTCGTGAATCCCCACGACGTCGTCGGGCTGCGCGAGACGATTGCGCGCGCCATCGCGCTGCCCGAGGGCGAGGCGCGGCGGCGCATGCGTGAGATGCGCCGGCAGGTCCGCACGCACGACGTCCACCGCTTCGCCCGGTCGTTCCTCGAAGCGCTCGCGGAGCCCACCGCGTGATCCCGCAGCACGCGAACGGCGACATGAAGGCGCTCGAACAGGCACTTGCGAGGCTCGCACGCGAGCCGCACCTGCTCGTCGCGTGCGACTACGACGGCACGCTCGCGCCGATCGTCGACGTGCCGGGCGAGGCGCGCCCGCGCCGCGAGTCGGTCGCGGCGCTGCGCGCGCTGGCCGCGCTCAGCGACACCAGCGTGGCTGTGATCTCGGGACGCTCGTTGCACGACCTCGCGGCGCTCTCGCGACTGCCGGAGGAGATCCATCTGGTCGGCAGCCACGGCACCGAGTTCGATGTCGGCTTCGCGCGGGCGCTGACCGCGGAGGCGCTGGCGCTGCGGGACCGGGTGACGGATGACCTGCACGGCATCGCCTCCAAGCGGCCCGGCGTGCTCGTGGAGCACAAGCCCGCGGGCGCCGCGTTGCACTACCGCCAGGCCTCTGAGGAGGATTCCGCCGCCGTCGTGGCTGCAGTGCGGGAGGGCCCCGCGCGGTTGCCCGGCGTGCACGCGCGGGAGGGCAAGCAGGTCATCGAGTTGGCAGTGGTCGACGCCGACAAGGGCTACGCGCTCGACGCGATCCGCCATCAGGTCGGGGCAACGGCTGCGGTCTTCGTGGGGGACGACATCACCGACGAGGACGCCTTCAGCCGCCTGACGGGGCCGGATCTGGGCATCAAGGTGGGCATGGGCCCGACGTTCGCGGCCCAGCGCGTCGACGGGCCCGAGGACGTCGCACGGGTGCTCGCGCGCCTGCACGTGAGCCGGCAGGAGTGGCTGGCGGGCGCGAACGCCGTCCCGATCGAGCGCCACGCCCTGCTCGCCGACGGCAAGACCGTCGCGCTCGTGACCCCGGATGCCCGCGTCACCTGGCTCTGTCATCCGCGCCCGGACAGTGCGCCCCTGTTCTCCGAGCTCGTCGGCGGGCGCGCCGGGGGATCGCTGGCGGTCCGCCCCGCGCACGACGGCGCGCCGACCGCCCAGCGCTACCTCGACGGCACGCTCACGCTCGAGACCCGCTGGGCAGGCCTGACGCTGCGCGATTACCTCGATCGCGGCGAGTCGTTCGGGCGCGTCCGCCTCGTGCGCGTTCTCGAGGGTGCGTCCGAGGCGATCGTCGAGTTCACGCCTCGACCCGACTTCGGCCGCGCGCCGATCGGCCTCCGCGTCGATCCCGACGGCATCGTCGTGCTGGGGGCGGCCGACCCGGTCGCGCTCTACGCACCCGGGCTGGAGTGGGAGGTCGAGGACGACGGCGTGCAGGCGATGGCACGCGCGCGCATCACGTCCGCCACGCCGTACGTGCTCGAGCTCCGCTGTGGCAGCGACAGCCTGGCGCCCCACCCCACGCCCGAGCCCGAGCGCCGCGAGCGCACCGAGCAGACGTGGCGAGGCTGGCTCGAGGGTCTGCGCATGCCGGCGCTCGCGCGCCCCCACGTCACGCGCAGCGCGCTGACCCTGCGCGCGCTCTGCCACGAGCAGAGCGGGGCGATCCTGGCCGCCGCGACCACGAGCCTCCCGGAGGAGATCGGCGGCGTGCGCAACTGGGATTACCGCTACTGCTGGCTGCGCGACGCAGCCGTCACGGCGCTGGCGCTCGTCGAGCTGGGATCGACGAGCGAGGCCTACCCGCTGCTCGGCTACATCGAGCGACTCGCAGAGGCCGAGCATGGCGCCGAACGCCTGCGCCCGCTGTATTCGGTGCTCGGCGGCGACGCCGGCACGGAGGGTGTGATCGACGCCGTCCCGGGCTACGCGGGCAGTCGCCCGGTGCGCGTCGGCAACGCCGCGGCTCAGCAGGTGCAGCTCGACGTGTTCGGGCCGATCGTCGAGCTGGCGTACGCGGTCGCCGTGGCAGACGGCAATCTCTCGGAGTCGAACCACCTGCTCGTCGAGCAGATCGTGGACGCGGTGGCGCGGCGCTGGGACGAGCCCGATCACGGCATCTGGGAGGTGCGCCGCCCGCCACGGCACCACGTTCACTCGCGTGTGATGTGCTGGCTCGCGGTCGACCGTGCGCAGCGCCTGGCGCGACTCACGGGCCGGCCTGGGCCCGCCAGCTGGTCGGCACTCGCCGATCGCATCGCCGCGGACGTGCTGGAGCACGGATGGAAGCCCAACGTGCGCTCGTTCACCGCCGCCTACGACGGCGTCGACCTCGACGCCGCGGCGCTGCAGATCGGCCTCTGCGGGCTGCTTCCCGCGGACGACGAGCGCTTCGCGGCGACCGTCGAGGCCGTCGAGCTGCGATTGCGCGAGGGGCCGACCGTCTACCGCTACCGGAGCGACGACGGGCTGCCGGGCAGCGAGGGCGGGTTCCATCTCTGCGCGCTCTGGCTCGTGCACGCGTACGCGCTCGTCGGACGACAGAGCGACGCGCAGGCGCTGTTCGAGCAGGTGCTCGAGCTCGCGGGTCCCACCGGCCTGCTCTCCGAGCAGTACGACCCGCGGGCCGAGCGCGCGCTCGGCAACCACCCCCAGGCGTACTCGCATCTGGGCCTGATCCGAGCGGCACTCGTCCTCGACCGGCTGACCTGATGACGATCGACTACGAGGATGCGGTCGACGTCGGCGGCCTCTCGGTGCGCCTGCTGCGGCCGAGCGTGCCGGAGGAGCTCTTCGCGGTCGCCGCGGACGCCCGCGGCGACGCCCCCTACTGGGCCGAGCTCTGGCCGTGTGCGCGCGCGCTCGCCGCGCACGTCGCCACGCTCGACCTCGCTGGGATGCGGGTGCTCGAGCTGGGCTGCGGTCTCGCCCTGCCGGCCCTCGTGGCTGCGCTGAGGGGAGCCGACGTGCTCGCGAGCGACGTGTCGGCAGATGCTCTGGAGCGCGCGGCCGAGAGCGGACGGCGCACCCTCGGGCGTCCGCTCCAGACGCTGCAGGCCGACGTGCACGAGCCGTCAGCGCTGCTCGAGTGCGGGCAGTTCGACCTCATCCTCGGCGCCGATCTCCTGTACGACCGCAAGCTGGCCGAGGCCATCGGGGGCCGTGATCCCGCGGATCGCCCCGGCAGCGCTCGTCGCCTACGCCTGGCAGGGCTCGGCGATCCCGCTCGCCGAGCACCTGGCACAGCAGGGGTATCGCGTCGCACAGTGGCGACCCGGAGGGGCGGGCCGCGGCTGTTCGAGGCCGTTCGCGGGTAGGGGCCCTGAGCCGGATTCAAGAGTCGCGTGCGCGGTCGGGGGGCTCGAAGCGAGCGGGGTGGCTCCCGGCTCCGAAGCCCCCCGCGGTCCTGCGAACCCGGGTCGCCGAGGCGCCCGCGACGCATCTCGTCGCGCGCGAGGCAGACGCGATGACCTCCGAACGCCCCGCGACTCTTGAAACCGGCTCTACGCGGCCAGAGCGCGCAGGCGCTCGAGGATCGCGTACGTGATGCCCCAGACGACCAGCGTCTCGGCGCCGGGCAGCTCCAGTGCGTACGCCGGCACATCGTCGTCGGGCAACTCGGCCACGCGCGCGGTGACCGGGACGAGCGACGCCAGCGGGACCCAGTAGACAGCGTCGAGCTCGGCAGAGAGCTGCAACGGCGGCCGCTCGTCGAGCGCCGCCACGAAGACCGCGATGCGCACGCCGCTGACGCGCCGACCGCGCCCGACGTGCGTCCCGAGGGCACCCAGGAGGCGCCCGTGGTCGAGCAGCTCGATGCCGAGCTCCTCGCGCGCCTCGCGCAGCGCGGTCGCCAGCAGCGACTCGTCGCCGGGCTCCCAGCGCCCGCCCGGCAGCGCGGCGTGACCTGACCACGGATCCTCGGGATGCAGCGCGCGCCGAGCCAGCAGCACCGCGTCGTCATGCAGGCACACGAGCACCGCGGCCTCGATCGCGGCGCCCTCGAGCTCGGGCGGAGGCAGGTCTGCGAGTGCGTCCGCGAGCATCGCGAGCGTGGGAAACGGCGATGGGCGCACGGATTGCAGCATGGCACGGGGCGCCAAGTGGCACTCGCCGCGGGTGCCACTTGGCGCAGGCGCCGCGGAGCGACAGGGGAACGCGCCGACGCCCTCGCGGTGTAGGAATGGCATGCGAACGCGTCTGCTCCTCACCGCCGCCCTCGCACTCGGGCTCCTGCTCTCGGCGACGGTCGTCCCGGCGAGCGCGAAGGAGTTCCGTCCGGGTGATCTGAAGCTCTGCAACGACCAGCGCTGCATCGTCATCCTGGATCGGAGCCTGCTCGGCGGTCTGTCGAAGTTCTACTTCGGGGCGCCGGCCGCAGCGGCGCGGAAGCCGCGGATCGGCTCGCCGTATCTGCAGATCTGCATCCAGCGACGGCCACGTGACGGGAATCGTCGGGACGGCGCGGCTCGACCGCTTCCGCAGCGGTGGCATGGGGCGGTTCAGCTCCGACGCCTGGTATCGCGTGCCGGCGAGCGTGGCGCGCGGGCTGCGCGCGCTCGCTGCCGGGATGAAGCCGCTGATCGCGACCTCCTCGACGATCGGGCGTACGCGTTACGGCTGAGAACGCCCGAGCACGCCGGCGAGCACACGCCCTGCGCCGGTGACAACGGGCTCGCCGTGCGAGACCAGGACGAAGTCCACCGGCAGCTCCAGCAGCGGACGGAGCGCCCGCAGCAGATCCTCGTGCGTCGCCGCCCCGAGCCAGCGCTCGGGACACAGCCGCAGCGCGTCGGCCGTCGCGTTCGGCCTGGCGCCTGCTCCGAGCAGCACGTCCCCGACGACCACGGCACCGTGATCGGGGAGCCAGTACAGCACCTCGGAGGCGCGCGCCGTCTGGATCGCCTGGATGCCGCCGGGGAGCGCATCCCCGGCGCGGAACGCATCGGTCACCCGAATCCCGCGGTTTCCCAGCGGCCTCTGCGAACGCACCGACGCCCAGATCCGAGGAGCTCCGGAGGCGACCGCGGCCCGGCCATGCCAGTAGACCGTCAGGAGCACGTGATCCGCGGCCGGGAGCGCGGGAGGCGGAGCGAGCGGATCGATCAGGACGAGGCCGTCGCCCGTCTCGACCGCGACCGCGCCGACGTCCTCGTGCCACTCCTCGTGCCAGGCGGTCCAGCGGTGCAGCCCGGGTGCGATCTCGACGGCGGACCCCACGCCGGGAGGCTAGAGGAACGGGGTTCCAAATGGCACTCGCAGCGCGTGCCATTTGGCCGCGCGGGCGACGGCCGCAGCCACGCGCCGCCCGACTTGCTGTAGCCTCCGGTGCGACCGTGCCCGGAGGCGCCCCTGCGCCAGAGGGGCTGCGGGCGGGGGCGTTGACGGCCAGGTCCCGCGCGCTGGGCAGTTGCGAACCGTGTCAGATCCGGAAGGAAGCAGCACTCAGCGATCTTGCTCAGGCGACGCGGTCAGGCCTGGCACGAGTCGCCGCCCGTCCAGCCGCTGACCGTCGGACGCGCCTTCCGGGCCGGTCACTTTCGGAAGCCCTCGAAGCTCATAGACTGCCTCTGTGGCATCGCTGTATCGCACCTACAGGCCGCGCACCTTCGCGGACGTCGTGGGTCAGGATCACATCGTGCGCACGCTCGGAGCGGCGGTCGATCAGGGCCGCATCGCGCATGCCTACCTCTTCTCGGGGCCTCGCGGAACCGGCAAGACGTCGCTTGCCAAGATCCTGGCGAAGGCGCTGAACTGCGAGCGCGGGCCGACGTCCGAGCCGGACGGCACCTGCCCGATCTGCCGGCGCATCCATGACGCCACCGCGCTCGACGTGATCGAGATGGACGCCGCCTCGCACCGTGGCATCGACGACATCCGCGAGATCCGGGAACGCGTCGCGCAACAACCCGCCGAGGGTCGCTACAAGATCTACATCCTCGACGAGGCGCACTCGCTGACCCCCGACGCCTCGAACGCGCTCCTGAAGACGCTCGAGGAACCGCCTCCGCACGTCGTGTTCGTGCTCTGCACGACCGATCCCGCCAAGCTCCTGAGCACGATCCGCTCGCGCTGCCAGCGCTTCGCGTTCCGGCGGCCGGGACCGGGCGAGCTCGTGAAGGTGCTCACGCGCGTGTGCGAGTCGGAGGGGATCGACGCGCCCGAGGCCGTGCTGCACCTGATCGCCCGCGCGGGTGCCGGCTCCTACCGCGACGCGCTGACGATCCTCGACCAGTTGTCGGTCGTCAGCGATGGCCCGATCGCCGTCGAGGACGCCGTGCGCCTGCTGGGCCTCGTGCCCGAGCAGGCCCTCGTCGACCTCGTCGATCTCGTGGCACAGGGCGAGCCCGGCGAGTTGCTGCGGCGCATCGACGCGCTGGCCGAGAGCGGACAGGACATGGCCGGCCTGCTCGACTCGCTGCTCGGGCACCTCCGCCTGATCTACCTGCTGCAGCACGCCGAGGCACTTCCGGAGTCCGAGGCGGCGGCCCCCGATCGCACCGCCGAGCTCCAGCGGCAGGCGCAGTCGCTTCCCCGCACGGAGACGCTGCGGACGATCGACCTGCTCGCGACCGCGCTGCGCGACATCCGCGACGGTTCCGACGCGCGATTGCCGCTCGAGGTCGCTCTCATCACGGCCGCGAGCCCGGCGACGAGCGCCGCGCCCGGCGCGCTGCTCGCACGCGTTGAGCGGCTCGAGCACGCGCTCGGCAGCAGCGGCGGCGCGCCCGCAGCTGCGTCCGCTCCTCCGCCGCCACCGCCACTTCGTCCCGAGGCCGTGGAGCACGCACCACCCTCGCCGCCTCCCCCGCCCACGGAGCCCGTCGCCGCGGCCGCGCCGGTGGCGACCGCCGAGCCACCGCTCCCGCCGCCCCCCGCCCAGCTCGACACCGTCAGCGCCGGCTGGAGCGAGGCGCTCGGGCAGCTCAGCGGCCCGGCGCGCGGCGTTCTCTCGGCCTCGCGCCCGACTGCCGTCGAGGGCTCGAGCGTCGTCGTCGAGGTCTCCGCGCCGTTGCTCTCGAGCTCGCAACGCTACGGCGACCAGCTCGCAGACGCGATCGCGTCGGCGCTCGCCCTGCGGCTGGAGCCGCGCTTCGTTGCCGTCGCCCAGGCCGCGGAACCGGTGTCGACCGACGGCGATGGCACGATTTCCGAGGTGGAGCTGCTCGAGCAGCTGCGCCGCCGTCTCGACGCAACCGAGGAAGCCGGATGAGCATCGACCCACAGAAGATGATGAAGATGGCGGCGCAGATGCAGGCCGACATGGCGCGCACACAGGAGGAACTGGCCGCCGAGCGCGTGGAGGCCACTGCCGGCGGGGGCATGGTCAAGGCGGTTGCGTCGGGAAACGGCGACCTCATCGGCATCGAGATCGATCCGCAGGCCGTCGACCCGGAGGAGGTCGAGCTGCTGCAGGACATGGTGCTGGCAGCCGTCACCGAGGCCTTTCGCCAGGCCGCCGCCCTGCAACAGGAGCGCATGGGCGCGATCACCGGCGGGCTCGGCGGGCTCGGGCTGCCGGGCTTCTAGGAGTGCTCTCCCCGGCGGTCGACTCGCTGGTGACGCAGCTTGCCCGGCTGCCCGGCGTGGGACAGCGCACCGCGCAGCGGCTGGCATTCCACCTCCTGCGCGTGCCACCTGAGGAGGCGCTCGCACTCGCCGATGCGATCCGCGTGGTGAAGGAGCGCGTGGGGTTCTGCACGGAGTGCTTCAACCTCACCGAGGAGGAGCGTTGCCGGTTCTGCACCGATCCACGGCGCGATCGCTCCCTGATCTGCGTCGTCGAGTCACCCTCCGACATCGTCCCGCTCGAGCGCACGGTCGAGTACCGCGGCCTCTACCACGTGCTCGGCGGCGCGCTCTCGCCGATCGACGGGGTCGATCCCGAGCACCTGCGCGTTGCCGAGCTGCTCGCCCGCGTCGAGCGCGCCGGCGACGAGCTGCACGAGGTCGTCCTCGCAACGAACCCGACGATGACGGGCGAGGCGACGGCGCAGTACGTGGCCGAGCGCCTCCGCGGCAAGGTGCGCGTGACGCGGCTTGCGAGCGGGTTGCCCGTCGGCGGCGACCTCGAATACGCGGACGAGGTGACGCTCGGGCGCGCACTCGCGGGCCGTCGCGAAGTGTAAGGGCCAGCTATCGTGGGAATACGGGTTGCGCGCGTTCGACGCTGGATGCGCAATTCCTGCACACGGAATTTCGCTACCCGCTACAATCGCGAGCCTGCCCGGCCGTGCGCCGGGGGACACAACGTGACCGACGACTACGACTTCAGGGCGAGCGAACGGCGTCGCGCCCGCGAGCTCGATGAGCTCGAGGCGCGGCGACTGCGCGCCCGGGAGCGGCAGCGCGCTCAGCTGCGCGCCGCTCACCGCCGACGGCGGCTGTCATTACTCGCCGTGCTCGGGATCGTGATCGGCGTCGCGAGCGGCGCGTGGGTGTGGACGAGCGGCACGCCCAAGGCGCGCCGGCCTCCCGCCGCGCCGGTCGTCGCAGCCCCCGTTGCCGTCAAGCCCGTCGTCCCGGCGATGCCCTCCTCCACCCGCGGCGTCCATGTCACGGGCCCGTGGGCGAGCGTCCCCGGCAATCTCGACCGCGTGCTCGCGATGCCCGGCCTCAACCTGATCGAAATCGACGTCAAGGACGAGCGGGGCGAGGTCTCGGGTCTCGAGGCAGGCACGCCGGCGCTCGCACGCCGCCTCGGCGCTGCGCGCGACTACTACGACCTGGCGCACGTCGTACGGCTCGCGCACGACCGTCACATCTGGGTCGTGGCGCGCATCGTGAGCTTCAAGGATCCGATCGTCGCGGCGCGCGACAAGGCGATCGCCATCCACGATCCCTCGGGTGGCATCTGGCACGACGGCGGAGGAGTTCCCTGGCTCAACCAGTACAGCCCGGGCGCCTGGCAGTACCTGATCAGCCTGGGCAAGGCGGCCGCGCACGCCGGCGTCGACGAGGTGCAGTACGACTACGTGCGTTTCCCCAGCGAGGGCGACCTCGCGTCCATGCGCTGGCCGCACAGGAAGGCCGAGCCGAAGAACGCGACGATTCCGCGCTTCCTCGCGGCCGCGCGCACCGCCCTCGAGCCGTATCACGTGAAGCTCGGCGTCGACCTGTTCGGCCTTGCCGCGGCCCACGAGCTCGGCATCGGGCAGGACGTCTCGCTGATCGCCAAGCACGTCGACGTGATCTCGCCGATGCTCTACCCGAACCACTTCGGGCCGGGCGAGCTCGGCGTCGACAATCCCGACGGCAACCCGAACGCGATCGTCGCGCTCTCGATGGGCACCTTCCGCTCGCAGCTGATCAACTCGCCGAACGTCAAGATCCGGCCGTGGCTTCAGGACTTCGGCGGCTACGGCGCTCCCCAGGTGAAGGCGCAGATCAGCGCCGCGACCCGCCAGGGCGCGATCGGATGGATGCTCTGGAACGCCAACGTGGTCTACAACTGGGACGTGTTCGGCAAGGCGCACGCGGGCTAGATCACCGGCTGAGACTTTTCGCGCAAGCACCTGCGAAACTGCCTGCGTGGTTGCACTGACCGGCACCGATCCAGCCGTGCCCTCGCACGGCGATATCGCGTTCGACACCGTCGTGATGAAGTTCGGCGGGTCGTCGGTGGCCGACGCAGCCAAGGTTCGCGGCGTTGCGCAGCGTCTGGTCGATGCGAAGCGCAGCGGGCTGCGCGTGGTCGGCACCGTGTCGGCCATGGGCAAGACGACCGACTCGCTGATCGCGCTCGCGCACGAGGTCTCGCCCCAGCCCGACGGCCGGGAGCTCGACATGCTGCTGTCGACCGGTGAGCGCATCTCGTGCGCGCTCGTGGCGATGGCGATCCACGACCTCGGCCTCGAGGCCGTCTCTCTGACCGGCAGCCAGGCAGGCATCGTCACGGACGACGCGCACGGGCGCGCGAAGATCCGCGAGATCCGCGCGCAGCGCGTGCTCGACGCGCTGGACGCCGGCAAGATCGTGCTCGTCGCAGGCTTCCAGGGCGTCTCGACCGACACCAACGACGTGACCACGCTCGGCCGTGGCGGCACGGATGCCACCGCGGTCGCGCTCGCGGCAGCGCTCGGCGCCGCCTGCGAGATCTACTCCGACGTGGCCGGCGTCTACACGAGCGACCCGCGCGTCGTCCCCGGTGCTCGCAAGCTCCCGCGCATCTCCTACGAGGAGATGCTCGAGATGTCGGCCTCCGGCGCCAAGGTGCTCATGCTGCGCTCGGTCGAGCTCGCCCGCAACCACAACGTCCGCGTCCACTCCCGCTCCACGTTCTCGCAGGAGGAGGGCACCTGGATCGTTCCCGCCGAGGAAGTCATGGAACACCCGATCATCTCCGGCGTGACCCACTCCGAGAGTGAGGTCATCTTCACGCTGACAGGAATCCCCGACCGGCCCGGCGCCGCCGCGACCGTGTTCGATTCGGTCGCCGCAGAGCACGTCAACGTCGACACGATCATCCAGAACGTCGTGCACGGCGTGGCGGAGCTCTCGTTCTCAGTGCCGCACGAGGACGTGCCTGGCACCCGCCGCGCGCTCGCGTTCGCCGAGCACTCGCTCGGCCCGCTGCAGATCGAGGAGAACGACGGCATGGGCAAGGTCTCGCTGATCGGCGCAGGCATGCGCTCCCATCCCGGGGTGGCCGCGCGCATGTTCCGCACGCTCGCGGATCTCGGCATCAACCTGCGCATGATCTCGACGTCGCCCATCAAGATCAGCTGCATGATCGCCCTCGACGAGGTGCCCACCGCCGTGCGCGCCCTGCACGACGCGTTCGAGCTGGAGACGCCGCCGGTGGTGGAGGTCTGATGACGCGGCTCGCGATTCTCGGGGCGACCGGCGCCGTCGGCTCGACGCTGCTGCGGGTGCTGGAGGAGCGCTCGTTCCCGCTGGAAGAGCTGCGCCTCCTCGCCTCCGAGCGGTCCGCGGGCCGGCAGATCCGCCACGGCGGCCGCGATCTGACGGTCCAGGCCGTCGGGCCGCGCAGCTTCGACGGCATCGACATCGCCATCTTCTCGGCCGGCGCCGCGCGCTCGCGCGAATGGGCGCCACAGGCCGTCGCGGCTGGTGCCGTCGTCGTCGACAACTCCTCCGCGTTCCGCATGGACGATGGCGTTCCGCTGATCGTCGCCGACGTGAACCCGCACGCCGCTCGCGGGCACGCGGGCCTGATCGCGAACCCGAACTGCTCGACGATGCAGCTGATGCCCGTGCTCGCGGCACTCCACCGCCGCTCGCCGCTCGAGCACGTCACCGTCGCGACCTATCAATCCGTCTCGGGCACCGGGCAGAAGGCGATCGACGGGCTGCGCACGGAATCGGCGGCGGTGCTTGCCGGCGAGGAGCCGGGCGCCGCCGTCTACGCGCACCGCATCGCATTCAACGCACTGCCCTTCGCCGGCTCCCTCTCGGGCGACGACGGCTACACCGACGAGGAGCTCAAGCTCGTCAACGAGTCGCGCAAGATCCTCGAGCTGCCCGAGTTGCGCATCAGCGCGACATGCGTGCGCGTGCCCGTCATGAACGCGCATTCGGAAGCCGTGTGGGTGCGCACTCGCGAGCCGATCGCGCCCGATGAGGCGCGCGCCCTTCTCGGCGCCGAGGCCGGCATCACGGTCATCGACGACCCAGCTGCCAACGCCTACCCCACGGCGGTCGACGCCGACGGCACCGACGGTGTGCTCGTGGGCCGCATCCGCCGCGATCTGGGCGACGCGAACGCGCTCGCGTTGTGGGTCGTGGCCGACAACCTGCGCAAGGGTGCGGCGACGAACGCCGTGGAGATCGCAGAGCTGCTCGTACGCGACAGCCTGCTCCGCTCCGCGGCGTAGCAGTGAAGGTCGCGGTCGTGGGCGCGGGCCTGGCCGGCCTCGCCTGCGCCGTCGACCTGGCACGCGCCGGAGTCGACGTGACGGTGCTCGAGGCGCGCACCCGCGTCGGCGGACGCGTGTGGTCCGGCGTGATGCCCGACGGCGCGCGCTTCGAGCGCGGCGGAGAGTTCATCGAGGCCGGATACGTGCATTTCCGCCGTCGTGCCGCCGAGCACGGCCTGCGGGTCGTTCCACAGGGATTCGCGTTCGCCGCGCGCGAGGTCCGATCCGGCGGAAAGATGCTGCCCACGCTCCTGCTCGAGGCCGAGCGGGTCCTCGCCGCGACGGTCGACGCGCTCGGCCCGGACGCGGCGCACACCTCGGCGGCGGACGCCCTCGCGCGCGCACCGCTCGAGGCCCTCGCACGACGCGCGCTTCGCGAGCGGCTCGAGGGGACGTACACGGTGGAGCTCTCCCACGTCTCGGCCGCGTGGCTCTCGAGCACCGAGCTGCGTGCCGGCGGAGCCGCGACGGACAGGGTGTCCGCGCGGCTCGAGGAAGGCAACGACGCCCTGGCCGAGACGATGGCCGCCGAGCTCGGCGAGCGCGTGCGCCTCGGTCGGGAGGTCGAGTCGCTGCGGAACGCCGGCGATGCCGTCGCACTCGCAGTGGCGGGAGCTCGGCGAGCAGTACACGCGGGTGGTGCTCGCGGTGCCGCTGTCGGTCCTGCGCGACCGCCTGCTCCCGGCGTTGCGCGAGCGCTCGAGCTACGAGCGGCTGCAGTGGGGCGCGGCGGCGAAGCTGCACGTGGCGCTCGACGAGCCGGCCGCCCCCGGCGCGGTGCAGGGCCTCGACACGGCCTTCTGGACCTGGACGGCTCGTGGGCCAGGCGGCGCGCCGGCGACGATCGCCGCCTCGTTCGCGGGCGGGCGCCGCGCGATCGAGACGCTCGAGGTCGGACGTGGCACGGCATCTTGGCGCGCCGCCCTGCAGGAGCTGCGTCCCGAGCTGGCCCTGGGCGAGCACGCAGTGCTCACGTGCTGGTCGAACGATCCGTACTGCGACGGCTCGTACACGTGTCATCCGCCCGGATGGTCGGCGAGGGACGATCGTGAGATCGCTGCGCCGTCCGGCCGAATCCACCTCGCCGGGGAGCACACGGCCGCCGAGTTCTGCGGAACGATGGAAGGCGCGTTGCGCAGCGGCGCTCGTGCAGCCGCCGAGGTGCTCGCGAGCGCGCGCATCGCCGGTTGACCGATGTCCGATCTGCGATCTACACTGGTGACTGGCTGACGGGAGCCGGAAGAGTCTCGATCCGCGCGATCGGGCCCGACGGACAGGAAGCCAGCTCCTCGGAGCAGTGGTGGTGCCGTTCAGGCGCGACATCACCCTCGGCAGAGGCGGCGAGCCGGACCGGCACGCCGCCTCTTGCCTTGCGCTGAATCAGGCTCTACGAGGCGGGCGCGGGCGCGGGCGGCGGCCCGGTGATGATCTCGGCTGCGCGGCGCACGGCCTGTGCGACGAAGCCGTCCTCGATCGCGGGCTGCAATCCACCGAGCTCGAGGCGCATCAGCTCGACGCGCCCCGCGCTGCGCAGCGTCCGGAAGCCGTAGTCGGCGAGGAAGTCGCGCGGGAACACGGTACGGTGGTTCAGGAAGCGCTCGGCGAACTCCGCCTCCGCGGCGTGTACGAACGCGAACGCCTCGATGGCCGGGAGCGCGCGCTCGTGGCAGGCGCCGATGCAGGCGAGGAACAGGCTCTGGAGCGACCACGGGCTGGACGGGTCGGAGAGATACGCGCAGGTCACGAGCACGGCGTCGTCCGAGGCCGGCCCGGCGGGAAGCGAGCGGGCACGCGGAAACGCCGGCGCCGGTCCGTACTGCAGGGAGGCCACATGCCGCTCGCCGTCGACGTAGACCTCTCCCCAGGGTCCGAATTCGTCCTCGACGCCCTGGATCCATCGCCGCTTGTCGATGGCCCGCTGGCCCTGTGTCTGCCACCACACGCACCCGCGGCACACCTCGGGCCTGCGCGGCTCGGTGGCTCCGGTCAGGTGCTGGATCGCCATCGCCCGGCCAGCTTAGAAGTTCTACCTGAATCGAGCGCGGCGTCTGGGGGTGTGAATCGTCCTTCGCGGCGCCGCCACCCGCTCGGCGGTCACGGAGCTCGCAGCCTCAGCAGCGTCGCCTCGGGCTGTGCGAGCAGCCGCAACGGCACGAACGTCGTGCCGAGGCCCGGCGAGACGTGCATCACCGTGCCGTTGCTGACCTCGACGGCGGAGATCGGACCCGAGCGCGGGTGCGCGAGGCCGATGCGGCCTCCGGGCCAGGGGGCGCAGATCTGGCCGGCGTGCAGGTGGCCGGCCAGCACCACATGCGCGACGCAGGTCGCGAGCCGGGGCAGCATGTCGGGGAAGTGACAGAGCAGCACGCGCAGGTCGGCGCGCTGGTCGAGGTGGCTCGCCGGGTCATACCCTGTCTCGCGCATCATGCGCTCGGCAGACGCCCCGGCGATGGAGATCGTGCGATCGCCCACGACGAGCTCCATCGCGGCACCGTCGAGCAGCCTGACCCCGCCGAGGTCGCTGGGCCGCCAGCCCTGCGCGAAGGGGTCCCGTCCGCGCGCGAGATCGTGATTGCCGAGCACGGCGACGGCCGTATGGCGCGCTGCCGACACGAGCTCGGCACAGGCGTCCGCGAAGCCCGGCGCGGCGCGCCGACGGGCGACCAGGTCGCCGGTGATCGCGACGATGTCGGGCTCGAGCTCGGCCGCCCACCGCGCGCTGCGGCGCAGGAGGGCCAGCCCGGGACCATAGCCCGCGTGCACGTCCGAGACGTGCAGGATCGTGAGCCCGTCGAGGGCCGTGGGCAACTGCGGAATCGTGATCTCGCGCACGCGCCGTCGCAGCGTCAGCGCCTCCGCTCCGGAGGCCGCGATGCCGGCTGCAGCCGCGGCAGCGAGCCCCCATTGCCAGCGCATCATCGGTGGTATAGTCGCAGCCGGAACGCTGCAGGGCCGGCCGCAGGGGGAGGCGGCAGGTTCTGGAGCTGCGGAATTTGACAGCCCTTGGCTGTCAAGCCCGGCCGGGCGCGGGCGGCCCTTCCGTCGCAGGCCGCCCCCCGGTCGGCGTAGGCCGGGCGCGTGTGGTCACGCCCGCTTCAGGACCGAGCCGAGGTCGTAGCCACCGTCGAGCACGAGCGGCGCGCGCTGGATCAGCAGATCCCAGCCCGGCACGTCCCAGCCGAGCGAGTCGGCGAGGCGGACGATCATGCTGAACAGCGAGCAGACGAGAGCCGCGTCGCGCAGCGCGGCGTCGGAGACGCCGGCCGCGCGCGCTTCGTCGGCGTCAGCCGGGGTCAGCTCGCTCCGGGTGGAGCGTCAGCTTCTCCACAGAAGCCGAGCGCTGCCTTCAGCTCGGGGCGCACCGGCGCGCTGCGCCAGTCGTCCACGACCGCCCGCCAGACGTCCTCACCGAGCGCGTACGACGCAACTGCGCCGTGCGAGTCCGTTCAGAACACACATTGGTTGAGGGACGACGTGAATCCCGCGAAGAGCTCACGCTCGCCGGCGCTCCATTCGGACGGCCCGCGCATCACGCGCTGCAGTTCGCGGGTGAACGGCGCTCCGAAGATCTCGGGCCTGTACACGAGCGTCTTGACGACGCCGAACGGCTCGCGCCCGCTGCGCTCGCGCGCCTGCTCGAGGAACGCCGCCTGGGCGGGCGCATGGCCTCGATCGACGACGGAGAGCGGATCACCCGATCACGTCCATGGCGGCGTCGTAGCAGCGGAGACCCTGCGCGATTGCGACGGCGACGGTCTGCTCGAAGATCTCGTCCTCCGTGAAGCCGTCGGCCCTCAACTGTTCGACATCCGCATCGGTGACCGTGTAGGCGCGCTCGCGCACCTTGGCGAGGTAGCGGGCCATGGCCTCGGAGCCGCGGCAGTCCGCCACGACCGCCCGCAACGCTGCAATCTCTTCACTCATCCTCAGCCTCCGCCATCTGACCCCTCAGCCGTCGCGCACGCACCCCAGAGCCCGCGGCCCGCGCCGCGCGCTGCGCTCTCGAGCCCTGCATAGGCCGCCGCGCGATCGACGTTGGGCGGGATGGCGAGCGTGCGAGCGGCACCGCGCACGAGCAGCGCTCGCTCGAGATCGTCCGGGCCGCCGAGCACGCGCACGTACGCGAGCAGCCGGCCGTAGCGATCGTGTCTCTCGCGGCCCGCCTGTAGCACGACGCGTCGCCCGAGCGTGAGGCGGCGCGTGAGTCGTGCCGCGCGGATGCCGAAGCACTCGCCCGGCTTCCCGAAGTGGGCGATCTCCGGCGTGTTGATGCCGATCAGCCGGACGTGCACCGCGTCGTCGGAATCGAGACGCACGACAACCGTGTCGCCGTCGATCACGTACGTGACACGCCCGGCGAGGGACGCGGCGGGTTGCAGTCGCTGCAGCAGCGTCAGGCTTCCGCCGGCGAGCACGACGAGCAGGACGATTGCGGCGAGCGCGGTCGCGATCTTCACGTCCCGAGACTAGGCCCGAAGCGTGTGTCGCAGGTGTGACGGTCCGTCGCGGTTTCGAACTGGTTTCAAGAGTCCCGTGAGTGGCCTCCGAACGCCACGCGACGCTTGAAACCAGTCGTTAGGCGCGCGCGGCGCCGTTCGCCGTGAAGTCGTGATAGCGCAGCGCCGTACGGCCCACGCTGCGCATCGCCCTGAAGTTCATGCCCGCACCGATTGCGACGCCAACGCCGAACGGGATCTCCCGCCCGAGCAGCGTGCGCGCGCGGACGCGAGCGGTGCGCTTGACCACGAGCTCCCCGAGCTCGCGGTTGAGATTCTCGTAGAGCACCCGATCGCGCGAGTGGAGTGGCGTGCCATCAGGCCAGCTCGGGGCCGTGCTTGCCGAAGCGTGCGACGCCGGAATCCAGCGCCATGACGAGGCGCACGTCGGCCGCGCGGTCGTCGTATGCGTCGAGATCGTGGTCATAGGCCGCCGCGACGGCCATGACCAGCGCGACCTCCGCGTAGACGAGCAGGGCCACGTCGGCGAGGCTCGCACCGATCTCCGTGGCCGTGCCGACGCCCGGGAAGGCGCCCGGCAGGGCCGAGACGGCGCCTGCGATGGCGGACAGCTTGCTGCGCTGGTAGACGATGATGCGCGCCACGTCGTTCGGGGTCGCGTCGGGGTTCTGCAGCTGCACGACCTCGACGCCGGCCCTGACGGCATCCGCCCGAAGGCGAACGATCTCGTCGATCGCGAACTCCGTCGCGCCGGTGAGCCGGACCGCCAGCTCGTCGATCGCGCGCCTCGTGAGGGACCGCGTGATGATGCTCGGGACGGTCATGCCGTCAGCGGTAGCGGTAGACGATGCGCCCGCGTGTGAGGTCGTACGGCGACAACTCGACCTTCACGCGATCGCCGGGCAATATGCGGATGTAGTGCCTGCGCATCTTGCCCGAGATGTGCGTCAGCACCTCGTGATCGTTGTCGAGTCGCACGCGGAACATGGTGTTGGGAAGGGCTTCCGTGACCTCGCCCTCGAACTCGATCTTCTCTTCCTTGTCGCTCACTGACGGGAATCATACGGGCAGGGCCGCCCGCGACGGCCCCCCGCGCGCGCGCACGAGTTGCAGCAGGTCGTCGCCGTAGCGCTCCACGCGCGCGGGCCCCATGCCGGGCACCTCCGCGAGCTCCTCGGCATCCTCCGGCAGTCGGCGACAGACCTCGTCGAGGCAGGCGTTCGTCGCCACGACGTAGGCCGGCACGCCGTCCGCGCGCGAGCGCTCTCGTCGCCAATCGCGCAGACGGGCCGACAGGTCGGCTTCGACGGGCCCGGGTGCCACGCTCTCGGCCATCGGGCGGGCTGCGCCGGGCGGTCGCAGGACGGGGCGGGCGCCGCCGCTGGAGACGAGCGCGCCATCGGCCACGACCGCGTCGATCGCCGACAGAACGGCTGCGCGCCCGAGGCCCACGGCGCTGCCGAAGCCGGCCACGTCGCTGTAACGAGTGCGCATGCGATCGAGACCGCGCAGGATCTGGTCGAGGCCCGTCCGCCCAACCGGCGGGCGCGCGGCGCTCGCCACCGCGAGCACCGCCGCGCGCAGCGCCGTGATGTCGATGCCGCCCGCGGCGAGATCACCGGGCGCCTCGCAGACGTCGCAGCAACGCCCGGCGGGCGCCGGAGGATTCGGATCGCGGAAGTGGCGCAACAGGACGGCGCGCCGGCACTGCCCGCCGGCGGCGTAGGCCGTGATCGCGGCGAGAGCATCCCAGCGCTGGCGCGCGAAGTGGCGCGAGGCCCGCTCCACCTCGCTGGCGCGGCGATGGCCGACGGCCCGCAGGCGCAGGGTGCCGCGCGCCTCGTCGACGCGCCCGGGTTCCAGCTCGACGGCGCCGATGCGCTCCGCGACGGCGACCAGCGCGCGCGAGCGTTCGCCGAGCCCGTCGAGCGCGACGGCGAATCGGCCCTCGCCGTCGCTGTGGCCGGCGACCAGGGCGAGCAGGCCGTTGACGTCGTCGCGGCTCACCTCGGACTGGCGGATGAAGTGCGCCACGAGCCCGCGATCGGACGGCGAGTAGAGCAGCACGCAGCGGGCGGGCCCGCCGTCGCGTCCGGCACGGCCGGACTCCTGGTAGTAGGCCTCGAGCGACGCCGGCAGCGACCAGTGCCAGACGGAGCGCACGTCGGCCTTGTCGACGCCCATGCCGAAGGCCGTCGTCGCCACCATGACGCCGTCGGCGGAAGCCATGAAGCGCCCCTGGCGCGCGTCGCGCTCGGACGCGCCGAGCCCCGCGTGGTAGGCCTCGGCGGGCAGGTCGGCGTCGCGCAGCCGCTGCGCGACGTCCTCGCAGCGCGCCCGCGTGCCGGCGTAGACGATCGCGGGCCGCTGCGACGGATCGGCCAGCCCGGCCGCCAGCAGTGCCAGGCGCGCGCGCTCGCCCTGCACGGCCGCCACGTCGAAGGTCAGGTTGGGCCGGTCGACACCGGTGCGCACCTGCACCGGATCGCGCAACCTCAGCGCTCGCACGATGTCGGCTGCGACGCGCGGCGTGGCGGTCGCGGTGAGTGCCATCGTGCAGCGCGCGCCGATCGCATCGCGCGCGTCGGCGAGCCGGAGATAGTCGGGACGGAAATCGTGCCCCCACTCGCTCAGGCAGTGCGCTTCGTCCACGGCGAAGAGCGCGATCCGGCGCCCGTCGATGGCTGTGCGGAAACGAGCGTCGCCGAAGCGCTCCGGCGCCACGAGCACGAGCCCGCATGAGCCGTCGGCCAGCGCCGCCAGCACCGACTCGGCCTCGCCAGGCGGGAGCGAGGCGTTGAGCACCCGCGCCGCGCCATGCCCCGCCGCCGCCAGCGCATCGCCCTGATCGCGCATGAGCGCGACGAGCGGCGAGATCACGATCGTGAGCCCGTCGAGGGCGAGTCCCGGAAGCTGATAGCAGAGGGATTTGCCGGAGCCCGTCGGCATCACGACGAGGGCGTCTCTCCCGGCGAAGGCGGCCTCCACGGCCTCCTGCTGCCCGGGGCGGAACGACTCGTGCCCGAACAGGTGGTGCAGGTGCGCGGACGCGTCCACCCCCGCAACCTAGCGACCGGGGTGGACGCGCATCTGCGCGAAGCGTGCCGAGCGTGTCAGGAGCCGCGGGCTGTGCGACTCGGGGTCCGACCCCGAGTCGCACAGCGCCGTGTCAGGCCTCGACCGCGACCGACATGGGCTGCGGCGCCGCAACGGGGCGGAAGCCGCGCAGGCCGAAGAACGCGATCACCGCTCCGGTCAGCGCGAGCAGCGAGCCGACCGTCATCGCGGTGGTGACGCCGTTGACGAAGGCCTGGCTCGCGGCCACACCGGCATCGGGGCCGGCCACCCTCGCGATGGGGCCGGCCTGCCCGCCGATCACGAGCGGGTCGAACCGCGCGGCCGTGCCCTGCAGGGCCGCCGGCGCGTTGTCGGCCCAGTGCGCCGATGCGACCGTCGCGGCGATCGAGCCGAGCACGGCGACACCGAGCGCGCCTCCGACCTGCCGCGCCGAGTTGACGACGCCCGAGGCGATGCCCGCACGCGCCGGGTCGACGGAGTTCATCGCGACGCCCGTGGTCGTCGGCATCGTCATCGACACGCCCGCGCCGACGCAGATGAACGACGGGAAGATCACCGTCCAGTAGGACGAGTCGAGCGAGAGCCGCGTGAGCGACGCGAGCCCGGCGGACATGATCAGCATGCCGCCGACCATCAGCGGACGAGGCCCGATCCGCGACGACAGCTTGCCGGCGATCGGAGCGATCAGCATGACCATGAGCGTCATCGGCAGCGTGCGGACGCCCGACTCGATCGCCGTGTAGCCGCGCACGTTCTGGAGGTAGAGCGTGAGGAAGTAGATGATCCCGAACATCGCGAAGCCGACCAGCGCGATCGACACGACCGAGACGTCGAACGCCCGCCGGCGGAAGAACGAGAGCGGGATCATCGGCTCGGACTGGCGATCCTCCCAGACGACGAACCCGACCAGGAGGATGGCCGCCACCAGGAGGAAGCCGATCGTCTGAGGTGACCCCCAGCTGTGCGAGTTCGTCCGGATCAGCGCCCAGACGAGTGAGAACAGCCCCCCGGTGACGAGCACCGTGCCGACGATGTCGATGCTGCGCGCCTTGGGGTCCTTCGACTCGTGCACCGCCCAGAGCGTCGCCGCTGCCGCGATCACCCCGATCGGGACGTTGATCCAGAACACCGCGGACCAGCTCGACGTGTCTCGACCAGGAAGCCGCCGAGCAGCGGTCCGATCGCGAGGCCCAGGCCCGAGATGCCGGCCCAGACGCCGATCGCGGTCGGAACCTGATGACGCGGGAACGCATTGACGATGATCGAGAGCGAGAGCGGGTTCATGAGGGCGGCACCTGAGCCCTGCACGACGCGTGCGGCGATCAGGCCGGTGTCACTCGTCGAGAGTGCACAGGCGGCCGAGGAGATCGTGAAGATGGCGAGGCCGACCAGGAAGATCCGCTTGCGGCCGAAGCGGTCGCCCAGCTTTCCGCCGAGCAGGATCAGCGCGGCGAACGACAGGAAATAGGCGTTGATCGTCCACTCGAGGTTCTCCGGCGTGGTCTTGAGCGAGCGCTGGATGGACGGCAGCGCGACGTTCACGACGGTGTTGTCGAGCATGATCATGAAGAGCGCGAAGCACATGGCGGCGAGCGTCCACCACTTGTGGTTGGCTCGCTCGAGTCGGTTGGCGTTCATCCGGTCTCCCCTTGGATCGGTGTGAGAAGGTCGACGAGCGCGTCGAAGTGCCGTGGGAAGCAGACCAGCGCCTCCTCGCCCTCGATCGCGCTCATGAAGCCCGCGGCCTGTGCCAGGCCGAAGAAGAGCATCGCGACCGAGGCGACGTCGATGTCCCTGCGGATACGCCCGTTGGCGTGCGCGACCTCGACCGCCGCGCGCACGCTCGCCTGCCATTGCGCCACCATCGCCGCCAGCCCGGCACGGATCTCGGGCTCATCCGAGAGCGTGACCGCCAGGTAGCGCAGGCGCGACAACTCGGCCACCTTCGCGTCGCCCGCGAGCCCGCGGACGAAGCGCAGATAGCCGTCGAACAGATCGCCCTCGCCGGCCGCCGCCTCGGCGAAGCGCTCGCGCATGTAGCGCGTGCAATCCTCGAGCACCGCCAGGAAGAGCGCCTGCTTGGACGCGAAGTGCTTGTAGATCATCGGCTCGGAGCACCCGGCTGCGGCTGCGATGTCGCTCGTGCCGGTGCCCCGGAAGCCGTTGCGCGCGAACAGCACGCGCGCCGCGTCGATGATCGCCGAGCGGCGGCTCTCGGCGCTCAGCCGCTGGCGCGCCGGCGCCTGATCGTCGTCCCGGAGAAGTTCCACCGGGGCACGATAGCACCTAGTGAGTGTTCACTAACTAGTCACAATCAGCTCGGCCGTGCGGGCCGCGAGGTCGACATCGATCAGCCACGGCTGGTTGCGCCGCTCGAACCAGCGATCGCAGATCGCCGAGTTGGCGCACAGGGTGCGACCGGCACGTGTCGGATCGCCCCGGCCCTCGTGGATGTGCCCGAACACCGCCAGCGGGGGCTGGCGGCGCTGGATCACGTCGAGCAGCGCCGTGGAGCCGACGCGGTCGCCGACGGCCGTCAGGTCGCCGTGTCCGCGCGGCGGCGTGTGCGTGACCAGGACATCGACGCCTTCGGGGATCGCGGCGAAGTGCTCGGCGAGCTCCTCCTCCCCGCCCGCCATGAAGACGCCGCCGCGACCGCGCGGAGGCCAGTGCGGCACCACGCCGCCCGGCGGCACCGGCGGCGAGGGCGGCTGTGGCTCGTCCACCTTCGGCCGCACGCTGCGCCGGGGGCACCACGGCGACCCGTACACGCGCGCGCCGGACAGGGTCACCTCGGCGTCGCAGACGTACGTCCACGGCAGCTTCTCGAAGATCCGCCTGTCCCACCACCAGGCGAAGTCGCGGTTGCCCGCAATGCCCACGACAGGCGCGCCGGCGTCGCACGCGATGCGCTCGAGCCAGGGCGCGAACACCGCCTCCAGCCATGGCACCTGGCGCGGAGCCTGCTTCCATCCGTAGGGGGCGAGATCGCCGGCGATGACGACGAGGTCGCAGGGAGGCACGACCACGCCGTCGAGCCGGCCGTGCAGGTCGGCGAGCGCTGCGACGCGCACGGTCGCCCGGGCTACCGCACGTCAGTCGCCGGCAACCGGGGCCTCGTGCGGCCGCAGGAGCTTGTCCTGCACCTCACGCGAGAGGCGCACGACGTGTCGCTTGAACTTCAACTCGTCCTCTCGGATGCCGGCAGCGGCTCCGAGCAGCTGGGCGAGGTGCAGGATCGGCACGTCGAGGGCCCTGCCGGCGTACTTCTCGGCCTTCTGCTGCCACGCGTCGAGCGAGAGGTGGCAGAGCGGGCACGGTGTCACGATCACGTCGGCCCCGGCGTCCCTGGCCTGCGCCAGGGGCTGGACGGCCATGCCCAGCGCCACGTCCTCGCGCGCCAGGACGATGGGGAAGCCACAGCACTTGACCTTGGCCTCGTAATCGATGGCCTCGGCCCCGCAGGCCTCGATCAGGCGCTCGAGCGACTGGGGCGAATCCGGGTTCTCGAAGCCGAGCAGCTTGGACGGCCGCAGGATCTGGCAGCCGTAGAAGGGTGCAACCCGGAGCCCTGCGAGCGAGCGCACCGCGATCTCCTTGAAGCGCTCGTAGCCGTCACCCTCCGAGACCTCCCAGAGCAGGTGGCGCACGTCGACGTCACCCGAGTAGGTCGCGGCGCCGACCTCTGCGAGGTTGCGGTTGACGCGCTCGAGCTCCTCGGCGTCCTGCTTCAGCTTCTTGTTGGCCTGGCGCAGATTGAGCGTGCAGACGTTGCAGATGGTGAGGATGGTCCCGATGCCGAGCGCCTCGGCCTGTCCCAGGATGCGTGCGTTCAGATGCAGGTA
Organism: uncultured Actinomycetes bacterium; assembly: GCA_963845865.1. Classification (GTDB taxonomy): domain Bacteria; phylum Actinomycetota; class Thermoleophilia; order Gaiellales; family JALYLC01; genus JALYLC01. Next base: position 105,395 of record CAWJTT010000003.1, read on the forward strand.
GTAGTCCGGCTTGGCCTCGTGGATGTCGCCGGCCCCGCAGCAGGTCATCGACTCCAGCTCGACCAGCTCCACGCCGAGCTTGGCGCAGACGGCGCGGGTCGAGGAGTCGAGCTCCTTTTGCGAGAGGCTGGCGAGGCAGCCGGGGTAGTACGCGTAGCGCTCCTGCATGCCGCCCGCCTCAGTCGTGGGAGTCGATGAGCGACGGGTGGTTGGTGCCGAGCCCCTCGTGCTCGCGCGCCTGCGCCTCGAGCAGCTTCCAGAGCCGCTTCACCTCGTCGTTGTTCTTGGCCTTGTGCGGCCGCAGCGGGTTCGGCACCTTGCCCGCGCGCGCCAGCCGCAATGCGAACGGCACGTCGAGCGCCGCCGCCAGCGGGCCGATCGTCTTCGGAACCAGCTCGGTCTCGTTGAGGAATCCCCCTCGCCGCGTCGAGTCGACGAAGACCTGCGCGTGCGCGACGCCGGGCTCGACGACCGTCCCGACCGGCGCGAACATGTTCGTCTTCGCGCCGAACTCGGATCCCGAGCCGAAGCGGAACGTCTGCGCGCCGAGCTTGGCGATCGCATCGCGCGGGTCGACGCCCTTGGGGCAGCGCTGGTTGCAGAAGTAGCAACGCGTGCAGTCCCAGATGCCGTGCGCGCCGTTGAGATCCTTCAGGCGCGCGCGCCGCTGCGCGTCGTCCTCACGCTGGTCGCCGACGAAGCGCTGCGCCTTGGCCAGGGCGGCGGGCCCGAGGAAGTCCGGGTCGGATTCCATCGAGTTGCACTCGGAGACGCAGCAGCCGCACATGATGCAGAGCGCCTCCTTGCCGATGTTCGCCTGCTGCACCTGCGGCTCGACGAGGCTCTCCTTGCCCGGGTGCGTCTCGCTCTGCAGGAACGGCTTGACCGAGCGGATCTTGGCCCAGAACGGCTCCATGTCGACGACCAGGTCCTTGATCACCGGAAGGTTGCCCATCGGCGAGATCGTCGGCACGTGCCCGGCCTCGACGATCGGCTTCATGGCCGTCTTGCAGGCCAGCACGGCGCCGCCGTCCATGCGCATGCCACACGAGCCGCACACGGCCATGCGGCACGACTTGCGGTACGCGAGCGTGCCGTCGCGCTTGTCCTTGACCGCGTCCAGCGCGTCCAGCAGCGTGGCCGTCTCGGGCACGTCGACCGTGTATGTCTCGGTTGTGTGCGAGGCGCCGTCGGGCGAGCGCCGGATCTTGAGTGTGACTTCCATCCGTTGCGCCCTTTCAGTAGCTCCGTGCCATCGGCTGGAAGCGGGTGACCGTGACCGGCTTGTAGTCCAGCCGCACCGCGCCGCCGTCGCACCACGCGAGCGTGTGCCTCATCCAGCGCTCGTCGTCGCGCTCGGGGTGGTCGAGTCGGGTGTGCGCGCCTCTCGACTCCTGGCGCGCGAGCGCGCCGGTCACGAGGCAGTCGGCCATCTCGAGCATGCTCTCGAGCTCGAGCACCGAGACGAGGTCGGTGTTGAAGCGATCGCCCGTGTCGTCCACGACCACGTTGCGCCCGCGCTCTCGCAGGTCGCCGATGACGGCCAGACACCGCTCGAGCCGCTCCTCGTTGCGGAAGACCCCGGCGTCGTCGTACATCGACATCGCGAGCTCCTCGCGTACCTCCCAGGGCCGCTGACCGCTCGAGCGACCGAAGATCGCGCGCACGCGGCTATCGGCGTCGCGCACGGTCGACGCGGGCACCAGCGCGCCGTTGCGATCGGCGAGCGCGTTGGCGGCCGCGTGGCTGCCCGCGCGACGTCCGTACGTGATCGTCTCCATCAGCGAGTTTCCGCCCAGGCGGTTGGCGCCGTGAACCGACACGCACGCACATTCGCCGGCGGCATACAGGCCGGGCAGGATCGTCTGCCCGTCGACGTCCGTGTCGACCCCGCCCATGTGGTAGTGGGCGCCCGGCCGCACCGGGATCGGCTCGAGGATCGGGTCGACGCCCGCGTAGTCCATGGCCAGCTCGCGCGAGCCGGGCAGGCGCAGGAGGATCTTCTTCGCGCCGAGGTGCGTGAGGTCGAGCAAGACGCAGCCGTCGACGCCGCGGCCCTCCTCGATCTCCCGCGTCTCGGCGCGCGAGACCACGTCGCGCGAGGCGAGCTCCATCGCGTTGGGCGCCGCGATCGCCATGAAGCGGTCGCCGTTCGAGTTGCGCAGGTACGCACCCTCGCCGCGGCAGCCCTCCGTGATCAGCACGCCGTTCGACTTCAGCGTCGTCGGGTGGAACTGCATGAACTCCATGTCCTTGAGCGGCACGCCGGCCCGCCAGGCCATCGACATCCCGTCGCCCGTGCAGGCGTAGGCGTTCGTCGTGCCGTAGTACATCCGCCCCACGCCGCCGGTGGCGAGGATCGTGTTGTGCGCCGAGATCCCGTGCACCCCTCCGCTCACGATGTCCCACGCGAGCACGCCGACACAGCGGCCGCCGTCGAGCGCGAGGTCGAGGGCGAAGAACTCCTCGTAGACGGGCACCTCGTACTTCAGGAGCTGCTCGTAGAGCACGTGGATCAGCACGTGGCCCGTGATGTCGGCGGAGTAGACCGTGCGCGGAGCGCCCGCGGCGCCGAATGGGCGCTGCGCGATGCGGCCGTCGGCGAAGCGCGAGAACACCGCGCCCATGTGCTCGAGCTCGTAGATGTCGCCCGGCGCCTCGGTGCACATGATCTCGATCGCGTCCTGGTCGCCCAGGTAGTCCGACCCCTTGACGGTGTCGAACGTGTGGATCTCCGGACTGTCCTCCGAGGCGTTGCCGAGCGCGGCGTTGATGCCGCCCTCCGCAGAGCCCGAGTGTGAGCGCGTCGGATGCAGCTTCGAGATGATCGCGACGTCGGCGCCGGCGCGCTTGGCTTCGATCGCAGCCCTCATGCCGGCAAGGCCCGCACCGACAACCACGACGTCGTGCCGAAGCAATGATCCTCCAGAGGAACCGAGGGCAGAAGGGCGCAGAGGCGCCGCTCCGGATCATAGAGGTAGCCTGTCCGCGCCATGACCGACGCTCCGGAGATCGAGGCGGCGCCGGTCCCGGCGCCCGTGCGCGCGCGTGCGCTGGCGGGCCTGATCGACCTCCTGCCCTGCGACGCGCTGATCCTCGTACTCGCCAAGACGGCCGGACAGACGGGCTTCATCGTCGGTCTGATCGCCATCGTCTCCGTGTTCAGCGTCCTCGAGGCGCGCGGGGGCCAGACGCCGGGAAAGCGGCTGGTCGGGCTCGAGGTGCGCTACCTCGACGGCACGCCGTGCGACGCCCGCTCGGCGATCATCCGCAACGTCTTCCGCTTCCTCGACTGGTTCCCGGGGGTGTACGTGATCGGCGGCTTCGCGATCATGAGCAACCGGCGGCGCCAGAGACTCGGCGACCAGGCGGCGGGCACGTCGGTGTATCGGCGCGCGCAGCTTGTGAAGAGCGACTGAGAGGCATTTCAGAATCAGCGCGCCGCTCATCCTGAAATGCGCTCCGAACACGACGGGCGAGCCGGGCTCGGCTATCGTCCGCTGTTGATGGCGATTCGGCTAGGCGGATCTGCGTGACCGGCGTCGACTTCGTGCAAACCGCGACCGCACCGACCGATCACGCCGGACTGCGCGCGTGGGTCGAGGATTGGGCGACCGTGCTCGAGCCGGATCGCGTGCACTGGTGCGACGGCTCCCAGGAGGAGCAGGAGCTGCTCTCTGCCGAGCTCGTGACCGCGGGCACGTTCACGCGCCTCGACGACGAGCTTCGGCCGGGGTCGTATCTGGCGCGCTCCGATCCAGGCGACGTCGCGCGCGTCGAGGATCGGACGTTCATCTGCAGCGCCCGCCGCGCGGATGCCGGCCCCACGAACAACTGGCGCGATCCGGACGAGATGCGCAGCGAGCTGCGCACGCTGTTCTCCGGCGCGATGCACGGGCGGACGCTCTACGTCGTGCCCTTCTCGATGGGCCCTCTGGGCTCGCCGATCGCGCACATCGGCGTACAGCTCACCGACTCCGCCTACGTCGCCGTCTCGATGCGCGTGATGACGCGCATGGGCGCTGCTGCGCTGGCCCAGCTGGGCGACGAAGGCGAGTTCGTCCCCTGCGTGCATTCGCTGGGCGCGCCGCTGCGTCCCGGACAGCGGGACGTGCCCTGGCCGTGCAACACCAACAAGGCGATCGCGCATTTCCCCGAGACGCGCGAGATCCAGTCGTACGGCTCCGGCTACGGCGGCAACGCCCTGCTCGGCAAGAAGTGCTTCGCGCTGCGCATCGCCTCGGTCATGGCGCGCGAGCAGGGCTGGCTGGCCGAGCACATGCTGATCCTCAAGCTGACCGCCCCCTCGGGCGCGGTGCACTACGTGGCGGGCGCGTTCCCCTCCGCCTGCGGCAAGACGAACCTGGCGATGCTCGTGCCGACCGTGCCCGGCTGGACGGTCGAGACGATCGGCGACGACATCGCCTGGATGCGCTTCGGCGAGGACGGGCGCCTGTGGGCGATCAACCCCGAGGCAGGCTTCTTCGGCGTCGCGCCCGGAACCGGGTTCCGCACCAACCCCAACGCGATGGCCACGCTCTGGGGGAATACCGTGTTCACGAACACCGCGCTCACGCCCGAGGGCGACACGTGGTGGGAGGGCATGACGGCGGATCCGCCGCCGGAGCTCACGGACTGGCTCGGCGAGAGCTGGACGCCGGACAGCGGCCGTCGCGCCGCACACCCGAACGCGCGCTTCACCGTGCCCGCCGCGCAGTGCCCGTCGATCGCTCCCGAGTGGGAGGATCCTGCGGGCGTGCCGATCTCGGCGATCCTCTTCGGCGGCCGCCGCGCCGCCACCGTGCCGCTCGTCTACGAGGCGCGCTCGTGGGAGCACGGCGTGTTCGTGGGCGCGACGATGGCCTCCGAGACGACGGCCGCCGCGGCCGGTGCCGTGGGCAAGCTGCGCCGGGATCCGTTCGCGATGCTGCCCTTCTGCGGCTACCACATGGGCGACTACTTCGCCCACTGGCTCGCGGTCGGCGCCGCGGCGGACCGGGCGAAGCTGCCACGCATCTACCAGGTCAACTGGTTCCGCAAGACCTCGGACAACCGCTACCTGTGGCCCGGCTTCGGCGAGAACAGCCGCGTGCTGGCCTGGATCGCCGAGCGCTGCGAAGGCTCCGCCGGCGCGGTCGAGACCGCCATCGGGCTCGTGCCCGCGCCGGGTTCCCTCCCGCTCGACGGCCTGACGCTCGCCGACGGCGACCTCGAGGCGCTGCTGGCCGTCGACGTCGAGGGCTGGGAAGCCGAGCTGCCGCGCCTGGCCGAGCATCTCGCGACGTTCGGAGACCGCCTGCCCGGCGAGCTGGAGGCGCAACTCGACGACCTCCGCGCGCGGCTGGGGAGCGCGTGATGGCGGCTGTCCGGACAACGATCATCTAGCCTGGCCCGCATGCCTCATCGCGTCACACTGATCCCGGGCGACGGGATCGGCCCCGAGCTTTCCGCTGCCACGACGCGCGTGCTCGAGGCCACGGGAGTCGAGTTCGACTGGGACGTGCGCGAGGCGGGCGCCGACGTGATGGCCAAGCACGGCGGCAACCCCCTGCCCGATTCCGTGATCGAGTCGATCGCCCACACCGGCGTCGCGATCAAGGGGCCGATCACGACGCCGGTCGGCACGGGCTTCCGCTCGGTCAACGTCGCGCTGCGCAAGGCGCTCGACCTGTTCGGGCAGGTGCGACCCTGCAAGAGCTACGCGGGCGTGCGCTCGCGCTACAGCGACGTGGATCTCGTGATCGTGCGCGAGAACACGGAGGATCTGTACGCCGGCATCGAGTTCGAGGAGGGCACCGACAACTGCGCCGTCCTGCGCGACACGATCCAGAAGCTCTCGGGCGCGGTGATCCGCGAGGACGCCGGCATCTCGATCAAGCCGATCTCGATCGAGGGGACGCGACGCGTCGTGCAGTTCGCGCTCGACTACGCCCGCCGGGAGGGACGCCGCAAGGTCACGGTCGTCCACAAGGCGAACATCATGAAGCACACCGACGGCCTCTGGCTGCGCATCGCGCGCGAGGTCGCCGAGGGCTACAGCGACATCGAGGTCGAGGATCGCATCGTCGACAACATGTGCATGCAGCTCGTGCAGAAGCCCGAGCTGTACGACGTGCTGGTGTGCCCGAATCTCTACGGCGACATCGTCTCCGATCTCGCCGCCGGCCTCGTCGGCGGACTCGGCGTCGCGCCGGGCGCCAATTACGGCCGCGTCGCCGCGCTGTTCGAGCCGACGCACGGCTCGGCGCCCAAGTACGCCGGCCAGAACAAGGCCAACCCGACGGCGATGATGCTGTCGGGCGTCCTCATGCTGCGCCATCTCGGCGAGCGCGACGCCGCCGACCGCATGGAGGCCGCGATCGCCGCGGTGATCGCCGAGGGCAGGGACGTCACCTACGACCTCAAGCCGCGGCCCGACGATCCGACCGCCGTGGGCACCTCGCAGTTCGCCGACGCGGTCATCGCCCAGCTGCAAGCCTAGAAGCGATGACTGCGAACCGGCGGGCGGTGCTCGCGCTGGCCGCGTTCCTCGCCGCCGCCTGGGTGCTCGGCCTGCACGGCGTGCTGCCGTCGTCCAACCGCTGGTTCCTCGTCCTGCTGGCGCCGGCGCTCGTCTACCGGCGCGGTCTCGCGTACGTGTGCTGGTTCGGGCCGTTCGCGCTGGCCGTGCTGGCCTACGAGTGGGCTCGCACGGCGGCGCACCGCGTCAACCCGGACGCGTTCTACCGGCCGCAGATCGACGTCGACAAGGTGATCGGGCTCGGCCGCGTCCCGAGCGTGCGCCTGCAGGGCTGGCTCTACGACGGGACGCCAGGCGCATTCGAGCACGCGCTCGACCACGTCCACTCCTGGCACGTCGCGGCGCTCCTGGGCGCGCTCTTCCTGCTCTGGCTGAAGTCGCCGCGCGAGTACCTGCGCGCCGCGACAGCCGCGCTCGGCTGCGCCTTCGCGGCGGCGATCGGGTTCCTCGTCTTCCCCGCCGCACCGCCCTGGCTGGCCGCCTGCCACGGCCTCATCGGGCCCCTCGAGCGCATCCGCGAGCACGGGCACCAGTGCCCTCCCGCGATCTCCGACCCCGCACTCCTCACGCGCCTGTTCGACGACAACCCCGTGGCGGCGGTGCCGTCGCTGCACGGCGCCTGGTCGACGCTCGTCGCGCTGATCATCTGGCGCTGGCGGCCGCGGCTGTGGCCGATCGGCCTCGCCTACGCGCTCCTGCAGCAGTTCGCCGTCGTCTATCTCGGCGAGCACTACGTCGCCGACCTGATCGTCGGCGATCTCCTCGCGCTCGGCATGTGGTGGCTCTCGGGCCGGCTCGTGCCGCTTGCGCCTCGGATGCCTCAGGCGCGTCCCAGCGCGATCAGCGAGAGCATCTCGTAGGCCACGTTGGCCGCGAGCAGGGCGGTCACCTGACCAGGCCCGTCGTACTGCGGCGCGACCTCCACGACGTCCAGGGCCCGGAAGTCCAGGCCGCGTAGGGCGCGCACGTAGCTGAGCGCCTCGGCCGAGCTCGGCCCGCCCACCTCGGGCGTGCCCGTGCCCGGGCAGAACGCCGGGTCGACGAAGTCGACGTCGAAGGTGAAGAACACCGGGCCGTCGCCGGCCCGCTGGCGCACGAGCTCGCCGTAGGCGGCAGGGCCGAGCGCTCGCAGCTCGAGCCAGGGCAGGATCGTCATGCCCAGCTGGCGCGAGACCTCGTAGTCGCCCGGCCCGTAGAGCGGGCCGCGCATCCCTGCCTGCACGCAGCGCGGCGGGTCGAGCAGGCCCTCCTCGCAGGCGCGCTTGAAGACGGTGCCGTGGTTGTAGGGCCGGCCGAAGTAGGAGTCCCAGACATCGTGATGTGCGTCGAGGTGCACCAGCCCGAGCGGCCCGTGGACGGCTGCCGCCGCGCGCAGCTCCGCGAGCGTCACCGAGTGGTCGCCGCCGATGCCGAGCGGAATCGCACCCCCCCGGTGGATGCCCTCGGCGTACGCCTGGATGCGGCCGAGCGTGTCCTCGATGTAGCCGGGCACCGTCGGCGCATCGCCATGGTCCACGCACGACAGCGCGCCCCAGACCATGACGTCCTGGGCGGGGTTGTAGGGCCGCAGCAGCGCCGATGCCGAGCGCACGGCCTCGGGCCCGAAGCGCGGGCCGGGGCGGTACGAGGTTCCCGAGTCCCACGGCATGCCGAACAGCGCGACGTCGACGCCGTCGGTCGTCTCGACGTGCGGCAGCCGGCCGAACGTGCGCGGCCCGCTGTAGCGCGGCGACTGCAGGGCGTCGACTGGCTCGTACATGCCGCGGACACTACTGCGAGACGGGCGCTACGGAAAGCCGATACCCAGGCTCGATCGACCCCGCCACCACAACGCGGGGCTAACGATGGCGTCGCTACGGTGCGGCCGTGACTCCGAAGCGCTCGTATTCGCGCATCGTCGGGCTGTCCGTGCTCGGCGTCCTGATCGTCGTGGCCTTCGGAGCCTGGCTGCTCGCGACGCCGTCGGACGACTACGTGCTGCTGCCCGACGACCCCCATCCGGCCGATGCCGTCGTCAGCGTCGGAGGCGCGAAGCCGACGATCTCGCGCGACGGCTCGGGCATCTACTACCTCGACGTGCTCGTGCACCGCGCCAGCCTGCCGGAGTCCTGGATCGCGCGTTTCGAGGACGGCGCGGACGTCGTTCCGGCCGCGGCGATCGTGCCGCCTGGTGGGAGCCAGCGCGACCTCGACCGGATCGATCACCTGACCTTCCAGGACTCGCGTACGGTCGCCGGCGTCGTCGCCCTGCGGGCGCTCGGGCACAACGTCACCGTCACGCGGACCGGGGTGACGTTCGACGCCGTCGAGCGCTCGGCACCGGCGTGGGGCGCGGGCCTGCGCCCCGGCATGGTGATCACCGCCGTGGACGGCGTCCCGACGCTGCAGCTGGCCACGCTGCGCACCCAGCTGCAGGGCCGCAAGCCAGGTTCGCCCGTCCGCCTCACCGTTCGCGACGGGCGCCGGACGCGCGATCTGCAGACGCGCCTGACGAGCGATCCGCAGGCGCGCGATCGGGCGATCGTCGGCGTGCTCGGGGTGCACGACGCGCCGCCCAAGGCGCACCTCCCGGTGCGCGTGACGATCACTCCGCGTGGGCTCGGCCGCGGCCCCTCGGCGGGCCTCGCCTTCACCCTGGAGGTCTACGACGCCGCCAGCGGGCACCATCTCGCGAAGGGGCGGAAGATCGCGGTGACGGGCACGATCGACCTCGCCGGTCAGGTCGGCCCGATCGGCGGCGTCCGCCAGAAGGTGCTCGGAGCCGTGCGCCGCCACGCCGACCTCGTGCTCGTTCCCGACGCCAACGCGGCGGATGCGCGCGCGGCCGCCCGCGGACGCGTCAAGGTGGTCGCGGTCACGAGCTTCCGAGAAGCGCTCGCGGCGCTCGGGGCGACTCCGGCGGCGACGGCCGACGCCTAGCGTCTGCGGCGGCGAGCCCCGAGGCCGACCCGCCGGCCTCACATGCTTCTCGCTCGTTGCGGGGATTCTTCTCGCGATTCGGTGGAACGGAAGCGGCGGTCCGGCTAGGGTCTCCCGGGTTGACGAAGCAACGGAATATCACCTGCGACGACTGCTACTTCCGGCGCGAGCTCCTGTGCGCACTCTGCCTCGACGCACCCTGCCCGACGTTCCGGCCCGCCAGCCTGGATGGCCTGGTGCCGCCGCCTCAGGCACCGCTCGTGCCACTGCCCTCGGCGTTCGAAGACGCCGAGGCAGCGGTCGTCGGCGTGCTCTGAGCCGCGTTCCCCGGGCAGCACTCGGCGGGCAAGCACGCGGGTACTGAGAGCGCATTGCGCTCCGAGAGCGCCCCCGGGCTCCACCGGCGCGGATCCTCGCCGGGCTGGGACGCGGCGTAAGATTATCGCCGTGTTGCAGCGCATCCGAGATCTGCCCGACCAGGGCCTGTACGGGGTCATCGGAGCGCTCGCCGTCGCTGCGCTGTACGTGATCGGCTTCGTGATCAAGAACTCGAAGAACGTGAGCGTCGATTTCGTGCTCTTCTCCGCCGGCGTGCCGCTGATCACGCTGATGGTCGTGATGCTGCTCTTCGGCGCGCTGCTCGGCGTCGCGCTCACGCTGGTGCTGGCGCGGCGCCGCGCGCCGTCGACGGGTGCGCAGGGCGCGGCCGGCCCGGGCACGCCGCCTCCGGCCGATTCGCCCGTGACGCCTCCACCACCCCCGCCCGCGTCCGGCTGAAGACCTCACCCTCTCATCGAGGGTCAGAGTCAGCCGGCGGCGATGACCGCGCCGAGGCGCTCGATGCCCTCGCGGATGCGCTCAGCCGGCACCGCGGAGAAGGCGAGGCGGAGGCACGTCGTGCCACCGCCGTCGGCGTAGAAGTCGGCGCCCCTGACGAACGGCACGCCCGCCTCGGCCGCGCGCGCGCCGAGCGCCGTGGTGTCGGCTCCGGGTCCCAGGTCGATCCAGAGGAAGTAGCCGCCCTGCGGCACGACCATGCGAGCCCCCGAAGGGAAGTGCTCCCCGACGGACTCGACCATCGCGTCGCAGCGCGCCTTCAGTTCCAGCCGCGCCCGCTCGACGCCCGGCTCGAACGAGCCCCCGTCGCAGTAGGCCGCAAGACCCGCCTGCGAGACCATGCAGGGCGAGATGTAGGTGTTCTCCGCGTACTTGCCGACCGCCGCGGCGAGCGCCTCCGGAGCCACGATGTAGCCGATCCGCAGGCCCGGGGCGACCGTCTTCGTGAAGGAGGACATCGTGAGCACGCTGCCGGACTCGTCGAGATCGAAGAGCGTCGGGTGCGATTCGCCCGCCCAGCGCAGGAGCCCGTACGGGTCGTCCTCGACGACGACCACCCCGTGACTGGCTGCGAGCTCGAGCACGCGCCTTCGGCGCTCGAGCGACATCGTCGCGCCGCTCGGGTTCTGGAAGTTCGGGATCACGTACAGGAACGCCGGCGTCGCACGCTCGAGCTCGGTCGCCAGCGCATCGGTGTCGATGCCGTCGGCGTCGACCGGAACGCCGACGACGTCGGCGCCCGCACGCTGCAGGATGAGGATGCTGCGATCGTAGGTCGGGGCCTCCACGAGCACGCGTGTCGTCGAAGCGCGCGCGAGCAACACGCTGGCGACGAACGCGAACGCCTCGAGCGAGCCATTCGCGCAGATGACGTTCTCCGCCGTCACACCGTGGCGCTCGGCGATCCAACGTCGCAGTCCCGGATGCCCGCCCGTCGAGTACGAGAGGGCGACCGCCGGCTCGCGCGCCATCGCCTCCGCGAGGGCGCGCCGGAAGTCGTCGACGGGCAGCATGTCGGCGCTCGGGACGCCGCGCGTGAACGGGATCGCATCGGCCATGGCCGCAGCCTAGACCGGGACGGGCTCTCAGGCGCCGTCGACCTGGCGGCGCGCGTCGCGCGCGGCCGCGCGTGACACGGAGGCGACGCGGATGGCTCCGCGCGACGTCACGGCGAAGCCGATCACGCGCGTGCGGACATGCTGCGCGCTGATCGCGATCGCGAGCGCGTCGCGCGACTCGGCGTAGTCGCCGACGCGCAGCGCGAGCGCATAGCGGCCCGCCCGCAGCCGGCCGACCTGGACCGACGCCACGCCCCGCCGGGCGTTCCAATCGGGTCGGCAGGCACTGTCGAACGACGAGCCCTGTCGCACCAGTGCGCATTCGAGATAGCGCGGATCGACGCCCGAGCCCGCGTCCGTCACGGGCACGCGCAGCGTCCGTGCGTCGCTCGAGACGCGCAGGCGCCCGACCACCGGCGGCGTCACGTCGTCGACCCAGAAGCGCAGCCGGAATGCCCCTCCGCGGCGACGTGACGAGTCGACGGCGACGGCGTAGTCGCCCGCCGGGGCCCAGTAGAGGCCGGTCGCGGGAACGGGGTCATCGGTGAGCGACGGGCCGACGTCGATCGGCAGGCCCGACTCGCCGGCCACGCGGTTCTCGTCGAGGCCGCGCATCAGGAACGGCCGCAGACCACCGCCCGCGATCGGCTCGACTGTCACGCCGACGTTGACGGCGCGGCGGGAGAGGTGGAAGCGGTAGAGCGCCTCGCCGCCATGCCAGCGCACGGGCAGCCCGAGCGCACCGGTGTAGGAGGGGTAGCGATAGCGCTCGACGCGATCGGGCCGGCCCCGCGTGGATCCGCGCACGACCCCGGGGTGTCGAAGCAGGCGCGCGCCGGCGCCGGCCAGCGCCGGCCGCTCGACGTGCCCCCAGTACGGTATGCGCCGGGTGCGGCTGCCCTGTCTGAGAAGCACGTAGCCGGCGGCATCGCCCTCGGGCGCGTCGCCCGCGACCGTGAGCGTCACCGGCAGCAGCGCCCCGCCCTCCGCAGGGACCGCGACCTCGGCCGGGGCCGTCGCATCCGCACCGCGCGGCGAGCCGCCGTTCCGGTCGATCGTGACCTGCCACACTCCCGCACCGTCGCCCGCGTCGCTCAGGCTCACCGGCACCGTGGCCGACGACGAGGGCTGCACCAGGCCGAAGCCGAGCATGGGCGGATCGGCGAGCACGCCTGGCGCGACGGCGCCTGGCGCGTCGACGAAGCCGCCGCCCGTGCGCAGGGGAGAGGCCTCGACGGTGGCGTCCGAGTCCGCGTAGGCCGGCACGGCCGACCCGATCAGCGCTGCGCGGATCTGTGCGGGCGTCCATGCGGGATGGCGCTCCCGCACGAGCGCGACGACGCCGGTCACGACCGGTGCCGCCATCGAGGTGCCGGCCCAGGAGGCGTACGCTCCCGGGTAGTTGGACGACGCCAGCGGGACCGAGGAGAGGATCGCCTCCCCCGGTGCCGCGATATCCGGCTTGAGAAGCAGGTCGAACGGCGTGGGCCCGGACGAGGAGAAATCGGTGAGGACGCGCGGCGGAGTCGGCAGCTCGGCGATCGTCCGCGTGAAACGCACCCGGGCGGCGCGGCCCGAGCGGGCGATGTAGGCCCGCAGGGCCCGGCCGACTGCGTCGGTCACCACGAGCAGCGGCACGTCCGTCTCCTCCTCGACGACGAACGGCGGCCCCGGACGGTCGCTCGCGACGATCACGGCCTGCGCGCCCGCCTCGTGCGCGTTGATCGCCTTCGCCCCGAAGCTGCAGCCGCCGCGCGGCACGACGACGACGGCACGAAGCCGGCGGCGACGCGGCGATTCGCGGCAACCGCGACGGTCGAGCCCGTAGGCCTCGGGCGTGACGAGACGCGTGGGGCGCGTCAGCGCCCGCGTCACGCGCGGGCCGATGGACGGAACGGCCGTGAACGGCTCGAGGGCGGCCGTGCCGGCACCGCTGACCGTCCCGCTGACGCCGAACACGGTGCCGGCGGACGTGGCGGCTACCGTGATCGCCGTCGCGCTCGTGCCGGGCGACGAGATCGATCCGTAGCCGCGCGTGTCGAAGCTGTTGCCTGCGGCGACGACGGAGGGGACGCCGGCACGCGCGGCGTTGGCCAGCGCCATCGACAGGGCATCGGCCGAGGGATCGATCTGAGGTCCGCCAAGCGAGAGGTTGAGGACGTCCATGCCGTCGGCGACTGCGCGGTCGACCGCGGCCGCCAGCTCCACGGTCGAGCCGATCGCGCCGGTCTCGTGGTCGCCTCGCGCGAGCCCGCGATAGTTGCCGAGCCAGGCCCCCGGCGCGACGCCGGAGAGACCGCGTACGACCGGGAGCCCCAGCCCGGGGCGCGCCACGGTGCCATACGCGCCGGCGACGATGCCGGATACGTGCGTCCCGTGCTCCGAGACGTTGGGGTCGAACGCACGGTGATCGGCCTTCGGCGCGTCCCGGCCGGCGAAGCTGCGCGCCACGATCACGCGGCCGCTCGTCAAGCGCTTCTGCCCTCGCGGGAAGCCCTGCGGCGGGCGCATGCCGGCGGCCCGCAGGAACGGAGCGCTGACGTCGATGCCGTCGTCGATGATCCCGATCTTGACGCCCTGCCCGGCGGTCGAGCGATCGACGCCCCAGAGCGGGACGGCGCCGACCAGCCCGGGCACCGAGTCGGCGGCTGCGTGGTAGGTGGCCACGGGATAGACGCCCGCCACGCCGGGCAGGCGCTGCAGGCGAGCGAGTGCTCTCGCGGGCAGCCGCAGCGCCAGGGCGTCGAGCACGACGCCGTAGCGGCGCTCGACGGTGGCCGCCGGCACGGCCGCGCGCAGGCCTGCCGCGAACGCGTCCTGCACGCTGTGCAGGCGGGCGAGATAGAGCCTGGAACCGAAGGACGCGGCGTCCAGCCGGCGAGCGCTGCCCACGCCCATGAGCTGCCTGCGCCCGGGCGCGACGAGCGCCAGCGGGGGCGGCGCGAGCCGCACGATCACCTCGACGCCCGGGGCGCGCGTGCTCGCGTGCGTCTGCGCAGGCACGGCGGCGGCCGCGACGCAAAGCCCGACACCGAGTGCGCGCCGGGCGCGCGCAGTCACGTCGAGCGGACGCGGTCGGCGGCGATGCGGGCGGTCTCGGTCGGATTGATGCCGACGGGGATGCCGCGCGCCTCGAGCGCCTCCTTCTTCGCCTGCGCCGTGCCCGAGGCGCCCGAGATGATCGCTCCCGCGTGACCCATCGTCTTGCCCGGGGGCGCCGAGAAGCCGGCGATGTAGGCGACGACGGGCTTGCTCATGTGATCGGCGATGAAGTCGGCTGCGCGTTCTTCCTCCGCCCCGCCGATCTCTCCCACCATCACCACGAGCTCCGTCTGCGGGTCGTTCTCGAAGCGCTGCAGGATGTCGATGAAGGACGAGCCGACGATCGGGTCGCCACCGATGCCGACGATCGTCGAGTTGCCGACACCCGCCTGGGCGAGCTCGTTGCCGATCTGGTAGGTGAGCGTGCCCGAGCGCGAGACGAGCCCGACTGGGCCCTTCTTGAAGACCTTGGTCGGGATGATGCCGACCGATGCCACCTCGGGCGAGAGCGCGCCCGGGCAATTGGGGCCGAGCAGGGTCACGCCGCGCGAGCGCACGTACGCATAGACGTCGAGCATGTCGTGTGCCGGAATGCCCTCGGTGATGCAGATGACCGTCTCACAGCCTGCGTCGACCGCCTCGTAGATCGCGTCGGCGGCGAAGGACGGAGGCACGAACACCATCGCGGTGTTCGCGCGCTCGTGCTCGACTGCACGAGCGACCGTGTCGAAGACCGGGATGCCCTGAACGTCCTGACCGCCCTTGCCCGGCGTCACGCCGGCGACCACTGCGGTTCCGTAGTCGCGGTTGCGCGTGGCATGGAACGAGCCCTCGCGGCCCGTGATGCCCTGCACGACGAGGCGCGTCTCGGCGGTCACCAGGATCGGCATCAGGCGGCCGCTCCTGCCAGCTCGACGGCGCGCCGCGCGGCGTCCAGCATCGTGCGCTCGACGTACACCCCCGGCGGGTTGGCGTCGGCGAGCAACCGGCGCCCTTCCTCGTCGGACGTGCCGTCGAGGCGGACGACCATCGGCACGCCGATGTCGCGACCGTCGAGCGCGTCCAGGATGCCCTGCGCCACCTCGTCGCAGCGCGTGATGCCGCCGAAGATGTTGAACAGGATCGCACGCACCTTGGCATCGGAGGTGATCACCTCGAGCGCGTCGACGATCTCCTGCGCCTGCGCACCCCCGCCGACGTCGAGGAAGTTGGCCGCGCGGCCACCGGCCTGGGCGACGACGTCGAGCGTCGACATCACGAGGCCGGCGCCGTTGCCGAGGATGCCGACCTCGCCGTCGAGCTTGACGTAGGTCAGGCCCTTCTCGCGTGCCATCTGCTCCTGCGGATCGGCGGCCGTGACGTCGCGCATCGCGGCGATGTCGGCGTGGCGAACGAGCGCGTTGTCGTCGACTGTGAACTTCGAGTCGAGCGCACGGACCTCACCGTCCGGGGTGACGATCAGGGGGTTGATCTCGACGAGCAACGCATCCGTCTCGCGGAAGGTGCGGTAGGCCGCCGCGATGATCGCCATCACCTGCTTGCGCTCCTCCGCCGGGATCGCGGCGCGGAAGCACAGCTCGCGCGCGATCCACGGGTGCCAGCCGGCGAGCGGGTCGATGTGCAGGCGCGCGATCGCGTCCGGGTCGGTCTCGGCGACCTCCTCGATGTCGACGCCGCCGCTCGTCGTGAGCATGAAGAGCGGCCGCTTGGCGCCCCGGTCGAAGGTGATCGAGAAGTAGTACTCGCGCTCGATGTCGGATGCGCGCTCGATCCAGAGCGTGCGCACGACATGGCCGCGGATGTCCAGACCCAGGATCTCGTCCGCCCGCTCGGCGGCCTCTGCAGGCGTCGACGCCAGCTTGATGCCGCCGGCCTTGCCGCGTCCGCCGGTGAGCACCTGCGCCTTGACGACGACGGGGCCGCCGAGCTCGGCTGCGGCCGCCTGCGCCTCACCGGGCGTCTGCGCGACGCGCCCCTCCGAGACGGGGATGCCGAAGCGCGCGAACAACTGCTTCCCCTGGTACTCGTAGAGATCCATGTCGCCGGAGGCTAGCCGGTCGCACGTACGGTGAATGCCGTGTGCACGACGCGCGTATTCGGCAGCGCCAGGGCGGATGCGTTCTCCGAGTTCTTCGTCTCCTGCAGATCGGACGCCGAGATCTCGAGACGGTGCCGGCCGACCGAGAGGTGCCCGGTGTGCACGCGCACCCGGCCGCTGGACGAGACCGCGACGTCCTCCTGGGTGCCGTCCACCCGCACGACGAGATCGGAGGCGCTGACACCGCTGCCGGTATCGGCGACGTGGAAGCTCAGCGCATCCGCGGAACGCCCGAGGACGTGCGGGACCTGCGTGATCGAAGGCGGCGTGCGGTCGTTGATCCAGAGACGGAGGCGGTACGGGCCCGGCCTGTGGCCCGGCCGCGTCTCGACCACGACGAAGTAGCGCCCGGGGCCCGGGACGAGCAGCCCGCTCACGCGCTCGAAGCGGCCGTAGGTCTCGAGGTACGGGTTGCCGTTCGCGGGCAGAGCGGGCTCGCCCGCCAGGCGATTCTCGTCGCGGGCGAGCAGGATCTGCGGGACGACCGATCCCTCGGCCTCCACGCCGGCGTTGCGCGCGCCGCGCGGGACGATGAACGACCACAGCTGCTCGCGCCCGGGATACGCCCGCGGAAGACCGCTGCCGGCCGGCCCGGCGGGCCAGCGGTAGAGCTGTACGAGCTTCGTGCCCTCGCGGGTGTCGCCCGCGATCCAGCGCCCGGGCGCGAGGTGCCGCGAGTGGGCGTTGGCAAGGCGCGGACGCTCGACGTAGCCCCACCAGCGGATGTGGACGGTGCGCGCCCCGGACGTGAGCACGATGTTGCCCGATCGATTGCCCACCGACGCGCCGGGCGGTACATGCAGCGCGAGCTCCAGGGTTTCCTTCCCGCCGGCCGCCACGTCGATCGACGCGGGGGCGTCGAGCCCGGGCGCGCTCACCGACCACGACCCGCCTCCACCGCCCGCGTCGCCGAGCTCGACCGTCTGCGTGGCCGCGTGCCCAGGGTGCAAGAGCCCGAAGCTGACGCCCGCGGGCGCGGCGAACAGGCCGGGATCGTCGGCGGCCTGCACGTCGATCATGCCGCCGCCCGCGGCGAGCACGCTCGTCGGATGCTTGTGCGCCGTGTCGTTGAAGACCGGGCCGTGCCGTCAGCACGAGCGACGACTTGATCTGCGCGGGCGTCCACGCGGGGTGACGCTGATGCAGGAGTGCGGCCGCACCCGCCACCGCGGGAGTCGCCATGCTCGTGCCCGACCAGGTGCCGTAGCCGCCCGGGATCGGCGAGACGATGTCGACACCGGGCGCCGCGACGTCGGGCTTGAGCGCCAGCGAGTACGGAGCCGGCCCGCGCGAGGAGAACGATGCGATCAGCCCGGAATTCGCGGAGACCTGCTCGCGCGGGGCGTCGTCGAGCGAGAGCGAGAGCTCACCGCCGGCCGCGGCCGCCTGCTGGGCGAGGCGCGCACCGATCAGATCGGAGACCGTGAGCGAGCGCTGCTGGCTATCGGCGATCCCGGCCGGGTCGCCCGCCACGCGCTGGACGTAGACGATGCCCAGGGCACCCACGGCCAGCGTGCTGTCGGCGCGCGCAGCCGTGCAGCGCGCGCTCAACTGCACGAGCACGAGCGCACCCGCGCGGCCTCCACCGCAGTCGGCCCCGACGACCAGCGGAACGCCCGCCTTCCAGGCGTTCGGGATCTGCTCGGGCGCGTCGGTGGCGGCGCCGAACGACGCGAGGTCGACGGGCACCGCCCCGGGCCCGAGCACGCCGAGCGTGACGCCGACGAAGCGACCCACACTCGTGGCCGCGACCGTGATGGCGTCCGGCGCCGAGCCCGGCGAGGAGATCGAGCCCCCGCCGAGGTCGTCGCCGCTGTTGCCCGCAGCGACCACCGTCACGACGCCGGCGCGCGCGGCGCCATGGATGGCACGGGCGACGACATCGTTGGCGGTCTCCACCTCCGGCTCGCCGAGCGAGAGGTTGAGCACGTCCATCCCGTCGGCCACCGCCCGATCGATCGCGCGCGCGATCTCGGGGCCGTTGCCGTCGAGCCCGAACGCCGGCGTCGGGGTGGTGAGCACGCGGTAGGAGCCGAGGAAGGCGTGCGGTGCGACGCCCGAGAGGTTGCTGATCGTGACACCGAGCGAGGTGCCCGTGATGCCCGAGAGGCCCGCGGCGATGCCTGCGACGTGCGTGCCGTGCTCCGAGCCGTCGGGATCGAAGGCCGTGCGCATGCGCTTGCTCCCGCCGGGCGGCGCGAATGCGCGGGCCACGATGATCTTGCCGTTCGTCCCCGAGCGAATGCCCTTCGGGAAGCCGGGCGGGTACTGGTAGGCGGCGCCCGAGAACGACGGCCGCGTCATGTCGATCCCGTCGTCGATGATGCCGATGCGGACACCGTCGCCCGAGGCGGCGATACCGCCGTCGAGCCCGCTCCAGATCGCCGGTGCCCCGACCACCGTGGGCACCCGATCGGTCTCGGGCGCGTTGTCGGCCTCGGAGCCCGTGACGGCCTCGGGGCGATAGGTCACGGCGGGCCAGACGCGGCGCACGCCGGCCACGTTCGCGAGCCGGCTCAGCTCGCTGCGCGGGACCGTCACGACGAGGGCATCCATGACCGTCCGCATGCGCGCGGTCACGCGCAGGCCCGGAGCCGCGCGGCGCAGCCGCGCCTCGGCGGCGCGCTGACTGCGCGCGACCGCCGCAAGCGCGAGGCGAGGGCCGAACCGCGCGAGGTCGACGTGCCCGTGGGCATCGCGCAGCTGCGTCAGCGACGCGTCCTCGGACACCGGCGGAGCGCCCAGCTCCACGACGACCTCGGTGCGTGCGGAAGCCGCGTACGCGGGCGCAGCGGCGAAGGCCAACAACGCACCGAGCGCGACGAACAGGGCACGCGCTGGCAACCTCACGAGATCAGCGTACCCCGAACTCGGGCATTTCGCCCACTCCCCTTAATCGGTACAACACGTGGCGCCGCAGGCGGTGCCCGGGCGGCAGATTCGGGTGGTCGAAGTCGTCGGCCTCGTCGTGCGTCATGCCGATCCGCCGCATGACTGCCTGCGACCGCATGTTCTGGGGCGTCGTGAACGAGACGAGCTGCGACAGGCCGACCACGTCGAATCCGTAGTGCGCGCTCGCAAGCGCCGCCTCAGTCGCGTAGCCCTGGCCCCAGTGCTCGGCCGCGAGGCGCCAGCCGATCTCGACGCAGGGCGTGAAGTGCGCCTCGAAGGCCGGCACGACGAGGCCGACGAAGCCGATGAACGGCGCCACGCCGGGCACTTCCACGGCCCACGGCCCGAAGTCGTGGGTCGCGAAGTGCTGCTCGGAGCGGCGCGCAAGCGCATCGCTCTGCGCGCGCGGCAGCCGCGCCGGGAGGAACTGCATGACGCGGGGGTCGGCGTTCAGGCGGGCGAACGGCTCGCGATCCTCGGGCCGCCATTCGCGCAGCAGGAGGCGCTCGGTGCGCAAGACGGGCGTGGTCACTGTCCCGCGATGCGCAGCAGCGCCTGCCCGCTGCGCACGGAGTCGCCGACTGCGACCGCAAGCTCCCGCACGACGCCGGGCGCGTGGGCGCGGATCTCGTTCTCCATCTTCATGGCCTCGACGATCATGAGCACCTGCCCCTCCTCGACGCTGTCGCCGTCGCCCACGTCGACGCGCAGGACGGTGCCCTGCATGGGGCTGGTCACGCGCTCACCTCCAGCGCCCGCCGCGCTGCCTCGCGCGCGGCGCTCCGCGCGGCGGCGGCGCTCGGCAGCGAGCAACTCGTCGGCGGGCAACGCCACGGAGACGTCGTAGCGGGCGCCGTCGACCTCGACCGCGTAGTGCCGCTGCTCGGCGGCCGGCAGCGCGGGCTCCGCCGGGGCGGACGGCGGGACGGCATGCGCGAGCTCCCCCTCGATCAGCCCGGCGCACGTCTCGCCGGCGATGAAGGCCGGATGTCGCAGGATCAGCCGGTGCAGCGGCGCGAGCGTGGGCACGCCCTCCACGACGAGCTCGTCCAGCGCCCGCAGCATCCGCAGGCGCGCACGCTCGCGGTCGCTGTCCCAGACGCACAGCTTGGCGATCAGCGGGTCGTAGAGGCCCACGACCTCATCGCCCTCCTCGATGCCCGAGTCGACGCGCACGCCGGGGCCGGCGGGCTCGTGGTAGCGGATCACACGGCCCGGGGCCGGCCGGAACCCCGCACCGGCGTCCTCGGCGTTGATGCGGCACTCGAGCGCGTGACCCCGCAGCTCGACCTCGTCCTGTGCGATCGGCAGCTCCGCCCCGGCGGCGATCTCGATCTGCGCGCGCACGAGGTCGATTCCCGTGACCAGCTCCGTGACCGGATGCTCGACCTGGATGCGGGTGTTCATCTCGAGGAAGTAGAAGGCGCCGCTGCGGATCGAGCAGGCACTCGACGGTGCCTGCTCCGACGTAGCCGACGGCGCGCGCCGCGGCCACGGCCATGGCTCCCATGCGCCCGCGCAGCTCGGGCGAGACCGCGGGCGAAGGCGACTCCTCCAGCACCTTCTGATGCCGGCGCTGGAGCGTGCAGTCGCGCTCGCCGAGGTGAATCGTCCCGCCGTGGCCATCGGCCAGGATCTGGATCTCGACGTGGCGCGGATCGTCGACGTACTTCTCGACGTAGACCGCCGCGTCTGCGAAGTAGGCCTCGCCCTGTCGGCGCGCCGTCTCGAGCGCGCGCCCGGCGCCCTCGGCCGAGGCGACGACCTCCATGCCCCGGCCACCGCCGCCCGCCGAGGCCTTGATCGCGATCGGCCAGCCGTAGCGGTCGCCCAGCTCGATGACAGTCGCGGCGTCGCGGATCTCCTCGGTCGTCCCCGGCACGATCGGCACGCCGGCTGCATGCATGCGCTGCCGTGCGCCGATCTTCGAGCCCATGGCCTCGATCGCCTCGGGCGGCGGGCCGATCCAGGTGAGACCGGCCTCCGCGCAGGCGCGGGCGAAGCCGGCGTTCTCCGCCAGGAAGCCGTAGCCCGGGTGGATCGCCTCGGCACCGCTGGCCCGCGCGGCAGCGATGATCCGC
This sequence comes from uncultured Actinomycetes bacterium, assembly GCA_963845865.1. Taxonomy (GTDB): domain Bacteria; phylum Actinomycetota; class Thermoleophilia; order Gaiellales; family JALYLC01; genus JALYLC01. The sequence goes on from CAWJTT010000003.1 coordinate 126,842, forward strand.
TCGACGTGCAGGTAGCTCTCCGCGGGCGGCCCGGCCCCGATCAGCCGAGCCTCGTCGGCACGCCGCACGTGCAGCGATCCCCGGTCGGCCTCGGAGTACACGGCCACCGAGCCGATGCCGAGCTCGCGCAGGGCACGGAACACGCGGACGGCGATCTCACCGCGATTGGCGACGAGCACCTTGCTGAACAACGGCGCGTGCATGGCCGCGGGAGTCTAGACCGGCCGCACGGGCGGGGTCTGACCCGCACGGTGCGGGCCTGACCCCCACGATGCGGGTCTGACCCCGCCTGTCCGGACCTGGCACCGGGCGTTGCAACACTCGACTACAGGTTGATGGTTGCTCCGAGTGCTGCGGCGACCGTGCGCGCCTTGATCAGCGATTCCTCGTACTCGGCGGCGGGATCCGAGTCGGCCACGATCGCGCCGCCGACGTGCAGGTACGCCCGGCCGCGGGTGATCACGGCCGTGCGGATGACGACTGCGAGGTCGCACGAGCCGTCGGGTGCCAGCCAGCCGAACGCTCCAGCGTACGGGCCGCGGCGCACCGGCTCGAGCTGCTCGATCAGCTGCATCGCGCGCACCTTCGGCGCTCCCGTCATCGACCCGGGCGCGAACGCGGCGGCGACGAGGTCGAGCGCGTCCCTTCCGGGAGCGAGCCGGCCCGTCACCGTCGAGACGAGCTGATGCACCGTCGGGTGCGATTCGACCTGGCAGAGCGACGGCACGCGCACCGTCCCGGGCACGCACACGCGGGAGAGGTCGTTGCGCACGAGGTCGACGATCATCACGTTCTCGGCGCGGTCCTTCGGGTGCGTCGAGAGGTCGGCCGCGAGCGCTGCGTCGGTGATCGGGTCGTCGCCGCGCGGCCGCGTGCCCTTGATCGGCCGCGTCTCGCAGCGGCCATCCGCGCTCACCCGCAGGAACGTCTCGGGCGTCGCCCCCACGAGCTGCCAGCCGCCGGCATCGAGATACAGGTGGTAGGGCACCGGGGCAGCAGCGCGCAGCCGCGCGTACAGATCCAGCGCGCCGGCGCAGGTTCCCTCGAGCCGCTGCGTGTAGTTGACCTCGTAGACGTCGCCGCGCGCGATGTGGTCGAGCACGCGCTCGACGCGGGCGCGGTAGTGCGCGTACGGCATCCCGCGCAGCTCGTCGCCGGGCGGAGCCGGGCACCGCACGGGCTGCACGCGCTCGAGGCCCTCGCGCAGCCTCCGCAGCTCGCGCTCGGCGCGCGCGACGATCCACAGCTCGTCGCGCTCGCGGTCGAATGCGTAGAGCGAGTCGACCGCGGCGAGCTGGATCGCCGGCAGCGCGAGATCGTCGCGCGCGAGCTGCGGGATCGGCTCGAGCGCGCGGACGAGGTCGTAGCCGAGCGAGCCGAGCAGGCCTCCGCAGAAGGGCGGGGCGCCGGGCGGCACGTCGGCGGCGAGGCGGTCGAGCAGCGCACGCGCCTCATCCAGCGCCCCGTGCGGATCGCGCCGTGAGAGCACGGCGGCGGGCCAGGGCGCCAGATACGACCAGCGGCCCTCTCCCGACTCCAGCAGCACCGTGCCCGGGTAAGCCAGCGCGCGCAGTGCGGCAGCGGGCTCCAGGCCACGCGCCGGGACTGCGTCCACGAGCACGCGGGCACCGGCGGCCAGGGCGGCTGGCGTCATCGCGTCACGGTAGCGCCAGCGCGTGGGCGCGCGCGGCCGCGGCCACGCCGTGGCGCAGTGCCGCGAGCAGATCTCGCGGCATCGGCCGCAGCCGGCGGTCGTCGAGCTCCAGCACCTCCGCGAGTCCGCGCGGCGAGGACGTCAGCAGCACGCCCTCGGCGTCGACCAGCTCGGCCAGCGCGACCGGTCGCGATTCCACCGCCACGCCGAGCTCGCGAGCCGAGTCGAGCAGCGCGGCGCGGCAGACCCCGGGCAGCAGCCCGTCGACCGACGGCGTGACGACCGTACTCGCGACGAGGAACGCGACATTGGCATTCGTGGCCTCCCCCACGCGCCCGTCATGCGAGACCAGCAGCGCGTCGTCGTACCCCGCAGCCCGGGCGAGGCGGCGCCCCTGCACGCCGTGGAAGTGGCTCGTGAGCTTGTGCTCGCGCAGGAGATAGCCGGGTGCATACCAGCCGGCGAGGACCGTCAGGCGGACCGGCTCGGGTGCGCGAGCCGCTCGGCGCTCGGCGCTCAGCTCGGCAACGCCGTCTGCTCCGGTGAGACGGACGCGCACGACCTCTCCATCCCCGGTCGCGAGCGCGATGGCCCGGGCGAACGCCATGCGCTCGGGCGACGGGAGCCCGAGCGCGTGCGCCGAGGTCGTGATCCGCTCGAGATGACGCTCGCCATGCCAGGCCACGCCGTCGGAGACCCGCACGGACTCGTAGAGCCCGGCACCGAGGAGGACGTCAGCCGATGCCATCGTCGACGAGCTCGCGGCGCGCTTCCGCGGCCCAGGCGGAGCGCTCGTGCGGCGAGGGAGCCGTCAGGCCCTCCTCGCGCTCGACCTGCTCGACGGCCCGCGCGATCGCGGCGGCGACTGCCGGGTCGTCCGGCTCCGGCGTGATCTCGAGCTCGCGCACCCCGTTGCAGCCTATTCGTAGGCAGCCGCAGCCATGAGCATCATCCCGAAGAGTCGCCAGACGGGCATCTCCTCGGGATCGAGGCCGCGGTTCTCGAGATAGCCCGCCATGTCGTCGGTCCAGTCGGCGAGCCCTTCCAGGAACTCCGCCAGATCGCCGTTCCCCCAGCCCTCGGGATGCTGCTCGAAATCCACCCGTAGCTGCTCGATGAAGACGACGAGGTCCTCGCGCGTGTTGATGTGCTCGACCTGCTCGTGCGCACTCATCCCAGCCGCCCCCGCTCGCCCTCACCCGTCCCGGGCATCGTAGTCCGAGCCCCTTGGAGCCGACGGCGACCATCTGAACGGCGTCGTGGTCGTGATCGCCGCAAAGCCGAGGCGCTCGAGGATCGGCCGGCTGTCGTCGGATGCGTCCACGAGCAGGTACGGGAATCCTCGCCCCGCGGCCCTGGTCGCGCGCTTCGCCACGAGCGCCCGGTAGATGCCGCGACCGCGCCACTCGCGCAGGGTGGCGCCCCCCTGGAGCAGCGCGAACGTCCGCATCGCCCCGGAACCTGACCCAGGCGGCGGAGACCGGCTGGCCGTCCGCCTCGGCGACGTACACGCTCAGCGAGCGCGGATCGAAGGCCCGCCGCCTCGCCAGCACCGCGCCGAGCCCGAGCGTCTGCGCCTCGCCCCAGATACGCGACTCCAGCGCCGCGACCCGGTCGAAGTCCGCCTGCTCGGTCACCTCGCGCAGCACCATGCCGCGCGGCACGACGGGCTCGGCCGCGACCGCGCTCGTCCCGGCGGCGAGCACCGTCTCCTGCGGATCGGCGACGAAGCCCGCGGCACGCAGGCGATCGGGCAGGTCCGCCGGGCGATCGTGACCGTGCAGCTTCCACTCGAACGGCTCGCGGCGCGCGGCGAAGATGCGCACCTGGCGCGCGATCAGCTCGTCGAGCCCGGCTCCCTCCAGGCCGGCGAGATCGCGGTACTCGACGAAGCCGCCATGCGGCCACCCGAGCGTGCGCACGAGCGGCCCGTCTCGCTCGACACGCACGCCCGGCGGCACGTGCGGCACGCTGCCTCGCAGCTCGTCGTATGCGGCGAGCACGACGGCGGCGTCGATCACAGCGC
>CAWJTT010000004.1:0-341695 GCA_963845865.1 uncultured Actinomycetes bacterium
CCAGGGTGCGACGGCGTCGATCGATGCCGACGCCTGGCCGAAGGGCCTCAACCGCGAGCTGCGCCGCCTCGCCGAGGAGGAGGGCGTGACCGAGTTCGTGATCGAGAACCCGCGCTCGCGCCACAACCTCGGCGTCGGGCAGACGGCCGACGTGACGATCCGCTTCCGCGGCTCGGTCGGCAACTACTGCGGCGGCCTCAACTCGGGCGCGACGATCTACGTCGAGCGCAACGCCGGCTGGGCCGCCGGCGAGGCGATGGCGAGCGGCAAGATCGTCGTCGAGGGCAACGCCAACATGGCGACCGGCGCCTCGATGCGCGGCGGCACGATCCACATCAAGGGCTCGGCGGCGGCGCGCTGCGGCGTCTCGCTCAAGGGCGGCACGCTGATCGTCGAGGGCGACGTCGGCTACCTGTCGGCGTTCATGACGCATGCCGGCGACCTGATCGTGTGCGGCTCGACCGGCGCGGCCTTCGCCGACTCGCTCTGGCAGGGCAACGTCTGGGTCGCCGGCGAGATCCGCTCGCTCGGCACCGATGCGGTCGTGATCGAGGCCACCGACGACGACCAGGAGCGCGTGCACGGGCTGCTGCGCGCGAACGGCGTGGACGGGACGTTCACGTTCCGCAAGGTCGTCTCCGGGCAGAAGCTCTGGTACTTCAACAACCGCAACCCCGACGCCTGGCTGAAGATCTGATGGACGAGACCGCTCACCCGACGCCCGGCTACGACATCGGCCGCTCGCACATCTGGACGGCCGAGACGATCCGCGCCATCCACTCCAAGGCCGAGCTCGGCCGCTACCAGATCCGCGGCTTCTCGACGTTCCAGAAGTTGCCCACGCTCGACGACCTCGTCTTCCTGCCGGCCGTGATGACGCGGCTTCCGCTCGAGGGCTACCGCGAGCACTGCGAGACGAAGACCTGGATCGGCGGCGGGCGTCCCGACCTCGTCTCCGAGCCGCTCGAGCTGGCCTTCCCGGTCTACCTCACGTCCATGAGCTTCGGCGCGCTCGGCACGAACGCCAAGCGTGCGCTCGGCATGGGCTTCTCGCGCGCGGGCCTCGCGACCTGCACCGGCGAGGGCGGCATGCTCCCCGAGGAGCGCGAGGCCTCCGACCGGCTGATCTACCAGATGACGCCCTCGCGCTACGGTCTCGACCTCGAGCACCTGCGCATGGCCGACGCGATCGAGATCGTGCTGGGCCAGGGCGCCAAGCCCGGTACCGGCGGGATGCTGCTCGGGATGAAGGTGAGCGAGAAGGTCGCGCAGATGCGCACCCTGCCGGTCGGCGTCGACCAGCGCTCGGCTGCCCGCCACCCCGACTTCCTGGGCGGCGACGACCTCGCGGTCAAGATCGAGGAGCTGCGCGAGGCGACCGACTACCGCGTGCCGATCATCCTCAAGCTCGCGGCCTGCCGGGTCGAGCAGGACGTCAAGATCGCCGCCAAGACCGGGCTGCGACGCGATCGTCGTCGACGGCACCGAGGGCTCCACCGCCGCCTCGCCGGAGTTCCAGCTCGACCACACCGGCGTGCCGACGCTGACGGCCATCCCCGCCGCGCGCCGCGCGCTCGAGGACATCGGCATGTACGGCAAGATCACGCTGATCGCCTCGGGCGGCATCCGCAGCGGCGTCGACGCCGCCAAGGCGCTCGCGCTCGGGGCCGACTGCGTCGCGATCGGCACCGCGGCGCTGATGGCAGCCGGCTGCAACAGCCCCGTCTCGGTCGGAGGCGTCGACGCGGCCGAGGGCTACGCCGCGCTCGGCACCTCGGCGGGCGCCTGCCACCACTGCCACACCGGCCGCTGCCCGGTCGGCGTGACGACGCAGGATCCCGAGCTCGAGGCGCGGCTCGATCCCGAGCTGGGCGCCGAGCGAGTGCACAACTTCCTGACGTCGATGTACTACGAGATGACGATCCTGGCCAAGTCGTGCGGCAAGGGCAACGTGCACAACCTGGAGCCCGAGGATCTGCGCGCGCTCTCGCTCGAGGCCTCCGCGTTCACGGGCGTGCCGCTGGCGGGCGTCGATTGGGTCGTCGGCCCCGGCACCTTCGGGTGAGAACTGGTTTCAAAAGTCCCGTGTGTGGCCCTCCGGACGCCACGCGACTCTTGAAACCAGTTCCAAGTGCCGCAACGCCGTACGCGACCCGCACACTCTGAAATCATCCCCCGGATATGACGAGCACAAAGCAGCTGCACGCCCACGCGCAGCAGATCATCGCGGAGCACGACGTCGACACGATCGAGGTCGCGTTCGCGGACACGCAGGGGCACCTGCGGGGCAAGCGCATTCCAGCCACGTTCTTTCTCGAGCGCACCGGCGAGCGAGGCTTTGCACAGGCAGACGCGTCGTTCTACTGGAGTTGGCACTGCGAGCTGCCGGAGTTGCCGCATTACAACCCGGCCTCGGACATCATCGACATGATCGTCGTGCCGGACCTGGCGACCTTGAGGCCGACGCCATGGCGGGAGCACACCGCGCTCTGCATGGCCGATTGCGTGAGCGAGCACGGCCGCGAGCCGATCGACGCCGACCCGCGCCATCAGCTGCGCCGCCAGATCGAGCGCTGCCAGGCGCTCGGCTTCGAGCCGGTGGTGGCGACCGAGATCGAGTTCTATCTCACCGACGAGGACGGCAAGCCGGTCTACGACGGCATCCAGTGCTACTCGCTGCAGAAGGGCGCCGAGCTCGAGCACGTCGTCGGCAACGTTCGCCGCGTCGTCGAGGCGTACGGCATCGTCATCGAGGCTTCCAACACGGAGTACGGCCCGGCGCAGGTCGAGATCAACTTCGGCCACGGCTCGCCGATGACGGCCTGCGACGACACCGCCGTGTTCAAGTCCGTGGTGCGCGAGATCGCGCGCAACCACGGCCTGCGCGCGACGTTCATGGCCAAGCCGTTCCCCGGCGTCTCGGGCAACGGGCTGCACGTGCACCACAGCCTGCGCAAGGACGGCCGCAACGTGTTCGAGCACGCCACGGACGCAGACGCGCTTGGCAACGCGTCCATGCGCCACTGGGTCGCGGGCCTGACGACGCACGCCGCGCAGATCGCCCTGCTCGCGAACCCCACCGTCAACGCCTACAAGCGCATCGAGGACTACTCGTTCGCGCCCACGCGCGTGAGCTGGGGGCTCGACAACCGCAACGTGGCGGTGCGCTGCATTCCGCAGGTCGGCGCGGGCTCGCGCGTCGAGTACCGGGGCGGCGCCGCCGATGCCAATCCCTACCTCCTGACCGCCGGCGTGCTCGCCGCCGGCCTGGACGGGCTCGAGCGCGAGCTGGAGCTGCCCCCGACGGCAGAGCACGACGCCTACGCCGACGAGCGGCTGCCGCTCCTGCCGCGCACGCTGGGAGCCGCGATCGACGCCTGGGAGGCGACGCCGTTCGCGCGCGAGACGTTCGGCGAGCGATTCGCCGACAATTACGCGGCGCTGGCGCGCTACGACCTGGCGCTGTATGACGCGTTCATCACCGACTGGGAAACGCAGCGCTACCGGGAGTTCGCATAGCCTCGGTGCCACGCACGAGCTGAAAGACCGACAACGACAGTTGACGACCGGAGGGATACGTGTCCACGCGAGGCTCTAGCGGCATGACGATGATCGCGCTCGGCATGATCGAGACGCGCGGGCTGGTCGGCGCCGTCGAGGCTGCCGACGCCATGGTGAAGGCGGCCAACGTGACGCTGATCGGCAAGGAGCAGATCGGCGGCGGTTACGTGACGGTGCTCGTCAGGGGCGACGTCGGGGCCACGCAGGCAGCCGTCGACGCCGGCGCCGAGGCGGCCGCGCGCGTGGGCGAGCTCGTCTCGTCCCACGTGATTCCCCGCCCCCACCCCGACGTCGAGAAGATCCTCCCCGGCGGCGACGCCTGAGCCTGCGCGAGCGCAGGGCCTGGACCCGTGCCCGAGCAAGACTCGATCACCGAGGCTCATGAGCTGGCCGTGCGCGGCCACATCGCCGCGCGCGCGTTCGCGTCCGCCACGCAGGAGGACGTCGACCGCGTCACCGCCGCCATGGCACGGGCCGGAACGGAGGCCGCCGAGCGCCTCGGACGGCTCGCGGCCGAGGAGACGGGCTACGGGCGCGCGGCCCACAAGACCTTCAAGAACGTGTTCAACACCCAGTGGGTGTACGAGGGCTTCAAGGACGAGCGCACCGTCGGCGTGATCGAGAACGACACGCAGAAGCGCGTCATCACGATCGCCGAGCCGGTCGGCGTGATCGCCGGGCTCGTCCCGGTCACGAACCCGACCTCCACCGTGCTGTTCAAGTCGCTGATCTCGGTCAAGGCGCGCAACGCGATCGTGCTGGCGCCGCATCCGCGCGCCGTGCGCTCGAGCGCCGAGACCGCGCGCGTGATGCAGGAGGCCGCGCAGGCGGCCGGAGCGCCCGCCGACCTGATCCAGTCGATGTCGCGCGTCTCGGTGGCGGGCACCGACGCGCTCATGCGCCATCACCGCACCGACCTCGTGCTCGCCACGGGCTCGCGCGCCATGGTGCTGGCCGCGTACTCCTCCGGCAAGCCGACCTACGCCGTGGGCCCGGGCAACGTGCCGGCCTACATCCACGCCTCCGTGGGCGACCTCGACTACGCGGCGCGCTGCATCATGGCGGCCAAGATCTTCGACTGGGGCACGGCCTGCGCCTCCGAGCAGTCCGCCATCGTCGACCGCTCGATCGCAGCCCGGCTGCAGGCGGCGATGGAGCGCGAGGGCGCGCTGTTCCTCAGCGACGACCAGCAGAATCGGATCACCCAGCTGCTGTTCCCGCAGGGCGGCCGCGGGCCGTCGAACATCGAGGCCGTCGCGCAGTCGCCGGCCACGCTCGCGCACCTCGCCGGCTTCACGATCCCCGATGGCACGCAGCTGCTCGTCGTGCGCCCCGGCGGCATCGGCTACGACTTTCCCCTCTCGCGCGAGATCCTCGGCCCCGTGTTCAAGTTGATCGAGGTCGACGGCCCCGACGAGGGCATCGCGACCGCCGTCGCGCAGCTGCGCTTCGGTGGCGACGGCCACACCGCTGCCGTGCACGGCAGCGACGAGGCCGTCATCTCGCGCTACGCGGAGGCCGCGCCGGCCTACCGCGTGCTCGTCAACACGCCGTCGCTGTTCGGGGCGATGGGCTACTCGACGGGAGTCGACCGCACGTTCATGATCGGCACCGGCACGATCGGCGGCTCGATCTCCTCCGACAACATCGGCGTGCGCCACCTGCTCAACCGCAAGCGCGTGGCGGCGCAGATCCACGACTGGGAGATTCCCGCGAGCGGAGCCAACGATCACGCCATCGCCGCGTGGGCGCTCGAGCGCGAGCCGCTGTCCGGTGCGAGCGCGGCGCAACCCACGTCGTCGGGCACGGCGACGCCCGCTCCGAGCACGGCGACGCCGGGCCCGCCACCTCCGGGCGCGAGCCTCGAGGAGCTCGTGCGCCAGGCGATCGCCGCGGTGATGCGCGATGCGTGACGGCGGCGAGGCGCTCGGAATGGTCGAGACGCGCGGCTACGTGGCCGCGATCGAGGCGGCCGACGCCATGCTCAAGGCTGCTGCCGTCGAGCTCGTTGGCATCCAGCGCGTCGATCCGGCGCTCTGCACGGTCGTCGTGCGCGGCGACGTCGGCGCCGTGCGCGCCGCCTGCGATGCGGGCGCCGAGCGCGGCGCCCGCGTCGGCGAGCTGCTCTCGGCGCACGTCATCGCCCGGCCCACGAGCGGCGCCGCCGAGGCCGCGACCGTGCCGCTGCCGGGCGCCCGCAAGACGACGGTGGCGACGTGAGCAAGGGCGACGGCCGCACCGGCAACTTCTCGCTGCGCTCCTGGGTCTACATCGACCGCATGCAGCCGCAGTACGCCGCCTACGCCGGCTCTGTCATCCAGGGCGACGTCCCGATCGCGGGCATGGCCGAGTTGTTCGTCGAGGTGGCGCCGTCCAACGAGATCTACCGCGTCGCAGACGTGGCGCTCAAGGGCGCCGACGTCAAGCCCGCGACGCAATTCATCGAGCGCGAGTTCGGGCTGCTCGAGGTGCATTCGTTCGAGCAGTCGGCCGTGCAGGCGGCGGGTCGAGCAGTGCTCGAGTATACGGAGCTGACCGTCGCCGACGCGATGCGCCCACAGGTCGAGTCGTTCCAGGTGATCACGAACGTCGATCCCTACCAGGCGCAGCTGATCAACCGCATGAGCCGCGGCGCGCTGCTCGTGCCCGGTCGCACGCTGCTCGTGCTCGAGATCTCCCCTGCGGCCTACGTGACGCTGGCCGTGAACGAGGCAGAGAAGGCCGCCAACCTCGAGCTGATCCACCTCTCGAACGTCGGACGGTTCGGCCGGGCGCTGCTCTCGGGCTCGGAGAGCGAGATCCTCGCCGCCAGGGACGCGGCCATCGACGCGATCGAGAACTTCCAGCCGCAGAGGGTCTGAGCGTGGCCGGCGCCGACCCGCTCGACCGCTCCCGGATCGATCGGCTCCGCCTCGAGTCGCAGGTGCGCACCATCGCGCGCCGGCTGCTCTACCGCGACTACCCGCGCCGCGCGACGCCTCAGCTCGTCGAGCAGGTCGTGCGACAGGTGATGGCGCAGCTGGAGCAGCAGGGGTGACGCGGATCGCGGTCGTGGGCGCCGGCATGGTGGGTGCCACAACCGCGGCGCGGATCGCCGAGGCGCGACTGTGCAGCCACATCGCGCTGATCGACGTCGCAGGCGATCTGGCCCGCGCGATGGCGCTCGACATCGGCTCCTCGCTGCCGCTGCTCGGCTCGGACACGACGCTTTCGGGCGGCGAGTCGTACGACGGCGCGCGCGGCGCCGACGTCGTGGTGATCACCGCCGGGCCGCCCGCGTCAGCCCGGGCAGAGCCGAACGGACCTGCTGGAGGGCAACGGCCGCATCGTCGCGGATGTGTGCCGCGAGCTTCGCACTGCCGCGCCCGACGCGGTCGTCATCGTGGTCACGAACCCGCTCGACGAGATGACGACGCTCGCCCAGGACGCCCTCGGCTTCCCGCCCGAGCGCGTCGTCGGCATGGCCGGCCTGCTCGATACCGGGCGCTTCCGTCATTTCCTGGCCGAGCGCGCCGGCGCCTCCGCGAGCGCCGTGGACGCGCTCACGCTGGGATCTCACGGCGACACGATGGTGCCGATCTCGCGCACGGCGACGATCGGCGGACGCTCCGCGGCCGAGGTGCTCGGTGCGTCTGCGCTCGGCGAGGTCGTCCAGCGCACGCGCGACGGCGGCGCCGAGGTCGTCCGACTGCTGCAGCGAGGATCGGCCTACTGGGCGCCGAGCGCGGCAGTGATGCTGATGGTGCGCGCGATCCTGCGCGACGAGGGCGTCGTGCTGCCGATCGCCGCCCGCCTGTCGGGCCAGTTCGGCATCGAGGGCGTCTACGTCGGGGTGCCGGCGAGGCTCGGTCGCGGGGGCGTGTCGGAGATCGTCACGGCCGGGCTCGTCGAGGCCGAGGTCGCCGCCCTGCGGGCCGCCGCCGACGAGGTGCGCAGCCGCGTCGCCGACCTTCACGACCTGGGCCTGATGCGCACCGCCTCGGCTCCCGAGGCAGGCGCCGGGTCGCGCCCGACGGCTCCGGCGTCGCTCGTCGACGCCGTCCGAGACTCGCTGCTCTGAGAACTGGTTTCAAGCGGCCCGTGTGTGGTCGGAGGGGCTCGAAGCGACCGGGAGCGGATCCCGGCTCGAACGCGCTTCTTGCTGGCGCCCCCGGCTAGCCCTCGGCGGCGCCGGGCGCGAGTCTCACCGGCTCGGCTCGTGCACCGGTGAGCACGCGGTAGGTCAGGTAGAACGCGCTCGCGAAGGCGAGAATGCCGAGCAGCCCGAGGCCGACACGAACAGGCTCCGCCGGGCTCCGCAGGACGACGTGCGCGAGGTCGTGGGGGTGCTGGAAGATCGTCCAGCTGTACCAGCGCAGCACGCGGCCGAGGTAGACGCCGACCGCAGTGAGCAAGGCGATGACCTGCACGGCACGCCAGCCGGCCGTCACGCCCCAGAGTCGCTCGACCGCGCCCTGGACGAGCTGCACGGACTTGATGCCGACCAGGAGCCCCGTGACTGCCAGCAGCGACAGCTCGATCGCATTCGGGAGGCTCACGCCCTCGTCGAGGTGCACGAGATCGGTCACGAGATACGGCGCGTTGGGGAGGAACACGATCCAGCCACATGCGAGCAGCGGCAGCGCGGGCCAGGTGACTGCGCGTCGAGCCGCCAGCGAGATCGCGTAGGCGAGCGCGAGCGGAATCCAGGCCAGGAAGAGGTTCGTGACGAGAAAGTCGTACTCGGGCTGGAGGCCCGCGAACGCCCGCAGCGATTCCCCGACCAGGCAGAGCGCCGTGATGAAGCCGATCGCGACGGGCGAGAGCAGGGCGACCCGCAGCCGTTCGAACCAGCGGGGCGCCCGCCGGGCCCCGGCTCCAGAGGGCTGCGACATCGCACCATGGTAGATCCTTCGGCTCGCGGCGATCGCGTTTCGCAACGGAGCGTTCATTCGCGCGGGCTGATGTACTGGGCCGATGACGGAGATCGCGCCGGGCATTCACCGCATCGAGGAGGACCTCGGCCCGCGCCTCATGGCGCAGTACGTGCTCGTGGGAGAAGAGCGCACCGTGCTCGTCGACACCGGGCTCTCCGAGACGCTGGAGACGGCGATCGCGCCATATCTGTCGTCGATCGGCCTTGCGGTCGACGCGCTCGACGACCTCATCGTCTCGCACGCGGACGTCGATCACGTCGGCTCCAACCGGCGTCTGCGCGAGCTCTCACCGGGTACCCGCGTGTGGTGCGGTGAGGCCGACCGGCGCTGGATCGAGTCGAACGCCTGCATGCTGGCGGAGAACTACCGCTGGGCCGAGGCCTACGGGCTCTCGCTGGACGACGAGGCGCTCGGCTGGATCGAGCGCGAGCTCGGCGGCGATGCTCCTGTCGACGTGGGGCTGCGCGGCGGCGAGACCCTGCGGCTCGGGAGAGGCCAGCGCTGGGAGGTGCTCGCGCTGCCCGGGCACACGCGCGGGCACCTGGGTCTCTGGCACGCGGGCGAGCGCATCGCACTCGTCATCGATGCGGTGCTCGGCAACGGCGTGCGCGACCGCAGGGGCACGGTGCTGATCCCACCGCGGATCTACGATCTGCCCGGGTACCGGCGCACGATCTCGGCGCTCCAGGCGCTCTCGCCGGAGCTGCTCCTGACGGCCCACTATCCGCTCATGGATCGCGCCGCGGCGGCCGAGTTCCTGGATTCCTGCGAGGTGTTCTGCGACGACGCCGTGCGCGTGACGCAGGCCATCGCCTCCGCCGGAGAGCCGCAGCTGCGCGATCTGGTCGCGGCGCTCGACGAGCAGCTCGGCCCCTACCCCGAGTTCGTCGTCGAGCTCGCGGCGATCGCGCGCAGCGCGCTGGCCGTCGCGTGAGCTGCTCAGATCACGGGTGCCAGGGCGGCGAGGCACAGCCGAGCGGTGGCGACGTTCGTCGCGAGCGGCACCCGCTGCACGTCGCAGACCTTCATCAGCGCCTGGATGTCGGGATCGTGCGGGTTCGCGGTGAGTGGATCGCGCAGGAAGATCACGAGCTTGACGAACCCTCCCGCCACCATCGACCCGATCTGGAGGTCGCCGCCGAGAGGCCCCGAGAGCACGCAGCGCACGTCGAGCTCCAGCTCGCAGCGCAGCACGCTGCCGGTGGTCGCCGTGGCCACGACGGCCTCCTCGTCCAGCTGATCGCGAAACTCCTCTGCCAGCGCCAGCATCTCGTCTTTCGTGCCGTCGTGCGCGATCAGCGCGATCATGCCGTTCATGGCGCTCATGCCGCCAGCGTCCGAGAAGCCGGACGGACACTGGGTGGCTCGGTGGTGACGATCTGGTGACGGTGCGGTGATGCTCACCACAGCGCGACGCTGGCAGTGAAACCGTGCACGAAGGTGCGTCCGCTCACCGGCCCGAGCTCGCCCTGGCAGAAGCAGCCCGCGACGGCATCGCTCCCGAGCAGGCGCGCCACCGCGGCCGCGTCGTGATCGGCCTGGGCGAACATGTTCCGGCCGCGACCGTTGCACGCGAACAGCAGTGCGGCGGAGCTCGTGTCGTGCTCCTGCTGCGCGAGCAGCGCGTCCAGCTCGCGCGAGGCCGATTCGGCGTCGCGGACGTGCAGCCGCACGGTCTGGCCGACGCGCGGGATATCGCCGATGACGAGGGCGCCCGTCTCGGCGTCTCCCCCGAGCACGCCGCGCACGAGGAAGTCCCCGACGTCGTAGTCCGGACGGTTCTCGTCGACCACGAGGCCGATCAGCAGCCCGTTCTCCAGGAGCAGCTGGTCGGTCAGCGCCAGCTCCTCGACCACCTGCTGGACGCGCTCGAGCGCGGGACGGCCGGCCAGCTCGATCACGAGGTTGCGCTCGGCTGCGGTGACGACGAGCTCGGGACCAACCGGGCGCGCGCCCTGGGACACGATGGCAGACAGCGGCAGGCCCTCGAGCACGATGCCGACGACGCCCTCCTCGGCGCAGCCGCCGTTCGTGAACAGGCGCGCGGCGCCGCGACCGCCGAGCCCCGCGAAGCCGCCCAGCACCGGCACGGCGCCGAGGCCGTCGATCAGCTCCTCGACGGGCGTGGAGTGAGGATCCGCCAGCGCGACCGCGAGCGAGCCGGCCGGGGCAGCCGGCAAGCCCACGAGCTCGGGGCCCTCGTACCCCTCGCCGACCTGTGCGTGGAACGGCGTCACGCGGGCACCCGCAGGAAGTGTTGCGGCCAGCAACGCGAGCGCCGCCCCGTCCTGCCGCTCGCGTCCCGCGCCGATCACGCCGTCGGCCGCGCAGGCGCCGATGATCGCCGCACCCGGAGCGAGGTCGGAGATCGCCTCGGCCAGATCGTGCGCCGCCTCGCTGTGCTGTTCTGCACAGAACAGGGCGATCAGATCCGGCGACCGCTCGAGGCGGGCCCCGCTCCCGTCCCAGGCCTGCTGCAGCGCCGCCGGCGCGTCGTCGAGCTGCGAGAGCGCGCCGTGCGCGCTCACCCGGCTCGCAGCGTCGGCTTGAGCTTGCCGGAGGCGGCGATCACGACGCGGCTGCCGGCGATCAGCACCAGCCGCGTACGCCCGGCATGGAGCGAGCGGCCGAGCGCGATCGTCACGAAGCCGCGACGCACGAGCGTGGAGTGCAAGCGCTCGCGCGTCGAGGACGAGCCCGGCGTGCCGCGCCAGACCGTGATGCGGCCACTGCCGCTCTGCACGTAGAGGCGCAGCTTGGCCTTGCTCAGCGTGCCGACGACGCGTACGTCGAGCAGCAGGCGGGCAGGCCCTGCGACGGTATAGCGCGCGGCACCTCCGTGCGTCGAGCCGGCCATCCTGACCGCAACCACGGTCGCATGCGCGAACAGCTTCTTGACGTTGAGCGCCTTCGGAAGGGAGTCCGTCGCATTGCCCGCATCGTCGCGCGCGCGCACGACCCACGTGTGCCGGCCGACCGGCACGTTGCGATCCTTGGAGGTGCGTATGGCAGCGGTCATGCTCCCCACGATCTTGCCGTCGCGGAGGACGTCGTAGCCGACGACGCCGACGTTGTCGACTGCGGGGTTCCAGCTCAACGTCACGGTCCGGCCCAGGGCCGTGACCGTGGGGACGGGTGCGGTCGGCGGCGTCCAGTCGGGAGTCGTGATCTTCACGGGGTCGGAGTCGGTCTCGTTGCCGTTGGTGTCGACGGCGCGCACGACGTAGCTCAGCGCGGCGTGCTGGCCCGGCGACGGGTCGGTGAAGACGGCGGTGTCGGTGACGCCCAGAGGAACGCCGTTGCGGAGGATCTGGTAGTGGTCGACCTGGATGTTGTCGGTGCTCGGGATCCAGGAGAGCGTGATGGCACGCGACGAGGCGATGAAGCTCGGGCTCGCGACGATCGGCTTGCTCGGCGGCGTCGTGTCGTTGAGCCGGACGAGCCGGATCGACGGCCCGCTGTCGCCGCAGGCGTCGGTCGCGAAGAGCGTGTACTCGTAGGTCGCGTCGACCTGAAGGCCGTTGAAGACGAGCGAGCTCGACGCTTGCAGGGACCACGACGTCGGGCGATCCGGTGGGGCCCTTCGTGCGCACGTGGTAGGTGAGCACCGGGCGCGCCGTCGCTCGTCACGGAAGCCCAGCTGAGCGTCACCTTCTGCGCGGTCGGATCGGTGGCGAGCTCGAGGACGGGCGTGGGCGGTCGCGTCGGGATCCAGAACTGGCCCGGTGACGGCGAGTGGCGACAGCGTGACGTTCCCTGCGGCCATCCGTGGCAGTGAACGTCGACGGTCGACGACGGCGAACTGGGCGCCCGGTCGGGGTGAGACGTGCCGGCGTAGGCATCGGATCGCCGTTGACCGGTGACCGGCAGACCGAAGATTGTCCGTCGCCGTCGCGCTCTACGGTGAATGACGACGCAGCCATTTCCGCCCGTTGCGTCACGAGCGTGATGACCGGTGCGATCGGTGTCATACGTGACTGGCAACGGGATGTCGAGTCCGCTGGTCGTGGAACCGTCGTCGGCCTCGCACGAAATAGCAGTACGTGCTCGGTCCGGCGCGGCTGTTGGATCGGTGAAGGTCTGACACTCCGGGGCGGCATCAGTGTCGAGCTCCCGAACTCGACTGGGCAGTCGACGCCGAGCAGCAGCGTCGCGCGCGGAAGACGTGGTACACGGTCGCGCCCGGGACGTCCGTCCACGTGATACGACGGGCGGGTCGTTCGTCGGCGACTGGTCGCCGATCGGCGTCGGCGCGGTCCAGGGCCAGCGCCGCCGACGGCAGCGCCAGCAGGCCGATCGCAAGCGCAGCGACGGAGGCAAGCAGGCGTCGCATGCTCCGAATGGTACGCGCTCCCGCGCCGAGCGTCCGACCCGAGGCTAGAACGCGCTCTCGGCGAACACGAGCAGCGCGCCGGTTGCGACCAGTGCAACGCCGATGTCGCCGGGGCTCGAGCGTGCCGCGCCGAAGGCCCCGTTGAAGGGGCTGTTGGCGCTGTAGCGCGCGGCGCGCGCGATCAGCGAGCTGTGGTACCTGCGACGGCCGGGTACGGCCACGAACGCGCCGCGGCGATCGCGGAAGGCGACGATCGGGGCGCCGTGCGCGAAGCCGGCGATGACGGCCGAGCTGACCGACCGGCCCATCGCCGGGAATGTGCGCGTCGCACCGCCGAGGCGGCCGGTCGCCACCCACAGCCGCGCCTCCTCGCCCGCCAGGCCGGAACAGACCACGCCCACCTCGCCGTTGGCCCCGAACGCCACGCTCGCGCGCGCCGCCGAATCGGGCACCGTGCCGAAGCGCTGCGGGTGGGCGTCCTCGCCCACGAGACGCACCGAGTGGCTGCCGGGATCGATGTACGCGACCTTGAGCGCCAGATAGCGGTCGAGCGCGAGGCCGACGCTGGACGCGTTGGCCTCGCTGGCGGCCTGCCGGTAGGTGGTATGGGCGAGCGTCTCGATGTGCCAGCTGCCGTCATAGAGGTGCGCAAGCCGCACCTCCGCGGCGTCGCTCGTGTCCACGCGTGCGAGGTAGGCGATCGCAGGCCGGCCCTGGCCGTCGAAGGCCGGAGTGGCGCCGAAGCCGTTGGCGTCGATCTTGTCGATGTACCAGTGGCGGCCGTCGGGCGAGCGGGCTGCGTACAGCGTGCCATTGCCCGTCTGGCCGTCCGCGAGGTCGATGTCGGTGCGGAACACGGCCAGACGCAGGCCATGGTGGGAGATCGCGAGCGTCGGCTCCCGCCCGACGGGCCGCCCGTCGATCGCGCGCGCGATCACGATCACGTTCCAGCGCCCGTCGCGGCGCTCGGCGTAGCGCAGCGCGCTCGAGCTGAGGCGATCGTCGTAGACCGCGGCGAACGCATCGCCGCGGCCCGGCACGCGCGCGAGGTCGGCGCCCGACGGCCGCACGGTCAGGTCGACGATCTGCGGCGCCGCAGCCCCACCCGCAGCGAACGCGGCGGTGGACCCGCACACGAGCGCGCAGGTGACCAGTACGGCGAGGGAGCGCATCACGGTAATGCTGACGTCGGCAGGCGGGGCGTGTGTCAGTAGCTCAACTTGGGGGTGCCGCCGGCGGGAAGGCGCAGCCGGAGCGAGCGCCGCCGACGACGTTGAGCATGGTGCGGGCGTTGACGTCGATGCGCAGGCGCAGCGGCCCCGGATCGACGACGCGCAGCTGCGTCATGCCGTGCGGTCCGGGCTCGACGCAGGCAGCGGCCGGATCGTCGACGCGCCAGTACGGCGAGTAGTGGACGCGGAGGAGATAGGTGCCGGCCTGCGGCAGCGAGAGCCAGAACTGCTCGCGCGTCTCGCGCAACACGCTTGCGGTGCCCGCGAGCGCGGGCGCGTCGGGCTGCGCGGCGTCCAGCGTCAGCATCGGCGTGGCGTCCGGCAACTCGAAGGCGCGGAAGTTCCTCGAGATCGTGATCTCGCGCAGGCCGCTGCGGCCGCTGCGCAGCAGCTCCGCCTCGGCCTTCGCGGACGGGTCGAGCGCAGCGTGCACCGGCAGGAAGACATAGCGGACGCCCATCAGGCGCAGCCAGCGCTGGTACGCGCCGGCGCTGAGCGTGCGGTCGTAGAGCACGCCGTTCGTGGGGAAGTCGTTCTGCCGGTACCAGCCACGGGGTATGGCCTCGCCCTCGCCGCGCGTGAGGTAGTACGACTCGTAGTGGCGTGCGGTCGAGACGACCTCCACGCGGAAGTTCGCGGGGTCGTGGCGGCCCGGCTGGTGGAGGAACGAGATCACCGGCCGCCAGTACGAGGCGGTCTGGGCCTGCTCGCCGAACGAGGCTGCCACGTTCTGCACGAACGGCGCCGCCTGCCACGCGATGGCGACCGTGAGCGCGAGCATGCCGAGAGCACGCGCATGCGGTCCGCGCACGGCGATCACGAGCGCGAGCAGCGGCGCGGCGACGAAGTCGAGCACGCGGGTCGCGTTGCCGCCCAGCGGGGAGGGGAAGAGCTTGGCCCACCACGCGATCCCGAGGTAGGCCAGGAACAACCCGGCCAGCGGGCGCGTCAGCGGCGACCCACGCGAGAGCAGCACGCCGCAGAGCGCGAAGGCCGTGATGCCGATGAGATCGGCCGCCGGATACGGGAACGGCCCACCACCCGGGAACGCCTGGTAGATCGCGACCTCGGCGGCCAGCATCAGCAGGATCGCGCAGAGCGGGATCGCCACGCTCGCGCTGCGCAGGGAGCTTGCGCGGCCGCCGCCCAGGAGGAGGCCGCCGAGCGTGACCACGAGGAACGCGAAGGCGAGCGGGCTCGAGAGCGCCGTCGCGAGCGCCGCCGCCACGAGCAGCCACGGCCGGTCGCGCTGTGCAGCGAGCAGGGCGAGGAGGCTGAACGCCGTGCCGAGCGCGAACGGATACTGACCGGCCGCCAGCAGCGCAGGTGCCGAGACCGCGAACAGCAGCGCCGACCAGCGCGCGGGCCGGCCCCACTGGTGCATCACGATCAGGGCGAAGAGGCCTGACGACGCCGTGGTGGCGGCCACGGCGACCGTGACCACGCCGAAGATCGCCGCCAGCGGGTAGAAGAGGAGGCTGTAGTTGACGACGCCGTAGCGGCCGGCGTACCAGTAGTTGTCCCAGGCCGTCCAGCCGTCGACGCTGAAGACACTCGCCTGGTAGCGATGGGCGGCGTCGTCCACGCCCCCGAGCCCCGAGAGGCCGAGCGCGAGGCCGAGCGCGCCCGCGAGACCCAGTGCCAGGAGCACCGTCCTGTCGACGCGCGGCAGCCTCGCCCGGTCGAGCGCTACTGGTACAGGGGGAACGTTCGGAGCAGTGGTCGACATCGCGGCACGTGGTACAGACGCCGACCCGGCGCCGCCACGTGAGGACACTACCAGGGGCCGCCTGGCCCTGAAGGCCGATTGCAAGCGGGATTACCGCGGCGGAAGCGCGAACGTCCGGACGTAGGGCGCCTGTGGCTCGAGCGCCAGCGCGACGTTGCCGTGGACGAGCTCGCGTAGCTCGGCGCCCACCAGCTCGCGCCGCCATCCCGCGAGCAGCGGGTGCTCGTCCTGCCCGTTCGCCATCGCTTCGACGAAGCTCTCCAGCTCGGCTCGCGTGGCCACGAGCTCGGGGGCGATCTCGGCACCCTCGCAGCGTGCGCGGACGAGCACGGCCCCGAGCGCGGAGGCGGCCGAGACGCGGCGCGCGAGCCCCGGAGGAAGCTCGCGGGCGGCACGCGGCGGCTCCGCGTCCGCCGCCCGGGCGAGCGCATCGAGCAGTCTCTGTGCGGCCGAGGAAGAGAGGCTCCCGAGACCGCGCAGGCGTCCCAGCGCAGCGGCATCCTGCGGATTGCGCCGGGCCACCTCGACCACGCTCGGATCCTTCAGCACCCAGCCGGGCGGCAGGTCGCGCGTGCGCGCCTCCTCCTCGCGCCAGGCCGCGACCGCCCGCAGCGCGACGAGCTGCCGGCCGCTCAGCCGGCCACGCCGCGCGACCTTGAGGTACGCCCGCTGCGGATCGGGCTCGATGGTGGCGCCCGGGCCGTAGCGGCGCGTGATCTCGTCCTCGGCCCAGGATCGCCGCCCCATCTCGTCGAGCTTCGCGACGAGGCCGTCGGCGACCGCGAAGAGGTAGCGGACGTCGTCCGCCGCGTATGCGATCTGCGCCTCGGTCAGCGGCCGCCGCGACCAGTCGCTGAAGGTCTCGTTGTGAGTCAGCCTGACGCCCGCGACGCGCTCCACGAGCCGGTCGTACGCCATCGAGATGCCATGACCGACGAACCCGGCAGCCAGCTGAGTGTCGAACACGCTGGTCGCGCGAACGCCGTAGCGCGTCGCGAACAGCAGGAGATCGCCGGCCGGGGCGTGCATCACGAGCTGCACGGCCGGATCGCTCACGAGCTGCGCGATCGGGGCGACGTCGACGTCCTCGAGCGGATCGAGCACCGCGAGCCGGCGACTCGTCGCCAGCTGCAGCAGACACGGGACCGGACTGTAGGTGCGCTCCCAGACGAACTCGGTGTCGAGTGCGAGGCGACCCTCGCCGCGCGCCTCGTCGGCAAACGCCTGGACAACGGTCGCGTCCCTCAGGTGCTCGATCGCAGTCACCTTCGCCTTCTACCAGACACGCGCGGGGCGACCGTGCAGGCTCGAACCCGGCGGGCGTTCCACGCGTAGTCCAGGGAGAGAGGAAAACACCACCCGGGCCGGCAGGCAGGCACCGAGGTGCCGCTCGCGAACTGCCTACGCAATCGTGTCGTCACTCAACGACTACGAAACCGGAACCCGCCGCTAACCGAACGCTCATAGATGGACGTCAGGATTACAACATGCTCCCGCTGATCCGATGCCGCGAATGCGACTCCAAGCTCCTGCAGCTCGAGCGCATCTGGCTGCTCGCCGACGGCCGGCGAGTTGCGCATCGGCGGTGCCCCGAGTGCGGCACCCGTGACAGCGTGACGGTCGGCGCGTTCGCGATGAAGTTGTGGCTGGCGCGCGAGGAGCGCCTCCGCTGCGAGCTGTCCGAGACCGCCGGCGAGCTCGCCGGTGGCGCCGAAGTGCCTGCCGGCCTCACGTAGCCCGGACTGCAGCGGCCGTGGCGGGCGGTGCTTTCGGCACCGGTCGCGTGACGCGGAGACGCATCAGCACCCAGTAGGCACCCTCGATGCACGGGCCGAGTCCGAGGGCGAAGAGCACCGTCCCGATCCCCACCGAGCCGCCGAACGCCCATCCGATCGAGAGCGCGGCGATCTGGATCGCCCAGCTCGCGACCCAGATCCGGGGCCCGCGTCGGACGACTGCGAGCATCAGGCTGTCGCGCGGCCCCGCGCCGAAGCTCGCCCCGATGTAGAGGGCGCTGGCGAGCCCGATCACGGCAATGCCGAACACGTCGAGGGCGAGGCCGGAAACGCCGCCGTTCAGATGCGGCGTCGCGTTGATGCGATCGAAGACGTCGAAGGCCGACCCGACGATGAGGGCGTTCAGCGCAGTGCCGATGCCGGGACGCTCGCCGAGGGCCGCAGCCAGCACGAGCACGACGAAGGAAACGACGACGACAGCGGTGCCGAAGCGCAGGCCCGTGTGAATCGACACCGCCTGGTGCAGCACATCCCACGGGCCGAGGCCGACGTTGGCCCGCACGGTCAGCAGATCGCCCCACCCGTACAGGATCAGGGCCGCGATCAGCGCGGCGAAGCGAACTCGGCGGCTGCCGCGAAGCATCGGATGAGGGCGCGTCACCGGGGCATCATGGCCGCGTGGCGCGGCGATATGCTGAACCTGCAGGCCAGGCAGCCGCGCGGCCCAGTGGTCGCGAGGAAAGTCCGGACACCGAAGGGAAGGGTGCTGGGTAACTCCCAGGCGGGGAAACCCGACGGAGAGTGCAACAGAAAGAACACCGCCCAAGCGGCCGCCCGCGGTCGCCGGCAAGGGTGAAAAGGTGCGGTAAGAGCGCACCAGCGGCGCGGTGACGCGCCGGCTCGGTAAACCCCACCCGGTGCAACGCCAGACAGGGGCGATGACGCGACCCGCCGAGCCCCGGGTAGGCGGCTCGAGCCCGGCGGTAACGCCGGGCCCAGATGGATGGCTGCCCTCGACAGAATCCGGCTTACAGGCCTGCTAACGGAAAACCCCGCAAATGCGGGGTTTTCCCATCTTGGCCCGCCCGTCACAACGACGAAGCACACGATCGACTAGGGGGAACCGGTGGTCGAGCATCCCTTCATCTACGAGATCAACACCTGGGTCTGGCTCGGCGAGTTGGGACGCCGCACAGGCGCCAACGGCGGCCTCGCCGGGGTGCCCGAGGAGGAGTGGGACACGATCGCGGCGCTCGGGTTCGACGCCGTCTGGCTGATGGGCGTTTGGGAGCGCAGCCCGGCCGGGATCGAGATCGCGCTCCGGAACGATGGGCTCGTGGAGAGCTTCCGGCGAGCGCTGCCGGATTTCGGCACTTCGGACGTGGTCGGCTCGCCGTACTGCATCCGCGACTACACGGTCGCCGCGGAACTCGGCGGGACGGACGGCCTGGCTTCGGCGCGCGAGGCACTCGCACAGCGTGGTCTCCGGCTGCTCCTCGACTTCGTGCCGAATCACGTCGCGCCCGATCACGCGTGGACGGCGGCGCACCCGGAGTACTTCGTCGGTGGGAGCGCGGATGACCTCGAGCGCGACCCGGCCTCGTTCGTGAAGGTCGGAGACCGTGTGCTCGCGAACGGTCGCGACCCGTACTTCCCGGCGTGGCCTGACGTCGTGCAGTTGAATGCCTTCTCGGCTGACCTGCGCGGCGCGGTGATCGACACGCTCGGTCGCGTCGCCGAGCAGTGCGACGGCGTCCGCTGCGACATGGCGATGCTGATGATGAACGACGTCTTCGAGCGCACCTGGGGCTCGCGGGCCGGCGCCCGGCCGCAGGACGACTACTGGCCGACGGTGATCGGGGCGGTGAGGGAGCGCAGCTCCGACTTCGTCTTCCTGGCCGAGGCGTACTGGGATCTCGAGTACGCGCTCCAGCAGCAGGGCTTCGACTACTGCTACGACAAGCGGCTCTACGACCGGCTCCTCCACGACGGCGCCGACTCCGTCCACGGGCACCTGACGGCCGACACCGGGTACCAGAACCGGCTCGTGCGTTTCATCGAGAACCACGACGAGCCGCGTGCGGCGTTCGCGTTCCCTCCCGGGAAAGCCCGGGCGGCGGCGGTCGCGACGCTCGGGCAGACGGGCGCGCGGCTGGTGCACGAGGGGCAGCTCGACGGCCGGCGAACGCAGCTGCCGGTCTTTCTCGCCCGGCGGCCCGACGAGGAGCCCGACACGGATCTGCGGGCGTTCTACGAGCGGCTGCTCAGCGGCCTGCGCGACGACGTCTTCCGTAAAGGCGTCTGGCAGCTCGGCGATCGCAGCGGCTGGGACGGGAACGAGAGCTGGCAGAACCTCCTCGTTTGGGGCTGGCGTGACGGCGAGGTGCGGAAGCTGATCGTCGTCAATCTCGGCGAGGCGCGCGCCGAAGGCCACGTCTCGCTGCAGTGGGACGACCTCCGCGGCCGGATGTGGCGGCTCGCCGACGCGCTCGGAGACGCGGTGTACGAGCGGAGCGGTGACGACCTGCGCGACGGCCTCTACGTTGCACTCGACCCGTGGAGCTCGAACCTCTTCGAACTCACGCTTCCTGTCCGGGAGGACTGATCCCATGTCGAAAGCGCAGACGGCCGAGCACGCGCGCCTCGCCGAGGCGACCGGGCGTGCCGAGGACGACCTCTTCAGTGCGAACCCGTGGTACGAGTGGGGCCCGTACCTGAGCGAGCGCGCGTGGGGCACCGTGCGCGAGGACTACTCCGAGAGCGGCGACGCCTGGGACTACTTCCCGCATGACCACGCCCGCTCGCGGGCGTACCGCTGGAACGAGGAGGGGATGGCCGGCATCTCGGACATCCGCCATGAGCTCTGCCTCGCGCTCGCGCTGTGGAACGGGCACGACCCGATTCTCAAGGAGCGCATGTTCGGCCTGACCGGGCCGCAGGGGAACCACGGCGAGGACGTCAAGGAGTACTGGTGGTACCTCGAGGGGCTGCCGAGCCACGCACTTCTGAAGTGGCGCTACCACTACCCGCAGACCGCGTTCCCGTACGACGCGCTCGTGAACCACGGCCGCGGGCTGCACGACCCGGAGCTCGAGCTGCTCGACACCGGCGTGTTCGACGGCGACCGGTACTGGTCGATCGACGTCACCTACGCGAAAGCGTCGCCGAGCGAGGTGCTGATGCGCGTCGAGCTCGAGAACCACGGGCCCGACGAGGCCACGCTCCACGTGCTGCCGACGCTCTGGTTCCGCAACACCTGGTCGTGGGACGAGGGCTCGCCGCGCCCCCGGATCGAGGGCGACGGCAGCGCGCTCCTCGTCGCCGAGCACGTGAACCTCGCCGGCTCTCGGCTCGAGGCCGCGCCCGGCCCGGACGGCGAGCCGCCCGAGGCGCTCTTCTGCGAGAACGAGTCGAACGCACCGCGCGTCTTCGGCTCCGAGGCGACCACGCCGTTCCCGAAGGACGGCATCAACGACCACGTCGTCTCGGGCGCCGCGACCGTCAATCCCGCGGGGTTCGGCACGAAGGCCGCGCTCCGCTACGTCGTGACGGTGCCCGCCTGCGGCAAGGCCGAATTGCGGCTGAAGCTGCACCGGCCCGCGCAGAAGCCGCCGGAGACCTGGGCCGCCAAGGCGTTCGACGACGTCGTCGCCGCGCGCGAGGCCGACGCGGACGAGTTCTACGCTGCGCTCGCACCCGAGGACACCGACGCCGAGCACATGCGGATCCTGCGCCAGGCGTGCGCCGGGCTCGTATGGAGCAAGCAGATGTACCCGTACAACGTGCGCCGCTGGCTCGACGGGGATCCCGGTGAGATGGTGCCGCCGGCGTCGCGGCTCCGAGGCCGCAACAAGAACTGGCGTCATCTCGACGCGTTCGACGTGCTGGCGATGCCGGACCCGTGGGAGTACCCGTGGTTCGCGGCCTGGGATCTCGGATTCCACTGCGTGCCCTGGGCGCACCTCGACCCCGCCTTCGCGAAGTACCAGCTCGTCGTGCTGTTGCGCGAGTGGTTCCAGCATCCGAACGGCGCGTTGCCCGCCTACGAGTGGAACTTCGACGACGTCAACCCGCCGGTGCATGTGATGGCCGCGCTGCGCGTGTTCCTCATCGACGGTGGAGGAGACCGCGAGTTCCTCGAGCGGGTCTTCCAGAAGCTGCTTGATCAACTTCACGTGGTGGCTGAACCGCGAGGACGAGGACGGCAACAACGTCTTCAGCGGCGGCTTTCTCGGGCTCGACAACATCAGCCCGATCGACCGCTCGAACCTGCCCGAGGGCGTGACGCTCGGGCAGGCCGACGGCACCGCGTGGATGGCCTACTACGCGCTCTCGATGCTCTCCATCGCGCTCGTGCTCGCCGAGGAGAACGAGGTCTACCTGGACATGGTGATCAAGTTCCTGGAGCAGTTCGTCCTGGTCGCGCGGGCGCTGGAGAGACAGGGTCTCTACGACGCCGACGACGCGTTCTTCTACGACCGCGTCGTGTACCCGTCGGGGGAGTCGACCCAGGTGAGGGTGAAGACCATCTCGGGTCTGCTCCCGGTGCTGCCCGCCGTGCCACTCTCGGCCCGGGTCGTCCAGTCCGTCGAGCGGCTCGGAAAGCGGGTTGCGCGTCTCCGCGACGCCTGGGTGGAAACCGGCGGGACCCTCGGGGTCGGCCGACTCCGCGGAGAGGGCAGCGATCAGACGTTGCTCGTCTCGGTGATCGACGCGGACGCGCTGCGGAAGACACTCGCGGCGTTCTTCGACGAGGCCGAATTCCTCTCGCCGCACGGGCTCCGAGCCGTCTCGAAACGCTACGACGGGCACCCGTACTCCCTCGAGGGCATCCCGGGGGCCTGGATCGACTACGAGCCGGCCGAGTCGACCACGTCCATGTTCGGCGGCAACTCCAACTGGCGCGGGCCGATCTGGATGCCGCTCAACTACCTCGCCATCCGCCAGTTCGTCATCTACCAGCAATTCTTCGGCGATGACTTCACGCTCGAATACCCCACGGGCTCGGGCCAGGAGCGCACCTTCGCCGAGATCGCCCAGGACCTCTCCGACCGGATCATCTCGATCTGGCTGCCCGGGGCGGATGGCCGCCGGCCCCTCTACGGAGGGACTGAGCGGCTTCAGACCGACCCGGCCTGGAAGGACAACCTGTTCTTCAACGAGTACTTCCACGGCGACAACGGCGCCGGCCTGGGCGCGACCCATCAGACCGGCTGGACGGCGCTCGTCGCAGACCTGATCCTCGCGCCGCCGAGCGCGGGTGCACTGCTCGGACTCGGCGCTGCGGAGTCGCCACGGCGATCCTCGGACGCTACGGACCATGGCGACTGAGGAATCCGGTCTACACGCCTGCAACGCCAGAGCCCCGGAGGCGGGGCGTGCTCTTTTGGGTCTGCTACGTTCGCAACTCGCACCGTTCGTACAGAAATCCACAACCGGCGAAGGAGATCTGATGGGGCGCCTCCGTGATCGCGGTCGGAACGGCGGAACCAAGTATCAGATGCGGGAGAAGGTGTTCGCGATCGGGGACGACTTCTGGATCGAGAACGACGGCGGGGAGCGCGCCTTCAAGGTCGACGGGAAGGCGCTGCGGGTCCGCGACACGTTCGTGCTCGAGGACTCCTCGGGCGCGGAGCTGCTCGAGATTCAGGAGAAGAAGCTCCATGTCCGCGACACGATGGAGATCGAGCGGGGCGGGCGTACGGTGGCGACGGTGAAGAAGGCCCTGGTCTCGCCGCTGCGCGACCGTTTCTCGATCGACGTCGAGGACGGCAAGGACATGGAGGCGAAGGGGAACATCGTCGACCACGAGTACAAGATCGAGCGCGACGGCGACCAGGTGGCCGAGGTGTCGAAGCGGTGGTTCCGGGTTCGGGACACCTACGGCATCGAGGTCGAGCCCGGGCAGGACGACGCGCTCATCCTCGCGGTGACGGTCTGCATCGACCAGATGACCCGCGGCTGACCGGGACTTCCTACGAGCCGGAGCCGCCCCCGGCGCCCGCCTCGATGACGGGACGGCTCGCGTCCACGCGGGCCCGTCGTCGGGCGACGAGGAAGATCGCCGCGATCGCGATCGTGGTGATCGCACTGGAGATCACGACCGACGCGAGCGGGAATTCGAAGAGCGCGGTGCCGATCAGGTAGGCGAGACCGCAGGTATAGACGGACCAGAGCGTGCCTCCGATCGCCGACCAGAGCACGAAGCGGCGGTAGGGGTAGGCGGAGAGTCCCAATGTCGCGTTGACCACGAACCGCAACCCGGGCACATACCGACCCGTGACCAGCAGGAGCGGGGCGCTGGAGCCCATGAAGCCGAGTGCCGCGGCGACCTTGTCGTTGCTCTTCGCCTTCTCCAGCTGCGGCTGGACCTTCTCGCGGCTGGATCGCGCGATCCAGTAGAGGGCCGAGTCACCCGTCACCGCGCCCAGCGCGCCGGCGAGCATGACGAGCCCGAGGTCGAGCGAGCCTTCGGCGGCGAGCGTCGAGGCGACGTTCAGGGTCGTCTCGCCGGGCAGCAGCGCGCAGATGGCGTCGCCGAAGACGAGCAGGAAGACTGCGAGGTAGGCCGAGTCGCCGCTGCCGGCGTCGACGAGCGAGAAGCCGTCAGCTCCCGCCAGAACGTGCAGGACGACGGCGAGAACGACGAGCAGGCCCAACCCCCCGAGCGCCAGCCAGACCTTGCGACTCCTCATGACAGCTCGTGCTCCCATCGGCTTTCCAGGAGCAGTTTCTCTCTCCCGCCGCGCCATCCTCGCACAGCGCGGGCTGCACCCGTCCAGGCAGCTGCCTCAGGATCAGTGTGCGGCAGCCGCGCTCAGGGCCCGGGTCACGAGCTCTGCGCCTGGAACTCCTCGGCCGACGGGATCACGATCGGCCCATCCGGCGGCTGGGTGAAGCGGATCGGGTTGCCGAACGGATCGCGCAGCGCGCAGTCGATCCCGTAGAAGCGCTCCGTGGGCTCCTGCGTGAACTCGACGCCTGCCGCCCGCAGGCTCTCGTAGGTGGCGCGACAGTCGTCGGTCTCGAAGATCACGCCGCCGCCCGCGGCGCCCTTCGTCACGAGCTCGCGGATCTGCTCGGCCGTGGCGTCGTCGTAGGCAGGCGGCCCTGGTGCCATCAGGCCCAGCTCGACATCGGGCTGCTCGGGGAGGTTGACCGTCAGAAAGCGCATGACGCCGAGGTCGGCGTCGGTGTGGACGACCATTCCGAGCTTGCCGACGTAGAAGTCGAGGGCCTCGTCCTGGTCGAGCACGTGGATGAAGGTGTGGGTGATTCGCTTCAGCATGGCAGCCACGCTAGAGGATGGCTGCTCAGCTCGCTTCTCCGAATCTGCTCACCTCTCGGTGGGAAGCTCTGAATCCAGTTCCTACCCCGCCGGGCGTGTCCAGGCCATCGCCCAACAGGCCGGCACGCGCAGCGCGATACCGGCGGCGGCGAATCGAGCGCGGTAGGCGGAGGGCGATTCGCCCACGATCGCGCGAAACGTGCGGCTGAACGTGCCGAGGCTCGTGAATCCGACATCGAAGCAGATCGCGGTCACCGGACGGTCGGTCTCGCGCAGCAGCTCCATCGCACGCTCGACGCGGCGGCGCTGCAGGTAGCGGTGCGGCGTCTCGCCGAACGTCGCCCGGAACTGGCGGCTGAAGTGCGCCGGCGAGACGTGCGCGACGCGCGCGAGCGCCGGGACGTCGAGTGGCCGCGCGAACGCTCGATCCATCGTGTCGCGGGCCCGCAGCATGCGGCGGTTCCGATCCTCGATCGCACTCGACATCCGGCCAAGCGTATGACGACTCGGCGTGTGATCGGCAGGTCAGCGGCCGAGCGCGTCGATCCGGGCGACCTCGGAGTCATCGAGCGTGAAACCGAGCACGTCGAGGTTGGCGGCGATCCGCCCGGGGTCGGTCGACTTCGGGATCACCACGAAGCCGTGCTCGACGTGCCAGCGGACGACGACCTGACGCGTCGTCGCGCCGTGACGCTCGGCGATCTCCGCCAGCACGCGATTGCCCAGGTCGGTGCTGAGAAACGGGCTGTAGCCCTCGAGCGCCACGCCGCGCTGACGGTGGGCGGCGACGAGATCGGCATCGTAGAGCGCCGGGGACCATCGGATCTGATTCACGGCCGGGGTCACGCCCGTCGCATCGACGATCTCGTCGATCTGTCCGGGGTCGTAGTTGCTCACGCCGATCGCCCGCGTGAGGCCCTCGTCGCGCGCCTCGACGAACCGCTCCCAGGTCTGCGGCCGCGCGTGCCCGCCCGGTGGCCAGTGCACGAGCCAGAGATCGAGCCGGTCGACGCCCAGCGCCTCGAGGCTCGCGGCGATCGTCTCGCGCTCCCGGCCCGCATTGCCGGAGGGCAGCTTGGTCGTGATGAAGAGCTCGTCGCGCGGCACGCCGCTGTCGCGCAGTGCCCGTCCGACCTCGCGCTCGTTGCGGTACATCGTCGCCGTGTCGATGAGGCGATAGCCGACTTCGAGCGCGCGCAGGACGGCCGCGTGCGCCCGGGCGCCCGTGGCCTGCCAGGTGCCGAGGCCGACGAGCGGCATCTCGACGCCCGCTGCGATCTCGACGGTGGGGAGCCCTGGCATGGCCACTGGATGATGACGGTCCTGGCCGCGCTCACTCGCCGGTGGACGACCACTCCTGCGCCTCGTACGCCTCGCCGGGCACGCCGCCGACGATCAGCAGGCGCGCGCCTTCCGGCCCCGTTTGGAAGAGGCGGCGCGCGTCGGGCGCCACGCGCGCGACGACCTCGGGCACGAGCTCGACGCGGTCCTCCTGGCCCGGCGCGCCGACGAGCAGCGTGGCCGCGCCCCTGAGCACGAGGTAGAGCTCCTCCTGTCCCGATTCCGACTCGGTGTGGTCGGTCGTCACGTAGTCCGGGCCGATGTCGAGCACGTTGACGCCGAATGCGCCGAGCCCGAGCCCCGCTCGCACGAGCTTGCACATTCCACCCCAGAGCGTCGGCAGATCGTCGATCCGGCTGCTGGTGTAGGCGTCCGACATCCTCGGGCCCTTCCTTCCGCGTCGCGTGTGTCAGGGACCGCCGGCCCTGGGCTCCGGCGACGCTAGTCCCTCGATCGAGGCATGTCAATGCGCAAGTCTGGACAAATCGCAACGGCGCGAGATACTGGCGCGACAGGCGCAACCACCGCCGATTTCCACTCCGTCCCAACCCCGACCGGAGGACCAGATGGACGTCTTGGACATTTCCAGTGCCCTAGCCCTGCCGCGTCTCCGCCCGGTCGTGGCGAGCTACGAGAAGCGCGGGTACCGGCCCGTGCGCGAGACCAAGATCGGTACCGTGCTCCGGCATCCGAACGGGGGCATGGTGACCGTGCTCGCCAGTGGCGAGACCCGTGCCGGCGACAAGGCCGGCCCCGATCTTCATACCCCCGACGAGTGGTGGGGCGAGCCCACGTACAGCTCGCCCGAGTAGCCGGAGTCGCGGCGACGCTTCGACCGGTACCACTCCGCCGATCCCGGACGGCGTCGCAACATCTGCTACATATGGAGGTGTGAGCGCGCGAGGGCACGTCGTGGTCGATGGCGAGGTCTACGCCGTGTTCCCGTGTCCGCGCAGCGAGATCCTGCGAGCATGGCGCGACGTGGGTGGCAGCGTGACCGCTCTCGTCGGCGCGTTGGCCCACCCGGGTGAGCGCTTCGTGCACATCGGCGACGAGCCGCCCGACGGCGCGACGCGCGAGCCGAGACGCCCACTGCCACCGCTGCCCGGATCCCGGATCTCGCTCGAGCCACCCGCCGCGCCCTCGCAGGACGTCTGAGAACTGGTTTCAAGAGTCCCGTGTGTGGTCGGGGGGCTCGAAGCGAGCGGGAGCGGATCCCGGCTCGAAGATCCGGTTGCAACCCTTTCGAGAGCCGGGATCCGTTCCCGCGAAGCCCCTGGGATCGCTCGGCTCTTTGAGCGGGCCCAGGGTCGCCGTAGGTCTGGCAGTCGGGCGCCCCACCCGCCAGCAGCCGCATCATCACGACCGCGCCCGACTGGCAGACCGCAGGCGATTCGAGACCCCCGAACGCCATGCGACTCTTGAAACCAGTTCTCTGAGAGCGGATTCAGGAGCGCAGCGCCGCCGCGCCGGCGAGCGCTCCGACCAACTGGTCGACGAACGCCGCGAGCGTCGATCCGTCCTCCGCGCCATGATCGGGGTTGAGCTCCGTGATGGTCAGAGCGCCCACTCGCGAATCGAGGAGAACCGCCGCGAGCGCGGCGAAGGCCGCGTCCTGCGTCAGGCCGATGTTGCGCCCGGTGTTCTCCGAGAGCGGCGCCACCGTGAAGTCGATGCAGTCGACATCGAAATGCACGGCCAGGCGTTCGCAGGACTCGAGCGCCGCGAGCGCCTCGCCCGCAGCCGCCGCCGGCTCGGCTTCCACCGCCGTCATGGGCACGGTGGTCAGCCGACGGCGCTCGATCGCCTCGAGCTCGCGGGTCGTGCTCTGATCGCGGCGGTGGGCGAGGAACACGATCTGGTCGTCGCCGAGTAGAGGCGAGTGCGGCCCGAAGTCGCGCAGCTCGGGCGTGGCGCCCTCCTCGCCGAGCATGTGAGCGACTCCCATCCAGTCGAGCGCGCCGTCCGGGACGCTGTCGGGCGTGTTGATGTCGCCGTGCATGTCGAGATAGATCAGCCCCAGACGCCCTTCGGCGGGCAGATGCGCTGCCACCGTGCCGAGACCGACCGTGCAGTCGCCGCCCAGCACCAGCGCGAGCTCGCCGTCTGCGAGCGCAGCGTGCACGCGTTCCGCCGTCTCGCTCGCGCAGGCTACGACGGCCTCGAGATTCTGGGCGTACGGCCGCTCGCGATCCGGCTGCCAGCGCCATGTGGCGGCGTCGCCGTGATCGACGATCGCGACGCCGGCGGCCTTCAGCCCCGCGAGCAGGCCGGCATCGCGCAGCGCACGAGGCGCCTTCTCCTGGCCCGGCGCGTACGCCCCCGCGCTCGAGGGCACGCCGATCACTCCGAGCGGTCGCGTCACGGCGCTCCGAGGTTACTCGTGCTGTGCGACGAGCCGCAACCGCGTCGGCAGCGGCGCTTCGAGCACGCTCTCGCACTGCACGCACGAGGCGCTGCGCACGCCCGCGTGCGCGGCGATCCTGGTCACGCCGCCGCAGACGAGGCACGTCCCGCCGAGCACGCCCGAGCGCACCTGCGCGGCCCGCTCCGGTGCGAGCGCGTCGGCGATCGCGTCGGCCAGCGTCTCGGGTTGGAGTGCCAGGGCGTACATCCGATCTAGGGGATCCTCCGGAACACGCCCACGATGCGGCCCAGCACGAGGACGTCGTCGGCGTAGATCGGTTCCATCGAGGCATTTGCGGGCTGCAGCCGGATTCGATCGCGCTCGCGGTAGATCCGCTTGACGGTAGCCTCGCCTCCATCGACGAGCGCGGCGATGATCTCGCCGTCCTCGGCAGTGTCCTGGCGGCGCACGACGACGTAATCGCCGTCGTGGATGCCGTCGTCGATCATCGACTGTCCGCGGATGCGCAGCAGGAAGTTCTCACCCGAGGCCGTGAGCAACTCGGGAACCGGCAGGAGCTCCTCGACCTGGCCCTCCGCGAGCAGCGGTGCGCCCGCGGCGATCTGGCCGAGCAGCGGCAGCATGCGGATGCCCGCGGTCTCGCTCGCGGCCGGCGCCTTGTTGTGCTCGCGACCGACGAGGTTGAGCGCCCGCGGCTTGGCCGGATCGCGTCGCAGGAGCCCGAGGCGCTCCAGATTGGCGAGGTGCGCGTGCACGGTGGACGAGGACGTGAGCCCGACGGCGGTGCCGATCTCGCGCACCGTTGGCGGGTAGCCGTGCTGCGCGGAGTGCTCGTTGACGAACGCGAGGATCTCGCGCTGGCGCGACGTCAGCTGCGCCGTGGGTGCTTCGGTAGGCGAACGCATGTTCGTATCCTAGACCGCGGTACGGACGGGGTCAAGGGTCGGCCGGGCTGAGACGGCGCGCGTGGGGTAGCATGGTGGCCGTCCACGCGCTGGTGGCGGAATTGGTAGACGCGCTAGCTTGAGGGGCTAGTGGCCTTTGGGTCGTGGAGGTTCAAGTCCTCTCCAGCGCATGCGGAACCGGGATGCCAGTGACGGCGTCCCGCACCCGCGACTCCCGTCCCGTCCGAACTCGCTCTCAGGCGTGAAATCGGATCGCGGGATGTGTCATCTGGGTTTGCATCCCCACGCGGCGAACAACACGGGGGTCAGAACGTGCTCGTCCGGATCCTGGAGGTAGCGAAGGATCTCGTCGAACTCGG
The DNA here is from genome assembly GCA_963845865.1 of uncultured Actinomycetes bacterium. Lineage (GTDB taxonomy): Bacteria > Actinomycetota > Thermoleophilia > Gaiellales > JALYLC01 > JALYLC01. The sequence continues at coordinate 29,769 of CAWJTT010000004.1, forward strand.
ACTCGGTGAGCGCTCCAGGTCCGACGAGCGCATCGCGGTGGGCGAGCAGCGAGTAGCGGTCGAAGGCCGTGCCGGGTGATCCTCCTCGCAGGACGTAGGAACGTCCCTGACTGGTCGTCTCCTCGAGTCCGGCGCGCTCGAGACGGCGCAACAGCGTGCGTCCGTAGTGGCGCTGATAGCCGACGGTCTCGAGCAGGCTGATGATCGCCTCGTAGGCCTTAGCGATGGTCGGCGAGGAGCTGTCCGCGAATCCTGAGATCGCCCAGTCGAAGTCCTCCGCCAAGAGCCAGCCGCCGGGAGCCAGCGAAGCGACCAGCCGCTCGAGCGCGTCGCTTTCTCCCAGCCAGGACAGCACCGATCTCTCGTGGACGAGGTCAAACGCGTCGGCGGGCAGCTCGTCGCGCAGCAGGTCGTGACGCCGCACCTCGAGGACCTCGCCGGCAAGCCGCTCGACGAGCGTCGTGTCGAGGTCCACCGCCAGCACCGAGCCCTCGGGGCCGACCCTCTCGGCCATCCACGTCGCGATCGAGCCGCCGCCCGCGCCGGCTTCCAGGCAGCGCCAGCCGCGACCTATCCCAAGCGAGTCCAGAAGCGCCCGCGTCCCCGGATCCCACGTCGCCTCGATGCCCGCAAGCCGCTCCGGCTGCTCCTGCTCGAACCCGTATCTCGCCATCGCCAGACCCCCCGGACGCCTCGCGCGAACGACGATAGCGGCTCCGGCACTCAACCCGACAGTGGAGGTTCAAGTCCTCTCCGGCGCATTGCCGGGCCACCCGGCTTGCGACCCGGCCTCGAGCGTCCGGCTCCGACCTCCTAGACTCGTCCCATGCGGACGATCGTGCGCGGGGCGTGCCCGCTGGACTGCCCGGATACCTGCTCGTGGCTCGTCGAGGTCGAGGACGGCCGAGCAGTCGGCCTGCGCGGCGATCGCGCGCATCCCTTCACGCACGGCGCGCTCTGCCCCAAGGTCAATCGCTATCTGGACGCGCTGCACGACCCCGAGCGGGTGATCCATCCGCTGCGCCGGGTCGGCGCCAAGGGCGAGGGCCGCTTCGAGCGCATCGGCTGGGACGAGGCGATCGACGCGGCTGCGGCAGGCCTGCGTTCGGCGATCGAGCGCCACGGCCCCGAGTCCGTCCTGCCCTACTACTTCGCGGGCACCGAGGGCATGGTGCAGGGCTGGATCATGGGCCCGCGCCTGTTCGCGGCGCTCGGCGCCTCGCGCCTCCGGACGACGATCTGCACCGCGGCCGCCGGCGCCGCCCTCGATGCCACCTACGGCGGCTCGGTCGGCATGGACCCGGAGGACTTCGAGTACGCGCGGCTCGTGATCCTGTGGGGCGCGAACCTGCTCTCCACCAACCTCCACCAGTGGCGCTTCGTGCTGACCGCGCAACGGCGCGGGGCGCACGTGGTCGCAATCGACCCGCTGCGCACGGACACTGCCGAGCGCTGCGACGAGCATCTCGCGCCACGACCGGGCACCGATGCCGCACTCGCGCTCGGGCTCATGCGCACCGTGCTCGACGAGGGCGCCGAGGACCGCGAGTGGCTCACCCGTCACACCGAGGGCTGGCCCGAGCTCGAGTCGCGGCTGGCGGAGTGGCCGGTGGAGCGCGCCGCCGAGATCTGCGGGCTGCCTGCCGAGGACGTTCGCGCGCTGGGACGCCGGCTCGCGCACACCCGCCCTACGGCGATACGCGTCGGCCTGGGGCTGCAGCGCCACGGCGGTGCAGGCGCGGCGATCCGCGCGATTCTGGCGGTGCCTGCGCTCACCGGCGATTTCCGGCACGTCGGCGGAGGCGCCCTGTGCATGACGGGGGGCCACTTCGGCGGCATCCGTCCCGGCCGCGTGGCCGTGCCCGCGGACCTGCCGGCACCGGCCGCGCGCACGATCAACATGTCGCGCCTGGGCGAGGCGCTGACCGAGCTCGCCGACCCGCCCGTCGCGGCGATGGTGGTCTTCGACGCCAATCCGGCCGCCAGCAACCCCGATCACGCGCGCGTGCATGCGGGCCTGGCGCGCGACGACCTCTTCACGGTCGTGCTGGAGCAGCGAATGACCGACACGGCGCGCTTCGCCGACCTCGTGCTGCCGGCGACCATGCAACCGGAGCACCTCGACCTGCACAACTCCTACGGTCACCACTACGTCACGCTCAACCCGCCCGCCGTCCGGCCGCCGGGCGAATGCCTGCCGAACTCCGAGATCTTCCGCCGGCTCGCCCGCGCACTCGGCCTCGATCACCCGCGCCTGTGCGAATCGGACGAGGCGATGGCGCGCGACGTGCTCGACTGCGACGCGGCGCGCTCCGCCGAGATCACGTTCGAGCGGCTCCGGGACGAGGGCGCGTTGCGCGTGACGATTCCCGGGGTCGCGCGCTTCGCCGAGGGCGGCTTCCCGACGACCGGCGGCCGCATGCGGCTGCTCGCGCCCGAGCTCGCCGAGCAGGGTGCCGACCCGCTCGTCGGCTATGTGCCCCCGCACGAGCTCGAGGACGCCGAGCTCGCCGAGCGCTATCCGCTGGCGCTCCTCTCCCCCGCCTCGCGCCACGTGCTCAACTCCACGTTCGCCTCGCTGCCCTGGCACCGCAGCCGCCTCGGGCCGCCGCGCGTGCACCTGCACCCGGCCGACGCGGGCGAGCGCGGCATCGAGAGCGGCGCGCAGGTCCGCGTGCACAACGACCGAGGGTCGTTCCGCGCCGAGGCCGTGGTCGACGACGCCGGCCGCCCTGGCGTCGCGTTCACCTACAAGCAGCAGTGGCCGCAATTGCTCGGGCCCGGTCGCCACGTCAACGTCACGATCCCGGAGCGCGACGCCGATCTCGGCGGCAGCCCGACATTTCACGACAACCGGGTGCAGATCGAGCTCGATCTCACGTAATCGCGCGCCGGCGCGTCCTACAGTCGTGACTGCGACCAGGAGCCACCTGCCGCCGTTCGAGCAGGTCATCGACCTGCATGGCCCCTCCGTGCTCCGCTTCTGCGCTGCACAGGTGGGCGCCGACCGGGCGGAGGACGTCTTCCAGGAGACGATGCTGGCGGCGTTGCGCGCCTACGACGAGTTGCGCGAGGAGTCCGCAACGCGCTCGTGGCTGTTCGCGATTGCGGCGCGCAAGGCCCTCGATGCGCATCGCTCGAGCGCACGAGCGCCCGAGCCGGTCGCCGATCTCGACCCGCCGGCTGCCGACGACGCCATGCCGCTGCGGGACGAGGGCGTCTGGCACCTGGTCCGCTCACTTCCCGGCAAACAGCGCTCGGCCGTCACGCTGCGCTACCTCGCAGATCTCACCCACCGCGAGATCGCGGAGGTCATGCAGACGAGCGAGGAGTCGGCCCGGCGCAACGTGTTCGAGGGCCTGAGGCGCCTGCGCGAACACAGCGAGGAAGGGATGACATGAGCTCTGCCATCACGGCGAACACCGCACGCTCCAGGCGCGTCGATGCGCTCGACTGGGACGACCTGCACGGCCAGCTCGACGCGCGTGGGTTCGCGGTCACGGAGCCACTCCTGAGCGACGATGAATGCGCGGCGCTCGCCGATCTGTTCGACGGAGGGCGCTTCCGCTCGACGATCGACATGGCGCGCTACCGCTTCGGCGACGGCCGCTATCGCTACTTCGACAACCCGCTGCCGGACGCGATCGGCGAGCTGCGGGGCGCGTTCTACCGGCACCTCGCGCCGATCGCGAACGCCTGGTGGAGCCTGCTCGGCGGTGAGGAGGACGCGTTCCCGCTCGAGCACGACGAGTTGCTCGCGCGCTGCCGTGCGGCGGGCCAGGAGCGCCCGACGCCGCTGATCCTGCGCTACGGGGCGGGGGATTGGAATGCCCTCCACCAGGATCTCTACGGAGACGTCTTCTTCCCGTTCCAGGTGCTGACGGTCCTGTCCGAGCCGGGCGTGGACTACGAGGGCGGCGAGTTCGTGCTGATGGAGCAGCGCCCGCGCGCGCAGAGCCGGGCGCACGTCGTGGCCACGCCACGCGGCGCCTTCGTCGTCTTTCCGACCCACCACCGTCCCCAGCAGGGCGCCCGCGGCTATCACAAGGTCGGCCTGCGTCACGGCGTGAGCACCGTGACCCGCGGCTCGCGGACGGCGCTCGGAATCATCTTCCACGACGCGAGGTAGGATCGCGAGCCGCGCGGCCGGATCTCACGATCACGGCGCCCGGCGCGTCTCACAGGCATGAGCAACGACAACGAGAACACACCACTGGAGCAGTCCCTGCGCGAGCTGGATGGCCCCGCTCCCGCCGCATGGGAGCGGATGCGCCGCGACCTCGCCGGGGCGGCCGAGCGCTCGGGACTGATCGACGTCGCCTTCGAGCGCCACGACTCGCCGCTCGGCACGATCCTCCTCGGGGCGACGCGCGAGGGTCTCGTGCGCGTGGGCCTGCCCGCCGAAGACGAGGACGCAGTGCTGCAACAGCTCGCCGAGCGCGTCTCGGCCAGGGTGCTGCGCTCCTCGCGCGCGTCGCTGACCCAGACGAGGCGCGAGCTGGACGAATACTTCGATCGCAACCGCCAGGTCTTCGACGTGCCACTCGACTGGCGACTGACGGGCGGCTTCAGGCGCGAGGTCCTGCGCGCGACGGCCGAGATCCCGTACGGCCAGACGGCCTCCTACCGCGACGTCGCGACGCGCGCCGGCAGCCCCAACGCCACGCGCGCCGCAGGCACGGCGCTGGCCACCAATCCGCTGCCGATCGTCGTGCCGTGCCATCGCGTGCTGCGCACGGGCGGCGGTCTCGGCGGCTACGCCGGCGGCCTCGAGGCCAAGACCGTGCTGCTGCACCTCGAGGGGGCGGCGTGAGCGGCTTCTGGGATGTCTACGAGAGCCCGCTCGGCCCGCTGACCCTGCTGTTGCGGGCGAGCACGGCCTGGCGGGACTGACCTTCCCCGGCCGCGCACGCGATCTCGCCGAGCAGGATCGCCGGCCCGAGCTGCTCGCCCCGGTCGCCGAGCAGCTCGAGCAGTACTTCGCAGGCGAGCGGCACAGCTTCGAGCTCGAGCTCGAGCTCGTCGGCAGCGCATTCGAGCATCGCATCTGGGAGCGGTTGCGAGAGATCCCGTATGGCGCGACGCTCGGCTACGGCGAGCTCGCCCACGCGGTCGGCAGGCCCGACATCGTGCGCGGCGTGGCGGCGGCAGTGGGCCGGACGCCCGTGCCGATCATCATCCCGTGCCATCGGGTCGTGAGTGCCCGAGGCGCGCTCACCGGCTACGGCGGCGGGCTCTGGCGCAAGCGGGCGCTGCTCGAGCTGGAGGGCGCGGCGATCGAGTGGGACGCGCGTCAGCTGACGCTGATCTGAGCGCGCGGGCGCTCGCGGGGTGCGCGGGCGTTACGCGGGGCGCCAAGTGGCACACGCCGCGCGTGCCACTTGGCCGTGCAAGGCCGCGCGACGAAGTCCAAATGGCACACGCCGCGTGTGCCACTTGGCCGTGCAAGGCCCCGCGACGAAGTCCAAATGGCACACGCCGCGTGTGCCACTTGGCCGCACGACGCCTCAGACCGCGACGGCCTCCCACGCCGCCGTGTGGCGCTCGCCCTGCGCGGCGTGCACCATCGCGCAGGTCGTGGCCAGGCGCGAGACGAGCGAGGGGCGTACCGCCATGGCGGTCGAGAGTGCGTCGGCCTCGGCGGCGTCGCTTGCGATCACGACGGCGCTCGCGGGGTCGGCGGGGGCGCCTGTCGCGGGGTCGATCAGGTGGTGGGCGGCGACGCCGTCGTCGTTCGACCACAGGAGCGCGCTCCAGGACGACGCGGCCAGGGCGTGGCCGTCGCGCAGGACGACTGCTCGCGTGCCGGCGTCTTCGTCGCCGGTGCTGACGGCCACCAGGTGATCGCCGCGCACGGCCACCATGTCGTCGCCGACCTCGAGCAGGATCGCGGGGTCGTCCGAGAGCGTTCGCACGATCGCGGCTGCCCGATCGGCGCTCCACATGCGCGCCACGCCGCCGAGGTCGAGCGCCGTGCCGTCCGGCACACAGGCCAGGCGGCGCACGGCGTCGACGACCACGAGAGCGCCGGGGATTGGCTCCGGACGCGGCGTCACGGCTGTGCGCGGCGAGCGCACGCGCTGGCTCTCGCGATAGCCGAAGCCCACGAGCGCGGCGCCCACGATGACCGAGAAGGCGCCTTCGGTCTGCTCGTGCCAGCGATCACAGGCGAGCAGCAGGTCGAGCGTCTCGGTCGAGACCTGCAGCGGCACGCCGGGCGCGCGATTGAGGCGCGCGACCTCGCTCCGGTCGAGAAAACGCGACCAGCGCCGCTCGTCGGCCGCGATGGCATCCGCGAGGGCGCCGACGACTTCGATCTCGACTTTGCCGGTATGCCGCAGGCGCCAGGTTGCGCCCATCGCGCGCCATTCCCAGGCGGGGCGCGTCTCGAGGGCGGTTTCGCTCATATGGCGCACTATCAGCTCAGGAAAACGCGGGCCGCATCCTCCATCTGCGGTATCTGCCGCGAATGCGCCTCGCGATAGCTCATCATCGTGCGATGGCCGCGACGACCACACGGCCGCGCCTGGTTCTGGCGGGCATCGTGCTCGCGGCGCTCGCCCTGCGGCCGCAGATCATCGCAATCGGCCCGCTCGTGGATGCGATCGACAGCGATCTTGGCGTCTCGCACGCGGTCACCGGGCTGCTCGGGACGATCCCGCTGCTCTGCATGGGCCTGTTCGCACCGGCGGCAGGGCCGCTGGCGGCGCGCGTGGGCGCGACGCGGGCCATGACGCTCGTGTTGCTGACCATCGGCATCGCCGGCATCGCCCGCGCGGTGGCGCCCGGTGCAGCCGGCGTGATCGCCCTGACCGTGCCGATCGGCATCGGCATCGCGATCGGCAACGTGCTCGGGCCCGTGATCGTGAAGACGGCGTTCGCCGATCGCCCGCTGCTGGCGACGGGCCTGTTCGCATGCGGCATCCAGATCGGAGCCGGGTTGAGCGGCGCTCTGGCCGTGCCGCTCGCGGACGCGCTGGGAGGATGGCGGGACAGCCTGCTCGTGATCTCGCTGGTGTGCGCCGCTGTGGCCGTGGCGTGGATCCCGGTGGCGCGCGCCGTCCGCATGCCGGCGGGCACGCAGCGGGCGCCCACGCTGCCCTGGCGCTCCCCGTCCGCCTGGCGCCTGGCGATCATGTTCGCCTTCGTCTCCACCACCTACTACGGCACGGGCGCCTGGCTCGCCGACGCGTTCGTCGAGCACGGCTGGAGCGAGGCGCGGGCGGGCTCGCTGATCGGCATCCTCAACATCACCGCGCTCGGGGGAACGCTGCTGATCGCGTTCGCAGGCGACCGCATCGGCTCGCGTCGCTCCTACCTCGTCGGCGGGCTCTCGCTCGTGCTCATCGGGCTGCTGCTCGCGATCCTCGCGCCCGCCGCGGGCATCGCCGCCGCGATCTTGATGGGATTCGGCATCGGCTGCGGCTTCTCGCTCTCGATGGCGCTGCCCGTCGACGTCGCCCACGATGGGGCATCGGTGGCCGCCACCACGGGCCTGATGCTGCTCGTGGCGTACACCGTCGCCGCGGCCTCGCCCGTCGGGCTGGGGGCGATCCGCGATGTGACCGGCAGCTACGCGGCCGTGATGTGGGTGCTCGTCGGGACGGCAGCTGCGGGTGTCGCGCTGGGCGCGACGCTCTCGCCCGCGTGGATCCGCCAGGCACGCGCGGGTTCCGGCGAGCCGTCTCCGACGATGGCCTGGTGACTATGCTCCACACGGGCCGGGACGCGCCTACGCCGCCGGCCGACGACCAGCGGAGGCGACCGTGGGAACCGCACAGGTGCAAGGGCAGCTCTGGGGCGCCGCCGCCCGCGATTGGGCCGAGCTGGCCGAGCCCGTGCAGGCTCCCTTCTTCGAGGCAGCACTCGACGCGCTCGGCGTCGCAGGCGGCACGCGCCTGCTCGACGCGGGCTGCGGCGCCGGCCTCGCGCTCGTGCTGGCCGCCGAGCGAGGCGCGACCGTCTCGGGCCTCGATGCATCGGCGGGGCTGCTGGAGGTGGCGCGTGAGCGCTTGCCGGAGGCCGACCTGCGCGAGGGGGAGCTCGAGGCGCTGCCGTACGCCGACGACTGCTTCGACGCGGTCACGGCGTTCAACTCCGTGCAGTATGCGAGCGACCCGACCGCGGCGCTGCGCGAGATCAGACGGGTTGCGCGGCCCGGTGTCCGCGTTGCGATCACGACCTGGGGACGGCCCGAGCAATGCGAGATGCGGGCGGTGCTCGGCGCCATCGGCGCGCTCCTCCCTCCGCCCCCGCCGGGTACTGGCGGCGCGTTCGCACTGGCCGCTCCCGGGGCCCTCGAAGCACTCGTCGAGAGCGCCGGCCTGATCGCGGAGCGCACGATCGACGTCCCGACGCCGTACGCGCACGACGACCTGGGCACGGCCGTGCGGGCGCATCTCGCCTCGGGCCCCGCCCGCCGCGCGATCGAAACCGCGGGCCTCGAGGCGACGCGCGACGCGGTCACTGCGGTCTGCGAGCAAGCCCGTCAGCCCGACGGGTCCGTCCGCTACGACAACGTCTTCAAGGTCCTCGTCGCGCGCGCGTGAAGCCTGGCTACGCGGCCTCGCCCGGCGTGTCGTCCGGGTGCGAAGCGTCGCTGAACTCGCGCAGCTCGCCCGTGACCACGTAGGAGGCCTGCTCGGCGATGTCGACGGCGTTGTCGGCGATGCGCTCGAGCGCCCGGGCGACCAGCACCATGCGCAGGCCCCACGCGCGACAGGCGCGATCGCCGGCGAGGTCGAGCACCTGCTCGACCACCGAGCGGTTGAGGTCGTCGACGAGGTTGTCGAGCTCGTCGAGTTGCTGTGCGCGCGCCGCGTCGCGGCGCGACAGGGCGTCGGTCGCCGCCTCGAGCATGCGCTCGCCGCGCCGCCCCATCTCCTCCAGCGACGCGCGCACGGCGTTCGCCGCAGGCCCGTCGTTGCCGCCGGCCTGCACGAGCTTGGCGATCGTCACGCACTGGTCGGCCATGCGCTCGAGGTTGCGCGCGATCCGGGTGGCCGCCAGGACGAGCGCGATGTCGCGCCCGGGCACCACTTTGCCGACGAGCAGGATCTCGGCATCGCGGTCGAGCGCGAGACAGAGGCGGTCGATCTCGTCGTCGGCTTCGATCACGCGCTGGGCGACGGCGTAGTCGCCGCGCGCCAGCGCGTCCAGGACCTCGCGCAGATCGTGGCGGACGAGGTCGGAGACCTCGATCAGCCGTTGCTCCAGGAAACCGGGTGCGACCTGAGCCACGCCCTAGCCGAACTGCCCCGAGACGTAGGCGCCCGTGACCTGGTTCGTGGGCTTGCCGAAGATCTCGCTCGTGGGCCCGGTCTCGACGAGCGTGCCGGGCTGCCCGGCCTCGAGGATCGTCATGAAGGCGGTCGTGTCCGAGACACGCGCCGCCTGCTGCATGTTGTGCGTCACGATCACGATCGTGTAGTCCACCTTGAGGGCGTGAATGGTCTCCTCGATCTTGGAGGTGGAGATCGGGTCGAGCGCCGAGCACGGCTCATCCATCAGCAGCACCTCGGGCTCCACCGCGAGGGCGCGCGCGATGCAGAGGCGCTGCTGCTGCCCGCCCGAGAGTGCGCCGCCCACGTTGCGCAGGCGATCCTTGACCTCGGCCCACAGGTCGGCCTGGCGCAGTGCGCGCTCGACGACCTCGTCGAAGCGGTGGCGGCTGGCGCGCCGGCCGGCGGTCAGGCGCAGTCCGGCGGCGACGTTGTCGTAGATCGACATCGTCGGAAACGGGTTGGGGCGCTGGAAGACCATGCCGACCCGGCGGCGTACGAGGACGGGGTCGACGCCGGCGGCGTTGATGTCGACGCCGTCCAGCAGGATCTCGCCCTTGGCGAACGCGCCCTTCGCGGTCGAGTGCATCGCGTTGAGGCACCGCAGGAGCGTCGACTTGCCGGCACCGGAAGGACCGATCAGCGGCCGTCACTGCGTTGGGCTCGATCTTCAGGTTGATGCCGGCGATGATCGTGGTCGCGCCAAAGCCGGCATCCAGGTTGACGACGTCCATCCGCCGCGCCGAGCCCCTACCAGCGTGCCGGCCGTCGCCCGCGGAGGCCGCGGACGCGCCGTTGCCACTGCTTCCGCTCACGCTGGCGGCTTCCATCAGGTCGGGCCTTTCTGGGGTGCTCATTTGCTAATCGCCGAAGTTCGGGAGACAAGCCTGGCCAGGACGGTCAGGAGCAGCACGATTGTAATCAGAACGAGTGCTCCTGCCCAGGCCCGCGCCTGCGCAGACGGGAAGCCACCCGTCGCGCTCCCGAAGATCTGCAGCGAGAGCGTCGACATCCGATTGCCGGGGTTCGTCTCCATGAACAGGTCGTTGCCGAGCGTCGTCAGGAGCAGCGGAGCCGTCTCACCCATCGCGCGCGCAACGGCGAGCATCACGCCCGTGATGATCCCCGCGCGCGCCGTGGGCAGCAACACCGACGCGATCGTGCGCGACTTGGTGACACCGAGCGCCAGACTCGCCTCGTGAATCTCGCGCGGCACGAGGCGCAGCATCTCCTCGGTGGCGCGCACGATCAGCGGCACCATCACGAACGCGAGCGCGAGCGCGCCGGCATAGCCCGAGAATCCGAACTGCACGACCCACAGCGCGTACACGAACGCGCCGGTGACGATCGTCGGGATTCCGAGCATCACGTCTGTCACGAGCCGCAACGCATGTGCGATACGACCGTCTGCGTACTGATTCAGGTAGATCGCGCAGCCGATGCCGAACGGCACGGCGGCGGCCGTCGCGATGCCGACGATGACGAGCGAGCCGACGATGCCGTTGGCGAATCCACCGCCTGTGTCGGAGGGGTTGCCCGGGGGCGTATCGGTGATGAATCCCCAGTCCAGCGCCTGGATGCCCTGAACGGCTACATAGCCGAGCACCCACACGAGCAGCCCGCCGATGCCGATCATCAGCACGGTCAGCAGGATCGTCATTCCGCGGTCGGTGCGGTGGCGCCGGCGGAGCGAAGAGGCCAGCGGGTCCTTCGTCAGACGTGCGTCGGTCGCGGTCGCCATGCTCTACGCGATCGTCTCGCTGATGCGGGATACGACGAGCTTGCCGAGCACGTTGATGATCAGCGTGATGACCATCAGCGCCAGGCCGACGACGAACAGCGACTGCAGGTGGAACGGTTCGGTGGCCTCGGTGAATTCGTTGGCGATCACGCTCGGCATGGTGGCGCCCTGGCCGAAGATGCTGGTCGAGATGTTGAGCACGGTAGTTGCCGATCAGCATCGTCACGGCGATCGTCTCGCCGAACGCGCGGCCCAGGCCGAGCAGGCTCGCCCCGGCGATACCCGGGGCAGAGCGCTTCAGCACTGCGATGCGCAGCATTTCCCAGCGCGTCGCTCCGAGTGCGAGCGCGGCCTCCTTCTCGCCCACCGGGGCGACCGCGAAGACCTCGCGGCAAATGGCGGTGATGATCGGCAGCACCATGATCGCGAGCACGATTCCCGCGGCGAAGTACGACGGCCCGAAGAACGGGCCGTTGAAGACGCTGCCGACCACGGGAATCGGACTCAGCCAGCTCGAGAGATTGTCGGCGATCGGATGCAGAACGGGCAGCAGGGCGAAGATGCCCCAGAAGCCGTAGACCACGCTCGGAACCGCCGCGAACAGGTCGATCGTGTACGCCAGCGGCTTGCGGAGCCGCATCGGCGCCACATCGGTGGTGTAGAGCGCGAGCCCCATTGCGATCGGAATCGCCAGCAGCATCGCGATGAACGACGTGAGCACCGTTCCGTAGATGAACTGCAGGATCCCGTACGGGTTCGTGCTTGGCAGCGGTCGGAACAGCCTCGGACGGCGCCCAGCGCGACGACTCGAGAAAGCTCAGCGGCCCGTAGTGCGAGAGCGGCGGGCCAGGCCTCCTTGACCAGGAAGAATGCCGTCGCGACGAACGCGAGCAGGACGGTCGCCGCGGTGCCCGCGACGCACCAGCGGAAGATCGAATCGCCGAGGCGCAGGCGCTGCTGATGCAGCGCCCGCGCCTCGCGCCTTCCCGCCGTCGGAGAGGCGGCACTCACTACTTGAAGGAGATCGGGATCTTCACCAGCGGCTTGCCGTCGAGCTTGATCTTATTGAGCTGCGACAGCGCCTTCTGCTGCAGGATCTTGCCCATCGGTGCGTAGTTGACCGTAGCCGGGAAGTTCTGTCCCGTCGTCAGCGCCCAGGAGAGGAAGTTCACGAGCGCCTTGGCCTTGCCGGCGTCCGTCTGGTTCTGATCCACGAGCGCGAACGTCGTCCCCGTGATCGGATAGGCGAGCGCCGCTCCGCGCCACGTCAGGCTCGTGCGCAGATCGGGCGGGAACGAGGTCTTCAGTGCGGCCGCGCTCGTCGTCGCGACGCACGGCGTGATGAACGTGCCCTTCTTGTTCTTCACGTTGCCATAGTTCAGCTTGCTGGAGATCGCGTACTGCAACTCGGGATACCCGATCGCGCCTTCCGTCTGGCTCACGAGTGCTGCGACGCCGTCATTACCCTTGCCGCCGATGCCGACGGGCCAGGCAACGGTCTTGCCGAACGACTTGTCGGCGCCACCCAGTTTCGCGACCCACTCAGGGCTGGTCTTGGTCAGGAAGTCGGTGAACACCGCCGTCGTGCCCGAGCCGTCAGAACGATGGACGACCGCGATCGCCTCGTCGGGCAGGTTCGCCTTCGGGTTGAGCGCCTTGATCGCCGGGTCGTTCCACTTCGTGATCTGCCCGGCGTAGATCTTGCCGATCGTCGGGCCGTCGAAGTTCAGGCCCCTGGCCGACGCCCTTGACGTGGTAGGCGACCGTCACCGCGCCTAGCACGAGCGGGATATGCAGAATCGGGCCGCCCTTGGAAGCCGCCAGCTCGCTGTCGAGCATCGGCGTGTCGCTGGCACCGAAGTCGACGGTCTGCGCGTTGATCTGCGAGACGCCGCCGCCCGAGCCAATCGCCTGGTAGGCGACGTTCGTGCCCTTCTTCGAGTAGGCCTGCGCCCACATCGACATGATCGGAGCGACGAACGTCGAGCCCGCTCCGCTCAACGACGACGCGGCGCCGGCGAGCGGCTTGACGGGATCGGGATAGTGCGGGCGCAGCGTCAGCAGCTTCGTGCTGCACTGCGCCGGCGTCGTGGCACCGGCTTTCGCGGTCGCGGTCGGCTTCGCCGACCCGACACTTGCCGAGATCAGCAGCGCGGCGAGCGCGCCGGCGGCCAGTACGGTCTTCCTGAGAATCATCCCGCTCCTCCGAGAGGCAGTACTGCGCTCGCAGGCTTGCGTGCGCATCCGGCCATGCGCCGGACGTGGCCAACCTACAGACGGCCTCCGAGCCCGGGGGAGATGTTCTGGTGACGACCTGGTGAAGATGTGGTGACGACGGCCCGAAGGCGCTTTGAGCAGGCTAATCGCGTCCGTGCGAGGCGTCGGTGAACTCGCGGAACTCGCCCGTCACCAGGTACGCGGTCTGCTCGCCGATGTCGACTGCGTGATCGCCGATCCGCTCGAGGCAGCGCGAGACGATGATCATGTGCAGGCCCCACTCGCGCAGGGCCTCGTCGCCGCCGAGCTGCAGCACATGCGAGACCACGCGCCGGTTGGCCCGGTCGATCAGCTCGTCGAGGTCGACCAGCATCTCCGCCCTGGCCACGTCGCGCGCGGCGAACGAGGCGAGCGCCACGCGGATCATCTCCTCGGCGCGCACCGCGACGTCCTCGAAGCCCGCCATGAGCGAGTCGTCGGCGGTGAGGTTCTCCGAGAGCTTCGTGAGCTTGGCGATCGTCACGCAGTGGTCGCCCATGCGCTCGAGGTGCAGATTGACGTGCAGCATCGCCAGCACGAGGCGGAGGTCGATCGCGACGGGCGTCTGCAGCGCGAGCAGGGCCTCGATGCCCTGCTGCAGCGAGTGGTAGCGGTGGTCGACCTCGTCGTCGAACGCGATCACCTCGTCGGCCAGGTCGACGTCGCCGCGGTACAGGGCGTTGACGGACGAGCGCAATGCCCGCAGCACGAGCTGCCCTTGCTCCTGGAGCGCCTCCTCGAGACGTTCGAGCTGCTCGTGGAAGACGTCGCGTGGCACCCGCGCATGCTAGCCGCCGTCCGCAGTCGGGAGGCGTGGGCCGGGAGCGCCGTGGGAGCTAGAGGATGCGCGCGGTGCGCGGCGCCGGCAGGACGAAGCGAAAGCGCGTGCCCTCGCCCAGGGCGCCTTCCACCTCGGCCGTGCCGTCGGCGGCGGTCACGATGTGCTTGACGATCGCGAGCCCGAGACCGGTACCCCGCGTCGCGCGCGAGCGGTCGGAGCGGAAGAAGCGCTCGAACAGGCGCGAGACATCCGACGGATCGACTCCGGCGCCGTCGTCGGAGACCTCCAGCAGCACCGCGTTGCGCCTCCTGCGCGCCGCGATGCGGAACGTGGCGCCGCGACCGGCGTAGCGCAGCGCATTGTCGAGCAGGTTGGCGAGGACGACCTGCAGCATGCGCGGCCGCAGCGGCACCACCAGGCCGTCCGGCACGTCCATCTCGAGTGTGAGCTCCGCGCGCAGCGCGCGCTCGCGCGAGAGCTCGTACAGCTCGCGGACGTGGGGCGCGAGCTCCGTGAACCCGAGCGCGACGACCTCGCGACCCTGCTCGAGCTCGGACAGGAAGAGGATGTCGTCCACCAGCTGGGTCATCTCGACGACCTCGGCGCAGGCCTCCTCGATCAGCTCGCGGACGTCGACCCCCGGTAGCTTCGCGGTGTCGAGCAGCGAGAGCAGCCGCGCGAGCGGCGTGCGCAGCTCGTGCGAGACCGCGGCCGTGAACCCGACTCGCAGCCCCTCGTAGCCGCTCGGCAGGTCCGGCGCGCTCACCGCCTCACCCGAAGCGACCGGTGACGTATGCCTCGGTGCGCGGATCAGCCGGGCTCGTGAAGATTCGCCGCGTCTCGCCGATCTCGATCAGCACGCCGTGCGGGTTGGCGTCGACGTCCTCCGCGGGCTCGACGCTGAAGAACGCCGTGCGGTCGGCCACGCGCGCCGCCTGCTGCATGTTGTGCGTCACGATGACGATCGCGTAGTCGCGCTTCAGCTCGTGGATAAGGTCCTCGATGCGCCCGCTTGAGATCGGGTCCAGCGCCGAGGCCGGCTCGTCCATCAGGAGCACCTCGGGATCCACGGCCAGACAGCGGGCGATGCAGAGGCGCTGCTGCTGCCCGCCCGAGAGCCTCCACGCATTGCGACCGAGCCGGTCCTTGACCTCGTCCCAGAGCGCGGCCTGACGCAGCGCACGCTCGATGCGGGCGTCGAGATCGCCCTTCAGGCCGATCGAGCGCGGGCCGAAGGCGACGTTGTCGCGGATCGAGCGCGGGAACGGATTGGGCTTCTGGAAGACCATGCCGATGCGCCGCCGCACGTCGGTCGCATCCACGCCGGGCGCGTACAGGTCGGCGCCGAGGAAGCGAACCGAGCCGTCGATGCTCGCTCCGGGCACGAGGTCGTTCATGCGGTTGAGCGTGCGTAGGATCGTCGTCTTGCCACAGCCCGACGGGCCGATGAAGGCCGTGACGGCCCGCTCCTCGACGTCGAACGTGACGTCGCGCACGGCCAGCACACCGTCGTAGCGCACCGACAGGCGCTCCACCTGGAACACCGGCGAGCCGGTGGGCCGCGGTTGGCCGTCCTGCTCGGGGCTCACCTGAAGCGTGCGCACTGGGACGTCGCTCACCTCCGGGAGTATCGCAACGACGAGGGCTCGGTGCGGGAGGCGGCGAAGGCCGCGACCCCGGAGGTGAGAGCTTGGTGAAGAAGCGGTGACCAGGCGCTGGCGTCCGGCGTTCCACTCTATGCTGACGTCGTGGCAATCATCCTCGTCCGACATGCGGAGGCCGAGGATCGCGCGCTCGGCACGCCGGATCCCGAGCGGACGCTGGTGGCTGCCGGGCGGCGCGCCGCCCGCTCAACGGGTCGTGCGCTGGCGGCGTTGCGCGTCGAGCCGCAATGCGTGGTGACGAGCCCGTACCCGCGCGCACGCGAGACGGCCGAGATCATCGGCGAGGAGCTGGGTGCCCCGGTGGCCGACGACCCGGCGCTGCTCGGCGTCGAGGCGGACGATCTCGCGGGCCTCACCGAGCGCCACGGCGACGATCTCGTGCTCGTCGGCCACGAGCCGGATCTGTCGGTACTGCTCCACGACGTCACGGGCGTGCACGTCTCGTTTCCCAAGGCGGGAGCAGCGGCAATCGATCCCATCGCCGGCCGGCACGGCGAGCTGCGGTGGTTCCTGCGCCCCCGTGCGCTCGCACTGATCGCAGGAGGAGTGTGATGGCCGTCCGCCGCCCGAAGAAGACCGCTCAGCAGTCGCGCCTCTTCGACCGCGAGCTGTCGTGGCTCGAGTGGAACGCCCGCGTGCACGAGCTCGCCGGCGACGACCGCGTCCCGTTGCTCGAGCGTCTGCGCTTCACGGCGATCTTCTCGTCCAACCTCGACGAGTTCTGCATGGTGCGCGTGGCCGAGCTGCTCGAAGCCGTCCGCGCCGCGCCCAACCGGCCGCGCACGGCGGGCGAGCTGCTGCCCTCGGAGGTGCTCGATCGCGTCGGCACGAGGATGCGCGAGCTCGTCGAGCGCCAGAGCGTCCAGCTCGCCGGCCTCCTGTCCGAGCTGAAGGCGGCCGGCATCGCCGTGATGCCGGTCTCCGAGGTCGCGGCTCCCGAGCGGGGAGAGCTCGCCGCCATGTTCCACGGCAGCATCTTCCCCGTGCTCACGCCGCTCGCGGTCGGCCCCGGGAGGCCGTTCCCGTACATCTCGAACCTCTCGCTCTCGCTCGGCGTGATGCTGCGCGACCCCGAGACGGGCCAGCGGCGCCTCGCGCGCGTCAAGGTGCCGGAGGTGCTGCCGCGCTTCCTGCCCGTCGGCGACGGCGGCGATCGCTTCGTGACGCTCGAGGACCTGATCGCCGCGCACCTCGACTCGCTCTTCCCCGGCATGGAGATCGAGGAGCACGCGGCCTTCCGCGTCACGCGCGACGCGGACTTCGAGATCGAGGAGGCGGCCGACGACCTGCTCTCGGCCGTCGAGCGCGAGCTGCGCCGCCGCCGCTTCGGCGAGGTCGTGCGCGTGGAGCTCGCGAGCTCGATGTCCGCCGGGATGCGCCACCAGCTGCTCGCGCATCTGCACGCCGACGAGGCCTACGTGTACGCCGTGGACGGGTTGCTCGACCTTGCCGACCTGGTCGAGCTCGCCGGACTCGACCGGCCCGAGCTGCGCTACCCCGAGTGGCAGGGCGTGACGCGGCCGCGGCTGCGCGGCGAGGGCGATGCGCCGGCCGATCTCTTCGCCGCGATCCGCGAGGGCGACATCTTCGTCGAGCACCCCTACGACGCGTTCTCCACGTCGGTCGAGCGCCTCTTCGAGCAGGCCGTCGACGACCCGGACGTGCTCGCCATCAAGCACACGATCTACCGCACGTCGGGCGACTCGCCGATGGTGCCGGCGCTCATCCGCGCGGCCGAGCAGGGCAAGCAGGCGGTGGTGCTCGTCGAGCTCAAGGCGCGCTTCGACGAGGCCCGCAACATCGGCTGGGCGCGCGCGCTGGAACGCGCCGGCGTGCACGTGGTGCACGGCTTCCCGGCGCTCAAGACGCACGCCAAGTGCGCTCTCGTGGTGCGCCGCGAGCACGGCGGCATCCGTCGCTACGTGCACATCGGCACCGGCAACTACCACCCGCGCACCGCGCGCCTCTACACCGACGCCGGCCTCTTCACCTGCCGGCCCGACATCGCGGCCGACGTCTCCGACCTCTTCAACTACCTGACCGGCTTCGGCCGCCCCCAGCGCTACCGCAAGCTGCTCGTCGCGCCCACCGATCTGCGCGAGCGCATCGTCGACGAGGTGCGGCGGGTGACCGCCGATACCGTGGCCGGGAGCCGGGGTCGTATCGTGCTCAAGATGAACGGACTCGTCGACCGCCCCGTGATCGAGTCGCTGTACGAGGCCTCGCAGGCCGGCGTCCAGGTCGATCTCGTCGTGCGCGGCATCTGCTGCCTGCGCCCAGGGGTGCCCGACCTGTCCGAGAACATCCGCGTCGTCAGCGTCCTCGGCCGCTTCCTCGAGCACGAGCGACTGTTCGCGTTCCACGGCGAGGAGTCGCGCTACTTCCTCGGCTCGGCCGACATGATGCCGCGCAATCTCGACTCGCGCGTCGAGGTGATCGTGCCCGTGGAGGACGCCGCCATCCAGGGCGAGATCGACACACTGCTGGAGACGTCGCTCTCGGACACGCGCAAATGCTTCCAGCTCATGCCGGACGGCACGTGGGAGCGCCGCCGCCCCGCAGAGGGAGAGCCGGAGCGCTCGGCGCAGGTAGAGCGGATGGAGGCTGCCCTCGAGGCCGCGCGCGTGGCCGACGAGGAGGCCGACCGGGAGGAGGCGGCCGAACGCGTCGTGCGAGCGGCCAAACGACGCGGCGAGGACATCGGTTGAGCACGCGCTATGGCGTGATCGACGTCGGCACCAATACGGTGCGCCTGCTGGTGGCCGAACAGGAGGATGGCCGCCTCACGCCGACCTACACCGACAAGGAGTTGGTGCGGCTCGGGCGCGACCTGGCACACAACAGCCGCATCAGTGACGAGAGCCTGTTGCATGTCAGTGACGCCCTGCGGCGCTATGCCGACGTCGCCCGCAAGCTCGGCGCGCGCGACCTGCGCATCATCGCGACGTCCGCTGCGCGCGAGGCCGAGAACGGGGCCGAGCTGGCCGCGCGCGTGCTGGCCGACACGGGGCACGAGCTCGAGATCATCGACGAGGACGAGGAGGCGCGGCTCGCCTGGGTGGGCACGCTCAATGCGCTCGACGAGCCGTGGGAGGGCGAGGTCGGCGTGGTCGACGTCGGCGGCGGCTCGACCGAGGTCGTGGTGGGCTCGATCGGCAACGGCATCCACTTCTCGCACTCGTACAGGCTCGGCTCGGGGCGCCTGACCGACCTCTGCATCGAGCACGACCCGCCCCGGCCGTTCGAGCTCGAGCGCGTGCGCCGCATCATCGACGAGATGCTGCCCGCGATGGGTGAGATCCCTCAGCCGCAGCACGCCTCCGCCGTCGCCGGCTCCGCGTCCAACCTCCGCCGCATGGTTGGGCCACTGCTGGATGTCGAGGCGCTCGAGCGCGCCGTTCGCATCCTGTGCGAGCACCCGTCGCGCCGGATCGCGAGGCGCTTCGAGCTGGAACAGGAGCGCGTGCGCATCCTGCCGGCGGGCGCGCTGATCCTGCACGCGTGCGCAGCGCGCCTGGGCGTGCCGCTGTGGTTCTGCAGGGGCGGTATCCGCGAGGGGGCCGTGCTCGACATGGTCGCCGCGCGTCTCGATCGTCCGTCTGGCTGATGGCTCCGGCCAGCCCCGTCGAGCTCGCACCCGGCGAGCCCCTGCGCATCGCCGCGCGGCGCGTGATCGCAGCGCGCAGCGCCGATCTGGCCGCGATCGTCCCCGGTGCCATCGGCTCGAGCGACCCGGAGGCGCTGCACGACGTGCGCGTGGCCCTGCGCCGCCTCACCAGCGCACTGGACGTGTTCGCCGACGGCCTCGACGAGGAAGTCCGCCGCACGGCGCGACGGATGCTGCGGCGAGACGCCGAGCCACTCGGCCGCGCGCGCGACCTCGACGTGCAGATCGAGCTCGTGCGGCGATTCCTCAAGACCGCGCGCGCGAGTGAGCGGGCCGGCATCCGGCACGTCCTGTCCGAGCTCTCGAGCGATCGGGCCGACGCCGAGGCCGAGCTCCAGCCTGCGATCGCCGCCCTCGGCGACCCCGAACTGCTCGCAGCGCTCGCCGAGGTCGCAGCGGAGTGAAGGCCGGCCGGGTCAGGGGACTCCGACCGGGGACGAGGCTGGGCGGGGCGGCGCAGCGCATCGCGAAGCAACGGGTCTCAGAGCTGCTCGCGTTCGACGCGGCCGTACGCGACCCGGGCAATGTGCGCGAGTTGCACGACCTGCGCATCGCTGCGAAGCGCCTGCGCTACACGCTCGAAGTGCTCGGGAGCGTCCTCGGACCGCCCGCAGCGCTGGTCGAGGCCGAGGCGCGCGCGCTGCAGGATCTGCTCGGCGAGGTGCACGACTGCGACGTGCTGGGCCCGCGCCTCCAGCACGAGCTGGCACTGCTCACCGCCGAGGACGCGCTGGCCGTCGCAGCACTCAGCAACGGCGACCCCAACGCGACGGGACGCCTGCTCCGCGAGGCGCCGAGCCGGGCCGTGCGGCACGGCGTGCAGGCGCTCGCAGTCGGCGTCGCAGCGCGCCGCGCCGTGCTGTACGAGCAGTTCCTGGTGCGCTGGGACGCGCTGCTCGCGAGCGGCACGCTCAGCGCGCTGACTCGGCCTGCGTGAGGGGCGGGTCGCGCAGGCCGCCGGTGCGGCTGGTTCGAGGCGCGGGCGGGTGTGCCAAGTGGCACACGCCGCGGGTGTCACTTGGCCGGTGCCCGCGTAGGGGCGGGCGCGCAAGCGCGCCAAGTGGCACTCGCCGCGGGTGTCACTTGGCCGGTCCCGCGTACGGGCCTGCGCGCAAGCCCGCCAAGTGGCACGCGCCGCGTGTGCCACTTGGCCGGCCCCAGCCACCCCCAGCCGGCCCGCGACCCGCGCCGAGCGCCTACCGCCCGGCGATCAACGCCAGCAGCGCGGCGCACTCCGCAAGCTCGATCGCCGCGCCGAGCACGTCGCCCGTGATGCCGCCGATGCGCTGCATGGCGAGGCGGCCGATCGCCAGGGCCACGAGGGCGGCTGCCGCGACGGCGAGCAGGCCGCGCAGGCGCGCGCACGCGAGAGCGACGACCATCGCGGTACCCAACGCGACGGCGAGGCGCTCGATGCGCCAGCCGCCGCCGACGAGCGCGGCGCCGGTGCCGTGCTCGCGCGCGTAGGGAAGCGCGGCACTCAGCCCCGACGCTGCAAGTCGCCCGACGGCCGGGACCGCCATCAGCCAGAGGTGGTGTCCGCGCACGAGGACGGCGGCGACGAGGGAGATCTTGAGCGCCACCACCAGCACCAGTGCGAGCGCGCCGAAGGAGCCGATCTGCGCGTCGCGCATGATCGCGAGGCGGCGCTCGCGGTCGCTCCCCCCGAGCGCGTCGGCGGAGTCGGCGAGGCCATCGAGGTGGATCGCGCCTGTCGCGAGGGCCCAGGCGGCGACCAGCAGGACCGCGGCGGGCCCGGCGTCCAGGCGGCCCTCGAGTGCACGCGCCCCGAGTGCGAGCGCGCCGCCGAGCGCGGTGCCGACGAGTGGCAGCCACGCCAGCGAGCGGGCCACGTCGCTGTCGCCGATGTGCACGCGCGAGCCGACCGGGACGCGGGTCAGGAGCGACACGGCGGCGGCCAACGCGCGAGCCTCGGCGCGGACGCCCGTCTCCGCCATCAGCGACCGCTGTCGTCGACGCCCGCGGAGGCGAACGTCGCCATCTCGTCGAGGATCGCGAGCGCGGCGCCCAGCAGCGGCAGGGCGAGAGCGGCGCCGCTGCCCTCGCCGAGACGCAGCTCGAGGTCGAGCAGCGGATGCAGTCCGAGCTTCTCCAGCACGATGCGATGCCCCGGCTCGGACGAACGGTGCGCTGCGATCAGCGACGCGGTCAGCGCCGGTGCCAGCACGGCCGCGACGAGCACGGCGCTCGACGCGGGATAGCCGTCGACGAGGACGGGCACACCGCGCCCGACCGCGCCCAGGGCCAGGCCCGCGAGCACTCCGAGCTCGAATCCGCCGACGGCCGCGAGTGCCCCGACGCCGTCGTCTGCACTGGGGCGGTTGAGCGCGAGCGCGCGTGTCACGACGTCCCGCTTGCGCTCGAGGCCCTCGTCGTCGAGGCCCGTGCCGCGACCGCAGGCCTGCTCGGGTGTCGCCCCCGCCAGGGCGCAGCAGAGCGCCGCCGCCGCGGTGGAGTTGCCGATGCCCATCTCGCCGAGGGCGACGCAGCCGGCGCCGTCGAGCTGCTCGGCGGCGAGCGCGATGCCCGTCTCGAGCGCAGCGATCGCCTGCTCGTGCGACATGGCCGGCCCGCGCAGCATGCTCGCCGTTCCGGCACCGAGGCGGCGGTCGAGCACTCCCGGCACCGGCAGCGGCTCGGCGACGCCGCAGTCGACCACGACGAGGCGCGCGCCCGCCCTGCGCGCGAGCACGCTCACCGCCGCGCCGCCCGCCGCGTAGTTGGCGACCATCTGCGCCGTGACCGACGATGGGAACGCGCTCACGCCCTCGGCCGCGACGCCGTGATCGGCAGCGCAGACGACGACCACGGGCCTGCCGAGCGCGGGTGTGGGCGTGCGCTGGATGCTCGCGATCTGCACGGCGAGCCGCTCGAGCCCGCCGAGCGAGCCGCGCGGCTTCGTCTTTTCGTCCAGCCGTCGCTGGACCTCACGGCCCGCAGCAGCGTCGGGCTCTGCGATCGCGGCCACGGCGCGCTCCAGCGCCGCGCTCATGCACGCTCCAGCCGCAGCACGCGCCCGGCGACGGCAAGCACCGCGTCCTCTGCAGCCTCGGCCCAGATCGCGTTGACACGCCCGATCACGTCGCGATAGGCACGCGCCAGATCGTTCGCCGGGACGATTCCCATGCCGACCTCGTTCGAGACCGCGACACAGCCCCCCGTGCGCCCGGCCGCCAGCGCCGCCGATTCCTCGGCGAGTCGCTCGATCGACGGGGCGTCGTGCAGGGCCTCGATCAGGTTCGAGACCCAGAGCGAGAGGCAGTCGACGACGGCGAACTCGTCACCCGAGAGCCCGCGCAGAGCGCCGGAGAGGTCGAGCGGCTCCTCGACCGTCCGCCAGCCGGAGGGCCGCTCGCGGCGGTGCGCCTCGATGCGCTCTCGCATCTCGTCGTCCCGCGCCTGGGCGGTTGCGATCAGAACGACCTGCGTACCCGCTCGCGCGGCCAGTCGCAGCGCGTGAGCCGACTTGCCGCTGCGCGCGCCGCCGGTGACGAATGTGAGCGCCATGTGCCGCAGCACTATGCCGGAATGACGCGCTCGCGCAGCGTCGGCAGATGGACGCCCGGATCGGCACTGTCGATCTCGCGCGCCAGGCGATGGCCGTCGAAGACGGTGTCGACGAGCCAGCGCGGGGCAACGCAGTCACCGGTGCGGTAGACCGCCTCGACGCCGCACGCCGCGAGCGCGTCGGGGTCCTCGGCGAGCTCGAGGTAGAGCGCCTCGTTGCTCAGGCGCTGCGTGACGAGCACGACCGTATCGGTCTCGACGTCGAATGGCGGGCCTCCATGGGCGTGTCGGAAGCGCACGGCGTCGGGCAGGATCTCCTCCGCGGTCGCCTCGCTGACCATTGCGACGCCGACCGCGTGCAGTTGCGCACGCAGTCGCGGGCCCTCGAGCGTCCAGTTGCACCAGGCCGCCACGGTCTCCGACGGTGTCGCGATCGTCACTTCGTGGCCCTGCCCGGCGAGCCGGAGTGCCAGGCTCGCGCCCACGTGATAGCTCTCGACATCGATCACGACGACCCTCGGGCCCGCGACGGGCTGCGCTCCGAGCATGATCTGCTCGGGCGTCAGGATGTGCTCCTTCGTCGCGTCGGCGCCCGGGATCGGGCCCTTGGAGACGCCGTTGAATCCGTCCAGCGCCCAGTGCGCCCCGGTCGCGATCACGGCGATGTCCGCGCCGCTCGCGCGCACGTCGGCAGCATGCAGGCGCACACCGGTGACGAGCTCGAGGTTGGCCAGCCGCGCGATCTCGCTCCGACGCCACTCGACGAAGCGACCCCAGGCCTCCAGGCCGGGCATGTGCGGGATCCAGCGCATGCAGCCACCGATGTCGTCGGCGGCGTCGACGAGCCGCACGCGTGCGAAGCCGCGCTTGGCGAGCACGATCGCGCACTCGAGCCCGGCCGGCCCGGCTCCCACGACGAGCACGTCCCGGTCGGCGTTGGCGGCGCGCTCGAAGCGCTCGGGATGCCAGCCGCGGCGGTGCTCCTCACCCGCGGTCGCGTTCTGGGTGCAGCCCAGATGACCTCCGCGGTTGGCCAGCGCGTAGCAGGCGTTGCAGCCGATGCAGGCGCGGATCTCGTCGTAGCGACCCTGCTCGATCTTGAGCGGCAGGAATGGATCGGCGATCGACGGGCGCGCGGCACCGATCAGGTTCCAGACACCGCTCTCGATCACGTCGGCCATTACGTCGGGATCGACCATCAGCCCGGTGCCGACGATCGGCTTGCCGGTCGCCTCGCGGAAGCGGGCCGTCCACTCGAGCTGGTAGCCCGTGGCGAAGAAGCGCGAGGCGCCCGCATCCAGGCGCGACGCGCCCGCCAGGCCGCCGACCACGCAGTCGAACAGGTCGACCAGCGGCTCGGCCGCGCGCACGAACGCGAGGCCCTCCTCGGGCTCGATCCCCGCTCCGTCGAGCGTATCCGCCGCGATGCGTATCGCGATAGCGGTGTCGTCGCCGACAGCGTCGCGTACGAGCTCGAGCGTTTCCAGCCAGAAGCGTGCCCGGTTCTCGAACGAGCCGCCGTAGGCGTCGGTGCGTCGGTTGTAGCGGGGAGAGAGGAACTGCGTCGGCAGATACGTGTGCGAGCCATACACGTAGACGATGTCGAAGCCGGCCTCGCGCGCCCGCAGCGCGGCCGACACCCAGTCGGCCTGCGTGCGCCGGATGTCCGAGAGCTCCATGGCCTTCGGCACGACGAGCGGCTCGAACTCGCTCGCGATCTGGCTCGGAGCCAGCGGTACGGTGCGCGACTCCCGGGCCTCGACGTGGACACCGCCGTGCCACAGCTCCACCGCCGCCAGGGCGCCGTGCGCGTGCGCCTCCTCGGTCATGAGGCGGAGCGCGCGCACGTCGCCGGCATCCCACAGGCGGGCGGAGATGTACGGGTACTCGTCGCTCTCGGGATTGATCGCGCAGTACTCCGTGCACACGGAGGCCCAGCCGCCCTCGGCCTTGATGCCCCGATGGCGCGCCTGCGTCCACGGCTTCTCGACGCCGAAGCCGGTGCAGTGCGGCACCTGGTAGAAGCGGTTGCGCAGCGTCTTCGGCCCGATGCGCACCGGCTCGAACAGCACATCGTGGCGCGGGTCGCGCGCGCTCATCCGTCGAGCTCGCGCTTGCGTTCGGCCATGAACGCGCGCATCTCGGCATCGATGCTCTCATCGATTCCGGGATCCTCGTAGCTCGAGAGCAGGCGCTTCCATTCGCCGGTCGCCACCTCGGGCGTCTCGGCGGCCCCCTGCTTCTCCCAGGTTGGATACGCCTGGGAGCGAAAGAGCGGGCTCATGAAGACCCAGTCGCGGAAGTGCTCGAGGGTGTGCGGCGCCGCGAAGAAGATCGCGCCCGGGCCCTCCTCGCGAATCGTCTCGAGCGCCAGCTGCTCGGCGTCGACCGCCAGCCCGGTGCGCAGGCGCTCGAACATGCGCAGCACCTCGAGGTCGAGGGCGAGCTTCTCGTAGGACGTCGTCAGGCCGCCCTCGAGCCAGCCGGCCGCGTGGAGCACGAGATCGCAGCCCGCGAGATACGTGCCCCAGAGCGACATGGCCGACTCCGTCGCCGCCTGGGCGTCCAGCGCGTTGGCGGACGTCAGGCCGCCACCCCCGCGGAACGGCAGGCCGTAGCGGCGCGCGAGCTGGCCGCCGGCGATCGAGCCGAGCACCGACTCGGGCATGCCCAGCGACGGCCCGCCGCTGCGCATGTCGACGCCCGAGAAGAAGGAGCCGAAGAAGCACCCCACGCCGGGGCGCACGGCCTGTGCGATGGCGACGCCGGACAGCACCTCGGCCACCTGCAGCGAGAGCCCGGCCGCGACGGACACGGGCGCCGTCGCACCCGCGAGCAGGAACGGCGTCATCGCGATCGGCTGGTTGGCCTCCGCCCAGGCCCACATCGCGTCGACCATGAGGAAGTCCCAGACGAGCGGGCTGTTGGGGTTGACCACGCCGATGATCGCCGGCTCGGCCTCGATGACCGGCCGACCGCCGCGCGAGATCGCCACGAGGTCGACGCCGTCGCGAGCGCGGGGGCCGGAGGTGCCGTAGGCGACGAAGGGCTTGTCCGAGTAGCGGATCCACGAGTAGTCCAGGTCGAGATGCCGGCTCGTCTCGGGGATGTCGGAGGCCTCGCACGCGCCGCTCTGGCCGCAGCGCAGGAGGTCGGCAGCCTGCGTCATCTTCACGATCTCGACGTGATCTGCGTACTCCCCGCCCCGCCGTCCGCGCTCGCGGTCGGAGACGAACGGCGAGCCGCCCGGAGGCAGGTGGCAGAGCGTGCCGCCGCCGAACGCGACAGCGCGTTCCGGATTACGCCCCTGCACGGTGATCTGGGCCGGGGCCCGCGCGAGCTGCTCCATCACGAATTCGCGGTCGAAGCGCACGCGGGTGCCCTCGACGCGCTGCCCGAGCCCGGCGAGCAACTCCAGCGCCGGCTCGTGCGTCACCTCGGTCCCGACGTCCTCGAGGATCGTCATCGCCTGGGAATGGATCGCGTCGAGCGCGTCCTCGGAGAGGATCGTGAGGGGCGTCTCGAACACGTGAGCGGATTCTTCCTGACGCGCGCATGAGGCGACGGCGCAGGAAGCCTCGTCGTGCTCGCCGGTGCCGCCTCAGGATTTCCTAGACTCCTGGGCTGTGTCGATCGAGTCCGACGCCGACCTGGAGGGATTGCAGCGCGTCGGCCGCGTCGTGGCGCTCACGCTCGCCGAGACGCGGCGGGCCGTCGAGCCGGGCGTGAGCACCTCCGAGCTCGATGCCGTTGCCTCCGCAACGCTCGAGCGTCATGGAGCCCGCTCGGCGCCTGCGCTCGTGTACGGCTTCCCGGGCGCGATCTGCGTCAGCGTCAACGACGAGGCCGTGCATGGCGTGCCGGGCCCCCGGCGTCTCGAGGCCGGCGACATCGTCACCCTCGACGTCACGGCCGAGCTCGGCGGCTACATGGCGGACGCGGCCGTCACGGTGCTCGTGCCGCCGTCGACGCGGCTCGCCGAGCGACTCGTGGGGACGGCCGAGACGGCGCTCGCCGAGGGCATCGCCGCGGCGCGCGCGGGCCGCCCCCTGCGCGCGATCGGGCGTGCGGTCGGGCGGGCCGTCGGCGATGCGGGCTTCACCGTCCTGCGTCCGCTCTCGGGCCACGGCATCGGCCGCACGATCCACGAGCCGCCCGATGTCCTCAACTACGACGAGCCGCGCAACACAGGCCGCCTGACGACGGGCCTCGTGATCACGATCGAGCCGATCATCAGCGCACACGGTGACGCTCTGCGGCAGGATGCCGACGGCTGGACCGTGCGCACCCACGACGGATCGCTGACGGCGCACGCCGAGCACACGGTCGTCGTGACGCGCCGGGGATCGCCTCTCGTGCTGACATCGGTCGCGTGAGAGCCAACACCCAGGTGCCCACGGCGTCCTACATGACCAGGTGAACGAACATCTGACGCGGCGTGAGGCGCTCGTCGCGGCGCTCGCCGCCAGCGGCGCTCGGGGGCCAGGCTCTGGCACGCCCCCGGCCTGCGCGTGCCGCGCCGGCGGCAAACATCGGCGGTGATCCTGCCGCTCTCGAAGGCGCGCGGGGACCCGGTCGCGGCCAGCAACATCCTGAAGTCGGCGCGCCTGTGGGCCGATTGGGTCAACGGGCGCGGCGGCGTCGACGGCCAGCACGTCGCGCTCAAGGTCTACGACGACAGGGCCGATCCCGACGCGCGGCGGCAAGGCCGTGGTGCGCGCCGTCACCGAAGGACAGCTGCGCCGTGATCCTCGGCGGCTGGGACTCCTCCGTCGCCGCTGGCCGAGATCGAGGAGGCGCACTCAGCTACAGCGTCCCGATGTTCGTGAGCCTACGCGTGGTCCTCGCAGGTCACCAAGGCGAACTACCCCGAGGTCGTGCGCATCGGCCCGAACAACGACATCCTCGCGAACGCGTTCGCGCCGTTCATGAAGCAAGCAGCGACTACCGGCACGTCGCCGCTCATCGCCGAGGACACGGCCTTCGGCCAGGGCCTCGGCGAGGCGATCCGCGCCACGGCGACGCTCGCCGGCATCGACATCGACGCGCAGGACGTTCAAGCGCGACACGCACGATCTTCGCCCGACGCTGAAGCGGGTGCTGGCCCGCAAGCCCGATGCGCTCGTGGATCGCCGCGGCCGCGACCACGCCCGGCGCGCACTCTGGGCGTCACGCAGGCGCGCAGCGGCCGGCTTCAAGGGCGACATCGTGCTCGGCTGGGACTACATCGACGAGGCCTTCTGGAAGGCCACGGGCAAGCACGGCGTCGGCGTCATCTGGCCCACGTTCTCGCCGCCGACGCTGCACCTCACCTCGGCCGGGCAGACCTTCAAGCACGCTCTACACGAAGAAGTACAACCACGCGCCGCTCGATCTACCAGGCCCTCACCTGGGATCAGCTCAACGCCTGGAAGTGGGCCGTCGAGACCGTCGGTTCCGTCGCTCCCGCCGACGTCATCCCGACGCTCCCGCGCATCGACATGCAGGGCACGCGTGGGCCACATCACGCTCTCGAACAAGCCGGGCACGGTGCACTTCAACCAGTGGGATGGCGTCACGGTCTACTTCGACCAGGCGACCAAGAAGGGCGCGACGGACTCCACCGCGAAGGTGATTGCGAGCATCAAGGGCGACGTCCCCGTAGGATCTGCGCCCCATGCCGCATCGCTCGCTCTGGCTCGACGAGGCGCTCTCGACCGACGAGCCCGCCGCTCCGCCGCTCGAGGGCGCGGCTCGTGCCGACGTCGCGATCATGGGCGGCGGCTACGCGGGGTTGTGGACGGCGATCCGCATCAAGCAGCGGGAGCCGTCGTGCGACGTCGCGGTGCTCGAGCAGGACATCTGCGGCGGCGGTGCCAGCGGCCGCAACGGCGGCTTCGCGATCTCCTGGTGGGCCAAGCTCGGCACGCTGGTGCAGCTGTGCGGCGCCGACGGGGCACTCGAGCTCGCACGCGCGTGTGAGGACGCGGTGGACGAGCTCGGCGCGTTCTGCGATGAGCACGGCATCGACGCGCACTATCACCGCGGCGGGCACCTCTGGACGACCACGTCGCAGGCGCAGTCCGGGGCCTGGGACGGCGTCATGGCCACGTGCCGTGAGCTCGGCGTGATGCCGTTCGAGGAATGGTCGGTCGCGGAGACGGTGGAGCGCAGCGGCACGGATCGGCACCTCGCGGGGCTCTTCGAGGCCTCCGCTGCCGTCGTGCAGCCGGCGTATCTCGTGCGAGGCCTTCGCCGGGTGGCGCTCGGGCTCGGCGTGCGCATTCACGAGGGCACGCGCGTCACCAAGCTCGACCGCCGCTCGCCCGCCGTCCTGCACACGCCGCGCGGCGTCCTCACCGCCGACCGCGTCGTCGTGGCGACGAACGCCTGGGCCGTCGGCCTTCGCGAGCTGCACACCCGCCTCGCGATCATCTCGAGCGACATCGTCGCGACGGTGCCGATGCCGGAACGGCTGGCGCAGATCGGCTGGACGCGTCACGAGTGCATCAGCGACTCGCGGTTGATGATCTCCTACTACCGCACGACGGACGACGGGCGCATCGTCTTCGGCAAGGGCGGCTGGGGCATCGCGCTGGGCGACCGCATCGGCGCGCGCTTCGACCGCGACGAGGGGCGCGCGCGCCAGGTCGCGCACAGCTTCCACGAGATCTACCCGATGCTCGCGGACGTGCCGATCGCGACCGACTGGTGCGGCCCCATCGATCGCACGCGAACGGGCCTCCCGATCTTCGGCCACCTCGGCGGCCGCAGTCACATCGTCTACGGCGTCGGTTTCTCGGGCAACGGCGTGGCCCCCGCCGTGGTCGGCGGCCGCATCCTCGCCTCGCTCGCGCTCGGCAGCGCCGACGAGTGGAGCTCATGCGGGCTCGTCGACGGCAGGCAGGGACGCTTCCCGCCCGATCCCGTGCGCTTTCTCGGCGCGCACGTCGTTCGCGAGGCGGTGGCGCGCAAGGAGGAGGCGGAGATGGAGGGCAGGGAGCCGAATCGCCTCGCCGTCGCGCTCGCGAGCCTCGCGCCCGCGGGGATGATCCCGAAGAAGTCGGAGTAGACCTCGGCCCCTCTCAGGACTCGGCCAGGCGCGCCAGGCGCGCCAGGCGGTCGTCCCAGCGCGCGCCCACGCTCGCCATCCAGTCGATCGCGTCGCCGAGCGCCTCGCCGCGGGCGTGGAAGCGGGTCTCTCGGCCGACCCGCACGCTCTCGACGAGCCCTGCGCTGGCGAGCAACGAGAGGTGCTTGGCCACGGCCTGGCGCGTCACCGGCAGGTCGCGCGCGAGCTCGCTCGCCGTCGCCTGGCCGTTGGCCGCGACGCGCACGAACACGGTGCGGCGCGTGTCGTCCGCCAGCGCGCCGAAGACGAGGCCGGGATCGCTCATCACGCGAGCGCGAGCGCCCTCGCGCCACCGGGCCCGGAGGAAGGAGCCGTGGCTCCTTCGGTCTCGGTCACGCGCACGCGCGTACCCGCCGGGTCGTCACCGAGCTCGAACTCGACCGTCGTCGCCGCGTCCTCGTCCTCGGCGGGCCACCAGCGGATGCGCAACAGCTCGTTCTCGTCCACGCGCTCCACCACGCCCGTGCGCGGATCGGGCTCGCCGGAGGTCTCGACGGTGCCGCCCTCCCATGGCTCGAGCTCGACCTCGGGTGCGAGCCAGCGCGACAGCTCGCTCGGATCGGTCAGCCAGCGCCAGGTCTCGTCCCGTTCGGCCGGGAGCACGATCTCCCGTGTCACGCTCGCCATGCGGTCACCTCCACACGCAACTGTTCGGTTGCACTAATATATGCAACCGTAGAGTTGCATCCTAGCGTCGGAGGTGCCGCATGTCCCCGCTGATCCCGATGGTGGTCGAGAACACGAGTCGCGGCGAGCGCTCGTTCGACATCTACTCGCGCCTGCTCAACGACCGCATCGTCTTCCTGGGCACGCCCGTCACGTCCGAGATCGCGAACCTGATCGTCGCCCAGATGGTGCACCTCGAGTCCGACGACCCCGAGAAGGACATCTCCCTGTACATCAACTCCCCGGGCGGCGACGTCTACGCCGGCATGGCCATCTACGACACGATGCAATTCATCAAGCCGGATGTCGCGACGATCTGCTTCGGCATGGCGATGTCGATGGGCGCGATCCTGCTGGCCGGCGGCGCGGCCGGCAAGCGGTCGTCGCTGCCGAACGCGAAGATCATGATCCACCAGGGCTCGACGCCGGGCTTCGAAGGGCAGGCCACCGACATCGAGATCCGCGCGCGAGAGATCCTGGCCCTCCAGCGGCGCATGGAGGAGATCCTCTCCCACCACACCGGACAGCCCGTCGAACGGATCCATGCCGACGTGGAGCGCGACAACTTCATGAGCGCGCAGGAGGCCGCGGACTACGGCCTGATCGACAGCATCATCCTGAACCGGGAGGACGTCCCCGTGCGCCGCGTCGGCATCGCGCCGGATCAGGCGCAAGAGGACACGGCGAGCCCGGCATCCTGACCAGGGCGGCTACGCCCTCGGCGAGGGGTCGCGGCCGACCACGCACCAGATTGCATGCACGGGCACATCGCCCACGTTCGCAAGGCGGTGCGGGGTCGTCGAGGCGAACGAGATCGAGTCGCCCGCCTCGAGGAGGTGCTCCTCGAACAGCAGCGTCACACCGAGGCGACCGCTCAGCACGATGCCGTACTCGCGCCCCGCGTGGCGTGTCAGGGACTCGGCGGTGCTCGAAGCGCCGCCGACGTCGTAGACGACGTCGAGGAACTCGACGTCATCGTCGTGCCGGGTGGTCAGCCGCTCCCAGCGCACGCCCGAGTCGAGCATGATGGCCCTGCGGTTGTGCGAGCGCTGCACGGGACCGGCGCCGCCGGAGCCTTCGTCATGGCGAGCGCCCGAGGCGCCGGGCCGGCGATCGGGGCGGGCGTCCTCACCGTCGAAGAGCAGGTCGTCGACGGACACCTCGAGCTCCGTCGCGAGTGCGTACAGCGTGCCGACGGACGGCTGGGATCGCCCCGTCTCGATCTGCGAGATCAGGCTGGGCGAGACGCCGACGCGGCGCGCGAGCTCCCGCAACGTGAGGTTCCGCATCGTCCGGTTCGCACGCAGGCGCGACCCGATGGCGGACCGGCGCTCGGGCGCTCGGGCCGGTTCGCTTGCGCTCTCGTCGCTCGCGCTCTTCTCGGCCACGGGGGCAAATGGTACCGGAGTGGACAGGTCGATCACGTTCAGCGAGACTGAATGCGCGGCGCACGCTGCACTACAGGGCCCGGAAGCCATGGAGACGAAGCCACGAGGCGTTGGACGCGAGTTGACGTCGCAGACAGTCAGGATGTACTTTTCGGCACAGTGTGCGTCTTTGCTGAACAACGGCGCAGGGGTTCGCAGATCGCCTCGGCAGCCGCGCCGGGATTCAGGGACGTCGCGATCGCAGCTGCCAAGCGTGGTGGTACCGTCATGGGCGCATGAAGGTCGCGTTCCTCGGGCTGGGCCGCATGGGCGAACTGATGGCGCAGAACCTCGCAAAGGCAGGCTTGCTCGAGGCCGTCTGGAACCGCTCCGACGGACGTACCGGGTGGTGCGCCGAAGCGGGGGTGCGCGCGGCCGCGTCCCCTGCGGACGCCGCGGCCGGCGCCGACGTCGTGATCCTGATGCTGGCCGACGGCGACGCCGCGCGCACGGTCGGTGCGGAGGCGCTGTCGGCCATGCCCGCGGGCTCCGTCCTCGTGGACATGGGCACGAGCGGGCCCGATGCCGAGCGCGAGCTCGCACGCGCCGCGGCCGAGCGCGACATCGGCTTTCTCGACGCACCCGTCTCAGGCAGCACCGCGCCCGCCCGCGCCGGCACGCTGACGACGCTCGTCGGCGGCTCCGCCGAGGACCTCGAGCGCGCCCGGCCCGCACTGGAAGCCATGACGCGGGCCCAGCACCACCTCGGAGGGGTCGGCAGCGGCGCGATCATGAAGCTCGCCCTCAACACGGCGATCGCCGTGGCCAACGAGAGCATCAGCGAGCTGCTCGTGCTGTGCGAGCGTGCGGGGCTCGAGCGCCCGGCCGCCTACGCCGCGCTCGCGGACTCGGCGCTGGCCTCGCCCTTCGTGCAGTACAAGCAGGCGGCCTTCCTGCATCCCGACGACGAGCCGGTCGCGTTCACGCCGCTGCTGATGCTGAAGGACCTGACGCTCGCCGACGCGCTGGCGTCGGAGGTCGGCGCCGAGCTGCCGGCCGTCGACGCCGCTCGCGGTGTGCTCGAGCGCACCGTGGCGGCCGGCCGAGGGGACGAGGATCTCGTGCGCGTCGCAGACACGCTGCGGGACGGCGGCGGCCCGTGAGCACGCCGCAGATCGTGATCCACGGCGCCGGCGGCGCCGCGCCGCCGGGGCGCCTCCCGGCACTCCCAGAGCCTTCGGAGGTCTTCGCCTCGTGAGCACCGTCAGCGCCGCCGGAATCGAGTTCCGCACCGCGGTCCGCGACGCCCTCGACGAGGAGCTCGCGCGCGACGAGCGCGTGATCCTCTTCGGCGAGGACATCGCCGCTGCCGGCGGGGTCTTCGTGACCACGCCGGGGCTGTCCGAGAAGTACGGCGAGACGCGGGTGTTCGACACGCCCATCTCGGAGCTCGCGTTGATCGGCGCGGCCTTCGGCAGCGCCGTGACGGGCATGCGTCCCGTGATCGAGATCATGTTCGGGGACTTCCTGCCGCTCGTCATGGACGGCATCGTCAACCAGTGCACGAAGTACTGGTACCTCTCGAACGAGCAGGCGAGCGTGCCGCTCGTGGTGCTGTCGGTCGTGGGCGCCGGCGGTCGCTTCGGCGCGATTCACTCGCAGACGCCGATCGGCTGGTTCCACTCGGTGCCCGGGCTCAAGATCGCCTGCCCGTCCACGCCGGGCGACGCGAAGGGCCTGCTCAAGCAGGCGATCCGCGACGACAATCCCGTGCTCTTCCTGGAGCACAAGCGGCTGCTCGGGATCACGGGCGAGGTCGGCGACGAGCCGCTGCCGCTCGGGCAGGCGCGCATCGCCCGCGCCGGCTCGGATCTCACGATCGTGTCGATCATGAAGGGCGTGCACGATTCGCTGGCAGCGGCGGAGCAGCTGGCCGGGGAGGGCATCGAGTGCGAGGTGATCGACCTGCGCACGATCAAGCCACTCGACATCGAGACGGTGATCGCGTCGGTGGAGCGCACCTCGGGCCTCCTCGTCGTCGAGGAAGGGCCGTTGACGGGCGGCTGGGCGGGCGAGGTCATGGCGCGCGTGACCGAGCAGGCGCTCGGCTCGCTCGACGACGCCTGGCGACTTGCCACGGCCGACACGCCGATCCCGTACAGCCCGTCGCTCGAGGACGCGTTCCTGCCCGGGCCCGAGGCGATCATCAACTCCGTGAAGGAGAGGAGGGCGGCATGAACATCGCATCCCGGGGCGCCACGATGGCGGTGGACTGGGAGCAGCGCATCGACTTCGCGCGGCTTCGCTCCGACCGGCTCGAGAAGGCCCGGGCGGCACTGCGCGCCTCCGATGTCGGCGCGTTGCTGCTGTTCGACCAGAACAACATCCGCTACGTCTCGAGCACGCACATCGGCGAATGGGCCCGCGACAAGAGCGCGCGCTGCGTGCTGCTGCCGCGCGAGGGCGATCCCGTGCTGTGGGATTTCGGCTCGGCTGCCAAGCACCACCAGCTCTACGCGCCGTGGCTGCCCGAGACGAGCTGGCGGGCAGGCGTGACCTCGATGCGCGGGGCGATGCCGCGCTCCACCGGCGTGCCCGACACGCTGGCGGGCAAGATCTACGCCGAGCTTGCGGAGCGAGGCCTCGCCGGCGAGACGCTGGGCGTCGACCTGACCGACATGGAGACGTTCTTCTCGCTGCAGCGCCGCGGCCTCGAGATCGTCGACTCGCAGCCGATCATGCTCTCCGCGCGCGCCCACAAGACGCCCGATGAGATCGCGCTGCTCGAGCACGCCGCGGCCATCGTCGATGCCGTCTACGAGGACATCTACCGCATGCTGCGCCCGGGCGTGCGCGAGCACGAGATCGTCGCCATGGCGATGCAACGCCTGTTCGAGCTCGGCTCGGAGCAGGTCGAGGCGATCAACGCCGTCTCCGGCGACCGCTGCAACCCCCACCCCCACGTCTTCAGCGACCGCCTCCTGCGCCCGGGCGACCAGGCCTTCTTCGACGTCATCCACTCGTTCATGGGCTACCGCACGTGTTACTACCGCACGTTCAACGTCGGCGGCGTCACGCAGTCGCAGATGGACGCCTACAAGCAGTGCCGCGAGTGGCTGGACATGTCCATCGAGCTCGTCAAGCCGGGCGTGACGACGGATCGCATCGCCGCGGTGTGGCCCACGGCCGAGGAGCTCGGCTTCCCGGACGAGCAGGCCTGCTTCGGCCTCCAGTTCGGGCACGGCCTGGGCGTGAGCCTCTACGAGGCACCCATGATCAGCCGCGTGCACTCGCTCGAGCACCCGATCACCATCGAGCCGGGTATGGTCTTCGCGCTCGAGACCTACTGCGCGGCCAGCGACGGCCACTCCGCGGCCCGCATCGAGGAGGAGGTCGTCGTGACCGAAGACGGCAACCGCATCATCACCAAGTTCCCCGCCGAGGAGCTCCTCGTCTGCGGCAAGACCTACGTGCGCGGCGCGGACCTGCTGCGCGAGAGCGAGGTGGTGGTCTGATGGCGGCCACGACGACGAGCACCGCGCCAACCGCCGCCGACGGCGAGCTCCTGCTGGGCCTGTACCGCCGCATGCGCCTCATCCGCCGCTTCGAGGAGGCCGTCCAGTCGCTCTTCCTGAAGGGCGAGGTGCATGGCACGACGCATCTCTACAACGGCCAGGAGGCGTCGGCCACCGGCGTTGGCAGCACGCTCGTTCCCGGCGATCGCGTGGCCGGCACCTATCGCGGCCACGGCCACGCGCTGGCGATCGGCACCTCGCCGCAGGGCCTGCTCGACGAGCTGCTCGGCCGCTCGACGGGCGTCTGCGGCGGCCGGGCCGGTTCGATGAACGTCATCGACCTCGAGCATGGCCTGATCGGTTGCTTCGGCATCGTCGGCGGCTCGATCTCGGCGGCGCTGGGAGCGTCCCTGGCATTGCGCGGCACGGGCAACGTCGCCGTGGCGTACTTCGGCGACGGCGCCACCAACCAGGCCTATTTCCACGAGTGCCTCAACTTCGCGCGCGTGTTCTCGCTGCCCGCCATCTTCGTCTGCGAGAACAACCTGTACGGGGAATTCACGCCCATGGAGCAGGTCACCGCCGGACAGATCCGCGCTCGGGCCGAGGCGCTCGACATCCCGTACGAGAGCGTGGACGGCATGGACGTGTGGGAGACGCGCGCCGCTGCGCTGCGCGCCACCGAGCATGCCCGCGCGGCCCGCGGGCCGATGTTCCTCGAGATGCTGACCTATCGCTTCGTCGGCCACTCGCGCAGCGATCCCGGGCGCTATCGCAAACCGGGCGAGCTCGAGCGCTGGCAGGAGCGCGATCCGCTGCTCGTGGGCCGTCGCAGGCTGATCGACGACTGCGGCGTGGGCACGGAGAGGATCGACGCGATCGACGCCGACGTCGAGGCGGAGATGAACGCGGTCATCGAGCGCGCGCTCGCGGCTCCCTATCCGGATCCCGCGACGCCGGCCACGGCCTTCAAGACCTAGTCACGACGATGTGACGGGAGTGTCCGGCGCGGGCGGGTGGTACACAGCCCGAGATGACGCGCCTCGCCGACGCAATGCGCCGCGCGCGCTACGCCGTGGTCGCGGCCTGGCTGATCGCGGCCGCGCTCTCGCTCGCAGCCGTCACCGGAGCGTTCGGCACCACGCTCAACGACCTGCTCTCCAACCGCTTCGACCTACCGGGCACCGAGAGCGAGCAGTCGCTCGCGCTGCTCACGGACCACTTCGGCCAGCGCAGCGACTCCGGCTACACGCTCGTGTTCTCGGGTGACGTCGCGCCTGCCGCCGAGCAGGCGGCGCTGAAGCGGGCGGCCGCCGTCGTCCCGGGCGCCCGCATCGGGCCGCTGCAGCCGGCAGGGCCCGGAGTGTCGTTCGCGCAGATCGACACGCGCCTCGAGCCGCAACCCGCCGCCCTGCGTGTCGAGCCGATGCGGCGCGCGGTGGGGTCCGTCAGCGGAGGTCGCG
Source organism: uncultured Actinomycetes bacterium (assembly GCA_963845865.1). Taxonomy (GTDB): domain Bacteria; phylum Actinomycetota; class Thermoleophilia; order Gaiellales; family JALYLC01; genus JALYLC01. The sequence goes on from CAWJTT010000004.1 coordinate 66,809, forward strand.
TGTACGTCAGCGGACAGGTCGCCATCAACCACGACCTGCAGCCCGTGTTCGACGCGGACCTGCAGCGCGGCGAGGAGATCGCAATCCCGATCGCGGTGCTCGTGCTGCTGATCGTCTTCGGCACGGCGACGGCGACGCTGGTGCCGTTGCTGATGGCGGCTGGCACCGTCCCGGTCACGCTCGGCCTGCTGTGGATCGTTGCCCACGAGATGAACATGGCCATCTACGTGACCAATCTCGTCACGCTGATCGGCATCGCCATCGCGATCGACTACTCGCTGCTCGTCGTCTACCGCTTCCGCGAGGAGCTCGTGGGCGGAGCCGACGAGCGGGAGGCGCTGCGCATCACGATGCGCACGGCGGGACACGCGGTGCTCTTCTCCGGCGTGACGGTTGCGATCGGGCTCGCCTGCCTGGTGCTCATCCCGCTGCCGTTCATCCGCTCGATGGGCGTCGGAGGCCTGCTCATCCCACTCGTGTCGATCTTCGCCGCGATGACGCTCCTGCCCGCGCTGCTGGCCGTCTTCGGCTCGAGCCTCCTGCGGCTGCGCGTGCCGCTGATCGGCCTCCGCCCCGAGGGCGAGGGCGGAGTCTGGGGACGCATCGCCGAGGTCATCATGCGCAGGCCGGCGCTCGTCGCCGGCATCACCGGCGGCTGCCTCCTGCTCTGCGCCCTGCCGGCGCCGTTCCTCTCGCTGACACCGGGCTCCAGCAAGGGACTGCCGCCTCAGGCCTCATCGGTCCAGGGTCTCGAGCTGCTCGAGCGCACGCTCGGCCCGGGCACGATCTCGCCGCTGATCGCCGTGGTCGACAGCGGGCGGACGGGCGGCATCCGTGCAACCGAGCCCGCCATCCGGCGACTCGTGGCCGAGGTGCGCGCCGACAAGGAGGTGACCATCGTGCAGGGGCCGACGGGCACGGGGCCGGAGACGTACCTGCCGCCCGACCCGACGGGACGGTATGCCCGCGTCGTGGTCGCAACTCGCCACGACTACGGCACCGATCAGGCCAAGAAGCTCGCGCGCCGCTTCCGCGCGACCTACGTGCCCGAAGCGCGCTTCGGCAGCGCGCGCGTCTATGCCGGCGGCGGTCCCCCCGCCGGGGTCGACTTCATCGACCGCGCCTACGGCGTGTTCCCGTGGCTCGTGCTCGGCGTGCTGGCAGTCACCTACCTGGTGCTCATGCGCGCGTTCCGGTCGCTGCTGCTGCCGCTCAAGGCGGTCCTCCTGAACCTGCTCTCGGTGGGCGCGACCTACGGCCTGCTCGTCGCGACGTTCCGCTGGGGCTGGGGAGGCGTCATCGGCCTGCCGCAGGCCAACCAGATCGAGGCGTGGATCCCCATGTTCCTGTTCGCGATGCTGTTCGGGCTCTCGATGGACTACGAGGTCTTCCTGCTCTCGCGCATGCGCGAGCTCTACGACGAGACCGGTGATACCGACCGCGCCGTCGCACACGGTCTGATGCGCACGGGCCGCATCGTCACCGCCGCCGCGGCGATCATGGTGGCCGCGTTCTCGGGCTTCATGCTCGGCAGCCTGATCGGGCTGGTCCAGTTCGGCTTTGGCCTGGCCGCGGCCATCTTCATCGACGCGACGATCATCCGCGCGCTGCTCGTGCCTGCGCTGATGAAGCTCATGGGCGAGTGGAACTGGTACCTGCCCCCGTGGATCGCGCGCCTCCTGCATGTCTCCGGCGACAGGCCCCCGGGAACCCGCGCCGCTCCCGAGGTGTAGAAGAAGCGCGTGGACGGCCGGGCCCAGGCGCCGGATGATCGCGCCGTGCGCGCGCGGCGTGGCGATGCGCGCGCCTACGAATCTCTCGTCGAGGAGCACCAGGCCATCGCTTTCCGCACTGCGTACCTCATCACCGGCTCCGCGGCCGATGCCGAAGAGGCGACACAGGAGGCGTTCGTGCGCGCCTGGCTGGCGCTGCGACGGTTTCGGCGGGGCGCCGAGTTTCGCCCGTGGCTGCTCGCGATCGTCGCCAACGAGGCACGCAACCGGGTGCGCAGCCGCCGGCGGCGCGCCGGCCTGGCCGAGCGTGTCGCGGCGGAGCCGGCGTGGCAACCGCCTGCCGCCGAGGTCGGGGCAACGGGCGACGGCCGCCTCCGCGACGCGCTCGCGAGACTGCCCGAGCGCGACCGCAGCGTCCTGGCGTGCCGCTTCGTGCTCGACCTTGGCGAGCAGGAGACCTCGGCCGTGCTCGGCATCCCCCTCGGCACCGTCAAGTCACGCACAGCGCGCGCGCTCGATCGCCTGCGCAGTGATCTGGAGGCCGAGGCATGACGCTCGAGCAGGACCTCCGCGCCCTCGCGGACGTGCTCCCGGATCCGCCCGCGCTCGCACCGCGTGTGATGGCGGCCGCCCGGCAGGCGACGGCGAGGCGCCGCCGGCGCCGTCAGGTCGCGCTGCTTGCATTCGCGCTGCTGCTGCTCGTCCCGGCCACGGCCCTGGCGGTCTCCGGCGACCTGCGCGACCGCGTGCTCGAGTCGTTCGGCCTGCGCGACGTCGAGATCACGTCCGTCACGAGGCTCCCGGAAGCGGGCTTCGACGCGCGCCGCCTGCAACTCGGCTCGAGGGTCACGCTGGCGCGGGCGCGCAGGGACCTCGGAGTCCGAGGGCTGCGGGCACCGAGTGCGCTCGGCACGCCCGACGGGATCTTCGAGGAGCAGCTGCAGTCGGGCGTGGACATCACGTTCCTGTACGAGGCGCGCACCGTGGCGAAGCGCACCGGCGTGCGCAAGCGCGTCATTGTCAGCGTCCTGCGCGGCAAGACCGAGAAGACGATCCTGGGCAAGACGATCGCATCCGCGACGAAGACCATTCCGCTCGAGATCGACGGCGGAGCCGCATTGCTCCTGACCGGGCACCCGCACCTGCTGGTGATGTTCCGGGCACCCGGAGGCGGGCTCGACCAGACCTACACGCGGCTCGTCGGCACGACCCTGCTGTGGCAGCGAGGCCCGCTGCTCATCCGCATCGAGGGGAGCCTGCCTCGGGCGCGCCTCGTCGCGATCGCACGCTCGATTCCCGTCGGCTGAGCGATCCGCGCGAGGTCATTGCGAGGGGCAGGCGATAGAATGCGCGGGTAATGGTCACGCGCCAAAGCCAAAACGACGCGCCGGCGATCGATTGGGACGAGGTGCTGACTCCACCGGAGGAGCTCGCCACGGCGGCGCGCGAGCTGATTCCGGCCGTGTGCTCGCTGTCAGCCGTCGATCTCGAGCAGATGGCGATCGCGATCCGCGATCGCCCGGAGTTGTGGCAGCCGCTGCTCGTCGTCGACACCTTCAGGCGCCGCTATCGCCTGCTGTTCGAGGACGAGCGCACCGACATCTGGGTGCTTTGCTGGATGCCGGGGCAGTCGACGGGGTTCCACGACCACGACATCTCCGACGTCGGGATCGCCATCGCCCAGGGCATGATCGTCGAGCGTCAGCTGCGACTGCCCACGGGCGCGACGTCGCTCGAGCTACGGCCTGGCGACACGCGACAGGGGCCCGCGGGGTACATCCACTCGGTCGCGCACGGCGAGGGGCTGCCGGCGGTCTCGATCCACTGCTACTCGCCGCCGCTGATGAAGGTCGGGCAGTACCGCGTCGACGCCGACGGGGTGCTGTCGCGCGACGCCGAGCACGGCCGCCGCGAGCTCGTCGACGAGACGATCGCACGCATCGCCCCCGAGCTCGTCTGACCCCTCCGTTGACGCCGCTCGAGGACTACGCGCCCGAGCTCGTCGTGATCGGCGGCGGCATGGGAGGCATCGCCTGCGCGATGCGGGCTCGCCATCTGGGGGCACGCGTCGCGCTGATCGAGCCCGAGGCGCTCGGCGGCACCTGAATCAACGTCGGGTGCATCCCGACCAAGGCCCTGGTCAGGGCCGCCGAGATCGCACACTGGGCGCGGCGTGGCCACGAGTTCGGCGTGCGGGCCGCGGTGGAGATCGACGGCCCCGCGGTCATGGCCCGGATCCACAAGGTGATCGCCGACGGGCGGCGGTTCTACGAGGGGCTGCTGGAACGCAACGGCGTCCTCTGGGTGCAGGGGAAGGCGCGCTTCCGCGGCGGAGACGTCGTCGTCAACGACGACTCCGGCGAGACGATCCTGCGGGGCGTGCCGTCGGTGCTCGCGGTGGGGGCGCGCCCATGGATCGCTCCGATTCCCGGCCTGGAGACCGCGTCGTTCCTCACGAGCGACGACCTCCTCGGATTGACCGACCTCCCGGCCTCGCTGGTCATCGGCGGCGCCGGGCCGATCGCCGTGGAGTTCGCTCAGGCTCTCAACCGCCTCGGTGTCGAGATCACGCTGGTGCTGCGCAGCGATGCGCCATTGCGCGGCGAGGAGCCCGAGGCGCGCGAGACACTCCTGCGCGTGCTGCAGCACGAGGGCGTGCGCGTCGTCACCGGGGCCCGGCGCATCAGCGCGCGCGACGTCCCCGGCGGCACGGAGCTCTCGTGGATCGGCGGCAGCGCCGTCGCCGAGAAGCTGCTCGTCGCCACCGGGCGCGAGCCACGACTCAACGAGTCCGACCCCGCCGAGGCGGGCATCGCCGTTCTCGACGGCGGAGCGAAGGTCGACGCACATCTGGCGACCACGGCACGTGGCGTCTGGGCGCTCGGCGACGCCATCGGCGGCGACCACCGGCGCTTCCAGTTCACGCACGTGGCGACCTACGAGGGCCCGCAGGTGGCCGAGAACGCGTTGCGCGGCACACGCCACCAGCCCGACTACATGGCCATGCCGCGTGTCACGTTCACGGACCCCGAGATCGCCGCCGTCGGCTTCACCGAGGTCGAGGCGCGCGAGCACGGCATCGACCCCCACGTCCAGGTGAAGCTGGTGCGCCAGGTCGGCAAGGCGCGAGCCGCGGGCGAAACGGAGGGCTTCGTCAAGGTGGTCATCGACAGCGCAACCGGCAAGCTCGTCGGTGCGACGATCATGGCCGCCCACGCCGGCGACATGCTCGCGGCACTGACGACGCCGCTGCACACGCGCAACGGCGACCTCGGGCCTCTGCTCGCGACGACGTTCGCGCACCCCACGCTGAGCGAGGCGATCAAGGTCGCCGTCCGCGACGCGGTGATGTCGGCTCCGGATCCCGAGGCGGAGATGACGACGTAGCGTGAGGCCAAGTGGCACGCGCGGCGTGTGCCACTTGGCGAGATCTCACGCGTACCGCCGGGGGCCTGCCGGCCAAGTGACACCCGCAGCGCGTGCCACTTGGCCGCGCCGAGCACGGCCGATCAGGCAGCGAGCAGCGCCACAACCGCCGGCAGGATGTCCTCTGCCGCCCGCTGCAGGCGCGGATCGGCCTCGCGCCAGAGGCCCGTCGGCTGCTGCGAGACGATCGCGAGCGGTCTGCGTGCGTGCACGAACGCCTCGGCGAGCCCCGCCGCCGGGTACACCTGCAAGGAGGTGCCGACGCACAGGCACCCGCCGGCGCCCTGCGCCAACGACGACGCGCGGCCCCAGGCAACGGCGGGCAGGGGCTCGCCGAAGAGAACGACCTGCGGCCGCAGTGTGCCGCCGCAGACGAGGCACTCCGGCGCGCGGCGGTTGTCGGCGTAGCGCGCGAGCGCGGGAGCCATCTCCTCTTCGGCACCGCAGGCCAGGCAGGAGGCGGTGCGCAGGTGCCCGTGCACCTCCACCGCATCGCTGCCGGAGGCGTGGTGGAGCCCGTCGATGTTCTGCGTGACGACGCCCGCGACGAAGCCGCCGGCCTCGAGTTTCGCAAGTGCCTCGTGCGCCGGATTTGGCAGGATTCTCGCTCCCACGAGCGGCTCGGCCCAGCACTGCCAGACGCGCGCGGGATCGCGGGAGAGCATGTCGACATGGCCGTCGACCATGGGGTCGAGGCGCTCCCAGAGACCGCCGGGCGAGCGGAAGTCGGGCAGTCCGCTCGCAGTCGAGATGCCCGCGCCTGTGAGTGCTAGCACGGGCCCGTGGCGCTGCAGAAAACGCGCGAGCGCTGCCGCGTCGGGATCCAAGGCCACGTGGATACGGTAGCTGCGGCATGACGGTCGCCCTCTGCCTGATCGCGGCCGTCGCCTGGACGTATCGTCAGTTACCTGCTCGTCCCGATCAGCCGCGCCTTCGATCCGTACGTCGCCTCACTGCTGATGCTCATAGGCAACGGCATCTGCATGATCCCGCTCGCGCTGCGCCGGCCCGGTGAGTGTCGCAGCCGTCGTCGCCGGTCAGTTCTCGACGCTCAGCGCCGTGGTCGGGATCGTGCTCCTGCGTGAGCGTCTACGGCCGCACCAGTACCTCGGCATCGCGCTCGCCGGATTTGGCACGGCTCTGCTGGCGCCGGCGGGGTAGCGGCCAAGTGGCACACGCCGCGTGTGCCACTTGGCCGCGTCACAACCGCGCAGTCGCAAACCTGCTCTCCCACAGCTGCCCGAGCGGCGCGCGCAGCCGGCACCAGACGATCGGCCGGCCACGCTCTTCGTTGTCGATGTGCCAGCGGTTGTCGACGACCCCCAGGACGGTCGCGTGTGCGCACCGCCGGAGCGCGTCCTCGCGGTCGAAGCCGACCAGCAGGACAGTGCGCTGGCGCATCTTCGCCGGATGCCAGTACTGGAAGGAGAGGTGCCCGGACACCGGGGTGGGCAGGCCCGCGGCCGGGCCGTACAGGGAGAGCGCGCCGGCCACGCCGTAGTTGCCGGCCACGATCGCGCCGGCGGAGCGCTCCGCGGGCGTACGCGAGCGCCAGGCCGTCGCGGTCTGCGCGACGAGCTCGTGCCAGCCGATCTCGTCCTTCCAGAACGACCTGTCCCACGTCCCGGTCGAGACGAGCAGGCGGGTCGTCAGGACGGGGACGACGAGCGGGAGTGCGAGAGCGAGCACCGCGACGTGCAGGACGCCGAGGCCCGCGAGCATCACCCGCCGCGGCCGCCGCTCGGCAAGTGCGAGGCACCCGGCGACGAGCGCCGGCAGCATCGCCGGGATCGCGTAGTAGGCCCGTCCCTGCTCGAGCCCGAACAGGACGCTCGGAGCCGCAGAGGTGAGCGCCAACGGGCGCAGCTGCGGTCTGCGCCACAACCACACCAGCCCGAGCACCACGAGCACGGCACCCGCGCCGAGGAACGCGATCTGCTGGACGACGTACGTGAGCGGCGGGGCATCTGACGCCGTCTTGGCGTGCTGCGACGAGGCGAAATCGAGTGAGATCCAGTGATGCGTGATCTCCCAGATCACGTTGGGGGCCAGCAGCCCGAGGGCGATCAGCACACCGAGGGCCGCCTCGCGGCGCAGCAGGTCGCGGCGCCACAGCGCGCACCCCGCCAGGAACGCAGCCAGCGGCACGACGATCGTGTATTTGGACTCGAGGCCGATGCCGCCCCAGAGGCCGAGCATGAACCACTGCCGCGGCTCACTGCGAACCACGAGGCGCACCGCGGCCAGAAGGGCGAGCGCCGTCGCGGCGAGCTCCAGGAACGTCGGGTGGAACAGGACCGCGCCGCCCAGGGCGTACGGCGTCAGGATCCACGCAGCGGCGGCGAGCACCTGGAGCCGCTGGCCGGCGCCGAGCTCGCGAGCGATCGCGCCCGCCGCGACTGCGGCCACGACCGCCATCAGCGAGCAGAGCAGGCGCAGGCTGATGAGCGACGGCCCGACCGTCGCGTCGACGAGGCGCGCGGCGAGCGCGGTCAGCGGCGGGAAGTCGACGTAGCCGAACGCGAGGTGCCGGCCCGCGGCGAGGAAGTAGAGCTCGTCCCGATCCCACCCGTAACGGCCGAGGATCGGCACGAGCAGGGCGACCTTCGCAAGAGCGAGCAGCACGCAGAGGCGGCCCGCTCGGGTGACGGGATACGGGGCCTGTGCGCCATGCACGGGCCGAAGATAGCTACTGCGCGAGGTCCCAGCGCAGCGCGGGCTCGACGAGCTTGAAATGCACGCGCATGCCCGGGAGCAACTGCCCGATGATCGGCAGGTCGTCGGGGTGGACGACGGCGGGCTTCGCGTAGCCGCCCGTGCGGTAGCGATCGACGAGCAGGACGAACGGGTCGCCGTTGGGCGTGATCTGCACGGCGCCGAGCGGCGGCGGCTCGCTCACGGATTCGCCTCCAGGTATCGATGGCCCCTCGAGCCGGACGCCCGTGCGGTCGCCGGTCGCGGTGCGCAACTCGGCGCCATCGAGCCGCTCCAGCGCGTCTCGGGTCGCCTGCGGGCCCGGCAGGATGCGCACCGTGGCGCCGTCGACCGGCCAGTCGACCTGTGCGCTCATCCGCATGTCCGAGACAACGTCGCGTGCAGTGCCGAGCACGTCGCCCGCGGACAGCCGGCGTCCGATCAGCCCGCGCACGTCGGTGCTCGCACTCTCCATGAAGCGCTCGCTCTCGATGCCGCCCGCGACTGCGAGATAGGAGCGCGCGCCCTGCCCGGTGTGCGGCAGCGAGAGAAGATCCCCCGCGCCGAGCTCCAGCGTGGTGAGCGCAGCGGCCGGCTGGCCGCCGATCCAGGGCAGGCATGCCGGCCCCGCGATCGCGATGCGCACGGGCCGCAGGGCGGTCAGCGACGGTCCGCGCACCGTGAGCTCCAGCACCGGCTCGAGCGGACCGTTGCCCACCAGCGCGTTGGCCAGTCTGGCCGCGCGCGCGTCGACCGGGCCCGACTGGGCCATTCCGAAGCGCCCTCCCATGTTGCGGCCGCCGTCGACCACGAGGTCGAGCAGCCCCGGCTCGTCGACTCTCAGCACCGGGCGCGTGGGCTCGGCCGGCAGCAGCGGTCGCGCCGTGGGATCCGGCGGCACGTCTCCGTCGGCGGGCTCGAAGCGCACCGTGTCACCGAGCGCGATCAGGAACGGTTGCTCCCGCCAGGGGTCGTAGACGGCGCGCAGGGCGTACCCCAGCAACTGCCAGCCGCCGGGCCCGGGCACCGGGTAGATGCCCGTCTGCAGCCCCGTCATCGCGACCGCGTGGGCAGGCACGAGGGCACGGGGCGTGGCGTGGCGCGGCATGCGCAGCCGCTCGTCGAGTACGCCCAGGAACGGGAACCCGGGCGACGCCCCGACGGAGAACACCTTGTAGTCGCGCCCGCTGTGCAGGTCGATCAGCTCGTGGCGCGCCAGCCCGGTCGCCTCGCACACGGCGGCGAGGTCCTCGCCGTCGTAGCGCACGGGGACGCGAACGAAGCTGCCGCCGGCGTCCCCGCCGCCTGCGCGGGCCTCGGCGAGGTGGCCGGCCAGCCAGGCGTCGACCGCGGCGCGCTCCGTGCGCTGGGCGTCGTATTCGACGTACAGCGTCGTGTAGGACGGCTGCACATCCGTGACGCCCGGATGCAGATCCTCGAGCAGCCGCCGACCGACACGCTGGATGAGCTCGTTGACCGCGAGGTCGATGCGCTCGCCGAGGCGAACGTAGACGCCGAGTCGGCGCACGGTTCAGAACGCCGCCAGCTCGACTCCGGCGGCTTCGAGTGCGGCGCGCACCGCCCCTGCGATGCGCGCGGCGTGGGGGTTGTCGCCGTGCACGCAGAGCGTGCGTGCGTCGAACGACACGGTCGTGCCGTCGATCGCGTCGACCTTGCCCTCGACGGCCATGCGAACGGCGCGGCGCGCAGCCTCGTCGACGTCGGTGATGACAGCGCCGGGGGTGCCGCGACGCGCGAGCTGGCCGCTCGGCGCGTAGCCGCGTTCGGGGAACGCCTCGGCAACGCTCGGGTGTCCGATGGCAGCGGCAGAGCGCTCGAGCTGCGAGCCCGCCGTGACGATCAGCGGCAGCGCGGGGTCGATGTCATGGATGGCACGCAGCACGCCGTCGGCGACGGCGGGATCCTCGGCCACGTGCGTCGAGAATGCGCCGTGGAGCTTGACGTGGTGGAGCGTCCCGCCAAGCACGCCGAGCACGCCCGAAAGCGCTCCGACCTGGTAGACGACGTCGTTGTAGGCCTGCTCGGGAGTCACGTCCAGCCGCCTGCGGCCGAAGCCGACGAGGTCGGGCAGCCCCGGGTGTGCGCCGATTGCGAGCCCATGCTCCAGCGCGAGGCGCGCGGCTGCGAACATGGACGCCGGATCGCCGCCGTGAAACCCGCACGCAAGGTTGACGGAGGTCGCGTGCGGGAAGGTGCCCGCGTCGTCTCCGATGCTCCACGCGCCGTACGACTCGCCCGCGTCGATGTTGATGTCGATGACGGTCATGGCCTGCGATCCTACGTGCTCGCATGGCGCGTCGACGGGCGCGAGCCCGCAACGTCCTGCTACTGTGCGGCTCAAGAGCGGAAACTGCCGCTCCGTGAGGTTGCTCGTCGTTCCTCCTGATCAGTTCGGGGTGCACGTCGGATCCTCAGACCCCGAACGGGCCGTCAACGGCCAGGAGTGAACACTTGAGTACCCAGTCCTTTCGCGCCCTTGGCGCGTCGGAGCACGTGTGTGCTGCGCTGCTGCAGCGCGGCATCTCGGCTCCTTTCCCCATCCAGCAGCTCGTCCTGCCCGACGCATTGGCAGGGCGGGACGTGCTCGCAAAATCGCCGACCGGCAGCGGCAAGACACTGGCGTTCGCGATCCCGATGGTCGAGCGCCTGAGCCGCGACGCGCGCGTTCCGGCCGGACTCGTGCTGGTGCCGACACGCGAGCTCGCCATGCAGGTCGCAGAGGAGACTGCGCCCATTGCGCGCTCCCGCGGCCTGCGCGTCGCCACGGCCTTCGGCGGAGTCGGCATCCACGGCCAGGCCCAGAAGGCCGCGCGCTCCCACATCCTCGTGGCGACGCCGGGCCGGCTGGAGGATCTCCTTCAGCGGCGCCTCGTCCGCCTCGACGGCGTCTCCCTGCTCGTCCTCGACGAGGCCGACCGCATGCTCGACCTGGGCTTCCGCCCGGCTGTCGACCGCATCGTCGGCCAGGTTCGCCGGGAGCGCCAGACGCTCTTCTTCTCCGCCACGCTCGACGGCGAGGTCGACCGCCTCGCAACGAAATACACGCGCGACGCCGTGCGCGTCGAGCACCACACGCCCGAGGCCGAGGTGGGCGCAATCGAGCACCGATTCCTGACCACGCTCCACGAGGAGAAGCTCGACCGCCTCGTCGACGTGCTGGGGGACGAGCGCGAGCTCGCGCTCGTGTTCGTGCGCACCAAGCGCGGAGCGAGCCGGCTGGCGACGCGCCTCGAGCGCCGCGGCGTCCGCGTCGCGGCCCTGCACGGCGACATGACGCAGCCGCAGCGCACGCGCTCCCTCGAGCGCTTCGCGCGCGGGCACGCCGACACCCTCGTGGCGACCGACGTCGCAGCGCGTGGCCTGGACATCGATGCGATCACGCACGTCATCAACTTCGACCCGCCGGACGACGATCCGAGCTACGTGCATCGCGTCGGCCGCACCGGTCGGGCAGGCCGCACCGGCACGAGCGTGACGCTCGTGCTGGACGACCAGCGCGAGGCCGTCAACAAGATGGCAACGCTCGCGGGCGTGGAGGAGCCGCGCTGCGAGCGCACCGACACGCTGCTCGTCACCCCGGGTCAGCGCCTGCCCGCCCAGGGCCATCGCTCCCGGCGCCAGCGACAGCACCAGGCGCAGGGGCCGCGCGGCACCGCGGCGCGTGCCGGCGAGTGGCGGCGGAACCAGCAGCGCAGCCACGCCCGATAGGGCGGGTCAGACGTCGAACGGGACGAGGGCGAATCGTTCGACGTCGACCAGGCCCCGGTCGGTGATCTTGAGCGCCGGAATCACCGACAGCGCCAGGAAGCTGAGCGTCATGAACGGCGCCGCGAGCGTCGACCCGAGCTCCCGCACGACCGCGTGAAGGTGGTCGAGGCTCGCGACCACGGCCGCCGCCGGCTCGTCCGACATCAGGCCGGCGACCGGCAGCGGCAACTCCCCGCGCAACTCGCCGTCCTCGTAGATCACGATCCCGCCACCGATCTCGGCCACACGCCCGACGGCGCATCGGAGGTCGTCGTCGTCCATGGCGACCACGACGATGTTGTGCGCGTCGTGCGCCACCGTCGAGGCGACGGCGCCGCGCCGCAAGCCGAACCCCCTGACGAGGCCCAGGCCGATACGTCCGGTGGCGTGGTGGCGCTCGAGTACCGCGATCTTCGCGAGATCTCGCTCGGGGTCGGCGACGACCTGGCCGGCCCGTACGCTCGGCGTCAGTACGAGGTGATCCGTGAGGATCTGATCCTTGATCAGCCCGATCACTCGCACTCGCTCGCCGTCGTGCGGCAGTAGGAACGCGTCCGCAGCAGGCGCCGCGACGCGCACGCTTTCGCGCACCCACTCCGGCGCGGGCACGGCGTCGAAGGGCGCGGTGATGCCGTCTCGCGCGACGACGCGCCCGTCCTTGAGCACGAGTGCCGCCCGGAACGAGCCGAGGTCGTCGAGCAAGATGCAGTCCGCCCGATAGCCCGGCGCGATCGCTCCCACCCGCGGCAGCCCGTGACACAGCGCAGGGTGCAGCGTCGCGAGCAGCAGTGCATCCTCGGGCGTGATGCCCTGCGCGACCGCCACGCGGCACATCTGGTCGATGTGCCCTTCGCGCAGGAGGAAGTCGGGCTCGCGGTCGTCGGTGCAGAACGCGCACCGCTCAGGCCCGTACTCGCGCACGAGCGGCAGCAGATCGCGCAGGTTGCGGGCGTTCGAGGCCTCGCGCAGCAGCACCCACGCGCCGCGCCGCCGTTTCTCCAGCGCCTCGCCGAGGACCGTCGCCTCGTGGTCGCTGCTGATGCCGGTAGCCAGGTACGCGTCGAGGGACGAGCCTGCCACACCCGGCGCATGACCGTCGATCCGCTTGCCCCCGGCCAGCTCGATCTTCGCCAGCTCCTCAGGCACCCCGGCGATGACGGCCGGGTAATTCATCATCTCGGCGAGCCCGATCACGCGATCGCGGGCCAGGATGCCCGCCACGTCCTGGAGTGACAGCGGCGCGCGCGGCGACTCGAACGAGCTCGCCGGAACGGCCGACGGGGCGAAGACGAGCACCTCGAGCGGCAGGGCGTCGCAGGCGTCGATGAACCAGTGCACGCCCTCGGGGCCGAGCACGTTCGCAAGCTCGTGCGGATCGCAGACGATCGTTGTCGTCCCGCGCGCGAGCAGCACGCGCGCGAGCTCGGCCGGGCTGAGCTTGCACGACTCGACGTGCATGTGCGCATCGATGAAGCCGGCGCTCAGCCAGCGCCCATGTCCATCGATCCGCTCACCGCCCTCATACGACCCGACCCCGGCGAAGCGCCCTTCCGCGATGGCGACATCACCCTCGAGCCATTCGCGAGTGAACGCACAGAACACCTGCGCGCCCTCGATCACCGCGTCGGGCGCCTCCTCACCGCGCGCGACGGCCAGCAGCCGGGCGGTCGACGGCGCGTCGTGCATGCGGGGACGGTAGCGGCGCCGGGCGGCGAGGGCTTGGGTACGCGCTGGGGGTGGGGGCTGTGCGGGCCAAGTGGCACATGCGGCGCGTGCCACTTGGCGGGTGTGTGCGCATCGCGCCAGCCGGGGCCGCATGCGCCGCCGCAGCGGCCAAGTGGCACACGCCGCGTGTGCCACTTGGCCGACCGCAGCTTCGCCAGGCCTGCCCGCCTCGCGGGCGTCGCCCTAGGCGGACTCGCCGGTCTCGCCGGCCGCGCTGTCCGTCTCCGGGGCGTCCTCGGCGAGAATCCGGTAGAGCTTGCGGCGCGCGTCGCGCAGCACGTCCTTGGCCTGGGCGATCTGCGCAGCTTCGCCGGCGTGGAGTACCTGGCGGGCGGCGTTCACGACCTGGCCGACGAGGTCGCGCAGCTCGAGCGCGGTGACGTCGCCTTCGACGCCCACCTCCTCCCAGGGGGCCGGGCCGCCGGCGGCGGCCTTCTGGGCCTCCCGGCCGGCGTCGGTCAGCGCGAACACGCGGCGGCCTCCGTCTCCGGTCTCGGGGCGGACGAGCTCCTCGTCCTCGAGCTGCTGAAGCGTCGGGTAGATGGAGCCCGGGCTCGGGCGCCACACGCCTCCGCTGCGCTCTCCGAGCTCGCGCATGATCTGGTAGCCGTGCATGGGCTGCTCGGCCAGCAGCGCCAGAATCGCGGCGCGGACATCGCCGCGCCCGGCGCGCGGGCCGCGACCGAGGAAGCCCGGGAAGCCGTGCTCGTGGTGGCGAAGATAGCGCCGGCCTCGCCGGCCGCCGAAGCCGCCAGGGCCGCCGAAGCCCGGGTCGCCAGGCCCGCGCGGGCCTTCGGGGCCCTGCTCGGTCATGAGCAGGATGTCGAATGTCCTGTTCTTGTGTGACTTGCTCATCGAGTGATCTCCTTTGTGTCTCCTCGATAGTTAACGATTCGTCACGATATATCGCGAACTACTCGATGTCAAGAAACCCGCCTCACCCGCCTGCGACGCGCGCCTAGCGCGGCAGCTCGACCTGACGGATCCAGGTCGCGAACGCCTCGAGCAGGCCGACTACCTGCTCGCGCGTCTCGGCGTCTGTGAGATTGCCGTCGGCGTCGAAGCGCTCGCGGGCTCCCGCGATCTGGAGCAGCGGCGCGGGCAGGACGCGGCAACCGGGAAAGACGAGCATCTGGCGCAATGCCATCTGGCTGCGCACCGTGCCCCAGCGACCGGGCGTTGCCCCCATGATCGCGACCGGCTTGTTCTGCATCGCGCGCTCCGGCGCCCGTGAAGCCCAGTCGAGCGCGTTCTTGAGCACACCCGACATCGAGTGGTTGTACTCGGGCGATGCGATCAGCAGGCCGTCGGCGGCGATGATGCGCGCCTTGAAGGCTCGGACGACCTCAGGGCCGCCGTCCACGTCGAGGTCGGCGTCGTAGTGCGGGAGCTCGCGAATCTCGAGCGCCTCGATCGTCGCGCCGTCCGGCGCCGACTCCACGGCAGCTCGAAGCAGGCCGCGGTTGAACGAGGCGCGGCGCAGGCTGCCCGCGATCCCGGCGATGCGGAGCGGGCGGTCATCCGGCATTGCGGGAGACTCCTCCGGCAGACGCGTAGGCCAGCTCGCAGATGCGTAAGGCGGCGAGGCCGTGCGTGGGAGAGGGCGTACCGGGTCGCCACGCGGACGACCTGTCGCATGGCGTCAAGCATCTGGGCGGTGAAGAGGGCGACGTCGCAGTGCACGTAGCCGGGCGGCTGGTCGGGCGCCCAGATGCGCCGGTACCCGTTGCTGCCGTAGACCTCGGTATCCGCCTCGTAGCCGCCCAGGTGAGGCTGCCACCAGCCCGACTCCACGACCGAGCGCGCGCCGCCCTCCCACTCGATCAGGACGATGCCGTCGTCGTCGACGGCATAGCTGCCGTGCGCGGTGCGGATCGACGCGAGCACGCGCTGCGGCTCGGGCTCGCCGAGCAGGAAGCGCGCGGTGTCGATGGCGTGGATGCCCATGTCGACGAGCGCCCCGCCGCCGGCCAGCGCCGGGTCGGTGAACCAGCCCCCCGGGCCCCAGTCGGCATGCACGCCGTAGCCGTGCGTGCGCACGATCGCGCCGAGCTCGCCCGCGAGGATCGCGTTGCGCAGCGCGATCACGGCGCTGTGGTGCCGCCAGGGGTGCAGCACGAGCAGCAACCGGTCGTGACGCTCCGCCTCGGCGAGCATCGCCTCGGCGTCGGCGACGGTCGTCGCCATCGGCTTCTCGCAGAAAACGTGCTTGCCCGCCTCGAGCGCCGTGATCGACTGCTCGGCGTGCAGCGCGTTGGGAGTGCAGACCACGACGATGTCGACGTCCGGCGCACGTACCAGCTCGCGCCAGTCGGTCGTGGCGCGCTCGATCTGGTGTTCGGACGCGAAGCGCTCGGCCGATTCGAGCCGGTGGTTGGCAACGCCGGCGACCGTGTGGCCGCAGGTCGCCGCCGCCCGCGCGTGCATGTCCGCGACCCAGCCGCAGCCGAGCAGCGCGAGCCGTGCCGTCACGCGCCGGCGCCGATCGGCATCGTCTCCATGATCGCGGCCGCATGCTCGCGGATGCGAGCGGCGGCTTCGGCAACGAGCAGCACGCGGTCGCGATCGGCCAGCAGCAGCCGGTGCTCCATCCAGACCGTCGAGGCCGCGGCGTGCTCTGCGACCGGAAGGTGCAGGCTCGCGTAGTCGAGCGCCGGCGCCGAGGCGCGACGCGTGGGCGCGAAGCTGCGATTGCGGAACACGTCGAGATCGGACAGCGACGGATAGCTGACCCCCAGCGGCACGCCCTCGGCGTAGAGCGCCTCCTCGAATCGGCGCAGCGGCATTCCGGCGAACTCGCTCGCGTCGTAGTGAACGACGAAGCAGTAGTTGCCCTGACTGTCCATGCGCTCGTCACGCGACTGGGCGCGCAGGCCCGGCACTGCGGCGAGGGCCTCGCCCAGCGCGACCGCGTTGGCGTTGCGCACGGCGTGCTGCTGCGGGAAGCGTGCAAGCTGGCCCAGCAGCACGGCGCCCTGCCACTCGGTCATGCGGAAGTTCGAGCCGATCGTCGCGTGATGGTAGAACCAGCGCCCGCGCTCGCGGCCGCAATCGGCGTAGTTCCAGGCGGCGTCCAGCAACTGCGGGTCGTTGCCGATCAGCGCACCGCCCTCGCCGGCGGTCATGAGCTTGCCCTGCTGCATCGAGAAGCTCCCGAACGAGCCGTAACTGCCCGCGCCGCGACCTCGCCACTGCGAGCCGTGCGCGTGCGCGCAGTCCTCGATCAGATGCAGTCCCCTGCGCTCGCACAGCGGCACGAGCAGGTCGAGGTCGCAGACCGCGCCCGCCACGTGCACCGCGATGATCGCGCGCGTGCGCTCGCCGATCGCCGCCTCGGCGGCAGTAACGTCGATGCAGAGCGTCTCGGGATCGACGTCGACGATGACCGGCGTCGCGTTGACGCTCAGGACGGCGCTCGCACTCGCAACGAACGTCATTGCCGGCACGATCACCTCATCGCCCTCGCCGACACCGCAGGCCACGAGCGCCGCCTCGAGCGTCTGCGTGCCGTTCGTGAACGGGCGGCCGCTCGCGGCCCCCTGGAAGCGCGCGAACTCGCGTGCGAACCGGTACGCGCGCTCGCCGTCCCCCGTCCACCAGGCGCCCGAGTCGAGCGTCGCGAGCAGCTCCTCGCGCTCGCGATCGCCCCACTGTGGCCAGGAGGGATACGTTTCGGCGTCGGCTACGGGAACGCCACCGAGCAGTGCGGGGAGGCTCATGCTTCGTTCGCTCCTGTTGACGGGTATGCGAAACGTAGCGTCCGTGCAGCGGTAGAGTCGCCCACATGGCAACGGGATGGCTCTGGGAAGAGCGCTACGCGTGGTACGACGCGATGACCTGGAACGACTTCGCATCGACGCCGGCGAAGTCGTACGTGCAGCCGCAGGAGGCGTTCGAGAATCCGGAGACGAAGCGCCGCTTCCGCAACCTGCTCGACGTCTCGGGCGTGCTCGACCACCTCGTCCAGCTGCGCGCGCGGCCGGCGCGCGACGAGGAGATCCTGCGCGTGCACACCCCCGCGCACCTCGCACACGTGCGCGCGGTCGCGGCCACGGGTGGCGATGCCGGCGATGGCACGGCGATGGGCCGCTTCGGCGATGAGATCGCGGCGCTCGCCGCGGGCGGCACGATCGTCGCGGCCGACGCCGTCCTCGACGGCACCGTCGACAACGCCTACGCGCTCGTGCGGCCGCCCGGCCACCACGCCGAGCCGGCGCAGTCGATGGGCTTCTGCGTCTTCTCGAACGTCGGCATCGCGATCCGGCACGCTCAGGCAGAACGCGGCGTCGCACGCGTCGCGGTCGTCGATTGGGACGTCCACCACGGCAACGGCACCGAGACGATCTTCCTCGCCGATCCGGACGTGCTCGCGATCTCGCTGCATCAGGACGAGCACTATCCACCGGGCCGCGGCAGGGTCGACGTCGTCGGTGAGGGCGCCGCGCGCGGGACCAATCTCAACATCCCGCTCCCGCCCGGCAGCGGGATCTCGGCCTACGGCCTGGCCTTCGAGCGCGTCGTCGTGCCCGCCCTGCGCGCGTTCCGGCCGGAGCTGATCGTCGTCGCCAGCGGCTTCGACGCGAGTGCCTACGATCCGCTCGGGCGGATGGATCTGAACGCCGACGACTTCCGCGCGCTGACCGCGGCACTCATGGAGGTCGCAGCCGACGTCTGCGACGGGCGCCTCCTGATGAGCCACGAAGGCGGCTACTCGTCGTTCTACGTCCCGTATTGCGGCCTGGCCGTGATCGAGCAGATGAGCGGCCGGCGCAGCGACACCGACTACTCCGGCGTCGCGCCCGACAGCCATCGCAGCGGCCCGCGTGCGCTCGAGGCGCACGAGCGCGCCGCCGTGGAGCGCGCGGCCGCCAACGTCGAGCTGGTACCGAAACCGTCGTAGCCCCAGGCGCGGCGCCGCGCAGGTGGTCAGCAGGCCGAGACGCGCGCCACGAGCTCCCGGCAGAGCGCCCCGACCTCGTTGACGTCGTCCGTGAACATCGAGGGCTTGAAGCAGATCGACGTGTATCCCTGCGCGATCTGGCCGGGAATCGCCTCGGCGGCACGAGCGAGATCGGCCGTGCTCGTCTCGTCCGCGAATGTCCCGCGGATGCCGCCCACCAGCTCGAGCTCGGCGGCGTCGCGGCCGGCCTCGGCCAGCGCAGCCCGCAGTTGCTCCAGCTCGGCCGCAGTGGGCGAGCCGAACGGGTGGAAGCCACGGCCGTAGCGGACGAGGCGCCGCAGTAGTGCTGGGTGCAGCGACTGACCGCCGAACCACATGCGCGGTCCCTCGGGACGGAAGGGCTTGGGCTCGAGGTAGACGTCGGCGAACGAGAAGTGCTCGCCCGCATGGGCCGCGGGCGTGTCTCGCCAGGCGGTCGCCATCGCCTCCAGTTGCTCGTCGAGAATCGCGCCGCGCCGGTGGAACGGCACGCCGAGCGCCTCGTACTCCTGCTCGTGCCAGCTGACGGTCGGCTGCACGACCAGTCGGCCCTCGCTGAGGAGGTCGAGCGTCGCCAGTTGCTTGGCGAGCAGCAACGGATGCCGCAGCGGATAGATCACCGCGGCCAGCGCGATGCGCAGGTTCGTGGTGGCCGAGGCGATGGCGGACGCGAGCACGAGCGAGTCGGGCCAGGGCGTGGCGGGGTCCTGGTTGCCCGGCGCGGCGTAGTCGCGCGGGTTGCCCATGATCCCGCCCGCCCCCGAGGCCGGGCCCAGCACGACGTGCTCGCTGAGCATGACGGCGTCGACGCCGGCCGCCTCGGCCTCGACGGCGATGCGCACGAGTGCGCGGAGGTCACGCGGTGATGTGAGCGTCCAGTTCTCGCTGAGCACGAGGACGAGCCTGGGCGGGCTCATGCGTTCACCGCGCGACCGTGCGCCTCGACGTCAGGCGTCGAGATTGCTCATCACGTGCTTGATGCGCGTGTAGTCCTCCAGCCCGTACAGGGACAGGTCCTTGCCGTAGCCGGAGTGCTTGAAGCCGCCGTGCGGCATCTCGGCCACGAGCGGGATGTGCGTGTTGATCCAGACGCAGCCGAAATCGAGCCGGCGGGCGACGCGCATGGCGCGCCCGTGGTTCTGCGTCCAGACCGACGACGCCAGGCCGTACTGCACGCCGTTGGCCCACGTCACGGCCTCGTCCTCGTCGCTGAACGGCTGCACGGTGATGACCGGCCCGAAGATCTCGTTCTGGATCATCTCGTCGTCCTGGCGCAGGTCGGAGATCACGGTCGGCTCGTAGAAGAACCCCGGGCCTGCGAGGCGATGGCCTCCGGCGGCGAGATGCGCGTGCCCGGGCGCGGCGTCGACCATGGCGGCCACGCGCTCGTACTGGCTGGGGTTGTTCAGCGGTCCGAAGAGCACGTCCTCGTCGTCGGGCTGGCCGGTCTTCGTGTTCCTGGCCTGCTCGGCGAGCGCATCGACGATGTCGGAGTAGATCTTGGGGGACGCGATCACACGGGTCGCGGCCGTGCAGTCCTGTCCGGCGTTGAAGTAGCCGCCGACGGCGATCGTCTCGGCCGCGAGCGCGATGTCCGCATCGTCGAAGATGATCACGGGCGCCTTGCCGCCGAGCTCGAGGTGCACGCGCTTGAGGTCGGACGAGGCGGCGCTCGCCACCTCCATGCCGGCGCGCACCGACCCCGTGATCGCGACCAGTTGCGGCGTCGGGTGCGCGACGAGCGCGCGGCCGGTGTCGCGGTCGCCGCAGATCACGTTGAAGACGCCCGGCGGGAAGAACTCGGCGGCCACCTCGGCCATCAGCAGCGTCGAGACGGGCGTCGTGTCGCTCGGCTTGAGCACGATGCAGTTGCCCGCGGCGAGCGCCGGCCCGATCTTCCACGTCGCCATCAGCAGTGGGTAGTTCCAGGGCGTCACCTGGCCGACGACGCCGATCGGCTCGCGCCGGACGAACGACGTCATGCCGCGCATGTACTCGCCGGCCGAGCGCCCTTCGAGCACGCGCGCGGCGCCCGCGAAGAAGCGGATCTGGTCGACCATCGGCGGGAGCTCCTCCGAGGCCGTGAGCCCGCGCGGCTTACCGGTGTTCTCGACCTCGGCGTTGACGAACTCGTCCGCCCGCGCCTCGATCGCGTCAGCGAAGCGCAGCAGGGCGAGCTGACGCTCGGCGGGCGTCGAGTCACGCCACTCCTCGAAGGCGCGCGAGGCCGCCGCGTAGGCGCGATCGACGTCCTCGGCGCCCGAGATGGGCGCTTGCGCGTAGACCTCGCCGTTGGCCGGGTTGACGACGTCCGAGTAGCGGCCGGAGGACGGCTCGACGTACTCGCCGTTGACGAAGTTCCTGAGTGTGCGGGTCGCGGTGGCGGCCACGGTGCCTCCTTTGCGTGAAATGCCGGCGCGCGGCTCACCGCCGGCCGCCCTGAGCGTAACGAACCACGAGTCACCGTCGCCTGCGAGCCGTCTCGCGAAACTCACAGGCGCCCCTCAGGAAGGCCTTGGTCTGGTCTTACCAACGTCGGCCATGATGCAGGCATGGCAGAGCCACCGGCAGCGGCACCAGACCTCCCGCCGCGAGGCAATCCGGCTCTGCAGCGGCGCCTCTGGGGTCTGCGCCTGGTCGTCGTCGCCGCCACCGCCGCGGCGCTCGGCATTCCCCAGGCGCAGCTTTCGCGGAGCCAGGCCGCAGGCTCGCTCGCCGGTCTCGCCGCGCGACAGAACGTCAGCCTCGCCCGCGTCCGCTCCATCGCGCTCGGCGCGGCCGATCCCGTGCTCGACGAGGCGATGCGCGCAGGCGTGATCACCGATGCCGAGCGGCGCGCCCTGCGCTGGCGCATCCGCGAGCGCGGCCAGGTGTAGGCGCGTGCGGAGATCTGGAGTCCGGGGGTGAGGCCGACCGCACCGCACGACGCCAGATTGCCGTAGCCGCGCGGCCGACCAGCACAGGGAGGATGTGTAACAACGGCGATCGCCGTGTAGACCCTTCATGCCGATGACGCACTCCACCCTCCTCCCTCCCACGAAAGTCATGCTGATCGACGATCACCCGTCGTTCCGCGCATCGGCGCGCTGGCTGCTCGAAACGGAGGGATACGTCGTCGTCGCAGAGGCCTCGAGCGGCGAGAGCGCCCTCCAGTTGATCGCCGACGCGGATCCCGAACTCGTCCTGCTCGACATCGGCCTGCCCGGCATCGACGGCTTCCAGGTCGCAGCCGCGATCCGCCAGCTGGTCTCGCGAGCCCGCGTCGTGCTGACCTCCAGCCGCGACCTCCGCGACCTCGGCGCCGATCGCGTCACGGCCTGCGGCGCCGTCGGCTTCGTGCATAAGGCGGCGCTCTCGCGCGCCGCGCTCGCCGCCGTCGCGCCGTAGCCGGCGGGGATGGCCAAGTGGCACTCGCCGCGTGTGCCATTTGGCGGGCGGTCGCGCCGATGACCCGTGTCTGGGGAAGGGGCCAAGTGGCACACGCCGCACGTGCCATTTGGAGGTACGGGTAGCCACACCCTCGCCCGTTCGGGAGGCCGCATTCAAAACACGTGCGATCCCGAGCCTGCGGATCTCGCCCGGACGCGATGGTTGCGGTGCGAGGGCGAACGGCCCTCTTTCACTCGAGACAGGAGCTGTCGTGTTGAATCCCATCGGCCCCGAGCTCGCTCGCACCCTTCATCGTGAGCGCGTCAACCAGGGCCTGCTTCGTGCAGCGCGCCGGAGCGACAAGCCACCGGGTGTTCGCCGCCGCCCACGCCGCCGCCTGAGCCTGAGGTTGCGTATGGCGTGAACCGGCACCACCACATCACATCCCTCCGAGACGGGGCGCCCTCAAGCAGCGCCCCGTCTTGCTTTTCCCGTGTCCCGCCCTGCTACGGTCGCCGGTGATGAGCGCGCTGCGCGTCGCGATCGCTGACGATTCGGCCCTCATGCGCCAGGGTGTCGCGCGCGTGCTCGAGGACGCGGGGTTCGAGGTCGTCGCGCAGGTGGAGAACGCCGTCGATCTGATGCACGCCGTTGGATCGCTCAAGCCGGACGTCGCCGTCGTCGACATCCGTATGCCCCCGACGCACACGGACGAGGGCGTGCGCGCGGCTCGGCGCATTCGCGAGGCCCATCCGGGTGTGGGCGTCGTCGTGCTCTCACAGCACGCCGAGCCCGAGTACGCCATGGAATTGCTGGCCGAGGGCACCGAGGGCGTCGGCTACCTGCTCAAGGACAGGATCGCCGACATCGACGACTTCGCCGAGGCCGTGCGCCGCGTCGCGCAAGGCGGCTCGGCGCTCGATCCCTCCATCGTCGGCCTCCTCGTCGCGCGCAAGCGGCGTTCGAGCCCGCTCGAGGTGCTCAGCGCGCGCGAGAAGGAAGTGCTCTCGCTGATGGCGGAGGGACGATCCAACCAGGCAATCGCCGACGCTCTCGTCGTGACGCCCCGCGCTATCGAGAAGCACATCACGAACATCTTCGAGAAGCTGGGGCTGGGCAGCGCGGTCGAGGATCACCGCCGCGTGCTGGCCGTCCTGACCTTCCTGCGCGCGAGCTGACGTCGGTCGCTCCCCGGAGGAGCTGACCCGACGCCGCGGGGTGTGGTTCTCCGCACCTCGGAACGCCAGTCGTCCGCACGGATCTCCGCCGCCGCAGCGGCGACGCTGGGCCCGTCAGTTCTCACGCTCTCTTCAAGGAGTCAGGCATGTCTGCCAGCAAGGGCATTACCGGGAAGGTCGGGCGCTGGAGCGCACGACACCCGTGGACGGCGATTTCTCTGTGGATCGCATTCGTGGCGACGGCGGTCGTGATTGGCGGTGCTGTCGGCACGAAGAAGCTCACCGAGGCCGAGTCGGCGAGTGGCGAGAGCGGCGTCGCCGCCCGCACGCTCGACAAGGCCGGATTCAAGATCCAGCCGGGCGAGCAGGTGCTCGTCCAGTCCAAGACGCTGCGCGCCGGCGACCCCGCCTTCCGCGGCGTCGTCAGCGACGTCATCACGCGCCTCGACGGCACGCCGAACGTCGTGAAGCTGCGCTCTCCCTACACGCAGAACACGATCTCGCGCGACGGGCACTCCGCGCTCGTGTCCTTCGAGATCCCCGGCACCTTCGACAGCGTCGGCTCGAAGGTCGCACCCATCCAGAAGGCGACCGCTGCCGCGCAGTCGGCGCATCCGGGCTTCGTCATCGCGGAGGCCGGTGACGGCAGCTTCTCGAAGGCCTACGACGACACGCAGGGCAAGGACTTCCAGAAGGCCGAGCAGTTGTCGCTGCCCATCACGCTCCTGATCCTGATCGTCGCTTTCGGCGGTTTGCTGATCGCCGGCATCCCGGTCGCCCTGGCGATGAGCGCGGTCGTCGCGGCGTTCGGGCTGACCTCGGTGGCGAGCCAGCTCCTGCCGGTCACCGATGCGACCCAGTCGGTGATCCTGCTGATCGGCCTCGCGGTGGGCGTCGACTATTCGATCTTCTACATCGCCCGTGAGCGTCAGGAACTGGCGCGGGGCGCCGGCAAGGTCGACGCGATCGAGATCGCCGCAGCCACCTCGGGCCGCGCGGTGCTCGTCTCGGGCCTGACGGTCATGGCTGCCATGAGCGGCATGTTCCTGGCGGGCAACAGCGTGTTCTCGGGCATCGCCCTGGCCACGATCCTCGTCGTCGCGACGGCGATCATCGGCTCGCTGACGGTGCTTCCCGCCCTGCTCGCGCCCAAGTCGGCCGGCATCCTGAAGCGCGTCCCGGGCCACACCGCAATGGGCCGCGGCTTCCGCTTCGTCGGCCGGGGCATCGCCGCCGCATGGGCGTTCGTCACCTGGCCGTTCCGGTCGGTGCAGAACCTCTTCCGGCGCAGCCGAGGCGAGACGACGTTCTGGCAGCGCGTCCTGCGCCCCGTGCTCAAGCACCCGGTCATCTCGGTCATCGCCTCGTCCGCGATCCTGGTCGCGCTCGCACTGCCGGCTGCCAACCTCAAGCTCGGCCTCGTCTCGGCGGATTACGGCATGTCCAAGAGTCTGCCCGTCATGCAGGCCAAGGCAGCGATCGACAAGGCGTTCCCCGGCTCGCCCTCGCCCGCCGTGGTCGTGATCGAAGGCCGCGACGTCACCGCGCCGCAGGTCACGCAGGCGATCGCGAACTTCGAGCAGAAGGCGATCGCTGGCGGGTACGCATTCAAGCCCTTCACGTTGAGCGTCTCGAAGGATCACTCCGTCGCGCGGCTGTACGTGCCGATCAAGGGTGATGGCCACAACGCCCAGGCCGTGGCCTCGATGAAGGCTCTGCGCTCGAGTGTCGTGCCTCAGACCCTCAACTCGGACGCCGGCGTGACGGCGCAGGTCGCCGGCGAGGCAGCCGGAACCGAGGATTTCAACCAGGTGATGCGCGATCGCGCTCCGCTCGTGATCGGCTTCGTGCTGCTGATGAGCTTCTTGCTCCTGCTCGTCACCTTCCGCTCGCTGATCATCCCGATCAAGGCCATCCTGCTCAACCTGCTCAGCGTGGGCGCGGCGTACGGCATCCTCGTCGCCGTCTTCCAGCACAGCTGGGCGCAAGGCCTGCTCGGCTTCAAGAGCGACGGCGCGATCGAGTCGTGGCTGCCGATCTTCCTCTTCGTCGTGCTCTTCGGCCTCTCGATGGACTACCACGTGTTCATCCTGAGCCGCGTGCGCGAACTGTGGGAGCGCGGGATGCCCACCGAGAAGGCCGTCGAGCAGGGCATCACGGAGACCGCGGGCGTCGTCACCAGTGCCGCCATCGTCATGGTCGCCGTGTTCGCGATCTTCGCGACCCTCTCGGGGCTCGACATGAAGCAGCTCGGCGTCGGCCTCGCGACTGCGATCCTGATCGATGCGACGCTCGTGCGAGCGGTGCTGCTGCCGGCCACCATGAAGCTCCTCGGCGACCGCAACTGGTACCTGCCGAAGAAGCTCTCGTGGCTGCCGCGCGTGAGTCACGGGACGCCGGCGCTCGGCTCCTGACCGACCGGTTCACTGCCAAGTGGCACTCGCCGTTGAGTGCCACTTGGCAGTCCAACACGACGCAACGAGCTGCGGCCCCTCCATCGGGAGGGGCCGCAGCCATAGGCAGATCAGTGCGAATAAGGGAAGATGGTGTGACGTTGTCGTGTTCCATGAGCAGTGAGGACGGCCCATGCAGTTGCGCGATCCGCTGACCGGGCGCCTGCGCCCCGTACGTGCGCACCCGTTCGGATTCCTGGCGTTGGGAGCGACGATCGCGCTCATCCCGTGGACGCTCTTCTACATCGCGCAGCTTCCCGACCACCACACGGCGAAGCACTGGAATCTCGCTTGGGCCGGCTTCGATCTCGCGCTCTGCGTCGCGCTTGGCGTCACGGCTTGGTGCGCGCTTCGCGAGCGCGCGCTCCTCATCGTCGGCCTGATCGTCTCCTCCACCCTGCTCGTGTGCGACGCCTGGTTCGATGTCGCCACGTCGCTCGACACCGACGACGAGCTGGTGACGCTCGCGACCGCGCTCGCGATCGAGCTGCCGCTCGCCATCTACTTCGCATTCCTGGCCCACCGATTGGTGCGCACCTCGATCCGCGTCAGCCGTCCCGAGTACGCGGATCGCGCGCTCCGCGCCGTACCGCTCGCCTCCGACCACGCGGACGCATCAGTCACGCATTGATCGCGGCGAAAGCCGCGATGGCCAAGTCGACGTCCTCGTCGGAGAGCGCGGCGGACAACTGCGTGCGAATGCGCGCCTGGCCGAGCGGCACCACCGGGTAGGAGAACGCGACGGCGTACACGCCGTGCTCGAGCAGCGCGTCGGCGGCGGCGCTCGCACGATGCGCGTCGCCGAACATCACGGGCACGATTGGATGAGCGCCGGCGACGACATCCATCCCAAGCGCCACCAACTCCTGCCGGAAACGCTTCGTGTGCGCGAACAGGCGCTCTCGCAGCACGGCACCCTCGCTCTCCAGTAGATCGAGCACCGCCAGGCTGGCGGCGACGATCGGCGGTGCCAGGCTGTTGGAGAAGAGGTAGGGTCGCGACCGCTGACGCAGGACGGCGATCGCCTCTGCCCGGCCGCTCGTGAAGCCGCCGCTGGCGCCGCCAAGAGCCTTCCCGAGCGTGCCCGTGATCAGATCAACCCGTTCTGCGACGCCCTGGAGCGCCGGCGTTCCGCGCCCATCGGGCCCGACGAATCCCACCGCGTGCGAGTCGTCCACCATGACGATCGCGTCGTGCTCCTCGGCGAGCTCGCAGATGCGTCGCAACGGCGCGACGTGCCCATCCATCGAGAACACGCCGTCGGTGGCGATCAGACGCCGGCGCGCACCCGACGCCTCGCGAAGACGTTGCTCGAGCTCGTCGATGTCGCGGTTCGCATAGCGCAATCTGCGCGCTTTGCAGAGCCGCACACCGTCGATGATCGAGGCGTGATTGAGCGCGTCGGAGATGATCGCGTCCTGCTCGCCGAGCAACGTCTCGAAAAGACCCGCGTTGGCGTCGAAGCACGACGAGTAGAGAATCGTGTCCTCGCAACCCAGAAACGTGCTGATGCGCTGCTCGAGCTCGCGATGGATGTCCTGCGTGCCGCAGATGAACCGCACCGAAGCCATGCCATAGCCGCGCTCCTCGAGCGCGTCGCGGGCCGCGGCAAGCACCGCGGGATGATTGGCCAGCCCGAGGTAGTTGTTGGCGCAGAGGTTGAGCAGTTCGCGCCCGTCCGAAAGCGTCACGTGCGCGCCCTGCGCGGAGGCGATCACGCGCTCCCGCTTGCCGAGCCCGGCCGCGGTGATCTCGTCGAGCTCGTGCTGGAACTGATCGCGAACGGCTCCGAACATCACTGCTCCCAGTCGAGGACGACCTTGCCGCTGTCGCCACTCGCGGCGACGGCGAAGGCCTGCTCGAAGTCGCCGTAGGAAAAGCGGTGCGTGATCACGGGCGAGATGTCGAGGCCCGACTGCAACATCACCGTCATCGCGTACCAGGACTCGTACATCTCGCGGCCGTAGATACCCCGGATCGTCAGCATGTTGAAGATCACGCGATTCCAGTCGATCGCGATCTCCTCCGAGGGAATGCCGAGCATCGCGATCCGCCCACCGTGGGCCATATTGGCCAGCATGTCGTGCAGCGCCACGGGGTTGCCCGACATCTCGAGGCCGACGTCGAAGCCCTCGGTCATCGCGAGCTCGCGTTGCGCATCGGCGATCGAGCCGCGCCTGACGTCGAGCGCATGGGTGACGCCGATGCGCCGGGCGAGCTCGAGCCGGTAGGGGTTCATGTCGGTGACGACGACGTGCCGTGCGCCGGCATGACGCACGATTGCGGCGGCCATGATCCCGATCGGCCCAGCGCCCGTGATCAACACGTCCTCGCCCAGCACCGGAAACGCGAGCGCGGTGTGGACGGCATTGCCGAAGGGGTCGAAGATCGCCGCGACGTCCAGGTCGATGCCCGGCGCGTGCTTCCAGACGTTCGTCATGGGCAGAGCGATGAGCTCGGCGAACGCTCCCGTGCGGTCGACGCCGACACCCTGGGTGTGAGCGCAGAGGTGCCGCCGCCCTGCCATGCAGTTGCGGCAGCGGCCGCACACGAGGTGGCCCTCACCGCTGACGATGTCCCCTGGCGCGAAGTCGTTGACATTCGAGCCGATCTCGACGACTTCGCCCACGAACTCGTGGCCGACGATCATCGGCACGGGAATCGTGCGTTGCGCCCAGGCGTCCCACGCTCGGATGTGGAGGTCGGTACCGCAGATGCCCGTTCGCAGCACGCGGATCAGGACGTCATTGATCCCGACCTCGGGCTCGGGCGCATCGATGAGCCAGATCCCTGGACGCGCCTCCGATTTCGCGAGCGCCTTCACGCCGCCGCTTGCACGCTCGCCACCCGAGCCCTCCGTCCGTGATCGCTACGCTCGAGGCATGATGGCACCGGCCGATCCCGAGCGACGCGGCCAGGTCCTCGTGGCCGCCGCGGCGGTCGTGTGGTCCACCGCGGGCCCCGTGCAGCGAGCAGTCCACGCCTCGGCACCTACACAGGCAGCGGTGCGCGCAGGCGTCGCGATGATCGCGCTCACGGCCTACCTCGCGCTACGCCGGCGCGGCCGCACGCTCGCCGCTTTCCGCAGTGTCGGGCGTGCGGGCCTCGTCGTGGCGGTCGGATTGGCGCTCGCCTCGTGCTGCTTCATCTTGGCGCTCGCCCACACGAGCGTTGCACACGTCCTGCTCTTCCAGGCCATCGCGCCCTTTCTCGCTGCGCTGTTCGCGTGGATCTGGATGCGCGAACGCGTCCCCATCCGCACCTGGATCGCGATGGGCGCGGCGCTCGCCGGCGTGGCGATCATGGTCGGCGGTTCGCTCGGCTCCGGAGGAGTCCAAGGCGACATCCTGTCCCTGGTCATGGCGCTCGGCTTCGCGGTCGTGCTCGTGCTCACGCGGCGTCACCGCGAGATCTCGATGACGCCGGCGACAGCGCTCGGCATGGCGATCTCGCTGCTCGCGATGGCGCCATTCGCTCACCCAGGCGTCCTCTCGGTCCGCGACTTTCTCCTGCTCGCCGCCCTGGGTGCCGGGCAGATCGCCCTGGGGATGATCCTGTTCACCGCAGGCGCCCGTCTGATTCCCGCGGCGCAAGCCGGCCTGATCACGCTCCTGGAAATCGTCCTGGGACCACTCTGGGTCTGGCTGATCTACCGCGAACAGCCCGACGCCCTGACCCTTGCCGGCGGGGCCGTGATCATGTCCGCGGTGCTCTTGCACGCGATCTCGGATCTGCGGCCCGCACCGCTCGCAGCGCGCCCGGGCACGTCGTGAGGGCCGGGCGGGTCTGGCTGCCAAATGACACTCGCGCCGTGTGCCAGTTTGGACCTCGCCAACCAAGCTCCTACGGCCCGCGCACCGCGGCCGGTTCGTCGAACGAAATTCATCGGGCGTTGTCCGCGTCGTCAGCGCATTGCCAAGTGGCACTCATGACGTCAGTCACTTGGACGATCGGCACGCCCCCGCGACAGCCCGTCACATCCCCGGCGCGGGTCGCCATGGCACGCTCACCCCATGACGCGGACTCCCGACCCTCTACAAGTGCCGAGGCATCCCCGTCAAGTCGCCCATCTGCGCAATCTGTCTTGACCGTACGCGCGGCAAGACCCTCGTTGCGGGAGCTGACGCACGGCGTGCGCGTCTCGCTGTGCGCCGGACATCACTCGGTCGATTTCATGCGCCGGAACGCCGGCCGCGACTTTGCCGTCACGCTCTCGCGGACGTGGCAGGCGCAAGGCTGTCTCACGCGCGCACGCTCACGGGCACTCGATGCCCACCTCCGAGCCGTGCGTACGCTCGGGGCACGGATCGCGCGTGCCTCGCCCGGGTCCTACGCATGGCCGAAGCTGCGCCGTGAGGCAGAGGAACGCTTCGCGCGCGGCGATGGCGTCATCGCCACCATCCTGCGACTGCGCGAGCGCCACGCGCAGGACCACGCCACCGTCCCCAGCATCCGGACGATGCGGCGCTGGTTCAGCCAGGGTCGCTGGCTCCGGCTGCCGGCGCCGACCACGGGCGAGTGCGCCGCCTGACGGTGGCGCTCGTCAGGCCAGCAGCCTCTCGAGCCAATTGCCCGCCAAGCGCCCGGCTTCGCTGGCGGGATCGAGGTGCTCCATGTGGCCACAGCCGACCATCTCGACGTACACCGCGTGGCCGCCGCGTGCGTAGCTCCGGCTCAGCTCCACGGAGACGTGCCGGTCCGCATCGCCGTGGACGAGCAGCACGTCCACGCCCGGCGGCTCGTCGATCGGGGAGGGCGCGCCGCGCTCCAGCAGCCTCTCAACCGATCCTCTGCACGCGCCGAGCTCTGCCGCCAGAGGCAGGTTGCAGACAGGTGCCTGCGCCAGCACTCCCCGGACGTCCACGCGGTTCGCAGCCAGCAGAGCGAGGTGCCCTCCGGCGCTGTGGCCGGCCAGCGCGAGCCGCGCCGGGTCGATCTCCTCCGGCATCGCGGCCACGGCGGCCACGACGTCCTCGAGCGGCACCGGCCACTCGCCGCCGCAGTCGAGCCTGCGGTATTCGACGTTCCAGACGGCGAGGCCGCGCGTGGCGAGATCGGCGGCCACGCGATCCTCGAGGTCGCGACCGTATTCTGCGCGCCAGCAGCCGCCATGTACGAGTACGACACCCGGGTGGGGGCCGTTGCTGGCCGGAAGCCAGAGATCCGCGACCTGCTCTGGGTCCGGGCCGTACGGGATCGTCGCGGCGGGCGGCACGACTCAACGGCCCGGCAGCAGCTCGCGCAGCGCCGCGGCGGCGCGCCAGCAGTCGTGATAACTCGAGTACAGCGGTACCGGCGCCAACCGGATCACATCGGGCTCGCGCACGTCGCACATGACGCCGTAGTCGGCACGGAGCTTGGCCGAGAGCGGGCCGGCGTCGGGCACGGCGAGCGAAAGCTGGCACCCGCGGCGAGCCGGATCGCGCGGTGTCAGGACCTGCGCGCAGCGCTCTGACGCCACGACATCGAGCAGCGACTCGAG
This sequence comes from uncultured Actinomycetes bacterium, assembly GCA_963845865.1. Classification (GTDB taxonomy): domain Bacteria; phylum Actinomycetota; class Thermoleophilia; order Gaiellales; family JALYLC01; genus JALYLC01. The sequence continues at coordinate 97,576 of CAWJTT010000004.1, forward strand.
GTAGCCCGTGAGCCGGAGCGAGCGCTCGCGAAGCGACCTCATCCCGACGGCGTCGAAGAGCGCGAGCGATGCGCGCAGCGGCGCGAACGCGAGCACCGACGGCGTCGACACCTGCCAGCCCACCGCGCCGCCGCGCGGTACGAAGCCTGGCTGCATGAGGAAGCGCGTCGAGGGGTCGTTACCCCACCAGCCCGCCAAGCGCGGGAGCGAGTCGTCGCAGCCGTGGCGCGCATGCACGAACGCCCCTCCCGGCCCTCCCGGCCCGGCGTTCACGTACTTGTAGCTACACCATGCGGCCCAGTCGACATCCCAGGCGTGGAGGTCGAGCGGCACGTTGCCGACCGCGTGCGCCAGGTCCCAGCCGACGACGGCGCCGCACGCGTGACCGGCTGCCGTGACAGCACGGATGTCGAGCAGCTCGCCGGTGAGATAGTTGACCCCGCCGAGCAGGACCAGCGCCACGGATCCCGTCATGCGCTCGAGCTCGCCGACGATGTCCTCGGTGCGCAGGGCAGACTCGCCCGCCCGCGGGCGCAGCCGCACGACGGCTTCCTCAGGGTCATAGCCGTGGTGACGCACCTGCGACGCCACCGCGTGGGAGTCCGACGGAAAGGCCGCGTCCTCGATCACGATGCGGCTGCGCTCGGGCACCGGCCGGTAGAACGTCGCCATGAGCAGGTGGAGGTTGACGGTCAGGGTGTTCATCGCGACCACCTCATCGACGCCCGCTCCGACGAGGCGCGCGAGAGAGCCACGCAGGCCGTCGGCTGCGGTCAACCATGCGTCCGAGCCCTCGAACCAGCCCTCCACCGCCACGGTGGCCCAGACATCCAGTTCCTGCTCGATGATTGCCGCGGCGCCCCGCGGCTGCAGACCGAGCGAGTTGCCGACGAAGTAGGCGCACTCCCCGTCGGGCGGGCCCCTCCACGGCGGTACGTGAAACTCGGCACGACGGGACGGGTCTGCAGCGTCGCGCGCGAGCGCGCCGCTCTCCGCAAACAGATCGGCGGGCACGCGGCCTATGCCTGCGCGGGGTCCAGCAGCAGACCAGGTCGGAGCGCCACGGCGGCCACGATATACCCTGCCCCGATGCCGGCGCCTGAGATCGACGGGTTGTTCCGCCTCGACGGACGCGTCGCGGTCGTCACCGGCGCCTCGCGGGGGCTCGGAGAGCGCTTCGTCCGCATCTTGCGCAGCGCCGGCGCCGAGGTGATAGCAGCCGGGCGGGATGCCGAGGCGCTGCAGCGCCTGGCGGCGGAAACCGGCGCTGCCATCGAGGTCGGCGACGTACGCGACGATAGCCATCTGGAACGCCTCGTCCAGCACGCGCTCGCGCGCCACGGGCGCCTCGACGTCGCCGTGCCGAACGCCGGCGTCTCCGAGGTCGTGCCGTTCGAGGAACAGGACATGGCGCGGCTGCGCGAGCTGGTCGAGATCAACCTGATCGCCGTGCTGGCGCTCGCCCAGCTCGCCGGACGAGCCATGCTCGCTCAGGGCGGCGGCTCGATCGTGAACGTGGCCTCGATCCTCGGCCTCGTCGCCCCGGGCGACACGGCGATGGCCGGCTACACGGCGGCGAAGGCGGGCGTGATCGGTGCCACACGCGACCTCGCGGCGGAGTGGGGTCGCCGCGGCGTGCGCGTGAACGCACTCTGCCCCGGCTACTTCCCGACGGACATGACCGAGGGACTCGCGCACCCGGGGGCGATCAAGCGCATCGAGCGCCGCACCCTGCTCGGTCGCGTGCCACGGACCGACGAACTCGACGGCGCCCTGCTCTTCCTCGCCTCGGACGCGTCCAGCTACATGACCGGCCAGACGCTGGTCGTCGACGGCGGCTGGACCTCGTGGTAGATGCAAGACACCTCAACGACATGTCAATGATAGCCTGCAGGCATGGCCTCCTTCGAAACGACCCCTGCCCTCTCGACGGTTCTCCAGCTTGCCTACGCCCGGACGGTCGTCGTGCGCGACGTCGATGCGTCGCTCGAAGGCCACCACGGCCTCGGGCTCAATGACCTCGCGCTGTTGCTCGAGTTGAGCTCCAGCCCCAACGGGCGGCTCCGTCGCCTCGATCTCGCCGAGCGGCTCGGCATCACGCCCTCGGGCGTGGCACGCCAGCTGGCACCGCTCGAGCGCCGCGGCCTCGTCGGCCGTGAGTCGCATCCCGACGACGCTCGCCTGGCGATCGTCGTGCTCACCGAGGCAGGCGCCCGCCTCGTCGGCGACGTGCTGCCGACGGCGGAAGAGGCGGCCACACGCGTCCTTGGAAGGCTCTGGAGCGACGAGGAGCAGCAGCGCGCGTCCGCATTACTGCAACGCGCGCGCGCCTGATACCGGAAGCGGCCCGGCCGCGCCGTCGACAGCTGTGCTGGGGCAGCGACAGCGCGGCCACGCCTGTTCGCGAGGTGGGTGTCTAGCGGTAGAGCGTCGGCTCGTCACGTACGACCGTCGTCGTCTTCGACGACGATCCGAAACCGCCCCAGCTGGACCAGAACACCAGCGAGAGCACGAGACCGACGGCGCCGACAACCATCAGGATCACGCCGACCGTCTGCAGATTGACGCCCGAAACCGTCGCGGTCACGGCCCACTTCAGAATTGCGCCGGCTGCGATGAGAACGAGACTGCCGCTGATGCCCATGAGGGTCCTTCCATGTCGTTGGCCCAGCACAGATCCCCCGTCGACGATGTCCGAAACGTCTTACGCAGGGCGGAATGAGAGCGGGGGACTCTCGCCGGCGGCCCGGCTACGTGGCCGCGCGGGCGCGCCGAGCGTCGACCCCGAGGTTGGCGAAGCGCCCGGGATTGGCCTCCACCCATGAGCGCGCCGACTGAGCCGGCGTGCCCGTGATGCGCCGGACGACGTCCGAGGTCACATCGAACTCACCGCGCATCAGCGCCTCGTACGAGCCCACGCCGATGTTCGCGTCCCAGGGCGCGACACCGGCGGCAATGCGGCTCTCCAGCCAGGCCTCGCGCGTCCCGGGCTCGTAGCGAAACGGCCGGTCGAGCACGTCGCTGCAGAGTGTGGCGAGCTCGCCCAGTGTGTGCGACTGCTCGCCGGTGAGATCGAGCGCCTCGTTCTCGTACCCCGGCCCGACGAGCACGCCGGCAGAGACGGAGGCGGTGTCCGCTCGCGAGATGAGCGCCACGCGCCCGTCGCCGCCCGGGCCGCGGCAGACGCCGTCGGGGTCGAACCAGAGCGGCAGATCGTCGAGAAACAGGTTCATGCGCAGGAACGCGTACGGCATCCCGCTTTCCAGGATCATGCGCTCCGTCGCGGCATGCGATCGGCCATGGTGGAAGGCCGCTGTCGGCGACGGGTTGACGATCGAGAGATAGGCGAGCAGGCCGAGCCCTACGCCGGAGGCGGCGTCGACGAACGACTGGTGCGCCGCGATGCGTGCGTCGACGTCCTCGTGCACGCTGACCATGAACACGCGATCGCCGGGGCGCAGCGCGTCGCGCACGGAGGCCGGATCGCGGAAGTCGGCCACGACCACCTCCGCGCCCGGAAGGGCAGGCGCGCGACCTGCATCACGCACGAACAGGGCCTGTGGCACTCCCTTGCGCGCGAGGAGGGTCGCGATCATCCGGCCGACCTTGCCGCTCGCGCCCGTGACGACGATCCTCGACATCGGCGTCACGGTATCGCGTCGGGAATCGCGAGCGTCGACCTGCGGACGATCGCCACGAGCGTCGCAGCTCCGACCGAAGGAGCAGCCAGCGCGAGCGCACCCGTCAGGCCGAGCTGCTCGATCGCCACGCCGCTGACCGACGTGCCAAGCGAGAGGCCCGCGACGATGGCCGTGCCGAGCAGCGCAAACGCCTCCGTCGTCGTGCCGGGCTGCGCGAGCGCGTCCACGAGCCCGTAGGACGCGGCGAAGGTTGGAGCGATCGGCAGGCCGGCGATCAGCATCAGCGCGCACATGACGCCGATCGACGGAGCGACCAGCGGCGGCACGAGCAGCACCGTCAACGCGGCGAGCGCCAGTGTGAAGCGCACGGCAAGGCCGCGCGGAGGAGGTCGCGTGCCGATCCAGATCCCCCCGAGGAGCGAGCCGAGCGCGAAGCAGGAAAGGGCGAAGCCTCCCTGCGCGCGCGAACCGTGGGCCTCGCCGAACGCCGGCATCGCCACCTCGACGATGCCGAACGCGATTCCCATCGCGAACGTCGAGAGCATCACGGTGCGGACGGCAGCAGAGCCGAGCGCACCCGCCCTCGACGGCGGGCGCGGCGATGGCTCGACGGCGCGCACCGACGGTGTCAGCGCAAACCAGATGGTGCCGACTGCGGCGAAGCCGGACGCGGCCAGGATGGCCGCCCACGGCGTTGCCGCGACCGCGATCGCCGCTGCGATGAGCGGCCCGAAGACGAAGAACAGTTCCTGCAGCCAGGCCTCGAGCGCATACGCAGTGTCGCGCAGGCCCTGAGTCGCGAGCAGGCTCGGCCAGAGCGCCCGCATGCACGCGCCGAGCGGCGGCAGCGTCGCCCCCGCCAGCGCGGAGCACGCGACCAGCGCAATGACCGGCGCGCCCTGCGTGGCGAGCAGCGCAAGGCCCGCGAAGGCGGCCGGGTAGGCGAACCCGAGCGGCAGCAACACGCGCACCTGCCCGACGCGATCGACGAGCCTCCCCCAGAGCGGCCAGCCGATGGCGCTGGCGACCGATCCCGCGGCTACGACAACGCCGGCGACAGCGTACGAACGGCCCTCATCACGCAGCAGCAGAACCGTCGCGAGCGGTGCCATCCCGGTCGGAAGCCGACCGAGCAGCGCAGCGCAGACAACCCGCGCCACGCCCGGTGCGACGAGGACGTCGGCATAGCGCCTGAGGCCTGCCGACTGTTCGCTGATCGCCACGGGCGGCATGCTAGGGGCGCCCAAGTGGCACACGCGGCGCGTGCCATTTGGCAGGCGCCCGCCCACGCGGCACAGTCCCTCGAACAACCCAAGTGGCACACGCGGCGTGTGCCATTTGGCCTCCTACGCCCCAACCCACCGCTGCGCGCCCGGCGGCAGGCGCCAGAACCCGCGACCGTTCGTGCCGAGCAGGAACGTCGTGCCGCTGGCCGCGAGCGGCGAGGCGTACACGGGGGGCGACGTCGTGTCGAGGGTCAGGGACGGCGCGGTGGCCCAGTGCAGGCCGCCGTCCAGGGAGGCAAAGGTGGCTCTCTGGCGGTCGCCGATGCGCATCAGGGCCAGGGCGCGGCCGTCGGACGTGAAGGCGAGTTGATCGACCACCGCGCCGCGCAAGCGACCCGCGGGGCGTACGCGCTTCCACGAGAGGCCCGCGTCCATGCGAGCGGTAGAGCGTTCCGAGGGTGCCGTCGTGTGCGCCGATCATGAGGGCGATCGAGGGCTTTGCGGGGTCGAACTGGATCGTGTGGCCGTTGTAGTCCACCTGCGGGTAGTGCGGTGCCTTGACGGCGCGCCAGGTCGCTCCGCCGTCGACGCTGCGCAGCAACTTTCCGGGCACACGCTTGGAATTCGCTCCCGTCGACTGCGCGACGAGCAGGAGGGTGTGCCGCTTCCCGGGCGCGATCGCGAGGGCCGCGCAGTGCCACGGTCGTTCGAAGCGCGGCGTGGCCACGGCCCAGGTCCGGCCCCCGTCGCGCGTGACGTAGAGGTTGCCCTGGCAGAACCAGGCTGTGCCGGGGTGGGCGGGATCCGCCGTGGCAGCGCTCTCGCCGACGAAGGTCGAGTCGTCGCCGAAGTCGTAGTGGGCGTCGGCGCCGCGGAGCGCGCCGGCCTGCCAGGTCACGCCGCCGTCGACGGAGAAACGCGGCGGCGTGAACCGCCGGCTCGACCACACGGTCGGCATGCCGATCAGCGTCTTGCCGTCGGCCAGCAGCGTGGCCTGTGCGATCTGCGCTCTGCGAAACGCGCGGGTCGAGAGCGGCGCATGGAAGCTGCGCCCGCCGTCCTCACTCAGCCACCCGCCTGCGGCGTTCTCGGCCCAGACGAGGGAGGTGCTGCCGGAGGCGACGCTGACCCAGTTGACAGGCGTGCTGCGACTGAAGCTGCGCGGGCCCGGAGCCCCTGCGGCCGACGCAAGCGTCGTTGCCGACAAGATCGCCGCGAGCACGAGGATCCGCCACCGCATCCGGGCATTCAAGCAGCGACCGACTCGCTGCCGGCGCGCTATTCGCCGAGCACGGCCTCGAGCAGCCCGGGGAAGCGCTCATCGATCTCGTCGCGGCGCAGCGTGTTCAACTTGCGATTGCCTTGCTCGTCCTGTCGGATGAGACCCGCTTCGCGCAGGACGCGAAAGTGATGCGTCGAGGTCGACTTGGAGACGCTCAGCCCGAACCCGCCACAGGGCACCTCTCCCTCGCGGGCCAGCCGCCGGACGATGCTTCGCCGGACGGGGTCGGAGAGCGCGTGCAGCACATCGGAGAGGTCGAGCTCCGTCGCGCTCGGGTGCGCAAGCGTCTTCACGTCGTCCCCCTCGTGTTGTTTGACAACTGTCGTACAAGATTGTACGATCACCATCGAACCTACGTACGAAATTCATCGTACATCACGGAGGCGTCGTTGACCACGCGAGCAACTCAGATCTGGGCCGTAGCCCTGACCGGCGCATCGCTCTTCATGATCACGCTGGACAACCTGATCGTGCTCTCGACGCTGCCGTCGATGCAGCGGGATCTCGGCGTGTCCGTCGATCGCCTGCAGTGGGTCGTCGACGCCTACATCCTCTCGTTCGCAGTCCTCATGCTCACGGGCGCTGCGCTCGGCGATCGCTACGGCCGCCGGCGCATGCTCGTCGTGGGGCTGCTCGTGTTCACGGCGTCATCCGCTGCCGGCGCACTCTCGAACGACCTCACCCAGCTCGTCGCCGCGCGCGCCGTCCAGGGCGTCGGGGCCGCGTTGCTCATGCCGCTCACGCTGACGTTGCTCTCGGCGGCCTTCCCGCCAGAGCGACGCACGGCCGCGCTCGGGCTGTGGTCGTCCATCGCCGGGCTCGGCGTGGCGCTTGGGCCGGTGCTCGGCGGTCTCATCGTCGAGACGCTCGACTGGCACTGGATCTTCTGGATCAACGTGCCGGTCGGACTGACCGCGGCCGCGCTCGCTCCCCGTCGCCTGACGCGAGAGCCGCGGCGCCCAGGTGCGGCTCGACCTGCCCGGCCTCGCCTACGCGAGCGGCGGCCTGCTCGGCATCGTGTGGGCGACGACTCGCGGCAATGCCGACGGCTGGAGCTCGCCCTCGACGCTGCTCGCGTACGCGCGTGGGCGCGGCGCTCCTGGGCGCGTTCATCGCGCAGGAGCGGCGCTCCGCAGCTCCCATGCTGCCGCTCGCCCTCTTCCGCCGGCCCGGCTTCGCGGCCTCCAACGCCGCGGGCTTCGGGCTGCACTTCACGATGTTCGCGGCCTTCTTCCTGATCATCCAGTACCTGACGCAGGCGCAGGGCGACTCCGCGATCGTCGCCGGCGTCGAGACGCTGCCCTGGACGATCCTCCCGCTCGCCGTCTCGCCGTTCACCGGCGCGCTCGGCGGTCGCATCGGCAGCCGGCCGCTGATCGTGTCCGGGCTGCTCCTACTGTCGGCCGGCACCGCCGGCGCTGCCCTCGCGATGGGCGTCGGCGCGGGCTACGCGGAGCTCGTCGTGCCGCTGGTGGCGATCGGCCTCGGGATCGCGCTGGTGCTCCCCAATGTCGCCTCGGCCGCACTGGGGTCGGCGCTTCCCGAGCACATCGGCAAGGCCTCCGGCGCCAACAGCACGTTCCGGCAGCTGGGTTCGGTGTTCGGCATCGCCGTGGCCGTGCTCGTCTTCGACCGCGCCGGCTCCTACGCGTCGCCGGAGGCCGTCGTCGACGGTGTCCGCGCAGGGCTCCTCGTCGCCGCGGCCGTCGGCGTGCTCGGCGCGCTCGCCGCGCTCGGGGTTCCGGCCCGCCCGCGTCAGCGCGCCGTCGTCACGCGCCCGGTGCGCACCGCGCACTCTGCTAGCTGAGCTCGAAGCGCGGCAATCCCACGACCCGCGTGCAGCTCGTGTCCAGCCCGCGGGTGCTGCCGCGGGCCACGAAGCGGGCGACCACGAGGCGAAGGCACCCGTAGGCGATCACGCCGTGCCCCAGGCCCGGTACGCGCACGAGCCGGCCGTGGGGGAACAGGGCGCGCCAGCCGGCCAGATTCGCCGGCGGATCCTGTGGATCGCCGTCCCCCGCGAGCATCAGGACCGGCACGGGCGACGGCCTCGCTGCGCGCTGCGCGGGCGCGCTGCCGGTTCGGGGCACGACGGCGCAGGCCTGCCGGAACAGCTTCGCGCGTGCCACGGCGGCATGCGACAGGTAGCTTCCGCGGCTCGCACGCGCGGTGGCGGCGACGTCGAAGCGCGCCCAGCGCTCGTTGCAGATCGTGATCCAGAACATCGGCAGGCGAGAGCGGGCGTCGAGCTCCGTGCCCACGTGGGTTGCGAATTCGCGGGCCAGCGGTGCTGCGTCGCCCGCGGCCGCCTCGTGCACGAGCAGGGGCACGCGCGCGGCGTCCTCTGGTGAGCGCAGCAGCACCGCGACCGCCGTCGCGAGGGCGTCGGCCGTGCGCGGGTGCCGCGCCAGCGCACGGGCGAGCTCCGCCCGGGTGTCGGGAAAGGCGCGCCGGCAGGCCGAGTGCGCGCGGCAGCGGGCGATCTGCACCCGCAACGCGCGCTCCGCATTGCGGGCTGCGAGCTCGTACACGGGCGTGCTCGTGAGCGATGCTCCGTCGAGCGTCGCTGTGCGCACCGAGCGGGGGAAGCGGCGCAGATACGCCTGGGCGAGCGTCGCGCCGTAAGAGCTGCCGTAGACGTCGATCCGGCCATAGCCGAGCCGCCGCCGAACACGTTCGAGATCGGCAGCGGCGGTCGCGGTCGTGAATCGAAGTGCCCGGCGCCCGAGGCGCGCGAAGCAGCGTCGCAGGTACGACGCAACAGCGCGGGCGTCCGTCGCCCGCACGTGCTCCTGCGGGCAGGCCACCCCCTGCGAGCCGCCCGTGCCTCGTTGATCCACGAGCACGATGTCGCGGAACTCACTGACCTTCGCGAACACCGCGTCGACCGAGACCGCGGCGGCCGTCGCAGCGCCACCCGGCCCGCCCTCGAGGTAGAAGAGCGCGCCGCGCGCGGGCTGTCGCGTGGCCGGGATGACCGCCACGTGGAGCCCACCGACGCGCGCGCAGCGCGCCTCGACCCGCCCGCCGTAGGTGCAGTCGCGGAACGCGTCCAGCCCGCTCGGCGGCCGCCAGCCGGCGTCCCGGCTAGAAGCGAACAACAGCGCCGCGATCGCGAGCGCGAGCAGCGAAGCCACCACGAGCGCGATCGGCAGCCGGCGCGATGTGCCGCGCGGCGCCGCGCCGCTCGCCGTAGTGCTCGAGCCAGGGATCGGGCTGTGCCATGCCAGAGCATGTAGCAGAGTCGGGCCGCCAGCCTCGAGCTTGACAGTCGCAGCGCCCGCTCCTACGGTCATACGCCGTGGCGATCCCCGACGCGATCAGCCCGTTGACTGCGACCAGCTCGTACTGGCACCCGTTCGCCGACATGGCGAGCGTCGCGGGCAACGAGCTCGTGATCGCGCGAGGCGAGGGCGTCTACCTCTGGGACGACCAGGGACGGCGCTACCTGGACGGCACCGCAAGCCTCTGGCACGCGCACATCGGACATGGCCGCGAGGACATGGCGGAGGCGATCGGGAACCAGTTGCGAACACTCGAGGCGTTCCACACGTTCGGGGACGTCGCCAACGCGCCGGCGCTCGAGTTGGTGGATCGGCTCGTGCAGCTCTCGCCGATGCGCGACCCGCGCGTGTTCCTCTGCCTCGGCGGCGGCGATGCGATCGACACGGCGGCCAAGCTCGCGCGCCAGTACTGGGCGGCCAGGGGCGAGCCGGAGCGCATCCACCTGATCAGCCGCACGAATGCCTACCACGGCACCCACGGGTTCGGCACGAGCCTCGTCGGCATCGAGTCCATGCGCCAGGGCTACGGCCCACTGCTCGGCTCGGTCTCGCACGTCGATCACCAATCGCCTGAGGCCCTGGAGGCGGAGATGGAGCGCGTGGGCGCGGGGAACGTGGCTGCGTTCTTCTGCGAGCCCGTGATCGGCGCGGGCGGCGTGCGCCCGGCGCCCGCGGGCTATATCGAGGCGGTCGCGGCGATCTGCGCGCAGCCACGGCGTGCTGCTCGTGATCGACAGCGTGATCTGCGCGTTCGGACGTGTCGGCACGTGGTTCGGGCACGAGCGCTGGGATATCGAGCCGGACATGGTCGTGCTCGCCAAGGGCATCACGAGCGGCTACCTCCCGCTCGGTGGCGTGCTCATCAGCGACGAGGTCGCCGAGCCGTTCTGGGCCGAGCGGGGCGGGCCGATGTTCCGTCACGGAGCGACCTATGCCGGCCACCCGACGTGTTGCGCGGCTGCCCTCGCCAACCTCGCCATCCTCGAGCGCGAGCAGTTGATCCCACGCGGCCGCGAGCTCGAGGGCGAGCTGATGGACATACTCGCGCCGCTTGCGGACCATGCAGCCTGCGGGGAGATCCGGGGCGGGCTCGGGCTCGCCGCCGCAGTCGATCTGACGCCCGAGGCGATCACGAGCGTCCCCGGGGCCATGGCGCGCTATGCGGGCGCGATTCGGGAGGCAGGAGTCCTACTGCGCGCTCAGGCGACGGGCGTTGCCATCGGCCCGCCGCTCACGGTCGACGGCTCCCATCTGCGCGAGATCGCCGGCGCTGTGCGCGCCGGTCTCGACGCCGTCGCCGCGGCGTAGACGTTCTCGCCTATGGTCGGGGCTCGGTCACCTCTCCCGCCGGAGCCTGCATGGACGCAACCCCGCCCACGATGCCCCGCCGCAAGCAGCTCGCGCTGATCGCGCACGACAACCGCAAGGCCGACATGCTGGAGTGGGCGCAGTACAACCGCGGCACGCTGGCCCAGCACGAACTGCACGCCACCGGCACGACGGGCGCGAAGCTCGCGGCCGAGCTCGGCCTGCCCGTGCACCGATTCCTGAGCGGGCCTCTGGGAGGCGATCAGCAGGTAGGCGCGGCGATCGCCGAGGGCCGGATCGACTTCGTCATCTTCTTCTGGGACCCACTCGAGCCCCACCCGCACGACGTCGACGTCAAGGCGCTGCTTCGCATCGCAGTCGTCTACAACGTGCCGATCGCCTGCAACCGCGCGACGGCGGACTTCGTGCTCTCCAGCCCGCTCATGGGGCAGGAGTACCACCGCGTGGCGACGGCTGAGACGTAACGCCCCCGGCCCTCATTCGACGACAGGCAGCGCATGGGAGAATTCGACGTCGTGGTGATCGGAGCCGGCCCTGCCGGCGAAGTGGCGGCCGGGAGACTGGGTGAGCAGGGCCTGTCCGTGGCCATCGTCGAGGCGTCGCTCGTGGGCGGCGACTGCTCCTTCTACTCCTGCATGCCTTCGAAGGCGCTGTTGCGCCCGGTGGATCTCGCCGACGAGGTGCGCCGCGTCCCCGGGCTCCACCTCGGGCCCATCGACTCCGCGGCGCTGTTCGCACGCCGTGACGAGGTGATCCACGGCCTCGACGACAGCAGCCAGGTGCCGTGGCTCGAGCAGCGAGGGGTCGTCCTCATCCGCGGGCGAGCGAGGATCGGCGGGAAGCTGCAGGTCGACGTGGCGGGGCAGGACTCGCTGATGGCGCGGCGGGCCGTCATCGTCGCCACCGGCTCGACGCCGCGCGTGCCCGACATCCCCGGCCTGCGCGACGCGAAGCCCTGGACCAGTCGCAACGCAACGACCGCGAGCGCCGTGCCTCCGCGCTTCGCGATCCTCGGCGGGGGCGTCGTCGGGGTCGAGATGTCGCAAGCCTGGGGCGCGCTCGGTTCCAAGGTGACGCTCGTGCACCGTGGCGATCGGCTGATCCCGCGCGAAGAGCCGTTCGCGAGCGAGCAGGTGCTCCAATCGCTGCGCGAGCTCGGCGTGGACGTGCGGCTCGGCGTCTCGGCGACGCGGATCACACGCGACGGCGCCTTCGCGATCGCGCTCGACGACGGGTCGAGGATCGATGCGGACGAGCTGCTCGTGGCCTTGGGCCGCGAGCCAGGCACGCACGGGATCGGAGTCGAAGCTCTGGGATTCCAACCGGGCATGCCGTTGCCCGTGGCTGACGATCTGCGCGTGCCGGGCCATGACTGGCTGTTCGCGATCGGCGACGTCAACGGCCGCGCCCAGCTCACGCACATGGGCAAGTACCAGGGTCGGATCGCCGCGGACGCGATCCTTGGGCGCAAGGCCAGGCTGCGCTCGGACGGCGCACAGTCGCCGCGCGTGATCTTCACCGATCCGCAGGTCGGGGCCGTCGGCCTGACGCTCGCGGCCGCGCAGGAGGCCGGCATCAAGGTGCGCCACGTCGACGTCGAGACCAGCGACAACGCGGGTGGCTCGTTCGTCGGCCACGGTGCCCGCGGCACGTCACGCCTCGTCGTCGACGAGGGTCGCGGCGTGGTCGTCGGAGCCACGATCACGGGCGCCGAGGTCGCCGAAGCCCTGCATGCGGCGACGATCGCCGTGGTCGCCGAGGTCTCGCTGGATGATCTCTGGCACGCGGTGCCCTCGTTCCCGACGCGGAGCGAGCTGTGGCTGCACCTGTTGGAGGCGTACGGGCTCTGACGCGACCTCTAGGCGGACAGGCTGCTGATCCCGCCCGAGCGGGTTTCGTGCGTCGGGATCAGGTCGGCGATCCCCATCAGCGCGGCGACGCGCGTGACGTGCCCGCGGGGCGCCGGGTCGATCACGAGCTCGAAGCGCCCGCCCGACACCTCGCGCGACCGCATCGTGCGCAGCAGCAACTTGATGATCGTCGAGTCGATGAACGTGCAGCCGCTGAGGTCGACGAGCAGATCCCGGCCGGCGCCGGCCTTGCGGAACGCGTCCTCGACCGCATCGAGGCTGGCGACGTCGTGGTCGCCGCCCAGCGTGACGACGGCGACCGTCGTCGAGACGATCTCGAGCGTCACCGGGCCGGGAGGTGGCCCGCTGCCGTCGAGGAGATCCCCTGCGTGTTTCGAGCGTTCCGTCGCGTCCCCCTGGCGGTTGGTGACGAGATCGACGCGGCACGAGCCTCAGCGTCGGCCTCCTCTGCATTATCCCCAGGTCCTGCGAAAGAACGTAGCGTCACGCCGGGCGGTGCCCGAAGAACACCGAAGGGGAGAGGCCGGAGCCTCTCCCCTTCGCCGAGCTCTTGCTCGAGTCAGTGCGAGCGGATCAGAGGCACGTGTAGAAGAGCGTGTCGCCCCTGATGCCGTTCGAGGTGCCGGTGATCGTGAACTGCGAGCCGCTGTCGTACGTGAAGCGTGAAGGTGCTCGCGTCGGTGACGATTGCGCACCATGCAGATGTAGCTCGTCGTCGCGAATACGGCCGAACCTGCCAGGGTTACGGTTGCCGTCGATTGTTGTTGGCCGGCATGGTGATCGAGCCTCGGACGACGTGCGTCGTCGAGACCGCGCCGGTGTTGTCGTAGATCGGAACGAGACCGGCAGCGCCCGTCGTGCCCGTCGTGCCCTGCGGACCCGTCGCGCCCGTGGTGCCCTTGGCGCCCGCGGTGCCCGTCGTGCCGACCGCGCCCTGCGCGCCCGTCGCACCCGGATTGCCCTGCGGGCCGGTCGGGCCCTGCGGACCTGTGGCGCCCTGCGGACCCGCGTTGCCCTGTGCACCGGTATTGCCCTGCGCGCCCGGGTTGCCCTGGCGCCCGGTGCGTTGCCCTGGTTGCCCTGCGCACCGGTATTGCCCTGCGCGCCCGGGTTGCCCTGGTTGCCCTGGTTGCCCTGGTTGCCCTGCGCGCCGGTGGCGCCCTTGTCGCCCTGGGGGCCGATCGGGCCGATGGGGCCGATCGGGCCGATGTCGCCCGTGTCGCCCTTGTGCACCGGTCGCGCCCGTGGCCCCAGTCGCGCCATCGGCGCCATTGGTGCCATCGACTCGCGCCGGTGCCATCGACCCATTGGTGCCATTCGTGCCGTCCACGCCCGGAGCACCCTGTCGGGCCCTGCGGCGCCAGTCGCACCCGTGTCGCACCATCGTCGCCCTTGGTGCCAGTCGACGCCAGGTGTCGCCCGTGTCGCCCTTGGCGCCCGTCACGCCCGGTGGCGCCCGTGTCGCACCCTGGCGCACATCGACACCTTGGTGCCATCGACCCATTGGTGCCATTCGTGCCGCCAGTCACCCGGTGCGCCCTGCGCGCCCTGCGCGCCAGTCGCACCCGGCGCGCCAGTCGCGCCATTGGCGCCAGTCGACGCCCGTTGATGCCATTCGTGACCCGTCCGGCCCGGAATACCCTGCGGGCCCGTCGCCCCTGCAGCTCCGCCGGAGCCGTTGGTGCCGGCTGCGCCCGTGGCCCCCGTCGCGCCGTCAGCGCCCGGACGCGTCCAGCCGGCACCCGGAACGCCCTGGATTCCCTGCGGACCAGGTGCGCCAGGAATGCCGTTGAGTCCGTTGAGACCGTTGGCGCCCGCAGCACCCGAATCGCCCTTCGCTCCCTGCGGCCCCGGTGCGCCAGCGGCACCGTCGAGACCGTTGGAGGCCTTGTGCAGGACCAGCTTCTGCACCTTGGGCGCAAGCCGGTTGAACGTGACTGCACCCTTGGCAAGTTGCGAGGTGTGGATGAGGCCAGTTGCCTCCGCGGTGCCACCGGCGACGGCGACGAACGCCGTCAGCGCGCAGGCAATCGTGGTCTTGGTCCGCATGGTCGTCGCGCCTTTCTCGAGTCGTGCCATGGCGCCGGGAAGCGCGATCTCCGCACCCCGACGACAAACGGGTCGGTCTCCGGTCTCGCATGAAGACATGCCGGCAGCTACTCCCGTTCACTGCCGGGCTGATCACAGTCCAGATCGGGGGGCCGACCATGCACGGCCATGCCCCTATTGAGGGGTTCCACCCAGAAGGGGATGCGGCCCTCGCGGTCCGATCCACCTACAGTGACGCGCACGGTGGAGCGCGCATTCACGCAGGTCGACGTGTTCACGACGACGCCCTACGCGGGCAATCCCGTCGCGGTCGTGCTCGACGGCTCGGGCCTGAGCACGGAGGAGATGCAGCGCTTCGCCAATTGGACGAACCTGTCCGAGACGACGTTCGTGCTTCCGCCCACCGCGCCCGAGGCCGACTACCTGGTGCGGATCTTCACGCCCGTCCTCGAATTGCCGTTCGCGGGCCATCCGACGCTCGGCACCTGCCACGCCTGGCTGACGGTCGGCGGCGGCTCCCCCAAGCAGCAGGAGGGGATCGTCCAGGAGTGCGCTGCGGGGCTCGTCGCGGTGCGGCGGCTCGACCACGGGTATGCGTTCGCGGCCCCGCCGCTGCGTCGCTCCGGGCCGGTCGAGGAGGAGCTCCTGCAGCGCATCTCCGAGGCGTTCGGCATCGAGCGAGCGGCGATCGTCGATGCCGAGTGGGCCGACAACGGGCCGCCCTGGATCGCGCTCCTGCTCGCCGACTCCGATGCCGTGCTGGCTCTCCGGCCAGGCTTCGTCGACCTCGACATCGGCGTCGCCGGCCCGCGCCCGCCCGGCTCGCCGGAGGCCTTCGAGGTGCGCGCGTTCTTCCCGAAGGACGGCGTGCTGGTCGAGGATCCGGTCACGGGAAGCTTCAACGCCTCGCTCGCCGAGTGGCTCCTGCGCAGCGGCCGCGCCCAGGCGCCCTACGTGGCGAGACAGGGCACGGTGCTGGGTCGAGCGGGCCGCGTGCACATCACGACGGACGACACGGGTGCGATCTGGGTGGGCGGCGGCACCATCGCCTGCGTCACCGGCACCGTCGAGCTCTGACCGAGCCGCGTCCGCCACGCGCGCGCGTAGCGATTCTGGCGCGTCGCGAGGCCGACGACCTGCGCGAGGGTTCGGGGTGGGGCCGGCACGGGCGAGCGGCTGCGTTGGCGCGCGGCCAAGTGGCACTGGCCGCGTGTGCCACTTGGCCGCGAGGCAGCGCGCTACACCGGCTCTCCCAGCGCACCGGGATCCATCCAGATGACCTCCCACAGATGGCCATCGACGTCGTGGAAGCTGCGGCCGTACATGAAGTCCTGATCCATGGGCCCGTTGGCCGGCCGGCCGCCGTGCAGGAGTGCGGCATCGACGAGCGAGTCGACCTGCTCCCTGCTGTCGGCGGAGACCGCGAGGATCGCCTCGGTGTGGGTCCCCGCATCGCACAGGGCCTTGGTCGTGAAGTCCTTGAAGCAGTCCTCGACGAGCAGCATCACGAACGCCTCGTCACTCAGGATGATGCAGGTGGCGTTCTCGTCGGTGAGGCGCGGGTCGAATGCGAAGCCGAGCCGCGTGAAGAACGCCACGCTCGCGTCGAGATCCTTGACGCCGAGGTTGACGAAGAGCTTGCGGGGCGTGGCGACGAGCATGAGCTCCTCCGGGGAATCGTCGTGAGTTCCTGCGCATGAGACACCCGCGCGCGCGACAACTCATCGGTGGTCAGAGCAGGAGCGCCGACAGGCTCGCCTCGAGCCAGGCGCAGTAGCGTTCGCGCGTCCAGCCGCGGCCGCGTGTCAGCAGGCGATGCAGCTCGGGACTGGCGAGCGCCCAGACCGTGTCGAGCGCTGCCTCGGGCTCCAGCTGCAAGGGGCCGTTGGAGGTGAGCGCATCGACGAAGCCACTGAAGGCCCCGGAGCCGCTCGTCGTGCACCGTGGCCAGCAACTGCGCCAGCTCGGGGTCGGCACGCGCGGCCGACGCGAGCACCTCGATCAGTGGGCCC
Source organism: uncultured Actinomycetes bacterium (assembly GCA_963845865.1). GTDB lineage: Bacteria > Actinomycetota > Thermoleophilia > Gaiellales > JALYLC01 > JALYLC01. The sequence goes on from CAWJTT010000004.1 coordinate 114,270, forward strand.
ACTCGCTCGAGGCGCGTGCTGACGTCGGCCGCGAAGAGACGCATCTGCTCGCGCTGATCCGTGCTGGCGGCGACCGCGCGCGGCCCAGACTGCTCACCGACCGGAGCGGGCTCGCGCCCTCGCACCGCGCGGCGGACGAGCTCGCCGAGCAGGGCTCGCTTGTTGCCGAACCTGCCGTAGACGGTCTCGGCCGAGACACCGGCGGCCTGCGCGATGGCGGAGATCGTCGTGCTCTCGAACCCGCGCTCGCCGAACAGGCCGGCGGCAGCGTCGAGCACCCGCTCGCGCGTCTCCTCGGCCTGCTCCCGACGGCGCTCCGAGCGATACGGGCGGCGTCGCTTGACATCCTCCGGCATATCCATCACAGTGTTACTGTATCCAATACAGCTACACTTTATCGAAGGGAAGAGACGATGCCGTCGAACGCAGAGAACGTCGTGCGCAGGCTGATCGAGAACGGCTTCAACGAGGGCGATCTCGAGATCGTCGACGCGATCACCTCGCCCGACCTCGTCGAGCACCAGAATTTCGGCCCCGACCACGCTCCCGGGGCGCAGGGCGTGCGCGCCGTGGTCGACATCGCTCCGCCGGGCGTTCCCGGACTTCCGGCTGGCGATCGAGGACCTCGTCGCCGACGGTGACACGGTCTGGTTGCGGATGGTGGCCACGGGTTCCAACGAAGGATCGTTCATGGGACACGCACCGACCGGACGCCCGATGCGCATCGACGTGTTCGACACGATCCGTGTGGAGAACGGCCGCATGGTCGAGCATTGGGGCGTGCCGGACCGCCTCGGCGCGCTGCTGCAGCTCGGTCTTGCGGGCCCGCCCCCCGCCGCGGCCGCCTGAGCAGCTACGTCTGGCCCTCTCGCAGCGCCGTGACGGACTTGGCGATGCGCCGCTGCCGGGTCTCGGCGCTCTTGGCTCCCTCGATCGAGAGGACGTAGAAAGCGACCGTCCAAGAAGCGCCGCGCCTGCGCGTCGTGATCGAGCGCATCCGCGAAGTCGGGCGGCACGATCACCTCGCGCGGCTCGGTGTCGAGCGCGAAACGTGACCATCGTCGTTCTCGCATGGTCGACTGATCGCGAGCCCGCGTCAGCAGGACACTACGCTGCACGTGTCATGGGGCAAGATGACGCGCTGCTGCGAAAATCATCCCGGCGACTGTCGCTCGGGGTGCAATGTCCAGGCCCTGGATGGCGGCTGGCTGCCGAGCATCGTGGTTTCGAGTCCGCCGAGGCGAGCGAGACATGAGCATGCCGGTCGAGCTTCAGGGCGTCCCCGAGACGCTCCTGTGGACGCTCTACCACCGCGCGAGCGAGGCCCGCCGGGGCGATGCCGTGCTGCGCGATCCGGTGGCGGTCGAGGTGCTCGACAGAATCGATTTCCCGTTCGAGCAGCGATTCGGCCCGGCCAGCGCCGGCCTGTCGCAGTGGCAGGCCCTGCGGGCCCTGACGTTCGACCGCCAGGTCGAGCGCTTCCTCGCCAGGCACCCCGATGGCACGGTCGTCGCGCTCGGCGAGGGCCTCGAGACGCAGTTCTGGCGCGTGGACAACGGCCAGGTGCGCTGGCTGACGGTCGACCTGCCCGAGGCGATCGAGGTGCGCATGCGACTGCTGCCGGCGGGAGAGCGGCAGGAGGTTCTCGCCTGCTCGGCACTCGACAGGCTCTGGATCGATCAGCTCGACAGGACGCGCGGCGTCCTGGTCACCGCCCAGGGGCTGCTCATGTACCTCGAGCCCGACGACGCTCGAAGCGTGATCGGCACGTGCGCGAGGCGGATCCCCGGTGGTGCGCTCGTCTTCGACGCTGTGCCTCGCTGGCTCAGCGAGCGCAGCCGATCGGGCAAGCTCGGAGCACCCGGCGGCTGGCAGCCCCCGCCCTGGAAATGGTGGATCGACGCCGGCGAGAAGCGAGCGTTGCTCGAGAACCCGCATATCGCGGAGCTCAGGACGCTCCGGTTGCCGCGCGGCCGCGGGCCGTTGATGGGCTACGTGGTGCCGCTCGCCGGCAGCATTCCCGGGGTGCGCGGAGCGTTCTTCTCGATCATGCTCGCGCGCTTCCGCGCGTGAGCGCGGCGCGCCACGTCAGCTCTGCCCTTCGGCGATGCGCTCGATCGTGCGCATCCCGACTCGCTCGTAGAGGCGGATGGCGGAGGCGTTCTGCGATTGCACCTTCAGCTCGACGTGCGTCGCCCCCCTGGCCTGGAACGTGCGGAACGCGAGGTGGAGAAGGCTCTCGCCCAGGCCGCGCCGACGCCAGCTCTCGCGGACGACGAGATCCTTCACGAACCCGCTCGACCAGCAGATCGCGGCGGCGGCGAGATCGTCGCCCGAGTGGACGAGGAAGCACAGCTGTGGTTCGAACTCGCTGTCACCCGTGAGCGCCGGGAGCCAGCGGTCGTAGACCTCGACGCTGCCGCCCCCACGCCGGTACCCATGCTCGAGCAGGGCATGCAGCTGTCGAGCGCCTGAGCGTTCGAAGCCACCCACGCTCATGCCCTCGGGCCACGCCGGGGTCGGAATCTCGCTCGGCAGCGCAATGCGCATGCGCAGAGTCTCGAGCGGCGCTTCGGGCGTGCTCCCCACGGCGCCATCATGGCGGCTGCTGCTGCCGCGTGCGCGGTCGGCGCGGCTGCGTTCGCCGTGTGCGTTCTTCGCGCAGGCCACCCATCGGCGGCCTGCGCGAAACCACGCGCGTCAGGAGACGGGGACGCCGGCCGCGAGGCTGATGAGCAGCTCGGTGAAGCGAGTCGGGTCGGCGAGGTGCGGGAAGTGGTGGCCGACCGGCCAGACGACGATCTCGGCCTGTGGCATGCGCTCGTGGAGGAATGCCCGCTCCTCGGGATCCACGGCGCGCCCGCGCATCACGAGATACGGCAGGGCAGCCGCGCGCGCCAGGACCATCTGCTCGTCGACCCAGGCCTGCAGTTCCTCCGGGGTTCGCGCGAAGAGCTCGGCCCAGTAGCCCAGCACCTGGTCGCGCGTGGCCCCGTCGCCGGCACGGAGCAGGGCACGAGCGCCCGGCGGGACAAGATCCATCTGCATGCTCTCGCGGAACATCCCCCACGTCTCCGCGAAGCACTCCGAAGTGAGCCGTGGCTCGAGTGAGGACACGAACCGCGCGAACGGCGCGACCATCACGGGCGCCTCGATGGCGACGACGGCGGCAGCCGGGTACTTGACGGCGTAGAGCGACGCGATCGGCGCGCCGATCGAGTGCCCGACGACGATGGGCGCCTCGAGACCGTCGTCGATCACGGCGTCGTGAATCGTGTCGGCCACGGCCTCGAGGTCGTGGCGAGGGAGCGCGCGACTGCCGCCGTGACCTGGCAGGTCGAACGCGACCGCGCGGTGACTCGGCGGGAGCGCGTCGAGCACCGGATCCCACATGCGGTGGTCGAACGTCAGTCCGTGCAGGAAGACGAACGCGCGGCCGGGCGCGCCACGGTCGCCGTGCGGCCGCCCTGCGAGGTTGCCCCAGCGGACACGCGAGGCCTCGGTCGTATCGAGCTGTGTGATTGTTTCCATGAACGGCACGGTGCATGCCGGCACGCCCCGTTCGCCACGGTGTCCGACCGTAGGGTTTTCCGCTCAGCCCGAGAGCGCAGCGGGCAGAGAGGCCCGTGAGGGAACCTCGAGCTTGCGGTACGCAGCGCTGAGATGCATCTCCACCGTGCGCACGGTCACGTACAGCGCCTGCGCGATCTCGGCGTTCGTCAGGCCCTCGGCCGCCAGCAGCGCCACGCGCCGCTCGCTGGGCGTCAGCGCGTCCACGCCCGAGCGCGCCACGCGCCGGGGGCGGGCGCCGGCCGCGCGCAGCTCGGTACGCGCGTGTTCGGCGAGCGCCGTCGCACCGTTGCTGCTCGCGAGCTCGAGGGCCTCGTGCAGGGGCTCGCGCGACTGTGTGCGCCGGCCCGAGCGCCTCAGCGCGGCACCGTGCTCGACGAGCGCCCGCGCCAGCTCCAGCGGAGAGCGGCTGCCGCGCAGGCATTCGATCGCGGCGCGTTGGTCAGCGGGCCCGGTCATGAGCCCCCGGACGCGCAGAGCCCGTCCGAGCTCACGAGTCGAGCCGAACCGCTCTGCGGCCGCGACATCCTCCTCGGCAAGCTGACGCGCTCGCGCGGTGTCTCCGGCGCCGAGTGCCGCAACAGCAGCGAGCGACCGCCATTCGGCCGGCGCAACGCTGCGCCACCCGGCGGCGCCGGCGCGCTGTTCGACCTCGCCCAGGACGGCGAGGGCATCGGCGTGACGGTGACGAGCCATCAGGAGTCGCGCGCGAACGCAATCGAGCGCCACGCCACCCCAGCCGTACGGCGCCGGGGCGGCATCGAGCACGTCCTGCGCTTCAGCCGGCTCGCCACGCTCGATCAATGCCCACGCAACCACGCCGGCGGCCCCGAGCTCGGGCCCGCGTAGGCCCGTTGCCGACAGGATCGCGAGCGACGCACGCCCGTCGTTCTCGGCCTCCGTGACGTTGCCGGCGAGGCACTGGATCAGCGCGCGCCAGCCGAGTCCGATGCCCTGTCCCATGATCGACCCGCGGGCGGAGGAGACGTCGAGCGCCCGCTCGAGACCGCGCAGCGCCTCCTGCGGCTCGCCCGCCAGCGCGAGCGCGGCGCGGGCGACGTGCAGCGGTCGCCCGGAGCGCGCGTCGGCATCGACGTGCGCCTCACCTGCGAGCGCGCGGCGCGCGAGCGCGACGGCGGCGTCGGCCGTGCCGTCGCACAGCACCTCTACGAGGGCGAGGGCGCCGGCTGCGTAACGCCGCGCGGGCGTCGACGCATCCCCCTCGGCCGTCGCCGATCGCAGCCGGGCGACCTCCTCAGGCTCGCCCGCTCCATCCAGGGCGCGAACGATGCCGAGCTGGCCGAAGAGCAGCAGCTCGAGCTCCGGGTCGAGCTCCTCTCCGTCGGCGAGCACGGCGACGAGCATGCTGCGTGCGTCGGCGGCCCTGCCCGATGCGACCAGCGGATCCACGCCGGCGGTGACGATCTCGGCACGTATTGCCGGGCTTCCAGCCAGCTCGAGCGCCTCCTCGAGCACCTCGAGCGCCCCCTTGTCGCCCAGCCGCAGCATCGCGTTGGCGAGCGAGCGCAGCACCTGCGCGCGAACCTCGCGGCGGGGCCGATCCAGCAAAGCACGCCGGAGATATGCCGCCGCCGACTCGGGCGCACCGCGCGCCATCGCCGTCTTCGCGGACTCGCCGAGCACCTCGAGCGCCCACTCCTCGCCGGCTGGCTCGGCCGCGAGCAGATGATGGGCGACCGCCTCGGGATCGGCGTTCGCGGCATGCAGGAGCGCGGCCGCGCGCTGGTGCTCGGCCGCCCGCACTGGTGCCGGCATGTCGAGGTAGACGGCGGTCCGCAGGAGCGGATGCGCGAACCCAAGAGGCTGGTCGTCGGCCAACACTCCCGCCGTGACCAGCGCAGGCAGCGCAGCCAGTGCGGCCGCGCTTCCGATCCGCGCCAGGCCCTGCGCGTGGCGGAGCTCGCAGCCGTCGCCGAGCACCGCGACGGCGCGCGCGAGCTGGGCAGCTGGCCGGATCGAGACGGCCGATGCGTGCGAGCACGGCAGGGCGGACGCGGCCGCCGGCGAGACCCGCGACGAGAGCTGCGCTCTCGACGGTGGGCGCGAGCCCCGCGTCGCGCGCACCCTCGAGCAGCTCGCGCAGCAGCCACGGATTGCCACCGGTCGCGAGCTGGCACGCCTGGGCGAACTCGTCCGCGGGTTCCCGGCCGGAGTTCCGCGCGATCAGCTCGGACGTGGCGGAGAGTCCCAGCGGCTGAGGCAGGCGAACGCCGACGCCGGGGATCGCGAGCAGCTCATCGATCCGCACGCTCTCCTCCGGCTCGGCGGGCCGCGATGCCGCCAGCGCTGCGACCGGAAGGCCGTCGATCCTGCGCGCGAGATAGGCCAGCCAGCGCAGCGAGGCGGGATCGCACGCGTGCAGGTCGTCGGCCACGAGCAGCAGCGGCTCGTCCTCGGCGATCGCGGCAAGCAGCCAGTAGAGGCCAAAGGTCACCGACGCGATGTCCGCCTCGCCCTCGCGCGTGTCTTCCAGCACCGCAGAGGCGGCGCTCGCTGCGCCCGAAAGCCAGCGGCGCCGGCTCGCAGCCGGCGCCGCACGCATCACGGGCTCGAACAACTCGCGCACGAGCCCGAAGCCGAGGTCGCGCTCGACCTCACCACCTCGAGCCCGCAGTACGGACACCCCCGAGGCCGTTGTAGCGGCGGCGTCCAGAAGCGCCGTCTTGCCGATTCCCGGCGGGCCCTGGAGAACGAGCACTCCCCCGTCGCCCGCTCGCGCCCGTGCGAGCAGTGCGCGGATCTCGGCCAGCTCAGCGTCGCGTTCGACCAGTTCCTCGGTCACGACGCGCATGGTGCAACGTTCAGCCGACTGGCGATACCAGTCGCTCGCGGGCCTGCTGGAGCCATCCGCTGAACAGCGTCTCGTCGATGTCGTCCAGGCTCCGGAGTCGCAGCGACGCCATCAGCCGCGCCGCCGGCTCGAGTCTGCCCGACTCATCTGGAATCAGCTGTCCCTGGAACAGCCCGAAGGTCACGTACGAGCTGTAGGCCTTGAGCAGTGCGACCGGCGTCGTGCCGACCATCCAGACCGGGTGCCCGTGCCACATGCGCCCGTCACCGAGCTCCGCGTCGATGATCGCGCGTGCACTCGCCGCGATCTCGCCGAGTGGCGGCGGGAGAGCAGCGAGATACTCGTCGACCGTCACGATCAGGCCATCTGCGCGAGGCGCATCTGGTTGCCGGAATCGTCGCGGAAGCCCGCATCGATTCCGTACGGGCGCTCGGTCGGCTCCTGCGTGAACTCGACGCCGCGCCCCTTGAGCTCCTCGTACATCGCCCGGCAGTCCTCGGTGCGGAAGAAGAGGCCGCCCGCGGCGCCCTTCGCGATCAGCGACTTGAGCTGTTCCGTGGTCTCGGCGTCGAACACCGGGGGCCCGGGCACCGGAAGCAGGGCGAGCGCGACGTCCGGCTGCCCGACCGAGCCCACGGTGAGCCAGCGGAAGCCGCCCATCTCGGGCAGCGTGATGTCATCGCGCAGTTCCATGCCGAGCTTCTGCGTGTAGAACGCGAGCGCCTCGTCCTGGTCGTGGACCCACACGTTGACGTGGGTCAGTTGCATCGACATCTGACAGTCTCCTTTTGGGACGTTCGATAGGACGACCGTCACGCTAGCCCCGAGCTCCGCTCGTGTCTTCTCGAAACGTGCTGTCTTGCGTTCGGACGTCGCGCTCAGGCCATCTGAGACTCGGTCGGGATGAACGCCAGAAGTGCTTGCGCCCATTGGCGAGGCTGTTCGAGGTGCACATCATGCTCGGCGTCGGCAATCGTGACGGCTTGCGCTGAGGGGAGTTCCCGCAGCATGCGAGCAACGACGCCCTCCGGCACTCCGGCCTGACCGCGGACAACGAGAGTTGGGCACCGGATGGAGCGCCAGTCGTTCCAGTAGGACTCGTGCGCGGTGTGCTGCAGCGTCCGCGTCATGACGTCCAAGTCGAATGACGGCCAATATCCGTCGTCGCGCGCTTCGAGACCGGCTGCCCAGGTTCTGCCCCACGTCGTATCTCCGAAGAATCCGATGGCCTCGTCGATCGAACCAAATGGCCGCTTCCATTCGGCCAACCAGGAAGCGACGCCGGCGGTCGCGTTCGGGTCGGGATCCGGGGTGGCTTCGGCGACGATCAGTCGGTCAACGAGGTGCGGCCGACGCGCGGCGAGAAGGAATGCCGTGACGCCGCCGAGTGATTGGCCGACCACGGTCGCAGGTGCGAGCGCCAGGCGCTCGAGCCAGAATTCGGCATCGCTGACAAAGGCATCCTGCGACAGGTCACTCGGCGCGCGATCGCTACGGCCGTGCCCGCGCTGATCAAGCGCGAGGACACGGTGCGCGGCTGATAACTCTCGCGCTGTACCCGTCCACTCCTCCGCGTATCCAGCCAAGCCATGCAACAGGAGGACGCAAGGGCCGCGACCGCCAAAGTCGCGGCACGCAAGGCGGACTCCATCCCGCTGCTCGCAATACCAGACGCTCTCCACGCTCCTCAGCCGCCGTTCGGCATCGTGTCATCGGACTGACTGGGGCAGACCGTGCGAGTTGGATGCCGGCCGCGCGTAGGCGAGCAGAACGCAGGTCGGGATGCGCGCCCGGTCGGCCGCGGGCGGGAAGGCGGCGCGGTACGCGGTCGGTGACTGCCCGAAGGCGCGGTGGAAGCTCGTCGTGAAGGAGCCCACGCTGCGCAGCCCCACCGTGATGCAGATGTCTGCGACCGAGCGGTCCGTGCTTCGCAGGAGCGCCGCGGCGCGCTCGAGCCGGCGGGTCAGCAGGTACTGATGCGGCGACTCGCCGAAGACGCGGCGGAACTCGCGGCTGAAGTGCGCGGGCGACAGGCGCGCGGCGCCGGCGAGCGTGGCCACGTCGAGTGGCTCGAAGTAGCGCGAGTCGACGAGGTCCTTCGCGCGCAGCAGGTGCCGTGCCGGAGCGACGGGCGTCTTCATGCTGCGAACGAGACTACCCGCAGTGTCAGGGATCGGCGTTCAGAACGGGCTCTGCGCCGGCGGCGAGGCCCAGGAAGTCGCGATAGCGAGCGGCCTCGGGCCTCGCCGCACGGACGACGTCCGCAGCCTCCGCGTCGAACGGGTGGAGCCCGATCGTGAGCTCCTGTCCGCGGACGGCTCGGTCCCAGGTGCCGACGATCTGACCACCGGTCACGATCAGCGGCCGGAAGACGCCGTTGGCGCCGGGGGAGATCTTGCCGACATGGACGGGGTCGACGACCGCACCACGATCCTTGTAGCCGAGGAAGTACTCGTCGAACCCGGCCAGGAGGTAGGTCCGCCGGCGCCCCGCGGACGGCGGAGGCCCGTCTGCCTGGTCGGCGGCGAGCCAGTAGTCGACGCCGTCCAGCGAGCGCGCGGCAAGCCCGGCGGCTGCACGCAGGCCCTGCTCGGCCTCCGTGACCGGGATGCCCGCCCAGCGCGCGAAATCCTGAGTGGTGACCGGGCCTCGACTGGTTGCGAATCGTGAGGCCAACTCCGACAGCGCTGCCTCGCGGGGGAGATCGCGCGATGCTCCACGGGGCGCCCAGTCGTCGAGCAGGACGATCGTCTGCTGCTTGCCCTGCATTGGCCCGAGGCAGATGAGCGCATTCCTCGCGAGGCGCACGAGGATGTGGTATCCGCGCTGGCCGGTCGTCTCGATTCCGGCCTCGTCAAACAGCCGCATCGCCTCTGGGCGCGTCAGCCGCCGATCGCCCGCAAGCGCATCCGACGCGAGCTCCGCGCAGCGATCGATCTGCGCCTCGGTGAGCCCGAGCTGCGCGTGCCGTCGCGCATCTGCTGCCGCCAGGCGCGGAGCGCACAGGGCGAGCAGCCAGCGGACGTCCTCGGGCAGCGCGAAGTGGATGGTGCCGCGGATGAGCCAGGAACGCAGGATCCGGCGTTCCGCGATCGCATGCTCGACTCCCGCGACCGTGCCGGAGCGCAGCCTGGCGCCGATCGCCCAGAGCGACTGGGAGTAGTCCTGGGCCTGCATCGCGCCGAGCCGGCCCACGACATCGGCCGGCCGATCGCAGCGGGCACTCGCGACGATGCTCTGGCTGACCAGGCGGCGAAGGCCGACTGCCGAGGCTGCCATGCCCCTCAGCATGACGAGCGATGAGTTCTCGGGCGCCGGCGCGTCTCAGCAATCGAATGGCGAAGGAGCTCCGGGAACCTTTAGCATGACCGTCGTGCAGGAATCCGCATCCAGCGCGAGGCCGGCGGCCGACGAGCTCGAGGGTCGCCTCGAGGGGCATCGCTCCGAGCTCACGGCCTATTGCTACCGCATGCTCGCCTCGCCGTTCGAGGCCGAGGACGCCGTCCAGGAGACGTTCATCCGCGCGTGGCGCAAGTACGACCGCTTCGAGGGCCGGTCGGCACTGCGCTCCTGGCTGTACCGCATCGCCACCAACGTGTGCCTCGACATGCTCAACGGGCGAGAGCGCCGCGCGCGTCCCATGGACCTCGGGCCCGCGGTGGAGCCCGTCATCGGCAATCTCAACGTGCTGCCCGAGACGACCTGGATCCAGCCGATCCCGGACAGCCTCGTCGCGGAGGGCGACCCGGCGGACATCGCCGTCGCACGCGACACGATCCGCCTCGCATTCGTCGCCGCCCTGCAGCACCTGCCGGCGCGGCAGCGGGCGGTGCTGATCCTGTGCGAGGTCCTGCGCTGGAAGGCCTCCGAGGTCGCCGAGCTGCTCGGCACGAGCGTCGCCTCCGTGAACAGCGCGCTGCAGCGTGCGCGCGCGACGCTGGAGGCCGGCAGGATCAGCGCGTCGGATCCGGCGCCGCCGCTCGACGACGCAGACCGCGAACTGCTCGAGCGCTACGTCGCGGCCTTCGAGCGCTACGACATCGACGCGCTCACGTCGTTGATCCGTGAGGACGCGACGCAGTCGATGCCGCCCTACGACCTCTGGCTGACCGGGCGTGACGACATCTTCACCTGGTGGTTTGGCCCAGGCATCGGCTGTGCAGGCTCGAGGGTCATCCCGGCCCCCGCCGCCAACGGCTGCGCCGCGTTCGGGCAGTACAAGCCGAGCGAGACCGGCGACGGCTTCGACCCCTGGGCCTTGCAGGTGCTCGAGCTCTCAGGCGGGCTCGTCGCCGAGCTGACGTTCTTCCTCGACACCGAGACCCTCTTCCCGCTCTTCGGGCTGCCGGACCATCTCGAAGCGTAGGACGTCGGCGAGGCCGAAGAGGCCGAGCAGCTCCCGCAATTCGGCGGACACCTCAGCGAAGCGGAGCTCGTAGCCGTACCGTCGGGCGTGCAGCTCGAGCCGCGCCAGGGCATCGACCGAGCCCGCGTCGGGAACCAGTGCGCTCACGTCGCAGACGATCGGTCGCACCGGACGTTGCGCGGTCATCTACGCATCAGACGGTGGAGCCGCGCAAAACTCATCGGGTCCGACCTCGGCGGGAATGGCGCCGGCCACCGATGAGTTCACCACCGTGGGCGCGTCTACCCTCCGAAGCGATCGGCCCGAGAGGAGCTCGCATGACGCTGGATAGCCGCACGCGCTGGTACGCACTGATCGTTCTCTGTTCCGGCACGCTGATGATCGTTCTCGACTCGACGATCGTGAACGTCGCGCTGCCGTCGATCAGGGACGACCTCGGCTTCTCGGCGACCTCGCTGGCCTGGGTCGTGAATGCCTACCTGCTGACGTTCGGCGGCTTCCTGCTCCTCGGCGGACGGCTTGGTGACCTGTATGGCCAGCGCCGGCTCTTCATCGGCGGCATCGGCCTCTTCACGCTCGCCTCGCTCGCGTGCGGGCTCTCGACCTCGCAGGAGACACTGATCGCCGCGCGCGCCGTCCAGGGGCTCGGCGGCGCAGTCGCATCCGCCGTGTCGCTCTCGCTCACCATGAACCTGTTCACCGAGCCGGGCGAGCGTGCCAAGGCGATGGGCATCTTCGGCTTCGTGGCCTCCGGCGGTGGCTCCATCGGCGTGTTGCTGGGAGGCGTCCTCACCGACGTGCTCGACTGGCACTGGATCTTCCTGGTCAACATCCCGATCGGCGCGGCGGTCGTGGCGTGCTCGTTCAGGCTCCTGCCGGTCAGCCGCGGGCAGGATTCGCGCGCGAAGCTCGACGTGGCGGGCGCGGTCACCGTCACGGCCGCGCTGATGCTCGCCGTGTATGCGATCGTCAACGGCAATCAGCAGGGCTGGCTGTCCGCGCAGACGCTCGGCCTCCTGGCGGTTTCCGCGGCCCTGCTCGCGCTCTTCCTCTTCATCGAGTCGCGCGTCGCCTCGCCGCTCATGCCGCTTCGCCTGATCCGGCTGCGCAACGTGGCAACTGCGAACACCGTCGCGATGCTCTGGGCCGCGGCGATGTTCGCGTGGTTCTTCCTCTCCGCGCTGTACCTCCAGCTCGTGCTGGGATACACCCCGCTCCAGGTCGGCCTCTCCTTCCTGCCCGGCAACATCGTCATGGGCATCCTCTCGGTGAGCGTCTCGGCCAAGCTCGTGATGCGCTACGGCATCAAGCCGCCGCTCGGCGTGGGCCTCGGCGCGGCGGCGATCGGCCTGCTGCTCTTCGCTCGCGCGCCGGTGGACGGATCCTTCGTCGCCGACGTGCTGCCCGCGATGATCCTGCTCGGCTTCGGCGCCGGCATCGCCTTCAATCCCGTCCTGCTCGCGGCCATGAGCGACGTGAAGCCGGAGGAATCGGGCCTGGCATCGGGCATCGTCAACACGGCCTTCATGATGGGCGGCGCACTCGGCCTCGCGGTGCTCGCAAGTCTCGCCGCCTCGCGCACCGACACTCTGATCAGCGAGGGGCACAGCCACCTGTCGGCACTGACCGGGGGCTACCACGCCGCGTTCGTCGTGGGCGCCCTGTTCGCAATCGCTGCGGCGGTCGTCGGGACGGTGCTGCTGCGCACGTCGAAGGCGCCCGCCGATACGCCGCACGAGCCGGCCGTCGCTGCACGGGAGCCCGCCGGCGTCGCCTGACGGATGTTTCATCCCCGCACGAGCTCGTCGTACTCTGACGGGCGATGAGCGGCAAGCGCGCTGTGGTGCTGTTGAGCGGGGGCCTCGATTCGTCGACGGTGCTGGCGATCGCGCGCAGCGAGGGGTATCTCCCGTACGCGCTGAGCTTCTCGTACGGGCAGCGGCACGTGGCGGAGCTGGACGCGGCGCGGCGGGTTGCCGAGGCAACCGGGGTGGCCGGGCATGTGGTCGCGGAGATCGATCTCCGCGTGTTCGGGGGCTCGGCGCTGACGGCGGACGTGGCGGTGCCGAAGGGGCGCTCGCAGGGTGAGATCGGCGCGGGCATTCCGATCACGTACGTGCCGGCGCGCAACACGATCTTCCTGTCGTTCGCGCTGGCCTGGGCAGAGACGCTGGAGGCGAGCGACGTCTTCGTCGGCGTCAATGCGCTGGATTACAGCGGCTATCCGGATTGCCGGCCGGAATACATCGAGGCATTCGAGCGAATGGCCAACCTGGCCACGAAGGCCGGCGTCGAGGGCACGCAGCGGTTGAGGATCCACGCGCCGCTGATGCAGCTCACGAAGGAGGGCATCATCCGCCGCGGGCTCGCGCTCGGGGTCGACTACTCGGCCACGCAGAGTTGCTACGACCCCGACGAGCAGGGCCGCGCCTGCGGCGGGTGCGACGCGTGCCAGTTGCGCCTCCGGGGGTTTGCGGCGGTGGGCATCCCGGATCCCGCCGCGTATCAGCCGGATGCGGCGGTCGCCGGATGACGTACGCCGTCAAGGAGATCTTCTACACGCTGCAGGGCGAGGGCGCCAACGCCGGCCGTCCGGCCGTGTTCTGCCGCTTCGCGGGCTGCAACCTCTGGACGGGCCACGAGAAGGATCGCCACGCGGCCGTCTGCACGTTCTGCGACACCGACTTCGTCGGCACCGACGGCGACGGCGGCGGCAAGTTCCGAAGCGCCGACGCGCTCGCGAACGCAGTCGCGGCGCAGTGGCCGACTGCCGACGGCCGTGGCCGCCCGCTCGTGGTCTGCACGGGAGGCGAGCCGCTCCTGCAGATGGATGCGCCGCTCGTCTGCGCGCTGCACGACGCGGGCTTCGAGATCGCCCTCGAGACCAACGGCACGCTCGAGCCACCCGGCGGCATCGACTGGATCTGCGTCAGCCCAAAGGCGGACGCGACGACCGTGCTGCTGCGCGGCAACGAGCTCAAGCTCGTCTACCCCCAGCCGGACGCGCCGCCCGATCGCTTCGCCGACGCCGATTTCGAGCACTTCTTCCTGCAGCCCATGGACGGCCCCGACCTCGACGCCAACATCGCGAGCACCGTCGCCTACTGCCTCGAGCATCCGCAGTGGCGCCTGAGCCTGCAGACGCACAAGATCACGGGCATTCGCTGATGGAGATCTTCAAGGAGTTCCGCTTCGAGGCCGCGCACCGCCTGCCGATGGTCGCGCCCGACCACAAGTGCGCCCGCCTACACGGCCACTCCTTCCAGGTCGCCCTGCACGTGCGCGGCGCCGTCGACGAGCGCCTCGGCTGGTTCATGGACTTCGCCGAGGTCGAGGCGGCCTTCAGGCCCTGCTACGCGCAACTCGACCACAACTACCTCAACGACATCGAGGGCCTCGAGAACCCCACCAGCGAGAATCTCGCGTACTGGATCTGGCAACGGGTCGCACCTGCGCTTCCCGGGCTCAGCAAGGTCGTGGTACACGAGACCTGCACCTCCGGCTGCGTCTACGAGGGGCCTGGCTGAATGGCCCTCAGCTGGATCTCGAGCTGAGGCCGCGTGCCGGGCGCGACCGTGACTTCGGCTTCGGCGAAGCGGTCGTGGGAGCCGAGCACGGCTCCTCGGGGCGAGCTCAGCAGCGTCGTCATCTCGGCCGGGTCTCCCCCGAGCTCGGCCGCGAGCCGCAGTGCGGCGTCGTCGAGGTCGTCCCCGGCGTAGAGCCGGAACGACGCCAGGATGCCGGCGAGGAGCCTCGTGATGAGTGGCACGTTGCCGTGCTCGCGATCCGAGCCCGTGGCGAGACCCGCACGGAGGGCGACCCCGCGCCGAGGGGCGACGGTGCCGGGAGGGAGCGTCGCGACGACGACGCGACGAGTCGCCAGCCAGACGCGGCGCGCAGTGTCGAGCTCGAAGACGCCCGCGATCGGCACCTCCACGGCTGCGAGCACGTCGGCGTCTGCGTCGTCGGCGGTCGCAGCGGCGGGCGCGCGGCGATAGGTCTGGACGACGACCCCCGGCCGGGCAGGCATCCGGCGCAACCGCACGCCGGCGTGCACCTGTGACTCGGGAATGCCGACGTTGGCGAGCAACTCCTCGCCGAGGTCGCCCGTACCGGCGAGCGCGGCTTCGAGCACCGTCCCCTCGGCGATCGGCAGGGCGCGCAGCGCATCCCGAATCGCGCCGGCGGCGCGGCTCATCCATTCCGGCATGGGGCCGCTCGGGGATCGCAGCGCCTCCGGGCACGTAGCGGTGACGACGCCCCCGTCGGTGCCGACCGACCACGTGTGAACACCCTCCACGGCCGGCCCGCGCTCAGTCCGCTCGCGCGAAGAACCGCCGCGGGTTGTCGACGAGCATCTCGTCGATCTGCGCCCCCGTCACCCCGGCAGCGAGCAGGGCGGGGACGATCTTCCTCGAGATGTGCAGATAGTCGGGCTTCTCGTCCGCGAAGAACGGGTTGTGGAACATGAAGTCGTAGAAGCACGCGGCGTCGTGGCCGAGGTGCACGCTGGCCGTGTAGCCCTCGGCGACCAGCGCGGCGAGCGTCTCGACGCGGTTGGGGTCGGGGTTGAAGTGCGTGATGCTGAAGCGGTCGCAGCCGAGGCTCGCGCCCGTGTCGGCGATCGCGCGCAGGTAGTCGAGATCGTTGCTGTCGCCGGCGTGGGCGATCACGATCCGCCTCGGGTCGACGCCCGCCTTCGTGAGCGTCTCGAGCGCGACGATTCCCGTTCGCGCGGGCGCGCTCGTGTGCACCATGACCGGAGCGCCCGTCTCGACCGCGGCGGCGGCAACGAGTGCGGAGAGGCGCGGGATGTCCCCGATCATGCCGTGCGCCTCGACCGCGCACTTGAGGAACGCGGCCCTGACGCCCGTATCGTCGATGCCCTCGCGTATCTCCCGCACGAACAGCTCGACGACGGCATCGTCCGATCGGTACGCGAGGAAGCCAGGCAACTCGAGGAAGGCGTAGTAGCCGCTCGCCACGATGATGTTGAGATCGACTTCGGCGTTGATCCGCTGGATGCGCGGGATGTACCGCCCAAGCGCGCCCGGGGTCGTAGGATCAACGAGCGTGGCGATGCCGCCGTCGCGCAGCCGTTGCAGCTTCTGGATCGCGTCGGCGACCCTCACCTCCTCGTCCCAGTAGCCCTCGCCCCAGGCGCGGTTGTAGTTCTGGGTCGCCGAGGGATCGACGACGAAGATGTGCTCGTGCATCAGGGTCGGCCCGAGGGCGGCGACATCGACAGGGCCGCGGACGGTCTCAACGGTGCTCAAGGATCAGTCCTCTCACACTCCCGATGACACGGGGGAACGCGTGGCGATCCGGTCCGTCACGCGCCCCGAGTGGCGTCGGAGTAGAGCTTGCCGCCGCCGTGCGTCTGGCCGCCGTCGGCCGCGATCTCCGCACCGCTCACGTGCGAGGACTCGTCCGCGGCACCCTGACCTCCGGCCGCCCCCGTGACGACGACCTTGCCTTCGACGCGGCCCATGTGGTCGCGGATACTACGGGCTTCGGGTGCCAAGTGGCACTCGCCGCGTGTGCCACTTGGCCGCCACAGCCCGCTGATAAGCTGACGAAAGCGTGAGGTTCATGATCTTCGAGGAGCCCTCCCGGTGAGCGATCCCGCAGCCCCCGCGGTCACGCACGAGCCGGACGCCGAGGCCGCCGCAGCCGCATTTCGCACGACGGTCGCGGCGATCGAGACGCAGGTCGGCGCAGCCATCGTCGGTCAGCGCGAGGCCGTGCGCGGCGTGATGATCAGTCTCATCCTCGGCGGTCACGCGCTGCTCGAAGGCGTGCCGGGGATCGGCAAGACGAGCATGGTGCGCTCGTTCGCCGGCGCGCTCGGGATCACGCACAACCGCATCCAGTTCACCCCCGACCTGATGCCGGCCGACATCACCGGCACCGTCGTGCTCGTCGACCGGCCGGACCACGCCCCGCAGCTCGTGTTCCAATCGGGACCGCTCTTCGGCAGCCTGATCCTGGCCGACGAGATCAACCGCGCCTCCCCCCGCACGCAGAGCGCACTGCTCGAGGCGATGCAGGAGGGGACTGTCACGATCGGCAACGACACGCATCACCTCCCGCGGCCGTTCTCAGTGCTCGCGACCCAGAACCCGGTGGAGATGCAGGGCACCTACCCCCTGCCGGAGGCGCAGCTCGACCGCTTTCTCCTGAAGCTGCACTTCGACTACCCGGACGCCGACGAGCTCACCGCGATCGTGCGCCGCACGACCGACATGACGCCGCAGCCCGCGCCCGTCTCGGACGGTTCGACGCTCCTGCGCATGGGAACCTTCGCGCGCTCACTGCCGGCGGCCTCCCCGGTGCTCGACTACGCGAGCCGGATCGTGATCGCGCTCCAGCCGCTGGCGGGCGCCGCCGACGTCGTGCGCGAGTACGTCCGGCTCGGTCCGAGCCCGCGCGGCGCGCAGGCGCTGACACTCGCAGGCAGCGTCTCGGCGCTGATCGCGGGGCGCAACCACCTCGCGTACGAGGACGTGCGCGCCGTCGCGCTGCCGGCGCTGCGGCACCGGTTGATCCTCACGTTCGACGCCGAGCGCAACGGCGTGACCGCCGATGACATCGTCAGCGCAGTCGTCCGCGGCGTGCGCGAAGACGCAGCGTGAGCCACGACGAGCGGCCCTTGCTCGACGGCGAGCTGTTGCGCCAGCTGGATCGCTTGCGCCTCTCGACGCTGACGGCGATCGTCGCCGGCCTCGTCGGCGAGCGACAGGGCCGGGCGCGCATCGCGCGCCTGGAATTCGCCGACTACCGCCCGTACGTGCCCGGCGACGAGCTGCGCCGCATCGACTGGAACATCTACCGTCGCCTGCAGCAGGTCGTCGTCAAGGTCGGCGCGGAGGATGGGCGCCTGTCGCTCGTGCTGCTCCTCGACACGAGCCGCTCGATGCGCGTCGGGCAGCCGAGCAAGTTCCGCGCCGCGCAGCGCATGGCCGCGGCCCTGGCGGCGATCGCGCTGCTGCGCGGCGATCAGGCCGAGGTGCACGCACTCGGCGACGGCGGCTCCAGGTCGCTCGTGCGCCTCGACGGCCCGCGGCAGATCACCGCTCTGGTGCACGAGCTCGAGCGGCTGCCCGAATCGCTCGGCACGGGCCTCGAGGCCGCGCTCGCCGAGTACGCGCGCGCAGGCACACAGAGCGACGTTGCGATCTTGATCAGCGACGCCCATGTCCCGTCCGCCGAGCTCCAACCGGCGTTGCGCACGCTCGCGTCGTGCGCGCGCACTGCGGGCCTCATCCACATGGTGGCGGGCGACGAGCCGGAGACGACGCTGCGCGGGCCCGTCGAGCTGCGCGACGCCGAGAGCGGCCGCGTGATCGAGACGACGCTCGACGACCAGACCGCCGTCGAGTACGCCGAGCGATTCGCCGAGTTCGGCGCAGCCGTGCGCGAGCAGTGCCACGAGCTCGGGCTGCGCTACCTGCGAGCGCGCAGCGACGAGGACGCGCTCGACCTCCTGCTCGCGCACGCGGGCGACGCGGCCGTCACGCTCGCCTGAACTGCGAGCGCACGAGCATGCGCGCGGCGACCGAGGCCAGGAAGAGCACGAGCGCGAACACCAGCAGCGGGACGCGCCACGCACGCCGGTCACCCGTGAGTGCGCCTGGGTTGCCCGGCGCCAGCAGCGAGCCCCCTGTCTGGACGACGAGCTGTCCCAGCGTGGATCGACCGAGCCCCGTCGGAAGGTACTCCATCGCGTAGGGGACGTCGACGCGCAGAAGCTGCGGTCCGCCGATGGCTTCCGGCAGGCTCAGCGCGAGCTCGTAGCTGCCTGCCGGAAGTGCGGCGACATTGGC
The DNA here is from genome assembly GCA_963845865.1 of uncultured Actinomycetes bacterium. Taxonomy (GTDB): domain Bacteria; phylum Actinomycetota; class Thermoleophilia; order Gaiellales; family JALYLC01; genus JALYLC01. The sequence goes on from CAWJTT010000004.1 coordinate 132,844, forward strand.
CGTGTACACGCTCGGCGTGCTCTCGTTCAGACTGATCCGGCTGGGCGTGCCGCCGGGTCGCCGAAGCACCGCTGACAGGCGCGATTCGGGTGTCGGGCCCGCCGCCGCGAGGTCGACCTGGAGTGAGGTCGACGTGCCGGGGCGCGCCGTCGCCGAGGCCGGCGCGGGCGGCAGCGCGCGAGCGACCCAGCGCACGGCGTCGTTCCAGAGCGCCGTCCGGGGTGTCCACTCGGTCGCCCAGGGCGCGCCGAGGCCGGGCGTCCAGGACACCACGCGCCCCGTGCCATACCCCCACTGGGCGAGCGCGGGCTCCGTCTTGTCGCTACTGCTGCGTGCGATCAGATCGACCTGCGCGCCCGGACGCAGGCGCGTCACGACGTTGCCCGAGAGGGACGGCAGCTTGACGCCGACGAGCGATCGCACGACCGGGCTGCTGGCCTGAGGCAGGACCTGCTGCGGGCCGTTGAGCTGAATCGGCTCGGCACTCAAGCGCGTCTCCTTGACGAAGATCTTGGGGAGGTCGCGCGCACGTTTTGTCGTGTAGGAATTGCCGCCGGTCGACCGGGCGATCCTGCGCAGGAGGTCGGCGTCGACGTCGCTACCGAGCGCCACGGTCGCGACTGCGATGTGGTTGCGCTTCAGCTCCTGCAACAGGCCCGAGTAGTTGTGCGGCTGGCTGATGCCGTCGGTGAGCAGGATGATGTGGCGATTCGGGGACTTGCTCGCAAGCACCTGATTCAGGCCTGCCCTGAGCCCGAGGTAGATGTCCGTACCGCCGTCGGCCGTGAGCCTGTTGATGCGCGAGACAACGCGCGTCGTCGCCGGGCCCGGCGTGACGCGCTGCATCGGCAGCACCTGATGCGGGGTGATGTCGAAGGCGACGATGCCGAGCTCATCGGCGTGGGCCGAGACGAACGCCGCCGTGTCCCGAGCCGCGCCGAGCGCCATCGTCATCTTCGGAATGCCCTCGCGCCCGGCGGTGTCGGCCATGCTGCCCGAGCGATCGAGCACGAGCTCGACCGCGAGGTGGCGCCGCTGCAGGTCGCCCGGGCTGAGGCTCGCGACCGGGAGCACGCTGTCGAGCGCGCTGTGGGCATAGCCGCCCAGCGAGTACGCGTGACGGCCGCCCAGTGTGAGCAGGCCGAGACCCCCGTCGCGAACGGCCGCGCTGAGCGCATTCAGCTGCCTCCCGGCGAGCCGGTAAGCCGGGATGTCGTCGAGCACGACGGCATCGACGTCCGCGTAGCCCGCGGCGTCGCTCGGGAGCGAGGCGGGCAGGGCAACCGTCGTCCTCACGCCGCGGGCGGTCAGGATCGAGGCGATCCGCGGGTTGGGCGACACGGACGCCACGATCGCTCGGGGCGACGGGCCGACGCTCACGCTCGAGGTGAGGACGTCGTTCTGCGGCCGCTGGTCGCCGGGGACCTGCACGCCCACGCGGAAGGCGTGCCAGCCGACGCTCGCAGCGGTGTAGGAGAGCGTGAACGGATTGTCGCCCTGGCGCAGCCTGATGGCCTGGATCGCGGCCTTGCCTCCATCGCGCGCGACCGACAGCGTGGCTGCACCAGCCCCCGTCGAGCGTACGGTCAGGAGCAGCGAGATCGTGTCCCCCTCGTGCACGGCGGGCGGCGCGTCGAGCCGGACGAGCGCCGCGTCGGGCAGGTCGCCGCCCTCGAGCGGGACCGCGTCGATCCTGACATCGCGCGCGCGAGCGGCGGCGACCGCCCGCAGAGCATCTCCGGTGGTCTGTTCGCCGTCGCTCAGGAGGACGACGCGGCCGCCCTGCGGCGCCGCCGCGACCGCCGCTGCGACGCCTGCCTCGAGGTTGGTGGCTCCGCGTATGCTCGAATCGACCCCGCCCGGCGGCAGTGCCTCCGCACGAGCGGCGAACCCCACGATGCGGCACGGAGCCACACATCCGTCCGGATCCGCTCTGCCGATCCAGCGGGACTCGGCCCGGCGCATGGCCGCATCGATGCTCGCCGAGCGGTCGACCGCAAGCACCGCGCGCGGGGCGCGCGAGCCCGTATGCAGATCGGCGAGCGCGCCCACTGCCGCCAGCGCAGCGAGCACGGCGGCCACGCCCGCGACAGTGACTCGGCGCCCCAATTCTCGCGCGCTCACGGCCGCCACCGAAGCCAGCGCCAGTAGACCCACTCGCCGCCGATGGCGATCAGCGCCAGCGCGATCAGATACGAGCTCAGCGAGCTCTCTTGGCGTGGCACGGCAGTGCGGGCCCACGGAGTGACGTCGATCGGACCGTCCGTTCGCTCGGAACTCGCGCCTTGCAGCGGCAGGCTCGCCGCGAGCACGGCCCGGTGCGCGACGACGGGGCCCATCGCCGCAACGGTGTAGGAGCCGGGAGCGAGTCCCGTGATGCCGAGGGGGCGCCCGCGCAGGACGCTGGTGCGTGCTGGTCCGCCGTCGGGGATGATCGTGGCGTGGGTTGCGCCGGGCAGCGAGTCGATCGTGAGCGAGCCGTGATCGCCGGCCGATGTCCAGCCGGCGGCCCAGCGCTCCAGGTTGCGCGCGAGGATGGGGAACGCCGAGAGCTGCGTGAGGTTGGAGTCCGGCGGATCGAAGGCGAGCACCGCGAGGCGCCGGCGGCCGTTGTCACCGGCGGCAAGCAGGGGTCCCCCCGGGCTCGAGACCACGGCCTCGAGCCAGCTGGGCAGCGTCAGGCGCCTCGCCGCGTCACGGTCCACGCTCAGCGAGCGCAGGTCGACGCCTCGAATCAGATCATGGCCCACGGCCGTGCTGCTCACGGGCGCTGAACCGAGCGGTCCCCCCACTTCGCCACCCGGGAGCCGGGGAGGCGCGATCAGTGCGACCGCCGGCGCGGGCGGAAGCCCGGTCGGCGGTACCCAGCCGTCGAGCACGACGAGGTCGCTCCGGAGCGCGTCGCTGCGGCGGTAGGTCGCTCGCGTTCGCAGCTCGAGGTTCACCCCGGGTGCGGCAGCGAGCGCCTGCGCGAGCGGCTTGGCGGTGGCCGGATCGCCGACGAGCGTGACCGTCATGGACGGCGGCGTATCGGCCGCGCTCGGCACGGTGAACCACGCGACGTCGTCAAGGGCGAGCGCGTCGCGCCCGCGTAGCTGCAGGCGCACGGACGAGCCGGGCCGGGCGGTCAGCGTGACGGTCGTCGTACCGTGCGCAGGCACGGCCGCTTTCAGGTCGAGCGCGAGCGTGCCGTCCAGGTACGCGGCGTAGCGATCGACGCGGGGGACGCGATCCCCGTTGCGCAGCGTCGCCACGACCTCGCACGCCCCCGCCTGCCCGATGCCGCAGCGCGAGCCCCGGGCGAACAGGCCCTGGTCGGGCGCGGGCCTGCCCACCACGCGGACGGCGACCTGACGACGAGCGGACGCGATCTCCGGGATCACGTCCTCGGGTGCGCGGACGACGACCAGTCGGCCGCGGCGATCGCCGAGCAAGCCCGCGCCGAGCACGATCGCCGACGCGAGATCCACCGAGCCCGAGCCCGCCCGAAGGACGCCGAGTGCGCCTGCGAGCCCTGACGCGGGCCCCTGGTAGGCGACGGACGGCGTACCGGTGGCGGCCACGAGGGCGACGCGCGCGTCGGGCTCGGCAGCCGCGAGGCGCCTGACGTCCGCGCGCGCGTCGGCGAGGCGCGTGCCGACGTGCATCCAGAGCGAGCCGTCGACGACGTACACGGTCGTGGGCGCGGGTGCCGCGCCCCGTCGCGCGGGACCCGCGAGAGCAAGCACGAGCGCGCACAGCGCCAGCGCCTGGAGGCCGAGCAGGATGGGGTGACGCGGTCTGCGCATGCGCCATTTGCTCGACTCGACAGACGATGCGAGACGCTCCCACAGCGTAAGGCTCGAGACCTCGCGCACGGAGAGCGACGGGCGCCGTAGGTGCACGATGACCAGCGGCAGCAGCAGTGCCAGCCCTGCCAGCCACCACGGCCGCGCGAGGCTCACGTCACCAGCCGCTTGCGTTCACGCGGGCGAAGGAGTCGAAGTAGCCGAGCACGACGCCGCGATCGATGGACGCGACAGCTGCGCCCCCCGGGGGCACGTACGGCACCCCGCCGGCCCCGCTCGCGGCCGCACCTCCGATCGCCTGTCCGCTGTGACCCGCGCCGCCGCCGCGGCCGACGGTCGACGGAGCGTTCTCGCTCGTTGCTCCCTTCGAGCCCGGGACCGCCTCGTAGCCCGGTGCAAGCGGCAGGGCGCTGCGCGATCCGCCGAGCTGCGGCACCACGCCCCTGCCCCGGTTCTCGCCGCCGCTCGTCGTGCCCGCTGTCGCGCCGCCCGGCGTGGACTTGCCCGGCTTGCGCCCAGGAGCGGTGCCCGGAGCCGACGAGCCGGTTCCGCCCTTCGACTGACCGCCGTTTCGGCCGGCCGTGCCCGGGGTCGATCCGCCTGGCGCAGACCCTGTGGGCCGGCCGCTCTGGACGGGCGCGACCCTGGCTGCGCCGGTCGCGCCCTTCGACCCGGATCCGCCGGCAGTGGGATTCTGTGCGCCCGCGCCGGCCGAGCCGTTGGAGAGCGACCCCGATCCCTCGGTGCCCGAGGACGACGAGCCACTGCCTGCGTCCTGCGTGCCCTGCACGGCCCCTGATTGCCCGACCGTTCGGGAAGGCGGCTGCACCGAGCCGGTCGCCGCGTCGTTCGCGATTCCCCCGCCGTAGGGACTGTGACCCGCCGCCGCGCCTCCCGAACGCGTCGCTCCGCCGGCCTCCACAGCGGCCAGCGGTGGCGCATCGAGCGGCGTCTGCCTGAACCCCTGCAGCGAAGGACCTGCATCCGCCGTCGCAGCCAGGCCGTTCTCGGCTCTGAGGGCCCGCGCCGACGGCGGCACGACCCTCACGTGCGCCTTGCCGGCGGCGGCCACGCGCGCTCCGCTGTGCGCCCGCGGGCTCGGCACGAGCAGCAGCACCGCCAGCCCCGCGACGAGCATCGCAAGCAGCGCGAGCTCGCCGCGCCGCGCCTGGAGACGAGCGCGGGCCTCGGAGAGACTCGCCGCAACCGCCCGCCGGCCGCCGGCGACCGCGAGCCCGCCGAGCCCCGACCGATCGGCCGCGCCGGCGCGCGAGGTCTCCAGCTCGAGCGCGGTGCTCACCTCCGCGCCGAGCGCGAGATCGCGATCGAGCAGGCGCGCGGCGACCTCCGCGGTCGTACGGCGCGTCAGGCCGAGCGCGAGCGCGAACGCGGCCGCCGCGAGCGCCGGCACGAGCCAGACGCCGGGCCCGCTGCGGCCGCTCGCGAGCGCGGCGACCTGCAGGACGCTCGCGACGGTGATTCCCACGATCGCGCAGCGGCGCAGGAGCGCGAGCAGCCGCCTGCGCTCGAGACGGCGCTGCCAGGGACGGAGGCCCCGCGCGACCGTCTGCACATAGACGCGGGGACGGTCCGCGCCGTGGTCGATCCGTGCGACGTCGCGCGCATCGGCCGCGATCCAGCGAAGCGCCTCCGCAGCGCCGGGCGGTCGCCGCCGCTCATCCCTCAGCATGCCATTCATCGTATCCGGCCAGGGGTTGTCCGAGCAAAACGTAAGAGGTCCCGAAGGAGCTCTGGTCGAAGGCGCACACGAACATCAACTCCGGTGGCGGGCAGTGGGATCCGCCCTCCTTCGACGCCAACGGCGACCTCTACCTCGGCGTCTCCAACCCGGCTCCGTGGCCCGGCGCCAAGGGTCTGCCGTTCGGCTCCAGCCGACCCGGCCCCAACCTCTATGCCGACTCGATCGTGAAGCTCGACCACGCCACCGGCAAGCTCGTCTAGCACTACCAGCTGACCCCGCACGACATCTACGACTGGGATCTCGAGAACTCCCCCATCCTCACCCAGGCCAACGGCAAGCACATCGTCATCGACGCCGGCAAGGGCGGGATCGTCGTCGCGGTCGACCAGAACACCGGCAAGCTGCTCTGGAAGACGCCCGTCGGCACGCACAACGGACACGACCACGACGGCCTGCTGACGCCCGCCCAGCAGAAGGCCACGCTGAAGTTCCCGTTCAAGGTGCTCCCCGGTGCGCTCGGCGGCGTCGAGTCGCAACTCGCCTCCGACGGCACCAACGTCTACGCCGCCGTCAACAACCTCGCCTTCCACCTACACCAACAACACGGAGGCCGGGATGAAGTTCAAGACGCCCTTCAACAAGGGCAGCGGCGACTTCGTCGCCCTCGACCAGGCAACCGGCAAGATCGCCTGGGACCACAAGCTCAACCAGTCGCCCTACGGCGCCGCCAGCCTCACCAACGACGTCGCCTTCACAACCACCTACGACGGCACACTCTGGGCGCTCAACACCAAAACCGGCAAGACACTCTGGAGCACGAAGCTCCCGGCCGCCACCAACACACCCGTCGCCATCGCCGGCAACACCGTCATCACCGCCGGATCGTTCCCGCAATCCAAGAACCAGAAGGCGACCATCGTCGCCTACCGGCTCGCCTCGTAATGCAGCGCCAGTCGCTCAGCGCCCACAGCGCCGTCAGGCTCGTCTGCCTCGCAGTCGTGGCGCTGGCCGTGAGCGCGTGCGGGGGCTCGGGCGGAAGCTCGTCCTCGAGCGAGTCGGCGCCCGCGACGAGCGAGCAGGCGACGACGACCGGCGGCGCGGGCGCAGTCACGGCCGCCGCCGGCAAGAAGGTGTTCACGGCGAACTGCGGTGGCTGCCATACGCTCGCCGATGCCGGCTCGACCGGCAGCGTCGGGCCGAACCTCGACGACCTCGCGCCCGACATGGCCACGGTCGTCCATCAGGTGACGAACGGCGGCGGCGCGATGCCGGCATTCGGAGGCCGACTCTCGGACGCGCAGATCCAGTCGGTCGCCAAGTACGTCTCCTCGGTCGCCGGCTCGGGCGGCGGCGGCGGTGTGGGCGGCACGCCGTAAGGCACATGAGGCTGTGGCGGGTGATTCCGGAATGGGAGTCACCCGCCGCAGCCGCGCTGCCGCCACTTCCTGCGTCGATCCCTGCAACCTGGTTCCTCGGCTTGACGCATCGGCGCCCGCTGGAATACAAGTGCGCGGCATGCCCGCAACGTGGATCTGGACTCCGGCGACCGCCGGCGCGCCCGCATGAACGCCGAGACGCAGGAGCGCACGCTGAGGATCGGCACGGTGGCGCATCGCCTCGGCGTGACCACGCGCACGATCCGCTACTACGAGGAGCTCGGGCTGCTCCCTGTCCCGCGCGACCGCTCCAAGGGCGCGCATCGGCTGTACGGCGAGGCCGACATCGCACATCTGCAGGAGGTGCTCCGGCTGCGCGATCTGCTCGGTCTGTCGCTGGAGGAGATCGTCGCCCTGGCGGCGGCGGAGGAGGCGCGCGCCGCACTGCGCGACGCGTGGGAGAGCGACCCGAGTGACGCCGACCGGCTCCAGATCCTCTGCGAGGCGCAACCGCTGATCGAGCGCCAGCTCGAGCTCGTGAGCGCGCGCCAGAAGACGCTCGCCCAGTTCGCACGCGACCTGAGGGCGCGGCTGCGCCAGATCGAGCAGCGCCGGGCCGAGCTCAGCGCGACGCGGGCCGAGTGAGCTTCTCGGTACGGGCCGCTCCGGCGCCCGGCGGCGGAGTGCTCACCGAGGCCCTCGGACGACCGCCTCGGTGACGACCTTGCTCGCCTCGGCAGGCCCGAACGTCGGAGGCACTCCCAGCGGGTTCGCCGTGCCGAGACGGACGACGACCGTCCTCGTTCTCGGGTCGACCTGGATGAGTTGGTCGCCGAGCCCGAGCGCCCAGTACATCCCATCGGGCGCGCCCGGGACGAGCCGTCCCCGCGCGGCGTGCCGGGCTCCCCGCAGAGTGGTCGCGGAGAGCACGCTGGCGACGAGCCCCTTGTGGTTGAGCCACCACAGATAGCCGTAACCGGCGTTGAGCGCGGTCGACGAAACGCCTGTGGCCGCCTTGACCCAGGCCCGCGAGACGATCTGCCGGCCACTCCAGATTCCGTGGTCGAGCATCAGGACGCCGAAGCGCGCCAGGTCGCGGCAGGTCGAGCGCATGCCCTCGAACATCTGCGCGTTGCCCGACGCATCGGTCGACAGCGACGTGTGCGCCATCCCGAGAGGAGCGAACAGGCGCCGCCTGGCGAAGTCGACAACGCGCGTCCCGGTCGCGTTCTCCAGTACGCGGTCGAGCGTCTGCACGGCCGAGTTGTTGTACGCCCAGACCGTCCCGGGCGCGGCCTCCTGGCCCAGCCCGACGGCGAACTCCGTCTGGTCGCGTGCAGTCAGCAGCCGCACGTAGTCGGTGAAGGGGCTCCACTGACGGCCCGAGTCCATGCTGAGCAGGTCGCGCACCGTCACCGCCTGGGAGGGCGTGCCCCTCCACTGCGGAATCCACCTCGCGGCGCTGTCGGCGATGCGCAGGTCGCCGTCGTCCTGCGCCATCCCGATCAGGGTGCCGGCGACCGATTTCGTTGCCGAGAACACGTCCTGCGTCGTGTCCGGACGCGTCCCGCGGAAGTACCACTCGCCCGCCAGCTTCCCATCGCGAGCCACGACCAGGCAATTCGACTTCCCCCGCCGCGCCCGGTCCGCGATCCGGTCGAGCCGGGACGGATCGAGGCCGACCGAGGCCGGCGCCACCTTCTGCCACCTCGCCCCGGGATTCGCCGGGGAGGCAGCGTGCGCCGTTGCGGCGAGCCCCAATGCAAGCGCGGCGGCGACGGCGGCGATCGCCTGATGACGTGCCTGGCACCGGAGCTTCACACCGGCATGTTCTCACGAGGCGATCCGTGGGCCCGGAGGCCCGGCTACTCCATGAGGGCAGTCAGCCACGTCCCGACGGCGCTCGCGATCTCCTGCGCATTCCGCCGGAGGCTGTGGTCGCCCTGCACGGCGACGATCGTCCGCAAGGCACTCGGCGGCGGCATCCCGAACGGGTCGCTCGCGCCCTGCACGACGAGCACCGGAACCGCGACGGCATCGAGCTCCGGCTGCCGGCTGGCCGCGGCAGGCGCACCCTCTCGGCGCACCGGGCGCAGCGGGAACGCGAGGCAGAGCACGCCGATCGCGCCGGTCGCCTCGGCCGTGCGGCAGGCGACGCGCGCACCCGACGAGCGACCCCCGGCCACGATCCGGCAGACCGCTGAGCGCGCCCGCGGCCAGTTGGCCGACCACCGCCGTCCAGGCCGCGTCGAGCTGGTGCGCCGGCGCCGGGGAGCGCCGACCGGCGACGCGGTAAGGCTGCTCGACGAGTGCCACGCTGAAGCCGAGCGAAAGCGCAGCTCCCGACGCCGCGACCAGGTCGCGGGCGTTGACGCCGCCGCCGGCGCCGTGGCCGAGCACGAGCGCGCCACGAGGCTCCTCTGCTGCGCGGAGAATGGCGCGCGCAGGCCCGTGTGGCGTGTCCAGCTCGAGCGTGGTCACGCAGCGGATGGTGCCACCGGCTCCTCAATCCGGCAGCAGCGGCATCGCCAGTCCCTGGTCGCGGCCAAGCAGCACGGCGCGTGTGATCGCGCTCGACCCGAAGCGCGCCCGCACCTCGTCCAGGGCCGTGTCGAGCGCGCCCTCGACATCGCGATCGAACGGCAGGACGAGCTGAATCGAGCACTCGTCGTCCAGGTTGGTGACGGCCACGCCCACGAGGGTGATGCCCTGGCGCTCGATCAGCGGCGCGGCGCCGGCCACGAGCCCACGGGCGGCGGCGAGGATCGTCCCGGTGCCCGCCGTCGCGCGCGGCAGGGTGTGCGAGCGCGTGGCCCGGGAGAAATCGTCGAAGCGCAGCCGCAGGACGACCGTGCGCCCGACCCGGCGCGCGGTGCGCATCCGGCGCGTGACGCGATCGACGAGCGTGACCAGGGCCGCGTCGATGGCGGCGGCCGACGTAGGCGAGCGCCCGAGAGCGCGCTGCGCGCCGATCGAGCGCCGGCGGCGGCCGACCTGCACCGCCCGGGGGTCGCGGTTGTGGGCGAGTGCGTGCAGGTGGCGGCCCGAGGCGCGCCCCAGCAGCAGCACGAGCTCGGCCTCCGACAGCGCCGCGACCTGGCCGACCGTCGCGATCCCGCGTGCGTGGAGCTTGCGCGCAGTCACCGCCCCGACGCCCCACAGGCGCTCGACGGGAAGCGGATGGAGAAACGCCAGCTCGCCGTCGGGCGGCACGACGAGCAGCCCGTCGGGCTTGGCCACCCCGCTCGCGACCTTGGCGAGGAACTTCGTCCGTGCGACGCCGACCGTGATCGGGATCCCGACCTGCGCGAGCACGTCCTGCCGCAGCCGCTCCGCCATCCCGCGCGGCGTCCCCCAGACACGCTGCATGCCGCGCACGTCGAGGAACGCCTCGTCGATCGACATGCCCTCGACGACGGGAGTCGTAGCGTCGAAGACCCGGTACATCGCCTTGCTGGCATCGCTGTAGGCCGAGAAGCGCGGCTGGACAACGATCGCCTGCGGGCACAGCCTGCGCGCCTGCGCGCCGCTCATCGCGGTGCGGATGCCGTACGCCTTGGCCTCGTAGCTCGCAGCGAGAACCACCCACGAGCCGACGATCACCGGACGACCGCGCAGCCGCGGGTCGTCCCTCTGCTCGACCGACGCGAAGAACGAGTCGGCGTCGGCGTGCAGGATGCTCGCCTCGCCTGGCACGAACGTATGTTCGCATCGCGCGCGGCGCGCGGCAAGCGGCTCGGCCAAGTGGCACTGGCGGCGTGTGCCACTTGGCGCGCATGCGCCCACGCTCGCGCGACCCGGAACGGGCCAAGTGACACCGGCGGCGTGTGCCACTTGGCCGTGCCGCCCGGCTCAGGCCGGCTGCAGGACGAGGATCGACACGCCCTCGCCGACGACCCTCGACTCGGCCAGCCGGAACGTCTTCTTGTCGCTCGTCTCGCCGAAGAGCCGCAGGCCGCTGCCGAGCACGACGGGGAACAGCATGAGGCGTAGCTCGTCCACGAGGTCGTGCTCGATCAGCGCCTGCACGAGGCGGACGCTCCCGTGCACGACGACGTCGCGATCGTGTCGCTGCTTGAGTGTCGCGACTTCCTCCGCGAGGTCGCCCCTCAGCACGGTCGAGTTGTTCCACTCGGCGCTCGCGAGCGTCGAGGAGACGACGTACTTGGGCATGCTGTTGAAGAGGTCGGCGAACTCGCCGTCCCTCGACGGCCACGCCTCGGCGAAGCCCTCGTAGGTCACGCGCCCGAGCAGCAGGGCGTCGGACGCGCGGGTCTCCTCGAGCTTGAACGCCCCGCCGTCGTCGCCACTGCTGATCGCGAAGCTCCAGCCGCCGTACTTGAAGTTCTCGCTTCCACCAGGGTCCTCCACGACGCCGTCCAGCGAGATGAACTCCGTGACGACGATCCGTCCCATGATGCTCCTCCTCGGTGTCGTTGCCGGCCGCGTCCGGCCGCTCTGGCATGGTATTCAACCATACAGTTGCTAAACTGATTGGGTGAAGAGATGGCGACCGACGAGCTCACACGCACGTTCGCGGCCCTCGCCGACCCGACGCGGCGGGCGATCCTGGCGCGCCTCGCGCAGGGCGAGGCCTCGGTGAGCGAGATCGCCGAGCCATTCCCGATCAGCCTCCAGGCGGTATCGAAGCACCTGCAGGTACTCGAACGAGCCGGCCTGATCTCGCGCGCACGCTCCGCGCAGCAGCGGCCATCGCGGCTGCGGGGAGCGCCGCTGGGGGAGGCGGCCGGCTGGCTGGAGGAGTACCGTCGCTTCTGGCAGACGAGCTTCGACCGCCTGGATGAGCGCCTGGGCGAGCGAGACCCAGACGATGACTGAGCCGGCCAACCCGCACGCCGCGACTGCGGTACTGACGATCACGCGCGTCTTCGACGCGCCGCGCGAGCGGGTCTGGAAGGAGTGGACCGAGCCGGAGCGCTTCGCCGACTGGTTCGGCGGCGCCGAGTGCGAGGTGCCGCTTTCGGGCATCTCCATGGACGTCAGACCCGGCGGCTCCTGGCGAGCGCTGATGCACGCGGGCCCCGGACGCGACCCGATCCGCTGGAAGGGCGAGTTTCGCGAGGTCGTGGAGCCCGAGCGGCTGGTGCTCACGTTCTCGGATCAGCCCGATGGGGACGGCTACGAGCTCGTCACCGTCGTCCTCGTGGACCTCGGCGACGACCGCACGGAGATGCGCTTCGAGCAGCGTGGCCTGATGGCGCCTGAGCAGTACGAGGGTGCCGGGGAGGGCTGGGGGATCTTCTTCGACCGCATGGCCGAGCGCCTGGCACGCTAGAGCTCGGACGAGCGCCGCACAAGCGCGCGTCTCTGCCAAGATTGCCACGTGCAGGCGAACATCCCGGCATTCCTCGGCGTGGCGGCGTTCATCCTGGTCACCCCGGGGCCCGACACCGCGCTGGTGACGAAGAATGCGCTGATCCACGGACGGAGCGCGGGCCTGGCCACGTCGTTCGGGGTCGCCAGCGGGCTCCTGGTCTGGACCATCGCCTCGGCGCTCGGCATCGCTGCGGTGCTGCATGCGTCGGCGACCGCGTACGAGACCGTCAAGCTGATCGGTGCCGTGTACCTGATCTTCCTCGGCATCCAGGCGCTGCGCACCGCAGGCAGGCACGTGGCCGCACAAGGCGACATGCCCGGCGGCGGCCGCCGCGTCGACGCGCGGCGCGGCTTCCGCCAGGGGCTCGTGAGCAACCTCGCCAACCCGAAGGTCGCGGTCTTCTTCACGAGCCTCGTGCCGCAGTTCATCGGTCACGGCCATCACGTGCTGCTCGCGTTCCTGCTGCTCGGCGGGCTGTTCGTGGCGATGACGCTCGCGTGGATGACCGGCTATGCGCTCATGGCCGCGAAGGCCGGGGGCCTGCTGACGCGACCGCGCATCAAGGCTGCGTTCGACCGCATGACGGGCCTGATCCTGGTCGCGCTCGGGCTGCGCCTCGCGACCGAGCCGCGCTGAGCCGGTCTCCGCTCACCCGTTCGGGTGACGGAACACGCAGAAACCAGGCGAAAGCGGGCCGTTGCCCACCCACCGGTCCCCGCGTAGGTTGCCTTTTGCACCGCATGCGCGCTTGTGACAGCGGGGTTGCCGGTGCGACAACGAGTTGGGAGGCGGTTGAGGGTGTCCAGGCTCACGATCCGGCACGGGCCGCGCTCGTCGCCGGTCTGGACGGGTCCGCTGGGCGACCCCCCGCCCGTCGGCATCCGCGGCCCGCACCACGGAGTCCTGCCTCTCGCGCTCGAGCCGCTCGCCCGCATCGGGCTCGATGCAAGGGTCTGGGCCGATCTGGCTCCGGTGCTCGAGGGCATCCTCGACGAGCGCCGCGAGGCGACCGCCGCCGGCGAGCTGTCGTTGCCTCTCGTGCGCGGCGTGGCGCATGCCGCGCGCGCCGCGGGCGTGCGCTCCTACGCGCAGAGCATGCGCGCCGCACTCGAATACGCGGAGACGATCGCCGACGCCGAGTCCGCGTCCGACGTCGAGCTCTGGAGCATCAAGGAGGGCCGCGCGGCGAGCGTCTGGCGCGTGCGCATCGACGATCATGTGATCGCCCTGAACGTGGCGCGCGACGACATCGCAGCCGGCGAGCAGGTGGCAATGGGGCGCGAGCTCAGCGACCTCCACGCACTCGACCCGCTCGGCGTGGTGGACGTGCTCGACATCGCCCCCGATGTGCTGGCCTGCGCCTGGATCGACGGCCGCGAGCTGCGCGTGGTCGATCGCGGCGACGGCCGCGGCCTCTTCGTCGCCGTCGAGGATTCGGCCTCCACGGCGCACGACCGCCAGCTCATGCTGCTCGGGCGAGAGGGCGTGCCGGCGTCGGACACGATCTGGGCGAGTTGGCTCGAGGCGCTCGTCCGCCAGACGACCATCGACGCTCGCGGGAGATATGCGCGGCCTCGGGTCGAGGCCAACGAGGGCGATCTGATGCTGCTCAACGAGCAGCCGGTCCTGGTCGCGCTGAGCCCGGGCCCGGTCCTGCGCGACCGCGCCGGCTGGGAGCACGATCTCCTCGATCTGCGCTCGGGAGAGCGCGAGCCCGTGCTGCGGTGGGGCGACCGGGCCGGAGCGCATGCCGCGCTCGAGCGTGCGCTCGCGAGCAGGTCGCACCGCGTGACCTGAGCTACGCGTTCAGTACGGAATCGAGCAGCCCGGGAAAGCGCGCGTCGAGCTCGGAGCGGCGCAACCGGATGTACTTGCACACGCCCTGCTCGCGCTCGGCCGTGATGCCGGCGCGGTGCAGCGTCTTGAGGTGATGGCTGGCCGTCGACTTGGCGACGGAGAGCTCGATCTGGCCGCACATCAGGCCGGTATCGCCGGTGCAGCCGGCGAGCTGACGGACGATCGCGAGTCGCACGGGATCCGACAGCGCCTGCAGGACGGTGAGCACGTCCACCCCTGCGAGGTCTGGGGCGTGATCGTCGCGCGGCGGGACTTCAGTCGGATTCAATTGTTTGACCTCGATCGAACTAATATGTACGATGCTGGTCGAACAATAGCTGAGCGGCCACCGATTCGCCAGCTCTGAGCTCACCGGAAGGAGACTCTTCGTGCCAGCAGCCACCTCGCAGCTCTCGCACTCTTTCGACGACGGAACAGGCCGACTGAGCAAGCGCGCCTGGGGCGCGCTGCTCGTGCTCTGCGGCGCCCTCTTCCTCGACGCGCTCGACGTGTCGATGGTCGGTGTCGCGCTGCCCTCGATCCGCAGCGACCTCCACCTCTCGACGAGCTCGCTGCAGTGGGTGGTGAGCGCGTACGTGCTCGGTTACGGCGGCTTCCTCCTGCTCGGCGGGCGTGCGGCCGACCTCCTGGGCCGGCGGCGCGTGTTCCTGATCTCCCTTGGCGTGTTCGTTGCCGCGTCGCTGCTCGGAGGCCTCGCGCATGACGGGAACCTGCTCATCGCCACGCGCTTCGTCAAGGGCATGTCCGCCGCCTTCACGGCCCCGGCGGGGCTCTCGATCATCACGACGACGTTCGCCGAGGGGCCGGCGCGCAACAAGGCGCTGTCCGTCTATACCGCGACCGGCGCGACGGGCTTCTCGCTCGGGCTCGTGATGGGCGGGTTGCTGACCGAGGCGGGCTGGCGCTGGGTGTTCGTGCTGCCCGCGCCCGTCGCCCTGATCGTGCTCATCGCCGGGATCAAGCTCGTCCCCGGCGGCGAGCGCGCAGCGCGCATCCGGCAAGGGTTCGACGCCCTCGGCGCGGTCACGATCACGGCGGCCATGCTGCTGCTCGTCTACACGCTCGTCAACGCGGCGAACGTGGGCTGGGCTTCGACGCGCACCCTGGCATCGTTCGCCGGCGCTGCGACCTTCCTCGCGACCTTCGTCATCCGCGAGCAGCGCACGCCCACGCCGCTCGTGCGGCTCGGGATCCTGCGCTCCGCGGCGCTCGTGCGCGCGAACCTGGCCGCGATGACCCTGTTCGGCAGCTGGATCGGCTTCCAGTTCATCGCGACGCTCTACATGCAGCAGCTCCGCGGCTGGTCGGCGCTCGAGACCGGCCTCGCGATCTTCCCGGCCGGCCTGCTGGTCGCGCTCTTCTCCACGCGGATCGCGCCGCTCGTCATGCGCTTCGGCGTCACCCGGCTGATCATGGCCGGCCTGGTCTCGATCGTCGCCGGCTACCTGCTCTTCCTGCCCATCGGGCTGGAGTCGGGCTACCTCGCGTCGCTCCTGCCGACGTTCCTGCTCGCCGGCCTCGGCTTCGCGCTCGCGTTCGGGCCGCTCAACATCGCCGCGACGAGCGGCGTCGCACCCGAGGAGCAGGGTCTCGCCGGCGGCCTGCTGAACACGTCCTTCCAGTTCGGCGGGGCGCTCTCCCTGGCCGTCACCACGGCCGTCATCAACGCCAACACGGGCGACGGCGGCTCGCCGCAGGCAGTGCTCGACGGGTTCCACCCGGCACTGTGGGTGCCGGTCATCATCGGCGTTGTCGGCATCGTCGCGATCGGCACGAGTCTCCGTCAGCGCACCTCGACGGTCGCCGCATCGGACGTCGACCTGGCCGAGGCCGCGTAGGCGCTCTCAGCGGGCGACACGGAAGCGGAGATGGGTGACGGCGGGCGACGCCACCACCCTCTCCGCTTCCAGCTCGACCGGGGCAGGCAAGGAGTCGTCGAAGAGGCGGACACCGCCGCCCAGCAGCACCGGCGACGACGTGGACCTGCAGTTCGTCCAGGAGACCCGCAGCCAGGTACTGCCGCGCGACGCCGGCGCCGCCGGCGAGCGAGATGTCGTCGGCGCCCGCGGCTGCTCGCGCCTGCTCGAGCGCGGACTCGATGCCGTCGGTGACGAAGGTGAAGGTCGTGCCTCCCTGCTTGACCAGCGGCTCGCGCTCGTGATGGGTGAGCACGAAGACCGGCACGCGGAACGGGGGATCGTCGCCCCACCAGGCGTCGGCATTCGGATCGGCCTCCCACGGGCCCGCGCCGCCGCTGAACATCTTCCTGCCCATGACGACGGCGCCGATTCCGCGAACAGTCTCCGCGACGATCTCGTCGTCGGCGTTGGTCTCGCCCCCGCTCATTCCGTGGCGCTCGCGGAAGCTCTTCAACCCGAAGACCCACTCGTGCAGTCGCATGCCGCCCTTGCCGAGCGGATCCTCGAGCGTCTGCTCGGGCGCGGCGATGTAGCCGTCGAGCGACATGGAGATGTCCAGCTTGAGCTTTGCCACGGTCGGCCTCCCCCCGGTAGCTTGTCGGCACTCAGACGGGACGGCGTCGCGAAAGTCATCGGGCGCTCCCGTCTTCGGTCATGGTGCATGCGCGCACTGGTGCGCCCGCCGGAACGCCTCACTCGCAGACCTCAGGAGACGACGATGTCGACCGCCACATCCCCGACCGAGAACGAGCAGATCGAGCGCGCCAACGCGACCGGAAGGACGCCCGTCGTCTTCATCCACGGGCTCTGGCTGCTCCCGAGCAGCTGGGATCGCTGGGCGACGGTGTTCGAGGAGGCGGGCTACACGGCGCTCACGCCCGGCTGGCCCGACGACCCCGAGACCGTGGCCGAGGCCAATGCGCATCCCGAGGTGTTCGCGCGCAAGACCGTCGGGCAGGTCGCGGATCACTTCTCGGACGTGATCGGCCGGCTCGACAAGAAGCCCGCCGTGATCGGGCATTCGTTCGGCGGGCTGCTGACGCAGATCGTGGCCGGGCGCGGCCTGTCGGCGACGTCCGTCGCGATCGAGCCGGCGCCGTTCCGCGGCGTGCTGCCGCTGCCGATCTCGGCGCTGCGCGTGGCCAATGCGGTGCTCCACAACCCGCTCAACTGGAACCGCGCCGTTCCGCTCACGTTCGAACAGTTCCGTTACGGCTTCGCCAACGCCGTCAGCGAGGACGAGGCCAAGGAGCTGTACGAGAACTTCGCGGTGCCGACCTCGGGCGCGCCGCTGTTCCAGGCGGCGACGGCCAACCTGAACCCGTGGACGGAGGCCAAGGTCGACACCAAGAACCCCGAGCGCGGGCCGCTGCTCATCACCGCCGCCGCGAAGGACCACACCGTGCCGCCGGCCATCTCGAAGGCGTCGTACAAGCGCCAGCTGAAGAACCCCGGCGTCACCGAGATCGTGACCTTCCCGGACCGCGGTCACGCGCTCACGATCGACAACGGCTGGCGCGCAGTGGCCGACACTGCGCTCGCGTTCGTGCAGCGCTTCGTGAAGTGAGCCGGCGGCGTCGCTCGGGTTCGTCCGAAGACACCTGAAACCCGAACCCGAAGCGACGGGTGAGACGTCGTAGCGGTCGAAGTGTCGCGGCTGCGATCTTGGGTGAGTCAATCCGACTCACCCGAAGGAGCACGTCATGATCGCGTCCGCATCCACAGCGAGAACCGGCCGCAGCGCCGGCCGAAGAGGGCTGATAGTCACCGGTGCCCTCGCCGGCGCCCTGGCACTTGCACGCACTCGTCTCGGAGGGCCTCGATGTCGGCACCAGCGGCCCGGATGCGCTCTTCCGCAGCGGCCGGCTCGGCACGATCCGCGTGACCGCGACGGGCACACGGGCGCATCCGATCTTCGTCGGCATCGCGCGCAAGTCGCAGGTCACCTCCTACCTCGGGTCGGTGTCGCACGACGCGATCACGGACTTCGAGGTCGACCCGCTGTGCCGTCACCTACGCGCGCCGCGCGGGCCACACGCACGCCCTCGGCGCCGGGACGGCAGACGTTCTGGACGGCGAGGGCGAGCGGAAGCGGTCGCCAGACCATGACCTGGCCCGTTGCCAAGGGCGACTGGGCCGTCGTCGTCATGAACGCCGACGGGGCGCGCGGGGTGCACACCGACGTCAGCGTCGCGGCCAAGATCCCGCTCCTGCTCGAGCTCGGCGTCGGCCTGCTGGTCGGGGGCGGGCTGGCTGCTGCGGGCGCGATCGCCGCGATCGCCGCCGGCCGGCGGCGCGCGGCCGGAGGTTGAGGCACACCGGGTGAGGAGTATCCTGCCCCTCCGACGACCGGAATGGAGCCGGATGGCGACGCCCTACGCAGCACCCCTCGTGGTCGCGGACGCCCCTCAGCCACCGAGGCTCTCGGTCCTGCGGGCGGTCGCGGCCGCCGGGCTGGCGACGGCAGGCTGCGCGCTCGGGCTGGCGCTCGCGAACGACGACGTCAGCGGCCTCCAGATCGCGCTGCTCGAGTGGATCAGCATCCCCTACATCGCGGCCGGGCTGATCGCCTGGTGGCGCCGCCCCGACAGCCGGCTCGGGCGCGCTGATGATCGCCGGCGGCTTCGCGATCGGCGCTGTCCGCGCTGGCGTTCGCCGAGCTACGCCGTTCCCCACACGATCGGCGCTGGTCTTCGACCTCCTGCCCGCCGTCCTCTTCCTGCACGTGTACCTCGCGTTTCCCGACGGCCGCCTGCGGTCGCCCTTCGAGCGGTCGCTCGTCGGCGGCCGCGTACGTCGGCCGCGATCGGCCTCCAGCTCGTGAAGATGGCGCTCGGCGGCGTCGGGGCCGAACAACCTGCTGGAGGTCTCGCTCCGGCCGGACGCCGCGCAGACCGTGGAGCAGCGTCCAGCTGGTCTCGCTGAGCGCGATCTGCCTGGTCGGGATCGGCGTGCTCGCCAGGCGCCGGCGACGCGCGGGCCGGCCGCTGCGCCGACCCGTGGCGCTGCTGATCGACTCGTTCGCGCTCGGCCTTCGTCATGATCGCGGTGCTGTTCGTCTCGGGCGCCTTCGAGCGGCCCGGCCTTCGAGACGATCCAGCGGCTCACGCTGCTCGTGATCGGCCTCCTGCCCGATCGCCTTCCTGTCGGGCTGCTCGACGCGCGCCTCGCCCGCTCCGCGGTCGGCGACCTGCTCGTCGAGCTGCGCGCGGATCCGTCGCCGGCCGAGCTGCGCGACGCCCTCGCCCGCGCGCTGCGCGACCCGTCGCTGACGCTCGCCTACTGGCTGCCCGAGTTCGAGACGCTGGGCCGATCCGAGGGCCGGCCGGTCGCAGCTGCCCGTGCCGGCGAGCGGCCGGTCGACGACGCTCGATCGACCGCGACGGCGAGCACATCGCGGCGCTCGCTCCACGACCCGGCGCTGGACGACGAGCCCGAGCTGCTCGAGGCGGTCAGCGCGGCGGCCGGGATCGCGCTCGAGAACGGCCGCCTGCAGGCCGAGCTGAAGGCCGCCTCGAGGAGCTCAGGGCTCGCGCGCGCGCGTGATCGAGGCCGGCCAGCAGGAGCGGCAGCGACTCGAGCGCAACCTCCACGACGGCGCCCAGCAGCGGCTGATCGCGCTGTCGCTCGAGCTCAGCCTGCTCGAAGAGGCAGCTGGCGGACGACGCCGAGGCGCGGCGCAGCTCGACCAGGCGCGGGGCGAGATCGCGGTCTCGCTCGACGAGCTGCGCGCCGTCGCGCGCGGCCTGCATCCGGCCGTGCTCAGCGGCCACGGCCTGGCGGTCGCGCTCGAGTCGCTCGCCGCGCACGTCGCCGGTCCCGGTGCAGCTCAGCGTCGACGCTCGAGGACCGCCTGCCGAGCCGGTCGAGGTGGCCGCCTACTACGTCGTCTCGCGAGAGCCTCGCCAACGTCGGCAAGCACGCCCAGGCGACCTCGGCGAGCGTCGACGGTCGTCGCGCGCCGGCGAGCTCGTCGTGGTCGAGGTCGTCGACGACGGGGTCGGCGGCGCCGACACCGAGCGCGGCTCCGGCCTGCGCGGCCTCGCCGACCGGGTCGAGGCGCTCGGCGGCCGGCTGCGCGTCTGGACCCCGCGGCGGCGGCACGCGCGTGCGGGCGGAGATGCCGTGCGGGTAGTGATCGCCGAGGACAGCGTGCTGCTGCGCGAGGGGCTGGCGCGGCTGCTCGCCGACGCCGGCTTCGACGTCGTCGGCGCAGTGCGGCGACGCCGACGAGCTGCTGCTCAAGGTGCGCAGCTACGCGCCCGACGTCGTCGATCGTCGACATCCGGCTGCCGCCGACCCACACCGACGAGGGGCTGCGGGCCGCGCTCGAGATCCGCGAGACGCCACCCGCGTCGGCGTGCTCGTGCTCTCGCAGTACGTCGAGCTCGGCCTGGCGATGAAGCTGCTCGCCGACTCGGCCGAGGGCGTCGGCTACCTGCTCAAGGACCGGATCAGCGACGTCGACGAGTTCCTCGCCGCGGTCCGCCGGGTGGCCGACGGCGGCTCGGCGCTCGACCCGATCATCGTCTCGACGCTGCTCTCGCGGCAGCGGCGCGGACGACCCGCTCGCGCGGCTGACCCCGCGCGAGCGCGAGGTGCTCGAGCTGATGGCCACGCGGCAGCTCCAACCAGGGCATCGCCGACAAGCTCGTGATCACGCTGCGCGCGGTCGAGAAGTACGTCTCGAGCATCTTCGGCAAGCTCGGCCTGCCGTCGACCGGGAGCGAGTCGCGGCGCGTGCTCGCCGTGCTGATGTTCCTGCGCTCCTAGCCGCACCCGCGAGACACCAGGAAAACCGGCCCCCCGAACGGCCAGCCCGCCCGTCTTCCGCTGCGCCCACCCGGCTGCCACGTTGTAGCCATGAAGACGCGCATCATCCAGACCACTCACGCACGCTGCGGCCACCGACAGCGTGCGGCTGTCGTCGGTCAGCAAGATGTACGGCAGCGGCGGCAACAGTGTCGCGGCTCTGCGCGACGTCTCCTTGGGATTGGCTCGTGGGTCGTTCACCGCCGTGATGGGGCCGTCGGGGTCGGGCAAGAGCACGTTCCTGCACTGCGCCGCCGGCCTCGACCGCCCGACGGCGGGGACGCGTCCACCTCGGTGACGTCGAGATCTCGCGAGCCTGGACGAGGACGCGCTGAGCAAGGTTCGCCGCGAGACCGCATCGGCTTCGTGTTCCAGTCCTTCAACCTCGTTCCCGTCGCTGACGGCGGAGCAGAACATCACGCTGCCCGCTCCGGCTCGGCGAAGCGCCGCGTCGACGCGCGACTGGCTGACCGAGGTGACCCAGCGGGTCGGCCTCGGCGACGAGGATCACGCACCGGCCGGGCCAGCTCTCGGGCGGACAGCAGCAGCGCGTCGCGATCGCCCGCGCGCTGATCGCCCGCCCCGAGGTGATCTTCGCCGACGAGCCCACGGGAGCGCTCGACACCAGGACCGGCAAGGACATCCTCGACCTGCTGCGCGAGGCGGTCGACGGACTGGGCCAGACCGTCGTGATGGTGACGCACGAGCCGAACGCGGCGCGCCTACGCCGACACCGTGGTGTTCCTCGCCGACGGCCAGATCGTCGACATCATGGACACGCCCTCCGCCGAGCGCGTCGCCGAGCGCATGACGCACCTTGGGGACTGAGCAGATGCTCCGCATCGCACTCAGCACGCTTTCGGCACGCAAGGGCGGCATGCTCGGTGCCTTCGCGGCCGTTGCCCTGGCCGTCATGCTCGTGGTTTCCTGCGGCATCCTGCTCGAGTCCAGCCTGCGGGCGCTGATCCCCGTCGAGCGGCTCGCCGCCGCCGGCGTCGTCGTGCAGGCCGATCAGACTTCGACGGCAACGCCAGCGTCCTGCTTTCCGAGCGGAAGCGGCTGCCGGCCGGCGATCGCCGCGCGCCTGCGGGAGGCTGCCGGGCGTCCGAGCGGCGATCGCCGACCGATCGTTTCCGCTCCAGGCCACCGACAGGCACGCAGCGCCTCCTGACGGGGCGGGACGGCACCAGCGCTGTCGGCCACGGCTGGTCGAGCGCCGCGCTCACGCCCGCGTGCTCGCGAGCGGACGCCGCGCCCGGCTCGGCCACGGAGGTCGTCCTCGCCGGCCGACGTCGCCAGGCGCGGCGTCGATCCGCGTCGGCGACAGGATCGGCATCGCCACCGCCACGACGCGGGCGAGCTTCACGGTGGCCGGCATCGCAGCCACCCGCCCGGGGCAACGGTTGACGCGCGAAGCGCCCGTCTTCTTCCGGGACGACGTCGCCCGACGCATCTCCGGCACAGGCAGACCGAGCAGACCTGATCGCACTCCTTCTCGACGCCTGGCGCAGACGTAGCCGACGTCGCCCGGCGCGTCGACGCCGAGCTGAAGGGCAGCGATCTGCGGGTGCTGACTGGAGCGAGAGGGGCGAGGCGGAGTCCCAGGCGGACGCCGTGGGGCGCGAGGACACGGTTGCGGGCCTGACGGTCTTCGCCTGCTCGCGGCCTTCGTCGCCATCTTCGTCGTCGGAGCGACATTCGCGCTCTCGGTGCAGCAGCGCCACCGCGAGTTCGCGCTCTTCCGCGCGATCGGGAGCACCCCGCGACAGGTGCGAAGGATGGTCGCCGCCGAGGCTCTGCTCATCTCGCTGGCCGCGGTCGCGCTCGCGGCCCCGATCAGCGTGCTGGCGGCGCGGCTGGAGCAGGGCCTGTTCACTCGCGTCGAGATGCTGCCCACCGGCCTCCACATCGTCATCGGGTGGCTTCCGTTCGCCGCAGGCCTCGTCGTCGCGGTCATCACCACGCAGCTCGCCGCCTTTGCGAGCGCCCGCCGCGCCTCGCGCATCCGCCCCACCGATGCGTTGCGCGAGAGCACGATCCAGCCGCGCCCGGTCTCCCTGCCGCGAGGCCTCGCCGGGCTGGCAGCGGCCGCCGGCGGAGTCGCGGTGCTGGCGGCGTCCGGCAGCGGCCGCGAGAGCACCGCTCCCGCCTCGGCCATTGTCTGGATGGTCGCCGTGGCACTGCTCGGACCGCTCCTGGCGCGGCCGTTCACGTGGCTCATCGGGATGCCGCTGAGCGCGATCAGCCGCGGGCCCGGGCTGCTGGCACGCGCCAACACCCGCGCCAACCTACGCCGTGTCGCTTCCGTCGCGACGCCGCTGATGCTCGCGGTGTCCCTCGTCTGCACCCTGTACTTCGGGAAGACGATGCTCGAGCAGCAGACGACGAAGCAGACCGCGGCGCGCACCACCGCGGACTTCGTGCTCGAGCGCTCGCACGTCTGCGGGCCTTCCGGCGGACATCACAGTCGCCGCTCGCAGCGTCCCGGGCGTCGCGCAGGCCTCGGGCTCGTTCGCGACGACGGTGATCGTGGCCGCCGACGGCACCAATCTCAGCAAGTACCCCGCGCGCGCCGTGGATGCGGCCACGCTCGCAGGAGTGCTCGATCTCGGCATCGGCCGCAGGGTCTCTCGCCGATCTGCGCGGCGCGTCCCTGGCGGTCAGCACCGACCGCGCCAGGCAGTTCGGGTGGCGGGCCGGCGAGCGCGTCCATGTGCTGCTCGGCGACGGGACACCGATCGCCCTCCGCGTCGCCGCGACCTACGCCCGCCCGCTCGGATTCGCGCGACATCCTCCTGCCCCGTGCGCTGGCCGTTCCTCACGTCACGCAGGCGCTGGATGATGCGGTCTTCGTCGCAGGCAGAGCCGGGAGCGGATCGGCGCGCGCTCGTGGATGGACTGGAGCGGCTCAGGCGCGCCGATCCCGACCTCGCGGTGACGACGCGCGCGCACTACGAGCACGCGCTCGCCGGCGCTGCGCACAAGCAGTCGCTCGCCGTGTACGCGCTGCTCGGCCTGATCGTCGCCTTCTGCGCGCTGGCAGCAGTGAACGCCGTGATGATGTCCACCGCGGAACGCGCACGCGAATTCGCCCTGCTGCGGCTCGTCGGAGCCGGGAAGCGCCAGATCGGGACGATGATCCGGGCCGAGACCCTGATCATGGTCGCGTTCGGGCTTGCAGTCGGGTCACTTGATCGCACTGCCCGGACTCGCGCTGTTCAGCCGGGAGCTCACCGGCTCGGCGGTCCCATCGGGGCCGTTCTGGATCTACGGCGCGCTCGTCTCGTTCTTCGCAGCGCTCGCGTTCGCCGCGAGCAGCGTCTCGACTCGCCTGGCGCTGCGCATGGATCCCGTCAAGGCGATGGCCGCGCGCCAGTGAAGGCGACATAACTCGCCGCAGCAGGGCGCGCCGCGCGAGGGTGAGCGCCGGGCGACGTGGCGGCGACGCGACGGTCGCGCGCGTTTCGTGGAGCCATGCCGCCCTCGCCGGCCTGGGCCGGCGTATTTCACCGCCGGCACGCGCCACGACGAACACTCCTATCAGCAGAAACCGCAGTGCATGAAACGGCATGTTTCCGCGGATTTGCCGGATGGAGCGCTTTGGTGAGGCTTCGGCAGAAACGCTATCGGCGGGGGTACAGAGCACTCCAGATAGCACCGATGGTTCGTGCATGGTCGGTGTGCGAATGCGTCTGCCGCTTTGCTGCTGCCTCGCCCTGCTCGTCGTTCCCGCGGCCGCCTCGGCGAAGCCGACGTTGCCGTATGCGCCGAGCGCCGAGAAGAGCTTCGATGCAGTCCTCACCGACTGGACACCGATCGCGCGGACACCCGGTGGCAAGGGCGTGTTCACGTTGCAGCCCAAGTCGTTCTACCGACTGCACGCGCAGCGGCTGCTCGTGCTCGGGGCGCGAGACGTCGACGGCCGGCGCTGGCTCGATGTCCGCCTGCCGGCGTGGTTCTCGCATGGGATGACGAGCGGATGGCTCGACGCCAGGCACGCCAAGCTGAGCGTCAACCGGTGGCGTGTCGAGGTGTCGAGAGAGGCGGGAACGCTTCAGATCCTGCGCGAGGGCCGGGTCATGCGCACCGCTCACGTCGGTACCGGCACGAGCTCGACTCCCACACCGCGCGGCCTGAACGCGACCTACGACCACTGGCGCTCTACCGAGGCCGTGCTCGGCGAGTGGACCGTGAGCCTGACGACCATGAGCCCCCAGGTGCCGGACATGAACGGCCAGCAGGCAGTCGTCGCCATCCATGGGTGGCGCGCGGGCGGTGGGGCGACAGGATCCGTGAGCCACGGCTGTGTACGCGTGGCAGACGACTCGCTGATGCGGATGCTCGCGCTCGAGCTGCCCGTCGGCACGCCCGTCCACGTCACCTGATCCGCGCCGGATCAGATCGCCGGGCCGCGTGGGCGAGCCGGTGGCAAGATTGCTGCCATGACGACGCAGGCGACCGCTGCGGAACGTGCCGAGCGCGGGCGCGCGGCGCGCAGCGCGGTGCCACGCTCGAGCCACGGCCGGTACGAGCCTGCCCGGGGCAGACCGGATCCGATCGGGATCCTCGAGGCGCAGGCGGCGACGCGCGTCCCCGAGCTCGTGCCCATCCGCTACGGGCGCATGCTCTCCTCGCCGTTCGCGTTCTATCGCGGCGCCGCGGCGATCATGGCCTCCGACCTCGCGCCGACGCCTCGTTCCGGCGTCGACGTTCAGTGCTGCGGCGATGCCCACCTTTCGAACTTCGGCCTCTTCGGCTCGCCCGAGCGGCGCCTGATCTTCGACGTCAACGATTTCGACGAGACGCTCCCGGGACCGTGGGAGTGGGACCTCAAGCGACTGGTCGCGAGCATCGCGGTCGCGGGGCGCGAACGCGGATTGTCGCAACGCGACCGCGAACGCGGCATGCTCGAGACCGCCGGGTCGTACCGCGCGCTGATGGCGCGGTTCGCGGCGGCTCGTAACATCGACGTCTGGTACGCGCGGGTCGACGTCGAGGCCCTCGTCCCGCAGGTGGCCGGCGAGGTGGATGCCCGAATGCGCAAACGGGCCGGGAAGGTCGTGGCCAAGGCGCGCACGCGCGACAGCATGGACGCCCTCGCGAAGCTCACCCGCATCGTCGACGGACACCCGCGCATCGTCTCGAAGCCGCCGCTGATCGTCTCGCTCGACGACCTCGACGAGGGGAGGCGATCCCAGACCATCGCGACGCTCCGCGGCGTGATGCGGGGGTACCGCACCACGCTGCAGGACAACCGGGGCGTCCTCCTCGACAGCTACGAGCTGGCCGACTTCGCGCGCAAGGTCGTCGGCGTCGGCAGCGTGGGCACGGAGGCTTGGATCGCGCTCCTGCTCGGGCGAGACGACGGCGATCCCCTCTTCCTGCAGATCAAGGAAGCCCAGCCATCGGTGCACGAGGCGTTCCTCGGCTCGAGCGACTACCGGCACGCCGGTCAGCGCGTCGTCGAAGGTCAGCGCCTCATGCAGGCCACGAGCGACATCTTCCTCGGCTGGCTGACCTCGCCCGAGGACCTCGATGGCCGCGCGCGCGACTACTACGTCCGCCAGCTGCGCGACTGGAAGGGCTCGGCCGAGATCGATGCCATGACGGCGGAGGAGCTGATCTCGTACGGGCGGCTGTGCGGTGCGACCCTGGCCCGCGCGCACGCTCGCTCCGGCGACCGCATCGCGATCGCGGCGTACTTGGGATCGGGAGACGTCTTCGACCGCGCCCTCGTGGCGTTCGGCGAAAGCTACGCCGACCAGAACGCGCGCGACTACGCCGCCCTCGGCGCGGCCGTGAAGTCGGGGCGCGTGATCGCCGAGACCGGAGTCTGAGCTCAGGGCCCGCCTCGTCGCTTCCGCCCTACCGAGACGGGCCCCTAGGATGCAGGCTCGGCACCGAAGCGAGGAGACGTCATGGCCACGACATCCACTCCATCCCACCTTCCGACCATCGATCCGCATCTGCGCGGCGAGGCCGGGCGCGAGCTCCAGGCGACGCTGCTCGACCTGGTCGACCTTGCGCTCACCGGCAAGCAGCTGCACTGGAGCGTCGTCGGCACGAACTTCCGCGCCCTGCACGTCTACCTCGACGAGCTCGTCGAGAAGTGGCACGACCTCGCCGATGCCGTTGCCGAGCGCGCCGTCGCGATCGGCACGTTCCCCGACGGGCAGGCCGGCGCCGTGGCCGCGCGGAGCATCGCCCGCCCGGTCGAGCCGGGAGCGATCGAGGATCAGGCCGTGGTGCGAGAGCTCGCGCACCGCATCTCCGAGGTCAGCGAGCTCGCGCGCGCTCGCATGGATCGGATGGGTGAGCTCGACGCCGCCTCGCAGGATGTGCTGATCGAGGTCGTGAGGGCGCTCGAGGAGCAGCAGTGGATGGTGCGCTCGCAACTTCCGCATGGCGGCGCCTGAGGAGTGGCTCGGCCGCGGGCGCTAATCTCCCTGCGTGGATTCCGAACGTGCGCGCCAGTTGCTCGCGCAGGAGCGCGAGCGCATCGAACAGGCGATCGCCGAGCTCGCATCGCCTGAGCTCGACGAGTCGGGGGACGCCGACTCCGAGACGCTCTATCAGAACGAGTTCGACGCGACCCAGGCGGCCGACCTCGCTCCGCAGCTCGAAGCCGTCGAACGGGCTGAGGCACGGCTTGCCGCCGGCACCTACGGACTGTCGGTCGAGAGCGGCGAGCCCATTCCCGATGCGAGGCTCGAAGTGGTGCCCACCGCTGAGCGCACGGTGGCGGAAGAGGAGCGGAGAGGTCGCAGGTAGCGCGCGCTGCGCGCCGGTGCGCGTGCCTCTCTCGCCACCTCATCGAACAGGCGGGGTCTGACCCCAAGCGTGCTAAACGAACAGGTTGGGACGCCCCCCGAACAGGTGGGGTCAGACCCCACCTGTTCGGGCAGCGGCCGGTCGCCGCATGACGACGAGGACGACTGCGAGCGCCAGGGCCAGCAGCACGGCCGATCCCGTCAGCGACGTTGCGACGGCGTGGGCGAGCTCGCTGCTCGCCTCGGCGCGGGACGAGGCGCCCGGCGCCGGGTGCTCCGCCGCGCTGTGCGTAGCCGAGGCGAAGACCGTGATCAGGATGCCGAGGCCGAGCGACGCGCCGAGCTGCTGGGCGACGTTGAGCAGGCCCGAGGCCGCTCCCGCATCGCCGGGCGCGACGCCGGCGATCCCGGCGGCCGTCAGCGGCGTGAGGGCCATGCCGATGCCGATGCCGAGCAACGCGAGGGGCACCGCGATGCCGGGGAAGTAGTCCGTGCCCTCCGATATCCGGCTCAGCCACGCGATGCCGATCACCGCGAGCAGCATTCCGCCGGTCAGGAGACGGCTGCTGCCGACGCGCGACGTGAGTCGCGGCACGGCGCGACCCATGGCGAACATCACCGCGGTCATCGGCAGGAACGCCATCCCGGCCTCGAGCGCGGTGTAGCCCTCCACGCCCTGCAGGAACTGCGTGAGGAAGAAGAACGTCGAGAACATGCCGCCCGTGACCAGCACGCGCGCGGCGTACGCGCCGGTGCGATGGCGACTCGCGAACAGATGGAGCGGCGTGATCGGCTGCTCGGCCCGAGCCTCGGTGAGGCCGAAGGCGGCGAGCAGCACCGCGCCGGCGATGAAGGACGCCACCGTGCCGCGGTCGCCCCAGCCGTCCGCAGCCGCGCGCACGAAGCCGTAGACGAGCGCGGTCATTCCGAGCGTCGAAGTCACGGCACCCGTGAGATCGAAGCGCCCGACGATGCCGCGGCGTCTCCGGCAGGAACCGCGGGGCCAGCAGGATCACCGCGAGGCCGATCGGCACGTTGATGAACAGCCCCCAGCGCCACGACAGCGAGTCGGTGAGGACACCGCCCAGCACGAGGCCGACGCTGCCGCCTCCGCCGGCCACGGCGCTGTAGTACGCGAGCGCCCTCGTGCGCGCGTGACCCTCGCGGAACGTCGTCGTCAGCAGCGCGAGCGTCGACGGCGCGGCGATCGCCGCGCCGACTCCCTGCACGGCCCGCGCGCCCAGCAGCCACGCCGCCGACGGCGCGAGCCCGCCCGCCAGCGATGCGACGGTGAACAGCGAGATGCCGGCCATGAGCGTGCGGCGCCGGCCCAGGAGGTCGCCCGCACGGGCTCCGAGAAGGAGCAGACCACCGAACGTCAGCGTGTAGGCGTTCTGCACCCAGGAGAGGCTGGTGGGAGAGAAATCGAGGTCCCTGTGGATCTTCGGCAGCGCGGCGATGATGACCGAGATGTCCAGGATGATCATCAGGTAGCACGCGAGGATGATGATCAGCACGGCAGCCGTGTTGGGTGCGCCGAGTGCTTCGCGGCTGATGGACTTGCGAATCGGATCGTTGGCGACGAGCGTGGGCGACACGAGCGGCAATTCCCTTCGGCAGCGGGCGGTGATAAAGTGGAGAGTGCCTCCGGAATAACCGGAGGGTTCCTCCGATTCAATATACGGAGGCTGCCTCCGATTGTCAAGTGGATCAGGAGCCGTGTCCATGTCAAACGTCGAAACCGGTGTCGCCCCCCTCGCGCAGCGTCCGCAGCGTGCGGACGCGCGGCGCAACTACGAGAAGCTCGTCTCGGCCGCACGCGATGCGTTCGCGGAGGACGGCACGTCTGCGTCGCTGGAGGACATCGCCCGGCGCGCGCAGGTCGGCATCGGCACGCTCTATCGCCATTTCCCGAGCCGCCAGCACCTGGTGGTAGCCGTCTACGTCGATGAGGTCGAGGCCATCTGCCGGTCGGCCTCCGAGCTCGCGGATCTGCCGCCCTGGGATGCGCTCGCCCAGTGGCTGCGCGCCTTCGTCGGCTTCGCAGCCACCAAGCGCGCTCTGGCCGAAGAGCTGCTTGCGACGATGGACACCGACGCCGAGGTCTTCCGCTCGTGCCGCAGCGCCATCACGACTGCGGGCGAGGCGCTGCTTCACCGCGCGCAGGCAGCCGGCGCCGTGCGCCGGGATGCCGACTTCACGGACATCACCCGCCTGCTCGGCGGGCTCGCATCGGTTCGCTCCGACCCCGAGGGGATCGACCGCCTCCTCGACATCGTGCTCGACGGATTGCGTTACCAGGCGCCCGGCGCCTGACGCTCGGCATGGTCAGTCCCCTCCGCGACCGACCGCACCTGCCCGCGCACGCACGCTGATGGCGATCGCGCTCAGCGTCCTCGACCAGTCGCCGATCGCCGAGGGCCGCTCGGGCGGCGAGGCCCTCCGCAACAGCGTCGATCTCGCGCGGCTCGCCGACGCGCTCGGGTACTCGCGCTACTGGGTCGCCGAGCACCACGGAATGCCGATGCTGGCGAGCGCCGCGCCGGAGATCCTGATCGCCGAGATCGCGGCGGTGACGGAGCGCATCCGGGTCGGCAGCGGTGGGGTGATGCTGCCGCACTACAGCCCGTTCAAGGTGGCCGAGACGTTCAGCATCCTGGGCGGCCTGCACGGCGACCGCATCGATCTCGGCATCGGCCGGGCGCCCGGCTCCGACCGCGAGACGATGTTCGCGCTCCAGCGGGACCGCCGAGCGATGTCACCGGACGACTTCCCCGAGCAGCTGACCGAGCTCCTGGCCTACATCGAGGACGATTTCCCGGCCGGCCACCTCTTCGCGCGCCTCGCCGCCTTGCCCGGCGCCCCGGGCAACCCCGACGTCTGGCTGCTCGGCTCCTCCCCGCAGAGCGCGATCTGGGCCGGGCAGCTCGGGCTTCCCTACTCGATCGCCGACTTCATCAACCCGGACGGCGCCGAGAATGCGCGCGTCTACCGCGAGCACTTCGAGCCGTCACGACGGCGCGCGCAGCCCGAGCTGAGCGTGTGCGTCGCCGCCATCTGCGCCGAGACCCACGAGGAGGCCGAGCGCCTCGCCGCCAGCACCCACATGACGATCACGCTGCTCCGGCGCGGGCAGCTCATCGCCGTGCCGACGGTCGAGAAGGCGCTCGCGTTCTTCGACGAGCCGGGAGAATCCCAGGCGGCATCCGGGCGGCGCGTCGTGCTCGGCACGCCGGAGGCCGTGCGGGCCGGGCTCGAGGAGGTCGCCGCCCAGTACGGGGCGGGCGAGGTGCTGGTCGTCACGATCACCTACGACCACGGCGCGCGGCGCCGCTCCTACGAGCTGATCGCAGAGGCCTTCGGGCTCGCCGCGTAGCGCATCGGCACCGCGCGCAGGCCGAGCATCCAGTAGGCGGCGCTCGGCGCGCCGACCTGCTCTGCGAGCGACTCGACCGCGACGGCATCGCCACCGTCATCGCCGATGACGGTGACGACATCGCCGACGGCCGCCTCGGGCACGGCCGAGAGGTCGATCACGGTGTACTCGGCGGACACGCCGAGGACCGGACAGCGCACGCCGTGGCAGAGCATGAACGCGCCCGGCTTCGAGGCGGGCCGGTAGCCGTTGTCCATGCCGATGAGCACGACCCCGGTCGTCGCATCGGCATCGGCGCCTCCCGGCCCTGCCCGTGCGAGGTCGTCGCCGCGCCGGCGGCGGCCGACGTGGATCAGGCGGGCGCGGAGCGCGCGGAGCGCCTTGCGGAAGCCGAGCTCCTCGGCCGAACGCCCCGCGACCGCCGAGAGCCCGAACAGGAGGTGCCCGGGCGCAATCGTGTTGAGCGAGTCGGGCAGCGCCTCGGTCAAGACGGAGCTCGCGGCGGCCTGGGCGAACTCGATCGAGATGCCGTGCTCGGCCTCGACCTCGCGCACGAGCCCCGAGAATGCTGCCAGACGCCGCCTCGACCACTCCGCGCCCGCGACGTCGCTGAACGCGAGGTGGGTGTAGAGCCCTTCGAGGTGCACGCCAGGTGCCGCCAGCACGTCGGCGACAAAGGCCGCCGCCTCGTCGAGCCGCACACCGAGCCGGCCGAGGCCGGCATCGACCTTCACGTGCACGGCGATCGGCCGGTCGAGCTCGGCCGCGAGGCGCGAGATCGCCGCGAGCGCGTCCCGCGACCAGACGCTTGGCGTCAGACCGTTCGAGACGAGGACCTCGAGCCCACCGGGCAGCGCCGATCCGTACATCAGGATCGGCAGCGAGAAGCCGCTGCGCCGAACGGCGAGCGCGTCGTCGAGATTCGCGGTGGCGACGCCGTCGGCGCCTGCCGACTCGAGCTGCAGCGCAACCTCGACGACGCCATGGCCGTAGGCATTCGCCTTGAGCGCGGCGATCACACGCACCGGCCTGCCTGCACGCTCGCGGACGAGCGCCAGATTGTGCGTGATCGCGCCGAGGTCGATGTCGGCCCAGAGCGGGCGGGCATCGGCGTACGCATCCTCGCTGCGAATGCCGGTCACGCGAGCAGGCAATCGCGGCCGAGCGGGGTGAGGGGCGGCGCGTCCCGATCGTCCGGGACGATGTGCGCCGGGCGCACGCTTGGGCTCGTGGCCTTGTTCGAGAACGCATTGAACGTCAGCGTGACGAGACGGCGGGACCAGGGCGAGAGGTTCGCAGTGGAGCCGTGCAGCGTGTTGACGTGCATGAAGATCACGGAGCCGGGCGCTCCGGTGGGCACCACGATCCCGGCCTCGGCCACTTGCTGCTCGATCGTGGCGACGCCCGAGTAACGGAAGGTGTAGGACGTCCCCTGATCGCTCGCCTCGGGCATCTCGCCCGTGTAGCGATGGGAGCCTGGCACGAGCATGAGCGGGCTGTTGAGCGTCGTGACCTCGTCGAGGAAGATCAGCGCGTTGACCATGCGCGGCGCCGGGATGTGGTCGTCCTCGAGGTACGCCGGATAGTCCTGATGCCAGAACCACACGTCACCCGCGAACGCCGCCTTGCAGTTGACGCCCATCTGCCACGCATACACCTGCTCGCCGAGCAACTCCTCGACCGTGGCGAGCAGGGCCGGGTGCCGCACCAGCCGGGCGTAGGCGTCGCGGTAGAGGTGCGGGTTGACCACCGTGCGCGGCGTGACGCCGTCGGCCTCGAGGATCACGCGCTGCCCGTCTGCCTCGGTGGCCAGCACGTCGTCGAGATCGGCCGTCAGGACCCCGACCTCGGCAGCGGACAGGACATCCGGGCAGAACACGAAACCCTGTTCCTCGTACTCGGCGAGCAACGGCGATCCCATTTGCGCTCCTCTCCGTCGACCGCGAGAGCGTAGCGACTACGAGAGATCGGCAGCCAACGGCCCGCCGGAGATCGACGACGCCAGCCGGCAGACCGGTACGCTCACCGCACCGCGTCCGCCCAGGAGTCCTGATGACCGAGCCCCGCGCCGAGACGAAGTTCCTCAGCCCGTTCGACGTGCCGACGCCGGCGGGCGCCGAGGGCTGGGAGGAGATGTATCCGTACTACCTCCTCTTCGATCCCGAGCGGCGCGAGGCCGAGGAGAAGCGCTTCTGGTTCTACAACGGCATGCACTTCCCGGAGCCGATGCCCGCCTTCGACATGATCACGGCGGAGTCGTGCTACCTCTCGATCGGCCTCTACCAGGGGCGCGTGTTCCAGATCCCGACGGTGCTCGGAATCGAGCACCGCGTCGTCAACGGCTACGTCTACATCACCGCCAACGAGGTCAGCGATCCGGCCGAGATCGAGAAGCGGCTCGAGGTGTTCCTGCCGCGGATCGGCTTCTACTACCAGAACTGGGACTCGCTCGTGGCGCGCTGGCAGGCTGCGGTCGACGCGGCGATCGCGAAGCTCACGGCGCTCGAGGTGCCGGAGCTCCCGGCGATCGAGGACGAGCAGGAGCTGCTGCACGACCACCGGCTCGGCTCGAACTACCGGCTGATGACGGCCTACGACCACTGCATCGGCCTCTACAACGAGCTCAACCAGCTGCATTTCGAGCTCCTGCTGCTCGCTTACGGCGCCTACCTGACGTTCTTCCAGTTCTGCCAGGCGGCGTTCCCCGACATGGGGACGCAGGTGATGACCCAGATGATCGCCGGCTACGACACGACGATGTTCCGTCCCGACGACGAGCTCAAGGCGCTTGCCACTGCGGCGATCGCGCACGGAGTCGACGGCTCGTTCGCCGACGGCCGCACGCCTGCGGACGTGCTGGCCGAGCTCGCGGAGAGCAAGGGCGGCCGGGCCTGGATCGCCGAGCTCGAGTCGCGCAAGTACCCGTGGTTCTTCATGTCGACGGGCGACGGCTTCTACCACCACCACCGCGCGTGGGTGGACGACCTACGCCTCCCGTTCACGGCGATCACGGGATACATCGCGCAGATCCACGCCGGCAGGACCCTCGAACGGCCGAAGGAGCGGCTGCTGGCCGAGCGGGATCGGATCGCGTCCGAGTACGCGCAGCTGCTGGGCTCGGATGAGGAGCGGGCGTCGTTCGAGGAGATGCTCGGGCTCTGCCGCCACGTCTTCCCGCACGCCGAGGGGCACAAGTTCTTCATCGAGCACTGGGGCACGTCGCTGTTCTTCAACAAGATGCGCGAGATCGGCGCGGTGATGGCCGGGCACGGGTTCTTCGAGAGCGCCGACGACGTGTTCTACCTCAACATCCACGAGGTGCACGAGGCGCTGTCCGACCTCGGGCTCGCGTGGTCGGGCGGCACTGCCGCGCGCGGAACGGTCTACTGGCCACCGCGCGTCGCGCGTCGCAAGGAGATCCTCGCGCGGCTTTCCGAGTGGACGCCGCCGCCCGCCCTCGGGTTCGTGCCCGAGGTCATCACCGACCCCACCGTGCAGCTGCTCTGGGGCGTCACCGCCGACCGGCTGCGCGCGTGGGCGAGCCAGACGGAAGGCGAGGGGATCACCGGCTACGCCGCATCGCCCGGAGTCGTCGAGGGGCCCGCGCGGGTCGTGCGCGACGTCAACGACATCGGCACGGTGCAGCAGGACGAGGTGCTCGTCTGCTCCGTGACGGCGCCGAGCTGGGGCCCCGTGTTCCCGAAGATCGCCGCCGCCGTCTCCGACATCGGCGGGATGATGTCTCACGCAGCGATCGTCGCCCGCGAGTACGGATTGCCGGCGGTGGTCGGCACCGGGCACGCGACGAAGCTGATCAAGACGGGAGACCGCGTGCGGGTCGACGGCGACCACGGAACCGTCACGATCCTCTCCTGACGTTGGCAGAGCCGCGCACCACGGTCGCCTTCGAGCAGCTTCGCGCCGACCAGGTGGAGCTGGTCGGCGGCAAGTGCGCCAACCTCGGCGAGCTCACGGCGGGCGGATTCGCCGTTCCGCCCGGGTTCGCCGTGACGACCGCTGCCTACGAGCGCGACGACATCGGCGCCGCGGTCGGCGAGGCCTACGCGGAGCTCGGGCGCGTGGCCGGCCGCACGGATCCGCCCGTCGCCGTCCGCTCGAGCGCGATCGCCGAGGACATGCCCGAGGCGAGCTTCGCGGGTGTCCAGGACACCTACCTGTGGATCTCCGGGCTCGAGGCCGTGCTGGACGGCATCCGCCGCTGCTGGGCGAGCTACCGCAACCCCGAGGCCGTCGCCTACCGCGAGGCGCACGGGATCACGCGCGGCGGCATGGGCGTGGCGGTGCAGTCGATGGTGGACGCGCGCGTCGCCGGCGTGATGTTCACGCTGAACCCCGTGTCCGGCGACCGTTCCTCGATTGCGATCGATGCGAGCTACGGCCTCGGCGTGTCCGTCGTCGGCGGCGAGGTGACGCCCGACTCCTTCCTGGTCTCGAAGGTGACCCGCGAGATCGTGCGCCGCCAGATCGGCGCGAAGGCGACCGAGATCGTCGCGGATGCGGCGTCTGCCACGACGGTGCGTCGTGACGTGCCCGAGGAATTGCAGGCGCAGCCGTGCCTGAGCGACGACGAGATCGGCTGGCTGGCCGAGGCCGGGCGCCGAATCGAGGCGCACTTCGGGACGCCGCAGGATGTCGAGTGGGCGATCGACCGTGGGCTCGGCGAGCTCTTCATCCTGCAGAGCAGGCCGGAGACGGTCTGGAGCACCAGGCCGCGCGCCCAGCCGGTCGTAGGCGGCGCGCTGGCGATGATCACGGCGACCATGACCGGCCGTACCGCAAAGCCGAAGGAATGACCGACGTGCGCCGCGGCCCAGGCCGGCGGGCCCCAGCGCCGAGGACGCCGCCGGCCGGGAGCGACGATGCCTCAGCCGGTCGGAGCCGGGGCCGAGGGGTCGTTCTGCCAGAGGCCGAACTCGTTCCCGTGCGGGTCCCGGCAGGTCGCGAACCAGCCCATGCCGGGCACGGGCATCGCTCCGTCGGCCTTGCCCCCGAGCTCTGCCACTCGCGCGGCCCCGGCGTTGATGTCGTCGACGGCGAAGTAGGGGCGCATGCCGCGCTTGCCCTGCTCCATGTTGGTGATCGCGCCGCCCGTCTGCTCGCTGATCCGGGTCATGTGGTACTCGGACGGTCCCGGATATGCCTCGAACTGCCAGCCGAAGAGCGACCCCCAGAACGCGCGCGCCTGCTCGGTGTCGTCCGCCGGGATCTCGATGTGCACGATCTGACCGGGCATGAGTCCTCCTCGTGTCGTCACTCGCCGGAGCCCTGCTCCGGCGTGGTCATCGCTCAGACCTTCCGATCGGGATGATCTCATCGGTTTCCGGTAGGCGTCGATCAACCGAGCTTCCCGGTGGCACTCTTACGAGCGTCGAGCCCGCAGGAGAGTGATGGCAACCGCAGAGACGTTCCATCTCGAGCGACACGCGGCGTACCGCGCGCTCGCCGCCCACCACGAGGAGATCGCGGGCGCCCACCTGCGTGAGCTCTTCGCCTCCGACCCCGGGAGAGGCACCCGCCTGACGGCCGAGGCGGCCGGCATCCACCTCGACTACTCGAAGAATCGCATCACGGGGGAAACGCTCGACCTCCTGATGCAGCTGGCCGCCGAGGCCGGCGTAGCCCGGCGGCGCGACGCCATGTTCGCAGGCGAGCACATCAACGTGACCGAGGACCGCGCGGTGCTGCACGTCGCCCTGCGCATGCCGCGCGACCGGTCGCTGATCGTCGACGGGCGCGACGTCGTCGCGGATGTGCACGAGGTGCTCGACCGCATGGCGGCGTTCGCGCAGCGAATCCGCTCGGGCGACTGGCGCGGCCATACGGGCAAGACGATCACGAACGTCGTCAACATCGGCATCGGGGGCTCGGACCTGGGGCCGGTCATGGCCTACCGGGCGCTTCGGCACTACAGCAGGCGCGACCTGACGTTCCGCTTCGTCTCCAACGTCGACGGCACGGACTTCGCCGAGGCGACGCGCGACCTCGATCCCGAGCGCACGCTCTTCGTCGTCTGCTCGAAGACCTTCACGACGCTCGAGACGATGACGAACGCCGAGACGGCGCGCGCCTGGCTGCTGGCTGCCCTCGGAACGGACGCCTCGGCGGTGGCGAAGCACTTCGTGGCCGTCTCGACCAACCTCGAGGCGGTCTCGCAGTTCGGCATCGACACCGCCAATGTCTTCGGCTTCTGGGACTGGGTCGGGGGTCGCTACTCCATGGACTCGGCGATCGGGCTCTCGACGATGCTCGCGGTCGGGCCCGAGCGGTTCGCCGAGCTGCTGGGCGGATTCCATGCGATGGACGAGCACTTCCGCGCGGCACCGCCCGAGGCGAACCTGCCGATGCTGATGGGCCTGCTCGGCATCTGGTACACCGACTTCTTCGGCGCCCAGACACAGGCGGTGCTGCCCTACGACCAGTATCTCGAGCGCTTCCCCGCCTATCTGCAGCAGCTGACCATGGAGTCGAACGGGAAATCCGTCCGGCTCGACTCGACCGCGGTCGACGTCGACACCGGCGCCGTCTACTGGGGCGAGCCGGGGACGAACGGCCAGCACAGCTTCTACCAGCTGATCCACCAGGGCACCCGCCTGATCCCGTGCGACTTCGTGTGCTTCTCGAACAGCCTCAATCCGCTCGGCCACCATCACGACCTGCTGGTCGCGAACGTCTTCGCGCAGGCGGAGGCGCTCGCCTTCGGGCGAAGCGCCGAGGAGGTCGCGGCGGAGGGGACCCCGGACTGGCTCGTCCCGCACCGCACGTTCGCAGGCAACCGACCCTCCAACGTGCTCATGGCCGATCGGCTCACGCCGGCCGTGCTGGGCGCGCTCGTCGCGCTCTACGAGCATGCCGTCTTCACGCAAGGGGCCGTCTGGGCCATCAACTCGTTCGATCAGTGGGGCGTCGAGCTCGGCAAGGCACTCGCGAAGCGGATCGTGCGCGAGCTCTCGGGCGACTCGCCACTCGCACACGATTCCTCGACGAACGCGCTGATCGCACGCTACCGCGCAACCAGGGCGCCGTCGTGACGTTGGCGTCGCTCGCCGCGATCGCTCCTACTGCGTCGTCGGCGTTCGGCGCCCCCGATCAGCAGTACCTGCTCCAGGCGCGGCAGATGCAGGCACTCTCGTTCGCCGTGCACATTCCGCTCGTCTGCTTCGGGATCGCGTTCCCGGCCTTCGTGGTCTTCGTCGAGTGGCTTCACCTGCGCACCGGCGACGATGTCTACCGCGTGCTCGCGCGGCGCTGGTCGAAGGTCATGCTCGCGCTCTTCGCGGTCGGCGTGGTGACGGGAACCATCCTGAGCTTCGAGATGGGAATGCTGTGGCCGAACTTCATGGCGACGTTCGGCGACGTGTTCGGGCTCGGCTTCACGATCGAGGGCATCTCGTTCTTCGTCGAGGCGATCTTCATCGGGATCTACGTGTACGCGTGGGACCGGCTGTCGCCGCGAGCCCACCTGCTCACGGGCGTGCCGATCATCCTCTCCGGGTTCACCGGATCGCTCATGGTGATCGCCGTCAACGGCTGGATGAACCATCCCACGGGCTTCACGCTCCAGGACGGCCATGCCGTCGACGTGCATCCGTTCGCGGCGCTGTTCGAGAACAGCTACTTCTGGCACGAGCTGATCCACATGTACATCGCGGGATTCATGGTCGCCGGCTTCCTGACCGCCAGCGCGTACGCCTGGGCGCTGCTGCGCGGGCGCGACACCCGCTACAACCGCCTCGCGCTGATCGTGCCGCTGACCGTCGCCGCGCTCGCATCCCCCGTGCAGATCATCGTCGGCGACTGGGCGGCGCGCGACGTCGCGAGGTCGCAGCCGGTCAAGCTGGCGGCGCTCGAGGGACTTCAGACGACCGAGCGCGGCGCTCCCGTGCACCTGCTCGGCTGGTACGACGGCAAGCGGGTCGAGTACGGGATCGCCATTCCGAAGCTGCTGTCGCTGCTTGCCTTCCATGATCCGAACGCGCAGGTCCAGGGCCTCGACGAGGTTCCCGCGAGCGATCGCCCGCCGGTGAACGTCGTCCGCTTCGCGTTCCAGACGATGGTCGCGATCGGGACGGCGCTCGCGCTGCTCGGCGTGGTGTTCGTGGCGGCCTGGTTCCGCCTGCGGCGGCTGCCGCAGTCGCGTTGGTTCTACCGCGCCGTCGTCGCGGCGGGCCCGCTGTCGCTCGTCGCATTGCTGGCGGGCTGGGTCACGACCGAGGTGGGCCGCCAGCCCTGGGTCGTGTTCCGCGTGATGCGCACCTCGGAGGCCGTGACGGGCGCGAGTGGGATCCCGGTCGGATACGCGACGCTGGCCGCCGTCTACGCCGGTCTCGCCGTTGCCGTCGCATGGCTGCTTCGACGGCTCGCGCGGGCGCCCATGGAGTCATCCGAGCCGGCCCGCTCGCCTGCCGTCGGAACGGAGGCGCATGGATCTGGCTGATGTCCCGGTCGCTCTGATGCTGGTCGGGCTCGCGGCGTACGCGGTGCTCGCCGGTGCGGACTTCGGCGCGGGCTTCTGGCAGCTGTCCGGAGGGCGCGGCGCGCGCGACCGCGAGCTGCGCGAGCACGCCCACCACGCCATGGGCCCGGTCTGGGAGGCCAACCACGTCTGGCTGATCTTCGTGCTGGTCGTGTGCTGGACGGCGTACCCGGTCGCCTTCGGGTCGATCGCGTCGACCCTTGCTCTCGCGCTCCTGATCGCCGGCATCGGCATCATCCTGCGCGGCACGGCGTATGCGCTGCGCTCGGGAGCGGCCGATTTTCGTGAGCAACGCAGGATCGAGCTCGCCTTCGCGGCCTCCTCGATCCTGACGCCCTTCGCGTTCGGCGCCCTCATCGGGGGCATTGCGTCCGGGCGCGTTCCGGTCGGCAACGCCGAGGGCGATCTCGTGACGAGCTGGCTCAACGAGACGTCGATTGCGCTCGGCTTCATCGCCGTCGCGACGTCGGCCTACCTGGCGGCCGTCTACCTCGCTGCCGACGCGGTCCGGCTCGACCGCCCCGAGCTCGAGCTCGCGTTCCGCAGGCGCGCCCTCGGCGCTGCCGTCGCCGCCGGGGTCGCGGCCGTCGCAGGGCTCGTGGTCATCCGAGACGACGCGCCCGCGATCTGGGACGGGCTGACGAGCGGCGCCGGGCTCGTTGCCGTGATCGTCTCGCTGCTCGCCGGCCTCGCCACGATCGTCCTCGTGCTCGGCAGGCGCTACGGGCCGGCCCGCGTGACCGCGGCCACGGCGGTCGCTGCCGTGATCGCGGGCTGGGGCCTGGCACAGAGCCCCCAGTTCCTGCCGGGGCTCACGATCGAGCAGGCCGCGGCGGGTCGCTCGGTGCTGGTCGCGACGATCGTCGCGCTCGGCCTCGGAGCGCTCATACTCCTGCCGTCGCTCGGCCTGCTCTACTCGCTCCTGCTGCGCGGCCGCTTCGACGAGACGGCCGCGCCGCGCCGCGCAGGCCCTGTCCCGCGCGCGGCACCGCGGCCGCGATTCCTGTTGCCGGCCGCCGGCGCCTGCCTGGTGATCGGCGTCGTGGCAACGGTGACCGTGACGTCGGCTTGGGGTCGCGTCATCGGCATCCCGCTCCTGCTCGCATTCGTCGCCCTGGGATTCGTCGCGCTCGCCACCGCGATGACGGCGAACGCCGGCAGCGAGGCCTGAGGACTGGTTCAGGAGTCGCGTTCGAGGTCGACGGTCGGTGCGTCCACCTGCTTGCCGCCGCGCAGCTCGGGATGGTGGCGGAGCAACCGCTCGTCGAGGTCGTCGAGCTCCCGTGCGCGGGCGATCGCGGGACGCGCCCCCACGCGCGCGTAGTGCCCCTGGACGGCGTCGCCGCCGACGAGAAGCCCGGGCTTGTAGTGCTGCCAGCCGACGAGCATGTACAGGTAGATGTCGGCGACGCTGTAGCGCTCGCCCAGACACCACGTTCTGCCCTCGAGCTCGGCTTCCAGGAAGTCGCCCACGCCCGCGAGATCTTCGAGACCCTTCGCGCGCACGCCGGGCTCCGATTGCGTGGTGAAGAAGAACGGCGCCATGATGCGTTCCCACAGCGGTCGGAACGTGTCGGCAAGCCAGACGAGCCACCGCAGGTAGCTTCCCCGCGCCGGCTCGCCGACCGGCGGGGCGAGCCCCGCCTCGGGAAAGCGCTCGGCGAGATAGAGCAGGCACGCGCCGATCTCGTAGACCTCGGCCTCGCCGTCGCGCAGGGCCGGCACGCTGCGCCAGGGGTTCACGGCGGCGAACGCGGGAGGCTGCGAGCGGTCGCGCGGCGCGATGTCGATCGCCTCGTAGCCGACGCCGATCTCCTCGAGCGCGCAGCGCACCGCGAACGACGAGCTGCCGGTGATCTGGAAGAACTCGATGCGCGCACGCTACCACCGGCTCGGCAGCGAATCTCAGCTGATACGATACGCAACGTATCGTATCTCTAAGGAGCCGCCCTTGACGTCCCTGCTCGCCCCACCCAAGAGGATCCTGACGGTCGAGGACAACGCGATCGTGAGCGCCGACGTGCGCACGATCCTGGAGGCCGCCGGCTATGACGTGCTGCCCGACGCCCGCGACGGCGTGCAGGCCGTCGAGCACGTGCAGGCCTATGCGCCCGATCTGATCCTGCTCGACCTCGCACTGCCCCGGCTCGATGGCATCGAGACGGCGAATCGCATCCGCGCGACGTCCGACGCGCCGATCCTCGTGCTCACGGGCTCGGACGATCCGGAGACGCTCGAGCGCGCCGCTGCCGCGGGCGGCAACGGCCTCGTGCGCAAGCCGTTCAGCGCGAACGCTCTGCTCGCGGCGGTGCGAAGCCGCCTTGCCCCTTCCGAGTCGGACGACTTCGCCCTGCACCGTCTGGTCGAGGACATGGTGCGCGAAGGCGCAGACGAGCGGACGATCACCCGTGCGCTGCGAGCCAGGCTGGCATCGGACGCATCGGCTGCGCGCGGCGACGAGCCGCGCCGCAGCAAATGGCGGATGCTGGCGTTCGTCAGGCGCCGAGCGCGGGGTCCAGCAGCACCTTGACCCGGGCGTTACCCGGGGCCGTCAGCGCCTGGAACGTCGGCTCGGCGCTTTCGAGGCCGACCGCGCCGTCGATCAGCGCGGCGCTCGGGATCCGTCCCTCGGCCAGCAACTCGATGGCCGCGCCGAAGTCGGCGCGGCCGTAGATGAACGAGCCGCGGATCTCGGCTTCCTTGAAGATGACGGGCAGCGAGTCGAAGGCGAACGGCTCGGGAGCGACGCCGACGAGCACGACCCGGCCCAGCGGTGCGACGAGCTCGAGAGCCAGCGTGGCCGCCGACCCCGTGCCGCCGCACTCGAGCACCGCGGAGAATGACGTGCCGGCAGCGGCCATCGCGCTCGCACCATCCGGTGCGACCGTCGTGAGACCGAGCGCTACGGCGCGCTGCCCTCGCGCCGGATTGCGCGAGACGAGCACGACCTCGACGACCCTGATCGCGCGCGACCAGAGCGGTCAGAAGGCCGATCGGCCCGGCGCCGATGACCGCGAGCACCTCGCCGGGCGCCGGCCTGGCCCGCGCCACGGCGTGGACCGCGACCGCCGTCGGCTCGACGAGCGTGCCGGCCTGGTCGTCCACGGCGTCCGGCAGCGCGAACAACATGCGCGCATCGACCACCACGCGCTCCGCGTAGGCGCCCGGGCGCCCGGTTCCCAGACCGACGCCGTGTGCGATCGCGGTGGCGCACACCTGCTCGGTGCCCGAGCGTGCACGCCGCGCACTCGCCGCACTGGGCGAACGGCAGGACGCAGACACGATCGCCCGCGTTCCAGCCCGCGACCTCCTCGCCGACTGCCGCGATGGAGCCGGAGAATTCGTGGCCCGGCACGGTGCCGGGCGGAAACAGCGCCGGGACATCGCGGAAATGGAGGTCCGAGCCGCAGATCCCGCAACAGGCGACATCGATTGCGACC
Organism: uncultured Actinomycetes bacterium; assembly: GCA_963845865.1. Classification (GTDB taxonomy): domain Bacteria; phylum Actinomycetota; class Thermoleophilia; order Gaiellales; family JALYLC01; genus JALYLC01. The sequence continues at coordinate 175,716 of CAWJTT010000004.1, forward strand.
TGCCCCGGGCCGGGCGTGGGCGACGGGCGCTCGACGACCCGCAGCAACCGATCCTCGCCGACTTCGATCGCGCGCATGGCGCAGTTTATGGCCGCATCACCGCAGCGCCGGGTCGGTGCCGCCGCGGTAGAGCGCGACCGCTTCCCAGCAATAGCGTGCCACGATCGAGCGGTAGGGCCGGAAACGGTCGCCCAGCGGGTCGAGCACCTTGGCGGTCGGCGGCGGGTCGACGCCCCACGCAGCGCCGTAGCCCTGGCGAACGCCGAGGTCGTCGACGGGCCAGACGTCGAGCCGGCGAAGCTCGAACATCAGGAACATCTCAGCGGTCCAGCGACCGATGCCCCGCACCGCGACGAGCGCGGCCGTGAGCTGCTCGTCGCTCCGCCGCGATGACCGCCGCAGGTCGAGCTCGCCATCGATGACCTTGGCCGACAGGTCGCGCAGCGACGCAAGCTTGTTGCCGGACAGCCCGGCCGCTCGCAACTCGCCATCCGAGGCCGCGGCGAGCGTCTCGGGCGTCAGTGCACCGCCGACTGCCGCGCGCACGCGCCCGTGGATCGCCCGGGCGGCACTTCCGGCGAGCTGCTGAAAGACGATCGCCCGTACGAGCGCTCCGAACGGTCCGTCGGGGTCACGGGGCCTGTGACGGATCGGCCCCGCGAGCGAGACGAGGTTCGCGAGGACGGGATCGCGAGCCGCTGCTTCGGTGATCGCGGTCGTCAGCGAGATGCGGGTCATGCTCGCTCTGCGGTGGAAAGGTGGCGAGGGAACCGGATCAGAGGGCGAGCTCGATCTCGGCATCGAGCACCGCGTTCTCGGGCTCTGCGGCGTCAGCGAGCTCTCGCCGCACGCGCGCATCGAAATACACGTACGCCGTCGTGATGGCCACGAAGGGCATGAGCAATGCATATACCACGCCCGCGACTGCGTTCGCCACGCTGAGCGACAGGGACGTGGCGAGGACGAGCAGCGTGCCGAGCAGCGGTCCGGCGAGCAGGACGAGGGCCAGGCTCAGCACGGTGAGGCAGGCCACCTTCGGCCAGTGACGCCCCACCAGGCGGCCGCTGCGCGCGAGCGCACTCAGCGCGGGGCGGTCCTCGATCTCCGTGACGGGGACGATCAGCGCCCAGCGGATCACGAGGGCGATCGCGATCGGGATCAGCACGATCGTGGTCGCGAGCAGCGTCACGACCACGGCCGCCACGACCAGTGCGCCGAGCATCGGCCGCACGCTGTCGAGCATGAGGCGGTACGCGCGCACCGGATTCACCCGGCGCCCGCCGTCGAGCTCGGCGAGCGCCCGGATGGTCGCCGCCATGACGATCGCGACGCCGAGCAGTGTCAGCGCCGTGGCGAGCGCGACGACGAACAGCACGAGCACGCCCTCGCCCTCGCCCTGGCCCTCGATCCCGGCGACGCTCGACGCCCGCAGGATGACGGCCTGGAGGATCGCGTCCACCGCCGCCAGCGGGAGGAGGATGCTTCCGATGCCGATGAACAGCCCGACGTGGCCGAAGTACATCCGGGTGGTGGCCGCGAGGATCTGACCCGAGGCGCGGCGTCGCGCGAGCCGCAGAGGAGCGGCCGGCCGCCACGTCGCCCGCGCTGCGGCCATCACGACGAGGCCGATCAGCAGCACGAGCACCACGAGCACGGCCAACGGCTGATCGAGTGCACGCCGGAGGAGGTTCGAGCCGTGGGCGATCGCGCCGCAGAAGAACGCCGTCGTGCTCGTGCCCAGGGCGCCACCGGCGGGCACGGCGACGCTGCGATCGCGCCAGCCGGTCGCCCAGCGGAACGGCTCCGTCCACTGCGTCTTCAGATTCGGGCCGGTCGGGCCGTTGAAGAAGGCTGGCTGCAGCTCTCCCCAGCGCCCCTGGAACGCAATCCAGGGGAAGGAGCGCCGCGCCGCGGTCGCGTCGCTCGGGATCGTCTCGACCACGGGGCGCACGTCGGACGTCGGCTCCCGCGTGTCGTCGCAGCCGACACCTTGCGAGCCCGAGGCGCCGAGGAAGAGCGCCGAAGTGTAGAAGCCCGCGTGCGATCCGGCGGCCGGGTGGAGCACCGGATGGGTGCCGTCCACGAGCTGGAGCTTGCTGTCGTCCCACGTCGCCCGTTCGGCCCCTTCGTGCTGGCTGTAGCCGATGCTCGTCGGCGTACGTCCGAGGGCGGCCTGAGCACTCGCCGCGTCGAAGTTGAGCTGGACCATCTCCCAGTCGCCCTCGTGCAGGTTGTTCCAGTCGTTGAAGGCGTAGAAGTACCAGTACTGCAGCGCCAGCTTGCCTGGGACATCCGCCTCCGTGGCGACGTGCGCGTACGCGACGACCGGCCGCCCCTCGGTCACGCGTCGCGCCCACTGCACGTACCCGCAGCCCGGATCGAGGGCGTCGCCCGGGAAATCGAGGTGGTAGTCGTAGAGACCCCGGGCGAGGTCCTCCCCGGTCGGTGCGATCTTGACGAGGTCGGCCCCGCCCCACGGCCCACGCAGCGCGACGGTCGGATTCGCGAGCAGCGAACCGACGTCCATGGGCAGATACGCCGTGCCCGGCCCGCACTCCCGATCGGTCGCGAGCCTGAGCACCGGCGCGAAGCGCTTGGCGAGCGCTGCCTGATCGGCGAGGCTCGCGAACGCGGTCGACGATCCCGCGAGCGCGAGCAGGGCTGTCGCGAGCGCGGCGCCAAGCGCGGCGCGAGCCCTCATGCGAGTCTCCTTGGCACTGGCGTCGGATGATGCCAAGCTGGCCAGCGGGCCGCTCTCGGCGCGACCGGATGCCAAGGTGTGCAGATAAGATCGATCGCGGTGCGCATGCCAATTCAAGTGATCGTCGGGGAGGATCACTACCTCGTCCGCGAGGGACTGCGGCAGCTGATCGACGGCGAACCGGACATCGAGGCGGTCGCCTACTGCGACGAGCTGGAGTCACTGCAGAAGGCCACCGACGAGATGCAGCCCGACGTCGTCGTCACGGACATCCGCATGCCGCCGCGCGGAACCGACGAAGGGATCCGGTTTGCCACCTGGGCTCGGGAGGCGCATCCGGACCTCGGCGTCGTGGTGCTCAGTCAGTACGCCTACGCGGAGTACGCGCTGCGTCTCTTCGAGACGGGGGCATTTCGGCGCGCGTACCTGCTGAAGAACAGGCTCGCGGGGTCCGGTCAGCTCGCATCCGCCATTCGCGAGGTCGCGAGCGGTGGCACCGCTGTCGATACGGAGATCGTGGAGAGCCTGGTCGCCGCACGCATTCGCGTCAAGCGCTCCCCTCTGGCGGAGCTCACGCCGCGCGAGCTCGAGGTTGTCGGCCTCGTTGCCCAGGGCAAGAGCAACGCCTCGATCGCTGGGGCGATGTTCCTGACCAAGCGAGCGGTAGAGAAGCACATCAATGCCATCTTCGCCAAGCTGAATCTGCCCGACGACAGCGTTCAGAGCCGTCGGGTCGCGGTGACGCTGCTCTACCTCTCGGACGGATCCGGCCCCCTGGACCGGTGCGGAGTTGCGGGCACCCACGGGCCCTCGGGGCAGTGATCGCCTCCCGCTAGGACCTCGAGGTTCTAGCTGAGTGAGCGTGGATGGCTGGGGTGTGTGCGAGCGGGAGCCGGCCGTGCAGCAGGCGGGTCGCCGCAGGACGATCCACACAATCCAGACGCCGCGCTCATTCAGTTAGGACCTCTTGGCCTTGCTGCGGCCTCGCCGGTACGCGAGGCCCAGTCCGATCAGGATTCCGGCCGCCGCCGCGAGCGCAAGCGCCCAGAAGAGCGCGATGCGCGTGGAGAAGAAGACGAAGTTGACCGTGACGTGCTGGCTGTTCAGGATCAGGAAAAGCACCACCCACACCGCCGCGACCCCGGCGACGATGAGCACCCCCTGGCTCGTTCCCTTTTTCTCACCCGTGTCGTGCGGCGGTGTGGCCATCGGTCAATAGTAGCCAGCGCTCAGGCGCCCGCAACGCTCAGTCAGAACCTCTCAGGCCGTCAGGGGTGCCGACGCGAGGATATGCAGGCCCAGCCGATGCGACAGGAACCTCGCTGCGAGCTGGCCCTTGACACTGTTTCCGGCGCCGTCCAGCAGCGGGGCGAACGTGCCGAGGCCGCCCTTGCCGGGGGAGACGGCGACGATGCCGCCCCCGATGCCGCTCTTGGCAGGCAGTCCGACCTTGTAGAGCCAGTTGCCCGAGGTCTCGTAGAGGCCGGCGGTGGTCATCACCGCAAGCGTCTGCCGGCACGACGAGGCGTCGATCACGTGCTCGCCCGTGATCGGATTCACACCGCCATCCGCGAGCGTGGCACCCATCACGGCGAGATCCCTGGCAGTGACACTCAGGCTGCTCTGCCGTGTGTACAGGTCGAGTGCCTCCAGCGGATCGCAGTAGATGCGGTCGCGGGCGCGAAGCAGGAATGCGATGCTGCGGTTACGCATGTTCGTCTCGGAGGCCGAGCGGTAGACGTCGTCGGCAATCGAGAGCGAGCGGCCGGCGAAGCGCGAGAGACCGTCGCACAGGAAGTGCCACTTGTCCTCCGGAGTCGCGCCCGGGAGAAGGCTCGTCGTGGCGATCGCGCCCGAGTTGACCATCGGGTTCGTCCTGCCGTCGGCGCTACGCTCGACCGCGGCCAGCGAATCGAATGGCAATCCGGTGCTGTTGACGCCGATCCGCTGCCACACCTCGTCTGGCCCGAGAAGATCGCAGACGAGCGCGAACACGAACGGCTTGGCCACGCTCATGATGCTGAACTCGACCTCGGTGTCGCCGGCCCCATAGACATTGCCGCTCATGCCGATCACGCACACGCCGAAGAGCCCTGGGTCTGCCCTGGCGAGTGCCGGGTAGACGCTCGAGGTTGCGCCACTGGCGTCCTCGCGATAGCGCTCGTGCGCCTCGGCCACCAGCGCTTCCACCTGTGCAGCCGTCGGAAGACTGCCCGTCGAGACGAGCGCGGGCTCGAGCGCGCGATCGGCCTCGCCACGCGGAGGACTCATGCTCAGAACCGCCAGATCACCGGCACGAGCAGGATGGATACGACGCCGAAGAGGATCAGCAAGGGCAGGCCCAGCTTCCAGTAGTCGCCGAAACGGTAGCCGCCGGGGCGCATGACCATCAGGTTCGCGGGCGTGGCGACCGGGGTCAGGAAGGACGCCGCCGCGGCCACCGTGAGCGACATCAGTACCGGCCGTGGCGACACGTCGATCTCCGCTGCCGCCGAGAGCGCGACGGGAATCATGATCAGGGCGGTGGCCATGTTGCTGATCAACTGGCCCAGCACGGCCGTGAGAACGAAGAGCCCGAGCAGCAGTGCGTGCGGACCGTGGCCCCCGACGACGTCGACGAGCAGGTCCGCGAGCTTCGCGGCGGCGCCGGTCTGCGTCATGGCCGTGGAGAGCGGGAGCATGCCCGCGACGAGCACGACCGTCGTCCATGACACAGCGCGATAGGTCTGATCCATGTCGAGCACGCCGAACAGGACGATCGCGCCGGCCGCCAGCAACCCGGCGACCACGGGCTCGACGGCTCCTGTCGCGAGAAGGATCACCATGCCGGCGAGCACGGCAAGGGCGCGCTTGGCGCCGGCTCCGAGGGGCACTCCCTGGCGACGCACCAGCTCCGGCGAATCCACGACCAGCACGTCAGGGTCGGTCTCGAGGCTCGACTCCAGCGCCCCCCACGTCCCGCGCAGCAGGAGCGCATCGCCGATCGCGAGCGTGGAGGGCTGCTCGAGGTTCTCGCCGCGCCGCTGCACCGCGAGTACGACGAAATCCCCGCTGTCGGTCACCATGCCCGGGTAGACGGTCGCGCCGACGAGATCCGAGCGCGGCGAGACGACAACCTCCGCGATGCCCTCCGAGCGCGTGACGAGCGTGCTCGGATCCGCGTCGAGCCGGTACTCGCTCGCCAGCGTGCGCGCGTGGGCGCTGAGATCGGGCGGGATCGCCTCGCCGTTGCGGTGCGGAAGCAGGCGCTCGCCGAACAGCACGACGATTGCGATCGTTCCGGCCACGAGCGGGACGCCCACGAGCGCGAACTCGAAGAACCCGAACGACTCGACGCCGGCATTCTCCGCCGAGGCGTTGACGATCACGTTGACCGGCGTTCCGGTGAGGGTGAGCATCGACCCCGCGTGGGCGCCGAATGCCAGTGGCAGCAACAGCTGCGAGGTGGGACGGCGGAGGCGGATCGCGAGCACGACGACCATCGGCATGAGAGCCGCCACGGAGCCGTTGACGCTGATCAGCGCCGTCAGCGCCGCAACGAGCAACATCATCAGCACGAGCAGTCGCGACCTGCTTTCCCCTGCCGCGTCGATCAGGTGCTGACCGGCCCAGACCGTGACGCCCGTCGAATCGAGGGCCGCGCCCACGACGAACAGCGTCGCGATGAAGATCACCGTCTGATCGCCGAAGCCCGCGATCGCCTGCGACAGGTCGAGCACGCCCGTCGCATAGAGGGTGAGCGCAGCCCCGACGGAGACGAGCTCGACCGGCAGGTAATCCCACACGAACAGCGCGACCACCGCGCCGAGGATCACGAACGTGATCGTGCTGTCGCTCATGCGCGGGACGACCCTGACGTCATCCGGTGTGGACAGGCGCTCCCGGGCCGAGCGGTATCCCGATCAGGTACCAGACGACGAAGAACAGGATCCAGCAGATCGCCAGGATGAACACGTACGGGAGCATCAGCGAGACGACCGTGCCGATGCCCGAGCTCCTCTGGTAGCGCTGGACGAAGACGACGATCAGCGGGAAGTAGGCCATCAGCGGCGTGATCACGTTGACCGGCGAGTCGCCGACGCGATAGGCGGCGAGCACGGTCTGAGGCGCCACCCCCAGGCGGATGAACAGCGGGTATGAAGATCGGCGCGAGCAGGGCCCACTTGGCGATCGCCGCGGGGATGATCAGGTCGACGATCATCGTCACGATGATCACCCCGATCAACAGCCACACGGCGCCGATGTTCATGTCCTCGAGCACGTCGCCGAGCTTGACTGCGGCGACCTGCGGCCATCTGGCTGAAGTTGAAGTAGGCGATGAACTGCGCGATCAGCAGGAACAGGAAGAGCAGACTCGCGAGCGAGGCCCACGACTTCGTGATCGACTCGATCACGTCGGCGCTGCCCCCGATCGTCTTGGCGCCGCGGCCGTAGCAATAGCCCGCGACGTAGAAGATGAGCGAGATGATCACGATCAGGCTGTCCATGAACGGCGAGTCGCCGATCACGGCGTCGGTCACGGGGTTGCGCAGCGGCGCGCCCGGGATCGCCGTCAGCAGCGTGATTCCGGCAATCACCACGAGCGTTCCCCAGAGCGCGTAGCGCAGGCCGCGCGCCTCGTCCTCCGGCGAAACCTCCTGGTCGCCCTCACCCACCTCCTCGCTCGCGTCCGACGGGTCGTACGTCCCGAGGCGCGGCTCGATCAGGCGCGCCGAGATGAGCGTCAGGACGATTGCGACGAAGATCGTCGAGCCGATGCCGAAATACAGGTTCGCGGCGAGGTCGATGTGCGAGCTCGAGTTGGCCGCGCCGCTGGCGTCGTTGGTGATCTCGGTGAGCACGCCGTCGAGCGGCGTGATCAGGAAGTTCACGCCGAATCCCGCCGCGACGCCCGCGAAGGCGGCTGCGATTCCCGCCAACGGGTGGCGGCCGACGCTCAGGAACGCGGCAGCTCCGAGGGGTATCAGCACGAGATAGCCGGCGTCCGAGGCGATGCTCGAGATGATCCCGAGCAGCACGATGATGAACGTCAGCGAGCTTGCTGACGACACGCCGACGAGCTTGCGTATCAGCGCGCCGATCAGCCCGGTGGCCTCGGCGAGGCCGACGCCGATCATCACGACCAGCATGATGGCGACCGCCGCGAAATTCCTGAAGTTGCTGACGAACGAGACGAAGAGGTACCGCACGCCCTCTCCGGTCAGGAGGCCCCTGACCTTCGCCGTCTCGGTCCTGATGTGGTACGACGAGGCGGGCTTCGGCACTCCCGACACGATGTCGATCGGCATGACGGAGCCGCCGACGTAGAGCTCCTCCCCCACCACGGGAGTCGGCTCGACGACCTGGTAGGTGGCCTTGACGTCGAACCAGTAGAGCACCTGCGAGAGGATGATCACGACCACGCAGAGCGCGAGGAACAGGATCGCCGGATTCGGCATCTTGTTGCCCGCCCGCTCGATGCCGTCCAGCATCCGCTCCATGAAGGTGGGGCCGCCGCTCTTCTCCGGCGCAGCGGCCGCGCTCACGAGCCCGCTCCCTTGCGGGCCCAGAGCTCGGCGAAGCGGCCGAAGAACTCCGCCTCGGCGACGACCGCCTTCTCGAACTCGTCGATCAGGACGCGCTCGTTCGGCGCGTGGATGTTGGCGAAGCCGTCTGTCGTCCCCATCAGCACGATCTCAGCATCGGGCGCCGCTTCCTGGAGTGCGTTGACGAGTGGGATCGAGCCTCCGGTCGCCACGGCGAGGGGCGGGCTGCCCCAGGCCGTCTCGAGCGCGGCGCGGGCCGCCTCGTAGGCAGGCCCTGAGGTCTCCGCGGCGAAGCCCGTGCCGGTCTCGGCCGCCGTGACCTTCAGCGGGATCCCGAACGGCCGCAGGCCCTCGAGATGCCGCACGAGGATGGCCTGCGCCTCCTCCGGGTCCTGCTGGGGATGGATGCGCAGGCTCAGCTTGGCCCGCGCATACGGCACGACCGCGTTGAGCGCCTGGTCGACCGGCTGCGCGTCGATGCCCGTGACGGTCAGTGCCGGGCCGGACCAGATGCGCGACCCGAGACCGCCGGTACCGAAGAACGGCATCCCCGGCTCGATCTCCGCGAGCTCGCGGAACTCCTCGTCGCTGTACGACGCGCCCGTCCATTCCTCTCGCCGCAGGCCGGCAACGGCCACGTCGCCGTGTTCGTCGTGCAGCGCGGAGAGCGCATGCAGGAGCGTGATCAGCGCATCGGGAGCCGCGCCGCCGAACTGCCCGCTGTGCTTCGGCCCGGCGAGCGTCCGCACCTCGACGATCACGCTCGCCATGCCGCGCAGCGCAATCGTCAGCGTCGGCGCTCCGGGGCGGACGCTGCCCATGTCGCCGATCACCATGGCGTCGGCGGCGAAGAGATCCGGACGCGTCGGCGGGTAGGTGGAGAATGCGCTGCCCGTCTCCTCCTGGCCTTCGATCACGAGCTTGATGCCGACAGGCGGCTTGCCGTTCCACGCACGCAGCGCGCCGACGTGCATGAGGATGTTCGACTTCGAATCGGCGCTCCCGCGGCCGAAGACGGCCCCGTCGCGCTCCGTCGCCTCGAATGGCGGCGACTCCCACTTCGACTCCTCCCCCACCGGCACCACGTCGTAGTGCGAGTACAGCAGGACCGTGGGGGCACCGGGCGGAGCGGGTATCTCGCCCGTGACGATCGGGGCCGTGTCCGGCAATTCGAGCGAGCCGATCGTTTCCACGCCCGCGTCCCGGAACATCGCGACGACCATCTCGTACGCCTCGTACAGAGCCGGTCGCGTCGCTTCCGGGAAATCGGGCGCGGAGATGCACGGCACCGCCACGAGGCGGGCGAGGTCTGCACGCAGTTGCGGCATCAGCTCCCGCACGGCGCCCGCCGGCGCAGGTTGAACACCTTGTCCTGGTCCGACACTCATCCCTCGACCTCCGCATTCCCCGGCAGCTGCAGCGACGTGCGATACGGTCGCAGCCGGCACGTCTCCCGGCAATGGTGCGCCCCCCACAACCCGCGGGCGCCGGCACCACCGCGGCCGGTCGTGCGCGTCCCGAGCCGCCCGCAGAAGCCTCCGCGCACAGCGAGTCGGTTCCTGTCACGCGGTGAACCCGTCGATCGCGCCGCCGATCAGCCCTGCGCCGATGACGAGGCAGAGGACCGCGACCACGGCGCCCTTGTTCCGGATCAGCCACACCTTGATCGGGTCGAGCACTGCCTGGGCGCGGTCGCCGAGCGCGAAGTAGACAACCACGGGGACGATCACGCCGGCCGATGCGACGGCCGCGAAAAGCGCCCAGACGAGCGCCTGCTCCTTCCCCGTGGCCTCGGCCTGCGCTTCGGTCGCTGCAGCTCCGACGACGAAGAGCAGGTTCTTCGGGTTGACGGCGCTCAGCGCGACGCCCGCTCCCGCCGCCTTGGCAGGGGTGAACGCATCGATCGCGCCCATCCACGCCGGCACCTCGATCTCGTCGCCGGCGCCCGGGCGGCCACGCCACTGCTGGACTGCGAGCAGCACGAGCGCTGCGCCGAGCGCGAGCTTGAGCACGCTCACCCACGTGGAGGGCCGGCCATCGTCGCTCGCGTCTGCCGCGTCGGCGATCGCGAGCACGATCGCACCGAGGATGAGGATGCCGGTGAACCAGCCGGCCGCGAAGGCCGGCCCGTTGACGCGGGCTCGCACGCTGCCGAGCAAGAGCACGATCACGATGACCGGTACGGGGTTGACCGCGATGGCGACTGCCAGCGGCAGCATCTGGCCGATCGCCTCACCCATGCCGGCTAGAGGAACCTGTTGCGGCGGAGCCAGTTGAGCGCGAACCAGCCCCAGACCGGCGGGAGGTAGAAGGTCGTGATGCGGTACAGGATGATCGAAGCGAACGCCGCCGACTCCGGCACGCCCGCCGCCGTCAGACCCACGAGCAGGCCGCCCTCCACGACGCCGATGCCGCCGGGCACGGGAATGAACATCGCGAAGAGCGACACGCTCAGGTTGACGACGAGCAGATCGGCGAGCGAGAGCGGGTACCCGAGCCCACGCGTGAACATGCCGAGCGCCGTGGCGAAGAGAATCTCCGTGGCGAGGTTGCCGAGGATCAGCTGGGCCAGCTTGTGCGACCCGCGGAGCGCGGAAAGGGTGCCGCGCACCTGGGGCCACCAGCGCCTGACGCGTTCGCGCGCCGCCGCGATGGCCCGCCTGCCGGGCCGTGACAGCACCACCGCAAGCACGACGACCACCGCGATGCCGATCAGCAGGAGGAGCAGCTCCGTGATGCCGGACGAGTCCGGAGCGCTGACGTCCAGATTGAGCGTGGCGCTCGAGAAGATGAGCAGAAGCACGAGCAGCACCGCCTGGATGACGTTGCCCGTGAACGAGTCGATCGCGCCCGACGTGACGGCAACGGCGGGTGCCACCCCCTGGCGCTGGAAGAACCGCACAGTGACCGCCATGCGCGCGATGGACGAGGGCAGCGCGAGGTTCATGTAACTCGTCGCGAGCTGGAGTGCGTAGACGGGGCCGAAGGGCAGCCGGACGGGAATCGAGCCGAGGGTCGAGACCGCCTGCGTGACGCGCGGCAGCTGCGCGACAACGGCGCCCGCGATGATCCAGCCCCATGACGCTCCCTGCAGGTCTTCACGCAATTGGCTGAAGTCGACGCCTCCGACGAACGAGACGATCGCCGTGCCCGCGAACATCAGGAGCGCGACCTGCAGCAGGGTTCCCCACGTCACGCGCGACAGGCGGGCGAGCTCGGGCTCGGGCGTGCCGGTCGCCTCCGCCGCGGTCTTGCGAAGGTCGTCGACGTCGATCTCGGCGACCTTGAGGGCCCGGCGCAGCGGGCCGGCGAGGGCCGCCGGCTGGAGATAGGGCAGGAGCGCCGCGGTTTCCTCGACACCGATCGCGATCACCGCTGCCCGCACTGCGCGCTCGGCACCGGCCACGGCGGCGGTCGTGGCCAGGAGCTGCGCCTGGTCGGTGAGACGCTCGTCCAGGTCTGGTGCGACGGCGCCCCCGCCGAGATCGACGAGGGTGACCGCTCCGTGCGCGATGCGAATCGACGAGGGATCGATCTGGCGATGGGCCACGCGCGCCCGCGCGAGCTGGGCGAGGGCAGCCCAGCAGCGGGCCAGGAGCGCGTCGTCGATTTCCTCCGCAGCGAGCGCGTCGAGCGGCCGGCCGGACATCCTCAGGACGATCAGCGTGTCTCCGCCCGCCGTCACGCCTGCCGTCACGACCTCCGAGACCGGCGCGCCGGCGCTGCGCGCAAACAGCGTCAAGAGGGCCTCGCGCTCGGCGGGGCGTGCTCTCCCAAGCCCTGACGATCCGGCATCGCGATACCAGAGGGCCCGCCACGAACGGGCCAGGAGCTGATTGTCGTACGCGTCGCGGCCGTAGGCCTTGATCGCGAGGTCGCCGCCCTCGGCATCCTTGCCGTAGACGAGGTAGACCCCCGCCGTCTGGCGCTCCGCCGACACGAGGTCATGCACTCCACGCCGAGTGCCTCGAGCTCGCCGCGAATCTCGTCGAGGCTCGGACGGCCCGCAGACGTCCCCAATGCGAGGCGCACCGCCGCTCCGGCCGCAACGCCGGTCAGGATCGCGGCCACGGCGCCGGTGATCGTGGCTCGCCCGTTCATGACGGCGCCGACCGTTCCGAGTAGCAGCAGCCACCGTCCCGTCGAGCCGAACGGCCGCGACACATGTGCGTTGACGACGGCGATCAGGGCAGCCGCCGCGGCCAGTCGCACGGAGGGGAATTGGAGCGCGTTCTCGAGGCCCGAGGCCGCTTCGCCGCCCGGCCAATGCCCCCCTGCGGCCCGCGCCGCCAGGAGGCCGATCAGGATCGCCAGCGCGATCGCCAGAACGGCCTCGAACGTGATCCTCGTGCGGCGGGTGAGGAGCGGCGCGACGAGCATCACGGCGGACCAGAGGACGAGGAGGCCGGTCAGGAAGCCCCAGACCGGCGCGAGCCAGTCCGGGAAGGTCTCGAGCAAGGCCAGCAGCGACTGCTCGAACGGCCCCGGGGGCTGGGCCGCGACGAGGCCCGCCAATGCGATCAGACAGGAGGCCAGGACAACGATGTCCGTCGCCCGTCGCACGCGAACCTGGCCGGCCGGCGCCGCATACAACGGCCGGCCCGCCTGCCACACACGCGTCGCCGGCGTCTCGCTCTCAGGCCCGGACGGGGTGCTCGAGCCTCCCTCCGAGGACATCTATTCGGGCTCGAGCGTGTCGGTGCCGGGCATGCGGTCTCTGCCCCTTCGTTGCGAGCGGCGAAAGGCGACGCACCTGACCGGCATTCCTGGAGCGGGCAACACCCGGGGCGGGTGAAGCGCCGGCCACGTCGTCGGCTGACTGCCGAGAGATCGGCCGAGTCTACTCCACGCCTCCACGGCGGAAGGGCCGTGGCGCGCAGCCGGCCGGGTGCCGCGAGTGCCGCAGACCCGGCGTCCGGCTCCTCACCGCCGCCGAGATCGTCTCCGCCGAGCGCATCGATGTGATCCGGCGTCCGAGTGGCGTGTCACCGGCGGTCAAGCGAAGTTGGCAATCGTGTCACACGGTCCTCGGAGATTGGCACCGCCGGACTACGCATCATCGCTTCTCCCGAAAGGTGGCGAACGGTACTCGAGTGGCTGCTGGGGGTACGTCAAAATGAGCGCCCGTCGGGCGCCCATTTGCGCTGCTAGCCGCGCATCCGAGGACCCGCCTCGGTGAGCTCGCTCATCGGGCCGGTCGTGCGACTTCCCGAAGCCTTCGGCATTATCGCCTCACGCCCCCCGGCGCCACCTGCCATGAATTGCCGCCATGAGGAGGAGTCTCCGTAGACACGGTGTCGTTGTGGCGCTCGCGATCATGGCAACCACGCTCTTTGCAACCACGAGTCTGGCGAAGTCGCACCCGCCGCAGACCCACGGAGGACTCGCCACGAAGCCCGCGCCCAAGCCCGCACCCAAGCGCCATGCCAAGCGCCACAAGAAGCACCACTCGACGCGCCATGCGAAACACCACCGTCACGCACCACGCCAGGCACCATCGGAAGCACCACGTGCGAGGGGGACACGCGAGGAAGGCGAGTCGCCTGGAGGTCGCCAGGAGCATGAGGTCCCTGCACGGGAATCGGTCGCACCGGCGGCCGCGCCAGGTGGACGTCCTCCCCTTCATCCGGACACTCGACGGCAGCGGCAACAATGTGGCGCATCCGACCTGGGGGCAGGCCGGAACAGCCTACCCGCGCGTGGGGCCGGCGAACTACGCCGATGGCGTGTCCTCCATGCAGGGTGGCCCGTCGCCGCGCCGCATCAGCAACCGGGTGTTCAACGATGTCGGGCAGAACCTCTTCAGCGAGAACAACATCTCGCAATGGGGCTGGGTCTGGGGACAGTTCATCGACCATGACATCGGCCTGCGGGACGAGACGCCGGGTGAGGCCGCGTCGATCCCCTTCGACGCCAACGATCCGCTCGAGGCGTTCCGGAACGACCCCGGGCAGATGGCCTTCAGCCGAACGCCCGCCGCACCCGGGACGGGCACCAGCGCAGCAAACCCGCGCCAGCAGATCAACACGATCAGCAGTGTGATCGACGCCAGCCAGATCTACGGCGCCACGGCCGGGCGGCTGGCGTGGCTCAGGGCGCCGAACGGGTATGACCTGTTCCTCCCCGGCGGATACCTTCCGCACGCTTCCGACAAGAGCGGCGCTCCCGCCATGGACCTGATGGGCCCGTTGATGGGCGATCCAGGGGATGCGGTCGTCGCCGGTGACGTGCGCGCCAACGAGAACACCGGACTGACATCGGTTCAGACGTTGTTCGCGCGCGAGCACAATCGTATCGCGGACTCCCTGCCCGGCAACCTCAGTCCGGAGTCACGATTCCAGATCGCTCGCCGCGTCGTCGGAGCCGAGATCCAGTACATCACGTACAGGGAGTTCCTGCCTGCGATGGGCGTGCCGCTCGCGCCCTACTCGGGCTACAAGCCAAGTGTCAATCCGTCGGTCACGAACGAGTTTGCCACGACAGGCTTCCGTGCCCACAGCATGGTGCACGGCGAATTCGAGCCGACGGTGCCGGCCGGAAAGTTCACAGCGGCCGAACTGGCGTCGTTCACGGCGCACGGAATGAGCGTGGAAGTGAACGACGATGACACCGTCACGATCATCATCCCACTCGATCTCGCGTTCGGAAACCCCGACCTGATCGAGCAGTTCGGCCTCGGCCCGCTCCTCGGCAGCCTGAGCGAGAGGGAGTACCGCAACGACGAGCAGATCGACAACTCGATGCGCTCCGTGCTCTTCCAGACTCCCAGGCCGACCACGACCGATCCGAGCGCCTGCAACGAGCCGGCGCCGAATCCCGCCTGCTTCAGCAATGTCAGCGACCTCGGCGCCCTGGACGTGCAGCGTGAACGCGATCACGGAATTCCGAGCTACAACCAGCTACGCGTGTTGTACGGGCTCCCACCGATCCGCTCCTTCACGCAGGTGACCGGCGAGCGCACGGACGCGTTTCCGCAGACCGCCGATTTCCCGCAGGGGCTCGACATCGACAACTCGACGATCATGGACTTCGTCAGCCTCGCCGACATCGATGGCAACCCGGTCGAGCTGGGCAATCCCGACGATGCTGTCACGGGCGTCCGCCGCACGACGCTCGCGGCTCGACTGAAGGCCCTCTACGGCACGGTCGACAAGGTCGACGCGTTCGTGGGCATGATCTCCGAGCCGCATGTCGGCCATTCGGACCTGGGACCGCTCCAGCGCGCCATCTGGATGCGGCAGTTCGCCGCGCTGCGCGACGGGGATCGCTTCTTCTACCTCAACGACCCGGCTCTGGAGCGTATCGACGATCGCTACGACATCAGCTACAGGCACACGCTGGCTCAGATCGTCGAGCTGAACACGGACACGGACGTGGCGTCCGACATCTTCCACGCAGACTGAACGCGACGTTGCGCAGTCATGGCTTCGCTGCAGAGCGCTCCGCCGTTCGCGGGGACGGGAACGACGTTCCCGTCCCCCGGATCGTCTCGACTCCCCACTCGACGTCCGCTGGGGAGGGGGTGCCCCACTCGATTACGACCTGCTCTGCCCAGCGGGCCCAGCGTTCAGTGGCCGCCTGTTGCTCTCCGAGCAGGCGGGCAACGAGCGCGCTCAGGGCGAAGCGCTCGGGATGGCGGCCCTCGCCCGCGGCGTAGAGCTCGGCGAACTGCCGGTAGTGCTCGACCCCGGAGGCGGCCTCGTCGCGGATGGCGGAGATCGTCGCCAGCATGTCGTCGAGCGTGCCGGTCTCGCCGAAGAAGACCTTGAGCACCGCCTCCGACTCGTACCGCTGGCGGCCGCTGGGGGACGCGAGCCAATCGCGGAGCGCCGCGCGCCCGGCGTCGGTGATCGAGTAAAGCGTGCGCGCCCGGCGCCCTGTCGCCGCCTTCCGGGACCTGGCCAGGCCCGCGGCCACGAGTCGCTTGGGCTCCGCGTAGACGTTGCTCTCCGCGCGCGGCCACATGTAGCGCAGCGACATCCGCGTCTGCGTCGCAAGCTCGTAGGTCGAGTGCTCGTGCATCGCGAGCACGGCGAGCACGGCGTACGACGTCGTCGTCAGCGATCGCCCTTGACTCTTACTCTTGTCAGGAGTATTCATTACTCTCAACAGGAGCATACGTAAGGAGCAGGATGAACCTCGACCAGCCCTCGCTCCGCGTCGCGACCGCTGACGACGCGCCGAGAATCCTGACGCTGATGAAGGAGTCGGCTGCCGCGCTGTTCCCGCGCTTCTACGACGCCCGTCAGACGGCGAGCGCGGTGCGGCATGTCGCGCAGGTCGATCCGATGCTGCTCGAGGACGGCACCTACTTCGTGCTCGAGAGCGGCGACGAGCTGATCGCCTGCGGGGGTTGGAGCAGGCGCGACAAGCTCTACACGGGAGCCGGCGACTCGAGTGGTGATGGACGCGCCCTCGATCCCGCACGGGAGCCGGCACGAGTGCGCGCCATGTTCGTCCGCGCGGACTGGACCCGGCGCGGGCTGGGTCGCCGCATTCTCGAGGAGTGCGAGAGCGCGGCTCGGCGCGCCGGCTTCCGCCAACTCGTCCTCGGGGCGACCCTGCCGGGGGTTCCGCTCTACCTCGCATACGGCTTCAAGCCGCTGGAGGAGTTCGAGGTCACCATGCCCGACGGCGTCACGATGGCGTGCGTGTCGATGTCGAAGCCGATCGACGTGGTCCAGAGCCAGAGCCAGAGCCGAGCCACGCACGACTGACGCGCGACGCGCGCGCCACGCGGCGTACGCTTCGGGCATGCGCACGCGGCTGCGGGAGGACGAGCTCGAGCTCGAGCAGGAGCCCGGTCCGATCGAGGCCGTCGTGCTCGCTCCGGCCGGGGTCGCATCCGGCGCTTCCCCGCGGCAGTGGGCGGTCGCCGCGGCCCAGCAGCGCATCGGCAACCGCGCGGTCGCACGGATGCTTGCGCGCGACGCCAATCCAGCGCTGAGAAACGCACCGCCGCCCCCGCTCAGGGCGCCCGGCGAGGTCGACGCGATCTTCGATACGAGCGTGCACCTGAAGGACATGCTCGGCGCCAAGCTCGGCAAGGGCAGCCTGAAGAAGGCGATGCACCTCGACGACGCCGCAGCGTTCGAGGCGGCGTGGGTCGAATACGCGATGCGCTCGATCAATCCAGACACCGGGCAGGCATTCGCCAGTGAAGACGAGGCTCGAGCGTTCCTGAAGAAGAAGGGCGTCCGCGCCTTTCAGGATGAGACGCGCGGCAAGATCCACATCAACAAGGAGCGCTCGAACCTCGGCACGCAGTTGCACGAGGCCCTGCACTTCTTCTCCTCCGACAAGTGGAAGAGTCGCATGGGCTATGTGGCCAACGAGGGCGTCACGGAGTACTTCACTCGCGCGATGGGGCCCGAGGTCGGCGTCGAGCGCGACATCAACTCGTTCTTGCAGGAGTTCACGTCCGCGACCCACCTCGTCGAGGCCTGTGGCGAGCCGACCCTCGCTGCGGCCTACTTCGACGGCGACCTGAGCGCCCTCGAGCAGCGCATCGACGCGCGCAAGGCCGACGGCAAGGGCACCTGGCGCCAGTGGCTTCGGCTCCTCGAGGCCCGGGACTTCAAGGGGGCCAACGCGCTGCTCAAGGCCTGACGGCGGCAAGCGCGCCGCTGCGCCCAGGGCACGGAGTGCCGTCGGGAGCCTTGTGCGCGTTCAGCCGGCTGTTCTTCCGCGTACGCGTGAACACCCGCCCGCACTCGGGGCACTGCACCTCGAAGCGCGGCGTGCTCGACGTCGCACCTGGCGATCCGGCGGAGGCCGGAGTCGGGGCGAGGGGACCATCCTCCTCGGCCCAGATCACGAGGTCGAGGGCAAGCTCCTGCTGGCCGTGGACGTCCACGCTCATCGCGTAAACGTTGCCGGGGACGAAGAGGCTGGGCAGCAGCGCGAGCCTGAGCGTGATCTCCGCGCGCCCGCCCGGGGGGATCGTGACGCGGGCGGGATGCACCGCCAGCGGCGCCGTGAACGGCACGCCGTCGGGACCGCGGCATTCGCCGAGCTCGAATGTGACCTCCGCATCGTCCTCGTCCGGGTTCTCCAGCGCGATGCGGCGGACGACCTCGTGGCCAGGAGGCCCGTGCAGCTCGAGGGATGCCCGCTCGGGCGCTCCGTCGCCGTCGCGCGCGGCGGAGGACGACGGCGGCGCCTCGAGCATCTGGTTGTAGAACCGCTCCGAATAGCGCGCGCCGACGTCGAGGAGGTCGCGGTAGTAGCGGGCCGTGAGCATGCCTACTTCGTCGCGGTACCCGGAGCCCTCGCGCAGGGCGTACTTCACGTAGGCGGCGTTCACCTGATTCTGCCTCAGCTGGCCCTGCGCAACGCGTCGCTGCACCTCGACGTGGTGCCGGAGGTTGTTGAGGAACTGCTTCAGCGCCTCGCCGGTGAGCGACTCGACGAGGCGGCGGACGGATTCGGGCTCAGCCTGCACGACTCAGCAGCAGCAACAGCCGCACTCGATCTCGTACGGGCTGCAGTCCCGGGCAGAATCGCGACCGCGATCCGGACCGGCCGGATGTCGCAGCCCTCGACCCGCAGATCGCCGACCGCCACGAGGCAGTCGTCGACGTCGGGAAGCGTCCGGTCCTTCGCGCCCTTTCCCGCAAGCTCGGCTCCGCCCACGTCGACCACAAGCGTCGCAGCCTTCCGCGAGCACGGGGCGATCGTGAAGTCGATCTCACCCGCGAACCCGACCGTGACCGGAGCGGGCTTGCCGCCTCGCGTCGTGAACGGGCTGATCTCCAGTTTGACTTCGCGATCGCGGCTCCGTGTGTTCTCGATCTCGATCGGCACGACGCGCCGTTCCCCGAGGCGCGTGTACACCACGAGGTCGACGTCGCAGACGCAGCAGGTGCAATGGCAGTTGCAGTCGTCGCACTCGCACGGATGGCGGTGGACGCTGCGCCTGCGGACGTCCCGGGCAACGGGCGCGGCAGTCCGGATGACTTCCTCCACGACGTCGGCCGCCGACACCGCCAGCGCGCCGAGTGCACCGCCCACGGCGCGGGCTCCGCCGCGGCGCGGGTGACTGACGGTCGCCTGAGTCCCCATCGGTTCCCCTCTCAGGTGGTGCGCCCTTGCCTGCCGGGCGCGGTGCGGTTCGAGCGTGTCGCCCCTCGCGCGCGCGTTGCCTTGGTCGGGGGCGTCTCGGCTCCGCGATAGGGCACGACGACCAGCTCGAGGTCGGTGTTGTAGATCGCGACCCTGCCGGAGAAGCGCGTGCGCGGCTCGAGCGTCTCGGGCACCTCGATCTCGAGGTCCAGCTTCGCGAGGGCGCCAGGCTCGAGCTCGATCGGCCCGGAGGCGTTCCGCACCCTCAGGTGGCCTGCCTGCTCGAGCGTGGTCTTGAACTCTCGAGCCAGCTGCGTGAGCGCACGCGCGATACCCACGCCCTCGTCGTCCTCGGAATCGCCGAGCCTGGCTGCGGTGGCGCGCAGCGAGCGGCAGGCCATGAGCTCGTCGTCGAGCACGACCGCGCCGATCTCGCCGATCGCGATGGGCACGTTGCCGCGGTTCGTGACGATCACCGATTTGCGGATCGGCACGCCGGGCCGGTTCTCGATCACCAGTTGGCTCGGCGCGACTTCGACCTCGACCGATTCGACCACATGGACGACGAGATCGCGCTCGCGGTTGGCGACGCGCAGCGAGAGACGGTACTCGCCGGGCGGGGTCGCCGGGTCGATCGCGAGCGACACGGGCACCGCCCGGGCCTGCTGGGGATGGAGCACCGTCGTCGACACGCGATGCGCCGCCGGCCCCAGGCCCACCTTGCCGTCGGGATCGACGACCGCGAGCTCACGCAGGACGGTTCGGCGCTCGCCTCGATTGCGAAGCGGCAGCACGCCGCGCAGCGATCTCGGCGTTCCCGTCAGGACGATCGGCACGCCTTCGTCGAGATCGACGAGGTCGTGCTCGGACGCCTGCGTGACCAAGCCGCCGGCTCCTACTCCGCCACGAACCGCAGACCCTGGCGATGCGTGCCACCCACGATGGTGCGCCGCCCGCGAGGCCGCCCGGTGCCGCCCGCCCCCAGCCTCGCCGGCGAGCTCGACGTGCGGCCGCGACTCCAGCCCCGCGAACACGAGCTCGGAGTAGCCCGACCAGCTGAGGCCGAAGATCTCGACCCCGAAGATCGTCATTCCGAGGTGACGCTCGACCGGCCGGCAGATGCGCGCGCGAGGCAGACGCCCGATGCCGAACGTGAGGCAGAGGTCGACCGGCTTGACGTCGATGCTCGCGGCCGCCGTCACGTCCGTCTTGATGGGCGAGAGAGCGATCTCGCTGCGCGTGGACGCGTCGGCGACCACCGTGTTCTTCATCTCGATCGGCTTGAGCTCGATCGGCTTGAGGTCGACGCCGATGTCGTCGAGCCCGACGATGTCGAGCGTCACGTTCGCATTCGCGGCATCCGTGATGTTGAGGGTGCCGCTCAGGGCTCCCTTGCCGCCTTTGCCACCGCCGGGCATACAGCTCCTTCCGACCAGGCGAACGCCGAGCGTCCAAAGTATATGATCGCCGTCAAGGCGCGCCACTCGGCATTTTCGTGCGGCGCTCTCACGCCACGCTCATTCAGGTAGAACCTGTGAGCGATGCCGTACGACCGCGAGCTAGTGGAGCGCGTTCTCGCCGAGGCGCGCGGAATGGTGCTCGAGGAGATCGAGCGCATCATCGTCGCCAACCGCCAGACGGGGTACGGGCCGCTCTACGATCTCGTCGCCGACTACCCGTTCAGGGAAGGCAAGGGCTTGCGGCCGGCCATTCTGCTGTCCGCCGCGCGCGCGGCAGGCGGTCGCGTGGACGACGCGCAGGTGTCGGCCGCAGCGCTCGAGCTGTACCACAACGCGTTCCTCGTCCACGACGACGTCGAGGACGGGTCCGACTACCGCCGCGGGAAGATCACGATGCTGCGCGCACACGGCGCCGCGATCGCCGTCAACGTCGGCGACGCGACGAATGTGCTCGCGATGCAGCTGTTGCTGGAGAACGTCGGGCGCATCGGCGTCCACAAGGGCTTGCTCGTCCTGCGCGAGGTTGAGCGCATGGCGCGCGAGTCGGTCGAGGGGCAGGCGATCGAGCTGCAGTGGATCGCCGACAGGCGCTTCGACCTGACCGATCAGGACTACATCCGCATGGCGTACAAGAAGACGTGCTGGTACACCGTCATCGCGCCGCTGCGAATCGGCACGCTCTGCGGCCACGCGCCCGGAGTCGGCTTCCCCATGGCCTCCGACCTGCTCCCCCTCGTCGAGCTCGGCCACCTGGCCGGCATCGCATTCCAGGTCTCGGACGACCTCCTCAATCTCGAGGCGGACCACGGCGTCTACGGCAAGGAGATCGGCGGGGATCTGCTCGAGGGCAAGCGCACGATCATGCTCAATCACTTCCTCCGCTCGACGACTCCGGCGACGAGGAAGCGCGCCGTCGGCATCATCGAGACGCCGCGCGAGGAAAAGGGGGCCGAGGACGTCGCGTGGCTGTTCGCCGCCATGCAAGACGCCGGGTCGCTGGCCTACGGCCATTCCTTCGCCGAGCAGTACGCGCAGCACGCCCTCGAGGCCGATTCCCGGCCGCTGCGGTTTTTCGAGGAGAATGACGATCGCCGCTTCCTGCGGGAGATGCTCCGCTTCGTCGTCGAGAGAGTCCGCTGACCGAGGAGGGACGTTGTGATCCGGTTGATCACCGATCCCGAAGCCATCGTCGAGCCGTCGCCCGAGGCAGGTCCGGCCACCTCGCCGCTCGTGGACATCCTCAGCGCGGTGAGCAGCCTCGCCTGGCTCGTCGGGCCGGTCGCTCCGCGGGCCGTCGCGCACGTGCGCGGGCCGTCGCTCCTGGCGCGGCTGCCCGGGGGCAGCTCCGTCGTCGACCTGGAGCTCGAGATCCGGAACGGCCAGGAGTGTGCGACGCCGATCGCGATCGTGGTCTCAGCGCTCCGCGCCGCGGGGGGTGAGGTCTGGGCTCCGCATGCCGAGCCAGGGACCGTGATCGTCGCGCCCGGGGAAGTGCGAGCGGTCGAGGTGCGCCTCCTGTCTGCCGCCCGGCCCGAGCCGGGTCGGTACGAGGGCGAGCTGCGGCTGCTCGGCGTCGAGGGCGCCGTCGTCGAGATCGTCGTGGAGGTGGCTCCGTGAGCCCGATTCCGGTCGTCCAGCTCGACGACGCGCCCGATGGGCCGGCGCGCACGACGCGCACGCTGCTCGCCTCGCTCGTCGTCCGTACGCGGACGCTCGCGTTGCTCTCCGGCAGCCAGACCGTGGGCTCGCTCGTCGGTGGCGTCGCCGCACTCGGGAGGGACGCAAGCGCCGACGGGGAAGGCGCGCGCATCCGGGCAGCCCTCGAGAGGACGAGGCCAGGGGTCAACGCGGAGATGCTCTGGTCGGCGCTGAGCCTCGGCGACTTCGCCTCCATCATCCCGCCGACGCCCGTGCTGGAGGACCTGCGCAACGACGTCGCGTTGCTGCTCGCCGACGATCTCGAGCCCGCGCTTGCCGACCTCGACGCGCTGTCGCTCGGCAGCGGGCTGGGTCTCGTGCGCGACCCGCGGCCGGTCGACGTGCTCGACGTACTCGTCGGCATGTGGGTGCTCGGCCGGTTCCTCGGCGATGCGGTCGAGCTGCTGTCGGCGTCTGCGCCCGTGGAAGCAGCGGCTGCCGATCCGGACGATCTCGGCCCGCACGAGGGATCGCTGCTCCGATGATCGTCGCCGACCGGCTGCGTGCGCCCTCGGCGGTCGACCTCGCGGCGGCGGCGTACAAGGACTGGCTGCATGCGAACGTGTTCGACTTCGCGCACGGCCGGGTCGGCCTCGTCAACGTCTCGCTGCACGGAGACCCGGCCGACCCCCGCTCGCTCGCCGCGGGCGCCGTCCTGCTCGGCGACGTCCACGACGGATGGACGCAGCGTGTCGAGGTGATCGGAGCCGGCGAGGCCACGGCGGGACACAACGAGATCGCCGTCGGAGACGTGGCCGCGATCCTGCTCGACGACGCCAGCGGCGGGGTCGGGGTTCACGGCAGGTTGCCCGGGGATCGCGGCGGCTTCGACCTCGCGGCATTCCCATCGGCCGCGCCCGTCGTGGCGGAGGCGGCGACACCGTTCGGCTCCGGCTGGATCGCGTGGCGTGCACTGCCCCGGATGACGGTCACCGGCTGGGTGCTCGTGGATGGCGAGGAGGCCTCGGTCGACGAGATGGCTGCGTACCACGACCACAACTGGGGACGGTGGTACTGGGGCGACGACGCGGGCTGGGAGTGGGGTGCGTTCCTGTCGGCCGACGGGTGCGCATTCGTCTCGACCCGCCCCACGGATCGGGCCCATCGCGCGGGCGGGACGGCCCTGCGCGCCGTGGTCGGCGGGAGGGCGCGCTCGTTCCATCCGCGCACCGTGGAGGCCGTCCTCGGCGGCGCGCTGCGCGAGCCGGCCAGCCGCGGGCCAGGAGCGATGGCCGCGCTCCACTCCTGCCGCGCGCATCCGCTGCTCCCCTCCCGCGTGCGCCTCGTCGCCGACGACGGCTACGACCGGGTGGAGCTCGAGGCGCGTCTCGCGCACGCCGCGCAGATCGTGGTCGCCGAGCCTGCCCGACCGGGCTACGCGTTCATCCACGAGCTCGTCGGCGAGTTCCGCTACCGCGCTCGCATCGCCGGGGCCGAGACGACAGGCGACGGGCTCGTCGCGTTCGAGTATGTCGACTGAGCGAGCGAGGCTGTGGGAGTGGATCGAGGGCCTCGTGGAGGCGCTCCACGACGACCCCTGGGGGACCGGCGACCGGCTCCACGATCTCGTGCAGGGGTATACGGCGCGGATCGTGCTCGATAACGAGGCGGTGCTGGTCTCCATGCCCGGGCGACGGCTCGAGCGGCTGCCGCCCGCGAGCGCCGTTCCGCTCGACGGCAGCGGTTTGACGACCAGCGCCGTGGTAGTCGCCATCCTCGATGGCGCGCTCGAGCTGACGGACGCCGTGGAGCGCGGGCTCGTCCAGGCCCAGGGGTCCACGGACGCAGTGCTGAGGATGTTCCACGCGATCGAGCTGATCCTCGATGCGTCATCGCGTGTCCCGGCACTCCGTCTGCTGGCCGACGAGTTCCGCCGCGCGGCCTCCGAAGAAGCGGAAGGCGCGCTCGAACAGGCGGCATCGCTCGTGTCCGGCGAGGAGGCCCTGCTCGACCGCCTCGGGGTGGCGAACCATCGATGAGCCCGGCCCGCCGTTCAGCCGATCGCCTGAGCGCGCACGACATGCTCTACCTCGCGTCCGCGAGCGCCTCGCTTCCGCTGAGCGCCGCCGCCCTTTTCGTCGTGGGGCCGGATGCCGACGGCGCTCGCCTCACCGTCGACCGACTGCGCGCTCATATCGATGATCGCCTGCACCTGCTGCCGCGCTTCCGCCAGGTCGTCCGCCCCCTGCCCATCGGGCTGGAGGCGCCGCGCTGGGTCGACGATCCCGACTTCGAGCTCGAGCGTCACGTCCGGCTGCACACGCTGCCCGAGCTCGGCGGGCACCTGGAGGAGCTGGTCGGGCGCCTGAACCAGCAGGCGCTGGACACTCGCCTCCCGCTGTGGGAGGTGCACGTGCTCGACGGTATCGCGGACGACGCGACGGCCTTTCTCATCCGCTGGCACCACGCGATGGTCGACGGGATGAGCGCCATGCGCGTGATCCGGACACTGCTCGATCTGGGCCCGGAGCCGGTCGCCGTCCCGTCGGAGCCGCCCGGCGAGGAGACCGGCGAGCGCCCGGCGGCCGCGCGCTCTCGCAGCCGGCTGGACGCCGCCCAGCTCGAGGGGTGGCTCGCGCTCCTCAAGGCCGCCGCCGGGCGCCCCCGCTTCACGCCCGGCACCGGCCGTGCACGCTGGGGAGCCGCGGTGTTCCCGGAGCGCGAGCTGCGGGCGGCGGCACGCAGCCATGGCGTCTCGCTGGACGAGGTCGTCGCTGCGCTGAGCGCCGGCGCGATCGCCTACGTGCTGTCGGCGCGCGGCGACGAACGGCCAGGCGACAGCGTGCGCACGCTCGTGCCGATCTTCCGCCCTGGCGCCACCCGCATGCGCGGCCTCGGCAACCACGGAGCGCACTTCGTGACGAGACTGCCCGTTGCGCCGATGGCCGAGGGCGAGCGCGTCCGCCTCGTCGCGGAAGCGATGCGGGAGGGCCGCAGCTCGAACCAGGTCGAGGCGATCGCGCGCGGGATCGAGCGTCTCGAGGGCGCACCGCCGCCGGTGATCATGCTGCTCGCGCGCATGGCGGGAGTGACCGGTGCCGGGGAGGCCGGGGCGATCGATCTGATCGTCACGTTCATCCCCGGCCCGCGCCGGCGGCTGTGGTTGGCGGGTCATCCGCTCGAGCGAGCGCTCCCCGTGATTCCGATCGGGCCGCGCGCGCGCCTCACGATCGGCGCCTTGAGCCTCGGCGGCGTCGTCGGCATCGGAGTCAGCGCGGGAACCGACGTCATACCCGAGCTCGATCTGTTCGTACGCGGACTTCGCAGGACGGCACAGCAGCTGGGCATTCCCGACCGGGGCTGACCCGGTTCTACGCGGCTCGCCGTTCGTCCACGGCAGGCGGGAGTGCGCTCGGGCAGCGCCTCCGGTGTCCGCCGTGCCCACCGGTGACCGCGGCGTCCTCGATCGCGCGCATGCCGGGCAGGAACAACGCAGCGAGCGTGACGACACTGCCCGCGACGCCCGCCCAGACGAGCGTCGCGCGGGCGCCGATGACACTCGCAATCGGGCCCGTGAGGGCGAACGACACCGGCAGCAGGCCGATCGAGATCAGCCAGTCGAAGCTCGAGACCCGCCCCAGCAGGTTCGGCGGGACGTGGCGCTGCTTGGCGGTCGCCCAGATGATCGTCCCCGCCGTCTCGAGCAGATTGAACATGCAGCACACCACCATCAGCTGCCAGCTCGCCTGCGCGAGCCCGTAGCCCGCGATCGACAGCGTCGCGGCGGTCCAGAAGACGTACATGTAGGTGATGTTGCGTCGTGGCAGTCCCCGTCCGCCGCAGATGACGGCGCTGAGAATCGCGCCCAGGCCCCCGGCGGCGAACACCAGGCCGAGGTCGGAGGCGCTCCCGCCGAGATCGTTCTTGACCACGTACGGCAGGAGGACCTCGGTTGGCCCCATGAACGCGAGATACGCGAACGCCGCCGAGACGAGTGTGCCCCACAACCACACGTGGGCGCGGACGAACGCGAAGCCTTCCCGGATCTCGTGCACGATCGACGCAGCCGAGCGGGCGCCGTCGGGCCGCCGGTAGCGCATCGAGCCGATCGCCGCCGCCGAGATGACGAACGTGGCCGCGTCGAGCGCGAACGCCGACCCGGCGCCGATGCTCGCGACCAGCCAGCCGCCGAGCGCCGGCCCGGCCAGGCGGAATGCGATCGGGCGCACGAGTTGGTCGAGCGCGTTCGCCTGCGCGAGGTCGGATTCCGGAAGCAGGTCCGGCACGATCGCGTCGAAGGCCGGATTGAAGAACGCCGTCGCCGCCCCGTAGACCGCGCAGAGCGCCACGACGTGCCACAACGCGAGCCCGCCGCTCAATGTCAGCAGCGCGAGCAGCCCGACAGCTCCGCCGCGAATCAGGTCGGAAGCCACCATCACGCGTCGCCGGTCGACACGATCGCTGACGGCACCGCCGACGAGCAGGAGCACGATGGTCGGGATGCTCATCGCGATGCCGACGAACGCCAACGCGGTCGGCGCGTCCGACAGGACGTAGACCTGCCACGTCATCGCGACCAGGAAGGCGCCGTCGCCGACGAGCGACAGCGTCATCCCGGACCAGAGTCGCCGGAAGTCGCGGTGCCTCAGCGGGGCGAACAGCTGTGCGCGCGTGGTGCCGCCGGGCCGGTCGAGCGCCTCGTAACTATGCTGCATCGAGCTCGTCGTCGCGCCGTGATGCGCGATCGGCGTCTGCGAGCCATTCCCGTGTGGCGTCGACGTCCATCGGGCGCGCGATGAAGAAGCCCTGGCCGAGGTCGCAGCCGAGGTCGCGGAGCGCCTGATACTGGGCCGACTGCTCGATGCCCTCGGCCACGACCTCCAGCTTGAGGCTGTCGCCGAGCGCGACGATCGCAGCCGCGAGGCCGGTCGCCTGCGGGCTCGCGTTCGAGGCGAGGAACGATCGGTCCATCTTGAGGATGTCGACCGGGAACCGGCTGAGGTAGCTGAGCGACGAATAGCCGGTGCCGAAGTCGTCCATTGCGATGCGCACGCCGAGCTCCTTGAGCTGCTCGAGGCGGCGGCTCGCGAGCTCGTAGTCCGCCATCAGCACGGTCTCGGTGATCTCGAGCACGAGCAGCCGCGGCTCGATCCCGGACTCCTCCAGCGCGGCGCGGACGTCTGCGACGACGCCAGGGTGCTGCAGCTGCTTGACGGACAGGTTCACGCTGATGCTGAAATCCTGTCCGCCCAGGGGGGTGGCGTACAGCCGCGCAGCGTGGTGGCACGACTCGTGCAGCACCCACCGGCCGAGGTCGACGATCAGCCCCATCTCTTCCGCCAGCGGGATGAACTGCCCTGGCTGGATGAGCCCTCGCGTCGGGTGATGCCAGCGGACGAGCGCCTCCAACCCCGCCACGCCGCCGTCGCGCAGTCGCACGACCGGCTGGAAATGCAGCTCGAACTGGCGCGCCTCGATTGCGTGCTGCAGCTCTGCGCGCAGTTCGAGCCGCTCGAGCACGCGTTCGTGCATCTCGGCCTCGAAGATCCGATAGCCGCCCTTGCCTTCGCGCTTGCAGATGTACATCGCGGCGTCGGCGTTGCGGATCAGCTCATCGGCGTCGCCGAGAGCCTCCTCGGCGTCGGATTCACTCAGCGCGATGCCGAAGCTCGGACGAACCGACAGGTCCTTGCCGACGACCGAGATCGGCATCTCGAACCCACGCACGAGACGCTCGGCGAGTTCGAGCGCCACCGCGGGGTCGGCAACGTCCTCGATCAGGATGGCGAACTCGTCTCCGCCGAAGCGCGCGGCCGTATCGGTCGGTCGCACGGCCTCGAGCAGGCGAGCGGCGACCTGCTGCAGCACCTCGTCGCCCGCGGCGTGACCCAGGCTGTCGTTGATCGTCTTGAAGTCGTCGAGGTCGAGGAAGATGACCGCGATGCTCGTGTCCTCGCGCGCGGCGCGCGCGAGTGCGTGCGTGACCCGGTCGGAGAACAGCGCGCGGTTCGGCAGGCCCGTCACGGCGTCATGGAACGCCTGGTGCGCCAGTTGCTCCTCGAATGCCGCGCGTTCGCTGGCGTCGCGGCCGTTGAGCACGATGCCGCGGACGTGCTCGTCGTCGCAGAGGTCGGTCGCGACGACCTCGAATTTGAGGGCGCGGCCGTCGCGATGAACCAGCGTGCAGTCGAACGCCTGCGAGCGCGAGCTGCCGTGGTACGTCGTCTGCAGGACCTGGCGCAGGCGCTCGCGGTCGGTTGTCACGAGCAGGTTCTCGAACTGAGACCCGGTCACATCGGCAGCCGTGAGCCCGAGGATCCGCTGGACCGACGGGCTCTGGTAGAGCACGAGCCCGTCGCGATCCACAACCGTGATGAGGTCGCTCGCGTTCCGGACGAGCGATGCGAACCGGGCCTCGTTCTCCCGTCGATGCGCCTGCTCGGTCAGCGCCGCGCTCTCCAGTGCCAGGGAGACGCTTGCGGACAGCGCATCGAGAGCATCCACGAGAATCGGCGAGAACGGCGTCGCGGCCGCGGCGATCAGCAGGCCTCGCTGATCCTCGCGGGCCGCCAGCGGAAAGACGTTGGCGCGGTCGAAGCCGGCCGGGAGATCCAGCTCGGCGTGCACATCGTGCGGAAGCTCGATGCGGGCGTTCGGGGTCGTCGCGGCCCGCTCGAGCAGCGCGACGGCCGTTGGCGGAAGCACGTCTTCCGGGCCCGAGGAGGCAGTCATCACGACGAGGCCGTCTGAGCGCCAGACGCACAGCCGCGCCTCTCCGGCCCCGTCGACGAGCACTTGCGCCGTGCCCAGGGCCGCCGCGCCGATTTCGGCCGGCGTCGTCGCCCTGACCAGCGCGAGGTTGGCAAGGCGCAGCGCCCGCTCGCGCGTGACCGTCCGCTCGTTCTGTCTCACGAGGCCGAGGACGCGCGCAATCACGAGCAGGAAGACGACGATCGACGCCCCCACGATCACCAGCAGGTCGAAGTCGCCGCGACGCGCCTCGCGCACGAAGATGATCGAGGGCGCGACCAGCGACGCGGCTGTCAGGAGGGCGAGGCGCAACCGCGACAGACGGCGCTCGCGGTCCGGCGTGGCCTCGGTGAGCGTCCGCATCGACGGATGGAGCGCCGCTGCGCCCCACAGGAGGTAGTAGGCGAGCCATCCGGCGTCGTAGATCAGCTGATGGTTGTACGTCCCGTCGAGCAGCGCATAGCCGTACGCCGCGTCCGTCGTGAGCAGGGCGCCGATGCTCGCCGCCAGCAACGCGAAGGAGCCGCGGCGCTTGCCGCCGTCGAACGCGAGCCGGAGCGCGGCCGCGAGCAGGAGAACGTCGCCGAGCGGGTACGCGATCGAGACCGCCTTCGCGATCGGCGAGAGCGTCGCGTCGTGCACGTACGGCGCCATCAGGTAAACCCAGGACAGGAGCGCGATGCCGACGGTGATGATCAGCGCGTCGATGACGCCCGCGCGATCGCCCTGCGGGTTGCGGCGGCGCACGGCCAGCAGCACGCCGGTCATCAGCGCCGGGTACACCAGGAGGTAGAAGACGTCGCCCGGCGACGGGAACGGCACCTCATGGCCGATCAGGATCGGATAGCTGTAGGTGTAGACGTCACCGAGGAAGAACAGCGCCTGGCCGATCGCGAACCATCGCCACGGCCACGGGTCCGCCGGCTTGAAGATGCGGATCCCGATGAGGATCGCGACTGCGGACGACCCCGAGATGAGGTTGAACAGCGGCCCGTTGCCCTGGAACCCCGGCGCGAACAGGTAGAGGCCCGAAGCGGCTACCCCGAGCCCGAGGTAGACGAGCCACGCCCGGTTCGCAGTCACGGCGGGCAGCTTCATGCCGCTCGCTCCATGCCGGCTGCCACCTCGGCCCCCGCGGCCGGTTGGAGCGGGAAGCGGTCGGCGAGGTCGCCGAGCACGTCGATCAGCTGCGTGATCTGCTCGTCGGTGTTGGCGGCGGTGACCTGTACGCGGAAGCCGACCTCGTCCTTCGGCACGAGCGGGTAGGCGGCGAGCGTCACGTAGATGCCGCGCTCGAACAGGAAGCGACCGACCGCGTCGATCTGCTCGTGATCGACGAGCGGCACCTCGATGATGGGGAGCCCGGAGGTGTTCGGGGTCGCCGCGCCGAGCCGGGCGAGGGCCTCCAGGACTCTCGCCGTCATGCGGTGGAGATCGGCCCGCAACCGGTCGCCCTTCCGCTCGTTCACGTCGAAGCCCGCGAGCGTCGAGGCGAGCGACGCGACCGGCGAGGGCCCCGAGTACAGATACGGCGCGGCCGCGACCTTGAGCAGGTTCTTGATCGCCGTCGGGCACGCGATGAACGCGAGCAGCGACGAATAGGACTTCGAGAAGCCGCCCACGAGCACGATGTCGTCGTAGGACTCGCCGAGATGCCGGACGATCGAGTTGCCTCGCATGCCGTACGGGCTCGTCTCGTCTCCCCGCCGCTCGCCGATCACGCCGAAGCCGTGCGCGTCGTCGACGTAGAGGAGTGCTCCGTGTGATCGCGCAACCCGGGCGAACGCCGCGAGATCCGGCGCGTTGCCCGTCATGCTGTTGACGCCATCCATGCAGACGAGCGTCGGCTCGACGCGTGCCTCCGACATCAGCTGCTCGAGATGCGCGGCGTCTTCGAATCGGAACCGCCTGATCGTCGCGCCGTGGCCGCGCGCCACCTGGCAGCCGTCGTACATCGTCTTGTGTGCGCGCGCGTCGAGGAAGATCGTCCCGCTACCGGCGAGCACCGGAAGCACCGAGGCGTGGATATGCGTGATGGTCGGCAGGAGCAGCGAATCCTCGCACCCGAGCAGCGCGGTCAGGCGCTCCTCGATCTGCTCGTACAGCACCGGGCTCCCGAGCATGCGCGACCAGCTCGGATGGGTGCCCCAGGCAGCGAGGGCCGGCGGGATCGCCTCGATGATCTCCGGCTCGAGGTCGAAGCCGAGGTAGTTGCACGACGCGAAATCGGCGAGCCACTTCTCGCCGACGCGAATCATCCTGCCGTCGATCTCGTCGACGACGGCGTCCACCATCGGGTTGGACGAGCGCAGGTCAGCGAGACTGCGACACGTTTCCAGCCAGCGTTCGAGCCAGGTGAGACGCGGAGATTCCACCGCGGCGGTAATCGGCACATTTCGCGGGGTGCTTTAGCTTCCGTTGCAACGATCTACCGCTGCTGGGTGCGTGCCGCGGCCTCAGCAGTCGGCATCCGCGATGCGGTGAGCGATCGTGAACGGGTCGCGCGTCATGGTCAGGGCGAAGTGGCCTGCGCGCGAGAAGCGAACGGCCGACATTCCGGTCCGGCTGCGAACGACGCAGGTCGCTGAGCCGGCGACCGTCCAGTAGGGCGAGTACGCGACCCGGAGCGTGTCTACCCCGCCGCGGTGCACCGTGCCGGTGATCCCGTCGTGGCCGAAGCTCGTCAGGCGCACGCCTGCCCTCCCGATCATGAGTCGCGCCTCGCCGCGAACGGCGTAGATCGTGAAGCCACCGCGCGCCCACGCGATGCGGAGCCCGGAGTGTCCGCTGCGCAGCAGCCGCGACTCCGGCCTGGCCCCGTGATCGTCGAGGGGGAAGGGCGTCAAGAGGACGAACTGCACGGCACTTCGCTCGAGCCACGCCTCGTATGCCGCGCGCGTGAGTCGCGTGCCGTAGAGCACGCGGTTCCGCTCGAGGTCGGTCTGACGGAACCAGCCGCGAGCGATCGGGATGCCGCGAGCGGGGAGGTAGTACGACTCCCATCGGGCCGAGGTCGGGACGACCTCGACGCGAGCGCCCACTGGAAGGTGGCGGCGGAGATATCCGACCGCGGGTTGCCAGACCGCCGCGCGCGAACTGCTCGCATCTGCCTGGCCGGTGACCTGCAGCAGGTCGGGAGCAGCGGCATAGACAAGCGCGGCTGCGGCCGCGATCGTCGCGAGACCGCGCCCTCGATGACGAACGGCGAGCAGCAGCAGCAGCGGAAAGACGGCGTAGCGCAGGCGGGCGACGTTGTCTCCGACAGGGTTCGCAACCAGGTATGCGAGCAGGCTCGCCACGCCCCAGCCGCAGAGCAGGATCGCGATCGGACGGGTGGCCCGGTCGCGATACGCGAGCAGCGAGCCTGCCAGCGCCAGTCCGACGACCGCGACCAGGTGCCACACCAGGAACGGGTAGACGCCCGCGGAGGGGAACACGAACAGCAACGCGCAGGCTTCGAGCCCGGCGAGCACGCCGAGACCGCATCCGACGATGGCGATCGTGCGCCATCCGCCGCGCCCAGCGAGCACGATCGCGCCAACGCTCCCGAGCAGGAAGAGGAACGCGAGCGGACTCGCGCTCAGCGTCAGTGCTGCGCAGACGATGGCGATGCCGCGGCGGCCCCGCTGCAGCGCGGCCAGGGTCCCGAGGAGGAATGGCATGCCGACGACGTAGGCGTCGACGCCTGGGAGCAGGGGCAGCGCCGTCGCGCACGCGAACGCCCGCGAGGGCCAGCGCCCGTCGCGCCCCCACTCCCGCATGGCGATGGTGGCGAACAGCGCACCGGCTGCCGAGGTGCAGGCCACCATGAGCACGGCGACACCGATCAGCGCCGAGAGCGCGGGAGCAAGCACGCTGTAGCTGACGAGCGGGTAGGTGCCCGTGTACCAGTAGTTGTCCCAGAGCAGGACGCCGTGACGGACGAGCGAGGCCCGGTAGACGTGTGCGGCGAGATCCTGCGCGGGGGGAGCGAAGACGATCACCGCGAGCGCGCACCCTGCGCCGATCAGCGCACACAGCGCCGGCTCGCGCCTCACCTGGGCAGCCACCCACCGACTCGGCGCGAGGAGCACGGTGCGACCGTGCGCGCTCGCACCTGACCAGCGCCTGAACGGCGCGGCGTTCCCTGCGCACGGCTCTCATGGCTCTCTCAGAGCGGAGGTTCACAATCGAGTGACATCATGGACAGCGTGGGGTGGCGCGTCGTCGCCTGCCTGGTGGTCGCGATGCTCGGTGCGGGTTTCTGGAACGCGCGCCGCAATGGCGACTGGGCGCGGCGCGCGCTGTCGGCCGTCGAGACGTGCGTCGTCCTCACGGTGCTGCTCATGCTCGTCGGCAGCGTGACGCTCGCGGTCGCAGTCGCCACCGGTCTCGCGACCGGCGCGGACGTTTTCTGAGCGCGCGCGAGCACGCATCGAGGCCAGGCCGCATGCTCCGTCGACCGATCAGTCGGTGCGCGGAACGCATCACGCCTCGCGGTAGAGTCCGCCGATGTCGTTCGCAGTGCTGATCGCTCGCGGACTTCGGCGGCCGCTGTGGTGACGCCGGACGACATCGCCGGCGTGCCGCTCTTCGCCGATCTCGGCGACGCAGAACGGGAACGGCTCGCCCGGAGCGCAGCGGACATCCGGCTCGTTCCGGGCGAGTTCGCGGTCAACGCGGGCGACGAGCGGGCGCTGTTCGCGATCCTCGAAGGGCGCGTGGAGACGATCGGGTTCGTGGACGGCATCGAGCGCGTCTTCGGCGGACGTCGCGTGGGCGATCTCATCGGCGAGGTGCCGATCGCGCTCGGCACGACGTTCCCGATGAGCTTTCGCGCGTCGGAGCCGACGCGCGTCATCCGCATCGAGGCCCAGGACTACCACGCGATCGCAGCCTCGGCGCCAGAGGTCGGGGTGAAGCTCGGCACGCTGGCGCGGGAGCGGATCGGCGCGCTGCAGGGCATCGCGGCCGACCTGCCTCCGCCGCGCGCCATCGTGGTCGGGTATCGCTGGGACGCGGCGTGCGCGAGGCTGCGCGCCTTCCTCGACCGCAACCAGGTCAGATTCAGCTGGATCATCCCGGATGCCCCGGGTGCGAGTGAGGAATGGGGCGGCGCCCTGCCGCCGGCCGAGGACTGCCCCGTGATCCGCGTCGTCGACGGGAAGACCGTGGTGCAGCCGCAGCTGAGCCGGGTGGCCGAGCTGCTGGGCCTCGGCACGCAAGCAGCCGCCGCCGAGTACGACACGGTGATCGTGGGCGCAGGGCCCGCCGGTCTGGCGAGCGCCGTGTATGCGGCGTCGGAGGGTCTGAAGGCGATCGTGGTCGAGCGCGAGGCGCCCGGCGGCCAGGCCGGCGCGTCATCCCGGATCGAGAACTACCTCGGGTTCCCCTCGGGCGTGTCCGGCGACGAGCTGGCGAATCGTGCGCTGCAGCAGGCCCGGAGGCTCGGCGCCGAGATCCTCGTGACCCGGTCGATCACGCGGATCGACGCGGCGACGCGGCAGGTCTACCTCGACGGCGGCGACGTGCTGAAGGCCCGGACGATCATCCTCGCCTCGGGTGTCTCGTGGCGGCGCCTGCCGATCGACGGATTCGACCGGCTGGTCGGCAAGGGCATCTCCTACGGTGCCGCGCGCAGCGAGGCGTCGAACACGCACGGACTCGACATCCACATCGTCGGTGCCGGCAACTCGGCAGGACAGGCGGCCCTGTTCTTCTCCAATCACGCGCGCAGCGTGACGATCCTCGCCCGCGGCGACCGGCTCGAGAGGAGCATGTCCCGCTATCTCATCGACCAGCTCGCGACCCGCTCGAACATCTGCACGAGGTTCGGGAGCGAAGTGGTGGCGGTCCACGGCGATGGCTCGCTCGAGGCGATCGAGGTCGTCGACCGCGCAACGTCGGAGGCGGCACGACTCGAGTCGGGGGGCCTCTTCATCTTCATCGGGGCGGACGCGGAGACGGCATGGCTGCCGCCCGAGATCGCGCTCGACCGCAGAGGCTACGTGCTGACCGGATCCGAGGTGCGAGCCGCGGGAAGATGGGAGCTCGACCGCGACCCGTACCTGCTCGAGACGAGCGTCCCGGGGATCTTCGCCTGCGGCGACGTCCGTCTCAGTCCCGTGAAGCGGGTCGCCGCAGCCGTCGGAGACGGCAGCATGGCCATCGCCTTCGTGCACCAGTTCCTCAAGGACGCATCAGACCGGCAGCTAGCCGCCGCGACCGAGGGCTGAGGCACCGCGGCGGTCGGCGGACTCGACGGCGACGAACCCTCGCGCAGGTGAAACGGCGAGGGTGCGCGGGAATAATGGCGGCCGAATCGGGTCCTCCAGAAGGTGAGGGCCTTCTCCCCCATCGGCACCCTGCGAGAGCCGCGCTCCCGCCGGGCACGACGCCGCACCGACGCGCGGGCCCCGGCGCTATCTTGCGTGGTGCCGTGCCCATGAGACGCCGTCGACGAGACGATGCAGAGAGCAGCGAGCTCGCAGAGTTGGCGGCGCTGGCCGACGGCTCGCTCGCGCCCAAGCGCCGGGCCGAGCTCGAGGCGCGCGTCGCGGCGGATTCGGAGCTTGCCGATCGACTGGCCGAGCAACGGCGCGCCGTCGCGCTCGCACGGAGTGCGGCGGCCGAGGTCGAGGCGCCGCCGGCCCTGCGAGCGCTGATTACGAAGCCATCGCGCGCCCGCCGCGCGCCGATGCGCCGCGGCGCGGTCCTGATCGGCATCGGCGTACCCGTCCTGCTGGCGGTCGCCATCGGGCTGCTCGTCGTCGGCTCGGGCACATCCAGCCAGCGCTTCCATGCGGCCCTGGCACCGACGAAGCTCGCGCCCGCGGCCGGCGGCGAGGTGACGCTCACCAAGACGGCCTCGGGCTGGCGCATTCAGCTCGACGCCACCGGACTCCCTCGCCGCCAGGGCGCGCTCTTCTACGAGGCGTGGCTGCGGAGCCCGGCGGGCGTGCTGGTGCCGATCGGGACGTTCAACGAGGGCCGGAAGGTCACGCTCTGGGCAGGGGTTTCGCCGAAGGAGTATCCGAGCCTGACGGTCACGCGCGAGCGAGCCGACGGCAACCAGGCGTCCTCCGGTGAAAAGGTCCTCGTCGGAACAGCCCGGCCTGGGGGCTGATACGGCCGCCGTCGCTGACGCGCCGCCGGTCTTCTGCTGAATCCGGTCAGCCGCCGTCGACGCGGCGCACGACCTCTTGTCGAGCACGATAGAGGCGGCTCATCACCGTCCCTTGGGGAATCCGGAGGGCTCGGGCAGCCTCCTTGTAGGAGAGGCCCGTGATGTCGACGGCGACGAGGACGTCCCGGAAGTCATCCGGAAGCGCGGCGATTGCGCCATACAACTCCCCGGCCTCGACCGCGGCCTGCGGCTCGCGCGCCCTCGGGTCGGCGACGAGGTCGTCTCGCTCGGGTAGCGGCGCGGGACGCAGGCGGCGCCCCTCGCTCCGCTTTCGCGTCAGGAAGGTGTTGCGCAGCGTCCGCAGGAGGTACCCGAGGTCGTCCTCGTTGCGGAGCAGGCGAGGGCGGCCGAGCACCCTCGCGTACGTCTCCTGTACGAGGTCTTCGGCGTCCTCGCGTGAACCGCAGAGCGCCCACGCAGCTCGGTAGAGCCGGTCGAGGTGGTCTCCGATCCGGGCTGGGTCAAGTGGGTGTTCCATCGGCGAGGCGGCCCCGGGGCGGCCATTGCGTCCCGTGAGCATAGAGGCGGGAATGGGCGCCGGCGATCGGCGTCCTCGCCATGCGACACGGCCGACCTCTACGCACGAGGAGACATGCACACCATGAAGAAACGCCCTGGACTCGACAACACCCGCGCCACTCGCCCGGCGCGTCGCGCGCGCCTGGCTGTGGCCATGGCCGGGATCATCGCTGGCGCAGGCGGGATCGTGGCCGGACCGGCCGACGCGACCCCCGCCCACAAGGCCCACAGTGACACGCACCGCCGCGGGCACACCCAGTTCAACCGTCCGAAGCTCACGCACGGCACTCTGATCGTCGAGGGGACGCCCGCGAATGACAAGTTCGCGCTTCGATTGCAGGCCAGCCGGCCCGACATCCTCCAGGTCGACGTCGGTGATGACGGCTCCGCCGACTTCAGCATCAAGCGCAAGCACGTCGCGAAGATCGTCGTCCGCGCCCGCGCCGGCGACGACCTCGTGCGCATCGACGAGGGCAACGGCACCTTCACCGACACAATCCCGACGACCCTCGATGGGGGTGCGGGTGACGACAGGATCGCGGGCGGCACGGGCGTCGAGCAGTTGCTCGGCGGTGACGGCAACGACACGATCGACGGCAACGGCGGCAACGACGTCGCGCGCATGGGCGCAGGCGACGACACCTTCGTCTGGGACCCGGGCGATGGCAGCGACACCGTCGAGGGCGAGTCCGGCGCCGACACGCTGCGCTTCAACGGCGCCGCCGGCGCCGAGCACATCGACCTGTCGGCCAACGGCAACCGGCTCAGGTTCTTCCGCGACGTCGCCACCATCACGATGGACACCAACGACGTCGAGACGGTCGACTTCAACGCGCTCGGAGGCGCTGACACCGTCACCGTCAACGACCTCACCGGAACCGACGTGACCAGCGTCAACACCGACCTCGCCGGCACCCCGGGTGGCACCACCGGCGACAACCAGCCCGACAGCGTCATCGTCAAGGGCACCAACGGCAACGACGCGATCGACGTCCGCGGCGACGCCTCCGGTGTCGTCGTGTCCGGCCTGCCCGCGAAGGTCACGATTCAGCACCAGGAGCCGATCGATGCGCTCAGCGTGAACGGCCTCGACGGGAACGATGCGATCTCGGCGGCCGCTCTCGCCGCTCAGGCGATCGGCCTCACCCTCGATGGGGGTGCGGGTGACGACAGGATCGCGGGCGGCACGGGCGTCGAGCAGTTGCTCGGCGGTGACGGCAACGACACGATCGACGGCAACGGCGGCAACGACGTCGCGCGCATGGGCGCAGGCGACGACACCTTCGTCTGGGACCCGGGCGATGGCAGCGACACCGTCGAGGGCGAGTCCGGCGCCGACACGCTGCGCTTCAACGGCGCCGCCGGCGCCGAGCACATCGACCTGTCGGCCAACGGCAACCGGCTCAGGTTCTTCCGCGACGTCGCCACCATCACGATGGACACCAACGACGTCGAGACGGTCGACTTCAACGCGCTCGGAGGCGCTGACACCGTCACCGTCAACGACCTCACCGGAACCGACGTGACCAGCGTCAACACCGACCTCGCCGGCACCCCGGGTGGCACCACCGGCGACAACCAGCCCGACAGCGTCATCGTCAAGGGCACCAACGGCAACGACGCGATCCTCGCTGCGGGGAGCAACGGCGCGACAAGCGTCGCCGGCCTCGCAGCAACGGTGAACGTCACGCATGCCGAGCCCGCCCTCGACACGCTCACAATCGACGCGCTCGCGGGAGACGACGTCGTCGTCGCATCCGCCCTCCAGGCGAACGCGATCAAGCTCGCCGCCGACGGCGGCGCAGGCGACGACGTGCTGATCGGCGGCGCCGGGAACGACAGCCTCTCCGGCGGCGACGGAAACGACACCCTGATCGGAGGCCCCGGCGTGGACATCCTCGACGGCGGCGCTGGCAACAACACCGTGATCCAGGACTGACCCGCACTGATACGACGCGCTCGACCCCGGGGGCCCCAGCGTGGGCCCCCGGGGAGCTTTTCGCTCCTATTGTGGTCGTCAGACGGCCCGGCTTCGGAGCCCGGGCTCGTCTCGAGTGATCGGAGGATGGCGACCATGAACCTTCACACCGACGTGCCGACCCGAGGTCAGCTCTCCGCACTCATCGCGGCACGCGACCCGTCGTCGGTTTCGATCTACCTGCCGACGAATCCGTCGTCGCGGGGAGAGGCGGAGCGCATCGAGCTCGGGAACCTGGTCGCAGAGGCAGCCGGTCAGCTGCGCGAGGCCGGCGCAGCGAGAGGCGATGTCGATGCCGTCGAGGAGGAGATCGCGATGTCGCCGGCGACGCCGAGTTCTGGCGCTATCAGGCCCGCAGCCTCGCGCTGCTCGCAACGCCGGCGTCGCTCATGACGTTCCGGCTCCCGAACAGCCTGGTCAGCCTCGTCGAGGTTTCCGACCGCTTTCACCTCAAGCCGCTCCTGCGTTGCGGTCACATTCCCGCACACGGCGTTCGTGCTCGCACTGGCGCAGGGGTCGGTGCGTCTGCTCGAGGTCGCGCCCGACCTGGGGCCGTTCGAGGTCGAGATTCCGGGGCTGCCTCGTGATGTCGCGAGCGCGGCAGGCAAGTCGTCGATCGCGGACCGGGCGCCCAGCAGGAGGATCCAGGGATCGACCGGGCAGAAGGTTCGGATGCGCCAGTACGCGCGAAAGATCGATCACGCGCTCCGACCATTCCTCAGCGGGCTCGAGGTACCGCTCGTGCTCGCGGCGGCCGAGCCGTTGGGCCCGATCTACCGGTCGGTCAACAGCTACCCCCACCTGGCGGCGGCCACGATCCGGGCAACCCCGAGACCACACCGGACGCCGACCTGATCGCAAGTGCCCGCGCCGTGCTGGACGATCTGTACGCAGCCGAGCTCGCACGGATCCACGAGCTCTATGCGCTTCGGCTTTCGCAGCGGCGCGCATCGGGAGACATCGCCGACGTGGCACGCGCGGCGACCTACGGCCTCGTCGACACGGTGCTGGTCGACATCGACGAGGTCGTTCCCGGCTTCGTCGACGAGGAGAGCGGAGCCGTGACCTTTGCCGCCGACGACGACGCTGTCAATTACGGCGTCGTCGACGTGACGCGCGGCGCGTCTGGCTCGCGGGCGGGAGGGTGCTCGCCGTGCGGGCCGAGGAGATTCCGAGCGGGAGCTCGGTGGCGGCCATCTCGCTATCGCGCTGACGCGCTTCACGCGCTCGCTCGGTAGCCGAGATAGACGACACCGTTCTCGTACGACGCAGAGGCGGCGAGCGACAGCTTGACGGGCGCGGCGGACTCGGGGAAGAGCCTGGGACCGGACCCGCGGGTGAGTGGGTAGACGAACAGATGCAGCTCGTCGACGAGGCCGTCCGCGAGCATCGCTCGCACGAGCGTGCCGCTGCCGCTGACGTAGAGGTCGCCGTCGACCTCGTCCTTCAGACTGCGAATCGCGTTGGGGTCGTAGGCGCCGATGAGCTTCGAGTTCCTCCACGTCGCGGTCGTAAGCGTCGCGGAGACGACGTATTTGGTGGTGTCGTTGAAGAACGGCGCCCCTGGGTCGTCCTCCACCGTCCGCGTCGACCACGCCGGCTCGAACATCTCGTAGGTGGTCCGCCCCAGCAGGATGCCGCGGCAGCGTGCCGTGGCCGCGCCGATCGCCTCCCCCATCTTCGGGTCGAAGCCGTAGTCGAACGTCCACGTCGGCGCGTCGATCACGCCGTCCAGGCTCATGAACTCGTGTACGTGTACTGCTCCCACTTCGCACCTCCGTCTCGCTGCTGACGTAGAGACGTCGCCGGCGCCGTCAAGTCATCGGACCGGCGCTCCACTTCCGGCCTGCCGGCGACGTCGCCGCCGGACTTCGCTTCGGAGCTTGACAGGCAGCCGGTTGGCTGCCTATATTAGGCAGTCAAATGGCTGCCTATCGACGGAACGAGATGGACGCTGCCTTCCGGGCGCTGGCCGATCCGAGCCGGCGGCTCCTGCTCGACAGCCTCAACGAGCGGAACGGCCAGACGCTGCGCGAGCTCTGCTCGGGACTGGACATGGCCCGGCAGTCCGTGAGCAAGCACCTGGCCGTGCTCGAGGCGGCCAACCTCGTCACCACCGTCCGTCGTGGCCGGGAGAAGCTCCATTACCTCAACCCGGCGCCGATCAGCGCGATCAGCGGGCGCTGGATCAACCAGTACGACCGAGCACGTGTCGACGCGCTCGCCGACCTGAAACGAGCACTGGAGGACACCACCATGGACAAGCCGTCGTTTGTCTACACGACCTATGTCAAGACCACCCCCGAACGACTCTGGCAGGCTCTCACCGACCCGGCCTTCACCCAGCGATACTGGGGCGCGACCTTCGACTCGGACTGGCAAGCGGGCTCGACGATGGCCTGGCAGCTGTTCTCGGTCACGATCGCCGATGCCGAGCAGGTCGTGCTCGAGTCCGACCCCTACCGGCGGCTCGCCTACAGCTGGCACAGCTTCACGCCCGAGCTCGCCGAGTCGCTGGAGCTGACCGACGAGGCTCGCGAGCGGATCGCGGCCGAGCCGCGGTCGAAGGTCAGCTTCGACATCGAGCCGCTCGGAGAGCTCGTGAAGCTGACCGTGGTGCATGACGGGTTCGAGCCCGGCAGCACCGTCGCGTCGATGGTCGGCCGGGGCTGGCCGCGCGTGCTCTCCAGCCTCAAGACCCTGCTCGAGACCGGCGAGACGCTGCCTTCCGACACGGAGCCGCGCGTCTCCGCCCAGCTGACGACGCGCCAGGACGAGCAACTCGAAGGACGCGGCGTCGCCCCCGCGAGGTGAAACGGCATCGCCCGACACACGAACGAACGCAAGGAGAGAGACGCGATGACACCCCAAACCATCGGAACGCGGGACGAGTGGCTCGCCGCGCGGCTCGAGCTGCTCGAGGCGGAAAAGGAGCTGACCCGGCGCAGCGACGAGCTTGCGCGGCGACGGCAGGAGCTGCCCTGGGTCCCGATCGACAAGGAGTACCGGTTCGAGACCGACGACGGGAGCGCCACGCTGGCGGACCTGTTCGGGGGGCGCTCGCAGCTCCTCGTCTACCACTTCATGTTCGGGCCGGATTTCACCGCCGGATGCCCATCCTGCTCCGCGATCGCGGACGGCTTCGACGGCTCCGTCGTCCATCTCGCACACCACGACGTCACGCTCTGCGCGGTTTCGCGGGCACCGATCGAGAAGCTGCAGGCGTACAAGCGGCGCATGGGCTGGAGCTTCCCGTGGGCGTCGTCGCGCGGAAGCGACTTCAACCACGACTTCCAGGCGGCGCGCACCGAGGAGGAGCAGCGCTCGGGCGTCGTCGAGTACAACTTCCGCGCGGTTGACCTCGGGCCATCGCTCGCGGCCGGCAAGGAGGGTCCGCTGGCCGAGTTCGCGGCAGGCGCCGGCGTCGACTGGGCGACCTTCACGAGGGAAGCTCCCGGCGTGAGTGCGTTCGCGCTCGACGACGGCGTCGTCTACCACACGTACTCCGCCTACGCGCGCGGGCTGGACGGTCTCTGGGGGATGTACCAGTGGCTCGACCGGGCGCCCCGCGGGCGGAACGAGACGGGGATCTGGTGGCACCGCCACGACGAGTACGACGGCGAGTGACCCGCGTGCACAATGAGGTGGCCTGCTGCGCCGCTCCCGACGTGTGGTTCGCGCGAGACGGTCACCCGACGCGGCCGCGAACCCGCCGCGAGGGACCGACGCCCAGGTCGACGAGGCCGAGCTCGACTGCCCGGTCGATCGCGTCGCTGCGGGACGAGACTCCGAGCTTGCGGTACATCGAGATCGCCTCGGTCTTGA
Source organism: uncultured Actinomycetes bacterium (assembly GCA_963845865.1). Classification (GTDB taxonomy): domain Bacteria; phylum Actinomycetota; class Thermoleophilia; order Gaiellales; family JALYLC01; genus JALYLC01. Next base: position 218,341 of record CAWJTT010000004.1, read on the forward strand.
CGGTGTTGCGCGAGACGAACAGCCGCTCGCCGATCTCCCGGAACGAGAGGTGGGTGGTGAGGAGCGGCAGCAAACGCAGCTCGGCACTCGTCAGGGCAGAGGCCCAGCTGGCTTCGGGTCGGTCGAGGCTGAGGAGCTGGGCGCCGAGAGCGTCGGCCGCGGCGTCGAGCGTTCCGAGTGACGGGCGCCGCCTGCGAATCGCGTCCGCCTCGACAAGCAGCGTGCGTGCCGCACTGGCGTCCGCGAGGGCGAGCCGGACGTTCGCGAGCTCGAGCCGCACCTGTACCGCCAGCCACGGGACCGCGTGCGTCAGCAACTGCGCGCACCGTTCGGCGGGAGCCAGCCACTCGGCAGCCAGACGCGGATCGCCTTGCTCGAGCGCCGCCCGCGCCGACGCGGCGTAGGCCAGCCCGCTCACCCCGTAGCCGGCGAGGCCGGCCTCCTCGATGATGCCTTGCGCGGCCGCCGCAAACGCCGTGGCAGCGTCCGTGTCGCCGCGCTCCAGCGCCATCAACGAGCGCTGCGCGAGCGCGAGCGCCGCGGCATCGGTGGCGCGAGCGCTGAGGGCCGACTCGACGGCATCGGCCAGATGTGCATCCGCCGCGTCCTCGTCGGCGGCGAGCCGGTAGCCCACGGCGGCAGCGAGCAGTGCGGTCGGTCGCCAGGGGCTGCGGAGCGGAATGCCGTCGAGCGCAATCTGCGCGTCCTCCAGCAACCCAGCCGCGCCGCCGAGGCAGAGCAGCGCGCGCACGAGCGCTCTGACAGCGCCGACTTCTCGATTCCCGGGCCGCTCCGCGGCGGGTTGCTGGACCTCGTCCGCCCAGCGCTGCGCGTCCAGGGCGCGGCCATCCAGGGCGTGGAGCCAGACGGCGAACAGGCCGAGCGCCGGCCGCCGGCGTGCCGTCTCGTCGTCGAGGTTGTCCAGCCAGCGCTTTGCGACCTCGGCACGTCCGGCGCGGTAGACCGTGAGCGCGACGTCCTCGACCAGACGTTCGACTCGGCTGTCGTCGCCGGCCCGAGCCGCGTAGTCGATAGCCGCCTCGGGCGCGTCGTTGAGCTCGCACCAGTCCGCGGCACGCCGGTTGAGCTCGTCGGCGAGGTGCGGCTCACGCCTGTCGAGCTCGCCGCGCAGCATCTGGCGAAACAGATGGTGATAGCGATACCACTCGCGCTCCGAGTCGAGGGGGACGACGAGCAGCTGCGATTGCTCCAGGGATTCGATCACCGCGGCAGAATCGTCGCGTTCGACGAGACCGTCACAGAGCGAGCCGCATATGCGATCGAGCACCGAGGTGCGCGTGAGAAATCTGATCTCGTCCTCGTCGAGCCGCGAGATCAGCTCGAGACGGAGATAGTCGCGCACGAGCCGATGGTTGCCGCTGAATTTGAACCGGGTCGCTCCCTCGGCCGCGCGCGCCTTCAGCGAGAGCGCCGCGAGGTAGACCCCGGCGGCCCAGCCCTCGGTGAGGCGGGCAATCTCGGTGGCCTTGCGGCGGCTGACGACGACGCCGGCCCGCGTGAGCACGAGGATCGCCTCCTGCTCGTCGAGAGCGAGCTCATCGACTCCCATCTCGAGCACGCGACCCTGTGCGCGCAGGCGCGCGACGGGCACGACGCCCGCGACGCCGCGACCCGCGACGGCCAGCTGTGCAGCCGGGCCGAGCGACGCGACGAGCGTTGCGATGATGGCGCGGCACTGGCGCCTGCGAACCAGATGGACGTCATCGAGGACGAGGACGTACGGGACAGGGAGCGCATGCAGTGCCGTCCCCAACCGGGCCAGCCCCTCCGTCGGAGAGCCTGCGCGATTCACTTCGCCCACGACGTCGGCGTCCAGCAGGTCCGCATGTTCGAGGGCTACGGCGATCGCGTGCAACAGCAGCGCCGGTTCATCGTCGCCGGCGTCGAGCGAGAGCCACGCGAACGGCCGCGGATCGCAGTCGGCCCACTCGCCGAGGAGCGTCGTCTTGCCATAGCCGGCCGGGGCGGCGAGAGCAATTACCGGCGCCTGCGACTCCTGCAGCCGCCGGACGAGCCTCGAACGCGCGACACAGTCCGCTTGCACGGGCGGTCGGGCGACTTTTGTCGACAAGATGGCTGCGTGGTCGGGGGCCCAGCGGTCATCGAAGTCCTGAGAGGGAACTCGAGACATTCGCTTCTTTTTGGCTCGCGGGAAGACCGTGCAGCAGAGCCTCATGCCGCCCTGCCGCCCAGCACCCTACCGTGTTGCAACGCCCGGCGCAGCGGGCAGGCCCACCACTTCGCACGGGGTGCGCGCACCACCTTTGACGTGAGAAAGCCGCAGTCGTCACGATGGGATGACGCGCGCACAGGCGGCGCGAGCGAGCCTGGAAGGACGCGCCGGGAGACACCGGCAACTGCAGCCACGACGAGAGGAGCGTCGAGGCACCATGGTGACGAGCCGGCACGAGTTCTCCCCCGACGAGTGGGATCTGCTCATGCGGACTCCGGCCGAAGCCGTCCTTGCGGTCGTGTGCGCAGCGCCGAGGGAACGGCGAGTGCGCTTCGCCGTTGCCGACGCGTGGCTCGAGGCCGCCGAGGAGAACGGCGCCGGCCTTGCTCTCGTACCCGAGAGCGCGCTCCTCGACCTGCTGCTGAACGGTCCGCTGCGTGAGCCGCGCTGTCCGGCGACTGCGCGCAAGGAGGCACTCGCCATGTGCCGTGCGGCCCGCGATCTGCTCGAGCACCGCGTCGAGGAGGAGGCGCGCTCGGCGTACTGCCGCTTCATCCTGACGATCGCCGGCCGCGCGGCGTGCGCGACCCGCGATCCCGCAGCGGACGAGGGGTCGGACGAGCGCGAGTTCCTGCATGAGCTGTCGCGCGCGCTCGCCGGGGCCACGCCGCCGCAGGCTCGCGTGAGCGACGAGGGCCGCGCATGATCGTCACGTGTGATGCGCGCCGACAGGCTCGTGTCCACACCTCGAAGCGCGTCGAACGACCACGCGCTGTGGTCGGTCAGCGTTGCCCCTCGACCGCGTCGGCACGCTCGTCCTCGTCGACGATGATGCGTCCCGCTCGCTCGTGCGTGAACCCCGCGATCGTCCAGCGCAGGGCGGCCCGTGCCCGGTCCTGGCCCGCCGGGAGCAGTCCGGCGTGCACCGCACCCCAGGCGAGAGCGGCAGCCTTGCCCTTCATCGTCCGGCCGCGGCGCATCTGAACCACGGCGGCTCCGCGCCCGATCGCCGCCATCGTGCCCTTGTCGTGGTAGACGAAGTCCTCCGCGTCCTGGTCACGGAGCCGCTTCGCAATGTTGTGGCCCGCCTGTTGACCGGACTGCTGCGCCACCGACCCCAGCTGCGGAAGGACGTCGCCGTCCTTCGAGTCGACAATCGCCGCGATGTCTCCGACGGCGTACACCTCGGGGTGGCCGGGCACCGTGAGGTCCGGGGCGACCCCGATGCGGTAGCCGCGCTCCAGGTCGATACCGAGCGCGCGCACCATCGGGTTCCCCTGCAGGCCCGCGCCCCACACGAGCGTGTGCGCCCGAAGCTCCTCGCCGGACTTCAGCCTGACCCGCGTGGGCGCGATGGACGCCACGGTCTCGCCGACCCGCACGTCGACTCCCCGTTTCTCGAGGATGCGCGTCGTGTACTCCTGGATGTCCTTGCGGAACATCGGGAACAGCGTCGGGCCGGCCTCCACCAGCGTGAGCCGCGCCTGCTCCATGCGCACGTCGGGATAGTCCTGGCTGAAGTTCGAGCTGTACAGCTCGGCGAGCGCGCCGACGCTCTCGATGCCCGTCGGCCCGCCACCCACCACGACCACGTTCAGCGCCCCGTCGTCCACGAGCGACGGATCCCGGTCGGCGGCCTCCCAGCGTCCGAGCACGTGATTCCTGAGCCGCATCGCGTCTGGCAGCGTGTACAGCGGGAACGCGTTCTCCTGCGCGCCCTCGACGCCGAAGAAGTTGACCTGCGCACCGAGCGCGATCACGAGGTAGTCGTAGGTCAGCGGCTCGATCGCGTCGAACCGGACCTCGCGGGAGGCCAGATCGATCCCGGTCACGCTCGCCTGGTGCACGCGCGCGTTCGGCTGCTCGTGGAAGAGATCGCGCATGGCGTGCCCGACGGTGGCGGTGTCGAGCAGACCCGTGGCAACCTGGTAGAGGAGCGGCTGAAACGTGTGGTAGTCGTGCCGGTCGATCAGCACGACCTCCGCATCGCTGCCCTTCAGCTTCTGGGCCGCACCGAGGCCGGCGAAGCCGCCGCCGAGGACGACGACGCGCGGACGTTTGGGGCTGTCGGTTGCCATCTGCGAGACCTTTCAGGCCCGAGGTAGGAGGCGCCTCGGTCCGTCATGCCTCCGACCATGGCCCCGGGTCTCCTCGGGAGCATCATACGCCCGGGGTAAAGCGCCGTGCCACTGCGTCGCAGCTCTACGGCATGTGAGACGGGCTCATCCCAGGCGGATGATGACTGCACGGGGCTCCCGTCCCATCGTCGGGGGCTGATGCCGCTCGCCATCGCCGCTGCCTTCCCCGCTCGCGTCCAGGTCGCGACGACATCGGACTACCACTTCAGGTTCGTTACGTTCACGCTTCCGACGGCCGCAATCGCAGTGCCGCCCCCCGGCTGAGCCTGATGCGCCTCCTCGACCCGCGCCTGCTGCGCCATGCCCGGGCGGCGCGCCCGTTGCTCGCCCTGGATTCGGCGCTCGGAATCGGGGTGGCCTTCCTCGTCATCCTGCAGGCGACGTTGATCGCGACGATCGTGACGCGAGCCTTCTATGGCGCTTCGCTCGCCGCCATCTGGCCCGAGATCGTCTGGCTGGCCCTCGCCTTCGCCGCACGCGGGGCGCTTTCCTGGGGGTTCGAGGTCGCCGGTGTGCAGGCCGCGGCCGGCGTCCTCTCGGAGCTCCGACTGGCACTGGTGGAACAGCGGCTGCGCCACCAACCGGCCGCGCTCGATCGGGCCGAGAGCGCAGAGCTGGCGACCGTCGCAGTGCAGGGCGTTGACGGGCTCGAGGCGTACTTCGGCCGCTATCTCCCGCAGGTCGTACTGGCCTGCGTGGTTCCGGTCGCCGTGCTCTGCCGAGCCAGCTGGGTCGACCTCGAGTCGGGGCTCGTGATGCTCCTGACCCTCCCTCTCGTGCCGCTGTTCATGTGGCTCATCGGCCGCTATACCGAAGAGCGCACGCGCGCGCGCTGGAGCGCGCTGCGCGCGCTCTCGACGCATTTCCTCGACGTCGTGCGAGGCCTGCCGACGCTGCGGGCGTTCAACCGGAGCGAGGCACAGGCAGCCTCACTCGAGGCCGTCGGCGAGCGCTACCGCCAGACCACAATGGGCACGCTCCGCGTCGGCTTCCTCTCCGGGTCGGTGCTCGAGCTCGCCGCCACGCTGGGCGTCGCCCTGGTCGCCGTGACGGTGGGCATCCGCCTGGCCAGAGGCGGAATCGGCCTGGAGGCCGCCCTGACGGTGCTCGTGCTCGCGCCCGAGTTGTACCTGCCGATCCGGCAGCTCGGGGCGCAGTTCCATGCGAGCGCTGACGGCGTGGCCGTGGCCGAGCGACTCCTCGACCTCATCGAGGCCCCCCCGGCAGTGCGCTCCTCGGGCGAGCGGCTGGCGCCGAGCCCGGCCCGCGCGACCGTGCGGCTCGAGGCCGTCTCGTTCGCCTACCCGGCACGGCCCGGCCTCGTGCTCAACGGCGTCGATCTCGAGTTGCACCCGGGCGAGACCGTCGCGCTGGTGGGCGAGAGCGGCGCCGGCAAGACCACGGTCGCGAGCCTGCTCCTGCGCCTGGCCGAGCCGACGGAGGGCCGGATCACCGTGGGCGGTGTCGACCTCGCCACCTGCACCACCCCGCGCTGGCGCGAGCTGGTCGCCTGGGTGCCGCAGCACCCGACGATGTTCCGGGGAACCGTCGCCGACAACATCCGATTCGGGAATCCCGACGCCGACGAGGCGGGCGTCCGCGAGTCCGCTCGTCTCGCGGGCGCCGACGCGTTCGTCCGGGCCCTCCCGCAGGGCTACGGCACCGTCGTCGGCGACGGCGGGCGCCCGCTCTCGGCCGGCGAGCGCCGTCGCATCGCGCTCGCGCGCGCCTTCCTGCGCGACGCCCCGCTCGTGATACTCGACGAGCCGACGGCCGATCTCGACGCCGTGAACGCCCGCGTCATCGCGGCGGCAGTGGAGCGACTCCGACACGGCCGCACGGTGCTCCTGATCGCACACCGGCCCGAGCTGATCCGCCAGGCCGACCGCGTCGTCGTCCTCGAGCGAGGGCGCACGCGTACGCCCGAGGCGAGCGAGGCTGCATGAGCGCGACCACCTTGCGTCGACTGCTCCAGCTCGCCGACGCCCCGCGCGGGCGTGTCGCCGTCTGCGTCCTCTTCGGCGCCCTCACCGTGCTGTTCGGCGCAGGGCTGATGGCGACGGCCGGGTACCTCATCTCCCGCGCGGCCGAGCGTCCCCCGATTCTCGAGTTGACCGTTGCGATCGTCGCGGTGCGCTTCTTCGGCCTGGCCCGGCCGATTGCGCGCTACATCGAGCGCCTGGCATCACACGACCTGGCCTTCCGCGTGCTCGCGAGCGTGCGCGTGCGCGTCTATCGCCGGATCGAGCCGCTCGCTCCGACCGGGCTCGCCGCCTACCGCCGCGGCGACCTCCTCGCACGCATGGTGGCCGACGTGGACGCGCTCCAGAACCTGCACCTGCGGGGGATCCTTCCTCCGCTCGTGGCGGCCGTGGCCGGCGCCGTCTCCGTGGCGGTCACGGCGCTGTTCCTGCCGGTGGCCGCCGCGATTCTCGCGGTGGGGCTGCTGATCGGCGGGGTCGCCGTTCCCGCCCTGACAGCGGCACTCGCGGCCCGCGCCGGACGCCGCCGCGCGCCGCTGCGGGGCGACCTCTCCGCCGACCTGGTCGACCTCTTCCACGGCGCGCCCGAGCTCGTGGCCTACGGCCGAGAGCAGGATTTGCTGCACCGCGTGCGCGCGCATGACGCTCGACTCGTGCGCCAGGCTCGCCGGGCGGCCTTCGGTGACGGCCTCGGCAACGGGCTCGGCCTCGCCGTGACGGGCGCCACGGTGGCCGCGGTGCTCGCGGTCGCGGCGGATGCACATGCGGCCGGCTCGCTCGACCGCGTGTCGATCGCGATGCTGGGTCTGCTCGCGCTTGCCTCCTTCGACGCGGTGACGCCGCTCGCGCGCTCCGCGCGGGAGCTCTCGGAGACGCTCGCCGCGGGCCGGCGTGTGCTGGATCTGACAGATCGCACTGCGCGCGTGGTCGATCCGCCGAGGCCCGTGCCGCTACCGCCCGCGCCCTTCGTCGTCGCGCTCGAGGACGTCAGCGTTCGCTACGCGCCCGGCGAGGCGCCCGCGCTCGACGGTGTGAGCCTTCGTCTGGAGCCCGGCAGCCGCGTCGCCTTGATGGGGCCGAGCGGCTCGGGGAAGACGACGGTGGCGAACCTGCTCCTGCGCTTCCTCGACCCCGAGCGCGGACGCGTCACCCTGGCGGGCCGCGATCTGCGCGAGTATCGCCAGGAGGACGTGCGCCGCGCCGTCGCAATCGCCGGGCAGGACGCCCACCTCTTCTCCACGAGCATTCGTCAGAACGTCCTCCTGGGCCGCCCCGACGCGAGCGACGAGGAACTCGAGGACGCATTGGGTCAGGCGCGCATCTGGGATTGGGTGCAGTCGCTGCCCGAGGGCTGGGACACGATGGTCGGAGAAAACGGGCGCGAGCTCTCCGGCGGGCAGGCGCAGCGCCTCTGCGTGGCGCGCGCGCTCCTGACCACGGCACCCGTCCTGGTGCTCGACGAGCCCACCGCTCATCTCGACGCGGCGACGGCCGCGACGCTGATCGAGGATGTGCTGGCGGCGGCCGGCGCCCGAGCCGTGCTGCTCATGACCCACCGTCCCGAAGGGCTCGAGCTCGTCGACGAGGTGCTCGTCCTGGGCTGATCCGGGTTCGTCTCGTTTGGATGACGGCAGCGGGCCACATTCGCTCTACCGTCTCGTCGATGACAGAGGAGAACCGATGAGCGACTACGACGTGATCATCGTTGGCACGGGCGCGGGGGGCGGTACGCTGGCGCGTCACCTTGCACCGTCGGGCAAGAGGATCCTCCTGCTCGAGCGCGGCGACTGGCTGCCGCGCGAACCCTCCAACTGGCTCGCGCAGGACGTGTTCGTCGACAACCGCTACGTCTCCGAGGAGACCTGGTACGACGAGAACGGCCGCTCGTTCCAACCGCAGATCCACTATTTCGTCGGCGGCGCGACGAAGCTCTACGGCGCCGCGCTCTACCGGCTGCGCCAGGAGGACTTCGGCGAGCTTCGCCATCACGACGGCGTCTCACCCGCCTGGCCGATCTCGTATGCCGACCTCGAGCCCTACTACACCCGGGCCGAGCAACTGTACGAGGTGCATGGGGCGCGCGGCGAGGATCCGACCGAGGGTCCGTCGAGCGCGCCGTACCCGTACCCGGCCGTCTCGCACGAGCCGCGCATTCAGCAGCTCTCGGACGACCTCGCCGCGAATGGGTACCACCCGTTCCACGCGCCGTGCGGCGTTCGTCTGATGGAACAGAACATGGCGTACAGCGCGTGCGTGCGCTGCCAGAACTGCGACGGGTTCCCGTGTGCGGTGCACGGCAAGTCGGACGCCGAGGTGCTCGGCGTCAGGCCGGCGCTCGAGCATCCGAACGTGACGCTGCGAACGAACGCGACCGCGGTCCGGCTCGAGACCAACGGCGCGGGGTCGACGGTGACGGAGGTGCTGGTCGACGTCGACGGCTCGGTCGAGCGCGTGTCCGGCGACCTCGTCGTCCTGGCGTGCGGCGCGGCGAACACCGCCAAGCTGCTTCTGACCTCGCGCAGCGAGCGGCACCCGAATGGCCTCGCGAACGGCTCCGACCAGGTCGGGCGCAACTACATGTTCCACAACAGCCAGGCGGTGCTCGCGCTGTCGCACGACGAGAACCCGACCATCTTCCAGAAGACGCTCGGCCTCAACGACTTCTACTTCGGCAGCCCCGACCACGACTATCCGCTCGGGAACATCCAGATGGTCGGAAAGTCGCAGGCGCCGATGTTCCACGGCGAGAAGCCGGGCGAGACGAAGCTCGCGCCCCACTGGACGCTCGAGAAGGTCGCGCTGCATGCGATCGACTTCTGGCTCTCGACGGAGGACCTGCCGCGTCCCGACAACCGCGTCAGCGTCGATGCCGACGGCCGGGTCACGCTCCGCTACGCAGCGACGAACGACGTGCCCAAGCAGGAGCTCTACAAGCAGCTCAAGGGCATGCTCCACAAGCTGCGCATGGACGGCGACCACCTCTTCCACCGCTTCGCCTACCTCAAGACCGAGATCCCGGTCGCCGGCGTCGCCCACCAGGCCGGCACATGCCGGTTCGGCGCCGACCCTGCCTCCTCGGTGCTGAATGCCGACTGCCGGGCGCACGAGCTCGACAACCTCTACGCGGTCGATACGAGCATCTTCCCGAGCATCGGGGCGGTGAACCCGGCACTGACTGCGATGGCAAATGCCCTGCGGGTCGGGGATCACATCCTCGAGCGCCTCAACGTCCCTTCGGCGACGACAGCCGGTGCCGGCGCCGTCCGGTGATCAGTTCGAGCTGTCCGCAGGCGATCAGCGGGCGGTGGTCGTAGAGGTCGGCGGGGGTCTGCGCACCTACTCGGCGTCGGGCCGCGAGGTGCTGCTCGGGTACGCAATCAGTGAGATGTGCGGCTCAGGGCGCGGGCAGGTGCTGATGCCCTGGCCGAACCGCCTCGACGGCGGCAGGTACGACTTCGACGGGCGCACGCACCAACTCGCGCTCGACGAGCTCGCGCACAACAACGCCATTCACGGCCTCGTGCGCTGGGCCTCGTGGCGCGTGCGCGAGCAAGCGCCGGCGCGCGTGGTCGTGGAGCACGTCCTGCATCCTCGGCCGGGCTATCCGTTCGCGCTCGCGCTCGCAATCGAGTACGCGCTCTCAGACCTCGGGCTCTCGGTCCGCACGACCGCGACGAACGTCGGCGACGCCGCCTGCCCGTACGGCGCCGGCGCACATCCGTACCTGACGGTGGCCGACACGGTCGACGACGTGCTGCTGACGGTGCCCGCGCGAACGGTGCTTCGAGCCGACGATCGCGGCCTGCCTGCGGGCTCGCAACCCGTGGAGGACGCGAGCGAGCTCGACTTCCGCGCGGCACGCCGGGTGGGGGACGCGAAGCTCGATCACGCGTTCACCGATCTCGCCCGCGACGCGGACGGACTCATGCGGGTCGAGTTGCAGGGGCCCGGCGGCCGCGGCGCCACGCTCTGGGCCGACGGGCACTACCCCTACGTGCAGATCTTCACCGGCGACCTGCCGGATATCGGTCGCCGCGGCCTCGCGGTCGAGGCGATGACGTGCCCGGCCAACGCGTTCCGCAGCGGCGAGGGGCTGCTCCGGCTGGAACCTGGCGAGTCGGTGACAGGTGCCTGGGGGATTGCTCCGATGCCGCCGAGCTGACGAGGTGCTGGTCTAGTACGTCCGCTTGGCACCGAGGGCGCCGAGCAGCTTGCGAGCCGCGCGCGAGCCGCGTCCCCAGTCGAAGATCGCCCACGTCTCGTCTGCCGTGATCGTCACGCCGGTCTGGGTCTCCGACACGACGTGGAAGGCGACGCTCAACTGCGAGCCCCACGAGAACGCAGAGGTGCCTTTCTTGAACACCAGCAGCTTGGGCGTGCTCTGTCCCTCGAGAAGCGCGTAGCCCTGCATCGCCGCTGTCTGGCGCGCCGCCACGACCGCGTCCTCCAGCGGCTGGTCGAGCGTGCCCTGCACTGTCGCCACAGCCCTGCTGCCCCCTGGGAGTCGTTTCTGGGATGACGGCGACCCGCGGCGGGCCGTGAGTCCCGTCAGAACTCCGACAGCCGCTCGGAGATGATGATGCGGCCCGCGGCCTCGATGAGAGCGAGGTGCGAGAACGCCTGCGGGAAGTTGCCGAGGTGGCGTCCGGTCGCGGCGTCGAACTCCTCGGCGTAGAGACCGAGCGGCGAGGCGATGCGCAGGAGACGCTCCATCAGGTCTCGCGCCGACTGCACCTTGCCGACGATTGCAAGTGCCGACACGAGCCAGAACGAGCAGATCAGGAACGTCCCCTCCTCTCCGGAGAGCCCATCGTCAGTCTCGCCGGTGCGGTAGCGGAGCACGAAGCCGTCATTGGTCAGTTCCTCGGCGATGGCCGTCACGGTTGCGAGCATGCGCGGGTCGTCGCCCGGCAGGAAGCCGAAGATGGCCGCGAGCAGGTTGGACGCATCGAGCGCATCGGTGTCGTAATGCTGGCGCAGGACCCCCCGTTCGCTGACGCCGTGCTCGAGGATGTCGGCCCGGATCTCGTCCGCGATGGCTCGCCAAGCCGTCTCCTGATCGGGGTGGCCGCGCACTTCGGCGAGGGACGCCGCGCGATCGAGCGCCACCCAGCACATGAGCTTGGAGGACACGTAGTGCTGTGGCGCCCCGCGCGCCTCCCAGATGCCCTGATCCGGCTGACGCCAGACACGCGTGGCGCATTCGGTCTGCGCCTCCACGATCGGCCAGAGCCGTCGCGGCAGCCGTTCGGTCTTGCGCGTATGCAGCAGGATCGAGTCGAGCACTGCGCCGAAGACGTCGTTCTGCCGCTGGTTGTAGGCCCCGTTGCCGATGCGCACGGGCCGTGCACCGGCGTAGCCCGACAGCTCGTCGCGCGTCGTCTCCGTCAGGTCCCGGCGACCGTCGATGCCGTACATGATCTGGAGCGAGCCGTCCTCGGTGGCCTCGATGTCGGCCACGAACTCCATGAACTCGTCGGCCTCCCAGTCCAGCAGCAGCCAGTGCAGAGCCCGCAGGGTGAAGGTCGTATCGCGCATCCAGGTGTAGCGGTAGTCCCAGTTGCGCTCGCCTCCGGGCGTCTCCGGCAGGGAGGTGGTGGGCGCAGCCACCGTCGCCCCGGTGGGCATGTACGTCAGCCCCTTGATGGCGAGCGCCGAGCGCTGGATGGGATCGCGCCAGCGGTGGTCCGGTATGCGCGCGCCGCTGAGCCAGTTGCGCCAGTAGCGCGTGGTGGCGTCGAGGCGGGAGGTGGCCGCCTCGACATCACCTGGTGTAGTCAAGGCCCTCCGCCCACGAGAGCGCGCAGAAGGCCCGCTCGCCCGTGCGCAGCACTCGCCGAGCACGCACACGGTTGCCTTCGACGCCGAGGGCGAGGTCGGATTGGAGTCGAATCGTCTGGCCGGCCCCAGAGGCGTCAGCCGCGTGGCGATCGTCGCCGACGAGCTTCCACTCGGCGGGCGTGCGGCCGTAGTCGAACGCGGGCTCGCAGACGAGCTCGACCTCGACCCGCCCGTCCAGGCATTCCACGGTGCGGATCAGCATGTGGTCGGCGTCGTCGTCAGCCGGGGGCCGCGTGTGCGGCGTGACGTGATCCTCGACCTCTCGCGGTCCCATCGTGAGGGCGTCCCGGATGACGAGCCAGCCCCCAGGTGTCTTCCATGTCGTCTCGAGGACGTTCGTACCGGGCTCGTAGTTGCGCTGCGTCGGATGGTCGATTCCGAACGGCCCGAAGCGGAACGAGCCCGCCTGCCGGTCGAGCAGGCTGCCGAGGAGGCTGGGGGAATCGAACGCGGGCACGCACAACCAGTCGATCGCACCCGACGGCGCCACCAGCGCCGCGGTATGGCAGTTCGACAGGAAGGCGTAGTCCGCAATCGGCGGGAACGGCGATGGAGCGGCTGCGCTCTGCACGCGCGGTTGCTGCTCGCGCTGGCCCGAGGTGCCTGCTGTGGTACTCATGGCGTGATCCAGGGTCCGTGCCAGCGACCCTGGCCCGCCATGATCGAAGCGCCCGCCTCCGGGCCCCACGAGCCCGGGGCATAGGGGTGGATCGGCGGCGGCGACTCGAGCAGGGGCCGCATGATCCTCCAGGTCTGCTCGACGCCGTCCTGTCGCGTAAAGCGCGCGCTGTTGCCGTTCATGGCCGCGTGCAGCAGCACCTCGTAGGGGGTTGCACCCTCTCCGCCCTCGTCGGCGAAGTTCATGTCGAGCTGGATCGGCGCGGCCACGGTCCCCCTGGCGCGATGGGCGTTGAGCACGAAGCGCACACCGGTCGACGGGTCGAGCCGCACCACCAGCTGATCCTGCTCGGGCAGGTGGCCCAACGGTGCGAAGCCGAGCCGTGGCGGGCGCTTGAAGACCAGTCGCAGCTCGGTCTGCGTGACAGGAAGCAGCTTGCCCGTGCGGATGTAGAACGGGACGCCCGACCAGCGCCAGTTGTCGATCTCGAGTCGCAGCGCGGCGTAGGTCTCCGTGGTCGAGTCGGGAGCGACGCCGTCGACCTCGCGGTAGCCGTCGTACTGGCCGCGCACGTAGTGGGCTGGATCTGCCTCGGCGGTGGCCCGGAACACGGCGACCTGAGCGTCCTTGATCGTGGTCGGGTCGCCGCCGGCCGGGGCCTCCATGGCTGCGGCTGCGACCACCTGCATGATGTGGTTGACCACCACGTCACGCAGCGCGCCGACGGGATCGTAGAAGTGCCCCCGATCCTCCACGCCGAAGCTCTCGGCCATCGTGATCTGCACGCACTCGATGTAGTTCCTGTTCCACACCGGTTCGAGCATGGTGTTCGCGAAGCGCAGATAGATGAGCTCCTCGAGTCCCATCTTCCCGAGGAAGTGGTCGATCCGGTAGAGCTGCGCCTCGTCGATGTACTCGTGCAGGGTCTGCGCGAGCTCGCGGGCCGAGTCGAGATCGTGGCCGAACGGCTTCTCGACGACCACCAGGGCGTTTCGCGTCAGACCCGCGTTCGCGAGGCCCTCGACGACCCTCGCGAAGAGGAATGGCGGAATCTCGAGGTAGAACACGGGCCGCTCGGCCCCTTCGATGGCGGTGCGCACGCGTTCGTAGGTCGCGGGATCGCCGAAGTCGCCGTCGATGTACGAGAATCGCCCTGCCAGGCGGGCGAACACCTCCTCGTCGATGTGCTCGCCCGTGGCCTCGATCGCCTCCCGCGCGTGCGTGCGCAGGTCGTCGTTCGACCAGTCGTTCACCGCGACGCCGACGATCGGGCAGCGCAGGAGCCCGCGCCCCTCGAGCCGGTAGAGCGACTGGAACGTCATCACTTTCGCGAGGTCACCCGTGATCCCGAAGATCACGAAGACGTCGGCAACCAAAGGCTCACTGCCACTGGCGGCCGCAGCACCTGCTGCCGCGGCCGTCTTCGCGCTGGTCGTCATTCAGACTCCTTTTCCGCCACCGTACGAACGACCGAACTGCGCGGGCATCGTCCGCATCGGATGAGGTTGCGCGGGTTCGGGTTCGCGCGACCTCCCCGTCGCCCGTCCCGAACAGGTGACAAGCGCCCGCCGGGCGCTTCATCCCGCGCGGACGATTTCGCACGCCGTGCCGGTGTGTTTGAATCCGCTGCTGGTGAAGGGGCTGAGCCACCGGAGTGCCGCGGCCGGGCTGGGGATTGCTCGGCATGCTCGCGGTGAACCTCGTGTTCGGTTTCATCTACGACCGGCGGCACCCGAATGAGCGAATCGACCCCGGCGGCTAGCGGTCCCCCCGATCCGAGGGCTCTGCTCAGAAATCGGTCCTACATCGTCCTGGTCGTGCTCGGAGGCGCGGTCGGCGTCCCGATCGCTGCGGTCGCGTACTTCTTCCTGAAGGCGATCGCCGAGGCGCAGCATTACCTGTACGCCACGCTTCCGGGCGATCTCGGTTTCAGCACACCGCCGACCTGGTGGCCGTTGCCCCTCCTGGCGGTCGGCGGGGTTGTGGTCGCCTTGGCCATCCACTCCCTGCCCGGCATCGGGGGACACAAGCCGGCGGAGGGCTTCAAGCCCGGCGCAACCCTGCCCATCGAGCTGCCGGGCGTGTTCGTCGCCGCAGCTGCCACCCTCGCCTGCGGCGCCGTGCTCGGTCCCGAGGCGCCGCTGATCGCGATCGGCAGCGGCCTGGGGGCGCTGGCCGTGCATCTGCTCAAGCGCGATGCGCCGCAACAGGCCGTCACGGTGATCGGGGTTGCCGGCAGCTTCGCCGCGATCAGCACGCTGCTCGGCTCGCCGATCCCCGGCGCCTTCCTCCTGATGGAGGTGTCCGGCCTCGCCGGACCGATGCTGGGCGTCGTGCTCGTCCCCGGAATGCTCGCCGCAGGTGTCGGCGCTCTGATCTTCGTCGGCCTGGACAACTGGACCGGCTTCGGAACCTTCTCGCTCGCCGTCCCCGATATCCCGCCGTTCAGCCAGCCCACCGTCGCCGAGTTCCTCTGGGCGATCGTGATCGGCGTTGCCGCCGCGGTCGTCGGCACCGTCATCAAGCGGTCCGCCCTCTACATCCAGCCCGTGGTCGAGCGCCGAATCCTCCTGCTGACGCCCGTTCTCGGCCTGGCCGTCGGCGCCGCCGCGATCCTGTTCGACGAGATCAGCGGCAAGGGCATCCAGTACGTCCTCTTCTCCGGCCAGGATCAACTCGGCCCGCTCATCCAGGCGGGTGCCACGTGGAGCGTCGGCACCGTCCTGCTGCTCGTCCTCTGCAAGGCCGCGGCCTATGCCGTGTCGCTGGGCGGCTTCCGCGGCGGCCCCATCTTCCCCGGCATGTTCATCGGCGCCGCCGGGGGCATCGCCCTCTCTGCGCTGCCCGGTCTGCCGCTGATCGCCGGGGTCGGCATGGGCATCGGCGCCATGACCGTCGCGATGCTCGGCCTGCCGCTGACGTCGGTGCTGCTGACGGCGATCTTCCTGCAGGCAGACGGACTCGCCCTCACGCCGCTCGTGATCGTGGCCGTCACCGTGTCCTACGTGGCGTCTGCGCGGCTTGCGCCGGAGCCGGATGCCGGCGACGGCCAGCGCGGCCGCCTCGCACACGGGGGCCCCGACGGGCGCGGCCGTCCAGGGCTGACACGGGTCACGCTTCGGATCCGCTCGGAGCTGCCTGCGTGTCCCACCCATGGAAGGGCGACAGGTCGCCCGCGTCCCAGGACTCGCGCAGTCCGGGCTTGCTGAGGTCCCAGTCCGGGCGGGTCTCGCTCGTGACGGCGCGCAGGTCGTGCCAGAGGTCGAGCGAGGCCAAGGCTGCAAAGGAACCGCTGGTGTCGCGCACACGTTCGGTGTGACGAGTATCACGCTCGCATGGTACGGACGCGCACGGTATTCGAAGCGGCGCCGGTCCTACGCTCGCAATGGAGGGCACAAGCTGGCTCTCCAACGCATGAGTGAGGAGCATGAAGTGACTACGTGGATCGCATCCAGGCACACTCTCGAGCACGAGACAGAGGCTGCGGGCGAGCGCTCGCGAGGGCGTGCATGGCAGCGCCAAGCCCTGGCCGGAACACTCGAGCAGACGCTCCAACCGAGGCACTCGGTGTGCGGCGGACTACCGGCCTGGCCGCGCGTCCCGCATGACAACCGCGATGCCGCGGCGGAGCCGCTGCGCGAGATCATCGCGGTTCTCCGTGACCCGGCGATCACCATCTCCGACCAGGTCATGCGAAGCCTCGTGCAACTCACCACGCACCCGGCGTCGCCCCTGTACGGGCAGTACTCCACCCAGGCTCGCTATCGCGCCTTCGCCATCGCAGCCGAGCTTCGCGTGCCCGCCAGCTCGCTCGCGGCGTGATGCGGAAATCGGCCGGCCGCCGGGAGCCTCCCGAAAATCGAACTTCCGCCAGGTAGCCGAGGCGGGCACATCGCAACCTCAAGCCGCACAGGACGCCGGGACGACCGGCGAGGCCCTCTACCGCGGCTGACGCTCGCCTCGGCCAGATCTTGCCAGTCGCTAGTATCCTTCCGCACGAGCAGTCAACGAAAGTGGCGCCGGGGGTGGCCGCAGACATGCGCGCTGCACCGTCAGAGCGGAGCCCGCCTGTCGTGGGGCGCCGGCTCGCGCGGGGCTCGGTCTCGGCGATCGCTCCGAGAGAGGAATCGAGATGCGACCCACCCAGGAGACCGGGATCCTCACCGTCGCGGACGTCCGCGCGCCCCGCGGTGAGAGCGGGATCGAGGCGCGTTTCAACGAGCGGCAGCAGATCTTCGAGCTTCCGCGTTCGAAGTCGGCGCTGGCCGACCGCCTGCGGGAGGCGCTGGACCGCGGCGCGCCCGTCAAGGCAACGCTCAACCCTCGCCGCGGCGTGGTCGCGCGCGTCGAGTCCCTCTCGGAGCGTGAGCTGGGTGAGTTCGAGAAGGCGCGCATCCTTGTCGACGAGCCGCAGCGACCCTTCAAGATCGACCTCGCGCGGATCGATCCGACGACGTTCAACATCGTCGATCACTATCTCAAGGTTCCGGCATTCAGGCTCTGCACGAGGGTCATTCCGACCTACAAGGTCGCGAAGGACATCTTCGACTTCTGTGCCGCGCAGTCGTGCAATCTGCCCGGGCCGTATGCGATCCCGCACTGCATCCCGTTCCAGTACGTGCGCGACGGCTGCTACGCGCGGGCACACGAAATGCGGCGGATCATCACCGACCAGTACGGCTACTGCTGCGAGAAGGTCTTCAGCTTCGCCATCCCGTACCCGAACCGCCTCGCGGTGAAGGCGAACAAATGGGGCGGCTGCTGCGTCACCTGGTGGTACCACGTCGCCCCGCTCGTCCGGGTGCGCATCAAGATCAAGCTGCTCTCGTCGACCTTCGAATTCGTGCTCGCGATGGTGATCGACCCGGGCATGTTCGACAAGCCCGTGCTGCTCAGTTCGTGGCTCGCGGCACAGGAGGACACAACCTGCTCAGCCGACGCGAAGGTCACCTCGTATTCGATCCAGCCCGGCTCGGCCTACACGCCGGCGAATGGCATGGGGACCGCGTTCATGACCGACCCGAACTACACGGCAACGAACCAGACGCTGGTGAACTACCAGAATCTGACCACGTGCCCGTAATCTGAGCGGCCGTGTATCGAGAGTTCACCGTCGCCGGCGTCCGTGGCTCGGAAGACGTCGACCACGTCGAGGTGCTCTTCCTCGAGTCCGCCCGCATCTACCGCCTCGAGAAGACGCAGCCGGACTTCGACAAGCTGGTCGGCCGGCTCCGCGAAGGCGGGAGGGTGCGGATCGCAGTCGTACCCCCGGACGGAAGCGCGATCCAGGACGTGCAGACCCGCCCACCAGATTGAGGTCGGAAACACCCGCTCGTCATCCTCGTTGGCGAATCATGTAGACGGCGGGCGAGGCGAGGTCATGACCGTCCGCACTCGGAGCGGCACCCAGATACAGCTCGGCCACGCGCGGGTCGCCGAGCAGTTCCGCGCTCGGTGCCGTGAGCCGCACGACGCCTGCGTCCATGACCGCGCCCTCGTCTGCGACTCCGAGCCCGGCGCGTGCGTTCTGCTCCACCAGCAGCACGGTACGCCC
This sequence comes from uncultured Actinomycetes bacterium, assembly GCA_963845865.1. Taxonomy (GTDB): domain Bacteria; phylum Actinomycetota; class Thermoleophilia; order Gaiellales; family JALYLC01; genus JALYLC01. Next base: position 236,669 of record CAWJTT010000004.1, read on the forward strand.
ACCCTCGTTGAGGGTGCGGATGGTTTCGAAGACCGTGCGTCGTGAGTGCGGGTCGAGCCCCATCGAGGGTTCGTCCATGAGGATCACCTTGGGTTCGAGCAGCAGCGCTCGAGCGATCTCGATCAGCTTCTGCTGACCTCCCGAGAGTGAGCCCGCTCGGTCGCGGCGCCGCTCGCGTATGAGCGGGAACCGCTCCGCCAGCTCCTCGGCCCGGCGACGCACGAGCCGCTCGTCACGCAGGATGTGACCGCCGATCAGGACGTTGTCCCACACGGTCATCAACGGGAACAGGCTGCGCTCCTGCGGTACGTGCACGGTGCCCAGCGCGAGCACGGCGCGGGCGGACCAGCCGGTCACTGCCGTGCCCCCGATCATGATGCTGCCCAGGCGGCAGCGAACGAGCCCGCTGATGGCCTTGAGCACGGTCGACTTGCCCGCACCGTTCGGCCCGATCACGCAGGCGATGGAGCCGCTCTCGACCTCCAGATCGACGCCGCGGAGGATGTCGTCCTGGCCATATCCCGCGACCAGCCCGCGGATGCTGATGCCTGTCATGCGAACCCCAGGTAGGCGTCGAGCACGAGCGGGTCGCGCTGTACGTCGCGTGGGGGTCCCGTCGCGATCGTGGTGCCGTGGTCGAGCACGATCACCGTGTCGCTCAGGCGCATGACCAGCTGCATGTCGTGCTCCACGACGAGAAACGTCAGGCCGCGCGCGTTCAGGTCGCGGATGTGGCGCTCCATGTTCCCGACCATCACCGGGTTCACGCCGGCGGCGGGCTCGTCGAGCAGCACGAGGCGCGGCTCGCCCATCAGAAGCGAGGCGAACTCGAGCAGCTTGCGCTGCCCGAACGACAGCGTCCCGGCTCGGTCGCCCGCCACGGCGGTCAGCCCGAACTCCTCGAGCAGCACATCGGCCTGTGCCCGCTCGGCCCGTCCGAGAGCCTGGCGTAGCAGTGACCGCCACGGCTGCTGCCGGGCGATCGCCAGGTTCTCCAGCACGGTGAGCTCGGAGAACACCCGTGCCCGCTGAAACGTGCGTGCGAGCCCTGCCCGCGCAAGGCGCGTCGGATCGGGCCGCCGCACCGCGCGCCCGGCGAACGTCACGCTGCCGCTGTCGGCCGGCAGGTACCCCGTGATCAGGTTGAAGGCGGTGGTCTTGCCGGAACCGTTGGGCCCGATCAGGGCCGTGACGCTGCCTTCGCGGACCGCGAAGCTGCACGTGTCGACGGCCGCCACCCCACCGAAGCGTTTGGTCAGGCCCTCGACCGAGAGCAGGGCCGTCACGGCGTGACCGCCGCCTTACCCGCCGCGGGCGCAGCCGGCCGCGTGCCTCGTCGTGCGGCCGACCTGTCTGCGAGCGAGGGCAGGATCCCCCGCGGGAGGAACAGCATCACCAGCAGGAACACGGCCGAGTAGCCGACGAGGTAGAGCTCGCTCGCACCCAGCCGGTAGGCCAGGTACTGCTGCGCCGGCACGAGGATGAAGGCGCCCAGCGCCGGGCCCCAGAGCGTGCCCTTGCCGCCGAGGTACGCCATCAGCACCATCCCGATCGTGATCAGCGGGTCAAACGCGAACTGCGGGTAGATGAAGCCAACGTAGTAGGCCCACACGGCACCGGCCATCGCGGCCAGGCCGGCACTCGCTGCGAAAGCCGCCACCTTGACCGACGTCGTGTGCACGCCCAGGCCGCGCGCGCGATCCTCGTCGTCGCGGATCGCAAACAGCGAGAGCCCGAGGTTCGAGGCGCGCACCCACCAGCACACGAGCATGGCCGCGGCGAAGACTGCCAGCATGGCGAGGTAGAACGGCAGCTCGAAATGCGAGAGCGCGAACGGTGGGAGCGGCATGGAGGTGCCCGACGACCCGCCGGTCAGCGTGTGCAGGTTGAATGCCAGCTGCTGGCAGACGAACACGAGCGTGAGGGTGACGATGGCGAACGTCGCTGCGCGCGTCCGGAGCGCGAGCCAGCCGATCGGGACCGCGGCGATCGCCACGCCGGCACCGATGGCCGGCAAGAGCAGGAACGGCCCGTAGCCCGACACGAGCCCGAGGTGCTGAAACGCGATCGCGTTCGCATAGGCCCCCAGGCCGAAGAACGCGACATGGCCCAGAGAGAGGTAGCCCGAGAATCCGCCGAGCAGGTTCCAGGACGTGGCGAGCGCGGCGTACATCAGCACGAAGATTCCGATGTTCACGACCCAGTGCTCGCTGAACACCAGTGGTGCGATGGCGAGCGGGATGAACACGCCGAGCGCGCGCGCCACTCCCCGGCGCGAGACCCGGCGCTTCAGAGCGCGCCTCGCTCCACATGGCCGAACAGGCCCTGCGGGCGCAGGATGAGCACCGCGATCAGGACGAGGAAGAACGTCAGTGACGCCCAGGTGGGCGAGATCTCGGCTGCCAGGACCGACTCGCTCACACCCACCACGAGCGAGGCGACCACCGCCCCGGCGAGGCTGCCGAGGCCACCGAGGACGATGATCGTCAGAAGGCGTGAGATCAGGTCGTAATGGCTGCCGGGGTTGAACGAGAAGACCATGCCGTAGACGGCGCCCGCTGCCGTCGCCGTGGCCACGCTGAGACCGAAGCCAAGCGCCGACACGCGCTGCGGATCGATACCGAGGAGCTCGGCCGAGACCGGGTTCTGGATGGTCGCGCGAACGGATCGCCCGAACCGGCTGTGCACCAGAAGCAGGTAGAGCATCAGGAGGATCACGAGCGAGGTCGCGAAGCCGTAGACGCGCACCTGCGAGACGACGTAGCCGCCGACACTCCACGAGTCGTTGGCATAGCTCGTGATCGTGGAGCGATAGGTGGTCTGGTAGACCACGCTGAGCAGGCCTTCAATGCCCAGCGCGAAGGCCCACGTGACGAGCAGTGAGAGCTGTTCGCGCTCGTCGCTGCGCAGCGGGCGGAGGAAGGCGAGCTGCAGCCCGACGCCGAGCGCGAACATGAGCGGGGTCATGATCACGATCGACACGAACGGGTCGATGCCCGCACGCGTGAACAGGCTGTGGCTGACATAGGCCCCGAGCACGATCAGCGCGCCCTGTGCGACGTTGACCACGCGCATGACGCCGAACGCCAGCGCGAGGCCGCTTGTCATCAAGGCGTACACGCCTCCGGTGAGCAGGCCGAGGATGCACGCCTGGACGAGGAGGTGCACGAGCTGCGCGGCCCTGCGTCGGTCCTAGCCCGCCCAGGCCGGCTTGGGGATCGTCGGTGCGTGACGTGCCACTGCTGTCGGGTAGACGGGAAGGAGCTTTCCCCCACCCACTCGACGAGGCTGTCGTTGCCCTTCGGACTGCCATTGGCGTCCCAGGTCAGGTTGCCCTCGATCGTGGGCCACACGCCCTTGTGCAGGGTCTTGATGATCGTCGCGTTGTCGACGGAATGCGTCTTGGCAGCCACGGCCTGGATCAGCTGTCCGACGGCGTAGGCCTCCGCGGAGCCGGAGTCGATGGTCTGCCGCGTACCGCCGTACTTCTTGAGGTATGCCGCCACGAAGGCCGGGTTGCCGGCCGACTTCGAGTCGGGGAACCAGTCGCCGCTCGAGAAGATGCCGTTGACGTTGGCAGGGCCGACCTTGCTCGGGAACTCGACGGGAGAGTTGGCCCCGTTCGAGAGGAACAGGTACTTGGGGCTGAACTTGAGCTGGATCATGGCCTTGACCTGCGAATACGCGTCGGCCGACTGGGTGCCGGCCACGACCATGTCGGGATTGGCGGCCGCGACCTTGGCCACGATGGGCGTCAGATCGGCGGTCTCCGGCGGGTAGATGGTCTTGAACACCGTCTTGATCCCGGCCTTCTCGAACAGGCCGCGCATGCGGTCCGTGATCGGTGAGGAGAACGGGTCGTCGAGCGACGGATACGCGGCCGTCTTCGGTCGCTCGGAGGCGGGCAGCGAAAGGATGTAGTGCACGAACGCGTCGCCGCTGTTCAGCACCGGTGCGGGCTGCACGAAGAACACGTTCCCGAGGTGTTCGGCGAAGACTGAAGGGCCGCCGCCGGCCGGCTCGACGAATGCATAGTGGTAGCGCGAGGCGACGCGAGCAGCCGGAGCGGTGAGGAGCGTCGAGAACGGCCCGAAGACGAGATCGACCTTGTCGCGCGAGATCAGGCTCTGGTAGTTCGTGACGACCTGATTGGGGCTGCTCGCGTCGTCCACGATCTTGAGCTTCACCTTGCGACCGAGCACGCCTCCGTGCTTGTTGACCTCCTGCGCCCAGAGTTGGTAGCCGCGCATCGCGGCCTTGCCCGGGTCTGAGAAGTCCCCCGAGAGGGAGAGCGAGATGCCGATGAGGAGCGGCTTCTCGGCCGCTGTCCGGTGCGAGCGGGCCTGCGCGCCGGCCACGAATGTGGCTGCCAGCACCGCGGCGATTCCGATCGCAATGCCCATGCGCGTTCTGGTCACCGTATCCCCCTTCGGATTCAGGCGAGTGCGTCTGATCGTCAGACAGTGGGCGATGATACGGATGGCTGGAGGCCCCGTCAAGACGACCAAATTCGGCGTTGCAAGTGGAGATCTCTTGTTCTAAGCTCCCGCGGATCCCTGTCGGCTTGTCAGACAAGAGGAATGCCTGCTCAATGTGGGAACCCATCGAGAAGCGCAACACCTATGAGCTCGTTGCCGAGCAGCTGCTGGCCGACATCGGAACGCGCTTGCAGCCCGGCGACACGGTGCCGACCGAGCGAGAGCTGACCGCCTCGTTCAAGGTCGGCCGCTCGTCGGTGCGTGAAGCGCTGCGCATGCTCGAGTCCAAGGGTGTGATCGAGCAAGTGGGCAACGGAAGCTTCATGGTGGCCGAGCTCCGCACTCCGCTGAACCGGTCGCTCGCACTCCTGCTCTCGCTCGACGAGGCCAACCTGAGCGAGCTGTACGAGCTCCGGCGCATGCTCGAAGGCGAGGCGGCTGCACTCGCTGCCGCGCGTCGCACCGACGAGGACATCGCGACCATGGCGACCGCCATCGAGGACATGGCGAAGGGCCTGGACGACCGAGACACCTACGCGGCAGCGGATGTGCGCTTCCACGTGGCCGTGACGGCGGCGACCGGCAATCGCGTGGCAATGCACGCGATGCACGCCATCCGCGACCTCCTGGAGCGAGCTCTGGAGCAGGTCTACGGCATTCCCGAAAGTGCCGCGCGATCGCTCGAACAGCACCGCCAGATCCTCGCCGCCATCGAGGCCGGCGAGGTCAGGGAAGCTCGCGGCCGCATGCGCGCGCATCTGACGCGCGTCGAGCGAGAGATCCACGAAGCGGTCACCTCGAGCCGGCTCATGGACTTCAGCGCGCCCCCGCCGGCAGTCGAGGAAACGGAGTAGCACGATGGCGAAGGTCGGCTACGTGGGACTCGGTGTCATGGGCGGTGGGGTCGCTCGTCGCCTGCTCGAGGCCGGCCACGAGGTGACGGGCTACAACCGCACTCGCAGCAAGGCGGAGGCGTTGATCGCCAGTGGGATGCGCTTCGCGGACACCGCGAGCGATGCGGCCGAGCAGAGCGACGTCGTGTTCTCGATGGTCACGAACACCGAGGCTCTTGCAGCGGTCACCGAGGGTCCCGACGGGATCCTGGCCGGCCTCGGGCCGGGCAAGGTCTACGTCGACATGAGCACGGTCAGCCCGGCGGCGAGCCGCGCGCTCGCCGAACGCGTTGCCGAGCGAGGCGCCGCGATGCTCGACGCCCCGGTGTCGGGCAGCGTGATCACGCTCGAGCAAGGCAGGCTCTCGGTCATCGTCGGCGGCGACGCGGCTGTCTTCGAGCGCGTGCTGCCGATCCTGCGCGACATCGGGCCCACGGTCACGTACGTGGGTGGCAATGGGCAGGCGGTGCTCATGAAGATCGCCACCAACCTCAGCCTCGCGGTGCAGATGCTGGCGTTCAGCGAAGGCGTGCTCCTCGCGGAGAAGGGCGGGATCTCGCGAGAGGACGCGGTGCGCGTGCTGACCAACAGTGCGATCGCATCGCCGATGGTGAAGTATCGCGGGCCGTTCGTGCTCGAAATGCCCGAGGAAGCCTGGTTCGACTGCAACATGATGCAGAAGGACATGGTGCTGGCCCTCGATCTCGGGCGCGAGCTCGACGTCCCGCTGCCGAGCACCGCCACGGCCAACGAGATCCTCACGGCCGCCCGCGGCATGGGCGTCGATCAGCACGATTTCGCCGTGATGTTCGACGTGCTCGCGCAGCTCTCCGGCCTGCCGACCCCCGCACGTTGATGACGCCGGACGAACCAGCTGCTCTCTGGCGCGAGCTGTACGAGCGCATGCTGACGATTCGCATCTTCGAGGAGCACGTCAACGAGCTCTACACCACGGCGAAGATGCCGGGACTCGCCCATCTCTACAGCGGTGAGGAGGCCGTCGCCGTCGGCGTCTGCTCGGCGCTGCGATCCGACGACTACATCACGAGCACCCACCGCGGCCACGGCCACTGCCTGGCGAAGGGCGCGGCGATCGACCGCATGTTCGCCGAGTTGCTGGGCCGAGAGGCCGGCTATTGCCGCGGCAAGGGCGGCTCGATGCACATCGCCGATCAGCAAAGCGGCAACCTCGGCGCCAACGCGATCGTCGGCGGCAGCGCAGGCATCGCCTCCGGCGCAGGCTTGTCATCGCAGATGCGCGGGAGCGGACAGGTCGCGGTCTGCTTCTTCGGCGAAGGCGCCCTCGGGCAGGGCCTGCTGTACGAGGTCATGAACATGGCCTCGCTCTGGAAGCTCCCGGTCGTCTACGTGTGCGAGAACAACCTCTACAACGAGTACACCCATTTCCACGAGACCACGGCCGGCACCGTGTCGGCGCGTGCCGAGGCATTCGGGCTACCCGCAGCCACGGTGGACGGCCAGGATGTCCGCGCGGTTCGCAAGGCCGCGCTGGAGGCAGTCGATCGGGCGCGGCACGGCGACGGCCCCGGCTTCCTCGCGTGCGAGACCTATCGCCTGCACGGCCACCATGTCGGCGACGTCGACCGCGCGTACTACCGCTCGCGCGACGAGGAGGCGACCTGGCGCGAGCAGCGCGATCCGATTGCACTCCACGGTGCCTGGCTGCGCGAGCAGGGCCTCGCCGGCGAGGACGACCTCGCCGATGCCGAGGCGCGCGTCCGTCGCGCTGTCGAGGCCGGCGTCGCGTTCGCCCTCGCGGCCCCGTATCCCGCTGCCGAGGAGGTGGACCAGCATGTCTACGCCTAGCGCCACGACCGAGGCCGGCGCGAGGGCAGTCGCGCGCGAGCTGACATTTGGCGAGGCAATCAACGAAGCACTGCGCGAAGAGCTCCGTCGCGATCCGGCCGTGTTCGTGATCGGCGAGGACGTGGCCGAGGCAGGCACGCCGTTCAAGGTGCTCCTCGGGCTTGTGGACGAGTTCGGCCCAGGGCGCGTGATCGATTCCCCGATCTCGGAGGCGGGCATCACCGGAATCGGCGTCGGCGCCGCGATGACCGGCATGCGGCCCGTGGTCGACATCATGTTCGGGGACTTCCTGACGCTGACGATGGATCAGCTCGCGAACCAGGCGGCCAAGGTCCGCTACATGTCGGGCGGCGCGCTGGGAGTGCCGATGGTGCTGCGGACGACGCTTGGCGCGACGCGACGCTCGGCGGCTCAGCACAGTCAGAGCCTGCACGCTTGGGTCAGCCACATCCCGGGCCTCCGCGTGGCTCTGCCGGCGACTCCGTACGATGCCAAGGGACTCCTCAAGGCAGCCATCCGCGACGACAACCCGGTGGTGTTCTTCGAGGACAAGCTGGCCTACGCGACTCGCGGGCCGGTCCCCGAAGAGGAGTACGTGATCCCGCTGGGCGTCGCGGACGTCAAGCGGGAAGGCAGCGACGTGACGATCGTGGCCACGAGCAGCATGGTCTACGTCGCGCTCGAGGCGGCCGACCTGCTGGCTGCGGACGGCGTCAGCGCCGAGGTCGTCGACCCGCGCACGACGGCGCCTCTCGATGCCGAGGCTCTGATCACATCGGCCCGCAAGACGGGCCGGGCGCTCGTCGTGGATGAAGGCCACCGGAGCTATGGCGCCTCGGCGGAGCTCGCCGCAGTCATCGCCGAGGGCGCGTTCCACTACCTCGACGCTCCCGTGATGCGGCTGGCGGCGATGGACGTGCCGGTGCCGTTCTCTCCCGCGCTCGAGGACCTGACCGTACCCACCGCCGAGCGGGTCGCGGCGACCGCGCGCTCGCTCTGCTCGTCTGCATAGGAGGAGACCAGCATGGGTCTCAAGACCTTCGGCCTGACCGCCGTCGACTGGGAGCAGCGAGTCGACATGGAGCGCCTGCGCAGCGAACGCCTCGCGCGCGCGAAGCGCCTCCTCGCAGAGTCAGAGCTCGGCGCGCTGCTCTGCTTCGACATGAACAACATTCGCTACCTGACGGCGACGCACATCGGCACATGGGCCATCGACAAGCTCGCGCGCTTCACGCTGCTGCCACAGGGCGACGAGCCGATCGTGTGGGACTTCGGCTCGGCTGCGCGCCACCACCAGCTCTACTGCCCGTGGCTGGGTGAGCGCTCGCGGCCGGGCATCTCGACGCTGCGCGGCGCCCTCGGTCCCGAGGTCGGCCAGGCGCAGGACGTCGCGCGCAAGGTTCGCATCGAGCTGGAGCTGCGCGGCCTGCTCGGCGAGCCGATCGGGGTCGACGTGATCGAGCTCCCGGTGCTGCTGGCGCTCCAGGCCGAGGGGATCACTGTGCTCGACGGTCAGCAGTTGATGCAGCAGGCGCGCGTGATCAAGACCGAGGACGAGATCACGCTCCTGAACACGGCCTGCATGATGGCCGATGCCGCCTACGACGAGCTCTACCGCGCAATGAGGCCGGGCATGAGCGAGAACGAGTGCGTCGGGCTCGTCTCGAAGGTCCTCTACGACCTCGGCTCCGAGCACGTCGAGGGCGTCAACGCGATCTCCGGGGAGCGCTGCAACCCCCACCCGCACGTGTTCGCCGATCGCATTCTGCGGCCGGGTGACCCGGCCTACTTCGACATCCTGCACGCCTACCTCGGCTACCGCACCTGCTACTACCGCACGTTCGCCGTCGGCAGCGCTTCGAACGCCCAGGTCGACGCCTACAAGCGCTGCCGCCACTACCTCGATGCCGCGATCTCGCTCATCCGGCCGGGTGCGACCACTGCCGAAGTGGTGGAGATCTGGCCGAAGGCCGAGGAGTTCGGCTTCGCCAACGAGGAGGCGGCCTTTGCGCTGCAGTACGGGCACGGCATCGGGCTCTCGATCTGGGAGAAGCCGATCTTCAGCAGGCTGGTTTCGCTGGAGCACCCCGAAGTGATCGAGGAGGGCATGGTGTTCGCGCTCGAGACGTTCTGGCCCGCCTCCGACGGATGGTCCGCCGCCCGGATCGAGGAGGAGCTCGTGGTGACCGCGACGGGCTGCGAGATCATCACGCGCTTCCCGGCCGAAGAGCTGCTCGTCGCCGGAAAGCACTACCACGCGGTCAGCGGTCCGCTTGCGGCGATCCGCGAGACCCAGTCACACCTCAACGGAAGCAACGGCGCATCGACGTTGCCGCAAGGCGATCACGCCCTCACGCAGGGCTGAGGTGGCAACCGATGTGATCATGCCGGCCCTGGGCGTCGCCCAGGACACCGGCAGGGTGGTGCGCTGGCTCTACGGAGAGGGCGACGCCGTGACAAAGCACCAACCGCTGATCGAGATCGAGACGGACAAGGTCACCGTCGAGCTCGAGGCGCCTGCACGACGGCACGCTCGCCGCCGTCACCGCGGGCCCGGGTGACGACGTGGCCGTGGGAACCGTGATCGCGCTGATCCTGTCGCCGGGCGAGGCGCTCTCCCGCACGGCTGAGCCGCTCCCGGGTCGCGCGCCGGCCTCTCCCGTTGCGAGGCGGATGGCGCGCGACCTGGGCATCGACCTCGCCTCGCTCGCACGTCGCCTGGGGCGCCCGGTCCAGGCGAGCGACGTGCAAGCGGCTGCCGGCGACGCCGCGCGACCGGTCTCGGCGTCGCGCGCGGCGGTGCCGGACAGCCCGGCGTCGCCCGTCAGCCATGCCTGGCGCACGATGGCCGAGCGGACGCTTGCCAGCTGGACGACGACGCCGCACTTCTCGGTGCAACGGGAGGTGAACGCCGGACGCCTGCTGAGCTGGCAGCGCTCTGCACGCGAGCGAACGGGCGCCCGCGTCACAGTCACCGACTTGCTCGTGCGCTCCGTAGCCCACGCGTTGCGCGCTCACCCCGCGTTGAATCGCTCATGGAGCGACGGCGAGCTCACTACCCGCCCCTCAATCGGCGTTGGGCTGGCCGTCGCGCTCGACGACGGACTCGTCGTTCCCGTGATCCACGACGCCGACACGCTTGATCTGGCCGATGTCGCCGCGCGCCGCCAGGACCTGGTGGCGCGCGCACGGGAGGGCCGCCTCGGAACCCGCTGACGTGCAAGGTGGCACCTTCACGCTCAGCAACCTCGGCATGTACGGCGTCGACTCCTTCAGCGCCATCATCAATCCGCCGCAGGCTGCCATCCTGGCCGTCGGGCGCATCGTCGATCGGGTGCTGCCGCTTGGCGGTATGCCCGTGGTGCAGCCCGCGCTGACGCTGACGCTCTCGTGCGATCACCGCGCCGTCGACGGTGCGCGCGCCGGGGCGTTTCTGCAGATGGTTGCCGAGACCCTCGAGGAGCCGGCAGTGCTCGTGACGTAGTTCGCCCTTCGTGCATGCGCGCGCATCGCGTCAGAGACGCACGCGGTAGCCGGCGGGTCTGTGTGGCGAGTGTCACGGGTGGCTCCTTCGCCGGCGAGAGATTCGCGGCGCTCAGGCCGTGGACGCGTCGACCTTCAGGCGAGCGGCACACAGCACGTCGACTGCCTCGCGGGTCCACGGCCCCGTCGCGATCAAGACGACGTGATCGATGCCGAGTGCGGCGAGCCTCGCGCAGCGGGCCGCGAATTGCTCGGCACTCTCGCCCGACTCGAGTCGCGAGCTGAGTGTCTTCTCGACGCTGTCGTAATCCCGGCCGAGATCCTCGCAGTGCCGGGCCAGGGCGGCGAGCTTGCGGCGAATGGTTGCGCCCTCGTCCGGGATGTCGAAGAGATTGCAGGCGTCGGCGTACTGGGCCACGAGGCGCAGCGTCTTGCGTTCGCCCATGCCGCCGATCAGGATCGGCGGACGCGGCCGTGAGAGAGGCTGGGGCGAGCTGATGGGGTGCTCGAGCTCGTAATGCCTGCCGTGGAACGGAGATGCGTCGCCCGCCCACATCTGCGCCGCGAGGCGGAGCGTTTCCTCCAGACGCTCGTAGCGTTCGGCAGTCGGAGGCAGCGACAGACCCATCGCGCGCGCGGCATCCTGCGCGTAGCCCGTGCCGAGTCCCAGCCACGCGCGGCCGCCGCTGAGGACGTCGAGCGTCGTGACTGCCTTGATCAGCAGCGCCGGCGGCCGGAACGTGACGCCCGTGACCATGGTGCCGAGGCGCACGCGGCCCGTGTGAGCGGCGAGGAAGGCCAGCGTGGTATAGGCCTCGAGCATCGCGGCGTCAGGACTGCTGTTCGGATCGGCTTGCAGGAGGTGGTCGGCGACCCAGATCGTGTCGAGGCCGCCTTCATCGGCCGCGCGAGCGACCTCGACCAGTCTGCTGGCAATGTCGGCCGGGGACGGAGACCACGAGAAGTTGGTGATGCTCAAACTGATGCGCATTTCGATCGTGACCTCTCTGATCGGCGACACCTCGCTCGGGGACGCCCGCCGCGACGGTCAGTCGATGAGCCTGTCCAGGAGCTCGAAGGTTGGATAGGGGTCGTCCATGTCCCCGAAGTGGCCCTCGTCACGGATGATCTGCGTGCCGCCCACCTTGTCGAACATGCGCCGTCCCTGCTCGGCATCGCAGCCGTAGGGGTCGCGGACCGAGTTGACGAAGTACACGTCGCGGACGTTCGACTTGATCTTCTCCCAGTCGTAGGTGGCCTGCAGCACGGGCTCGTCGTTGCGGTTGGGCGGAGTCGCATAGCCGGCGACGAGAATCGCCTGCGCCACCTGGACGTCGATGTGCTCCAGGACGCTGAGGAGGAGCGCTGCGCCGCCCGAGTGCCCCACCAGCACGGTTCCCCGGTCGAAGACGTGGCTCGCAAGGACAGTCGGAAGGAACGTCTCGATCGGGTCGCGGTTGAGGCCCGGGTAGTGCGGGATCTCGACGACGTAGCCGCGTGCTGCCAGCCGCGCTCCCAGCCATCGGTACCAGCAGTGGTCCGGGTGCCCGCCCGTTCCATGGACGATGATCGCGCGCTTATCCATCGAGCTTTCTCCTCGCATCCGGCTGACGACGAGACGACCACGGCAGCCGGAAGCCGGGGTCGGAGCCGAGACGCTGCGCGACCGGCGGCGGGCGCCGGTCGCGCTTGCGTCACGGAACTAGGCAGACGGCTGGACGATGATGAGCGCGTTTCCGTCCGGGTCGCGCAGCCAGAACATCGGCGGCACCGGACCGCCCCAGCGGGCGACCTCCTCGTCGACGTCGACGCCCGCGGCCTTCAGCGCGGCGTGGTCGGCATCGACGTCCGAGGTATCGAGGCAGATCCCCGTCTGGCCGCCGCCGGCCTGTTCGCCCTCTGGCGGCGGCGCGAGTGCGATCGTGGTCTCCGTTCCCGGGAGCGCGACCTCGACCCAGCGCATCGCCTCGCCCATCGGCACGTCGACCACCTTCGCGAAGCCGAGCGTGTCGACGTAGAAGTCGATCGCGCGATCGGTGTCGGCAACGGTGATGCAGACGCGGCCGACCTGCGTGAGATTGAGCTTGGACGCCAACTTGGACATCTGGAGCCTCCTGATCGTCGGGGTTCGTCTCGTAGACAGCCGCGCGAGCAGAAATTCATCGCCGTTCAACCACGAACCGCCAGAAAGCGCAGCCCCATGCGACTGGGACTTCCGATCACTGCTCGCGGATCAGCCGCGCTGCTCGGGCCTCGAGGTAGCGCTGCTCGGGGAGACTCGTGGTCCGGCGCGCCGCGGCCTGGTAGCTCGATCGGGCAGCCGCGTGGTCGCCTGCCATCTCGAGCAGGTGTGCGCGGACTGCGTGGAAGCGGTGATGCTCCGCGATGCTGTCGTCGTCGAGCGTGTTCAGCAGCTCGAGGCCGGCCCGCGGGCCCTGCACCATCGCGACCGCGACGGAGCGGTTGAGTGTGACCACCGGGTTGGGCGCGATGCGTTCGAGGAGCGCGTAGAGGGCGAGGATCTGTGGCCAGTCGGTGCTCTCCGCGCGGGCCGCCTCGGCGTGGACGGCGGCGATGGCCGCCTGGAGTTGGTAGGGCCCGAGCGGCGTCTGGGCAAGGGCGTCGGTGATGAGAGTCAGGCCCTCCTGGATGAACGCTTGGTTCCACCGTTCTCGGTCCTGCTCGGCGAGCGGAACCAGGGAGCCGTCGTGGGCGGTGCGCGCGTCATGCCGCGCGTCCGTGAGCAACATGAGCGCGAGCAGGCCGGCCAGCTCACCGTCGTCCGGTAGCAGTCGTCGGGCGTCGCGCGTGAGGCGGATCGCCTCGACGGCGAGATCCCTGCGTTGCAGGTCGGGTCCGGACGTCGCCGTGTAACCCTCGTTGAAGATCAGGTAGAGCACGTGCAGGACGACGCGCAGGCGGTCGGCGCGCTCCGGCTGCGGGGGCAAGCTGAATGGGATACCGCTCGCCTTGATCTGGTGCTTGGCCCGGCTAATGCGTTGGGCGATCGTCGCCTCCGGGACGAGCAGCGCGCGCGCGATCTCGGCGGTCGTCAGACCGCCGACCGCGCGAAGCGTGAGGGCGAGTTGGGAGGCCGGCGTCAGCGCGGGATGCGCGCAGAGGAAGAGCAGGGTGAGGGTGTCGTCCTCGTCGGGAGGGAGCTCGTCGCCCGGGCGCCGGTGCAAGCAGCTCGTCGGGCGGTGTCCCCGCCGCCGCGGTCTCCTCGCGGCGGCGTCGTGCCCGAGCGCTGCGCAGCTCGTCCGTCAGGCGGCGAGTCGCCACCGTGAGCAGCCACGCTCGCGGATTTCGCGGGATGCCTTGCTCGGGCCACTGGAGGGCCGCGGCGAGGAGTGCCTCCTGGACGGCGTCCTCGCAGAGGTCGAAGCTGCCGTAGCGGCGGACGAGTGGGCCGAGGACGTGTGGCGCCAGCCGGCGCAGTAGGCCGTCGACTTCTGCTCGCGTCGTCACATCTCCGTGCCGGCCTCATCCATGATCGGCCGCACCTCCACTGCCCAGAAGCGGGCGGCCGGGTCGTGCGCGACGATCTCGGTCGCGCGCTCGAGGCTTTCGGTGTCGAGCACGTAGTAGCCGGCGAGCTGTTCCTTGGCCTCGGCGAACGGTCCGTCGGTCACGGCCGGGAGGCCGTGGCGCACCCGCACGGTCTTCCCGATCGACGGGTCGGCGAGCGCCACGCCGCCGCTCAGAAGCTCGCCGGAGTCGGTGAACTCCTTGAGAAACGCGTCGGCTTCGCTCATCAGCTCGTCGCGTTCGGTTGGCGACAACGCCTCGAACGCACCGGGGTTGCTGTAGACGAGCGCGACGTACTTCATGGGTTTCCTCCTCGTGCGTCTGGATGATCTCTCAGACATGGGTCGGAGCGGGCGGCGACTTCTCGACATCGCGCCAGGGATCGTCGCCGATCCGATCCCGGATGTGCGAGCTGCGCTCGTCCGATGTCGAGATCGGGCAGCTCGCTACGACCTCTCAGTGACCGACAGCACCGTCGGTCCCGATGAAGGAGATCCTGATGAGAACCCTTGTCGTGAACACGTTCATGTCGCTCGACGGCGTCATGCAGGCACCCGGCGGCCCGCGCGAGGACCCGACCGGCGGATTCACGCTCGGCGGCTGGGGCGTCACCTACTTCGACGACGAGATGATGGCTCAGATGGCCGGGGCCGCCCCGTACGAGCTTCTGCTCGGCCGCGGCACGTATGAGATCTTCGCGGCGCACTGGCCCTACACCGACGGCGCGATCGCCGACCGGCTCAACAGCACGCGCAAGCATGTCGCCTCGACGACGCTCGAGCAGGTGGAGTGGAGCAACTCGATCCTGATCCCCGGCGACGTCGCCGAATACGTCGCAGCACTCAGGAGCCAGGACGGCCCCGAGATCCAGGTCCACGGCAGCCCGGGTCTGATCCAGACGCTGCTCGAGCACGACCTGATCGACGAGTACCGCATGTGGATCTTCCCTCTCGTGATCGGCCCCGGCAAGCGCTTCTTCGGCGACGGCACGGTCCCCGCCGCACTCAAGCTGGTCGGGAGCAAGGTCTCCAAGACCGGCGTCACGATCAACACCTACCAGCGTGCAGGCGACATCAAGCTCGGGTCGTTCGAGTTCGACGAGCCCACCGAGAAGGAGATCGAGCGGCGCCGGCGCCTCGCCGCGCGCTAGCCAGTCGGGCGCTAGTCATCAAGGCTGCCCGTGGTCAGGTCGCATGACCCGCTTCGACAACAGCGCGCTTCCATGGTTCGGGCTACCGCGCTCGCTTCCGAGCAGATAGGCCGATCCCGAACGGTCGTCCTCCTACGTGACCTGCGGTCCTACGAGCAGCCGAGCCCGCTGATCGTCGATTTCGTCGTCGACACGAGCGCCTTACCCGCCGTCTGTACATCGCCGATGGCGGCGCTCACCGTGGCGTCGGAGGGAACGTCATCGACCGCCTGCTGGAAGGTGTCCCAGGCGCTGTCGAGCGTGCTCTTCGTCGAGCTCGCGACGTCGCCGGTGGCGCTGCCGACGGCCTGCCAACTGCTCTGCACGGTGTCGACGGCCGACTGGTAGTCGGCCTTCGACGCCGTTTGCGGACTGAGGCTGACGAGCGCCTGTGTGGAGCTCTCGAGGCCGTTCAGGCTGCTACAGAGATTTGCCTGTGCGCTCTCCTGGCTGGTACCGCCGCTGCCTCTCGCCCCCGCCAGACCGACGATGACCGCGAGGCCGACGCCGACGGCGACGAGCACGATGAGGACGCGGTGCTTGCCCATCAGGCGGTCGCCGACCGGGGCGTCGATGCCAGGCCGTACAGCACCAGGCAGCTGATCCCGATGGCCGTGAAGCCCCACCAGGGCGCCTGGTTGAGGATCAGGAAGCTCTCGACGATCACGAGGATGGCCCAGGCATATGCCACGAAGCGCCCGAAGGGCCCGTTGCTGAGCAGCGAGTAGCCGGCGAACAGCGCCAGGGCCGCGATCGCGAGGTCCCAGAGGCCCCAGGCCCACAGGTGATCGCTGAAAACGCCGTTGCTGAAGTCATTGACGCGGTGGCTGTCGGCCAGGTAGCTGATTCCCGAGATGATCCGCAGGAATCCGACCGCGAGCAGCAGCACCGCCGCGAACGTGACCCAGCCCGAACTCCGCTCTTCTACGTTGGTCGCCATGCCCCCACCTCTCGATCGTTCGACGTGGCGACGGTAGCGCGGGGAATCAGGCGTGACCTCACCCGCATGGGGTGAGGTGCCTCGAGCGCGTCATCCTCGAGGCACGCGGCCTCGAGGAGGTCGTACTGCACTTCGACGGTGAGACCGGCCGTGTTCTCGACGGCGGCGGCATCCCGCTGGAGCACCGCGACGCTCGTCGCTCTGCTCGCCTCACCGCGGACGGCAAACGTCACCGGCTCCAACTACGTAATCGACGGCGGACTCGTCAAGACGATGTGACGATGACGCGACGCTCCGAACTGCTCGCCCTCGGCTGAGCAGAAGACAGGGAGCCGGCGCGGTCATGGTCGCACGTCACTCGGCCTTGATGGCGTAGCCGCCGAGCCCGCTCTCGAGCAGCGCGACGGCGCGTTCGCCCTGCGTGCGTACGAGACGGGCGAGGGCCGGGTTACGGCGACCGGCCAGCGCCTGGCGGCGGACGTAGTCCAGCAGCGAGCGATGGAGGCCGATGAGCGCGTTTGCGGCGATCCACGGCGTGAGGTCATCCGGCACCGCGCCTGTTTCGTCGGCCAGCAGCATCGCGAGAGCCGCTGTGTGGTGGGCGAACACCTCGTGCTCGCGACTGACGAGTGCCGGGCTTTTCGTGATGAGCCGCGCCCACGCAGCGATGTGCTCGCCGCCCTGCTCGGCTGTCATCAGTCCGCGGATCGCGAAGATGAAGCCGGCGTAGGCATCGAGCGCCGACTGTCCGGGCGCGCGGTTGCGGAGCCCGTCGAGCAGCTCCTGCTCGAAGGCTTCCATGCGGCCGTAGATCAGGTCTTCCTTGGTCGGGAAATAGTTGAAGACGGTTGCTTCGGAGACGTCGGCTTCGCGGGCGATCTCGGCGACGGTGACCTGGTCGAACCCTCGCGCCATGAAGAGCCGCACGGCCGTCTCGCGGATCAGGTCGCGCGTGCGCTGCTTCTTGCGCTCTCGGAGGCCGGGCTCGCTGCTCATCCGGAACCACCCTAGCAGCTTTGCTATGGTGGCACGAATATTAGTGTAACAGTACTATTAGTGCAACTAGAACAACGAAGGAGTGCGCCCGATGGCATCGCTGACACGTTTCTCCCGTCTGCTCGAAGGCAAGGTCGCGATCGTCACGGGCGCGAGCCGCGGCATCGGCGCCGCTGCCGCGCGCGCGTTCGCAGACGCCGGCGCCCGTGTCGTGGTCGCGGCGCGTAGCGAACAGGAGCTGGACGCCCTCGCGACGGAGATCGTGGCCGCGGGCGGCGAGGCGCTGCCGGCCGCGACCGACGTCACCGAGCCTGCCTCCGTTCAGGCGCTGGTCGAGCGGACGGCTGCCGCCTACGGCCGCCTCGACTGCGCCTTCAACAACGCCGGCCTGCCCCACATGCCGACACCCCTCGCGGAGCTCGACGTCGAGGACTTGGAGCAGGCGCTGGCCGTCAACGGCCTTGGCGTCTTCCTCGCGATGAAATACGAGATCGCCGCGATGGTCGAGACCGGAGGCGGAGCGATCGTGAACATGTCCTCGACCGCCGGCCTGCAGGGAGTCCGAGGCATGGCCGGCTACGTCGCCGGCAAGCACGCCGTGCTCGGCCTGACAAGGACGGCCGCCCTCGACTACGCCGACCGCAACATCCGCGTCAACGCAGTCGCGCCGGGCCCGATCCTGACCGACAGACTCGAAGCCCTCGACGACGACACCCGGCGCATGATCGGTTCGCACGTCCCGCTCGGACGCATGGGCAGCCCCGCCGAGGTCGCTGCCGCGGTCGCATGGTTGCTTTCCGACCACGCCTCGTTCCTCACCGGCGCGACGATCCCCATCGACGGCGGCAGGCTGGCAGGTGCAGCATGAACAGGCTCGCCGCACTGATGGCGCTCGAGGCGATATCGCTGGCTGTCATGTCGTTCCTCCACCTCGCCGGCAAGCTCGACGGCTCTCCCCCGTTCGACCCGACCCGCGCCGGAGTCGCCGAGGCCGCGATCGGTGTCGTGCTGCTCTCCGGCGCGCTCGCGATACGGCGCCGGGCACGACACGCGTGGGGCATCGCACTCGCGGCGAACATCGTCGCGGTCGTCGGCTTCGCCGTCGGCCTCACGCGGACCACCCAAGGCGGCGGCGCCATCGACATCGGTTATCACGTCTTGGTGCTACCGCTCCTTCTGCTCGCGATTGCCGCACTGCTGCGAAGGCGGCGGGACGGACGCGTGCGAGGTGAGTGGCACACGCGCGAGGCGTAACGGCCGTCTACCCGCGCGCCTGTCGCCTGGAAGAGGCCGCTGCCTCGCGCAAGACGGCAACGAGCTCAGACTCGCGAGGTTGCGAGACGTCCTCCGGCCACTTGGCGACCTCCTCCTCGGCCCAGGCGACCCAGCGGGTGAGCGCCTCGACCTGCTCCCACATGAACCTGAAGACGACGGCGTTGACATGGAGCCGGTCGGGGAAGGGACCGCCCGTCTCTGCCAGGCCCGCTGCGAGCTCAGGGTGTGGTCCCGCAAGCAGGACGGGGAAACGCCGACGTCAGCGCCGGACGCGGTAGTGCATGTGGGTGACACCGCCTTCGCCCTCGAGGATCCGGGTGCGCTCGAGCTCGATCTGCTCGGGAGCGAGGCCCTCGAAGAGCCGTCGCCCCTGGCCGAACAGCACGGGGATGACATGGAGCTCCATCTCGTCGAGGACCCCGGCGGAAAGTGCCAGCTGCGTCGTTCCGGCGCCGTGGACCAGCACGTTCTTGTCGCCCGCGGCGTCCTTGGCTCGCGCCATCGCAGTCGTGACGTCGTTGACGTAGGTGACCAGCGGCCACTGCCTCAACTCGGCGGGATCGCGGCGGGTGAGGATGAAGATCGGCGCGCCGTCGTGGTGATCGCCGCCCCAGCCGCCGGCCGGCTCGAAGGTCCCCCGGCCGGCGACGACCGCGCCGGTGGACATGAACTCGTCGACGATCAAGCCGTTGACGCCGCCCGAACGGCGCACGGCTTCGAGCTCGTCGACCCCGCCGCCGCCGGGCAGGATCCAATGGTGCAGGCGCTCCCCGCCGTCGCCAAGGCCGTTGTCCGGTCCCTCGTTCGGCCCGGCGATGAACCCATCGAGGGACATGGACATGGAGAGAACGGTTGCAGGCACGGCGTCTCCTCTGGCTCTAGACCCGGCGGTAGCGTAGGTAGACGACCCGGGAGCCGAACGTCCGCGTCTCGACCAGCTCCAGGTCGATGTGCGTGTCGCCCGCGAAGAAGCGTGTGCCGCCGCCGATGACCACCGGGCTGACGAACAGTCGATACTCGTCGATGAGCCCGTGCGCCGTCAGGCTGGCAGCCAGGGTGGCGCCGCCGACGGCGATGGGCCCGCCGTCCTGCTGCTTGAGCGCCTGCACCTCCTGCACCGGGTCGCCTCGGGAGAGCCGCGTGTTTCCCTCGACCGCCTCGAGCGTCGCCGAGTACACGAGCTTGGGTAGCCGCGTCCAGATTCGCGCGAACTCCAGCACGTACTCGGGCGCCGCGGGGTTGCGCTCCTCGGCGGTCTCCCAGTAGGTCATGACCTCGTAGAGGCGCCTGCCGAGGAGATGCAGGTCGAGCTCGCGCGTCTGCTCGTTGTGAAATCGATGAAGCTCTGCGTCGGGGGCCGACCATTCGCCCAATCCCTGCGGTCCAGCGATGTAACCGTCGAGCGAGGGCGTCATCGAGTAGATCAGCGGGCGCATGCGACCGTCTCCTGGCGAGGGCGGAACCCCGCGCCGCCGAGGTGCCGGCGCCAGGACTCGGCCGGCTCGAGCAACGCGGCTCGTCGCTCACTCAGTTCCCTGATGCGTGTCATTCCACGCGTAGTGACGGCGCGAGAGGTACGAAGTCATCGGCGGTCGACCTGACTCAACCATATGGTTGAATACAGACCTTCGACCCAAGGACGGAGACGGACGTGACGAAGTTGGGTGTCATCTTCAAGGCAGACCGGCCGCCGGAGGAGTTGGCCGCGTTCGCGACAGCCGCCGAGTCGGCGGGGCTCGACGAGCTGTGGCTGTGGGAGGACTGCTTCCTCGCGGGTGGCATCGCGACGAGCGCGACCGCGCTCGCGGCAACGACGCGCATCACCGTCGGGCTCGGGGTCATGCCGGCGGTGTTCCGCAACCCGGTTGCCGCTGCGATGGAGATCGCGACCCTGGCACGGCTCCATCCCGGCCGTTTTGTCGCCGGACTCGGACACGGCGTGCCCGCCTGGATGGATCAGATCGGCGCGCTGCCGCCCAAGCCGGTGCGCGCGCTCGAGGAGACGACCGTTGCCATCCGGCGCCTGCTCGCCGGTGAAAGCTTCAGCACGAAGGGCGACTACGTCAACCTCCGCGAGGTCTGCCTGGCTCAACCACCCATGTCGCGACCGCCGGTGGTCCTCGGCGTGCGTCGCCCCCTCGGGCTCCGCGCCTCAGGTCGCAGCGCGGATGGGACCATCCTCGCAGAGCCGTCCGCGCCCGCTTACATCCGCTGGGCGCGCGAGCGGATAGAGGAGGGCCGCGCTTCCGCCGGTCGCACTGATCCGCATCGGGTCACCGTCTTCGTCAACGGCCGCGTGGACGCCGACCGCGGGCGTGCTCGCGACGTCGTCGCGGACATGCTGCTGAGCGAGAGCGTCGCCGCGCAACTCGCGCCACTCCATCGCGAGGCTGAGCTCGCTGAGCTTCGTGCGCTCGGCGATCCCGCGGCGATCGCCCCTCTGATACCCGACGACCTGCTCGACGACCTCACTGCCACCGGTACCTCGAAGCAAGTCATCGCCTCGCTGAGTGCAATTGCGGAGACCGGCGTCGACACGATCGTGGTCGCTCCGATCGGCCCCGACCCCGACGAGCAGCTCCGACTGCTCGCAGGCACGATCGCCCCCGCGTTCCAAGGCTGAAAGGGCTGACACCATGGACTACGGACGGTTCGTCAAGAAGCTCGAATTTCCGGCCGGGTTCAGGCCACCAACCGAGCTCCGCTACGAGGACGTCGTCGCGACGGCGATCACCCGCTCTCATCTCCGGGACGACGTGGTCGGCATCAACGCGAGCATCGACCTGATCCATCGGACCCGAGGCGGCCTCTGGCCGACCGAACCGGTCACCGAGGACTACAACTTCGTCGATCTCGTCTGGCACGAGCTCGAGTTCAGAGAACGAGACTCCTTCGCCTACGCCGTCTACAACACCGAGCCGCGCTACCTCGGCTGCTGCTACCTCTACCCGCTGGGACGACGCACGCCGTTGACCGAGCAACTGCTGGATTTCGACATCGACGTCAGCTGGTGGGTCACACCCACCGCGTACGAGCAGGGCTACTACGCCAGGCTGTATGACGCTCTCCGGCATTGGCTCGCGAACGAGTTCCCGTTCTGGCAGCCCTACTACTCGAACGCCGAAATCCCGCGCTAACCGCGGGGCTGCCGCTGACGGATTCGCTCTCCATGCGCGCGGTGGGAGACGATTCAGCCGGCCAGTAGCCCCTCGGCGGCCGACGAGGGTTCGGGGTCGGGTAGGCGCGTCATACGGAAGCCGTTGACGAGGCCGAGCAGGGCCGCGATGAGCGGGACAAGGAGCGCGATCTCCAGGGCGATCGGCCGTGCGTCGGTGTTGATGTCGACGATCTCCTTCTGGACGTCGGCCGGCTGGCCGACGAGCAGCTCCTCGAGGTGGGTGTTGGTCATCACCTCCGCGTTCTTCTCCAGCCCCTTCGACACCTGCTGCTGCTCGGCCGGCGAGAGCACGTCGCTCGACTCGGCCATGTTCGTGAAGACCAGCGAGAGCGACGCCAGCATGATCGCGCCGGCGAAGGCGAGCCCGAACGACAACCCGAACGAGCCGCCGGCCGAGTTGACGCCCGCGGCCTCGCTCACGCGTTCCTCCTCGATCGGAGAGAGGGTGTAGTTGTTGAGCTGGGAGACCAGCAAGCCGAGCCCGGCGCCCGCGATGAGGAGCGGTACCACCATCGCCCAGCCGGAGTCGGCGCGCGGCACGATCGGAATCAGGACGGCCACGCCGACGGCGAGCAGCAGGAACCCTGCCCGGATGATCTTGCTCGGGCTCCGATGGCCGGCCTTCTTGCCCGCGATCACCGCAACGCCGAACATGCTCAACGAGAGCGGTGCGATCGACAGGCCCGCCTCCATCGCGTTGTACTCGAGCACCATCTGCAGGTAGATCGGCAGCGCGATCATCAGCCCGCCGAGCGCGATCTGCTGGAGCGTCTGCGAGGTGATGCCGAGCCGGAAGTACTTCGACGCGAAGAGGCCGACGTCGAGCAGGGCAGGCTTGCCCTCGCGCTTGCGCTTCACGAGCCACCAGGCCAGCGACCCGAGGGCGACGAGGCCGACGGCGATGAGGAGGACGACGGCCTCTCCACCCTCCTCCCACACGAGGATCCCGAGCACGACGCCTCCCATGCCCATGGCCGAGAGGATCGCGCCGACGACGTCCACGCCTCGCGACCCCGTGTACGGGACATCGTGGACGAGCTTGCTGCCTACGAGGACGATTGCGATGATCACGACCTCGCCGAAGAACGCGACCCGCCAGGAGAGGTACGTCGTGATGAAGCCGCCGACGAGCGGCCCGACGGCGGCGGCGATCGCCGCTGCGGCACCGACCAGCGCGTAGGCCCTCCGCTGCATCGCGCCCGTGAAGTTGCCGTGGATGAGGGACTGCATCGCGGGCAGCAGAAGCGACGCGCCCAGCCCGCCGATGACCGCCCAGAAGATGACGATCGGGAGAAGGGTCTGCGACAGCGTCATCGACAGCGCTCCGACCGCGTATCCGAGCAGGCCGAGGATGTAGGCGCGCTTGCGTCCGATCAGGTCGCCGATCTTGCTGCCGATCAGGATGAACGCCGCCGAGACCAGCGCCTCGAGCGCGATCGCCGACTGCACGCCGCTCGCGGTCGTGTCGAGATCGTGCACGACCGCGGAGATCGAGACGTTCATCAGCGACGTGTCGACGACGAGCACGAACATCGCCATCGCGAGGAGGATCGCCAGCCGCTGATCCCCGCTCGACTCCTCCGGTACCGCCGTGGTCGTCTCTGCAGACACTCGTCCACTCCGTCGTGGTTGTCCTCGCTCGCCGCACCCCGACGCGGCGCAGCGCAGTCCATCATGGCTGATGGGGCCGACGTCCCGATGTCCCGCGGATCAGTGATGCATGAGGCGCGAAAGCGTCGACATCGCCTGCACGGGATCACGCCGGCGCGAGCGCGCGTGTCTTGGCCGCGTGCCAGCCAAGCCCCATCGCCTCGAAGCGCTCGATCGCCTGCGCGGTCAAGGTGGGGTCGCTCCTGACGAGCCCGAGCGTACGCAGTGCGAACGGCTCGAGATACGTCCCGGGCTGAAGCAGAGGGGTTGCGGCCTCCTCGGCCTCGCTCGTCCGGCCGAGCGCGATGAGGGCCTCGAGTTTCGTAGCCAGCGCGTAGAGGCTGCCGTCCATCGACATCTGCCACGTCGCGCCGGACGACTCGAGCAAGGTGTCGAGCCGTTTCAGGTCGCCTCGCAGCAGTGCGAGATGCGCCGGCGGTGGGTCGAGCCAGAAACCCATGCTGCCGTCTTGAAAGCCCTGCCCGACTGCAGCCTCCTCGAGTCGCTGCGCCTCGGGCTCGAGACCGAGCTCGCCACAGGCGACGGCACACGAAAACAGCGTCCTCGGGTTGAGCACGCAGGGCGTGCCCTGGTTACGGGCGACGGCCCGCTCGACGCGGTGCTGAAGCCCGCGCACCTCGTTCCAGTGCCCGAGGGCCTCCTCGACGAAGAGGAGGACGCCGAGCGCGTGAACCTCGTGGTGCACGCTCAGGCGTGAGGCGATGCCGTCGTGCACGCGCACCAGCGCCTGTGCCTCGTTCGGCCGGCCGGCGGCGAGCGCGGCCGTCGCTCCGTAGAAATGGATGTGGGCGATCTTGTCCGGATCGGTCAGGCGATCGAGGAGCTCGAAGCGGCGCTGCGCCCAGCGGTCAGCCTCGTTGAAGTCGAGGCACACGAACGCCGCGCCGGAGCGCGCCCAGTACGCGTAGGACAGCAGAACCGGATCGTCGAGTCGCTCGGCAAGGGCGACCGCCTGCTCCGCCAGCTCGGCGTCGTCCTCCCACAGCGCCTTGGTGACGAAGGCTCTGGCCTGCGCGTGGCCCCCCGCATCCGCGAGCTCGAGCGCTCGCGCGAGCCAGCTCTCCATGAGGCCGTGATCGATCGGGCGCTTCCACATCCCGTAGCGAATGATCGATTCGAACGTGAGCTCCCCGTACAGCTCGGCGAGCGCCTCGGTGCTCTCGGTCAGCTCGATCGCCTTCTCCATCGCCGGCCACATGGCCTCGCCGTCGAACTTCAGAGCGTTCACCCTGCCGATCGCGTGCCACACGTCGGCTTCGCCCGGCGCGAGCTCGGCGGCGCGGTGAAGCTGCGAGAGGGCGTCGTCGAGATCGAAGCGCGCCAGCGCGAGGTCGGCGGCACGCCGCAGCCAGCGCAGCGCCGCCGCCGAGAGCTGCCCAAGCTCTTCATCGCGGTCCCGCCAGGCGAGCTCCGCGATGCCGGGAGCTGCGGCCTCGGAGTAATGGTGCGCCAACACGCCCGCGCGGCCGTCCGTCGCGTCCCCCGCCTCGAGCCAGCGCGCGAAGGCGGCGTGCAGGCGCGCGCGACTCACCTTCGGCAGGCTGCCGTACGCGACTTCGCGGGTGAGCGCGTGCTTGAAGACGAGCTCCGGCTCCGCGGGGCGGACAAATCCTCGCTCCACCAGGGTGCGCACCTCGGCGCTCGAGCCGGTCAGAGTGGCCAGGCCTCCCGGAGTGAACGAGCGGCCGATCACCGAGGCGGCCTGGAGGGCCTCTTTCGCCTCGGCCGGTAACAGGTCGATGCGGGCGGCGAGGACGCCTTGCACGGAGTCCGGGATGCCGATATCGAGCGCGGCGTTGCGCAACGACCAGCCGCCGTTGCTGCGCTCGAGCAGTCCGCTGCCGAGGAGGTCCGCGAGCACTTCCTCGACGAAGAACGGGTTTCCCTCCGCGTGGCCGGCGACGAGCTCGAGTGCGCGCGACTCGAGTGGGGCCGCGAGCGCCGCCTCGACGAGCTCGGTCACCTCCTCGTCGGCGAGGCGTTCCAAGCTCAGCACATCCGCTGCCGGGAATCCAGCCGGCCCGGGCCGCGTAGTCGCGAGCACGAGAACCGGGCCCTGCGCGTCGGAGAGCACGCGCTCGAGCACCTCGATCAGCGGTTCGGCGGCCCAGTGCAGATCCTCGATGATCAGCACCGCAGGTCCCTCCGCGCCGAGTTGCGAGATCAGACGTACCCACTCGTCCTGCAACCGCAGCAGCGCCGCCCGCGGCTCGAGATCGCCGGCGACGTCGAGGCCGAGCGTGAGGCCGAGGATCTCGCGGCCGGCGAGCCGCTCCAAGACGTCGTCGGCCGAGTCCTCCTGGCGCAGGCCGAGTTCCTGTCGCAGCACGTCGGCGAGCGCGCTGTAGGTCACGCTGCGGCCGTAGGAGAGGCAGCGACCGAGCCGAAACGCCGTCCCGCCCGGCAGGCGCTCCCGGAACTCGCGGACGAGGGTCGTCTTGCCCATGCCCGCCTCACCCACGACCATGGCGAGCCGCGGGTGTCCGTCCGTCTCCGTGCGCGCGAGCATGTCCTCGAGCCATTCGAGCTCCTGCTTGCGACCCACGAATATCGCTTCGGGGCCGTGCCCGGCGCGCGGCCGCCGCGGCGCGCGCATCCGCCGGAGCTCCCTGCAGGCGACTCCGCCCTCCTTCCCTTTCGCCTCGACCGTCCGCGGCTCGCCGAGCTCGAACGCGCCGCCGACGATGGACGCGGTGCGCTCCCCGACGAGTACGTGGCCGGGCTCCGCCGCCTGTTCGAGGCGCGCGGCCACGTTGACCGCGTCGCCGGTCGCGAACGAGCTGCCCTCGCGAGGCCGGCCGACCGCGACCTCGCCGGAATTGACGCCGATCCGCAGCGAGAGCCGGCCGCGGAAGAGCTCCTGTAGCCGCTCCTGCATCCAGAGAGCGACCTGGAACGCCCGCTCGGCGTGGTCTTCCTGGGCTGCGGGAGCGCCGAACACGGCGACGACCGCGTCGCCGATGAACTTCTCGATCGTTCCGCCGCCAAGCGCGATCTCCGCTTCCATCGCGTCGTAGAAGCGCTCGAGCAGGTCGCGCGCGTACTCCGGGTCGAGCGACGCGCCCAACTCCGTCGAGCCGACGAGGTCGGCGAACAGGATCGTCGCGAGCTTGCGCTCCACTCGGGCGAGTGTAAGTCTCATCTCGCACAAGTCCAAATGGCGCGGTGGACGAGATCGAGGTGCACGAGCCAAGCGTCAGCGAGCGCCACATGACCCGAGCCGCGGTCGGGATCGACGCCGATGAGTTTCAGGGTCGTCAGGCGTCTCATTTTCACGATCCCGGGTAGCGTCGTGACGGGATCGGCTCATGCCGGAGCGTTCGAGTCCAGCGGAGGGAATTGAGATGCCCGAGCACAAGATCGGAACTCGCGAGGAATGGCAGGCGGCCCGGAACGAACTCGCCAAGCTCGA
This sequence comes from uncultured Actinomycetes bacterium, assembly GCA_963845865.1. GTDB lineage: Bacteria > Actinomycetota > Thermoleophilia > Gaiellales > JALYLC01 > JALYLC01. The sequence continues at coordinate 263,539 of CAWJTT010000004.1, forward strand.
GGCCGAGCAGGCGGAGCGGAACACGGAGATCGCGACACAGCGTCTCGCTCTGCCCTGGGTGCCGGTCGAGAAGGAGTACGAGTTCGACACCGAGGACGGCAAGAAGACCCTCGGCGAACTGTTCGACGGGCGCTCCCAGCTACTCGCCTACAACATCATGTTCGGCCCCGACTACACGCTCGGGGCCTGCCCCGGCTGCACCAACCTGGGCGACGGGCTCGACGGCTCGCTGATTCACATGAACCACCGCGACGTGACGCTGCTGTGCTTCTCACGGGCGCCGATCGAGCGGCTGAACGCCTACAAGCGGCGGATGGGCTGGCAGTTCCCCTACGTCTCCACCTACGACACCGACTTCGCCTTCGACTTCGGCCTCGCGCTGACCGAGGAGCAGGCGCAGCAGATTCCCCAGATCAAGGAGATCATCGACGACCCGCCCGACTGGCTCCGGGAGTGGTCACGCCAAATCGGTGCGGAGCTCGAGGACGGGCTGCGCGAGAGCCCGAGCTGGATCGCCTTCGCGCGCGAGAACGGGACCGTCTACCACACGTACACGGTGATGGCGCCCGACCCATTCGTCGCGCCGTACTACAACTTCCTGCTCGAGCGAACGCCGAAGGCCCAACCCGCCGAGCCCCGCACCTGGCGGAAGGACGAGTACCCGGACTGACGCCGAGCGGGCCGGTTCGCCCGCGACTGCACCCTCGACCGTGGACGCTCAGGGAAGCTCAGCCGAAGTGCCCGCATGCTTCGCGATGACGTCGGTCGGCGACCGCACCTCTTCGCCGGTGATCCGGGCCCGGAAGACGTAATAGCTCCAGGCCTGGTAGAGCACGACGATCGGGGTGACGATGACGGCGATGACCGTCAGCACGGCAAGTGTGTAGTGGGCCGACGCGGCGTTCGAGACCGTGAGGCTGTTGCCGAAGTCGGGATCCGAGACCATGACTCGCGGGTACAGGCTCGTGAAGAGGGTTGCGACGGTGCTGACGACGCCGACGGCCGTCATCGTGAACGCGAGCCCGCTCCGACCCAGGTAGACGAGGATGCCGGCGAGTACGAGTGCCACGATGCCGATCGCAGCCGGCAGGACGGGCGGGAAGACGTCCTTGTCGTTGCGGTCGGTTGCCACGACGACCGTCCAGATCAGGAATGCCGCGCCGGCCGCGACGGCGGGGAGTGCGAGTGTCCTGGCAGCGCGCTGCGCCCGCGTGCCGAGGTCGCCGGTCGTGCGCAGCGTCAAGAAACTCGCGCCGTGGAAGGCGAAGACGATCACGAACGTGAGGCCCGCGAAGACGGTGTAGACGGTGAAGAGATCGGCGAGATCTCCGGTGTAGTCGCCGTTCGAGTCGAGCGGGAGTCCGTGGATCAGGTTCGCGAGCGCGATTCCCCAGATGAGCGCGATCCCCGCGCTGCCTGCGGCGTTCGCCCACATCCATGTCCTCCTCCAGTGCCGGCTCTCGCTCTTGCCGCGCCATTCGAACGAAAGCACGCGAACGATCAGGAAGAAGAGGATGAGCAGCAGCGCGAGGTAGAAGCCCGAGAACATCGCCGCGTACCACGCAGGGAACGCGGCGAACGTCGCGCCGGCGGCAACGACGAGCCAGGTCTCGTTGCCGTCCCATGTCGGGCCAATCGACTGGAACATCGCGCCGCGCTCGCCTTCGTCCCGCGGCACGAACGGCAGCAGCATCCCGACGCCGAAATCGAAGCCCTCGAGCAGGAAGTAGCCGGACCAGAGGAACGCGATCAGGCAGAACCAGAAGATCTGGAGGTTCATCAGTAGCTCACGGCCGCGGCGGGCAGTTCCTCGCGCGGCACCGGCTGGTCGGGTCGCGCGTAGCGACGCATCAGGACGAAGTCGACGACGCCAAGTGCGACGTAGAGGGTGATGAAGAATCCGAGGCTGATGCCGAGCCAGGTCGTGCTGACGTTGGGCGAGTTCGCCTTGCTGGTGAGCAGCAGGCCTTGGACGATCCAGGGCTGGCGTCCCATCTCGGTGAGGATCCAGCCGGCGGTCGCGGCGATGTACGGGAGCGCCATCGCGACGATCGCCGTCCAGTGGAACCAGCGCGCCTTCTCGAGCCGCCGCTTCCAGTAGAGCCACGCCCCGAGGGCGGCGATCAGGAGCATCAGCACCCCCGCGAAGGCCATCACCCGCATCGACCAGTAGATCACTCGTACGTTCGGCATGTAGTTGGTGCCGCGTCCGTATTTCCTCTGTTCCTGGGTCTGGAGCTGAGTTGAGGCCTTGCACCTGGCCGTCGAACGAGCCGGTGGCCATGTACGACAGGACTCGTGGGATCGTGATCGAGAAGCTCGGCGTCTCGTCCTGCTCGCTGAAGCCGCCGATCTGGAAGAGCGAGAAGCCGCAGGGCTGACAGGTGTTCCACTGTGCCTCGGAGGCGGCGATCTTCATGCTCTGGGCGCTCGTCACCGCCTCCCCGAAGCGGTTACCGACCACGAGCTGGAGCAGCGTCACGGGGACCGCGACGATCAGCGCGAGCTTCGCCGCCTTGCGGAACAGGTCGACCTCGTGGCCGCGCAGGAAATGCCAGCAGCAGATGCCCAGCATCACGATCGACCCGAAGATCAGACCGGCGAGCATCGTGTGGAGATAGGCGCGGAGCGCGAACCCGTTCGACAGGAGCGCCCAGACGCTCGTCAGCTGCGCCTCCCCGTCGACGATCTTGTAGCCGACCGGATGCTGCATCCACGAGTTCGCGACGAGGATGAAGTACCCCGACAGCCAGGTGCCGAGCACGGCGATCCAGAGCGTGGCGAGGTGGAGCCGCGGCGAGAGCCGGTTCCAGCCGAAGATCCAGAGCCCCAGGAACGTCGCCTCGAGCATGAACGCGGCCAGGCCCTCGATCGCCAGCGGCGCGCCGAAGACGTTGCCGACGAACCTCGAGTAGACCGACCAGTTCATCCCGAACTCGAATTCCTGCACGAGTCCGGTCGCTACGCCGATCGCGAAGTTGATCAGGAACAGCGTTCCGAAGAAGCGGGTCAGCCGCAGCCAGGCCTCGTCCCCGGTTCGGTGCCAACGCGTCTGCATGATCGCGACGAGTGGCCCCAGCCCCAGCGTCAGCGGCACGAACAGGAAGTGGAAGATCGAGGTGGTGGCGAACTGGATCCGCGCGAGATCAACAGTCGTCGACGCAACCGCGGTCATCGCGCCGACGCTAGGAACCGGTGCCGCTCGCGCACATCGTCCGATGAGGATGAACGGGTTTGGTCAGCCAGTCTCCTTGCCTCGAGCTTGGACGCGTTCATCCGCTTGGGATGACGTCGGAGAGGCCACTCCGGCCATACTCTCCTCCTCGCCGTGAGCGCTCGACCCGACACGAAGGGCGGCCGTCCCCGCGTCCTCGTCCTGGGCGGTGGCTTCGCCGGCATCGGCGCCGCCCAGAAGCTCCGCAAGAGCGGCGTCGACGTCGTGGTCGTCGACAAGCACGACTACCACACCTTCCAGCCGCTGCTGTACCAGGTGGCGACCGGGTTGCTCGAGCAGCCGGCGGTCGGGCACCCGATCAGGGATCTCTTCGACAAGCAGGAGAATGTCCGCGTCCATCAAGACGAGGTCACGGCGATCGACCTCGATGGCCGCGAGGTTCGCTTTGCCGAGCTCGAACCGCTGAGCTACGACTACCTCGTGCTGGCGCTCGGGGCCGAGGTCAACTTCTTCGGCGTCGAGGGGGCATCAGAGCACGCCTTCCCGCTGTACACCCTTCCGGACGCCGTGCGCCTCAAGGACCACGTCCTGGAGCGGTGGGAGGCGGCCGACCGCAAGCCCGACCGCGTGGAGGATGGCGCGCTGAACGTCGTGGTGGTGGGCGGCGGTCCGACCGGCGTCGAGACCGCGGGGGCGCTGGCAGAGCTCTACACCGGCGTCTTTCGCAAGGACTACCCCGACGTCGCCCCGGAGCATGCGCGGATCGTGCTCGTCGAGGCCTCGCCGGAGATCTTCGCGATGTTCAAGGAGGACATCCGCGCCTACACTCGCGACGCGCTCGAGCAGCGCGGGGTCGAGGTCATGACCGGCGAGGTGGTTCAGTCAATCGCACCGGAGCGGGTCACGCTCAAGTCGGGAACCGTGCTTTCGGCCCACACGCTGGTCTGGGGAGCCGGGCTGCAGGGGAACGAGCTGATCCGCTCGCTCGGCCTCGAGCTCGTGCGCGGGAATCGTGTCCCGGTGGACGGCGAGTTGCGAATCGCCTCCCATCCGGAGGTTTTCGCGGTCGGCGACATCGCGGCGATCACCGACGCGAAGACGGAGCAGGTCCTCCCACAGCTCGGCTCGGTCGCGCTGCAGTCGGGCGAGCACGCGGGTGAGACGATCGCGAGCCTGGTCGCCGGCAAGAAAACGAAGCCGTTCAAGTACCGCGACAAGGGCACCATGGCGACGATCGGCCGCGGTGCGGCCGTGGTGCAGATGCAGGACGGCAAGACGATGAAGGGCAAGAAGGCCCAGTTGGCCTGGGGAACGGTGCACCTCGCGCTGCTGCCCACCAACGAGGACCGCGCGAAGGCCGTGGTCGACTGGGCGGGCGCCGCGCTCACGCACCAGCGCTCGGGCCGGATCAGGGTCGATACCTAGGCGCCCGTCCTGGCCTGCATCTGGATGCCGTCGCGGGTCATCGCGAACTCGACCCGACCCGCTCGGCATTGGCCGGCACCGATCGCGGCGCAGAGGTGGTGGCGGCCGGTTCCGCGTACAGGTCGGCGAAGCCCTGCCGCCAGGTCGGGTAGCGCAGGGCCCAGCCGAGCTCGCGCTTGGCCTTGGCGTTCGACGCACCCCGCGACTCGGTCGCCATCACGACCGGCGCCTCGCCCGCGAAGAGCCGGGCGAGCAGGCGGGGGAAATGTTGCGGCGGCTTGGCCCCGACGATCCTCGCGAGCTCCGGTAGCCACTCGCGGGTAGGGGAGGGCTCGTCGTCGACGATGTTGTAGACGGCGGGGCCGTCGTGCTCGAGCGCGAGCACGGTCGCCGCGGCGGCGTCGTCGAGGTGGATGAACGACCAGACGCCGGCACCGTCGCCTGCGATCGGGAACTTGCGCGCACGCACGGCCTCGACCAGCCCGTCGTCGGGGTCTCCGTAGAAGATGCCGTAACGGAGCGCGATCCCACCCGCAGCCGGTGACGGCCTTGTCGAGATAGGCCATCGCCTCCACGCTCTCGCGCGCCGCCGCGACCGGGTTCGGATCGAGCGGGTCGCCCTCGCTCTTGACCGGGCCTCCCACGCGGGCGTAGCGGTGGTTCGCGTTGCTCTGGGCGACGACCTTGCCGACGCCCGCTTCGCGTGCGGCCGCGAGCAGGTTGTCGATCCCTTCGGTGCGAAGGCGGTTCGTCTGGGCGAAGGTGCGATCGAAATGCTTGAGGTCGCTGATGCCCGTCAGCGCGGTCGCCTGATGGACGATCGCGTCGGGCCGGGCGGCGGCAACCGCCTCGCGGACTGCGCGGGCGTCGAGCGCGTCGAGCACGACTGGCTCGGCTCCGAGCCCGCGCAGCAGTTCTGCCTTGTCGTCCGATCGGGCGGTGCCGATCACGTCGTGCCCTGCGCTCGCTCAGCTGGGGGACGAGCCGGCGGCCGATCGCGCCACTTGCTCCTACCACGAAGACTCTCATCGTGTTCTCCTTTCGTCACGTCCGGGTTAGTTCGCGGGTCTTTTCGGTAAGACCCGACGCGACGGAGGAACGTGACCGATGGACGAGCGAGAGTGGCTGGCAGAACGATTCGAGGAACGCCGAACCCGTCTGCGCGCGGTGGCCTATCGGATGCTCGGCTCGCTGAGCGAGGCGGACGACGCGGTGCAGGAGGCGTGGCTCAGGCTTCACCGCACCGACGCAAGCGGGCTCGAGAACCTCGGCGCCTGGCTGACGACCGTCGTCGCTCGGATCTCGCTGAACATGCTCCGCGCCCGCAAGGCGCGGCGGGAGGAGCCGCTCGCCGGGAGGCTCCCGGATCCGATCGTCGACCGGGTGGACGGGATCGATCCCGAGCACGAGGCGCTGCTGGCCGATTCGGTCGGCTTGGCGCTGCTCGTGGTGCTGGACACGCTGTCTCCGCCGGAGCGGCTCGCGTTCGTGCTGCACGACATCTTTGCCGTGCCCTTCGACGAGATCGCGCCGATCGTCGAGCGCTCCCCTGAGGCGGCGCGCCAGCTCGCCAGCCGGGCACGCCGGCGCGTACGCGCCGAGAGAACCGTTCCCGACGCGGACCTCGAAACGCAGCGCGAGGTCGTCGACGCGTTTCTCGCGGCTGCGCGTGACGGCGACTTCGAGCGGCTCGTCGCGGTGCTCGACCCGGACGTCGTCCTGCGGCAGGACTTCGGGCCGGCTCGCGCGCGGGAGATCCGCGGCGCCGAGGCGGTCGCGGGCCAGGCGCTCAGCTATGCCCGGCTCGACCTGGACGTCCGGCCGGCCCTGATCAACGGCGTCGCCGGAGCGGTCGCCTTCCTCGACGGGCAGCCATTCTCGATCGGCGTCGTCACGGTCCGGAACGGCAAGATCGTCGAGCTCGACTTCCTCGCCGACCCCGAGCGGCTCCGCCTACTCGACCTGACGATCCTCGACGACTGAGGAAACGACGAGCGACGACGCGTGATCCCTAGCGTGTGATTTCGCGGGGCAAGCCGAAGCGGGCGAACATCGTCGGCTCTCGGAATGCCGTGATGCTGGTGATCGCGGCGGAGGCGTCGAGGTTGAGCAGCATGATCGCGTCCGCGACGTAGCTGGCGCCTCCCGGGGGCGCAGCGTAGAGGCCGAAGGCGATCTGGCCGTTGGCGCGGACGGGGACGTGATGCCAGCGCAGGCGGCCAGACAAGGGTGTCGCAGCGAGGAATGCCACAACCGCCGTGCGTCCGACGTACCAGCTGGGCTGCGGAGGCATGTCGAACGTTGCGTCATCGGTCAGCATCGCAGCGAGCGCGGCGACGTCGTTGCGCTGCCATGCGTCGACGTAACGCTCCACGGCTTCGCGCAGCCGCTGGTCTCCGATCGAGCGCAGTGTCGCCTGCTGGCTGCGCGCCGGTAGACGCTCCTCCACCGCCTGGCGGGCGCGCTGGAGCGCACTGTAGATCGCCGCGGGGGTGGCGTCGAGTGTGGTCGCGATCTCGGCCGGGGCGAACCCGAGCACGTCACGGAGGAGGAGCGCGGCGCGCTGACGACCGGGCAGGTGCTGGAGCGCCGCGACGAAGGCGAGCTCGATACCCTCGCGCTCCTCGTAGCGCGCTTCGGGCGAGGCCGGGCCGTCGCCGAGCCCGAGAGCCTCCTCGGGATAGGGGTCGAGCCATACCTGCCCGACGAGCGGTTCCGCCGGTCGATCGTGCGGGTCACTCGCGGGGCCGTAATCGATCGGCAGCACCCGCTTCGGGCGCCGCTCGAGCATCCTGAGGCTGACGTTCGTGGCGATGCGATAGAGCCAGGAGCGAAGCGAGCTGCGACCCTCGAAGGACGGCAGGCTCCGCCAGGCGCGCAGCAGCGTCTCCTGCAGGGCGTCTTCGGCATCGGCCGCTGAACCGAGCATCCGGTAGCAGTGCGCTTGCAGCTCGGCGCGGTGCGGGCCGATCAGGCGCTCGAAGGCGTCCGCGTCGTGCCGGCGGGCCGCTGCGAGATCGGCGGCAGTTGGTGTGGTTGCGCTGGGCGAGTTCACGGGGTCTCGATAGATAAGACCCGCCGCGCACCGCGAATCAATCGGTGCGATGGATCGGCGCGACGGAGCGGATCTGTACTAGGGAGAACCATGATCCAGCACCCGCCGAACCCCGTCGTCCATCTCGAACTGCACACCGGAAACCTGGCGCGCGCCTGCTCGTTCTATTCGCGCGTCTGCGGCTGGCAGATCGAGCAAGTCGAGGTCGAGGGCCGCACCTACCAGGCGCTCGCCTGGGGAGGCCTGCTCGAGGGCGGAATCGTCGAGTGCGGGACGAGCCGGGCAGTCTGGATCCCCTATCTGAAGGTCTCGCAGATCGATGAGGCCACCGAGCGCGCACGTCGGTGCGGGGCGAGCGTACTCCTCGGCCCCCGCGAGGGCCGGGCCGGCTGGCGCAGCGTCGTTCAGGTGCCCGAGGGGGGCGAGATCGCCTTCTGGCAGCCGAAGACGACGGGTTACCGCCGACGAACACGCAACTGAAGGGAATCGTCATGCACGCAACAGAACTCGATCCCCGCCGCTGGTGGGCGCTCGCGCTCCTCTGCGGCGCCTTCTTCATGGTCATCCTCGACGCGGCGATCGTGCTCGTCGCCCTGCCCTCGATCGAGGTCGACCTCGGCTTCTCGGCGCAGGACCTGCAGTGGGTGATCAGCGCCTACGCGCTCACCTACGCCGGCCTGCTGCTGCTCGGAGGACGCGCGGCCGACCTGCTCGGACGGCGGCGCGTGTTCATCGTCGGCATCTTGGTGTTCACGGCCGCCTCGCTGCTCTGCGGGCTCGCCTGGTCGCCGGCGGCGCTCATCGCAGCCCGCGCGGTCCAGGGCGTCGGCGCCGCGATCATGACCCCGACTGCCCTCTCGATCATCTCGACCACCTTCGAGGAGGGGGCCGAGCGGAACAAGGCCCTCGGTATCTGGAGCATGATGGGCGGCATCGGCGCCACCGCCGGGTGGCTGATCGGCGGCCCGCTCGTCGACGGCCCGGGCTGGCAGTGGATCTTCTTCATCAACATCCCGCTCGGCCTGGCCGCGCTCGCGCTCTCGCCCGTGCTCCTGCGCGAGAGCCGGGCGACGCTCGCGAAGCGGAGCTACGACCCCGCCGGGGCACTGACGATCACCGGCGCGCTCGTCCTGCTCGTCTACGCGGTGGTCAAGGCGCCGGACGTCGGCTGGGGCGACACGCAGACGATCCTCCTGTTCGCCGGCTCCGCCGCGCTGCTCGCCGCCTTCGCGCTGATCGAGGCGCGCCACCGCGCGCCCCTCGTGCCCCTGCGCATCCTCCGTTCGCGCACGCTGGTTGGGGCCAACCTCGTGATGCTCCTCTTCGGCACCGTCGCGTTCGGCATGCCGCTCGTCCTCACGCTCTACGCACAGCAAGTGCTCGGCTACTCGGCCGTCAGGTTCGGGCTTGGCACCGCCGTCTTCACGGTCATGGCGGCGGTCGGCTCGATCGTCGGCCAGGCGATCGTTCCCAGGTTCGGCTACCGGGCAGTGGCGGCCGCCGGGATGGCGCTGGTGGGCGCCGGCTCCCTGCTCCTCACGCAGGTGTCCGTCGGTGGCAGCTACGTCGGGAGCATCCTCCCGGGGCTGCTCGTGTACGGCCCCGGCGTCGGCCTCACCTTCGTCACCGCCTCGATCGCTGCGCTCGCGGGCGTCGCCGAGCGCGAGTCCGGGCTCGCCTCGGGCCTTAGCAACACCGCCTTCCAGATCGGGGCGGCGCTCGGCGTCGCCATCGTGTCGACGGTTGCGATCTCCGGCTCCGCGGACTACCTGGCGGCTCATCAGGTGGCAATCCGCTCGTCGCGTTGACCGAGGGCTTCCAGTCTGCCTTCCTGGCCTGCGCCGCGCTGGCCGCGATTGGCGTGGCGCTGGCGCTCCTACTCCTTGGGCGGCCGCGCCGAGCCCGGCAGGAACAGCTCGAGGCCGCCCCCGCGCACGCCGGCGACTAGGAAACCCGGAAGAGGAAGAGAGGACGAAATGAGCGACTTCTTGAATCGGACCACCGTCGTCGTGGGCGCGAGCCGGGGCCTGGGACGTGGGATAGCTCAGGCGTTCGCAGAGGCCGGCGCCCCGGTGGTCGCCGTCGCCCGCGCCAGCACGGCACTCGACGAGCTGGCCGCCTCCAGCCGGAACATCCGCACCGAGGCCGCTGATGCAGCCGACGCGACGGTGCCGCCGCGGCTGCTCGACCAGTACGAGCCGGAGATTCTCATCCTGAGCGCCGGTGCCACCCCGGTGATGCGACCGCTCCAGCACCAGACGTGGGAGACGTTGTCCGTCAACTGGCACACGGACGTCAAGCTCGCATTCCACTGGCTGCGCGAGGCACTGCTGAAGCCGCTCGTGCCGGGCAGCAGGGTGGTGGTCATGAGCAGCGGAGCTGCCATCAACGGATCACCGGCCAGCGGTGGCTACGCGGGGTCGAAGGCCGCGCAGCGCTTCATCGCCGCCTACGCCCAGGAGGAGTCGCTCCGTGCCGGGCTGGACATCACAGTCACCGCGGTGATGCCCAGGATGACCCCGCTCGGAGACGTAGGCAGACAGGGAGTTCGCGCGTACGCGGCCCGGAGCGGCCAGACCGAGGAGGCGTATTTGAGGCAGCTGGGGGACCCGCTGACCCCCGAGACGGCCGGGGCCGCCCTCGTCGACCTCGTACGCACGAATCCGGCGACCACCGCCCCCGAGTACCTGCTCACCGCCTCCGGGCTTCAGAAGCTGCCATGAGCGCCGGCGCTGGGACAGCTGCCGCTGCCGAGGCAAGGAACGAGATGAGGACATGAGTGATTTCAACGCCAGAATCGTCGACGAGTTCCGTGCGAACGACGGGAGGGTTGGTGATCCGTTCGAGGATTCGTCGCTGATCCTCATTCACCACGTTGGCGCCAAGTCGGGAATCGAACGCGTGACTCCCCTCGGCTGCTTCCCGCAGCCGGACGGCCGCTTCGCGATCGTTGCGTCCAACGGCGGCGCAGAGAAGACCCCCGATTGGTACTACAACCTGAAGGCCCACCCGGAGGTCAACGTCGAATTCGGCACCGAGCGCTTCAAAGTCGCGGTGCGTGAGCTCGAGGGCACCGAGCGCGAAGGAGTGTGGGCGGACGCTGTCAAGGTAGCCCCTGGCCTCGGCGAATACCAGAACAAGGCCGCGCGGAGGATTCCCGTCTTGTTGCTCACGCGCATCTCCTGACGCCGATCGACAGAAGCACCGGAAGGCGATGACTTCCGGCGTCTCGACCGGTCGAAGAGGAGGCACGCGAACGGGAGGCTTCATGAGCCCCCTCATTCTTCAGACAGGCGTTTCGATCGACGGATACGTGGCGGCCCTCGACCGTTCGCGAGTGGGCGATGACGCGCGAGGTCAACCGGGTTTCGCCAAAGGTGACGATCTCCCACAGGAAGAGGCCAGAACGTGGCCGAGCACATGATCGAGGCGAACGGCGTCGAGCTCTGTACGGAGTCTTTCGGTCGGCCCGACGACCCGCCCATTCTCCTGATCATGGGCATTGGTGCATCGATGCTCTGGTGGGAGGAGGGCTTCTGTCGGTTGGTGGCCGACGGAGGGCGCTTCGTGATCCGCTACGACAACCGGGACACGGGACGATCGGTCACCTACGAGCCGGGGCGCCCGGAGTACACCGGCGCCGACCTGATCGCCGACGCCGCCGGCGTTCTCGGCGCATACGGGATCCCGGCTGCGCACGTGGTCGGCGCCTCGGCAGGCGGTGCCGTCGCGCAGTTGCTTGCACTTGGCTACCCCGATCGCGTGCTCTCGCTCGTCCTCATCAGCACGTCGCCCGCGACGCCGGGCGAACGTGGGCTCCCGTCGGCCACGGAGCGGTACCGGCGGTTCGTGGCGAGCGCGGAAGTCGACTGGTCGGACGAGGGGTCGGTGGTCGAGTATCTGGTGGACTACGCGCGGGTGCTCGCAGGGGGCTCGCGCCCGTTCGACGAGGCGGCGACGCGCGAGCTTGTCCTCCGCGACCTCGAGCGTGCGCACGACATCGCGGCCTCCGAGAACCACGGCCTGGCCGCGGAGGGCGAGACGCCGCGCGGGCCGCTGTCCTCGATCGCCGTCCCCACGCTGGTGATCCATGGCACCGATGATCCGATGTTCCCGCTCGCGCACGGCGAAGCGCTGGCCCGGGAGATCTCCGGTGCGCGGCTCCTGGTGTTGGAGGCAGCCGGACACGGAATCGAGCGCGCCGACTGGGAGCCCATCGCGCGTGCGATCCTCAGGCATACCGGCCACACCAGGAGGGAAGGATGAGCGCTAAGAAGACCACGCAGAAGTCCGCCAAGGGCACCGCGGCGACGGGCGAGTCGTCGAAGGGATTCACGGCCGAGGAACGAGTCGCGATGAAGGAGCGTGCCCGAGAGCTCAAGGCAGCCGCACGCCGCGGGCCGCGTGCGGGCAAGGCTGACGGGGAAGGCGACGTACTCGCGGCGATCGCCGAGATGCCGGAACCGGATCGCGCCATGGCCGAGCGGCTCCACTCGATCATCAAAGCCAGCGCGCCGGACCTCTGGCCGAGAACCTGGTACGGGATGCCCGCGTATGCCAAGGACGGCAAGGTCGTCTGCTTCTTCCAAGGCTCGCAGAAGTTCAAGACGAGGTACGCAACGCTCGGGTTCAGCGACAAGGCGAACCTCGACGAAGGCGCCATGTGGCCGACCGCCTTCGCGCTGAAGAAGCTGACGGCTCCGGAAGAGGCGAGAATCCGCGCGCTCGTGAAGCAGGCGATCGGTTGAGCCGAGCCCCTTGAACCCGGCTCACCGCCTCGTCGTCTACGACCTGCACACGATCAACACGGAGCCGCTCGAGCAGGTCGGCCAGCGATGGCTCCAACCGCGAACAGGAGGAGGCCGATGAGAATCCACCTCTCTAGCATCTTCGTCGACGACCAGGACAAGGCGTTGCGGTTCTACACCGACGTGCTCGGATTCACCAAGAAGACCGAGGTCCCGTTGGGCGAACACCGCTGGCTGACCGTCGCCTCGCCCGAAGATCCAGACGGTGCCGAGCTCGTGCTCGAGCCTGACGACCACCCCGCGGTCCGGCCCTTCACGGAAGCGCTCGCACGCGACGGCATTCCCTTCACGTCGTTCGCAGTCGACGACGTCCACGCAGAATGGGCGCGTCTGCGAGCGCTCGGAGTGCTGTTCACGCAAGAGCCGACCGAGATGGGACCAGTCACGACCGCCGTCCTCGACGACACATGCGGCAACCTGATCCAGATCGCCCAGTACGCCTGACGCGCCGCGTCGGGCGCCATCGACCGTTTCGGCCGCCGATGGGCTGCCTGGGGCCGTTTCTCGTGCGATGACCGCGTCCGCGGACGGGACGTGCGGCACTGCGGGCCGGTTGGCGAGAGGGGTCCGTTGCGGGCGCTGGTCGACTTCGCGCTGACATCGATGGCGTGACCAGCGTTGTGCAGGGACTCTCTCAGGCCACGGTGTTCCCCTCAGCGTCGGCGAGGCGATGCACGCGTACGACGCGTTCAGGCGAGCGGGCTTGGTTGCAGTGCTTCGCGGAGGTAGGCGACGACGGCGAGGACGCGCCGATTGTCTTCGTCGCTGGAGCTGATGTTGAGCTTGGTGAGGATGCTGGCGACGTGGGTCTCGATCGTGCGTTCGCTGAGGTAGAGGCGATTCGCGATGGCGATGTTGGTTCGGCCTTCGGCCATGAGCGCGAGCACCTCGACCTCACGCGTCGTGAGTGCGGCGAGGGCGCTCGTGTGTGTGCTCGGCTTGATCAGGCGGCTGACGACCTCGGGGTCGAGGGCGGAGCCGCCGCTCGCGACCCGCGTCAGGGAGTCGAGGAAATCGTCGACGTCGAGGATGCGGTCCTTCAGGAGGTAGCCGAAGCCGCCGGAGCTGACAAGCTCGACCGAGTGACGCGTCTCGATGTGCTGCGAGAGGAGGAGAATCCCAAGCTGTGGGTATGCGGCCCGCAAGGTCCGGGCGACGCGCGCGCCGTCGTCGGTGTGTCGGGTGGCATGCGGATGTCGACGATCACGACGTCGGGTTGCGCCTCGTGAACGGCGGCCTCGAGCGACGGCGCGTCGGCGGCCTTGGCGACGATCTCGTGGCCGGCGTCGGCGAGGAGGCGGGCAAGGCCTTCGCGGACGAGCGCCGAGTCCTCGCCGATCACGAGGCGCACGGCACCACTGCCTCGACGGTGGTGCCGGCGCCGCGTTCGCTCTCGAGCGCGAGGATGCCTCCGACGGCGTTGACGCGGTCGCAGAGGCCGGCGAGCCCCGAGCCGGCGCCGACGGCGGCCCCGCCCTTGCCGTCATCCACGACGCGTACCTCGACGTGCCCGTTGCGCCGCTCGATCGCCACGTCGATGCGACTCGCCTCGGCATGCTTGATCACGTTCGCGATCGCCTCACTGACGACGTAGTACGTCGTCGTCGCGACGGGATCGGGTAGCGGCTCGGGCGGCACGTGCAGCACGACCGGGATCGGCACGTGCCTGGTCAGGGCGACGAGCGCGGCCTGGAGGCCGTCGTCGAGGCTGCTCGGGCGCAGTCCGTGCGCGACCTCACGGAGCTCGGCGACGGCGGTGCTGAGCTCCGCAACCGTCTGGTCGATCAGTCCGTCCACGTCGGTGCCGCCGTCCGCCAGGTGACGCTGCGCGAGCCGCAGCGCCATCCCGAGGGAGATCAGCCGCTGCTGCGCGCCGTCGTGCAGGTCGCGCTCCAGACGGCCGGCGTTCCTCGTCACCCGCCGTGCACCAGCCTCGCGCGGCTCGCCTCGACGTCGCGCAGCGCTGCTGTCAACTCGAGTCGGCAGGCGGACGAGCTCGACCAGGGTGGCCGAGGCCGCGGCCACCTGGTGGCAGGAGCTCCAGGGAGGTAGACGACGATCCCGGCAGCAACGCCCCGATCGGTGTCTGGCCCGTGACAACCGGGACCTGATCCCGCTCCGGCTCGAGGGACTGTCCCCGCTCGTCGACGAGCCCGGCGCCAGCCCGGGTTCTGTAGCCGACGCGCAGATGGGGATCGCGCAGCGCGACGCGAAGCCGATCGACGAGCTGCTCCGGCTCCGCAGCGCCGACGTGGATGTCCCTCCTGCGGACTCGTCGATCGCCGCGAGCGCGGCCTGCCGCAGCGGGTAGAGACGTCGATCGACGCGCCGCTGCAATCGACGGCGAAGCGGCGCCAGCGCGAGCGCCGCCACGGCGGTCGCGCGCCGCGGCAGCCAACGTGGAGCCGCGACCCAACGCCAGCCCGGTGACGAACGACGCGACCGCGAAGATCGGCAGTAGCAGCCCGGTCGCGAGGACATAGGAGACGTAAGCGCGGCGTCGAGCCAGCGCACTCGTCGACGTCGTAGCAGATCGTGTCGGAGCATCCCAACCGCGATCGCGATCGGAAGTCCGGCAAGCGCCGCGACGCCGACGGCGACACTCGCCCAGCCGGGATGCCTGAGCAGCGCAGCAGCTCGCCGCCGCAGACGACGAGGAAGCCGGCGGACGGCGATCCCGATGAGCGCGAGCCACTTCAGCTGACGCCGGCGCACCTCGTCCGAGCGCCGGAACCGCATCACGAGCGAGCCTGCGCAGCCCAGGAACAAGCCGAGCAGCGTCACCTCGGCGGCGACACCGAGCAGGTCGAACGCAAGCGGCGGCGGCCCGAACGGGCGCGGCAGGTCCTGCAGCGGAGAACGGAACGGCGTCGGCTCGAACGCCCCCCAGGCCTCGTACGTCGCCGCCGCCACCACGAGCACCCACGGCACCGGCCGCCAGCGCCGGCCGGGCAAGCGGCCGTCGGGGAAGTACGCAACGCAGGAGCGCGAGCGCGACGAACAGCCAGACCGAGCTCTCCGCGAGCAGCGCCACCAACCAGTCGAGTCGCGCAGCCGCGTGCGGGCGCGCGGCGAGGACGTGCCAGCCGACCTCGCGCGTCGCCGTGAACGCGACCGCCAGTCCTACCGTCGTCAGCAGCGGCCCGACCAGATTGCCGCGAACCCGACGCGCGACGAACAATCCGACCACGACCCAGAGAATGGCGAACGCCCCGCCGCCGGCAGCGAAACCCGCGGTCACGCCGCTGGGCTCGACCGCCGCGAGCGCGATTCCCGCCGCGACGAGCACGCCTGCGAGGCAGGCCGCAACCGAGGCAACCGACCAGCGAGTGCTCATAGGCGCCCAACTGTACGGGCCCGCTCGGGCGTGGGAACCCGCGCTAGCACTGAAATCAAGTCCCGTGCTGGCGGCGATGACACCGGACGGGATCGGCCATACCGTCGAGCTCCACCAATCGCACTGTGAATGGAGGTTCGCCGTGTCCCTCGAATTCGCCGAAAGGCGCCCCCCGTCCTCGCTGCCGAGCCGCCTCGCGCTGTTGTTCGCCGTCATCGCCACGACCAGTGTCCTGTCCTGGGGTCTCGCGGTTCTCTCGTACTTTCGCCCGGCAGGAGATGGGGACACTCTCCCCGGCTACGCCGACGTGCTCCCGATGCGCGGCTTCCTGTGGGCGTTCTTCGTCGTAGCCGGCGTCAACCTGATCGTCGGTGTCTGTGCAGCCGCGCTTGCCGCCCTGATCCTCGCACCGGACCGGGGGGCTCGATGGGCCACCGCGGGAGGCAGCCTCCTGTGGCTCGGCGCGGCCGTGTATGGCGTGGGCATCGGCGGCTGGGCGACCGTCTACTACGCAGCCACCGATCCGGACGTCCTCCGCCCGACAACCGGCGCAGCTCTCGTCGACCACCTGAACGACGACGCGCTCCACATGCTCGCCGTGCCCGTGGCGGGCGCCATCATCATCTCCGTCGGCGTCGCCGTGATCGCCGTCGGACTATGGCGCGCCCGCACGGTCCCGCGCTGGGTGCTCGTCTGCGGCGTCGCGGCGAGCCTGGCACTGTTCATGCTCCCGCCCTCCCACCTCGCCGGCGTCGTCGGCGAAGGCGTCTCCTCACTGACCACGATCCTGGTGGGGTGGTACGCGTGGCGCGGTCCGAGCACTCGGGTGCCGCGCCGAGGGCACGCGGTCGCCGTGCCGCGGCCTGTCATCGACGATCAACGTGACGGTGCTGTCCCGGCGGCGAAGTAGTTGAAGGTCGCGCGCCCGATCAAGTCGGCGAAGCGTGGCGTTGCGTGGCGTGCCTGCAGCGCAGGCCAGACGAACCACACGTACGTGCCGGGACTGAGCACTGGCGCCGGAACACGGAATGACGGACGCGACGGCCAGGCAATCAGCACGCGCTTACCGTTCCGGAACAGCTGCACGTTGTAGTACGAAGCGCCGTTCGTCGGCTTCCACGTGAGTAACGGGGCCTCACTCACGGAACTCCCGCTGATCGGGCGCAGTGGCACGAGCGATGCGAGCGAGACGACGCGCCGTGCAACGGCCGAGACGCCGCCGCTCGCGTCTGAGGCGAACAGCGCCAGGTAGCGGGTCTGACCCGCTCGCATCTGCATCACGATCGAGGTGCCCCGGCCGCGGTACACAACAGTTCCGTCAGTCGCGTCGCGCGGTGGACGTCTCGAGTTCATGACGACGTTCACGCGCGCGAGGCCTGACGCGATCGGGTCCGTCCAGCGCACCATGACGCGCACGCCTCTTGCGCCAACCCTCACGCGAGGCCGGCTGATGGTCATGTGCCTCGCCGCGACCGGCGCGGGCAGATCGGCGGTGGCGGGGACGCTTGCCGGCGCACTGCCCGCGCCGCCGATTGCCGCGGTCGAAAGGCCAGAAGCAATCGCGGGAGGTTCGCCGACCACCACGGTCAGCCCGGGGCTGTCCGCCGTGGAAGCGGCGTCCGTCACCTCGATGGAGTAGCAGTAGGTGCCGTCCGGCACCGCGTCGCTGAAATCACTCGTCGTGCTGTCGGCAAAGAGCGCGACGACGCGAGCTGGGCCGCTTGGCAAGGCGCACGGCCCATCCGCCCGCAGAACCGCTTGGACGGAGCCGGCAGCGCCGTCACCGTCATGACCGTGACCGTGACCGTGACCGTGGCCATTGCCGCGACCTTCGCCGTCGTTGCCGTTGTTGCCACCGGCCGCCGCCGGCGTCCAGTGGATGCTGACCGGCGACGCCGACGGGACA
Organism: uncultured Actinomycetes bacterium; assembly: GCA_963845865.1. Lineage (GTDB taxonomy): Bacteria > Actinomycetota > Thermoleophilia > Gaiellales > JALYLC01 > JALYLC01. Next base: position 281,245 of record CAWJTT010000004.1, read on the forward strand.
CTCGTGAGGAACGGCGCAGCGAGCGGCGCGACTGCAGCTGATGCGCTTGTGACTTGCAGCAGTGCGCCGGCGATCACCGATATCAGGCCGAAGCGGCTTGTCACGTGATCCCTTCTCCGTCGGTACGCAGCACCTCGGAGGCTTCTAACGTAGTGCACGCCGCGCGGCGATTCCAGCACTCCTGCCGGAATCACCCCGCAGCCCACCCATGAGCAATCTGACCCTGCCGCTGTCCTGACGCGAGGCGCCGAAATGAGGAGGACGTCGTCGTCATCGCGCGGGTGCCCGGAACTCGCAGCACCGGGGTCGACAGGCAGGCTCAGGTCGCGGAGACCAACCGGACGTCCCGCCCCGAAACATCCGCTGCAACGAATCCGAGATAGCGCTCGCCCTCGGCGGCGATCGCGCCGGCCGCGCGCTTCGTCAGCGGCGCGACGTGCTCCACGACCAGCGTCGCGCGCGCATCCGCCCGGGCGTGCTCGACGTGGCAGACGCCGCAGACGAAGCCATCGGAGAGCACAGTGCCCTGCACCGGGCCGCTCACCGCCGAGAGCCGAGCGCGATCGATGTACAGGCGGCTGCGGTCGGCGTGCGACAGGAGCGCGTTGTCGTACTCCGGGAGGAAGCGCGGCGGCGCGGGCGTGTCGGGGTCGGGCCGTGGCGCGTCGGGGAGGTCGAACAGCTCTCGCCCTCGCTCGTCGCGGAAGGTCCGGAGTCGTGGACGGAGGCGGTCGACGACGTCGCGAAGGGAGGTCAGCCGACACCAGGCCGACACGTCGGCAACGCGTGGCCGGGCCGAACGCCGCGAGATAGCGGACGACCGCGTTCTCGAGCGACGGCGCCGGATCGAGCGGCCGACCGAGCCACGCCTCCGCCGTGGTCGTCGTCACCGCCGCCGACCGTCCCCACAAGCCCCTGGGCGGCACCTGCACGAGAGCCAGCCTGTTCCGGCAGGCGAATGCCAGCGCGGCGCCGTCCGCCCCGGGGAACTGCGCCGCGAGCGCGGCGCGGAGCTCGGGCCCGGTCCGCGGACGCTCGGCCAGCAGCTCCCGTGCGACGGCCATGACCGGCGCGAGGTCGACATCGCGGAGGGCCGGCGCGTACTGGGGATGACGCGCGAGCTCGGCGTCGAGCACGGGCTGGACCAATGGGCGGAGCGCCAGGCAGTCGGCGGCGGAGACGAGGTGGATCGTCGCGCGCATCAACGGTAGGCGCACGACGCGCCGTTCCTCGAACAGCTGCGCGAGCGACTCGGGACGGAATCCCTGGAGGCGCGACCACAGCGCCCCGTAGGGGTTCGAGGGGACCTGCGCCTGGAGGCCGACGAGATGTTCGACGGCGTCGAGCGTGGGCATGTCCGAACGGCGGAGGAGCAGCTGGCGGTCGAGCGTCGCTCGATTCAGCGCCCGCGCGCCGAGCACTTCGGGACGCCGCGCCGCAACCGGCACGTCACGCCGGCCCGCACACGAATCCGCGAGACACCGCGTAGCGGTGCGTAACGCCGGTCTCGGTGACCGCCGAGAACCCGTGGCCGGGCATCGAAGGGATCGCCACGGCGAGATGGTGGCAGATCGCCTCTCTCCGGTGCAGGCATTGCGCACGCGCACGCTGATCCTCCTCGGCTAGTGATCTCCTCCGGGCGGCCGGTGTCGAAGCCGGCGCCTCAGCCGGCCGAGGCTCGCCCGACCGGCGAATGCGACCGCCGTCACCATCGCGGCGCCGGCCGGCGCCAGCTGCAGGATGCTCTCCTCGACCGGCAACCCCATGACATGAGCGAGCATCACTGGAAGATCTCCGTCGTGCAGTCGCCGTTCTGGAGGCGTACCTCGTGGGCGCGTGCGGGTCCGCCGGGGCGGTCGTGCAGGTCGACGAAGAAGTCGCGGTCGACCTCCATCCCGCCGTCCGGGCTGCAATTCACGCGCAGCAGCCAGGAGCGCATCCCCGGGTAGAACTGGTTGTCCCAGGTGGAATACAGCGAGTTGGTGACATAGAGGCGGCGGCCGTCGAGGGAGAGCTGGAGCATCTGCGGCCCGCCGTTCAGCTCGCGGCCAGCGTCAGTTGGCTTCCCGAGCACCCCGCCGAGCCAGAGCCGGCCGGTCAGCTTCGGGCTCGCCGGGTCGCTGACGTCGTACTGGCGCAGGTCGCCGTGCAGCCAGTCGGAGAAATAGAGGAAGCGGTCGTCCATCGAGAGGACGAGGTCGCTCATCACGCCGGGCACGGGGAAGGGCCAGCCCTCGAGCTCGATCGGCTCGACGGCGATCACCTGGTCGGCGGCCCAGTCGCCGTCGTCGCGCCGGAAGCGCCACATCGTGCTCGAGAGCGCGGCGCCGACGAAGCCCTCCTCCGCCTCGGGATCGTGCTTCCAGCGCACCTCGAACGGAAGCAGCCCGCTTTCGCCGAGGTCGACAGTCTGCTCGAGCTTCCGGTCGGCCAGATTCCAGAAGTGGAGGCGGTGCCCGTAGCGGCCCGCCTCGACGTCTGCGAGGTCGAACCCCGGCTCGTAGGCGTTCGGCTCGCCGAACTCGGACGAGAGCAGCACGTTCTTGCGCGGCTGATACCAGAAGTCGTAGTTGAGCGACGGTGTCTCGCCACCGTCCTCCCAGCGGCCCTTCAACTCGAAGCTCTCCGCGTCGAGCACGGCGAATCCGCAAGCCCCGTTTCCCTCGGCGTCTCCGAGCATGCTCACGACCACGTTGCCGCCGGGCATGCAGTGTGTCGTATGCGGCCTGGTGTAACCGGTCTTGCGAACGACCTCGTCCGCCTCGATCACCTTCTCGATCCGCGGCGCCCGCGGGTCGTCGGCGACGTTCACGATGTGGATCCGCGAGGAGCGGAAGCCTGGCACGATCAGGTGCGAGCGGTCGGGGCCGTGGCAGGCGGACGAGCAGCGGTTCCAGCCGAAGTGGTGCAGCTCGTCGCCCACGCTCGGCATTGGCGTCTCGTGCACGATCCGGCCCTGCTCGGCGTCGACCACGGCGAGAAAGTCGGGCGCCTCGACCCCGGTGCCCTCGTGCAGGCAGGCGAGGTAGAGGAACTCCTCCGGCGGGGCGAGGAGCGCCTCCTGCGGCGAGCTGTAGAAGGAGGCGGGCTTCCCGTGTTCCGTGTGCATTTGAGCTCCTTTCAGGTAGTGGCCGTGGTGCTGACGGCTGCACGCTTCTTCGTAGAAGCGGCTCCGCGATTCTTCGGGGCGAACGTCGACGGCGGCCAGGCGCTCGTTGGTCGCGACGTGGTTCCAATCGCTCGCGTGGGAGCGGCGATGTGTCGCTCCACCTGGGTGGCGATCTCGTCGTGGTAGTCCGCGAGGCGGACCCGTCCCGCTCGCACGCTTGCCATCGCTCCTCCTTCCGGTCGTTCTGGAGCGATGGTCGCGCTCGGCGCTTTCCCGAACCTTGCGCCGACCTTTCCTAAGCTTGCTTGGGATGACACAACCGGGCGAGACGCGAATCCAGCTCTGCGGCCGGTTTCTCGTGAGGCTGGACGGACAGCGGGTCGAGGACGCGTTGCCCGGGGCCAAGGGCCAGCTGCTCTTCGCCTACCTCGTGCTCAACCGGCTCCGCCGGAGCGACCGCGACGAAGTGCTGATCGCCGTCTACGGCGAGGAGGCGACGGCCGACCACCACCCTCGGCTCAGCGTGCTGCTCTCGAAGCTGCGCCGTGTCATAGGGCCCGAGCTCCTAACCGGTCGAGCCCAGCTCGAGCTCGTGCTGCCGGCCGGCGCATTCGTCGATGTCGAGGCCGCGCTCGATGGGCTGCACCGTGCCGAGTCGCACGTCGCTGCCGGCGAGTGGGCGGAAGCGTGGGGCCCCGCCGGGATCGCCTATCACGTCGCCAGCAGGCCGCTGCTCCAGGGTCACGACCAGCCCTGGTTGGACGAATGGCGGCGACGCCTCGACGACGTTCGGTTGCGCGGGCTCGAGTGCTTCGCAGAGGCAAGGCTCGGGCTCGGCGGGCCGACTCTGCCGCAGGCCGCGGATTGTGCGCGTCAGCTGATCGAGTTGGCCCCGTTTCGCGAGACCGGCTACGTGATCCTGATGAAGGCGCTCGCGGAGGGCGGGAACGTCGCAGAGGCGCTGCGTGTCTACGACCGCCTGCGCCTCCTGCTCCACGACGAGCTCGGGATCGCGCCCAGCCCAGCCGTACAAAGCGTCTACCGACGCCTGCTCGGTAGTCACGACTCTAGATCTCCTCGGCCTGCGCGAGGATGTCTTCGCGCGAAACCTTGCCGACGAGGCCAGGGTGGTCCGTGGCCAGGTGCGCCTGCGCCTTCTCCCAGAGTTCATCGTCGTCCTTGCCCTCGACGACTTTCCCGCAGACGCAATTGATGTTCGCTTCACGATGCCATCCTAGGTGCGCGAGCGAACGAGCCTGAAACGCTCAGGCTCGAGACGGCTCCGGCAGCAGCTCCAGCTGCGTCAGCAGGGAAACCTGGTCGTAGTAGATCTCACCGCCGATGACACGCCCGGCGCCGTCGAAGTGCCACATCTCGCAGATCGGCAACACCCACTCCTTGCCGGAGGCCGGGAAGGGTCCGAGTGGGCCGTCGTTCGTACCCCGGGCGGTGAACCGCGCGACCACCATCTCGCCGGCATCCGTGTACCGCGCGTCGGTCACCTGGCAGTCCGAGGAGGCCTGGATCCATCCCTCCAGGAAGTCGTTCTTGAACTCCTGGGGTGTCCTGAACGTCATCCCCCGGGCCTGGTCGATCCAGCTGATGCTCTCGGCGTACTCCTTGACCATCGCGTCGAAGTCCCGGCGGTTGAAGGCCTCGTGCCCTGCACGGTGGATCTCGACATTCCTGGATTCCATCGCCGCTCCTTTCGTCGTGTTGGAGCGATGGTCGCAGCGCGTCGTTTCCTGAACCTTTCGCCGACCTTTCGCGGCTTGGTGGCGATGGCGCAGACGGGCGCGACGAGAGTCCGGCTTTGCCGCCACGCATTGCAGATCCGTACGCCTCAGTGCGACCCCGAGTCGGCGTTGTCGCCCTTGATCTCCGGCTCGACGACGCCGGTTTGGTACGCGAGGACGACCACTTGGACTCTGTCGCGGAGGTCGAGTTTCTGGAGGATGTGCGTGATGTGGGTCTTGACGGTGGTGCCGCTGATGAAGAGCCTATCGCCGATCTCCGCGTTTGAGAGACCGCGGGCGATCAGGCGGAAGACGTCGAGCTCGCGCTCGGTGAGTTCGGCGAGTTGAGGCGCCGGGGTTGGGCGTGGGACGCGTGTGAACTGCTTGATCACGCGTTTCGTGATCGTCGGTGAAAGCAATGCGTTTCCTCCGGCGACGGTGCGGATTGCCGCGAGCAGCTGTTCCGGAGGATCGTCTTTGAGGACGAAGCCGCTGGCGCCGATGCGTAGCGCTTCGTAGACGTACTCGTCCAGGTCGAACGTGGTCAGGATCAGGATCCGCGCCGTGTTGTCGTCAGCGAGGATGCGCCGGGTCGCCTCGAGACCGTCGAGCTCCGGCATGCGGATGTCCATGAGAACGACGGTGGGGTGATAGCGCCCCGCTTTCGCGACGGCTTCGAGCCCGTTGCCCGCTTCGGCGACCACCTCGATGTCTGCCTCACCAGCGAGGAGGACGCGAAACCCCGCACGGACCATGGACTGGTCGTCGGCCACGAGCACGCGAATGGTCATCCCGCTTCTCCCGTGTGGGGGAGGCGTGTCTCGAGCACGAAGCCACCACTGTTTACCCTGCCGGCGCTCATCTCACCGCCGTAGATCTTGACGCGCTCGCGGATACCGACGAGGCCGTGGCCGAAGCTGTCGTTCGTGGCTGCGCCGTCGCCGTCGTCGTGGATCTGGATCGTCAGCTCGTGCGGCTCGTAGTGGAGCGTCACGTCGGCACTGCTTGCGTGAGCATGCTTGAGCACGTTCGTGAGGCCCTCTTGCACGATGCGGTAGGCGGAGAGGTCGAGCCCCCGCGGAAGCGGCGCCGGCTTGCCGACGACCTGCACGCGCACGGGCACCCCTGCGCGCTCGACTTCCTGCACCAGCGAGTCGAGAGCGTCGAGGCCGGGCTGAGGGCCGAGCTCGACGTCGTCGTCGTGATTGCGCATCGCCGCCAGTAGGTGGCGCATCTCGGAAAGCGCCGTGCGGCCGGCCTGCTCGACGGCCTTGAGCGTGTTGGTGTCTTCGGCGAGCCCGTCGGCATGCCGATGCCGGACGGCGCCGACCTGGAGCACCATGACGCTGACGGCGTGCGCGACGATGTCGTGCAGCTCGCGTGCGATGCGTGCACGTTCTTCGGCGACGGCGATCCGCGCAGCCGCGTCCCGCTGTTGCTCGGCCAGCGCCGCCCGCATCTCAGCCGCCTCGGCCTGCTCGGAGCGCTCGCGCAGCGCGAATCCCGCGACCCAGCTGATCGCGAACTGGAGCGGGATGAAGATGATTTGCGGCGTCGAGTAGTGCGGGATGGTGGAGACGACAAGGGCGGACCCGGCGACCGCGACGCCCAGGCCGATGCACGCCTGCAGGTTGCTGCGCAGGTTCCCGAGGAGAAACGAGGCCGCCATCCCGGCGAGGAAGAGGCTGATCGGAAACGTCGTCAGCTGCCAGTCCACGAAGGAAATCGCCACCGCGAGCACCCAGTACATCGCGGGAGCGAAGAACGGGAAGCGGCGGCGCGCGAAGAGCGGCGAGATCAGGACGGCGATCGCCGGCAAGCAGAACCACAGCGTCGTGGTGGGCGCGCCCTCACCGAGCCGCCCCTGTCCGACGACGACCTCCACCATGGCCGCGATCGCCACGGCCGTGATCAGCAGGTCGAACCAGTGTGTTCGGGCGACGGGGCCGATGCGGCTCACGCGCTGAAACTACTGCACTCACTCGCATGCCGCCTCCTACCTGAGTCGGAGGCGAAATCGTCGGCCGGTACGAGTGCGAATCCAGCCTGCCGACGACGCCGCCGAGCGTCGGCGGACCTAGCCTCGGCGCATCGACCCGCTGAGGAACGGAGCCGTCATGCAAACCACGAGAACCCCTGGATTCACCCGCGGACGCATCGTCGCGCTCGCGCTGGTCGGGCTTGCGACGCTCGGCCTTGTGTACCTGCACTTCGCCACGGGCGATGACGCCGTCGGCGTTCCGTCGGGCGCGCGTGCGGGTCAGTTGACCCTCCAGCCCTGCCACTACGGGACGGTGGGCGGCAGCGTCCGCGCCGATTGCGGGACGCTGGTCGTGCGCGAGAACCGGCACGACCCGCACTCGCGGCTGATCGCCCTGCCGGTGACGCGGGTTCATGCGCGTTCGACGGAGCCAGGGCTTCCCATCTTCCGGCTCCAGGGCGGCCCCGGAATCACCAACATGAGCTTCGAGGACGCGAGCAGGTTCGCCGCGCGGCGCGATGTCGTCCTCGTCGGCTACCGCGGCATCGATGGATCCTCCCGACTCGACTGCCCGGAGGTCGAGTCGGCGCGCGAGCACGCAGAAGATCTCCTCAGCGAGCCGGCGTACCGCGCGACCGCCGCCGCGTTCAGGGCGTGCGCGAAGCGCCTTCAGCGAGACGGTGTCGACCTCGCCGGCTACACGCTACCCGAGCGCGTCGATGACCTCGAAGCGGCCCGACGTGCGCTGGGCTACGCGCAGGTCGACCTCCTCAGCGAAAGCGCCGGAACGCGCACGGCGATGATCTACGCCTGGCGCTATCCGAGCCGCGTCCATCGATCGGTGATGATCGGCGTCAACCCACCTGGGGGCTTCCTCTGGGACGCCAAGACGGTCGGCGATCAGATCCGGAAGTACGCGGCGCTCTGCACGGCGAACTCGACGTGTCGGAACCGCACGCCCGACCTCGCGGCCTCGATCCACTCGGCAGTCGAGCACCTGCCCGGGCACTTCTGGTTCCTGCCGATCAGGAAGGGCAACGTCGAGGCAGCCACCTTCTTCGGCCTCGTCAACGCGACTGCGGACGGCGGCGGGCCGATCGCGGCGCCGAAGACGATCGACACGCTCCTCTCGGCCCAGCAAGGCGATGGGGCCGGAGCCTGGTTCCTGTCGCTGATGGCGGAGCTCGCATTCCCGCGCGCTCAGGTCTGGGGAGAGGTCGCCGCCACCGGCAGGAGCGACGCCGCGAATGCACGGCGCTTCTTCGCGCGTCACGCCGACCGCGGCTCGATCATCGGCAGCCCCGGCACCGATCTGATCTGGGTCGGTGGGCGCCTGGTCGACGCTTGGCCCGCGAGCCCCGACGACGCCCTGTACACGCGCGTCCAGGATTCGGATGTCGAAACGCTGCTGATCGGTGGGCGCTACGACTTCGCGACCCCGCCGCAGAAGGCCACGCGCGAGCTCCTGCCGCACCTGCCGAACGGCGACCAGGTCGTGCTGCCGGACATCGGTCACAGCGACGACTTCTGGGGCTACCAGCCCGTCGCCGGCGACCGCCTGATCAACACGTTCTTCGATACGGGCCGCGTCGACACGTCCCTGTACAAGCGGACGTCGCTCGACTTCACGCCGACCGTCAGCCACGGCACGATCGCCAAGATCATCCTCGCCGTCATGCTCACCTTCGCGGCGCTGACCGTGCTCTCGCTGCTCTGGCTGGCACTGCGGGCGCGTCGCCGCGACGGCTTCGGGCGGAAGAGCGGTGTTGCGCTGCGTGCGCTCTACGTCGTCCTGCTCGGGCTCGGCGGCTGGTTCGCCGGCGCGCTGATCGTCCTGGTTGCATTCCCGACCGTGCCGCTCGACGACGAGCTGCTCGCCGCTTTCTCGATCGGGCTGCCCGTCGGACTGGCGATCTACTTCGCCTGGGTTCGCAGCGGCTGGTCGACCCAGACACAGGCGACGGGCTTCGCGGGGGCGGTCGGAGGCGCACTTGTCGGCGCCTGGCTCGGCTTCCACGTGGTCGAGGGCCTCTTCGCTCTGGTCACGACGATCGCCGGAGCGATCATCGGCGGGAATCTGCTGCTGCTCGGTCTGGACATCGCCTGGGACCAGCAGCGGCGTGACCGTTTCGCATTCGAGCCGTCCCAGGCGGGCGCCCTCCTACCTGAGTAGGAGCCGAAATCGTCTTCGAGTCCGAGCCCGATTCCCACTCCGCTCCGACGACAGCGGAACAGCCCGCTCGTAGCGTCGGCGCAATCGAACGAAAAGGAGCAACGAGCATGTCCAGCAAGCCGCACCATTCCAACTTCGCCGCCCGGATGGGTCGCTGGAGTGCGGCCCATTGGAAGAAGGCGACCTTCGGCTGGCTCGCCTTCGTCGTCGTGGCCTTCGGGCTCGGCGGCCTCGTCGGCACCAAGAACATCGATGCCAACGCCGGGACGGGCCAGTCGGGCCGCATGGACAAGATCCTCGATGCCGGTTTCAAGCAACCCGCGCACGAGAGCGTCCTGATCGAGAGCCGCTCCGCTCGGGTCGGCGACGTCGCCTTCGCCGCAGTGATCGACGACGTGATCGGCGCGGTCTCGAAGCTGACGGTGGCGCAGCAGGTCCGGCGCGGCGCAATCTCCGGGAACCGACATGCCGCGCTCGTCGACTTCCAGATCCGCGGTGACAAGACCAAGGCAGCCGACAAGATCCAGCCGGTCCTCGACGCGGTTGCCGGCGCGCAGCGTGCCCACCCAGGCTTCACAATCGGGGAGTTCGGTGATGCCAGCGCGCAGAAGGGCGTCGAGACCGCATACGGAAATGACCTCGCGAAAGCCGGCGCGCTCTCGATCCCGCTCACGCTGATCATCCTCGTCCTCGCGTTCGGAGCGCTCGTGGCGGCCGGCATCCCGCTGCTGCTCGCGCTGACCGCCGTCTTCGCCACGTTCGGGCTGGTCGCTCTGTCCAGCCACCTGCTGCCGGTCGCATTCGAAGCACCGGCGATGGTGCTGCTGATCGGGCTCGCCGTCGGGGTCGACTACTCGATGTTCTATCTGAAGCGCGAACAGCAAGAGCGGGCGGCCGGACTGAGCGCCGACGCCGCACTCGAGGCCGCGGCGGCGACCTCCGGACGTTCGGTCCTGATCTCCGGGCTGACGGTGATGACGGCGATGGCCGGCATGTTCCTGACCGGCGACCAGACGTTCGCCTCACTTGCGCTGGCGACGATCCTCGTCGTCGCCGTCGCGGTGCTCGGCTCGCTGACGGTGCTGCCCGCGCTGCTTTCGCGGCTCGGCGACAACGTCGACCGGCTGCGCGTGCCGCTGCCCGGCCGCTTGAGCCGCGCACGACGGCGAGGGGCAGATCTGGGGCGCGATCGTCGACCGCGTCCTGCGCCGGCCGGCTCTGTCGGCGACCGTCGCCGCCGGCGTGCTGCTGGCGCTCGCCGCTCCCGCGCTGCAGCTGCGCCTTGCCCCCCAGGGCGTCGAGTCGTTCCCGAAGTCGCTCGGGGTCATCAAGGTGTACGAGCACATGCAGCAGGCCTTCCCTGGGTCGGCACTGCCCGCGGACGTCGTCGTCAAGGCACCGAGCGTGCGCACTCCGGCAATGCGTGCCGCGATCGCACAGCTCGAGCGGCGGGCGCTCGCGAGCGGCCGCGCGTTCGAGCCGATCACCGCCGACGTCAACAAGCAGGGCACGGTCGCCAGGATCACCGTCCCGATCGCCGGAAACGGAACCGACGCCGCCTCGAAGGCCGCGTTCCACCTCCTGCGCGACACGATCGTCCCCCAGACCGTCGGCGCCGTTCCGGGCACGGAGGCCGGCGTCACCGGTCTGACGGCCGCCTGGAAGGACCAGGCCAGCGAGCTGAAGTCCAACCTGCTGCCCGTGGTGGCGTTCGTTCTCGTGCTCGCGTTCGCGCTGATGCTGATCGCGTTCCGGTCGATCGTGATCGCGGCGAAGGCGATCCTGCTCAACCTGCTCTCCGTCGCCGCCGCCTACGGCGTGCTCGTGCTCGTCTTCCAGCACGGCATCGGCAAGGGTCTGGTCGGCGGCGGCTCCGCCGACGGGATCGAGACGGTCGTGCCGCTGCTCTTGTTCGTGATCCTGTTCGGCCTCTCGATGGACTACCACGTCTTCATCATCAGCCGCATCCGCGAGATCTTCGACCGCGGCGCCACGATGGACGAGGCAGTCAGTCACGGAATCAAGTCCACTGCCGGTGTCGTCACCAGCGCCGCGATGGTCATGGTCTTCGTGTTCGCGGTCTTCGGCACGCTCTCGATGCCCGTTCTTCAAGCAGTTCGGCGTCGGTCTCGCGGCCGCGATCCTGATCGACGCGACGATCGTGCGCGCAGTGCTCCTGCCCGCCACGATGAAGCTGCTCGGCGACTGGAACTGGTACCTCCCGCGGATGGCTCCAGTGGCTCCCCCATCTCGAGCCCACCGAGCCGACGGCGGTGCCGGAAGCACAGCCCGCGCTCTCGGCGTAGCACCCCACGGATCCCGGTCGCGCCCAGACGCGGCCGGGATACCTGCGGGCTTGGATGACGGCGGCTACCTGCTCCTTTCGGACGGCGTCGGCCCCGAGGGAAATCCGAATGCGGTCGTCAGGGGCAGCTCAGGCGGAAGTCGTCGCGCACCCTCCCGTCGACCGTCTGGTAGCGGAAGCGCGCGCGGTTACCAGCGACGTCTACCCGCAGGGCGCCGAAGCGGCCCTGGACGACGCGCGCGGACGGGATCGTCAGGTCGCCGGCGTCATAATCCAGCTCGGCTCCCCCCGTGCCCACGGCCACGTAGAGCACCCCGTTGTGCGGGCGGCTTCGGGCGTAGGCGTGCAGGTGGCCATCGAACACCACCTGAACGCCGTTCTTCTCGACGAGCGGCACGATGCTGCGGCGAAGGCCGGGCGGGATGCGGTTGCCCGGCGGATCCCAGGGCGGGTGGTGCCAGGCGGCGAAGCGGAAGCAGGAGGCCAGCGCCAGGGCGCTGCGGGCGAAGCGCAGCTGCGGCGAGCCGGGGCGGACGGAAACATTCGAGTCCAGCACCACGACTGCGGCGTTCCCCCACCTGAAGCGGTACCAGCGCTCGTTGCCGAGCGAGTGGAACGCCTCGAGCTCGGGCTTCCCGCCGTTCGCCTTGACGTCGTGGTTGCCGAGCGCCGGGAACCAGGCCGACTCGCGCATGACCGCCGCGTACGGGCCGAAGATGTCGCGATCGAGCAGCTCCGGCGAGCCCAGCGGGTAGGCGTTGTCGCCTACCGTGAGCACGAAGTCCGGGTGCCAGGACTCGATCATCGAGGCCACGGCGGTCTCATGACTGTTGCCGCTGCCGAAGTCGCCCACGACCGCAAAGGTGAACCTGGCGGCGCGGGCCGGTGCGGCCCGGAACGTGCCATCGGCGAGCACGCCGGAGTCCGCCCCAACGGTGTAGGTGTAGCGCATCCCCGGCGTCAAGCGGGGCAGCCTGGCGACGTGGCCGACGCCAGTGCCGGCGTCAATGCGGGCGCCGTTCTGCAGCGTCACGAAGGCGTGCTCCCGGCCCGCCGTGCGGAACGAGATGATGGCGCTGCGCTGCGTCACGCTCTCGACCACGGGACCCCGGGTCAGCGCGACGGCGGCGACGGCCGCGGCGATCACCCTGGCCCGCGCTGCTCGGCAAGCAGAAGGCTCGCCACCGGCTCACCCTGACTCGTCACGACTGCGGCGTCTGGTCGACCGGCGGCGAGAGGTTCAACTGCGCGGCGACGAAAGCAATGACGACAGCGGTGACGATGATCGCGACGCCGCCGAGCCACGCATCCCAGAACGAGAGCTGCTGGGGCCAGGAGCCGGGAATCGCGGAGATCCAGGCGAAAAGGGCGACGCTGCTGAGCGCGATCTCCCACACGGGTACGTGAGTCGGGAATTGACTGAACCAGTTGCGTCCCGGGTCCAGCGTCTGGACGGCGCGATGCACAGCGATACTCCATACCGTCCCGACATTGATCACGAGGCAGATGAGGAGGATGCCGAGCGCCTGGTTCTTGGAGAGTGAGGTATTGCTGATCGAGATGATCGCGGCGTAGAGAGTGATCGTCTCGCCGGGAATCCAGCGCACCAGCGCGTCGATGGACTTCTGGGAAACTCCAGAAGGCTGAGCGGCCGGGGAGCCGCCGGCCGGCGGCTCCGTTGCGACTGTGCGCAGGGCATAGTTGCTACCAAGCGAGGCTAGGCTCACATGTCCTCCTTTCGGACGTGCCGACCGTACGCCTCCAGGCGAGGCGAAGTTACCCGGGCCGGTGCCGAGAGCGACCGGCCTACCCGAAGGATGACCCACTTCCATCCCGGGCACGGGGTCGCGCTCGCAAATCGCCGTGGTCCAAGATCGCCCCGTCTCTGGCGCCAGCCGTCGAGGAAGGCGAGCAGATCGTCGATGTCGGTGGTTGAGCCCTCGGAAGCTCGAGTCCCGGTCTGACGCCGTGGAGCGTGGTGGCGACGGTCTCGCATCCTGCCGAGGTCACCGACCTGGTCGAGAAGGCGGCGGATCCCGCCAGGGCCGCCGGCCCGCTGACGCGCGTGCGAGAGAGGATGGTCTAATGACAACCACACAAGGACAGACGCGGCCCGAAACACCAATGACATACGCCGACGCATCGATCCAACGGGTCACGGCGGAGAACGCCATCGAGTACGCGTACCGCGACCTCGGTGAAGGTGAGATCCCGCTGGTCCTGTTGCAGCACTTCCGCGGCAACCTCGACAACTGGGACCCTGCGCTCGTCGACGCGCTGGCTGCCGATCGACGCGTGGTGGCGTTCGACAACGTCGGCGTCGGCGCCACGACTGGTCGGACGCCGAGCACGGTCGAAGGGATGGCCCACGACGCGATCGCCTTCATCGAGGCGCTGAGCCTTCAGCGGGTTGATCTGCTCGGCTTCTCGCTCGGCAGCTTCGTCGCGCAAGAGGTCGCGCTCACCCGCCCCGACCTGCTGCGACGTGTCGTGCTCGCGTCCTCGGCACCCCAGGGCGCGTCGGGGATGCACGGCTGGGCGCCGGAGGTGATCGCCGCGGTCGGTCAGCCGGAGACGAGCCCCGAGGGATACCTCTCCGTCTTCTTCGCCCCCACGGACACGAGTCGCGAGGCGGGCCGCCACGCCGCCGGGCGCATCTTCGGGAGGACAACCAACCGAGACGAACCGACGACGTGGCAGACCCGCCAGGCGCAGTACGACGCCGTCTGCTCGTGGGGAATCCCCAACCACTCACTGTTGCAGCGCGTCGCTGCGATCGATCTCCCGGTGTTGGTTGCCAACGGCGACAGCGATCCCATGATCCTCCCGCGCTACTCGCATCTGCTGGCCGGACTCCTCCCGGACGCGCGGCTCACGATCTACCCCGATTCCGCCCACGGCTTCCTCTTCCAGCACCACAGCCAGTTCGCTGCCGAGGTGCATGCCTTCCTCCAGGCCGCGGCTGACGCCGCAACGCAGCCCTAGACGGAGGCCGGCAACTCGCGCAGGGCGATCTGATCGAGGTCGATGCACACGGCGATGCTCACGTCACTTCCTCGACGGCAGGGGTACGGAGAGGTGGGCGTGGACGAACTGGACGGCCATTGCTCCTTCACCGACGGCGGTGGCACAGCGTTTGGTCGATCCGGAGCGCACGTCGCCGGCCGCGAACACACCGGGAATGTCGGTCTCGAGCAGGTTGTCGATGTTCGCTGCGGCGCCGGTGAGGATGAAGCCGTCGCGGTCGCGGCCCACGGTATCGTCGAGCCACTCGGTGCAGGGCACCGCGCCGAGGAAGAGGAACATGAACGAGTAGGTCAGGAGCTCGCCGCTCTTGAGCGTGACGGCCGCAAGGCGCCCTTCCTCGCCGTGGAGCGCCGCGATGTCGCTCCTGTCCCGAACGACGACGCCGTAGCGCTCGAGCTCGTGGACGAGGTAGTCGGACATGGTCTCGCGGAGGTCGGCGCGGCGGTGGAGGAGAGTGACGAGCGCGCCGCCCCGGGCGAGCCAGACGGCTGCCTGGCCGGCGGAATTGCCTCCGCCGACGACCGCGACGCGCGAGCCTGCGCAGAGCTGGGCCTCGGGCGCCCCGGCCGCGTAGAACACGGTCAGTCCCTCGAACTCGGCAAGGCGGTCGACTGGGAGGCGGCGGTACTGAGCCCCTGTTGCCAGCAGGACGGCGCGCGCGCCGATCTCCCTGTCGTCTTCGAGACGGACGAGATGCCGGCCATCTCCCGGTTCGAGGGAGAGAGCGCGGTACGGCGTGGCGGTGCGCGCGTGGAACTTGCGCGCCTGGCTGACTGCGCGACTCGTCAGCTCGGTGCCGCTGATCCCGGCCGGGAAGCCGAGGTAGTTCTCGATTCGTCGTGACGAACCGGCCTGGCCGCCGAGCGCGGTGCCCTCGACGACGAGCGTGTCGAGCCCTTCGGAGGCGCCGTAGACCGCGGCGGCGAGGCCTGCCGGGCCGGCGCCCACGATCAGCAGGTCGACCTCCTCGCGAGGTGCGAGCTCGAGCCCGATCCCGAGAGCGCGCAGCACCTGGCCGGCGCTGGGACCGTGCAACTCTCCTCCGCCGGGCAGTCGCACGAGTGGCAGCGCGCCGCCCCCGGGCGGGGCGGCGTCCTCCCAGGTATACGGAAGCCGGTTCGCGCGCGCGAAATCGAGCATCCGCATCGTCGGTTCGGAGCCGTGCGGGCCGACGATCTCGACGCCGATGCCCTGCACGCTCTGCAGCGCCTCGCGGCGGGCGATGAAGGTCGAGAGGACGAGGTCGCTGAGTGGGCCGTCTTCGTGCAGGAGCGACCTCAGTGCCGCGCGGTCGACCGAGATGTACCGAAGCGCCTGGGTCACGAGCGCGTTGACGAAGACCGTCTGCCCCGACAGGAGGTTCAGCTCGCCGAGAAAGCCCGAGGCGCCGTGCCGGGTCAACTCGTTCCCGTCGGCATCGACGATCGCGACCTCTCCCTCGAGGATTGCTATGAACGGGTACGTCCGATCGCCGACCCGGTACAGCAGCTCACCGACCGGCGCCGAGCGCTCCTCTCCGATCGCGGCGAGAGTCGCGAGTTGCGATGGGGAGAGCAATGGGCTTGCGGGTGTCGACAAGGTCATTCCTCCGTGGCGGCGATTGGTGCCGAAGTCGACAAGTCGTGCCGTCCGGGGATCATGTCCCCGGAGTCGACGGTCGCGTCTCGCTCCAGTCGAGGAGGAGCTTCCGCTCGGCGAAGTACCAACTACCGTCAATCTTCGCGAACGTGTCAAGGTACCGGAGCGAGGCGATCATGATCTTGCGGCTGCCTGCTTCGGAGAAGAGGTGGTGGGCGATCGTGTAGCTCTCGCCCGTGGCCCGGTCGCCGTCGATTGTGACCGTGCTCTGCCCATTGAAGTGCGTCGTCGCCTCGTAGCGATTCAGATCGGCGAACACCGGCGTGAGCGCGTCTCGTCCTTCGAGCACGTAGGTCGGCTCACTGCCCTCGCCCGCCATGTAGACCGCGAAGCGCGTGTCCGCGGTGAAGAGCGCCTTCTGACCTTCGGCGTCGCGCCGATCGGCGCAGTGGGCGTAGGCGTCGAACAGCTCGCGAATCGCGAGGCGGTCGGCGGCCTCGGACGGCGTGAGCTCGGTGTGCATGGCCATCGTCGCACTCCTCAGAGTCGGATCAGCTCGATGACGTGTGTCAGGCGCTGGTTTGCCATCGCAGTGCCATCGAGGACGGATTCACGGTCGACTCACCTTTCAGCGACCAAGACGCGGGGGGCGACATGCTCGCGAAACAGCTCGAGTTGCTGGAGCTCGTCGCCGAGCGGCCAGAGGAAGATGCGCTGGGCCCCTCCGCGCGCGAAGAGGCTGAGCCGTTCGGCGCAGAGCTCGGCGGGCCCGATCGGCAACGAGAGGGCGCGCAGCGCCTCGACCGGTCGTTTCAGCATCGGGGCGAGGACGTCCGTCAGGATGCTCTCGGCTCGTTTCGTGTTCTCCGTGATGTACAGCCAGGCCGTCGCGATTGCGTTCGTGAACGACTCGGGAGGCCGCCCCGCGAGCCGAACCTCGTCGGAGATCTGGCCGAGAGCGGCGCTGAACAGATCCGGCGTCGTGTTGTAGGCCGAGGCGATCCAGCCGTCACCGTGATGGGCGACCAATCGCAGGCCCGATGGGGAGCCCCAGCTGGCGACCCAGATTGGGGGCCTCGGCCGCTGCGCAGGCCGCGGCTCGAGGACGATTCCGCGCGTGGAGTAGAACTCGCCGTCGAAGCTCGCGCCATCACCCTCGAGGAGGGCGCGAAGCACGCTGAGTGTCTCGTCGAAGCGCCTGCGCCTCTCGTCGAAGGGGACGTTGACAGCGGCGTAGTCGGCGGCCGACGAACCAGGGCCGACTCCGACGACCAAGCGACCCTCCGACAGCACATCGATCGCCGCGAGCGTCTTCGCGAGCTGCACCGGGCCGCGGATGACAGGCAGGCCGATGGTGGTCGCGAGCGCGAGACCGCCCGATTCTTCGATGACCGCGGCCAGCGCCGTCGGGCCGTCCAGCCACGGCCTGGCGAAGAGGAGATGGTCGTTGGCGCAGAGGTAGCGGTAGTCGAGGCCGGCCGCAGCCCGCGCGTACTCCTTGAGGCCACGCAGGGACGGGCTCGTTCCGAAGTCGATCAGGGGCAGGTGGGCGCCGTACTCCATGTCCTCCAGCTGGCGGCGGGGGGTGCAGATCCTACTCGCTTCGCGCTCGGCTCCTACGACACGACGCCACCGAGCTCGCCATGTCCATGAACGGCATGAGCTCGGGCGGCATGACGACGAAGGGTCGCATCATGTCGTGGTCCTCGTGCTCGAGGATGTGACAGTGGTACATGTAGCGGCCGCAGAACTTCTCGAAGCGGACGACGATGTCGACGACCTCGTTCGCGTTGACGCGAACGGTGTCCTTGAGTCCGAGCTCATTGTCGTCGAGCCGATGCGGGATCCCGTCGTCCGGCGCCCGGCCGATGCGCACGGTCGCGCCGGTGCCGGCGGCTGTGATCCCGCCGGCGGGCTGCTCGACGGTCGCCGGGTGACGGTCGAGGACCTGGAACGGGTCGAGGTGGAGGTGGATCGGATGAGTGTCGCCGGTGAGGTTGATCAGCCGCCAGATCTCGGGCTGGTGCAGCACCGGGAAGAATGTCGTGGTGTCCTCGAAGCGGGTCGCCACCGTGCGCCAGCGCGTGATGCGTTCCTCACCGTCCGGTTGCGGTTCGACGAGCGTGAGGACGGGCTCGTCGGCGGACGGGTCGAGGGCCAGCTCGCGCATGGTCAGCATCGGCGGCGCGTCCTCGATCTCCGGCTCCTGCTCGACGAGCGCGATCGCACGGACGACCACTCCGATCAGCTCCTCTCGACTCGTCCGCCGGAAGTCCGTCGCGAGTACCCGCGGGACGCGGCGTTCGCCGCGACGCCCCTCGCCGACGCGGATACGTAGCACTTCCGGGTACGGCAGCAGGCCGTCGAGGTCGGCGTGCCCCGCCCTCGCGGGGTCGACGGCGCTGCCGTCGAACGGAGCGATGGCGGTGTTCCAGAGGGTGAGCTCGCTCCCGAGTGCGAGATCGGAGAAGTCGACCAGGAGGTCCGCGCGCTCGGCGGACGCGAGCACGAGGCCCTGCTCCGGGATCGACACGGGCGCCCGGAACAGCCCGCCCTCGCTCCCGATCTGGGTGATCCGCCCATGATCGGGCCGGCCGTCGCGGGTGAGCACGAGCCGGTAGGTGCGTGCGTTCGAGCCGTTCAGCAGCCGGAAGCGGTACGTCGCGGGGTCGACGTCGAGGCGCGGCCAGACGGTGCCGTTGACCGTGGTGAACGGGCCGAAGCACTCCATCACCTCCGGATCGGTCTTGTGCAGCAGGTCGCCGGTGAGGCGGCCGTCGTCGTCGACGTCGAAGTTGCGGTCCGCGAGCAGCAACGGCACCTCATAGGGCGGCCCTTCGGGTAGCTCGAGCTCTCGCTCGCGCTCGTCTCGCACGATCCAGAGACCGGCGAGACCCGCGTAGACGTCGAAGCGCGTCACGCCCATCACGTGATCGTGGTACCAGAGCATCGCGGCGCGCTGCTCGTTCGGGTACACGTCGAGCACCGGCTGGCCCGGCGCGGCGATGTTCTCCGTCCAGCCGTCGCTCGGGGCGGAGGTCATGCCGCCGTGGAGGTGGACGACCGAGTACCCCGACAGCGCCGCGGCGGCCGCGTCGGGCGAGCCGCCGCTGCGGCCCGGCATGCACTGGGCCGGCACGCCGTCGACCGCGTACTCGGGCGCGACCGTGACGACGACGGGAAACGGGCCGGCGAGACGGTTCTCCCAGAGCACCTCGAGGCCGACGCCGCGGCTCACCTCGACCGTCGGGCCGGGCACGGATCCGTCGTAGGCCCAAACCCGCGAGGGAGGGAGGTCACGATGGAAGCGATGTGTCGCGGGCTCGAGCCGGACGACGATCCGGCCGGGCTCGCTGACGACGCGGCGCGGCGGAAACGTGAGCTCGTCGACGAACGGTCTCAGCGGATGATTCAGCGGCGGCGCCGTGTCACGTCTCCATGCCGCGCAGCAGGCGCCGCAGGTCGATGATCATCTGCCGGTCGACGTCCTTGCCGTGCGGTGGCTGGAGCACCTCGGTCGTCGGGCCGACGGTCGCCTCGATCTTGCCGTTGTGGTGCTCGCGCACCGTTCCCACCGCCTCGAGCAGCGACCGCACCTGACGCCACTCGATGTTGGCGCTCGAGGGGTGGGCGGAAAATCCTCCTGAGCGTCTCGCGGTGATCGCTGTTCACCTTCGGCACGGGCGGCTCACGGACATGCCGGGTCGAGGCGGCCTCGACTCCGTCCGGGGTGTGGTCGCTCTCGTTGCCTGGCTTCATGGTGGCGATGGTCGTGCGAATCCGCACCCTCCGCATCCGTACTGTCCCCGTTCGTCTGCGGAAAAGCACGCGCGTCGAAACAGGCCCGCTCGCGCCGCAGCTCGCGACGCACGTCGCGCGGCTCGCCTCTTCGGTGCTGACCGGGCCTGCGTGGTTTTCGCAGGGGCTGAGCACAATCGCCGATGACACCCGACCGCGCGGATGGCGACAGTCCGGCAGTGAGCACGCGAGAGGAGTCAGACGTGGACGCACTGCCGGAGAGCACACTCATCGTTTCGGGCCCGCGGCTCGAGCTCGTCGTCTGTTCGCTCTGCCTTCGCGTTCTTCGCGACACGGGCTGGGTCGCGGCGGGTGAGGTGATCCGAGAGCTGCGGACGTACGACGAGCCGGAGGCGCCGCTGCTGCAGGCGGCGCTGTGCGACGGCTGCGAGGGGAACCCGCGGACGCGCGGGGCCAAGAGGTGCGCCGCTGAAGAGGAGCGGCTTGCGGCTTAGCGCGCCGAGGCCGCTGCCGCAACGTGCATCTTGGTTCGAGGACTGCGGGACGCCATGCGTGGGCCGGCATGTCCGCATGAGCGCAGCCCAGGCGCAGTACGATCGGCTCGTCAACGGCAGAGCACGGTGGCGGTATGGCCGAGCGCCATCGACCTGCAGCTTTGTGCACGCTTCGACGAGAGGGCGCGCCGATGCGGATCACCGACGTTCGCACGCATGTGCTGCTCGATCCGGGCTTTGACGTCGCGGCGACGAGTTCGGCGCAGGACACGATCGTCGTGGAAATCGAGACCGACGAGGGGATCTGCGGCATCGGAGAGACAGATCTCAATGCCTGGATCGCACGCGCCTGCATCGAGGCGCCGGGCACGCACACGATGGATCAGGGATTGCGATCGCTGCTGCTAGGGCGCGACCCCGGCGATCCCGAGGCGATCTGGCAGGACCTCTACGTGCGCACGGCGATGACCGGACGCCGTGGCGCGCTCGTGAACGCCATCGGGGCGATCGACATCGCGCTCTGGGACATTGCCGGAAAAGCCGCCGGCGTGCCGACCTGGCGTCTTCTGGGCGAGAAGGCGCGCGAGAGCTTGACGCCCTACGCCTCGCTGCAGCCCGAGGTCTCGTCGCTCGACGCCTACCGGGCCTCGATGGCGGAATGGGCGGCGAGGGCCCGTGACCTGGGGTTTCAAGCAGCCAAGCTCGAAGCGACGTTCGACGGCCCGTACGCGCACAAGGGGCTCCACGGATCCGACGACTGGGTCGTCGAGGTCGCCCGGGCAGCCCGTGAGGCGGCGGGGCCGGACATGACGCTCATGGTGGACGTCCAGTACGCGTTCGACAGCGTCGAGCGCGCCCTGCGCGTGGCCGAGGGCCTTGCGGCACTCGACATCTACTTCCTCGAGACGCCGCTCTGGGTCGATGACCTGGCGGACTACGCCGAGCTCAGGCGGCGCTCGCCCGTTCGCATCGCGCAGGGCGAATGGCTGACCACGCGACACGAGTTCGCCGCGCTCATCGACGGCGGGTGCGTGGACGTGGTGCAGCCGGACATCGGGCGGGTCGGCGGTCTCAGCGAGGCGCGCCGGGTCGTGCGCATGGCCGAGGACCGTGACCTGATCGTCGTGCCACACGCCTGGAAGACGGGCATCTCCGTGGCCGTGGCAGCGCATCTCGCAATGGTCACGCCGCACATGCCGTTCTTCGAGTTCCTGCCCGCGGAGCTGTGCGAGACCCGTCTGCGGAAGGAACTCGTGACGGACGAGCTTGTCTATCGCGACGGCGAGCTCGGAATCCCCGAGTTACCGGGCCTGGGCGTCGAGCTCAACCGGGAGGCCGTCGAGGAGTTTTCCGAAGCGGCGCGTCGCGCGACGCTGAGCTGATCGCCTTACGGTCGCCGTCCATCTCGACAACGGAGGTTGTACGTGCCCACGACGCTCGATTGCACCCTGCTCGGCGACTTCTTCGGAACACCCGCGATGCGCAGCGTGTTCGACTCCCGGGCGCTGCTCCAATCCTGGCTCGATGCGGAGGCGGCGCTGGCGGAAGCAGAGGCCGAGTGCGGACTGATTCCGGCCGATGCTGCGGTGCGCATCCGCGACGTGGCACGGGCCGAGTCCTACGACCTCGAGGAGCTTCGCGCCGGCATCATCGCGACGCAGCACCCGCTCGTCCCGCTCGTGCGCGCACTCACGGCCGCCGCCCGCGAGTCAGGCCGTTTCGTGCACTACGGCGCGACGACGCAGGACATCATGGACACCGGCTGCATCCTGCAGGTGCGCGACGGCCTTGCACTCCTGATCGAGGATCTCGATGCCATCCGGGGCTCGCTCGCCGCGCTGGCGCGCGAGCACGCGCATACCGCCATGGCCGGTCGCACGCACGGCCAGCACGCCGTGCCGATCACGTTCGGACTCAAGGCTGCCGTGTGGCTCGCGGAGCTCGACCGCGACGCCGAGCGCCTGGCGGCCTGCCGGCCGCGCCTGCTGGTCGGACAACTGGCCGGCGCCGCGGGCACCCTGGCGACGCTCGGGGATGCGGCGCCCGCCGTGCGCCGTGCTTTCTGCAGCCGTCTCGGGCTGGCCGAGCCCAGCGCCCCCTGGCACGTGGCCCGGGACGGGCTGGGAGAGCTCGTGTCGTGCCTCGCGCTGCTCGCGGCAACCCTGGAGCGGATCGCGCTCGAGATCGTGGCCCTCCAGAGCACCGAGGTCGCCGAGATCGCCGAGCCGCTCGTGCCCGGCCACGTGGGGTCGTCAACGATGCCGCAGAAGCGCAACCCGCACGCCTGCGAGCTCGCGGCCGCGGCATGCAAACTGCTTCGCGGCCTGGCGCCCGTCATGGTCGGCTCGATGGTCGGCCAACACGAGCGCGACATGGCTGCATGGGGCACCGAGTGGATGATCGTTCCGCAGGCGATGATCCTCGCGAGCGGCGCGCTCGCAGGCCTGCGGCCCGTCGCGGCCGGCCTCACGGTCGACGCCGCCCGCATGCGGGCGAATCTCGACCTGACCAAGGGTGGCATCATGGCGGAGGCGCTGATGATCGCCGCCGCGCCTGCGCTCGGTCGCGACCGCGCCCACGACGAGCTGATGCGGCTGACCCGCGCCGCGGCCGCAAGCGGCGAGGCGCTGGCCGATGCCGCCGCCAGGGACGAGATGTTCGGCACGGCGCTCGGAGCCGACGGGATCGCAAACGCGCTGGATCCGGCCCGCTACCTCGGGGAGAGCGGACGCATCGCGGACGAGGTCGCGCGCGCGAGGCGCTGAGGCGGCGCCACGGAACGACGGCGCGGCGCGCCTGCGCGAGCTGGCCGATGTCGGCGTGCACGGCTACCACCCGGCCGTCGGCCGTGCATCCGAAGGCGGCGAGAGCGGGCGCCGAGTGCGTGGGCGTGCCGCTCAACGGCGCGCTCCGTCGCGACGCCCATGGATCTCGAGGTTAGGACTCCCCTCGACGTGGGAACTCAGCTGAGTCGGCGATGAAGTTGCCGCCGCGCGAGGCGTGGTAGCGCGACTGTAAATCGAGGAGAGCAGAGTGAGCCGGCGCTCAATACGACCACGATGGCCACGAGAGTCTCTCGGCTCGTGGGCGAGCTCGACGGAGACCGGTTCCTCACCGCGGGCCTCGGCGGAGACAAGCCGCTCTTCGCCGAGGGCGTCGGGTCGATCGACATGGATCTCCTCGAGGCGAAGACAACGGACAGAGGCGCGAGGCTGTTGCGCTACAGGCTGCGCTGAGAGACGTCATGGCGAAGTCGACGAGTCAGGCCTCCTTCGGTCCCGAGCTCTTCGGGTTCCTGGCGGATCTTGAGGTGAACAACAACCGCGAGTGGTTCGCGGTGAACAGGCAGCGTTACGAGGAGCACCTGCTCGAGCCGGCGCTCGCGTTCATCGAAGACTTCGCACCGCAGCTGCAGAAGATCAGCCCACATTTCCGGGCCGACGCGCGGCCGAGCGGCGGCTCACTGTTCAGGATCTACCGCGACACGCGCTTCTCCAAGGACAAGTCGCCGTACAAGACGCACCTCGGGATCCACTTCCGGCACGAGCGGGCCAAAGACGCCCACGCTCCGGGCTACTACCTCCACATCGGCCCGGGCGAGGTCTTTGCCGGAGGCGGCATCTGGCACCCGGGCACCGGTGGAGCGACGCAGATTCGCGAGGCAATCGTCGCGGACTCCGAGCGGTGGACGCGCGCGACTCGCGGCAGCGCATTCGCAAAGCAGCTGGAGCTGGGCGGTGACGCGCTGAAGCGCGTCCCATCGTGGGCGGACCCGGAGCATCCGTTCGCCGACGACCTCAAACGCAAGGACTTCTTCGGCTGGGCTCGCCTGGACGAGCAAGACGTCGTCGCTCCGGGCTTCGTCGACGAGTACGCGCGCATCTGCCGCACGGCAGGACCACTCATGCAGTTCCTATGTGACGCGCTGGGCGTCCCCTACTAGCGCGACGAGATTCGGCCAACATCTTGTCTGTGCTCGAGGAGAGCGCGGCCGCCCGCAAGGTGCCGGTACCCTGATGGGGACGTGCCCGTGACACTCGACGATGTGCGCGAGCTCGCGCTCAGCCTTCCACGCAGCTACGAGGCGGTCGTGCGCGGGCGCGTGAAGTTCAGGGTCGGCCAAATCGTCTACCTGGCCTTCTCCCACGACGGGGAGACGATGGGCTTCGGCTTCCCGAAGGAGTGGCGCGACGCGCTCGTCCAGTCCGAGGCGCACAAGTTCTCGCTTCCGAGCCAGTCGGACATGCGCTTCAACTGGGTACACGTGCGCCTGGCCGCCATCGACGCCGACGAGATGCGTGACCTCGTCGAGGGTGCCTGGGCGATGTGCGTGCCGAAGCGCGTCGCCGCGGAGTACGCGGCCTCGCAGGGATACGAGATCGAATGCTGAGCAGGCGCTGATGCCGTCGATCGGGTGCCCGACGGGGGAGAATCAGAGCCCGAACCAGCGCGCTCGCCTGGTCGCGCCGAACTCCTCCTTCTCGGCGGCGTAGTCGCGCGACGGTTCGAATCGCTCGGCCGCCGCCTCTGGGCCGCTGAGGAAGTTGACCTCGACCTTGCCGACGAGCCCGTCGCCGAATTCCGCGTAGCAGACACCCGACCCGCCATAGGGCGCCGGTGGCTCCCCGCCGGCGATCGAGGCCGCGATGTCGTCGGCCACGACAAGCGCGGCTGACTCGGCGAAAATCCCGGCCTTGGGGACGGTGCGGGGACCGCTGCAGACGTCGCCAAGGGCGTAGACCTGCGGGAACTGTGTCCTGAGGTTGGTCTGGTCGACGGGTACCCAGCCGTTGACGGCGAGGCCCGAGGCTGCGAGCGGGTCGGGCGCCCGATGGATCGGGATCCCGACGAAGAGGTCGTAGGGCAGCGTGCGGCCGTTCGCCACCTGCGCCGTGCGCGTGGCCGGATCGATGCTCGTGACCAGGTGCTCGGGCAGCTCCTCGATGCCCCGCGCGGCGAGCGCGTCGCGGAACATCTGCGCGACCTCGCCAGTCACCGGGACCGGGCGCTGCATCGGGAACGTCGACGTCATCTGCACTGAGTCGCGGATGCCCCGCTGCGTGAAGTACTCGTGCAACAGGAACGCCCCCTCGAACGGGGCCGGCGGACACTTGAACGGCTGCCCGAGTACGGAGACGAGGACTCTCCCGCCATCGAAGTCGGCCAGCGCATCGCGCAGCCGCTCGGCGCCGGCGACGGTGTAGTACTCGAAGCCGCCCGCCTCGAGACCGGGCGTTGCGTCCATGTCGTAGTCGGCGCCCATGGCCACGACGAGGAAGTCCGCGTCGTAGACACCGGCGTCCGTCGTGACCCGCCGGGTGGCGGGGTCGAGGCCGGTCACCGTCTCCTGACGGAAATCGACGCCGTCCTTGTTGATCTCGCGGTAGTGCAGTCGCACGTCGTCGGCCGATCGCCGGCCGAGCATCACGTCGAGCTTGGAGTAGCCGAAGACGAACGAGTCGTTGCGGTCCAGCAGCGTGACGCGGACCGCGTCCTGGAGCGTCTCGGAGAGCCGGGTCGCCAACTCCAGGCCACCGAAGCCGGCCCCGAGGATCAGGACGTGTTTCTTCATCGGGCCCGCAACCCTATCCCGTTTCCCGCGACGCTGGTGTGTGCTCCTCGACCGCCCGATTGCCCCGACCGCGTGGCTGACAGGAGGTGCTCGGGGAGGGCAGGCGCAGCGAAGCGGAAGGGCCACTTACGCGCACCGGCGAACGGGTATTCTCCTGCCAGAGACGGAGGTCCGAGGTGAAGGAATTCAGGTGTGGCGTGCTCGTCCCTGGGTGCTGGGCTACCTTCCAGGGGGAGTCCGATGAAGAGATCCTCCGGCAGGTCTTCGTGCATGCCCGCCAGGAGCACGGCATGGACGAGGTACCGCGTGAGGTGGTCGAGGAAATCCGAGCCGGGATCTCGGTGCGGGAGCCCCGATAGCACGCGCGCGGGCGGCGATCGATGCCCGAGGCCAAGTCGGCCAAGTCGCCGACCGACGAGTTGCTCGAGCGCGACCGCGAGCTCGGTGTTCTCGATGATCTGATTCAGGGCGCGCTCGAGGGCCGGCCTGCCTTGGCACTGGTCGAGGGACCAGCCGGGATCGGGAAGAGCCGACTGCTCGCCGCGACCCGTGATGCTGCGGAGTGCGCCGGCTTCCGCGTGCTGGCGGCCCGTGGTAGCGACCTCGAGCGCGAACTGCCGTTCGGCGTGGTGCGGCAGCTGTTCGATCCTCTTCTGGTCGATCCCGCCGACCGTGCGCGGTGGATGACCGGCTCCGCGCAGCCGGCGGCGCGGGTGTTCGAGCCTCCCGATGACGGCGACGCGGCGTCCGACGTCTCCTTCGGGGTTCTCTACGGCCTGTTCTGGGTCACGGCGAACATCGCCGCCGACGGACCGCTGTTGCTGCTGATCGACGACCTGCATTGGTGTGACCAGGCGTCGTTGCGTTTCGTCGCGTACCTCGAGCGCCGGCTGGAAGGCCTGCACGTCGGCGTCGCGGCGGCCGCGCGCACGTCCGAGCGGCCGTCCGAATCCCGGCTGCTCGCCGAGATAGCCGACGACCCCGTGGCGGTCTCGGTGCATCCCAGCGCGCTGACCGAAGCCGCCGTGTCCGTACTCGTGCGAGGACGGCTGGGAGCCGAGGCCGAGCAGCCGTTCTGCGCCGCGTGCCATGAGGCGACCGCCGGCAATCCCTTGCTCGTGCGGGAGTTGCTCAAGACGCTGCAGGCGGAGAACGTGCTTCCCGACCGGGCCCACGCCGACGCGATTCGCAAGGTGGGTCCACGCGCCGTGTCACGCACCGTGCTGCTGCGTCTCGCGAGACTGCCGCCCGACGCCGTCCCGGTAGCGCGCGCCGTGGCTGTGCTGGGCGATGGCGCCGGGCTGCGCGCCGTCGCGATGGTGGCCCAAACCGACGAGCACCGCGTAGCGGTGGCTGCGTCGCGCCCTGTCGGGAGCGGAGATCTTGCGGGCGGAGCCTCCGCTCGGCTTCGCGCACCCGCTGGTGCGCGACGCCGTCTACCACGACCTGGCCGCGGCGGAGCGCGAGCTGCTGCACGAGCGCGCGGCAAAGGCATTGCTGGACGTCGGCGCTGCGCACGAGCTGGTCGCAGCGCAGTTGCTTGCCATGCCGTCCCGCGCCGAGCCATGGGTCGTCACGCTGCTGCGAGAGGCGGCGCTGGCAGCGCGGCGCCGAGGTGCGACCGAGAGCGCGGTGCTGTACCTGCGGCGGGCGCTCGAGGAGCCGCCCCCGGCGGAGCAGCGCGAGGAGCTTGCTGCTGGAGCTCGGGTTGGTGGAGGGTTTCGTGAATCCGGCGGCGGCCGTCGCGCACATCAGCCAGGTGCACGATCAGCTCG
This sequence comes from uncultured Actinomycetes bacterium, assembly GCA_963845865.1. GTDB lineage: Bacteria > Actinomycetota > Thermoleophilia > Gaiellales > JALYLC01 > JALYLC01. Next base: position 308,754 of record CAWJTT010000004.1, read on the forward strand.
TCGATCCACAGGTGCGCGCGCAGGCCGCCGCGATGCTGGGGAGGATGCTGCTGTTCACAGGCCCGCCGCAGGAGGCGGCGACGGTCGTACAGCGCGCGCTGGCAGACCTCCCGGCTGAGCGCGCGGGCACGCGGCAGGCGCTCGAGGCGCTCGAGCTGTACACCGTCGCGTTCGGCGCGCAGGTGCCGGACGCCGCAGAGCGGCTCGCGCGCGTGCGTGCCGCCGGGCTCCAGAAGGGGCTGGGCGGCAGCATGCTCAGCGGCGTTGCCGCGTGGGACTGGGCGCTGCGGGGCGGCACGGCACAGGAGTGCTCGGAGCTCGCACTCGCGGTGCTCGCCGACGGCTGGCTGATCGCCCTGGACGCGGGTTTCATGGCCCTTGTCGCCGTCAGAGTGCTCGCCGTCGCCGATCGCGACGAAGCGCTCACCGTGTGCGAAGCGGCGCTGAGCGCGGCACACCAGATGGGCTCGCTGATCGGGGTCTCGAGCGTGAATGTGTGGCGCGGTTGGACCTGGCTCGCGCGCGGCGAGCTCGCCGAGGCCGAGGCCGCGCTCCGCGAGGGGCTCGAGGGGATCCGCCTGATGGAGGAACAGAACGGCGCGGGCATGGCGTACGCGGCAGGGTTCCTCGCTCGCGTCCTGATCGAACGCGGCGATCTCGACGGAGCGCGAGCCGCGCTCATGAGCTGCCCGCAGCCGACCCCCGGCTCGGACGGGGAGGCGGTGGTGCGCCGCACCACGGTCGAGCTGCTGCTCGAAGAGGGTGACTGGACGCGGGCGCTTGCCGAAGCAGACCTCTATCGCGAACGGCTCGGCGACGTGGAGAACGTCGCCTGGGCCCCCTGGCGGTCGCTGACGGCCCGGGCGCTCGACGGGCTCGAGCGGCGCGACGCAGCACGGGCGCTTCTCGAGGAGGAGCTGGTCAAGGCGCGGCGCTGGGGCGCCCCGGGATCGCTCGCGCGCACGTTGCGCCTGCTGGGCACGATTCGCAAGGAGGACGGGCTCGACCTGCTGCACGAGGCGGTCGACACCGCCGATGGCTCGCCGGCGCGTCTCGAGCACGCCAAGGCGCTCGCCGCGCTCGGGTCGGCGTTGCGGCTCGCACGGAAGCCGTCGGACGCGCGGGCGCCGCTGCGGGACGCGTTCGAGATCGCCAGCCACTGCGGTGCGGAGCCGCTGGCCGAGCACGCCCGGAACGAGCTCTACGCCGCGGGTGGCCGCCCGCGGCGGCAGGCGCTCACCGGCCCAGACTCGCTGACGCCGAGCGAGCGGCGGGTCGCGGCGATGGCGGCCGCAGGCCAGAGCAACCGCGACATCGCCCGCACGCTCTACGTGACCCCGAAGACGGTCGAGGTCCATCTGACGAGCGTGTACCGCAAGCTGGGGATCCGGCGCCGCGCCAGTCTTTCCAGCGCTCTCTAGATTCGGCTAGGGGGGCCCGTCCCGGGGACACTGGGGTCACGTCAGGGGGTTCCCACGATGTGCGGGCGTGCTTGGCAACGGATGCTCTGCCTCATGAGCGTCGAGACCAGGCACATCGCGATCGACGTCCGCCTCGAGGGGGACGAAATCAGCGGCCGCGCCGGTGACGGCACCGACCAGCCCAGGGCGTTCCAGGGCTGGCTGGGATTGCTGGCGGCGCTCGACAAGCTGCTCAGCAACACCGATGAAGAGCCCGCCGCTCTTCGCTAGGGGGACGTCATGGAGCTCAGCTTCGGCCAGCGCATTTCCCGTACCGACGGCAGACGGCGCCGAACTGCAGGCGGCTGTGGTGGACGAGAACCAGGTACGCGCCGCCGCCGGCGTGACGATGGTCATGGGAGCGGTGGCCTTCAGCTACGCCTACTTCGACGCGAAATACATCCTGCTGCAGGCGGTTTCGACGCTGTTCGTCGTCGAGTTCCTCGGCCGGCTGACCGTCGGCCTCCGCTACACCCCGACGGGCGTGATCGCGCGGGTCATGACGCTCCGCCAGGCCCCGGACTGGGTCTCGGCGAAGCCCAAGCGGTTCGCATGGACGCTGGGCCTCGTGATGGCATTCTCGATGATGCTCATCACCAACAGCGGCGTACGCGGCCTGCTGCCTCGGACGATCTGCATCATCTGCCTGACGTTGATGTGGATGGAGTCGGTCCTCGGCCTGTGCCTGGGATGCAAGATCCACGCCCTGCTCGTGCGGCGCGGGTGGGCGACCAAGGACCCGGCGTTCGAGGTCTGCGCTCACGGCGAGTGCGAGCTGGCGTGATGGCGACCCTGCTGGAGAGGCACGCTCCGCCCGGACTGGATCAGGCGGAAGCCGCCTTCCTCAAGGCGAATCCGTCCTTCCGCGAGACGTCGATCCTCGACGAGCTCCGCGCCACCGAGTACCGCCGCCTCGACGCCGCCGGCGACGTCTACCTCGACTACACCGGCGGGAGCCTGTACGCGGAGTCTCAGGTCGAGGAGCACGTCCGGATGCTGCAGCGACGGCGTCTACGGCAATCCGCACTCGGCCAACTCCACCTCGTCGTCGGCAACAGCGCTGGTCGAGCAGACGCGCGCTGCGGTGCTGCGCTACTTCAACGCGCACGAGAGCGAGTACGCGTGCATCTTCACGCCGAACGCCACCGGTGCAATGCGGCTCGTAGGCGAGGCCTACCCGTTCGAACGGTTCCTCGCCACATTCGACAACCACAACTCGGTCAACGGCATCCGCCAGTTCGCCCGCGCGAAGGGAGCCGCGACGGCGTACGTGCCGGTCGAGGCGCCCGATCTGCGTGTGGCCCGGCTCGCGGATCACCTCGACGAGGCCGACGGCCCCAGCCTCTTCGCCTATCCGGCGCAGTCCAACTTCTCCGGCGTCAAGCATCCGCTGGAATGGATCGACCTGGCCCACGAGCGGGGCTGGGACGTGCTTCTCGACTGCGCCGCATTCGCGCCGACGAGCCGACTCGACCTGTCGATGTGGCAGCCGGACTTCGTCGCGGTGTCGTTCTACAAGATGTTCGGCTACCCGACCGGCCTGGGCGCGTTGATCGCACGGCGCCGGACACTCGAGCGCCTGCAGCGCCCCTGGTTCAGCGGCGGCACCGTCGTCGTCGCGAACGTGCAGGGCGACATGGTCGTGCCGCACTCCGGTCATGCGGGATTCGAGGACGGCTCGGTGGACTACCTCGGGATCCCGGCGGTGGAGGTCGGCCTCCGCCACATCGAACGGATCGGCATCGACACGATCGCGCAGCGAGTGGAGACCCTCGGCAGCTGGCTGCTCGACAGGCTGCAGCGGCTGGAGCACCCGGACGGAAGCCCCGCGATCCGCGTCTACGGGCCGGCCACGTGGGACCGCCGCGGGGGCACGATCGCGTTCAACTTCCTGCGCCCGGACGGGAGCGTGGTCGACGAGCGCCTGGTGGACATCGTCGCGGCGGAGCACAACATCTCCCTCCGGACGGGATGCTTCTGCAACCCCGGCGCCGGCGAGGTCGCGTTCTCGATCCCGAAGGAGAGACTGACGGAGCCGTTCGAGGAGTGGATGATCCTCGACGACTACATCGGCCTCGTCGGGATGCCGACGGGCGGCGCGGTCCGGGCCTCGCTGGGTATCGCGACCAACTTCGCCGACGTCTTCCGGTTCATGGCCTTCGCGGCGGAGTTCGCCAATCTGACCGACGTGCCGACCGACCTCCCGCCGAGGCTGGCCTGCTAGACGCAGGACGGCGGGCGTGTGTCCCGAGCGCCTGCTGCAGCGGAGCGTCAGCTCCGCGGCACCACGAGGCCCGATTCGTAGGCGACGACGACGGCCTGGGCTCTGTCGCGGAGGTCGAGCTTCCGTAGGACGTGGCTGACGTGCGTCTTGACGGTCTCGTCTGACAGCACGAGTCGCTGGGCGATCTCGTGGTTGGAGAGCCCCTCGGCAACGAGCCGGAGGATCTCGCTCTCGCGGGGGGTGAGCTGCGAGAGAGCATCGGGGCGGTGCTGGTGCGGTCTGAGTCGCGCGAACTCCGCGATCAACCGCCGAGTCACGGTCGGCGCGAGAAGCGCATCGCCGGCGCCGACGACCCGAACCGCGTCAAAGAGTGTCTAAGCCCGGACGTCCTTGAGGAGAAAGCCGCTCGCGCCGGCCTGGAGTGCGTCGTAGACGTATTCGTCGAGGTCGAAGGTCGTGAGGATGAGTATGTGGGGCACGGCGTCGCCGGTCGCGTCAACGATGCGTCGCGTCGCCTCAATGCCGTCCTGCACCGGCATCCGGACGTCCATCAGCACGACGTCCGCGCGATGCTCGACCGCGAGTATCACGGCTTCTGCGCCATCTGTCGCGGTTCCGACGACGTTCGAAGTCGGGCTGAGTGCGGAGAAGTGCTGCGAATCCCGCCCGCACGACCTCTTGGTCGTCGACGACGAGCGCCGTGATCACGGGCTCGTGCCGAGCGGTAGCGTCGCTCCGACCACGAATCCACCGCCCTCGGCGGCGCCGCAGGTGAATGTGCCGCCTGCGAGCGTCGCGCGGTCTCGCATCCCGATCAGACCGTGGCCCGGCTCGGGCTCGCCGACCGCCGGTCCCGCGCCGTAGTCGCGGACGCGTAGCTGGAGCGAAGCGTCGGAGTACGTCACCTCCACGTCGACCTCGGCCCCGGCTGCATGTCTCCTCGCATTCGTGAGAGCTTCCTGCACGATCCGGTAGGCGGCGAGGTCGGTGCTCGCCGGGAGTGGAGTCGCTTTGCCCTGCAGGATCAGCCTCACCGGCGCGCCGGAGTTGCGGGCCGTGTCGATGATGCCGCGAGCTGTTCGAGGCCCGGCTGCGGTGCGCGGTCGGCCTCGCCGACGACATCCTCCCGGAGGACGCCGAGCAGGCGCCGCGTCTCGGTGAGCGCCTCGCGGGCGGTGGCCGCGATCGCCTCGAACCGCTCGCGCGCGTCCGCTGAGAGTTGCGGCGAAGTGAGCCGTGCGGTCTCGCTCTGCACGGCGATCACCGAGAGGTGGTGGGCGACGATGTCGTGCAGCTCGCGGGTGATGCGCGCGCGTTCCTCCATCACGGTCTGCTCGCGAGTGCTGTCGGCCATCGCCACCTTCGTCTCGCGGAGCTCGGCCACCGCCGCGCCGCGACTGCGCGCGGACTCGCCGAGAACCGCGGCGACGACAGCGAGCACGAGTAGCAGGACGCGCGACGCCCGGGAAGCGCCATCGCTCGAGGAGGCCAGAGCGATCAGAAGCGGCACGAACAGCGGCACCGCATACAGCAGACCTCTGCGCACGACAAGGTGGAAAAGCAGGTAGAGGAAGACGGCAAGCGCCGTGATCGTGAGCGGCGCCCCACTCGTCCCGAGAATCAACGCGGTAGTGATCGCCCCTGCGGCGAGTGCCGTAGCGGCGGATGGCCAGGGTCACCTGGCGCTAGCACCGCCTCGCGCTGAGCGGACGCGAGGCCGCCGACGTGGTCGGCAGCGCGCTTACGTGGTCAGGGCGTCCAGTTTTCGGCGAGGGGGGTGAGCTGCAGTTCGTGGGTTGCGGCGCGGGCGCCCTGGTTGGCGAGGAATCTGATGGCGTCGGCGATCTGGTGCGGGTCAGCGAGCGTGGCGGGTGCCACTCCGGGACGGGCGGCGCCGGTGAGTGGTTCGATGCCGGCGTCGATGATCAGGAGTGTGACCTGGATCCCGTCGGGGCGGAGTTCGAGGGCGGCCGCGTTGGCGATTGCCCTGACCCCGAATGATCCAGCCGCCCAGAGACCGCGGCTGGGCATTGCGCGGCGTGCGGATCCTCCCGTGACCTGGATCAGCGTCGCCGCGCGTCCTTGAGCGAGGGCGAAGCGTCCGCTTGCGGAGAGGAACGAGAAGGCTGCCCGTGCGGGTGCCGCAGCCCAGGCGTCGAAGGCGGCGGAGTCGGCCGCGGCGATCGGGCCGCCGCCGAAGGGCCCGCTGCGATCGCCACCGTATGCCGAGGCGGCGTTCACCGCGAGGTCGACGCCGCCGTGCACTGAGGCTGCCTCCTCGAGAGCAGCGTGCACGCTCACCGGGTCGGTGACATCAGCCTCGAGAGCAAGCGCTCCTGCCTCGCGAACGCCGTCGAGGGTGGCCTGCGACCGTGCGACCCCTGCGACCGCCCAGCCGTCAGCCACGAGCGTCTCGATCACCGCCCGGCCGAGGTTGCGCGCTCCGAAGATGATCGCGCTCCGCTTGTTGCCTTGTCTCTCACTCATCGAAGGCTCCTGATCTCCACATGTCAGACGTACGCGCAGGCCATCGTCAGAATGGCATGCGCGCGCGGTCGCCGACGCCTACCCCTCAGCCCGCCTGGGCGGCGTGAGGGCGCCGACTCGGCTACGAATGGCAGACATATCGTCTCCAGCCTCGTTCACGAATTCGTTGAACGCGATCAGCCTCGGCTCGCTGGCCTCGATGAACTCGACGAGTCCTTGCACACGACTTCGCTCGCGTTCGAGTCGGCCCGGCTTGAGGCGATTGATAGCAATGAAGATGAACGGAGATGGCACGGCGGCAACTCCACGACGGTTGGATAGGAAGATACGCAGCACCGCTGCTCGATGATCGGTGCCGGCCGAGATTGCCCATCCCCACGTCTCCGGTCCGAGTCTGCCACGGCACTCCCCACTTCCATCGCAAGGCGCGAGCGGAGATAATCGCAGCCTGATGCCGCAGCGGTACGTCGCTCCGAACTGGTTTACGCGCAACGTCTTCAATCGCTTGGTCGGCGCACTCACCCGCCTCGGGATCAGCGTCTGGGGCTCGCGCGTTCTCGAGGTTCGCGGCCGCAAGACAGGCGAGGCGCGCGCAACACCGGTCAACCTGCTTACGCTCGACGGAAGCACGTACCTCGTCTCGCCCCGAGGTCATACGCAGTGGGTGCGGAACCTCCGCGTCGCCGGCGAGGGTGAGCTTCTCCTCGGTCGGCGACGCGAGCCCTTCGTCGGCGTGGAGGTTCCCGACGATGAGAAGGAACCGATCCTGCGCGCGTATCTAAGGCGCTGGAAATGGGAGGTCGGTCAGTTCTTCGGCGGCGTCGGCGCCGACTCACCCGGTGAGGACATTAGGGGGATCGCACCCGATCACCCGGTCTTTCGCGTCGAGTCACCACCGATGTCATGACCGCTACTCCGCGAGCGAGCTGCTGCACGGCGACGCGGGTCCGAGGTGGACGCGGAAGGCGGGCAGCCCGGCGGGGCCGCCACCGAGGTGGAACGTCCGGAAAGGACCCGCAACCGCCCACCTCATCCCAATCGAGGCCGTAACGACATCGTCGAGCGCCTGCTCGCTCACGATCCCCTGCGACACGAGGTACACGGCCTCGCGGAAGAGCACTGCCTGAAGCCTGTTGACCACAAAGCCCGGGATCTCCCGGCCGAGCGCCTGTGGGCGCTTGCCATCGCCGTGTAAAACGAGACCGCCAGAAGCACCGCCGCCTGCCGCTCTGGTGTCGCTGACCAAGGGAGGACTGGACGCCGTGACGCGCTCACTCGCCATCAAGTACGCCACGCGCGGCAGTCCGAGTCAACGCGGTCTCTCTGGGAGTGATCAAGACACCAATGCACGACCCCGCGTCGTACGACGGCGAAGCCGCCATTCACCCGATCGGGCGGGTCGGCGAGATCAGCGACGTGGTCGACGGGATCCTCTACCTCGAACGGGCCACGTTCGTCAGGGGCGAGACCCTCCACATCGATGGCGGCCAGGCGGCCAGGCGGCCGGGCATTGAGATCGGCTCCCCAGCCGCTCGCCGGGGGGCGCCGAGGCCCTTTGCGCGCTGCCGGCTGGCGGCTCCCCGGCCGCTCAGTCCTCAGTCAGGGCGCAGTGTTGTCGAGCGGAAGCGTCGCGCTGAGGCGAAAGCCGCCGTCGCTGTCTCTGCCCGCTTCGAGGCTGCCGCCAAGCGGCGCGAGCCGTTCACGCATGCCGGAGAGCCCAAGCCCGGAGCCGCTCGCGGCGATGGGCGAGGAGGTCGCGACCCTGTCGGTGTGGGCAGTGATCGTCAGAACTCGGTCGGCCAGGGCGAGCCGGACGTGCAGCGCCGCCCCGGGAGCGTGCTTCATCGCATTCGTAAGCGCCTCTCGGACGACGTGATGGGCCGCGGTCTCGAGCTCCGGAGCCAGCGCGAGGTCGGTCGGCGTGACGAGGACGTGTGCGCCAATCGCCCTGGCGCGATCGAGCAACGGCTCGAGGCGCGGCAGGTCGTGTCCGTCGGGTTGCAGCAGGGCGACGAGGCGGTCGGCTTCGGTCAGCGCCTCGACTCCAGCGTCCCGGATGGTCGCGAAGCGGCCGGCGACGACTTCGGTGTCCCAATGCTCCGAGAGTCGTCCCGCACCGGCCTGAATCACCATCAGGGCGAGGTGGTGCGAGACGATGTCGTGCAGGTCGCGGGCGATCCGTGCACGCTCACGCTCCACGGACAGGCGGACAAACGCCTCCTCCTCGGCCTCGAGCTCGCTGGTTCGCCGGGCGAGCTCGCTGACCAGCTCCCGTCGACGGCGCACCTCCACCCCGGCCCACCAGGGCGGCAGCGTCGCGACGGCGATCTCGAGATTGGGCGCATCGGCGAAGCCGACGGCGACCTGAAGCGCCGCTACCAGCGCCAACGTGGCTGCCAGGCCCGTACGCACTGTCGCTTGCGCGCCGCACCAGTACGAGAGGACGACCGGTAGTACGTACGCGAATACACCGGGTGCAAAGTCGCTATCGAGCAGGGAGGACGCAGCGATGAGCAGCGCTGCGACGCACGTCGCGATTACGGGACGGGTGCGTCCGACGAGAACCGATGCGGTCGGCGCGATAGGAGGCGCCGCGGGTCACGCATGGATAGGCACCGCGGGAAGCCGTGCGCGCAGCACCTGGCGGCCTGCGGACGGCATTTCCGCGCTGAAGCTTCCGCCTAGGGCCAGGACACGCTCCCGCGCGGTCAGCAGTGCCGCGCTCGCGCCGCTACCGGTGTTCAGGAGACCGCGAATTTCGAGCTCGAGCCGGTCCGAGAGGTACCGCACGTGGACCGTCACCGGCTCGTCCTCGGCGCTGCCGACGGCCGCGAGCGCGTGCTGAACCGTCCGATACGCCGCGAGCTCGACGCCCGCGGTGAGCGGGCGGTGCTCGCCTTCGACCTCGAGGTCGACGACGCGTCCGCCTGCACGCGCCGCGGCGAGCAGCGCGTCGAGCTGGTCGAGCGTGGGTCGGGGCGCCCGCGCGCCTCGGTCGACCGCTCGCAGCAGGCCGAGCAGCGTCCGCATCTGGTTCAGCGATTCGCGGCCGAGCACCTCGATCCTCATGAACTGTTTGCGCCCGCGATCGGAGTCACGTTCGCCGGAGGATGCGAGCAGGATCATCTCCTGTAGCCGTGACCGGACGGCGAAGTCGAGCTCGGAAGCAAGCCGCTCGCGGTCGATCTCCACGGCGAGAGCTGCGGTCACCTCGCGCTGGCGGCGCAACTGGGCGGAGCGCTCGGTGAGCCGCTGGGCCATCTGCTCGCGCGACGCGACGATCCGACCTGCGCCCCAGATAGCGAGGCAGAACGGAAACGCGAACGCCGCCATGGACGCGGCGCCGCCCACGCCGTGTACGACCGACTCGGTTGCGCCCACGAAGACCAGGCCGGCGAGCACAAACCCCAGCCCTATTACGGCACGCCCCCGCGTGGAGCTCGTCGCCAGCGAGAAGAGAACCAGCACCGCGACCGGTACGACAACGACGAGGCGGAACTGGGCGAACGTCGGGATGCCGCTGACAACGCAGCCAGCCGCGAATACGCCGGCGGCGCCGAGTGGATACCTGCGACGAAGCGGAATCGGCAGGAGCAGGATCGGTAGCAGCAGCGGGCCCACTCGGATTGCGCGTGGATCGTTGACGCCTGGATCGAGCATCGGCGGCAGCGCGTACGCGGTGATTGCGGCGCAGAGGCCGAGGTCGATGCCCCAGGCACGCCAACGCGAACTCACGACGCAGACGCTACATCGGTCGGCGACGTGTGTCATCGCCCTGCGGGGCGAGGCGGCGTCCCACCGCGGGATGATGCGCCCGCGGGCGCGCCAAGATACCGTCAACCGATGCCCGAAAGCCCGCAGGAGTCGAACGAGCTCGAGGGCCGGATCTCGGTTCTGATCGCTGACGACCATGCGCTGGTCCGGGCCGGCTTTCGCGCAATTCTCGAGGGTCAGCCGGGCATCAGCGTCTGCGGCGAAGCCGAGGACGGGCGACGGGCGATCGAGCTGGCGCGCCGGCGCCACCCCGACGTCGTCCTGATGGACATTCAGATGCCCGGCCTCGACGGACTCGAGGCGACGCGGCGCCTCGTACAGGATCAGCAGCGAGAGCACCAGATCGCGGTGCTCATGCTGACAACGTTCGACCTCGACGCCTACGTCTACGACGCGCTGCGTGCCGGAGCCAGTGGGTTCCTCCTCAAGGACACGCCACCCGAGGACCTCGTCGCTGCCATCCGGGTCGTCGCGCGCGGCGATGCGATGATCGCTCCCGGTATCACCAAGCGGCTGATCGAGCAGTTCGCCCGCTCGGCGCCGGCGTCGACTCCGCCGGCCGCCCTCGCGGAGCTGACGCCGCGCGAGGCCGAGGTGCTCGTCCTCGTCGCCCACGGGCTGTCGAACGCAGAGATCGCCGAGAAGCTCGTGCTCAGCAACGCGACGGTCAAGACGCACGTCAAGCGGATTCTGTTCAAGCTCGGCCTGCGCGACCGCGTGCAGGCGGTTGTGCTCGCGTACGAGGCCGGCCTCGTGTTTCCCGGCGCATCGCCCGCGCGAGCGACGAGCGAGAGCTCCGATACCACCTCGGGATGAGCGAAGGTTCGCCCGCGGGGGCGACGACACAGGGCGGGCGCGCTGGTTCACTCGACAGGGTCCACGACGACCCAAGGAGCTCCGCCATGACCCGCCGCCCAGCCGCCCTAGCCCTCGTCCTGTCCGTCGCGAGCGCGTCACTGTTCCTGGCCGCGACCGGGCAAGCGGCGAGCCGCACGCAAACGCTCCGCTTCTTCGACAAACCCGTCTCGATCGCGCTCACCCATGCAGACGGCACTGTCATCGCCCACCCTCCGTATCCCGAGCCCCGGCCCGGTGACACGATGGACGTCGATTCGCTCGACTACGCCGGCACCCACAACCACCACGCCAAGCGCTGGATTGGGAGCGCACATCTGCGCTGCCGATTCCGCAGCGGCGCGCCGGTCTGTGAGTCGCATGTCGCGATCGGCGGCTCACTGCTGATCTTCACCGGCAACCCAGGCAAACTCACCAACGGCACCGGGATCTACCAGGGCGCCACGGGCCGCGTGGTCTCCAGCAAGCAGGTCCCCGGCGGCGACGACGCCTCCGACATTGTCGCAAGCATCCAGCTTCGCGGCTGAACCGACCGTCGGAGCTCGCCACCAGCTAGGCGACGCTCGTACTGGGCGTTGGTTTGTTCGTTCCCCGTCACCGCAGGGATGGCGACGTCTGCCCTCTCCGAGAAAGGCTCGGTGTAGCAATGATGAAAACGACATTGAACTCCATCGCGTTCACAGCCGCGGTAGCGGCGGTCGCAGCGCTCGGCAGCGGCGGCGAGGCGGCAGCTGCCGGGCGTGGCTCGATGTCGCGCCCCTCGATCACCGTCAGTGTCGACGACAGTCGGATAACCGCCCCTGCGCGCATGCCCGCCGGGTACGTCGACATCCGCATCGCCACGTCGGGCAAGGACCACCACCACCTGGCGTTCTGGCACCTCAAGCCAGGCGTCACGGTGCAGCGCTTCATCCGAGTCCTCAAGCGGCCAAACGGTGATCCCTTCAAGCTCGGGACAGCAGTCGGCGGAAACGGCCCCATGCTTGCCGGCCACCTCGATGCCACGATGCGTCTAACGCCCGGCACGGTCGTCTTCGCGGACATCGTCGAGGGGCCGACGACGAGGATCGCCAGCTTCCGGGTCGGCGGCCCGGCCGTAGCCACCCAACCGCCGGCGGCCGTCGGAACGGTCGTCAACCGGAGCTATCGGTTCGTCCTCCCCGCCCGCTTCGGTCGACCCGGCGTCTACGCATTCACGAACAGCGACTCGGTTGCGCACGACGGGGTGATCTATCGGCTGCTCCAGGGGAAGACCGCAGGCAGCCTCGTCCGGTGGCTCCTCAGCGGTGGGAAAGGGCGACCACCTGTCGACTTCACGAGACCGCTGGGCGGGCCCGGCGTGATCGGCCCGCACTGGACGAGCTGGTTCACGCTGCCCCGGCTCGCCCCAGGGCGCTACGTCCTCGGCTGCTTCCTGCCGGACGATCGCGGAATGCTGCACGCAGCGATGGGCATGGTCGCGGGATTCCAGGTGCGGTGAGTTCGATGCGACATTCGCGTGACGCCTCACACGCCGCACTGCGAGGCCGTGGCGAGGCGACAAAGGGACGACAGCGAGGCGAATGACAGTCACTCCAACCCCAGACCGGAAAGCAGGGAGAAACCGATGTTCAGATCGCTCATCCTGCTGCTCAGCAACCGTCGTCGCCGCCATCTGCGCGGCACTCGCAGGCTAGCCGCAAACATTTCGTTCGTTGCCCCTGCAGGGTCCGTACGCCTGCTAACCGACCCGGATTAGCTACCGCCCCGCCGATCTGCTCCGCTAGCTCCATGATGATTCCCTCCGGGCCGCGGACGTAGCAGAGCCGCCAGCTGTCCTCGTAGCGCTCAGCTGAGAGGGCAGGCTGGCAACGACCGCGTCGAGGTCCTCGACGGCGAATGCGATGTGGCGGATGTCCGGCGTGTTCGCCGGCGCGTGCCGGTTGTCGCCCAAGTGTGACGGTGCTGAGGCCCCGAGACGCGCCTCGCGGCGACGAGCAGCGTCAACGCGTACATCGCCGCCCATACACCCAGCCACGTGATCATCGTCAACCCGGCCGCAGGAGCTCTTGGCCGGCTCAGCGCTGTCGGCCGATCGGAGACCCTCCCGTCGCCGCCGGACTTGTCCGGGTTTAAGAAGCTTCCTCGCTGAAGGGCGGCACAGGCCGGCGCGGCGCGGGCGCGGAGACGGCCCGAGTCACGTTCGGATCAATCGATCAATGCCAGAACGTCGTTGCAGGCCCGCTCGCAGCGGCGACAGACCTCCGCGCAGAGGCGACAGTGCTCGTGGTGGGCGGCGTGCCGTTCGCACTCCTCGCCACACGCGCGGCAGGCCGCCGCGCAGGCCGTGAGCGTCGTGCCGATCACACCGAAATCAGTCGCGGTCTGCCGTGTCAAGGTGCGGCTCGTGGCATCGCAGGCGTCGGCGCAGTCGAGGTTCAGCCGGATGCAGCGGACCAGCGCCGGCAGATCGTTCTCGCTCAGGCACGCATCGGCGCATGCGGTGCAGCTTGCGGCGCAGTCGAGGCACTCTCGGATACAGCGCAGCAGCGCGTGGTGATCCAGACTGGTCGGCTCTGGATGCGATTCGAAGATCTCTTCGAAGGTCATTGCTCGTTCCTTCATCGCTCGGGCGGCATCGCAGTGGATCTAAGCGCACTTGCGAGCTTCGATCCAGTGCCGGCCGTCGCGGCTGGAGGCGTGGCTTTCGCGCAGGAGATCAGCGTCCCCTCCGATGCTTGGATGGCGCCCGTGAGTCGATTGCGCACCGCGACCCGGCGGCCCTCGTGATGCAACCAACGGCTTCTCCAGTCGAATGACGCGCACACCCGTGAGAAGACCAGGGACGGCACGGGGGCAAACCGGCGGCGACTGCGCGACGCTCCCTCAGATACCGGCGGCTAGACACAGCGGAGCTGATGTTTCCGACGAAGCCGTCGTCCAAGCTCGGGGCCGCGCTCAGGTCGCTGCGCTGATCGAAAGGAGATACGGATGAGCACCATCGAAGTAGCAACGGAGATCCGCCCCTTCCGCGTCGACGTTCCGGACGAGGAGCTCGCCGATCTGCGCCGCCGCATGACCGCGACGCGCTGGCCAAGCAAGGAGCTCGTCGAAGACGCCTCGCAGGGCGTTCAGCAAGCGACGCTGCAGGAGCTCGCGCGCTACTGGGCGACCGAGCACGACTGGCGCAAGGTCGAGGCGAAGCTGAACGCGCTGCCGCAGTTCAAGACCGAGATCGACGGGCATCGACATCCACTTCATCCACGTCAATCGCCGCACGAGAACGCGTTGCCGCTGATCATTACGCACGGCTGGCCCGGCTCGGTCATCGAGATGCTCGAACGTCGTCGGCCCGCTCACCGACCCGACCGCGTACGGCGGAAACGCCGAGGATGCGTTCGACCTCGTGCTCCCGTCCCTACCGGGCTACGGGTTCTCCGGCGAGCCGCACGAGCTCGGCTGGGACCCGGGCCGCGTGGCGCGAGCCTGGGCTGAGCTGATGAACCGGCTCGGCTACAGCAGGTACGTCGCCCAGGGCGGCGATATCGGCGCCAACGTCACCGACGCGATGGGACGCCTGGCTCCCAAGGGGCTGCTCGGCATCCACCTCAACTTCCTCAGCGCCTTCCCGACCGACGTGGGGGCGGCACTGTTCGGCGGGCTCGTGCCGGCAGGACTCTTCAAGCGGATTGCGATCGCCGTCCTCGCCAACCGGGCCGAGAAGAAGGAACCCGTGGCGCTCGATGCGCTCGCAGCCCTCTTCAGGAGGGGCTACTTCGTCGAGATGCCCGAGCACCCACAGACGATCGGCTACGCGCTTGACGGACACCCCCGTCGGGCTGGCGGCATGGATGCTCGACCACGACGCAGACAGCTACGAGAAGATCTCGCACGCGTTTCTCGACGGCCATCCCGCAGGGGGCCTGACCCGCGACAGGATCGTCGACAATATGACGCTGTACTGGCTGACGAACACCGGCACGTCGTCGGCGCGGCTCTACTGGGAGAACTTCCGAACCATCGTCGCCGCGATCGCATCCGGGCAAAAGGCCCCCGAACTCTCGCTCCCGGTGGCCTTCACGGTCTTCCCCGACGAGGTCTTCCAGGCGCCGCGCAGCTGGGCCGAGAAGGTCTATCCCAACCTCATCTACTTCAACGAGGCCGACAAGGGCGGGCACTTCGCCGCCTGGGAAGAGCCGGAGCTCTTCGCGAGCGAACTCCGCGCCGCGTTCAGGCCACTCCGGGACGAATGAGGTCGTCACGAGCAACCAGGAGGCCGCCGTGACCAGCGGCGCGCATCCGGCAGTGGGAGCGGACGATCGAATCTGAGCCGACCCTGAAGCATGGCCAGGGAGTGCTGGCGCGAGGCGGCGCCGCACCGAGCGCCGCGGCGCGCTACCCAGCACCGTCCGGGCAACACCCGTCGTCGGCTGCGTCAGTGACGTTGAGCCCTAGATGGCTCGGATCGTCTCGCCGAATGCGAAACCGATGATCGACCACATCGCCACGTACGGGAGGGCATACGCCACCGCCCCGAGAAAAATGCGGCGCTCCCCAATCGGCTCGCCGCTGACGAAGCGGGCCAAGGTGACGACGAGGATCGGGTTGGCCACCGCGGCGGCGAGGGCGTACCAGCGGTCCGACCCACGCTGGATCCATGCCACCGGATGCGCCATCAGACGGCTCGCCCGCATCTTCTCGAGCCGCTTTTCGATCCGTGTGCCGTTGCCCGTGAACCAGTCGTCCCAGCGTCGGTCGACCCAGCGACAGCAGCCGATGACGAGGACGACGACGACGAGCGTCGCGAGGATGTAGACAAGCGACGGTCGGAACGAGGCTGCCAGCAGCGCGATCGGCGCCCCGATGAAGACGCCGTCGAAAAACGCCACGGCCGCGACGATCGTGCCGACGACGCCGGTGCGCGCGGCGCCGGCTCCACCGTGCGACGAGGTGGGTGCAGCCATCCTCACACCTATCGGCAGCTGGATGAACGACTGGATCGCTCGATTCGGGGAGCCGTTCGCGTGAGAGCGCTCAGCGCGGGAAGGCGGCGACTGCGTTTCTTTCCCGTGGCAAAGAGCCCAGACGTTGCACCGTGCAGGTCGGCCCGCGGATACTTGCCGGCGTGACGACGATCGCGCACTGGGACGACCTCGAGCGCGAGCGCGCTGAGGTCGGGCCGCTCTGTTCCTACTGGACCGACCTCAGCACCCCCGCGGGGAGCAAGACCGTCCGCCTGAACAGGATCGAGGTCGAACCGGGCAAGCGCTCAACGCCGCTCCACGCCGAGAACGAGGAGGAGGAGATCTTCTACGTCCTACGCGGGTCGGGGCTCTCGTGGCAGCGGGAAGGGGAGAGGGACGCAACCTACGAGGTGCGCGCTGGCGACTGCCTCGTCCATCTCGGAGGCGAGGAGGCGCACACGCTCGTGGCGGGGCCGGACGGGCTCGACGTGCTCGCGTTCGGGTTCGGCGCCACCCCTGTACTGACGTACTTCCCGCGCCTGAAGGCCATGCGCGTGGGGCCCGCCCTGCTCGACGTGGACGGGCGCCACCAGTGGCCGCTCGAAGTCGGGCTCGGCGACCCGGATCTTCCGCCGCCGAGCGCGAGACCTGCGCGGATCGTCAACCTCGACGACATCGAGCCCGAGGAGGAGGAGCGGGGGGAGTTCCGCGACACGTTTCGGCAGCTCGGCCGGGCCGCGGGCTCGGTTCGGACAGGACTCAACCACTCGGTCATCCGGGCGGGCAAGCTCAACTGTCCGCCGCATTGCCACTCGGCGGAGGAAGAGCTCTTCGTCGTCCTCGACGGCGAGGGAACGTGTCTCCTCGGGGACGAGGAGCTCGCCGTCCGCCGAGGTCACGTGGTCGCCCGGCCTGCCGGAACACGCGTGGCGCATGCCTTCCGCGGCGGAGAGACGGCCCTGACGCTCCTTCTTTACGGCACGCGCGAGCCGAACGACATCGCCTTTTACCCCCGGTCGAACAAGGTCTACTTCCGCGGGATCGGTCTGATGGCGCGGATCGAACGGCTCGACTACTGGGACGGCGAAGCCGATTGACCGGAGCTGGCTAGCGACGAAGCGTCTCTGCGAGCCAGGCGGCGAGGAACCAGCCTGTTCCCGTGAAGGCGATCACGCCGCCCGGGACGGGAGGGAACCGGGCGGTAGCCTGCGGCGTCGGAGCCTCGAGATGCCGAAGACCCTCGCCCTCGCCCTCGCCGGCGTCGTCGTCGTCGCGCTCGCACTGGCGACGACGACCGCCACTGCCGCCGTGCCGCGGGTGGCGTCCATCCGCCTCGTCCGCGACGGCGGGTTCGTCGCCCGTCACAGCGTGACCGCTGTCGACGGGCGCCATCGCGCCGCGCTGGCGCGCACCGCTGCGCTCGTGCCGGCGCGGCTGCCGCGGCTGCCGCCTCTCGAGAACGGATGCATGGATTGCATCCTCAACACGCTCACGATTGTGCGCGGCGGCCGTCGCTTCGAGCTCCGCTGGTACAACGGCGCACCTGCCTCGTTGCGTCCCCTGCTCGCCGCGCTGGCGAAGAACGGACGGCATTCAGGCGACCGCGCCTGAGCGAGCCGGCCGACGAGCCACTGAGCCGGCCCGCTGCCGAGGCACCGCCGCAGCGCCGGTGCCTCGGTGTCCAGCGCTCGTGCGCCGCGATAACCTCGAGGTCGAGCCGCAGCTTCGGCAGAAACGACTTCGCCGCGGGCGGCCGGGCGACTGCGGCGACGCCGGCGACGTGCCGGCGTTCGCCTCAAGAGCTCAGCGCGGTGGCTTGCTGGATCAGGATGTCGGCTTCGGCGGTTGCGGGGGCCGCGTCGAGTTGTTGAAAGATCTCGCCTGCCCGTCGGAGCACACATACTGCGGCTGCCGGCCGGCCGAGTGCCGTGAGGCACCGGCCGTGGCCGAGGAGGGCGAACGCCTGCTCCGGCACCACCCCAAAGGACTCCCAGCTCTCGGCGGCGGCGGCGTAACCCTCGGCGGCGTCCTCGAGGTCGCCGCGTGCCTCGGCGAGTGCGGCGTTCACCGCCGTCATGGCGTGGCGGGAGTAAGGGAGCCGGGACTCGACCCCCGCAACGAGCCGCTCGGCGAGTTCCAGGTTGTCAAGTGCAAGAGCGGCATTGACCATCGCCGGGAGGTAGGGCGCATAGAAGTGTGTCCCGCGGGAACCGGGATTTGCCTCGATCTCGGCGAGCACCGCGGACGCTCGGTCGCGCTGTCCGAGCGCGGTGTGGGCGAGTGCTGCTGCTACGAGGCCGATCACGACTGTCTGCGGGTCTCCCGTCTCGCGACAGGTCAGTTCGAGCCACGCGAGCGATTCCGTCACATGGGCGACCTCTCCACGCAGGGTCAGAACTCGCACCTGCACGGCCCGAGCCATGACAAGAGCGAGCACGCTCGCGTTGTCCACGCGCCCGGCGATCGCCGTGGCGACCTCGAGCGCCCTATCGAACTCACCGTTGTTGAAGAGCGGATCGAGCGTGCCGGCCGAGATGTAGTCGATCTCATCGCTGAGCCCGCGGGCTTGGGCAAAGGCAATCCCGCTGCGCAGTAGGTCCAGTGACGCCGTGGCGCCCTCGTACTCCCACAACGCTTCGCCGAGGTTGCAGTAGATCACGGCCGCCTCCCGTCCTTGTCCCGCATCGGTGGCGATCGCGATGGCCTCACGCATGTCTCCAAGACACATCGGGTTTCCCAAGTAATGGTTCGCAAGGCCGCGGTACCCCAGCGCTCTCGCCGGCCGGGGCAAGCCGAGTTGCTCGGCGAGGGCGAGCGCGTGCTCGGCGTACCGGAGACCGGCCTCGGGCCTTCCCGTGAGGGACTCGGCGCGGGCGAGCTCGGTAAGGGCGCCGATCAGCCCAGGGCCGGCTGGGAGCGGTTCCAGCAGGGACACGGCCTGCCCTGGCAGCGCGGTCCAGCGCGGATCGCCCTGGTTGAAGTACACGATGCCGAGCGCGCCCATCGCCCGCGCGGCCGCGATCGGATCGCCTTGTGTGCGGAAGCACGCAATCGCCTCCTCGAGGGCACGCGCTGCGTCGGCTGGGTGGCCGGCGTGGAGCGCCACCTCGCCGAAGTGGGCGAGCACCCAACCCCGGTCGGGATGCCCGGCTGGGGTGAGCGCGAGCGCGCGTTCGAAGCTGTTCAGGGCAACGGTGGTGTCGAGGCCGATCGCGCGTTCGCCGGCGAGGCGGAGGAACCGCAACGCCGGCCCTTCGAGTTCGCTTGCCCGTTCGGTCTGACCAGCCGCATCGGCCAGGTCCAACGCGGTTGAGTAGTGGTAGGCGAGAACATCCGCCATATCCTCGACTCGCTCGGGAGCCTTCGACTCGATCCATCTGGCGGCGGCAACATGCCGCGCGGCACGTGACGCACGGGGGAGTTGAGAGTACGCAACGTCACGCGCGAGGATGTGCGAGAAGGAGTACTCCGCCTCATCAGCCATCGACGACTGCCGCGCCGGTCGCACGAGCTCCTTCCGTGACAACTCACGCAACGTTGCCGCTACCGTCTGCACGTCGCGCTCACCCATGGCAGCGACGGCACCGGCCCAGAAGACCTTCCCGATCACCGCCGCGTCCGCAAGCAGGGACTTCGCATCCGGTTCCAAGGTATCGAGGCGTGCTGCGATCAACGCATGCACTGAATCCGGGAACGGCACCTCCGCCCCTTTCCGCAGCTCCCAGCTCGGACCAACGCGGACGAGAAGATCCCGGTCCTTCAAGAGCCAAACAAATTCCTCGGCATACAGCGGGTTGCCGCCGGCGCGGTCGAGGATCGGCTGCTGCAGCTCGACCGGCAGCACCGCCGCCTCCAGCAGGGCCGAGACCAGACGAGCTGTTTCCCTCCGGGAGAGCGGCGCAAGGTTGATCGTGTGAGTGTTGCGAAGGCCGGCTGCGTAGCCGGCACGGCGCTCGTACAGCTCGGGGCGAGCCGTGCCAACCAATAACAGCGGCACGCCGTCGGCGAGGTTCGCAAGGTGCTCGAGGAAGGCGAGCATCGGCTCGTCGGCCCAATGCAGGTCCTCGAATACCAGCACCGTCGGGCGTTCCTCGGCGACCCGCTCGAGGAACGTGCGCCAGGCCGTGAACAGCTCCTCCCGCTCTGCCGTGGAGATCGCCTCGATGCCGAGCAGCGGGAGAAGCCTCTGGCGAAACCATTCCCGTTTATCGCCGTCGGGAAGGAAGGCATCCAACTTCGCCTGGGCCACCTGGCTCGGGTCGGACTCCAGG
Source organism: uncultured Actinomycetes bacterium (assembly GCA_963845865.1). Classification (GTDB taxonomy): domain Bacteria; phylum Actinomycetota; class Thermoleophilia; order Gaiellales; family JALYLC01; genus JALYLC01. The sequence goes on from CAWJTT010000004.1 coordinate 328,768, forward strand.
ATCCCGGTGTGCGCTTTCAGTATCTCCCCCAGCGCCCAGAAGGTGATTCCCTCTCCATACGGCAAACATCGACCCTGCCGCCACGTGACGAGATCCTCTCGGGAATCAATGAAGGCGCCGAGCTCGGCCACGATCCGGCTCTTGCCCAAGCCCGGCTCGCCGACGACCGTTACGAGTTGAACGGAATTGGCGGCAACGGTCTTCTCGAAGACGCCCTTCAAAAGTGCGAGGTCGATCTCCCGCCCAACAAACGGCGTGTCACGGGTGCGGGTCAGGTCGGTGCCAAATCTCGCTCTCGCAGCCAGGGCGTGGAACACCCGAACCGACTCCGACTTCCCCTTCAGGCTCGCGTGCTCCAACTCCTCGTACTCGAACACCCGGGCCGTTGCCTCATAGGTCGCAAGACCAGTCGCGACTCCGTCCTCCGGAGCCACCGCTTGGATCCGGGAGGCCGTGTTGATCGCATCACCCGTGAGAAATCCCTCCCCCGAAGACGCACTCACAGCAAGACGCACCAGGGCTTCACCCGTGTTGATCCCCACCCGCAACCGGAGCCGTGCACCGCCCACGGCGCGCAACCGCTCGGCGTCCTCCACGATCCGAAGGCCGGCCCGGACTGCGCGCTCCGGATCATCCTCGTGGGAGGCCGGCACACCGAAGACACCGACGACTGCGTCCCCGATGAACTTCTGCACGCTGCCGCCGTGCGCTTCGATCTGTGCGCGGGCCACCTCGAAATATGCAGCCAGCATCCGGTCCACGTCCTCCGGATCGGCAGACTCAGACAGTTCTGTAAACCCGACCAGGTCGCAGAACAACGCTGTAACGACTTTCCGTTCCTCTGCCACGGGGCGCGCAGGCGCCGACAGAGACGCGCCGCAGAACGGGCAGTACGGGAACGCCCCCGGCAATTCCTTGCCACAACGCGGACAGCTCTCCACCTGCCGAGTCTACGGCGCCGCAGACGCGTCGCACGCGATTCATCTCAACGGATGCTCGCCGCGATCATCCGACGCAGAGGGACCCTTACTTCGCCTCTTGCGGTTGAAGGTCAGGTTGGAGATCCGGGAGAGAATGGCCGCGTCGGTTGATGCCGAAGCCCGTCCGCGCCCCAGCGTCAGGTGAAGTCGTGGGCCCGCTGCTGTTCCAGATACTCGGCTGCGTCGGGATCGTCGAGTGAGGCGCGAAGCTGCCACAGCGCCTGGGAGCGGCGCAGCTTCATCGACACCGGCTCGTCCAGCGCCAGCGTCTCTGCGGGCAGTGCCGACACCTCGAGCAGCGCGTTGTCGCGGATCTGCTCGAGCCGCTCCTCCCAGACCACGGCGCCATCGACCATCGCGTCGATCAACAGCGGGTGCGCGCCATGCACCGGCGCCGGCTCCGCGGCGAGTGTGAGCACGTCGCTTCCGTCCGGCAGTCGCCATACTTGGTGTCGGCCGGGGTCGGTGCTCTTGCCCGGCGCCAGTTTCATAATGTAGATTCGGAGCTCCTCGGCGTGCTGCTCGCTGATCTTGTAGACGCCGCCCAGGTAGGGGTGGTCGGCGACGGCTCCGAGCATGGTGCCGACACCGAAGGCGTCGATCGGCGCACCGGCTGCCAGCAGCGCCGTGATCTTCCACTCGTCGAGGTCGTTTGACGCCGTCACGTTGGCGTCGGTCATACCGGCCCTGTTCAGCTTGCGGCGGGTGAGCTTGGAGAGCTCGGCAAGGTCGCCCGAGTCGAGTCGGACTCCCTGCATCGGGATGCCGGTCTGGCGGCTGGCGGCGATCGCGTGGTCGACGCCCTCGGGGGTCGAGTAGGTGTCGGGCAGCAGGATGCCGTGGTCGGGCCAGTCCTCCAGGAACTCCGTGAACGCGGTCTGCTCGCGGTCTCGGCCTTGTGCCATCACGTAGTGGTGGGCCATCGTGCCGACGCAGGGGATGCCGAGTCGCATCGCCGCCTTGACATGGCTGGTGCCGGCGCAACCGCCGAGGTAGGCGGCGCGGGCGATCGCGATCGTGTGGTGGCGCCGGCGCAGCGAGAAGTCATAGACCGGCCGGCCCTGGGCTGCATGCACGATCCGGGCTGCCTTCGAGGCCACCATCGTCTGGTGGTTGATGATCGAAAGCAGCACCGACTCCACGATCTCGGCCTGGATGCGAGGAGCGGTGACCGACAGGATCGGGTATTGGGCGCCGATCAAGGTGCCTTCGGGGATGGCGCGGACGGTGCCGGTGAAGCGAAGCGCTGACAGGTAGGCGAGGAAGTCGGAGCGGAATCCGAGGTGGGCGAGGTAGGCCTGCTCCTCATCGGCCAGATGGAACCGCTCGAGGAAGCTGAGCGCATCCGCCAGCCCCGCTACCACCAGGTAGCCGCGGTTCTTGGGCAGCGATCGCACGAACAGCTCGAAGGTGACCTCGTCCTCGGCGCGGCCGCGCAGCCAGTGGCTTTGCGCCATCCGCAGGCAGTAGAGGTCGGTGTCGGACAGGTCAGCGTCGCAGGGCTGTCCGACAGGTGTCCATTGCGGCTGATCGTCGGGCATTTGGTGCTGAGCCTCGCTCGACGGGTGGTCGACCGGATGGCGTTCGCCGACGGCAAACTACCCTGTTGCAGTGCTGGGCGGGTGACGCGATCGGGGTCGTGACGGTGGCTGGGATCGCGACGTGACAGACGCACCCGTCGATGCGGCTCAGCCCGTGCCGCCGTCCGTGTCCTCTCCCCGGCAGGAAAAGCTCGCCGGAATGAAGCTTTTCGGATCGGACGAGCATCGCTCTAGCTCTAACCCGACCCGCGCCTGCGCGGTCTGTGTTCCAGCGAGGCAGGACAAGGCCGAGCGGATGGCGAGTATCGTACAGCCCAGTATCGGACAGCTCCGGGTCTTCCTCGCAGGGCGTGTCGCAGTCGAAGCCGACGGTGTCGTGCTCGACGCTGGGCGGTTCGCGGGCCGGCAGGGTCGCCTCGTCTTCGCGTACCTGGTTGCGGAACGGGGCCGCGCGGTGCCGAGGGACGAGCTCGCCGAGGCGCTCTGGGGAGAGGCACCGCCCGCGACCTGGGACAAGGCGCTGACGGTGATCGCGAGCAAGCTGCGCGGTGGGCTCACGGACGCAGGCGTCGACGGCGGGACTGCGCTGACCGGCGCATTCGGCTGCTACAGGCTCGATCTCCCCGAAGGAACCTGGGTCGATGTGACCGTCGCGACGGACTCGGTCGACGCGGCGGAGGCAGCGCTCGCCGCCGGAGAGCTCGAGGAGGCGAGGAAGGCTGCAGGGCTGGCCGCGGCCCTGGTGCGTCAGCCGTTCCTGCCGGGCGAAGCCGGCGCCTGGGTCGACGAGAAGCGCCGAGAGCTGGCCGATCTCCAGGGCCGCGCACTGACGGTGCTCCGGGACGCATGCCTGCGTCTCGGCGACGCCGCAGAGGCGACGAAGTGGGCCGACCAGGTGGTCGCCCTCGAGCCGTTCCGCGAGGCCGGGTACCGGCGGCTGATGGAGGCACACGCGGCCGCGGGCAATCGGGCCGAGGCGCTCCAGGTCTACGAACGGTGCCGGCGGCTCCTGGCGGAGGAGCTTGGAGCGTATCCGTCTCCCGAGACCAGCTCGATCTACCGTGAGCTTCTGGCGGCGCCGGCCCTTGCTGAAGAGGCGCCGGCAGCACCGGCGGCCGCGGAGCCCGAGGAAGAGCCCGCCCGGGCGCCGGCGCGACGCGGCCGCCGGCGTCGGAGGCTCGCGGCCGCAGTCGTCGTCGCCGGCGTGATCGCTGCAACTGTCGCGGTTCCGCTCGTGGTGTTCGGTCAAGGTGGAAGCGGAGGCCGCTCGGCGGTCTCGGCGGCCGGCGACTCGCTGGGCCTCGTCGACGCGCGCTCGGGTCGCATCGTCGCGGACACCGGCGTCGGCGCAACACCCGCGGCCGTCGCGGCCGGCGAAGGTGCGTATTGGGTCACCAACGCCGGCGGCAACACGGTGTCGCGGATCGACCCGGGAGCGACCGCCCGCGTCGAGACGATTCCGGTTGGCAACGGCCCGAGCGGGATTGCGATCGGCGCCGGCGCGGTCTGGGTGGTCAACAGCCTCGACGCGACCGTGTCGCGCATCGATCCCGAGCACGAACACGGTCGTCCAGCGGATCGATGTCGGCAACCAACCCGCGGGGATCGCCTACACCCCGGGCTTCGTCTGGGTCGCGAACAGGGGCGACGGGACGATCACGAAGATCGACGCGCCGAGCGGCAGAGCGGTGAGGAGATTCCCGATCACGGCGAACCAGCTTGCATACGGCGACGGAGACCTGTGGGCGAGCGACCCGACGAACGAACCGTGTCGTCCGGATCGAGCCGGCGACGGGCAGTGTCATCGCGGAGATCCGGGTCGGGAATGGAGCCGCCGGCGTCGCGTACGGCGGCGGCTCGACGTGGGTGGCGAACAGCCTGGACGGGACGGTGTCGCGCATCGATCCGACGACGAACACGGTCGTCGCGACCAGATCGACCGGCGACGGCCCGACGGCGGTCGCAGCCGACTCGCGCGGGGTCTGGGTCAGCAACCAGTTCGGACGGACGGTCGTGCGCATCGATCCGGGCACGAACGACGTCACGCGCAGCGGTCGCCGTCGGAAACCGGCCGCAGGGAATCGCCCTGAAGGGCGGGACGCTCCTCGTCAGTGTTCGGCAGTCCGGCAGCTGGCCATCGCGGCGGGACGCTCGTGCTGCGGGCTGAGCGGCGCAAGCGCGGGGATGTCGTCGACTTCATCGACTCCGCGCTTTCCGACTACGCGTACACGACGCCACTCCTGCGGATGACCGGCGATGGCCTCGTCGCATCCAACCAGGTCAGCGGTCTGGCCGGAGCGCAGCTCGTGCCCGACCTCGCGACTTCGCTGCCGACGCCGACCGACGGCGGCGACACGTACACCTTCCTGCTCCGTTCCGGCATCCGCTACTCGAACGGTAGGCCGGTGCAGGCGACGGACTTCCGCTCCACCTTCGAACGCGACTTCGCGCTCGGATCCCCCTCGATGGGCTACGACGGGATCGTCGGCGGCGCGCAATGCCGGAAGCACCCGAAGGGGTGCGACCTCTCGCGCGGGATCGTCGCCGACGACGCTGCCCACACCGTGACCTTCCACCTGACCCGGCCGGATCCCGACTTTCTCTACAAGCTCGCGAACTCGTTCGCCTACGTCGCTGCCGGCCGGCACGCCGCGGCGGCCGGCCGGAACGCACCCGCTGCCCGCGACCGGCCCCTACATGATCGCGACCTACAGGCCGCGGAGACTGCTCAGGTTCATCCGTAATCCGTTCTTCCACGAGTGGTCGCGGGCCGCGCAGCCGGACGGGTACCCCGACCGCATCGACATCCGCGTCGCCGGCACCGCGGACGAGGCGATTCGCGACGTCGTCGACGGCAAGGCCGATCTCGTGTGGTTGAGCCGAGGCGCTGACCCCGTCGCAGGTGTCGAGGCTCAAGGTCCGGTACGCGAGCCAGATGCACTCCGACCCGAGTCGGAACTTCCAGGCGCTCTTCCTCAACACTCGCGTCCCGCCGTTCAACCGGCTCGACGCCCGTAAGGCGATCAACTTCGCCGTCGACCGCGCCGCGGCGACGAACGCCTGGGGCGGGCCGAGCGTCGCCGTAGCCGACGTGCCAGATCCTGCCGCCGAACTTCCCCGGCTACCGCCCCTACTGCCCGTACACGGCCGGCTCGACGAAGCGCGGCACGTGGACGGCACCCGACCTGGCGAAGGCGAAGGCGCTCGTGGCACGCTCAGGGACGCGCGGCATGAAGGTCACCGTCTGGGCGTGGTCGGAGGCAAAGGGCTTCAACCAGGTGGCCGTGAAGGTGCTGCGCTCGCTCGGTTACCGCGTGGCCGTGAAGCCGGTGGTCGGCGACGGATACTGGGGTGCCGTCGGTGACTCGCGAAACCGGGCGCAGATCGGGTTCGACGGCTGGTGGGCGAGCTACCGTCCCCGGCGGCGTTCCTGGTTCAGCATCTCAGCTGTCCAGCGTTCCTGCCCGGGAGCCCCGACAACCTGAACGCAGCGAGTTCTGCGACCCGGGCATCGACCGCCAGATGCGGAGGGCGCAGGCAGAGCAGCTGAGCGACCCGACCGGGTCGCGCGCACTCTGGCAACGGGTCGACCGCGAGATCACCGACGCGTCACCGTGGGTGCCGCTCATGATTGTCGAAGAACGTGGACATCCTCTCGAAGCGCGTCGGCAACTACCAGTACAGCCCGGCGGGATGGGCATGCTCATCGACCAGCTCTGGGTGCGTAGGACAGGGCTGACAGCACGGTTGTCGACGGCGTCTGGAGCGGAGAGTCGTTCGCGACGTTGACGCGAGCGATCCGAGCGAAGGGCTTCGCGGGGTCCCGACCGGACGCGACGGCGTGGCGATGAGGTGGCGCTGAGGGTCTCCTAGCCGTTCTCTTGCCCTGATCTTGCCTCGCTCTAGAGGCCTGTTTCTACCGTCGCCTCGATCTGGACACCCGAAAGGAGTCGATCGTGTCGATAGGGAAGAAAGCGCTCGTCGCGACCACGCTCGTGCTCGGCATCGCCCCGGCGGCCATGGCCGCCGAGATGCCTCCGCCAAGCGCCTCCGGGTTCGCCGCACTGCTCGTGTCGTCGACGACGGCGAATGCGAAGGCGCACGGCGAGCCCCGGAGGATCGAGCGGCCCAACTGCGTCGAGCCCGTACGTGGTCACTACATGTGTTCATACGAGGTTCGGGTTCCCGGAGACGCTGCCGGCTGCCATCTGATGCAAGCCCGCTGGACACCCGAACGCGCTTCGCTCTTCACCGTGACGCTCGCGGGCCGCACGCGCAGCTGCCGGTCGCTCCAGGACGCTCTTCACTCGCTGCGCTGACGTTCACGCGGCATGCTCTGCGGGCTCCGGGTGTCCGATCCACTGGCCCGAGATCCAGACCTCCGATGCCGCTACGGATCGATCAGCACGGGCAACGCCAATGGCCTGTTTACAGGAACTTCTCGACTGAGCGGTCGCGATCGGGTGTCTCGGGCTCGTCCCATGCTGCGTCGCGGGACGTCGCGCTTGCCCGCGGGTGCCCGCCAGTCCCAAGATGCACCCGCCTCGTACCGGCGAGGAATCGAAGTCTCGCCATTGCGGGCAACACAACATGCCCATTTGCAGCTCGTTTGTGCAAGCCCTCTAACGGACTCGAACCGTTGACCCCTCCTTACCATTTCGGCGCAAACGGTTGCTGCGGGTTGCATCTAGCCGCAGATCCCGCCGAATCGGGCCGACTTCGGGATCACGGGTTGCGGCTGGTTGCGGGCACTGGTTGACATCACGTTGACATCAGACAGGCTCCAGGCACGGATTGCGTGAAGAGGCTCGCGACAAGAAGTGCGTCACGCGGCGCCGGGCGCAAGCTGCATGGCTCACACGCCGCTGCCGCGTCCTCGGCGTCGACTCCGCTGGCCCCATTGGGGCCCTCGCCTCCGCGCACTTCGGTGGCAGCACTGTGGCTGTCGGCGCCCGTGCGAGAGAGAATGGCCGCGTGCAGATGGTGTCGCGCCTGATCGCCTGCGGCCTTGCCCTGACGGCCTTCGTCCTGACCGCCGCGGGGCTTGTGCTCGATCGCGTCGCCGCCGCGGAGGACGTGTCCGGGTCCGGCGCGTGGTGGCTGTACCCGTTCCTCCTCGCGGCGATCTGTACGCCGGCCGCGGTCGGCGCGCTGATCGTTGCGCGGCGGCCCCGCAACCCGATCGGCTGGATCCTCGTCGTCGGCGCGCTGTCGCTCGTGGCGGTGCTGGCCGCGGAGCCGTACGCGTGGGTGGCGCTGGAGGCGCATCCGGGCTCGCTCCCCGGCGGCTCGTGGGCGGCGCTCGTCGCCTCGCTGTGGCCGGTGTTCTTCGCGTGGCCGCTGGCGATCACGTTCGTGTTCCCCGACGGCCGGCTGCCGTCGCGGCGGTGGCGGCCGTACGCGATCTTCGCCGTCGGCTCGATGACGCTCCTCGTCGTGTTGCTCGTGATGTCGGAGAAGCTCGAGAGCCCGTTCGAGGACGTGGCGAATCCGTTTCCCGCCCGCTGGCCCGACGCGCTCGGCTTCCTGAGAGGCCCGGCATGGCTCGCGGTCTTCGCGAGCCTCTTCGTCGGCGCGGCCGCGGTGCGAACGCGGTACCGGCGCTCGACCGGGATCGAGCGGCTGCAGATGCTCTGGCTGGCGTACGCGGCGCTGCTCGTGCCGCTCGGCGTCGTGTGCTTCCTCGTCTGGGGCTTCGTGCTCGGCGAGCCCGGCGACGCGGTGCTCGCCGTGCTGCTCGCGACGCAGGCTGCCGTCGCGCTCGCGGTCGGCGTCGCGGTGACCCGCTACCGGCTCTACGAGATCGACCGGCTGATCAACCGGACGCTCGTCTACGCGGCCGTGACCGCGTCGCTCGGGCTCCTGTATGCCGCCGTCTCGCTGCTCGCGGGTGTCGCTGTCGGCCGCGGCTCGACCTGGGTCGCGGCGCTCGCCGCCGTCCTCGTCGCGTGCGCCTTCGGGCCGCTGCGCCGGCGGGCGCAGGCCGCGGTCGACTGGCGCTTCGACCGGCCGCGCTATGACGGGCTGCAGCGCGTGAACGCGTTCGTCGACGATGTCCGCGAGGGGAGGCGCGAGCCGGAGGAGGTCGGCGCCGTGCTCGCCGCGGCGCTGCGGGATCCCGGCGCCGAGCTGCTCTACCGGCTCCCGGCGAGCGAGGCCTATGCCGGCGGCGCCTCGAGCGTCGTCGGCGACCCTCCCGCCGACGGGCGCGCCGTGACGAAGGTCGAGCACCGCGGCCAGGAGATCGCCGTCCTCCTGCATGCGCCCTCGCTGCTCGACCGCCCCGACCTGCTCCGCAGCGTTCTCGCCGCCGCGAGCCTCGCGATCGAGATCGCGCGCCTGCGAGTCGAGGTGCGCGTCCAGCTCGCGGAGGTCGAGGAGTCGCGATCGCGCGTCGTCCAGGCCGGGTACGAGGAGCGCCGGCGGCTCGAGCGCGACCTGCACGACGGGGCACAGCAACGGCTGGTGACGCTCGGGATCGTCCTGCGGCGGCTGCAACTCTCGCTCCCGCGCGAGGCCCGGATCCTCGGGCCGGCGCTCGACTCGGCGGTCGACGAGATCGGGAGCGCGATCGAGGACCTGCGCACGATCGCCGCGGGCGTCCGGCCGCCACGCCTCGACGAGGGCCTCGCCGCTGCTCTCGCCGACCTCGCGCGTGGGGCGCCCGTTCCCGTCGAGCTGGAGGCGACCCAGGAGCGGCTCGCTCCGCAGGTCGAGGCGGCTGCCTACTTCGTCGCGTGCGAGGCGGTTACGAACGCCGTCAAGCACGCGGCGGCGTCGCACGTGCGGATCGAGGCGACCGTCGTCGAAGGAGCCCTACGGCTGGTGGTCGCCGACGACGGCGTCGGTGGGGCGACGGTGTCCGGCGGCACCGGGCTGACCGGCCTCGCCGACCGCGTCGAGGCCCAGGGCGGGACGCTCCTGATCGACAGCCCGCCGGGGGCCGGCACGCGGCTCGAGGCGGAGATTCCATGCGGATCGTGATCGCCGAGGACACGGTCCTCCTCCGCGAGGGCCTCGCGGGCCTGCTCGAGGACGCCGGCCACGAGGTCGTCGCGCGGGTCGGCGACGCCGACGCGCTTCTCGTCGTCGTCGCCGAGCACGAGCCCGATCTCGCCGTCGTCGACGTGCGCATGCCGCCCGACTACGACCACGAAGGGATGCGCGCCGCCGCCGAGATCCGCCGCGACTACCCGCAGACCGCAGTGCTCGTCCTCTCGCAGCACGTCGAGACCCGCTACGCGCTCGAGCTGGTCGCGACCGGAGGGGGTTTCGGGTACCTGCTCAAGGAGCGCGTGCTCGACGTGGACGACTTCCTCGATGCGGCCCGGCGTGTTTGCGACGGCGGCTCGGCGCTCGATCCGGAGGTCGTCGCGACGCTCCTCTCGCCGCAGAGCCGCGACGACCCGCTCGGCGAGCTGACCCCGCGCGAGCGCGAGGTGCTCGCGCTCATGGCCGAGGGACGGACGAACGCGGCGATCGCGAAGCGGCTCTGGCTGACCGAGCGCACCGTCGAGACGCACGTCCGCTCGATCCTCGGCAAGCTCGGCCTGCCGGCGGGCGGCGACGACCACCGCCGCGTGCTCGCCGTGCTGACGTACCTGCGCGCCTCCGCACGCTGAACTCCGGTGCTGGCACCGAGGCGCATCTCAGTGCCCGTCACGACGACTTCGGGCGGGTCCGGTCGTAGCTTCTGAGTCAGCGCAAACCCGCGCTCGACAAGGAGGATGAGGTGTCAGCAACAGCGGCGGTCGGAGCTCAGGCCACAACCACGACGAGGACTGCCGGCGGGCGGCTCGGTGCGCTCGCAGGCCTCGCGTTCGCGTTCCTCTTCTTCATGGGGACGGCGACGCTGAACATCCCCCACGGCGCGAGCGACGCGAAGCTCGTCGCGTGGTGGGCCGACAGCGGGAATCAGACGACGGCGATCGTCTCGATGTACCTCTTCATCGTCGCCGGGCTCTGCTTTCTCCTCTTCCTGGCGAAGCTCCGGTCGCGCCTGCTCGCGGCGGAGGGCGGCACCGGCGAGCTGACCTCGCTCGTCGTCGCGAGCGGGGCGGTCTTCGTCGCGATGCTGCTCGTCGCCGCCGCGTCGCGTGGAGTGATCGGCTTCGCCGTCAAGTCGCCGGGCGACAACGAGTCGCTCCCGGGAGCCGACACGCTCCGTTACCTGCCGCAGACCGGCTACGCCGCGCTCGGCATCGGCGGCCTGCTCGCAGCCGCCGTCGCGATGGCGACGACGTCGTGGCTGATCGTGCGGACGGCGGTGTTCGGCCGTTGGCTGGCGTGGCTCGGCTCCGCGACCGCGCTCGTGATCGTCGTCGCGGCGGCGGCGCTCGTGGGAATGGTGGCGATCCCGGCGATGCTGATCTGGGTCCTGGCCGTCAGCGTCGCGATGTGGCGCGGACCGCGGTAACTGACCGACGATGCGAAGACGCCCCCGTTACTGGCCTTGCGCCGTGACGCTGATCGCAGTCGGTGCCTGCGGCCTTCTTCTCACTGGATGCGGTGGTGGGGCGAGCAGCGCCGACACCTCGTCGAGCGGCTCATCCACTCGTGCTGCGCCTGAGGAGGATCTCGACCGCGTCGTCAGCATCGACGGCAAGCGCGGCCTCTACGTGAGGTGCACCGGCAGCGGCTCGCCGACCGTCGTGATGGAGGGAGGCGACGAAGACACGAGCGATTCGTACGCGTTTGCGGTGCCCAGCATCTCTGAGGTCGCGCGGACCTGCGTCTACGACCGCGCGAACCTGGGCCGGAGCGACCCCGCCGCCGGTCCGCGCGGGCTGTCAGATCTTGTCGGCGACCTCGAGGCGCTTCTCCAAGCCGCCAAGATCCCCGGCCCGTACGTTCTCGTCGGCACCTCGGGCGGTGGCTACATCTCCGCCGGCTATGCGTACGAGCACCCCGACGAGGTCGCCGGCATGGTCTTCGTCGAGGTCCCCGCCCCGTTCCGCAATCCGCCTCGGGCGATCGTCGAGGAGACCGACCCGAACAACCCTTCGAACATCGAACGCCGTGACTACCTTCAGGTCGAGAAGGACGCCTGGGCGGCTCGCAAGAGGATCGGCGACATCCCGGTCACGATCATCAGCAACGAGTACTCGACCGCGGAGATAGACGCCTCACCGTTCCCCTCGGAGGCGAGAGGGATGCGGCGCAACGTCTCCGACCAGAAGGGCTGGCTGGTTCTCAGCCCACGCGCGAAGCAGATGGTGGTCCATACCGGTCACGCGGTCGAGGAGGAGGACCCGCAGCTCGTGATCGACGCGATCCTCGACGTCGCAAAGGCTGCCCGGTAGGCAAGACCGAACCCCGCCGGGTGCGGTGCCGCGACGAGAGCCGGACGGAGGGAGGCGTTCGGACAGCCGCCCCGACCGTATTGTGCGCACCGGCGCGAACGGCTCCGAAGCCTGATCCGAATCGACAAGCCGGGGTCCACTGGTTCGAGCCCAGTAGCGCCCACCTCAAGGAAAACGCTGGAAACGACGGAAAACGAGAGGGTGCTAAGTGGCACCCTCGCTCGTTTCAAGGCCGGGGCCGCGCGGAAGGTCCAGCGTCGTCCCAGGGAGGAGCCGACGCAGCGAGTGACCCACCTGACCTACGCAGTCCGGGAGCGGTAACTGTTTCGACCTTACGGCGGGTCACCGCCAATGCGTGTCCGATCCACTGGCCCAGGATCCAGACTCCCATGCCACTGCGGATCGTGTGCGGCAACACAAGATGCCAACCATTTCGGCGCAGACGGTTGCGGCGGGTTGCGGCTAGCCGCCGATTCCGCTGAACGGAGCCGCTTTCGGGTCTTCGGTTGCGGTTGGTTGCGGGCGCTGGTTGACATCGCGTTGACATCGAGCAACGTCGCGGACCGTCCGACATCGGTTCGCGACGAGTCTTACTGGCCAACGCCGTGGCTCGCCCCGCTGATGGGCTGATCCAGGCGACTGCTCGCTGCGCCTTGCGCGAGGCCCGCCAGTGGGACGATCTGGCGCTCTACGCGAAGGCCCTGACCGGCTTCGGGTGTGTCGCGCACAAGCTGGAAGGGAATCCGGCCGCGTCCTCCCCAACCTACATACGGCGGCCGAGCGAGCGGGCGCGGCCTGTAACTCAGCTCCGAAGCCCGACGCGATGCCGCGCGCGAGGGCGTCGGCCGCGACTGCGGCATGCCGGCGTCGGACTCGAGCAGTCGGGCTCGACCCTGTTGGAGCGGAAGAACTCCACGGTACGCGGATCGATGCCCTCGACCGTGCCGCGGATTCCTCTGTGCCAGGGCTCCGACCCATTCGAGTGTCGTCTCGGGATGGCACTGGAAAGCCCAGGCGTCGCCGACCCTGCACGCTTGGACGCAGACGTCATTCTCGAGCGGGTGACCCGGCGGCGGGCGGCCGGAACGCGTACGTGTGGGCGTGG
>CAWJTT010000005.1:0-86078 GCA_963845865.1 uncultured Actinomycetes bacterium
TCCGTTGAGCCGCTCCTCCAAGATCGTGAGCCTCGAAGCGCGCGACATCCGCTTTCCGACCTCGCGCTGGCTCGACGGATCGGACGCCATGCACACCGATCCCGACTATTCGGCGGCCTACGTCGTGCTGCGGACGGACGCGACGCGGCGTCGAGGGCCACGGCCTGACCTTCACGACGGGCGCGGCACAGAGGTCTGTCGTGGCCGCGGTCCGGGCGCTCGAGCCGCTCGTCGTCGGCGACGCTCGAGTCGATCAGTGCCGACATGCGCGGGTTCTGGCGAAGCCTCGCCTCGGACACCCAGCTGCGCTGGCTCGGGCCCGGAGAAAGGCGTCATCCACCTGGCCACGGCCGCGATCGTCAACGCGGTCTGGGACCTGTCGGCGAAGCGCGGAGGGGAAGCCGCTCTGGAAGCTCCTCGTCGACATGGCGCCCGAGCAGCTCGTCGGTGCGTCGACTTCCGTTACATCGAGGACGCCCTCGCGCCGGAGGAGGCGGTCGATCTCCTCCATGAAGCGCGGCGGGGCGCGGCAGCCCGCGAGCGCGAGATCGTCGCTTCGGGTATCCGGCGTACACCACCTCGGCGGGCTGGCTCGGCTACGGGGACGACAAGGTCGAGGCGCTCGTCCGCGAGGCGCTCGCGGCGGGCTTCACGCACGTCAAGATGAAGGTCGGCGGCGACCTCGAGTTCGACGATCGCCGTGCGCGGCTGATCCGGGGCGCGCTCGGCCGCGACGGATGCTGATGATGGACGCGAACCAGGGGTGGGGCGTCGACGAGGCGATCGCCGCGATGGGACATGCTCGGCGAGCACGATCCGTGGTGGATCGAGGAGCCGACGAGCCCGGACGACGTGCTCGGCCACGCGCGGATCCGCCGCGAGGTCGCGCCCGATCCGCGTCGCCACCGGCGAGCACGTTCAGAACCGCGTGGTCTTCAAGCAGCTGTTCCAGGCGCATGCGATCGACGTCTGCCAGATCGACGCCTGCCGTCTCGGCGGCGTCAACGAGGTGCTCGCCGTGCTCCTGCTGGCCGCGAAGTTCGGCATCCCGGTGTGTCCTCATGCCGGCGGCGTCGGTCTCTGCGAGTACGTGCAGCACCTCGCGTTCTTCGACTACATCGCCGTCAGCGGTCGCTCGAGAACAGGGTTGTCGAGTGGGTCGACCACCTGCACGAGCATTTCCGTGATCCGGCGAGAGTTGTGAACGGGCGCTACGTCGCGCCGAACGCTCCCGGTGACAGCATCGAGACGCTGCCTTCTTCGCTCGACGAGTACGAATTTCCGGCCGGCCCGGCGTGGATGCCGGTCGAGGGCGTGGCAGGCGGCAATGACGGTGGCGGCGCAGAAGGGAGCAGTAGCGCGGGTCGTGGCGGCTCTTCGGTTTCGACCGCTACCGCCTGCTTCAGGCCTCGCTGATCTCCCTCCGCCTCGGCCCTGCTCTGATCCTGCTGCTGCTGATCATCGCGATCGCGCTGACGACGCCGATCTTCCTGACGAGCCGCAACATCGGCAACATCTGCTCCAGACCTCGGTGATCGCCGTCGTCGCGCTCGGGCAGCTGCTCGTGATCGTCACCAGAGGCATCGATCTCTCGGTCGGCTCGACGATCGCGCTCTCGGGCGTCGCGGCGCGATCGTCTTCGAGTACACGAGCTCAGCGTTCTGGTCATCGCCGCGATTCTCGGGACCGGCCTCGCCGTCGGCGCGGTCAACGGGCTCATCTACGTCTACGGCCGGGTGCCTCACCCCTTCATCGTCACGCTGGCGACGCTCAGCATCGTGCGCGGGCTCGCGCTCGTGGGCGCCGACGGGACGCTCATCCCGGGATGCCGCCGGTCGTGAGACGATCGGCGGCGGCACACCGTCGTCTGGATCCGATTCGATCTTCGTCGTCGCCGGCGTCGCGCTCGGCGTGCTCGTGCTCACCACGCTGCTCGTCTGGGGCCGCTGGCTCTACGCGGTCGGCGGCAACCCGGAGGCGGCGCGCCGCTCGAGCATCCCCCAAGGCGTGCTCGTCACGGTCTACGCGCTGAGCGGCCTCGCCGCCGGCATCGGCGGGCTGTTCACCGCGGGGCTGATCGACGGCGGCTCGCCCACGGCGGGCGATCTCGCCGAGCTCGACTCGATCGCGGCGGTGATCATCGGCGGGGCGGCGTTCGCCGGCGGGCGCGGCAACGTCGGGAACGCGCTCATCGGCGCGTTCACGATCGGCGTGATCCGCAACGCGCTCAACCTCCACAACGTCGACCCCTTCTACCAGCTGATGGCGATCGGCGTGATCGTGCTGATCGCCGTCGAGGCCGACGTCCTGCGCGGCTACATCGAGGGGCGCGTGCGCGTCGCTCAGGCCTTGAGGCGCGCATGAGCGTTCCGGCTCGCCTGCAGCGGCGCGCGCGGTGCAGAGCCCGCCGGCGTTGACGGTGCGCGGAGCGCGCAAGCGCTTCGGCGCAGTGTCGGCGCTCGAGGACATCGACCTCCACGTGTGCAGCGGCGAGGTGCTGGCACTGCTCGGCGATAACGGCGCCGGCAAGTCGACCCTGATCAAGTGCCTGAACGGCGTGTACCGCTTCGACAGCGGAGAGGTCGAGATGGACGGAGCAGCGGTCGCGATCCGCTCGCCCGCCGACGCGCGGGCGCTCGGCATCGAGACGGTCTATCAGGATCTCGCGCTCTTCGACAACATGCGGCCGACCGACAACTTCTACGCCGGCCGAGAGCTCGCACGGCCGTCGTGGCTGCCTCGCTCGCTGCGGCTCCTGAAGCGCCGTCAGATGACCGACGAGACGCGCCAGGTGCTCGAGCGCCTGCAGGTGTCCGTCCCCGACTTCAATGCGATGGTCGGGCTGATGTCCGGCGGACAGCGGCAGGCGGTGGCCGTCAGCCGGGCCGCGGCCTTCGCATCGAAGGTCGTCATCCTCGACGAGCCGACCGCGGCACTCGGCGTGCGCGAGTCACGCAAGGTGCTCGATCTGATCCTGCGGCTGCGCGAGGAGCACAAGGCCGTGGTGGTCGTCTCGCATGCCATGGACCACGTGTTGGAGGTTTCCGACCGCGCGGTCGTGCTGCGCGGCGGGCGCACGGTTGGCGAGTTCGTTCCGTCAGCCGAGACCTATCAACAGATTGTGTCGCTGATCGTAGGAGGTGGTGAGTGAGCGCGCTGTGAGCCTCACCGGTGTGGCAGTTGAGAGAGACACCTGAGCGGACTTCCGCCGCTACTGCAGGGCTGCGGAGGCGACGTATGAGCGGATCGAACGGTTCGTTGTCAAGTCTGTATACCTGATGAAAGGACGCACAATGTCGAAGAGTCGGCTGCTGGGTGCTGCGGTCCTCCTGACCGTGGTAGCCACGGCGTCGGTGCTCGCCATGACAGTCTCGGCGAGCGCAAAGCCTGCGAAGCACAACGCACCTGTCGTCAAACTCGGGTTCATCACCAAGTTCCCGGTCGACTTCTACTTCACGCTCGTCAACGCGGCCAAGAAGTGGGACAAGGCAACCCCGGGCGCGAAGGTCATCTACGCCAGTGGCAAGAGCGGGACGGACGACGCGGGCGAGATCGCGGCGATTCAGAACATGGTCGCTCAGGGAGTCAAGGGCATTGCCATCACGCCGACGAGCCCAGCCGTGTCGGCGGCGCTCGACAAGGCGATCAAGGCAGGGGTGAAGGTCGTCCTCATGGACAACGACATCCCCAAGTGGAAGAAGAAGAGCTCCGTCGTCGCGACGAACAATCTCAACGGCGGCATCCTCGCCGGCAAGTACCTCGCCACAAGGCTCAAGGCGGGCGACACCCTCGGCGTCCTCGAGGGCAATCCCGCGGCGCCCGCGCTCGTCGATCGCGTCACCGGCATGCTCAAGGGCCTCGGCACGATGAAGGATCAGATCAAGGTCGTCTCGAGCCTCGAGACCGATTGCGACCAGACCAAGGGCGCAGCAGCTGCGCAGACGATTCTCACGGCTACTCCGTCCCTGACGGCGATGTACTCGGCGTGCGGACCGCCGGCACTGGGCGCGATCCAATCGATCAAGAACGCCGGCATCGCGCCGGACAAGATCATCCTGGTCGGCTTCGACGCGTCGCCCGACGAGGTCACGGCGATCAAGGGCGGCACGGAGACCGGCAGCGTCGCGCAGTTCCCGGCGAAGATCGGCGCGCTCGGAATCGCGACGCTCTGGAAGGCAGTGCAGGGTAAGAAGGTGCCGAAGAACGTCGACACCGGCACCGCGCTCGTCACGGCCGCAAACGCAGGCAAGTTCTAGGTACGAGGCGGTCAGGCCGACCATCCCCGGCGCCGGCGACGGCGGCTCCGGGGATGGTTCGCGGACTATCGAATCGGAGCAACCCACCCGTGATCGTCGACGCGCACCAGCACTTCTGGAATCTCGAGCGCGAGGCCATGCCCTGGATGACAGCCGAGCACGCCGTCATCCGGCGCACGTTCGAGCCGGCGGACCTCGAGCCACTGCTGGCGCGGGCCGGCGTGTCGGGAACGGTGCTCGTGCAGGCGGCGTGCTCCGACAGCGACACCGATTCGATGTTCGCGCAGGCGTCCGAACACGCGTGGATCGGCGGCGTGGTGGCCTGGCTCGACCTCCGCTCGCCCGAACGGGCACGCAAGCGTCTCGCGGAGCTCCGCGGCCGAGGAAGTTGCGTGGCTTCCGTCACCTCATCCACGACGAGCCCGACCCACACTGGATTCTCGGAAGCGACGTGCTCGAGAGCCTCGCGCTCCTCGAGGCGTCCGGACTGCTGCTCGAGCTTCCGTGCGTCTTTCCGCGCCACCTCGACGATGTCCCCGAGCTTGCGGCTAGCTTCCCGCGCATGACGATCGTGATCGACCACCTGGGAAAGCCCCCGCTTCAGGACGACGAGATGAGCCGGTGGGCCGGCGCGTTGCGCAGGGCAGCTGCGCAGCGCAACGTGGCCGCGAAGATCTCAGGGCTCAATACGATCGTCGCGGCACGCGATTGGAGTGCGGATGACCTGCGCGAGGCCGTCGCCGTCGCCGTCGATGCGTTCGGGCCGGACCGCCTCGTGTGTGGCAGCGACTGGCCCGTAACGCTTCTCAACGGCAGCTACGAGCAGGTGTGGCACGAGACGCTGCGCGTGATCGACGACGTCGCACCGCAGCACGCCGAACTGCTGCTCGCAGGCACCGCCGTGCGCCTCTACGACCTGGCCGAGGCCACCACGCCGGCGCCGGGAGCTACGCCGTGACCGCGCTCACCGACCAGGCGATCGCCAAGATCAAGGATCTGATCATGTCGGGCGAATTCACGGCCGGGTCGAAGCTGCCGAACGAGCAGGACCTCTCGCAGCGCCTCGGCCTCTCGCGCAACTCGCTGCGCGAGGCCGTGCGCGCGCTGACGCTGATCGGCGTCCTCGAGCCCCGCGTGGGCGACGGGACCTACGTGACGAGCCTCGAGCCGGAGCTTCTCCTCACCGGAATGGGGTTCATCAGCGACCTCATGACAGGCTCGACGGTGCTCGAGTTGCACCAGGTACGCCGGATCCTCGAGCCCGTGGCGACCGCGATGGCGGCAACAAGGCTCGACGAGACCGATCTGGCGTCACTCGAGCGCTGCCTCGCAGACATGGATGCGGCCGAGTCCACGCAGGCCTTCATCGCCGCGGACGCCGAGTTCCACAGGATCATCGTCGCCGCCTCGGGCAACGCGACGCTCGCCTCGCTGATCCAGAACCTCTCCGGCGGCACGCTGCGCGCGCGCGTGTGGCGCTCAGTGATCGAACAGGACGCCATCGAGACCACCAAGCGGCGCCACTGGGACATCTACAACGCGCTGCGCGATCGGGACGCGGAGCGCGCGCGGGCGGCCGATCTCATTCACCTCTCGGAAGGCGTGCAGTGGCTCGAGCAGCTGATCGAGCGCGAGGAGGCGATCGGAGCGCTCGCCGGATCCCCCCTCAGTGCGAACGGCTCCGACTGAGCGGGCCCACGGAGGAATGCGAGTTCGCGGCTGGTGAGTTGCGTCCGAATGGGCCGGGCAGGTCTCGAAGCGCCCTGCAAATCAGCAGTTTTCGGCAGCCGGTGTACGTACCGGTGTACGTAGCAGGCGGGCTCATCCGAGCAGCGCGGGCAGGTCGATCTCGCGTGCGTCAACGAGGACGTGCGTATAGACGTCGGCCGTGATCGAGAGCTTTTCCGCTCCGACGAACGCGGCGGCCTGGGCGAGCGTCTGGCCCTGCGCATGCAGCACGCTGATCCGCCGATGCCGCAGGTCATGCGGCGAGAACAGCAGGATCCCGAGCGCGCGGCAGGCCTCGCCGATTGAGGTGCGCAGCGCGTCGGCTCCGCTCTCGGGGAAGAGGCGCGCGGCTGGGTCGCGATCCTCGCGCGGACCGAGCGACTCCGACAGCGCCGCGGCGAGGGGCTCGGGCAGGTCGACCCAAAGGCCGCGTCGCATCTTCGTAATCTCCTTCCGCAAACGGATGCGACTGCGGGGCTCGTCGTAGTCGCCGACGAGCAGGCCATCGACGCTGCCGACACGCGCGCCGCTCCAGTCAAGCCAGACGAGCGGCAGGCGATGCTTGCGCGGGATCGTCGAGTAGACGGCCTCGACGTGCTCGGCCGCCGGCGTCCGGTTGAAGCCAGGCGCGCAGTTGACTATCCCGAACACCCTCACGATCCGCTCGATCCGGTCGAGATCGCCGAGCTCGGCCTGGAGCGTCGCCAGGATCGAGAGCCCAGTCATCCTCGCCGCCTCGCGCGCCTGCTCCAGGCTGAGGTTGGCGCCGACCTTGCCGGTGACCCTCCGCTCTCCGTCCTCCGGGCCGTGGCCGCCGACCCAGACCAGGTCGCCGTCGACGACGCAGCCGAGGTAGTTCCCTACGGGCGGGAGCACCGGCGGCAGCACGATCCCCAGCTCCCGCATCCGCTCGGCGATCACTCGGCCACGACCTCTCGGAGCACGCGGCAATCCTCGCACAGCGTGCGCTCAAGCGCGGCCGCGGAACACTGGCGCAGGCAAGTGCGCCTACGCCTCGGTGTCGGCCGCCGCCGTGTGGCCGTCGTCGCCAGCGGCGAACGCAACCTCCCAGGCCGTCTCAGCGTCCGGCAGGGGCGAGGCGAACACGAACACCACCTCGCCGCGCTGGTCGCGCTCGACGTGTCCCAGGCCGCCGCGCTCCGCTAGGTCGACGAGGCTGCGCAGCCACCCCTCGCCGCGCAGCTCGACGTCCTGCGCATTGGCCGGCCGAAGGCGAGCCGCTGCAAATCGGCAATCGGCATCGGTCGCCCCGGATGCTCCTCGACCACTGCACGATCTCGGCGAGGTGCTTCCAGTTATCGACGTCATCGAAGATCGTCGAGACAGTCACCGCGCGACCCGCAGCTCGGAGACGCTCACGCGGCCCGCGGGCAGGATTGGCTTCGGGGTGCCGCCGAGCCGCAGCTCGCGCGCGAAGCCGACCATCGCCGTCACCGAGCCATCCTCCGCGGCGACCGCCAACATGGCGAGCGTGCGCTCCCTCGTCGCAGGCGGAACAGCACGAGCGTCGCGATCCTCGCCATCGCCGAGAACCGAGCGCAGCACTCCGGATCTCGTCGTGCCCCGAGCCGCCGCGAGCTCGTCGAGCCGCGCGACCTCGGCGGCCGACATCCGCACCCGCATCACCTCGGTACGCACGGGTCGAAGCCTATCTGTGGCTACAGAGGCGAATTCCCCCGGCGGACTATTCCTCCCAGCGACATGCCCCCACGCCGTCCGGCCTCCGTCGACCGGGTCTCCCCCCAGGGTCTCGGCGGCGATTGCGGTCGTGGCTCGTCGCAATGGCCGCGGGGATCCTCGGAGGCGATCGTGAGTCGTCGTCGTCGGAGGACGGCCTCCGACGACAGAGGGCTCTAAAGACGTGATCCCGATCTGCCTAACGGCCGTGTCATCCGGTGATGACGACGCCGCGGCGGCTGTAGAGGTCTTCCGTGGCCGCTTGCAGGAGGAACGAGGCCACGCCCGCGCGTGAGATTTTCTGCGACATCCCGACCTTCTCGCTTTCGGGGACGACCCTAGCCTCGGTCTTGGGCCCGTTGGTCAGCTTGGTGGGGTAGACAATCGTCCAGTCGAGGCTGCTGGCGCGCAGGACTTCCTCACCGGCAGTCTTGTCCTTGATCTGACTACCCATTGCTATGCCGGTTACGACCTTGGTGACGGGAGTGAGCCGGTCACGCGCGACGGCGAAGGAGGACAACATGACGACGCGCTCGGGCCCCTTCTGTTTGGCCGCGTCCACAATGGCGCGCGTCGCCTCGGCCATCACCGGTCCTCTCGCGCCGAGGACGCTGATGACAGCGTCGCCCCCGTTCATGGCCTCGGAGACCGCTGCGCGGTCGGTTGCGTCGCCTTCGACAACATGGAGGTTGGGATTGGTGATGGTCAGTTTCTGCCCGGACCGAACGAGTGCCGTGACGCGATGTCCCGCGGCGAGCGCCTGCTCGACCAGCGGAATGCCGGTGGCGCCAGCGGCGCCGAGGACGCTCAGTTTCATCGGTCTCCTCCCATCGCGATCGCGCGCGCGGCGCCCGCGAACGTCTCATCATCGGAAGCTTCCCGCCGCTCATTCTACGGCTGATGCTGCCGAGGAGGACTGCCAACGCGTCGCGCCCCACGGCGTCCGCCCCTAGGGTCGAGGGGGTTGGTGCCCAGGGGTCGGCGGGCGGTCGAGCATCAGCGCATGGAAGTCAAGCCAGTTCAGGACGGGAATGCCCTGCTCGCCCGCACGAGTCCTGAGCAGTCGATCGTCAGTTACGAGCGCGACATTCTCGTACTGCGCCGACGCCCCAATCAGGGCATCCTCCATGTGTACGGGATTCCCGCGGCGGAGTGACTCGATCGGCCCGCTCTCGCCCAACCGCGCCTCGCCGAGCCGCGACGCGCCGAGGACGAAGCCGTATGCCAGTACCCGCTCCGTGGGCACGGCCATAAGCGCCGCGCGCCTCTGCTCGTCGGGTGTAAGGGCCAGCTCGTCGGCCTGGACGTGCGTAATGAGCAGCCTGATCGTTCCGTTGCGAACGAGCTTCGTGATGAGATCAAACGCGCCTGGCACGTCGATGATCCTGTCGTGGATATGCGAGTCGATGAGGAACTGCTCGGTCAAGCCGTCAGGACGATAGCTTGGCGTCCTGTCGCTCCCCAGGGTCATCGTCGCGCGGCTCGTTCGCGTTTCGTCTTGTCGTCGTGGCAGGCGTCGCAGAGGAGCCAGAGGTTCGCGGCGATGGTCGGGCCGCCGCGGCTGCGCGGTAGGCGGTGGTCGACTGGGCCGCTGCCGGGCGGCGTGTGCTTGCCGCAGAGGCGGCATCGGTCACGGTCGCGATGTCGCACCTTCGCGGCGAGCGGCGCATGACGCCGCGCGAGGGGACGCCGCAGCGCACGTCTCGGCTATGCGCGTCGGCCCAGGGTTTCGGTCGGTGCTCGGCGCATCGGCCGGCGTGCTCGGCGATGCGGGGGCATCCGGGCTCTGCGCAGGAGGATTTCGACCGCATTGTCGTGCTCGAGCGTAGCCGTGCTCCGGGCTCGAGGTTCGGTCGTGAGTGAACCTTGCGAGCCCTAAGATTCAGTGGCGAGTGAACCGTCGGCTACCCCGTGGCGGTCTCGCCTACCCTCTGCTCGCCACCGCGCGATCTGGTCGAGTGCGACGCGAGCGGGACGACGCGGATGGTAGATCCGACCCCGGAGATGCTCGCGATGCCGGTCGCCAAGCTCGAGCCCTTGCCCGACCCGGAGCCCTTGCCCGACCCGGAGCCCTTGCCCGACCCGGAGCCCTTGCCCGACCCCGAGCCCTTGCCCGACGCCGAGCCCTTGCCCGACCCGGAGCCCTTGCCCGACGCCGAGCCATGGGGTAGTCCTCGCGCTTTCGGCTACCCCGTGGGGTAGTTGGCGGGTTAGGGCTTTGCCGGCGCGTTGTGCGGGGGCATCTGCGGGGTGCGGGCAGCGGATCATGCTCGACCGGAACGACTTGATTGGCGAGCATGACCTGCCGGAGTTGGGTGCGGAGCGCGATCCCGTCGCCTGGGCGGCGCGATGATCGAGGATGCTGCGCCGCTGCGGCGAATTAGGCGCGCATGACCGGCTCGGTGGTTATCACCGACGCGGACCTCAAAGAATCGGGCGCGCGGCTGCTCGAGCTTGCGAAGGCGCTCGACGCGCCCTTCCGGCGGGTGGCCAGGAGCCAAGCGTGTGTCGCCTTCGCCCAGAGGTCGCGCAGCTTATTCACCGGGATCGAGGATTGCATCGCAGGTCGGGCTCCGATTGTGATCCACACGCTGCTTCGCAGCCTCGTTGAGGCGAACATCACGCTGCGGTTCATCCTCCAGGCCGACTCAGACCTGCGCTGGCGGCTGTGGAGGGCGGAGGACACCCGGATCCGGCTAGCCATGGACAGCGAGATTCAGGACATCGCGCGGAAATCAGGACTGCTGCCGCTGTTTGATTTCGTGCCTGCGGCGATCAAACCCGAGTACCGCGAAGAGATTAAGGAGGTGCGCGCCCAGGCGCTCCGGCGAGGAGTGCCGGGTGTCCGAGAAGAGAGGGACCTCTTTCCATCCATGTGGGAGCAGGTCGATGCGCTCAACGAGTTCCGACTGCGCCTCACGTACACGTTCGCGTATCGACAGCTAAGCGGGCACGTTCACGTCGGTGCGTCGGCGTTCAGCCAGGCCAAGGTCACCAAGCATGGCGACCTGATCAGCTTCAGGGATGAGCCGGGCGATTTGAATGTGGCCGTCTCTCGTGTGACCGCGGTGACGACGTTCGCGTCGACGCTGACAATTGCCAGCGAAGAGATGGCGCTCGGGATCGGTGATGAGGCCGACGACATCATGCGCCGGTTCAGGCCCGACGAACTGCCCCTCGCGGAGCGCCGCTTGCTACATGGCCAGTGATGGGCGAGGCTCTCTCCTACGGGGCCGCCTTCCGGGGTCGCACGGGTGTACGTAGCTCACGCGCATTCGCGACCTCTGCGGCACACCTGGATCGCCTAACCATGCCGGAATCCGCGTAGCCAACGGGGGCGGATTGGGCCGGGCAGGTCTCGAACCTGCGGCCTTGGGATTAAAAGTCCCCTGCTCTACCAGCTGAGCTACCGGCCCGCGCAGCGATTCTATGGGTCTTTTGCGCGGGCTCCTGGAAGTGCAAGAGGCCCGGCCGCTCCCCAGGCGGCCGGGCCTCTTCGTTGGTCCGATCAGCGCGCCGCGCTCAGAAGGGCTTGGCGACCGTGATCTTCACGAGCGCGTGGAAGGTGAGCTTCTTGCCGACCTTCCGGTTGATCGTGAGGACGGTCCCCTTCTTCTTGTGCGACTTCTTGTAGATCACCTTGAACTTGCAGCCCCTGGCGAGCACGGTGATCCGGGCCTTGCTGATCGTCTTGCCCGTGATCTTCGGGACGATGCACCGCTTGACGACCTTCTTCTTCTTGGCCGTTGCGGGCGTGGTGCCGCCGCCGGAGGCCTTGCCGCCGGTCGTGGCAGCGCCGGTCGCGCCGACGGCGCCGCCGGCAGCGGCGGTGCCGGCCGTCGTGAAGACGACGTCGTCGCCGCCGTCCGAGCCGGGCGCGCTGGCGATGACGATGCGCGCGTGATAGGTGGTGCCGGTAGCAAGACCGGAGACGATGCCCTGGACGTTGACATCGTCCAGTGATGCCGGAAGGGCCTGGGCCACGGTGTGGGCGCCGTAGGCGGTGGTCGTGCCGTACTCGATCCACCAGGTGCTGGCGGAGCCGTTGGTATTGACGATGCCGCTGATGCGGGCCGACGTGCCGGTGACCTGATCCGCGCCCATGGTCGACGCAGCGGGCAGCGGTAGTGGCGGAGGCGAGCCGACCGCGAAGTAGCGCGCAGCCACGGTGGCCAGGCCGGCCGGGTCGGTCAGGCGGCCCGAGACGTCGATCATGCCCTGGGGACTCAGGGCCATGCCTGTGATGTAACCATTGACGGCGGGCGCGCCGAACGGCGTGACGACCTGGCCGCTCGGGCCGAATCCGGGGTCGTGCGCGCCGGTTTGGGCGTTGAAGCGTGTCATGCCGAAGGCAGACTTGCCGGCGAGGTTGGCGCCGCCTCCGACGATGACGTTGGTCGCCTGGAAGATCAGCGCCTGGCCGGTGTTGTTGCCACCGCTGACCTTGGCCTGGGCGATGCCGCCGGCGCCGAAGCCGCCGACGAGGGCGCCGTTCGTGTCGACGCGCGCGGCCAGCATCCGGCGAGCGTCCGCCGTGCCGCCGAGCGTCTCGCCTGCGGCGTACGCATCCGTGCCCTGCAGCTTGATGGCGTGCAGGTTGACGTTCTGAATCGGCAGGCGACCCGCGACGGGGACGATACTGCCGGCGCCGAGCGGGTTGAAGGTCGTGTCGAGACCGGCGCCTGCCGCGGGGAAGCGGAGCAGCCAGGCGGCGTTGCCCGCAGCGACGTTGGCATCTGGGCCGTTGGTGGTCGCCACGACGTAGCGGTTGTCCGGGAGCGCCGCCACGCCCTCGTAGTAGCGGCCCGCCAGCGTGGCATCGGTGACGGTTCCGTCGTGCAGGAGTCCGTCGATCTGGACGCCTGCGGAACCCTGCTCGGGCACTGCAGTGCTGCCACACGCTGTGGCGCTGACGCCGTTTGCCGGGAGCGTCACGACGGCGCGCTGGCCGTAGAGGACGGCCGCCGTCGGCGGGACAGCCACGGTCGGCCAGCGATCGCGGGCGTAGCCCACGAGCACGACGCTGCCGTTCGGGCGTACCGACACGGCGCGTGCGGTGTAGTCGATCAGGTGCGGCGCGAAGCAGACGGCGGCGGCGCTGAAGGCCCCGTTGGCGGTGAAGCGCGCGGCTACCATCGACTGCGACGCGCCGAAGCCGGCGACGATGATGTTGCCGCCGGCATCCTGCGTCATTGCGGTTGCACCGCTGTTGCCAGGCGCGCTACCTGCGGTGCCGGCGAACTGTGCCGTGGCGAATCCGTTGACCCCGAACGACGTGTCCAGGGCGCCGCCGGGCGTGTAGCGCGCGAGCGTCATGAAGCCGCCGCGCGAGCCGCCGATGACGACGCTGCCGTTGGCCTGCACGATCATCGGGATGCGCGTGTCCGTGTTGTTGAACACGGTGCCCTCGGCCACGGTCCCCACGTGGTACCCGGTGCCGTTGAACGTCGGGTCGAGCTGTCCGTCGGCCAATGCGGCGGCCGGGATGGCGAGGCTGCCGAGGGTGAGCGCCAGGGTGGCAGCGAACGTGCGCCACCTTCGCCGTCGGTACATCGAATGGGACACGCATCGCTCCTGGAGCCGCGTTTGACAGGGGGTCGAGCGCGGTCCCGGAGGGTCCGCCGCCTCTCCATCCAACCCCGGTCTCCGGGGGACACCCACCCCAAGAGGTCCGAGGATCCGCTGGACGTTGGTATGGGTTGGATAGGTGGGGCCCGCCCTCGCGACACCCTCTCACCCCTGCCCCCGCGGGCCGGCGGGCCGTGCTCGGCGCTCCCCGTTCGACTGCGTCGGCGCGCCTGCTTAGGGTATCCTTATTAGGTCGTCCTAACGATGTGCGCTGCCGACCGCCGCCACGCTCCGCCCAGCGTGGCGGCGGCCGGGAGCGCACTGCGCCGAGGGACGAGCGACGGCTCCCGATTCGATACGATCATCGCCGTCGAAGCGGCGAGGAGAGACGTGGCGGACGTACCGGAGCAACTCGGGTTCTACGAGCGCATGCTGCCCCAGCGAGAGAAGCCGCTGGACGCGCTGGGCGGCATCTTCAACGGGCTCGGAGCCGGACTGGGCATCCTCGCCCTGTGGACATGGCCGCTCCTCCTCGGCACAGCTGGGGTCGGGCTGGCAGGCATGAGCCTCGTGTTCGCACGCGAGCGCGGGATCCAGAGTCGCTTCGCCTGGGGCTTCGCGATCGCCGGCCTCGGCTGGCTGATCGGCATGATGCTCGCCGTCCAGGGCCACAAGCCGCTCAGCCCTTGATGGCGTTGCTGGAGCAGGCCACTGCCTGGAACGTCTTCGAGCAGTTCGAGCGCGATGTTTGCCAGCTCGGACGGGTCGGGGGCGTGCTCAATTGGGACGAGCAGGTCAACATGCCGCCGCGCGGCGCTTCGGCCCGCGGCGAGGCCAAGGCGACGCTTGCGGGCGTGCTGCACGAGCGCATCTGCGACGAGCGCTTCGGGGACGCGATCGCCGAGCTGGGCGGCGATGCAGGCCTCGGCGCCTTCGAGGCGGCGCGCGTACGCGAGGCGCGGCGCGAGCGCGACCGAGCAGTACGTGTCCCGGCCACGCTCGTGCGCGAGCTGGCGCTTGCCGAGTCGGCGGGTTTCGAGGCCTGGCAGATCGCGCGCGCCGAGGCGGATTTCTCGCAGTTCCGGCAGCCGCTGGAGCGCCTCCTCTCGCTGCGCCGCGAGGAGGCCGACGCGGTCGGCTACGAAGGCGGCGAGCGCTATGACGCGCTGCTCGACCAGTACGAGCCCGACATGCGCGTGGCACGTCTCGAGCCGCTGCTGCACGGTCTGCGCGACGAGCTGGTGCCGTTCGTGCAGGAGATCGCCGCGCGGCCGCGGCCCGACGACGCGTTCGTGCATCGCGCGTACGCGACGCAGACCCAGCGTGCTGTCGGCGCCCGCCTGGCCGCTGCGATCGGGTTCGACTTCGAGGCCGGGCGCCTGGACGAGGCGGCGCACCCGTTCGCCGCAGGCTTCGCGCCCGGCGACGTCCGCCTGACGACGCGCGAGCGGGAGGACGACCTCTTCGCCGGCCTCTTCGCCGTCCTGCACGAGGCCGGCCACGGTCTCTACGAGCAGGGCCTGACGGGCGCCATCGAGGGCACGTTCTGCGGCAACGTCACGTCGCTCGGCCTCCACGAGTCGCAGTCGCGCTTCTGGGAGAACATGGTCGGCCGCTCGCGGGCGTTCTGGGAGCGGCATCTGGACGAGGTCCGGCAGGCGTTCCCCGTGCAGCTGAACGACATTCCGCTCGATCAGTTCGTGCGCGCAGCCAACCTGGTCGAGCCGTCGCTGATCCGGGTCGAGGCCGACGAGGTCACGTATCACCTGCACGTCTTCCTGCGCTTCGAGCTCGAGCTGGCGCTGGTGCGCGGATCCCTCGCGGTGGGCGACCTGCCCGACGCGTGGAACGAGCGCATGCGCACGCTCGTCGGCATCGAGCCGCCCCACGACGGCCTCGGCGTGCTTCAGGACGTGCACTGGTCGGCGGGACTCGTCGGCTACTTCCCGACGTACACGCTCGGAACGCTCTACTCGGGCCAGTTCCTCGAGGCCATCGAGCGAGAGCTCGGCCCCATCGAGGTCGTCATCCGAGCCGGCGAGTACGACCGGCTGCTCGGCTGGATGCGCGAGCACGTGCACAACCGCGGCGCGCTCGTCCCGCCCGAGCAGATCGCGCGCGACGCGACCGGCGAGGTGCTCGGACACGCGGCGTTCATGCGCTACCTGCGAACGAAGTACGGCGACCTGTACGACCTCGGAGGCTGACCGCCGGGGCGAGGGGGTGCGGGATGACGACGTTCGTGCTCGTGCACGGTGCCTGGCATGGAGGCTGGTGCTGGGAGCGCCTGATCCCCGAGCTCGAGCGGCGCGGGCACGACGCCGTCGCAATCGACCTGCCCTGCGACGACCCGGACGCGGGGTGCGCTGCCTATGCCGAGGCCGTGGTCGCCCAGACCCGCGGCGCCGGCGACGATCTCGTCGTGGTCGGCCACTCGCTCGGCGGCCTGACGATTCCGCTGGTCGCAGCCGAGCGCCCCGTGCGCAAGCTCGTCTTCCTGTGCGCACTGCTGCCGGTGCCCGGGCTCAGCCTGGTCGATCAGCTCCGCCGGGAGCCCGAGATGTTCGTGCCAGGATTCGACCAGGGCGTCGCGCGCGACGAGCTCGGCCGCTCGTACTGGCGGGACTCCGAGGACGCGATCGAGCTGCTCTTCGGCGACTGCCCGAGGCAGCTCGCCTCGTGGGCGGTGGAGCGACTGCGGCCGCAGGGGCGCGCCCCGAGCCTCGAGCCGTGCCCGCTGGCGGCATGGCCGGCGGTCGATTCCGCATCACTGCTCGCGGTCGATGACGCCGCGATCTCGCCTAAGTGGTCGCGCGCGTCGGCGCCGGCACGCCTGGGGAGTGCGGCGGTCGAGCTGCCGGGAGGGCACTCGCCGTTCCTCAGCCGCCCGGGCGAGCTTGCCGACGCGCTCGTCGCCGTGGCCATCTGAACCTTCGAGACCCGCTGAGAAGCTCTTCTACGCGGCGCGCCAGCGGTTGGGCTCGACCTGGACCGCGCGGCCGAGCCGCTCGAGCCGTTCGATGTGGGCCAGCGCCTCGGCCAGCGCGAAGCGCTGCTCGTGGAAGCCCAGCGTGCCGCCCCAGACGTGTTGTGCGGCCTCGTACGCGCTGCGGGCGCCTTCCCGCAACGCCTGTTCGTGCTCGTCGAGGCGGACGACGTGGTGCATCGCGATCTCCTGCGCGCGCACCGCGGGCCGCTCGATCACGCCGCGATGGCCGGGGTAGACCACCGAGGGAGCCAGTTCCTCGATGCGCCCGAGCGTCTGCAGGTAGCGGCTCAGCGGGTCGGGCTCGTTGTCCTCCCAGCGGCCCACGTTGGGCGTGATCTCGTCGAGCAGCACGTCGCCTCCGAACAACCGCCCGCTGTGCCGGCCGAGTAGAGCGATGTGGCCGTCGGCGTGACCCGGGAGGACGAGCACGTCGAAGGGCTCGCCGGCGAGGTCGAGGGTGTCTCCCTCGTCCACCAGCATGGTCGGCTCGACGGGCGCGATCGGAAGCTCGTCCTCCTCGCCGGCCGAGCGCTCGGCGTCGGAGAGCGGCATGCCGTGGGCCAGCAGGTAGCGCTCGAAGCGGGCTCCCGAGTCGAGATCGAGCCACGTGCGCACCGTCAGCTCGCGATCGCGGGCGCCCTGCACGATCTCCTCGACTCCGGTCAGCTCGGCCAGGCGGGTGCTCGCGCCGATGTGATCCGGGTGGTAGTGCGTGATCACGAGGCGACGGACGCGCGGGTGTCCGAGCAGTCCGAGTGCCTCTTCCCAGCGGCGGCCGGTTCCGGGGGTGCCGAGCCCGCAGTCGATCAGCGTCCAGCCCTCGGCGTCGTCGATCGCGTAGCAGTGCACGTGGTCGAGTGCCCACGGCAACGGCTGCGTGACGCGGTGGACGCCACCGCCGAGCTCCTGCACCTCGAGCTCGCGCCGCGGGCGTGCGCTCAGGGGGCCGTCCGTCCCTGATCCACGAATGAGCCGTGCGTCACCGGCATCGCTCGCGCGAAATGGGTCTCGGCCGCCTCCGCGTAGACGCGGATCTCGTGCTGCGCAGCCGCGGCGTTGCGCAGCGAGAGGAAGTTCATCAGCGAGCGCGCGTTGACCGACCAGTAGAACTCGGTGTAGAGCCCCACGGGCAGGACGCTGCGCGCGACCTCCTTCGCCACGCCGGCATCGAGCAGCTCCTGGTAGCGGCCGTAGGACTCGGCGTAGCTCGACTCGATGCCCGCTCGCACCTCCGCGGCCGTATCGCCCGGAAGCGGCTCGAAGGTGTACGCCCCGGGCTTGCCGACCTGCGTCCGGACGGCCTCGACGGCCGGAATGTAGAACTCGTCCGGCAGCTCCGAGTAGCGCCCCGACCGCTCGTTGAAGGAGCCGATGCGGTGGCGCTGCCACTCGCGCGTCACGAACAGCGGGGCCTTGATGTGGAATCGGAAGAAGTTGTGCTCGAACGGCGTGCCATGGCGCTCGCGCATGAGGAACCGCACGAGACCCGCGTCGCGCTCGTCCATCGCCTCGCGCCGGGTGCCGAACGACACTCGTGCGGCGTTGACGACCGAGAGGTCGTCCGCCATCACGGCGTCGAGACGTACGAAGCCGTGGTCCAGCACCTCGATGGAATCGCTCGGCCCGGCCACGGCCCCAAGCCTAACGGGCGCCCTCGACGGGACGGCCCGTGGTCAGGTCAGCGGGCCCCAGAGCGCCGTGTCCTTGCCGGGCTTCGCGCTGCCGCCGGCGGGCTCGCTGGTGACCCACAACCAGCGATAGCTGTCGAGCTCCTTGCGTGGCACCCGGAAGGTGATCGTGGCCTTGCCGTTGGCGTCCGTGCTGAAGGTCCCGAGCGCGTAGCGATCGCCCGTACGCCCGAGCCACGCCTCGTAGGTGCGTCCGGAGCCGGCGCTCGGCATCTTCCACACGGTGAGCTTGATCGTGCTGTCGCCGTCACCGTGCGCGACGACGTTCGCGGATCCGCCTCCGTGAGGCGCGAAGGGACGCCCGACGAGGTCGACCTGCTGTGTGCCGCCGCCGCTGCCGTCGCGCAGGACCGCGACTGCCGGCACGATCGCGATCGCCACGACGGCGGCAGCCAGGCCCGCGAGCGCGATCGGACGCGGCCGGCGCCACGACCGGCGTGCGACCGGCGCGACAGCCTCGTCCTCGGCCGTGGGGCCGCCGTCGGGGATCGCCAGGACGCGGCCTCGCAGCGCCTCAGGGGCAGAGGGCAGCGGGCCGGCCGCTGTCAGCATCTGCGCCACGCGCTCGAGTTCAGGTTCGAGCTGATCGCTCATTGCGCCCGTTCCAGGTGATGGGCGAGGCGGGCGAGCCCGCTTCGCGTCCGCGTCTTGACCGTGCCAAGTGGCAATCCCAAATGCTCCGCAATCTCGCTCTGTGTGAAGCCGTCGCTGTAGGCAAGCGCCAGCACGATACGTTCGCGCTCGGGCAGCGTGTCGAGCGCCAGCCGGAGCCGGAACGCCTCATCTGCCGCGACCGCGAGTTCCTCCGGGGTCAGGCCCTCGTCCACCGGATCGACCTCTGGTGCTGTTACGCGCAGCGCGCGCCGCCGGTTCGCATCGAGAGCGGCATTGCGCGCCACACGGCCGATCCACGCCCCTGCCGCGCCGCGCGCCGCGTCGAACGCGTCGGCATGTCGCCAGACGGCCGCGAAGGCCTCCTGTGCGGCATCCTCGGCCGCTTGCGGCTCGCGCAGAACGCGGAGGCACGCACCGTAGACGGCGCTCGCATACCGGTCGTACAACTCCGAGAACGCCACGCGGTCGCCCCGCGCCACGCGCGTCAGCAGCCGCTCGGCAGTCGTGGTCGTCGTGACCATGGCCTCACTCTGCCGATTCTCGTGCGACACGGCAAGGGTTTGGCCGCGAAAAGTCGCGGACACGCACGCTCTACGTCGCCGCGAGTCTGCCGGATTGGCCACTATGGGCTCGGCGAGCGAGCGCTGTGGCCGCCGTCGACGACGAGCTGCTCGCCGGTGACGAAGTCGGCTTCGATCAGATAGACGACGGCATCCACGATGTCGTCGGGGGAGCCGAGCCGGCCGAGCGCCGTGCGCTCCGCGTGGCGCGCGCGCATCTGCTCGTCACTGCCGTCGGGCAGCAGCACCGGGCCCGGGGCCACGGCGCACACGCGCACGCCGGGGGCGAATGCGAGCGCGAGCGAGCGCGTCAGGTGCGCGAGCGCCGCCTTGGCCGCGCCGTGCGGTGCGAACGACGGCCAGGCCTCCAGCGCCGCGATGTCGGTGACGTTCACGATCACGCCACGATCGCCCATGGCGCGCCGCGCCGCCTGGGCGCAGAAGAAGCCGCCGGTGAGCGTCGCGCCGAGCGCATCGGCGAACAGGGCGGGCTCGACGTCCATCGGGTCGCATGGGGCGAAGCCGCCCGAGGCGGCGTGCACCAGGACGTCGAGGCCGTCCAGGGCGTCCGCCGCCTGCTCGACTGCGCGCCGCGCCGCGAGGCCGTCGGCCAGGTCGGCGCCGATGGCACGGCCGCCGGCGCCCGCGTCGGCCAGCGCCGCCGCCGTCAGCTCGGCGTCCGCAGCGGAATCGTGGTAGGTGAAGGCGATCTGCGCGCCGCGCTCGCCCAGGCCGAGCGCGATGGCGCGGCCGAGGCGCCGGGCGCCTCCCGTCACGAGCACGCGGGTGCCCGCGATGTGCACCGGCTCAGCCGCCCTCGAGCGTCAGCCGGAAGCCGCGGATGATCGCCTCGACGGCCTGCTGGAGGCCGAGCCCGGTCTGCGCCGCGACCTCCTCGGCGCTGCGCCCACGGCGGAAGAGCGCCCAGGCGACGAGGTCGAGCGGCATGATCTCGGCAGCGGCCACCGCATCGGCCGTTCGACGCCGGCCCGTCCATTCCTGCGAGGGAGGGCGCGCGGGTGATCGATTAGAGTCAGCGGGCGCCGAGCACCCGCCGAATGACCCCTCCCAACGCCATCACGCTCGCGCGGATGCTCGTCGTCCCGGTCGTCGTCTGGTTGATCCTGGCCGATTTTGCGAACCACGAGCGCTGGGCGGCGCTCGCCTACGCACTCGCCGCCTCCACGGACTCGCTGGACGGGTATCTCGCGAGGAGACGCGGCTGGACGAGCGTCGGCGGCGTCTTCCTCGACCCTCTGGCCGACAAGCTGCTCGTGATGGGCGCGCTGATCGCGCTCGTCGAGCAGGAGCGTGTGAGTACCTGGGTGGTGCTCGTCATCGTCGCGCGCGAGTTCGCCGTCACCGGGCTGCGGCTCGTCGCGGCGGGCGACTCGCGCATCATCGGCGCGTCGCAGCTGGGCAAGCTCAAGGCGTTCTCCCAGAACGTGATGGTCGTCTGCCTCCTGCTCGCGCCCCGCGATGCCGGCTGGACCGACATCGTCGTGGCTGTCGCACTCGTGCTCACCGTGTGGTCGTTCGCCGACTACTTCTGGCGCGGCCGTCACCACTTCCTCGCACGGGAAGTGCAGCCGTGACCGAGGTCGTCCTGATCGCCGCCGCCTATATCTCGGGCTCGCTCCCGTTCGGCTACTGGCTCGTGCGCATCTTCCGCGGGGCCGACATCCGCACGCTGGGGTCGAAGAACACGGGCGCGACGAACGTCTGGCGCAACTTCGGCTGGCGCCTCGGAGTGTCGACGCTGCTGCTGGACGCGGCGAAGGGCGCGTTGCCGACGCTCGCGGCGCTGCACTGGTCGGGCTCGCTGACCGCGTCGATCGCCGGGATCGTGGCCATGCTCGGTCACGGCTACCCCGTGCTGCTGGGCTTCGGCGGCGGCAAGGGCGTCGCGACGGGCGCGGGCGCTGCGCTTGCACTTTTCCCCGCGGGCGTCGGGCTGGCGGCGCTGGCATGGGCGATCGCCTTCGTCACCCTGCGCTACGCGTCGGTGGCGTCGCTCGCGGCAGGCGCGGTGTTCCTGATCGCCGCTGTCGCTCTCGACCAGCCCTGGCCCGTCATCGCGTTCGCGGCGCTCGCTTTCGGATTCGTCGCGCTGCGTCACCGGGCGAACATCGCGCGCCTCCGGTCCGGGACGGAACCGCGTGCGCGTCTGCGTCGTGCGACATCGGAACCAGGTTCGTGACATTCGCTGCTTGGCCTGAGGCGAGTTATCGGCGAAACTAGTGGTGTGCTCGGTTCGTGGCGCAAGGGTGAAAGCAGCGACGTCCGGCGTGCTCTGAAGCAGGCGCGCCGGAGACAGTCCTGGATGCGCCGCCTGCCGCACCGCGAGCTCGAGCGCATCGTGGCCACGGTCGAATCCGACCTCGAGCGCTTCCCGACCAAGGACAGCCTGCTCGAGCACCTGGCGCGGCTGCACTTCGACGCGCGCGCGCGTCAGGAAGCAGTCGGGCTCGAGGAGGCACGGCGCCATCCCGACAGCGCGCGCCGCATCGTCGAGACCGCGATCTTCGAGCGGCGCTACAACGTCAAGCTGACGGAGGCGCTCGACCTCGGCAGCCCGGCCGGAGACGAGGAGTCCGACCAGGCCAACCTGTATGTCGAGGGGGTGCTGCGTCGTCTCGGCATCGTCTACCAGACGCTCGATCGTGGCCGCTGGCTGATCGAGAGCGACGGCTGCGCCGTCTACCTGCAGCACTACGCAGGCGAGCGTGTGCTCGACGTGTACGCCCCGATCATGCCGCTCGAGCCCGACGACGATCACGGTGAGCTGTTCCGCGATCTGCTCGGCTCCAACGGCGGCTCGATCGCCGGGGGCTTCTACGGCATCTGCTCGTTCAGCGAGTCCGGCTCCCATCTCTGCGCGTGCGGTCGTCTCGCGACCGCGCACCTGGTCGGGCCGGAGGTCGTCTACGTGCTCAACTCGGTCGTCGCGCTGGCCGAGCGCCTGAACGCCGACTGAGACGGGCCGTACGTTCCGAGACCGCCCCGGCTAGCTCCGCAGCCAGTCGTCGAGTGATGCGTGTGCGCCGCCGTCGCCGCCGGCCAGCTCGCGCCGCAACTCGCCCAGGAGGCCTGTCCGCTCGGCGATCACGTCGTGGGCGTGGATCGTCTCGAAGTTGCGCTGGTGGGCCTGCACGAAGGCGTCGTCCTCGAGCCCCGTGAACTCGGCGACGACGCCGGCCACCATCTCGCGCACCACGTCCTCGACGAAGCGCGGGTTGGCGTGCGCCTGCTCCACCACGTGCAGCTCGTCGGCTCGCTTGAGCAGCGTCAGGATCGGCGCGGACATGGAGCTCTCGGCGATCGCCTGCAGGCGTTCGGCGGGCACGTGCTCGCGCGTGCCCAGGAGCAGCGTCGCCTCGCCTCGCTGATTGTGCGTGGCGATCGGTACGACGCCGAGGATGCGCGCCCGGTCGTCCTCGTCGTAGCCGAGCTCGGCGAGCCGCTCGTCTGCGTGGTCGCGGACCAGGCCCTGCGCGCAGGGGCACGCCGTGATGCCGTGCACCCGTACGCCCACCGCGCGGCGCGTATGCGCGTCGCTCGCCGTGGCAACGCCGATCAGCGTCGAGATCTCCTGGCTGGGCAGGCCACTGCGCGGCGCCGTCCGCGTGGTCGACTGAATCGCCTCGATCCGCACCTGCGAGCGCAGCGCGCCCTGGCGGCCCACCATCTCGCGCGCGATTGCGCTCGCAAGCTCCTCGATATGCAGCGACTCGCCGATCACGAGGCGCTCGATCGACTCGCCGATCTGCTCGGGGAAGCGCGACATGTGCACGCCCTTGTGCGCCGGGTCGAGATCGACGGTGCATTCGAGCCTGGCCGCATAGAGCCGCTCCTTGCCGCCGTGCGCGATGCGGATGACGCTCTGGATGCCCGTCACCCCCGCGCGCGTCAGCGAGAGGTGCACGCGGGGCGTGGACGCCTGTACGTCGTGCCGCTGCACCACGTCTTCGCTGGCGGGCCGGCTCACGCTCGGGATCGTACGCGGGGACGAGGCCTGCCCGCATCCACTACCCTGGCCCGGCGTGCGCGGAGAACCCAGCGATCTTCCGAACCTCGTGGTCGACGCCTGCCACGACCTCCGCACGCCGCTGGCCGCGGCGTATGGCTTCGCGCGCACGATCGAGCGGATGGGCGGCGTCACCGGCGACAACGCGATGTATCTCCGGCAGGTGATCGAGGCGACGGAGGAGCTCGAGCAGCTGATCAAGGCGCTCTCTGCGGTCGCGCACTCCGAGCGCGGCACGCTGCGTCTGCGCCCCGAGCCGGTCGATCTCGGCGAGCTGACGCTGCAGGCGTCCGAGCTCAGCGGCCACGCACTGGAGCGCGACGTGAAGCGCCGGCATGGTCGAGACGGACGCTGGCCGTGCGGTGACCTCGCTGGCGTGGCTCGCTGCTCCGATCGCGGAGGCGCAGGGCGGGAAAGACCGCGCATGGCGCATCGTGAGCTCCGACAGCGTCAGCTTCGGCCCGCTCGACGGGAATGACGGCGAGCTGTTCGAGCGCGATCTGCGCGCCTACGCCGGCAAGCGCGTGCTCGAGCTGGCCGGTGCGACGGTCGAGCTCGGAGGCGAGCGCCTGACCGTGCGCTTCCCGCCTGCTACTTGAGCAGGCGCGAGCGCCGACGGTCGGCGTAGACCTGACCGCCCGTCTGGCACGAGGGGCAGTAGACGACCTGGTGATCGGCGAAGTCGACGTTCAGCATGGTCGAGCCACAGCGCGGGCACGACTCGCCGGCGTGGCCATGGATGTCGTACACCTCGGGCGTCTTGCCCTTCGCGATCATGCGCGGGCCGCGCGGGCGAAAGCGCTCGATGCCGTCGGTCAGCGTGCTCCGGATCGCATCCAGCAGGCGCTCCCGCTCCTCCGGCGAGAGCCGGTCGGCGCTCGCGAACGGCGCGAGTCGCGCGGCGTGCAGGATCTCGTTGGCGTACGCGCGCCCGATGCCGAGCACGGCGCGCTGATCGCGGAGCAGCGTGTGCAGCTGCCCACCGCGGGCGAGCGCGGCGTCGAGCGCGGCCTCGTCGAACGACGGCTCGAGCGGCTCGGGCCCGAGCTGTTCGAACTCCTCTTCGAGCTGGGCTGCAGGCACGAGCCGGACGCGCACGGACTTGCGAGTCACGCGCTCGCTGACGACGAGCTCTCCGTCGTCGGCGAAGCGCACGACGAGCACCGGCCCCGGCGGTCGCTTCTCCCCCGGCTCGACGTAGGCGAGCTTGCCCGCGGTCATGAGGTGGACGGTGAGCACCAGATCCTCGTCGGTGGGGAACAGCAGGTGCTTGCCGCGGCGGACGGCGCCCGTGAGTGGACGCCCGGCGAGCCAGTCGAGGGGCGGTGTCGCGGTCTTGACCACGGCGAAGTGCGCGACCGGCACGTCGCGTACGGGCGCGCGCGTGACAAGCGGTTCGAGCGCTTCGACGAGCGCCTCGAGCTCGGGCAGCTCGGGCATGCCGATATCGTACGTGCGCGGTGGAGCCGGGCGTCGTCGAGGAGGTGCGCGGGGGCGTCGTCGAGGCGCGTCACCGTGTGCACGCGG
Organism: uncultured Actinomycetes bacterium; assembly: GCA_963845865.1. Lineage (GTDB taxonomy): Bacteria > Actinomycetota > Thermoleophilia > Gaiellales > JALYLC01 > JALYLC01. The sequence continues at coordinate 24,657 of CAWJTT010000005.1, forward strand.
TCGTCGTGGACGCAGCCGGCGCCGTGCTGGCATCCGCGGGTGATCCCGGATGGCCGTGCATGTTGCGCAGCGCCGCCAAGCCCCTCCAGGCGCTGCCGGCTGTGCGCGACGGGGTCGTCCAGCGCTACGACCTGGAGGCTCGCCACGTCGCCGTTGCCTGCGGCTCGCACGAAGGAACGCCCGCCCATGCTGCCGCCGTGGCCGACGTGATCGCCCGTGCCGGGCTGTCGGTGGCCGATCTGCGGCCGCGCGGCGTGCACCCCCCGCTGGCCGCCGGCGCGGCGCGGGCGCTCGCGCTCGCCGGCCGGACGCCGACCGTGCTCGAGCACAATTGCTCGGGAAATCACGCGCTGATGCTGCTGCGCGAGAGCATGCTCGGCCGCGAGCCCGCCGCGTATCTCGATCCGCATGGCGTTGCACAGGCCGACGCCACAGCCGCGGTCGCGGTGGCGTGCGACTGCGAGCCCGTGATCGCGGGCGACCGCTGCGGCATGCGCGCGTACTCGGTGCCCCTGCGCAACGCGGCCCTCGGCTACCTGCGACTGGCCGGCCACGGCATGCCGGACGCCTATGCCGAGGCCGCGCAGGGGGTCGCGCACGCCATGGGCGAGGCCCCGGAGATGGTCGCCGGGCCGGGGTCGTTCGACTCGCTCGCAAACGCGCTGCCGCACGTCGTCGCCAAACGCGGCGCACTCGGCGTCTTCTGTTGCGCCAGCGCGCAGACGGGTCGCGGCGGCGCGCTCAAGGTCGAGGACGGGTCGTTCGAGGCGATGGAGATGGCCGCGCTGCACCTGCTCGAGGCCGTGGCGGGACCTGTGGGCGAGGCCTTCGACCCGTGGCGCGAGCGCCTGATCGGCGACGGAAACGGATCGCCCGTCGGGGTCTGGGCGACGACGTTGTCAGTGCTATAGCCCGGGCTAGAAACCCCCCGCTTATGGGGGTATTCCCGCTGTTGGTCGAGAACTGACAGCGCTTTTCGGTAGGTTCCGTTTCGCGCAATTTGCGGTCGCGTTTCCGTCACCTATGCTGCCCGCCACCTCGGACTCGCGGCTGAGTTGCAGGGGGGACAGCGAGGCGTGTCGCTTGATGCGGTGCAGGTTGGTGCCATACGAACCGGGAGGTGCGGTATGAGGGCCACGGAATGCTGACGGTCGAGTACTCGCTGCCCGATATCGAGGAGCTCACGCGCCTCGTTGAGGCCGGCCAGGAAAAGGGCTTCTTGACGTACGACGAGATCGCGACCGTGCTCGAAGAGGTCGAGATCTCGAAGGAGCAGGTAGAGGATCTGCATTCGTACCTGCTCGACCACGGCATCGACGTGCTCGAGAGCGCCGGCGATCCCGCGCCGGACGCGCCGGCAGCCGAGAAGGGGCCGGAGCTCGACCTGACCGTTGAGCCGTCGCTCGACTCCCTGCGTCTCTATCTCCGCGCCATCGGCCGCGTCTCGCTGCTCACGGCCGAGCAGGAAGTGCACCTCGCCAAGCGCATCGAGCGCGGCGACATGCGTGCCAAGCAGGCCATGATCGAGGCCAATCTGCGCCTCGTCGTCTCCATTGCGAAGGGCTATCTCGGTCGCGGCCTCTCGTTTCTCGACCTCATCCAGGAAGGCTCTCTCGGACTCATCCGCGCAGTCGAGAAGTTCGACTACCGCAAGGGCTACAAGTTCTCCACCTACGCGACCTGGTGGATCCGGCAAGCGGTGACCCGCGCGATCGCCGACAAGTCCCGGACCATCCGCATCCCGGTCCACATGGTCGAGAAGCTCAACAAGGCCGTGCATGTCGAGCGCCAGCTCGTGCAGAAGCTCGGCCGCGAGCCGCTCCCGTCCGAGATCGCGCGCGAGCTCGGCATGAGCGCCGACGAGGTGCGCGAGATCATGCGCATGGCGCTGGCGCCGATCTCCCTCGAGAAGCCGATCGGCGAAGACGAGGAGTCCGAGCTCGGCGACTTCGTGCGCGACGACAGCGAGCCGACGCCCTTCGACACCGCGACGCTCAACCTGCGCCGCGAGGACATCGAGCGGGCACTGGAATCGCTCCCCGAGCGCGAGCGGCGCGTGATCGAGCTCCGCTACGGCCTCACCGGAGATCGCCCGCGCACGCTCGAAGAGGTCGGGCGCGCGTTCGGCGTGACGCGCGAGCGCATCCGCCAGATCGAGAACAACACGCTCAAGAAGCTGGAGACCCTGCCGGAGGCCCAGAGCCTGCGCGGCACGATGGGCTGAGCCAGCGCGTTCGATAAGATCCAGCGCGCGGTTGTCCCAGCAGCCGCGAGCTGGGAGTGTGCCCGAGAGGCTAAAGGGGACGGGCTGTAAACCCGTTGGCGTATGCCTACGTTGGTTCGAATCCAACCGCTCCCACTGCGAGGAAAAGCCCACTACGGCGGGCTTTTCTGTGCTCTGACCTGCGTAGCGCTCAGACGCGCAGAGGCGCCCGGAGGCGCATGCGAACGCTGCAAAACGACGCGCAAAACGACGCGCAACCTCTCGCACCGGGCTCGATCGACGGGCCGATGCCGACGCGCTGGCGCAGCCGTCCTGCTTCGCCATTGGGGCCCTGCCCCACGGCCGGACGGCGCCCCCGCCGGTGCGTGCGTGCAACGAGGTTGCAGACTGGGGCCCCCCGGGCCGCGTCACTGCTAGGGGCCGGTGGGTCGGGCTCGTTGGCGATCATGAGGCTTCTCCGTTGGGAACGGCGCACGCGAGCGCGAGCGGTGTCCTGACCGCTCGCGCTCATTCACGTGATGGCTGGGAGGGGTTGCGACGCGGATTTACTGCGCCCACGGCCGCGTCTTGGCGGCTTCCCACTTGGCCGCGAGCGCGCTGCCCTCGACGCCGAGGCCCGCAAAGGCGTTCGTGCCGGACTCGACCTTGCGGAGGGCGCTGCCCTCGTGGCCGAGACCTGCAAAGGCGCTTGACCGCGCGTGAGCGACGATCTGGTGGCGCTTGACCGGCGTGCGCTGGTCGCCGGCCTGGGAGGCGGGCACGACGAGCGCACTCAGGAGAAGCGCACAGGCGATGGTGTTGACGCGGTGGTTCATCGGGACTCCTTCTCGCCGAGGGCCGTCCGATACGGCCCAACGAGACAAGCGTCCGAGGTGGCGGTTGGAGATCGGCTAAGGAGCGCTTGCGCGCGGTAGAGAAGCGCTAGAGGACGCGCGAGCGTCGCGCTGCACTGGCGTGGTAGCTTTGCGCCAGCAGGAGGCGGAGAGACGATGCATGCGGGCGAGCTCGGGTGAAGGGCCGGCTTGACTTCCGTGTCCTGGGGCCCTTGGAGGTCGTAGGCGAAGAGGGCGCGGTGGCGCTGGCGCAGGGAAAGGCGCGCGTCGCTCTCGGCGTCCTGCTGATACATGCGAACGAGGTCGTTGCCACCGATCGACTGATCGATGACATCTGGGGGGCGCAGCCGCCCGCGACTGCGCTCAAGAGCGTGCACGTCTACGTCTCACAGCTGCGGCGAAGCCTGGGCGCCGACGCGATCGTGACGCGACCGCCCGGGTACCAGTTGCGACTGGAGCCCGGGCAACTCGACCTCTACCGCTTCGAACGGCTGCGCGAGGAAGCGGCGCACGCTGAACCGGCCACCGCCGCCGCAAAGCTGCGCCAAGCACTCCGTTTGTGGCGTGGGCCGCCGTTTGCGGACTTCACCTACGCAGCCTTCGCGCAGGCGACGATCGCTCGCCTCGAGGAGCTGCGAGTCTGTGTGCTCGAAGAATGCATCGCAGCCGAGCTGGAGCTGGGACGCCATGCGGAGCTCGTGGGTGAGCTCGCGACACTCGCACAGGAGCATCCACTGCGCGAGCGCATCCGCGCCGCGCAGATGCTCGCACTCTACCGCTCGGGCCGGCAAGCAGACGCGCTCGCGGCCTACCAGAGCACGCGTCGCGCACTCGTCGACGTGCTCGGGATCGAGCCCGGCCGGGCCCTCCACGAACTCGAGCGAGACATCCTGACTCAGGAGTCCGCACTCGACTTCGTCCCGTCAGAAACGCACGCGGTAGCTCCAGAGAGAACCCTTCAGCCTCAAGGTATGCAGGCAGAGAGGTCCCTTCCGACGGGAACGGTCAGCCTCCTCTTCACCGACATCGAGGGATCCACGCGTGTGCTCCAGACTCTCGGCGAGATCGTCGGACGCGAAGAGGAGCTTGCAAGTCTCGTCGCTTGCCTCGAGCAGCGGCAGCGGCTACCGCGGGAAATCGTGATCGAAGGTGAGGCGGGAATCGGCAAGACGATGTTGTGGCGGCACGCGGTCGCCGAGGCTCAAGCGCAGGGTTACCGGGTTCTCTCGTGCAGCCCGAGCGAAACCGAGGCGCACCTCGCCTTTTCTGGGTTGCGCGATCTCCTGGACGCGGCCTACGGCGACGGCGCGGACGCGCTCCCGCCTCCGCAGCGGCGCGCGCTCGACATTGCTCTCCTGCGTGCCGATCCCGGACAGCGGTCTCCCGATCAGGGAGCCGTGGCGGCAGCGTTTCTCGCCTCGCTCCGGCGCCTTGCGGAGCGCCGTCCAGTTCTCGTTGCGGTCGACGATGTCCAATGGCTCGACGGATCGACGGCGTTCCTGATGGGCTTCGTCGCGCGCCGGTTGCAAGACGAGCGGGTCGCCCTCCTCGTCGCCCGGCGCGCGGCCTTGTCTGATGCCGAACTGGCGTTCGGAGTGCGTGATCGGCTGCGAATGACGCTCGGTCCGCTCAGCATCGGAGCGCTTCACCGCATCCTGCGAACGCAGCTGGGCGGCGCTGCGCCGAGCCGGCCGATGCTGGTACGTCTGCACGAGCTCGCGGGCGGCAATCCCTTCTACGCGCTTGAGATTGCGCGTGCCCTTGAGCGCCGGGCCGACCTGGGGCCGGGCGAGGAGCTTCCCCTGCCTGCGCGGCTGCAGGATCTCGTGCTCGAGCGGCTCGCTGCGCTCCCGGAGCGCACGGTGGAGGCGCTTCAGGTCATAGCTGCGCTCTCGCAGCCGACCGTGACGCTCGTCACCTCGGTGCTCCGCGACAACGCGGAGCCGCTCGAGCCAGCACTTGCGGCGCACGTGATCTCGACCGACGGTGATCGCCTGGTGTTCACGCACCCACTCCTGGCTTCCGGCGCATACTCCACCGCCGGTCCCGCGCGTCGGCGTGACCTGCACGGTCGGCTTGCGATGATCGTCGAGGAGGCCGAGGAACGGGCAAGGCACCTCGCGCTGGCCACCCTCCAGCCCGGCGCGGCAGTCGCGGCCGCACTCGAAGACGCGGCCCAGCGCGCGCGGGCACGCGGTGCGCTAAGCGCGGCCGCCGATCTCGCCGAGCAGGCAGTGCGGCTCACGCCGCCGGACGCGCGCGAGGACGTCCTCCGCCGGACGATCGAAGCCGCGGGCAATTGCTTCGAGGCAGGCGACGCCGGGCGGGCGCGGGCACTCTTCGAGCGTGCCGTCAGCATCGCTCCCGAGGGAGGACGTCGTCGGGCCACTGCGTTGGTGAGGCTCGCTCGCGCGAACGCGTTCGGAGCGAACCTCCGGGTCGCCGCCGCGCTCTACCGACAGGCGATCGCGGAGGCAGATCCGGAGAGTGCGACCCGTGCCGAGGCGGAAGAGGGACTCGCGGTCGCGCTCATGCGGATGCTCAAGGATCTCCCAACTGCTGCTCAGCACGCGGCGAACGCGACGGAGCTCGCCAAGCGCTTGGGCGACGGTCATGCGCTTGCGGAGTTCCGCGCGTCACACGCGCTTATCGTCGGGCTTCGGGGCGACCCACGAGCGCTCGGGTTGATGCAGCGTGTTGAGGGCGTGGAGGCGTTCGATGCGGAGAGCGATTTCGGTCCCTCGCGATTTCTGCGCACACTCTGGGGAACAGGATTCATGTCCTCGGTCCTCCGCGTGTTCGCCGACGATCTCGATGAGGCGCGAGCAGGGCTCGAGCTCGCGCGTGCGCGGGCCGTCGAGGCCGGCGACGAGGCGTCCTTGCCGCTCCTGCTGCGGTACCTGAGTCTCGTCGAGCTCCTCGCCGGTGACTGGTCTCGCGCGGAGCGCTTGGCCGACGAGGGTTACGAGGCATCCCTCCAGACCGGACAGCCCTCGCAACAGGCCGTGCTCGCGGCGTCAAGTGCGTTGATCGCAGCTCACGGAGGAAACGTCGAGGCGACGCGGGCGAGAGCGGACGAGGCGCTACGTCTCGGCGAGGAGACCGGGTCGGGGTTCGCAGAACTGCTGGCCCGCTCGGCGCTTGGCCTGCTCGAGCTCTCGCTCGGGAATCCAGACCGTGCGGCGGAGGAGCTCGAGCCGCTCGTCGACGCGATCGAGGCAGCAGGTGTCGGCGAACCTGGAGTGGCACGATTCGTGCCTGACGCGATCGAGGCCAGGGTCGCGGTCGGGCGGCTTGGGGATGCCGGCAGGCTGCTGGCGTCACACGAGGAGCGCGCGATGCGGCTCGACAGGCCGTCCGCTCTCGCGGCCGCAGGGCGTTGTCGCGCGTTGCTGCTCGCGGCGCGGACGGACTTCGACGGGGCGCTCGCCTCCGTCGGCGAGGCGCTCGCCCAGCATGCTCGGGTAGCGATTCCGTTCGAGCGTGGCCGGACGCTCCTCGTTCTCGGCGCAGTCCAGCGGCGCGCGACGCGAAAACGCGCAGCGCGAGAAGCGCTCGAGGAAGCGCTCGCGGTCTTCGAGCGGCTCGGTGCACGACTGTTCGCAGAGCAAGCACGCCTGGAGCTTGGCCGCATCGGTGGGCGCCGCCCCCCCACCGACCGACTGACGCCGACGGAACGCCGGGTTGCCGGCCTCGTCGCCGAAGGGCGATCGACGAAAGAGGTTGCCGCGACGCTCTTCGTCTCTCCGAAGACGGTCGAGGGACACCTGTCGAGCATCTACACCAAGCTGGGCATCCACTCGCGAACGGCGCTGGCCCGCGAGCTCTCGGCGTCTCGGTAGACCCGCCGCAAAGACAGGGGATTTTCCCCGTTTCTCTTTCGCGGGCGCCCTCCTAACCTCGGCTGCAAATGGCGCGGTATCTCGTCGAGGTCTACATGCCGAACCGCGGCGACGCAGTTGCGCGCACGCACGCGGACGCGGCGACGCTCGCGCGCTCGCGCGGTGTGCGCTACGTGCGGGCGATCCTCATCCCGGAGGACGAAACGTGCTTTCACGTGCTCGACGCAGCCTCCGCGGACATCGTCGACGGAGCTGCAAGAGAGGGGTCCGTTCGGGTTGAGCGGATCGCCGAGGCCGTCGAGGTTTCGCGCCCGACACAAAGGGAGGAGCCATGAGAAGGAAGATCATGCTCGGAGTGCTCGTCGCCGCAATTACGGGGGCGGCAGTGGCCGTGCCGCTCGCGGCATCGGCGGATCGCGACCACAGGCTCGTGATCGGCGTCAGAGTGAATTTCGTCAGCTCGACGCACGCCGAAGGCACGTTCGCGGCCTGCTGCGCGGTCAACGACAACGGCGCCGCTCAGGCTGACATCACCGCCTTCAGCGTCAAGAATGACGATACGGGCGCGTTCGAGGCGATCGAGACGTTCTCCGGTTCGAAGGGCTCGTTCAGGCTGGCGCTGCGCGGCACGACTGGTCCGCTAAGCAGCCTCCGCCACGTCGCGCGCGGCCATTGGTCGGTCCTGGATGGCACCGGCGCATACGCCGGCATGAAAGGAGAGGGAAAGCTCACCGCCGTCACAGACGAGACGGACGGCGCTCTCACCGCGATCAACGACGGCGAGGCGCAGGCGGTCGAACGCTCGGCCGAACCCCGAGAGGAGAAGAAGCAATGAGGAAGGAAGCGCTTGATCGCTGCGGCAGCCGGCACGTTGCTCGCCGCCGCGATCGTCGGCGGCGTCGCGTACGCGACGATCCCCAGCGACACGAATGTCTTCACGGCCTGCATGCTCAAGAACGTGGGGACGATCCCGCTGATTGACCCCTCGCTGTCGAGCAGCTCCCTGCTGAGCCACTGCGCCTCGCTCGAAGCGCAGTTGTCGTGGAACCAGAAGGGGCAGCCCTCGGCGGCCGGGCTTCCGGGGCCTGCAGGCACGGCCGGTCCAGCCGGTCCGGCGGGCAAGGACGGCGCCGGTGTGAACGGCACCGCGGAGGCGGCAGGCGCCAACTGCGCCGCGGGCGGCGTCCAGCTCGCCACGGCGAACGGCGTGACCTACGTTTGCGACGGCAAGAACGGGAGGGACGGCAAGGACGGCACCAACGGCACCAACGACACCAACGGTCGCGAAGGGAAGGACGGCGTAAGCGTGACGAGTGCCGCCGAGCCTGCCGGCACCAACTGTGCGAACGGCGGCTCGAAGTTCACTGCGGCGAACAACAACGTGACCTATGCCTGCGACGGGTCCGGTGGCACGGGCGGGATCGGGAGCCTCGATGCGCTCCGCGGATCGCCGTGCAACAACGGCGCCGGCACGACCGAGATCACCTACGGCAGCAACGGCTCCGTCTCGCTGACGTGCGGAGCGCAGACCAGGCACGCCCTCACCGTCACGCTGAACTCGATCTCTGGAGGGAGCGGCACCGTCACGAGCTCGCCCGTGGGTATCAGCTGCTCGGGAACCTGCACCGCGAGGTTCTCGGCCGGGACGAACGTGACGCTCACGGCGACGCCCGCCGCCTGAGGATTCGGAGCGTCCCCAGCTCGTTGGCTATCGAGACGCCCGCATCACGGCGTCGGCTATCGCGCGGTACCCGACATCTGTCGGATGCGGATCGCTCTTCGAGCAGATGAAGGTGAACTTGCAGAGGCGAGCGCGCTGAGCTTGCAAGCTTCCCACTGGATTGAGCACCGGAAGCATCCGCGCGATCTTCGCGTGCGACCCGGTTGCCGCTCCGGCGATCGCCGCCTCGAACGAGCGGTAGACCGCTCGGAGCTGCTGGAGCGAATTCGGATCGGGGTTCCACGCTCCCGTGACAATGATCTCGGCGTGGGGCGCTGCTGCTCGAATCCGTCGAAGGATCGCCGTGAGACGAGCGGCGAACGCTTTGGTCTCACTCGGCGCCTGCTTGCGAGCGCACGCCACCGAGCCGCCGCAGGTGTTCTGCAACACCGGAAGCCAGTCGTTGCCCCACAGCGTCACCGTGATCGGGCTGACGTCTCCCGGGTGCGCCCGCAGGAACGACAAGGCCGCGTCGAGCTGCGCGCCCTTGAAGGAACGGTGCAGCCTAACCTCCCTGCGCGTAGGGCATCCGCCAGCGACGAACGTCCGGGTCGACTCTCCCGGGCAGCCGTAGTTGACGACCTGCAGGCTCGGCGAGAGCTTTCGCAGACGCGCGGCGAAGACGTCGACGTACCCCGTATCGAACGAAGACGGCGCAGCCATCAGCGGCTTGCCCGGCTGGAACCCGTATGCGATCGAGTCGCCAAGCGCGAGGTAGTAGCCACGAGGAGTCGCCTGCTTGGCCCCCGAGGTCGCACCGGCGGTGAGGGCGAGAACGCCCGCGAGCGCAAGACCCGAGAGCAGAACAGTCACCAACACTGCACGGCGAGTCGTACGCAGACGCGGCACGCGAGCCTCCTTCGGCTTAGCGTATCGGACGTTCCATCTCGGGCCTCAGCGCCGGTCGAGTTCCGGAGTCTTCAGGCACGGCCGTCAAAGCCCGCTCCGGCGGGCTTTCCTGCGCTTCAGCGTGGTAGAGCTCGGGCGCACAGCCGGCGTGGGGGCGTGAGCGAGGATCGGCGCCGACGCCGCTCACCCTCGCTCACGCCGCCGTTCAGGAAGCGACGAGCGTCGCGCTCGGGTTGCTCTGTGCGAGTTCGGCCGTCATCGTGATTGGCCCCCAGAACACGGCCGGGCAGTCGGACGCGCCATTTAGGTAGATGGTGTTAGCGCCTGCGACGATCGGCAGGACGCGTGTTGCCGAGGCGCTGAATCCGAGGAACGTTCCTGCGCCGTTTTGGGTGGGCAGGTTGCCGTTGATCCACTGATCGGCGAAGCCTGGCGCCGACGCGCCGCCGACCGGAATCGTCGGAGCAGCGGCAGCGGAGGCGATCTGCGACTGAACTCGGCAGTCCGTGCCTGCGGTGTTGTGTACGCGTGTCGAGAAATTCGCCGTGACGAGCGCGAAGCCGGCGGTCGTCGAGGTGAAGGTGAGGTGCGCGACCTCACCGCTCGGCAGCGGAACTCGTGCCGCCGGGTATGCCGATGCGCTCCAGACAGCCGTCAGTCCCGCGAGTCCGGGGGCCCCCGCGGCTCCCGCGGGACCCGCGGGGCCTGCCGGTCCCCTCGGACCCGCCGGGCCGACGGGGCCACGGCGTCCGCGCAGACCGCGTAGCTTCTTCGGCGGCTTCTTCTTGGCCGCGTGTGCGTTCTTGGCCGGGTGTGCGGAGGGCGCCGTCGAGGAAGCGACGGCGATCCCGCCCACCGTCGCGAGAGTAAACCCCGCCGCCACGCTAGCGATCACGAGTGGCGACCGGGTGAACGCGCGAGCACGTCTCATGGCTCCTCCTAAGGGGAGAACAGGGTGGAACGCGGAGCATCTCCCGTACGCGCACCGAACGCAAGCTTCCCGTGCCGAGCAGCCTGCTACGCGGGGTTCAGCGAGACGCGGTGGACGGGTGGACCCGCACGCGCGCGCGGGGGATGTCACGCACTCGCCGCGAGAGCATGCGATCGTAGTCCGGCCCGTCGAAGAGCGCGTAGTGGTGCCGCATGGCGGCAAGCGCGGCGGCTGGATCGCGCTGCTCGATCGCCTCGAGGATGGGTAGATGCGATGCGACCTCCCAGGACTCCGGTGCGGCGAGGTCGGGAGGGAGGGAGGTGTCGACGATGATCCGTTGCAACGGACGTAAGAGAATCTCTAGGCCGGGCAGGTGCACCGACTCGACGAGGACGACGTGGAAGCGCAGGTGCGCCCTTTCGGCACGTGCCCAGTCTGCAACCTCTTCGGCGGCGCACAGGTCGGTATATGCCGCGCGGAGCCGTGAGACGTCGGCGTCGTCGCGCTCGACGGCCGCGCGCTCGCAGAGCATGAGGTCGACGGCCTCGCGCGCCTTGGCCAGGTCGGCGAGTGTCACGTCGGAGCGGACGAGGAGATCGAGGAGAGCGTCGGCGTAGGGCTCTTCGGGCTCTCCCCGCACGACCGTGCCGTACCCCTGCCGCACCTCGACCAGGCCGCGCGCAGCGAGCGAGCGGACGGCGTCGCGTACGACGCTGCGGCTGACGCCGAACGTCTCGACCAGCTCCGGCTCCGAGGGGAGGCGATGCCCTGCCGGCCACGCCCCGGTCAGCACGCGTTCGGCGAGGACGCCTGCGACCTGGTCGGAGAGCGATGACGAGCGTCCAAGGAACGGCAGCGTCGTCGTCGCGGGCTGGGTTCTCGGCTTGGGCGCGGCCATGGGTTGACTCATCATACGTCTGATCAATAGGCTTACGCCTGGCGAACCGGAGGCGAGCATGACCACGGACGGGCAGCAGTTGGACCCCCACACGCTGGGCGAGACGGGGATGACGCGCAGGGCCGCGCTCCTGGCCGGGGCGCTCGGTGCCGGCGGGCTGCTTGCCGCCCAGGGCGGACTCGGCGCCGCCGCCGCGCTGGGGGCTGCGACTCCGGAACGCGGAGGGCACCTGCGCGTCGGGCACGTCGGCGCGGGCAAGGGCGAGTCGTTCAACCCCGGCCGCGGCTCGTCGTTCATCGACGCCTCGCGCTACTACAACCTCTACGACCCGCTGGTGCGCGTCAATCCGGATTTCTCGCAGTCGCCCGCGCTCGCGCTCGCATGGACGCCGAATGCGACGCGCACGGTCTGGGAGGTCAAGCTGCGACCGGGCGTCAAGTGGCACGACGGGTCGCCGTTCACGGCCGACGACGTGATCTACACGCTTCGTCAGATGGGCAATCCGAAGCACGTCGGTCATGCGGCGGTCCTGAACATCCGCCTGGCGGACGTCAAGAAGAAGGGCCCGTTGGTCGTCCGGATCCCGCTGAAGTCGCCGGATGCACGGCTGTCCGACTCGTTCGTGCAGCAGAACACCGTGATGATCAAGAACGGGGAGACGGACTTCGCGCATCCGATCGGCACGGGCCCGTTCATGTTCAAGTCGTTCGAGGTCGGCGTGCGCAGCCTCTGCACTCGCAACCCCGACTACTGGGAACATGGCAAGCCGTACGTCGACTCGTGGGAGGACATCTCGATCGACGACAACTCGGCACGCCTGAACGCGCTGCTCGCCGGCCAGATCGACATGATGAGCCAGCTCGACTTCAATCAGGCCAAGGCGCAGAAGTCGGCCAAGAAGATCCAGGTCATCGATGCGCCGAGCCCGGCCTACCAGGTGTTCATCATGCGCACCGACCGGCCGCCCTTCAACGACGTCAGGGTGCGGCAGGCGTTCCGGCTGATCGTCGACCGCCAGGCGTTGATCAACGTCGCGCTCGGTGGCTTCGGCACGCCGGGGAACGACCTCTTCGGTCGGGGTCTGCCGTACTTCGCGAAGTCGCTCCCCGTGCGCAAGCAGGACATCGAGCAGGCGAAGTCGCTGCTGAAGAGCGCAGGCAAGACCAATCTCAGCGTGACGCTGCAGACCTCGAACATCGTGCCGGGGTTCACCGCAGCGGCGACGCTGCTCGCCCAGCAGGCGCAGCAAGCCGGCGTCAAGGTGCAGATCAAGACGGAGCCGGCGAACGCCTACTTCGACACGTCGCTGTTGTACACGAAGATGACCTTTGCGCAGTCGTACTGGACGACGGGCTCGCTGGCCGCGTTCTACAGCCAGGCGCTCGACTCGAAGGCGGTCTGGAACGAGACGCACTTCAAGCACGCGTCGTTCGACGCCCTGATGCGCAAGGCCACGGGCGCCACGACGGTCCCGCAGGCCACGGCACTCTGGCTCAAGGTGCAGAAGATCCAGTACGAGCGCGGTGGCTACATCGGCTGGGCCAACCAGAACATCGTCGACGCCGCCTCGAACAAGATCAAGGGCATGGTGCCGAGCGCGTTCTTCAACCTCGGCGGGTGGGACTACCGCGACGTCTGGTTCGGGGCCTAGGGCTCGCGTGGGGGGCCTGGCGGAGGCCCGCGCGGTTGCGCCGCCGGGTGCCGCCCGGCGGAATCATCCGGTCGCGCGCTTTCTCGTGCGCCGCGTGGCTGCGGCGCTCGGGACGCTGCTCGTCGTGTCGATGCTCGTCTTCGCCGCTACTGAGGTGCTGCCGGGCGACGCCGCCGGCGCAGTCCTCGGAAAGACCGCGACACCGGCGCAGGTGGCGCAACTGCGGAAGACGATGGGCCTCGACAGGCCCATCGTCGTGCAGTACGGCGACTGGCTGAGCGGATTCGCCCATGGCGACCTCGGAGATTCGGCGGCGGGCTACGCGGCCGGCTCCAAGCTGCCGATCTGGGATCAGATCCGCCCGCGCCTCGTGGCGTCGCTGTGGCTCGCGGGCATCACCGCGCTCCTCATGATTCCCCTGTCCCTGCTGCTCGGGATCATGGCGGCGCGCCACGTCGGCCGGCCGGCCGACGTCGTTATCTCGACTACCTCGCTCGCGGTCATCTCGCTGCCGGAGTTCGTGATCGGCTCGCTGCTGATCCTCGTGTTCTTTTCCTGGCTCGACGCGCTACCTCCGGTCGCGCTGCTCGAACCCGGCCAGAGCCCGGTCGAGAACCTGCGTCTCATCGTCTTGCCCGTGCTCACCCTGCTCGGAGCGACGCTCGCGGCCTCCGTGCGCATGACGCGCGCCGGGATGATCCAGGCGCTGCGCGCGGACTTCGCCGAGATGGCGCGCCTCAACGGGTTCCCGGAGCGGCGCGTCGTCTGGCGGCACGCGCTGCGCAACGCGCTCGCGCCCGCTGTGCAGGTCTTCGCCCAGAATCTGCAGTACCTCATCGGCGGCGTGATCGTGGTCGAGTATCTCTTCGGCTACCCGGGACTCGGCAAGGAGCTCGTGGACTCGGTCGCGGTACGCGACGTCAGCGCGGTGCAGTCGATCGCACTCCTGATCGCGTTCGCCGTGATCTGCCTCAATCTGATCGCCGATCTGCTCGTCGTGCTGCTCGTGCCACGGCTGCGGACGGCCGCGCGGTGAGCAGGTTCCGTTTCGCGGCCACGCCCTCGGGCGCGATCGGGCTCGTGCTCCTGTCCTTCGTGTTGCTGGTCGCGCTCGTTGGTCCCTCCTTCGCGCCCCACCCGCCTGCGCAGACGATCGGCCTGCCGTTCGCAGACCCGGCCCACGGCATTCCCCTCGGCAGCGACGTGCTCGGGCGCGATGGGCTCTCGCGCACGCTCTGGGGTGGCCGCAGCGTGCTCGGGCTCGCCGGCACGGCGACCCTGCTCGCCTATCTCGCCGGCGCCGCGATCGGGCTCTCCTCGGGCTACCTGGCGGGACCCGTCGACGCCCTCCTGATGAGGGGCGTCGATGTGCTCGCGTCGATTCCCGCGCTGCTCTTCATCCTCCTGCTCGTGACCGGCGCCGGCACCAGCAACACCACGCTCGTCATCGCCGTCGCGGTGGTACAGGCGCCCCTGATCGCCCGCGTCGTGCGCTCGGCGACGCTGGAGCAGTCGGTGCGCGCATTCGTCGAGGCGGCGGTCGCGCGCGGCGAGCGCGCGAGCGCGATCATCACGCGCGAAATCGTGCCGAACATCGTCCCGTCCGTCATGGCCGACGCCGGCCTGCGGTTGACCTACTCGATCATCCTCGTCGCATCGGTGAACTTCTTCGGGCTCGGGCTCCAGCCGCCGGCGGCCGATTGGGCGCTGATGATCTCGGAGAACCGCAGCGGCTTCAATCTCAACCCCTGGGTGATCATCGCCCCGGCCGTCATGATCGCGCTGCTGACGATCTCGGTGAACCTCGTCGGCGACGCGCTCGCGCGCAGTCTGGGGCGCTCGGACGTGCGGAGCGAGGCATGACCGCCGCGCTCGAGGCACGCGGGGTGCGCGTCGAGCTGCGAGGTGGGACGCCGATCATCGACGGCGTCGACCTGACACTCGCGCCTGGACGCGTGCTCGGCCTCGTGGGCGAGTCGGGAAGCGGGAAGACGACGACGGCCCTCGCGCTGCTCGGCTACGCGCGACCGGGCACGCGTATCGTCGCGGGGACGGCCGACGTCGCCGGGGCACGCCTGCCGCTCGGCAACGAGCGTGCGCTCCGGCCGCTGCGCGGCAGGCGGATCGCCTATGTCGCGCAGGATCCCTCGTCGGCGCTCGACCCGACGGTGCGGATCGGCCGAGCCGTGGACGAGATGCTCGAGGTGCACGCGCGCGAGCGGAGGGGAGCGGTCGAACGCCTGCTCGGCGCCGTCGGACTGCCGACCGACGCTGCCTTCCGGCGGCGCTATCCGCATGAGGTGTCGGGCGGTCAGAAGCAGCGCGTCGCGATCGCGACCGCGCTCGCCTGCGAACCGCCGGTGGTGGTGCTGGACGAGCCAACCACCGGCCTCGATGTCGTCACACAGGCGCGCGTGCTCGCCGAGATCCGTCGCATCCGGGACGAGCTCGGCGTCGCGCTCGTGTACGTCTCTCACGATCTCGCCGTGGTGGCCGAGATCGCCGACGAGATCGCCGTCCTCTACGCCGGCCGGATCGTCGAGCAAGCGCCCGCGAACGCCATCGCGACGCGGCCGCGGCATCCGTATACGCGCGGTCTTGTCGGCTCGATCCCCGATCCCACGATGCCGCGGCGACTCGTCTCGATGCCGGGAGTCGCAGCGGCCGTGGGAGAGTGGCCGCGCGGCTGTGCCTTCGCGCCTCGCTGCGATCAGGTCGTACCTGCCTGCACGCTCGCCCTGCCCGAGCTGGTCACCGCGGCCGCCGACTGGACCGTGCGCTGCCCCGAGCACGAGCGCACCCCGCCGCTGGCGGCGGGCACGCCGATCTCGGCTTTCGTGACGCCGAGCGAGGGTCCTCCGGTGCTGTCCGTAGACCGGCTGCACGCCACATATGGCACGGGCCGCAGTCGCACGACCGCCGTCGCGGATCTCAGCCTGGCGATCGGGCACGGTGCCTGCCTGGCGCTGGTGGGCGAGTCGGGCTCGGGCAAGACAACTGCGGCGCGTTGCATCGCCGGCCTGCATCGCCCGACGGGCGGCTCGATCAGCCTCGACGGCAGTGTCCTTGCGGGGCGCGCGCGGGATCGCTCGCGCGACGAGCGCCGGCGGGTGCAGCTGATCTTCCAGAACCCGTACGAGTCGCTCAATCCGCGCCATCGCGTGGGCCAGGCGATCATGCGGCCCGCGCGCATGCTGCGTGGCATCGACGGCGCCGCCGCCGAGCGCGAGCTCGCAACGCTGCTCGAGCAGGTCAGACTTCCATCCCGCACGGCGTCACGCTTCCCCGGCGAGCTGTCGGGTGGCGAGCGCCAGCGCGTGGCCATCGCCCGCGCGCTCGCGGCCGAGCCGTCGGTGCTGGTCTGCGACGAGGTGACGAGCGCCCTCGACGTCTCGGTTCAGGCGGCGGTGCTCGATCTGCTCGACGACTTGCGGCGGCGGCTGGGGCTGGCGATCCTCTTCATCACGCACGATCTCGGCGTCGTCGCGGCGATCGCCGACGACGTCATCGTGCTCGAGCTGGGCGAGGTACGCGAGCGCGGGCCCGCGGGCCGCGTGCTCGTCGATCCGCGCGACCCGTACACGAAGGCACTCGTCGCCGCGGCACCGCGCCTTCCAAAGGTCAGCCAATGACGATCACCATGGGCGACGGGGTGATCTCGCTCACGATCGCTCCCGATCGGGGCGGCGAGGTTCGGTCCCTGCGAGCGGCAGGCGTGGAGCTGCTCTACCGCCCGCCGTGGGAGCCCGCGCCCCTTCCCCCGGGCCCTCTCGCTGCGGAGGCGTGGGAGCGGTCGTGGCATGGCGGGTGGCAGTTGCTCTGGCCGAACGCCGGTGTCGCCTGCGTCGTCGACGGCAGCGCGCACGGTTTCCACGGCGCCGGATCGGTTGCGCCCTTCACGGTCGTGCAGGAGGATGAGCGGCACGCCCTCCTGCACTGCGATCTCGACGGGCTCTCGTGCGAGCGCGGCTACGAGGTGGACGGCGGTCGGGTGCGTGCCACGACACGCGTCATGAACTGCGGCGAACGGACGATTCCGCTCATCACCGTCGAGCACCTCGTCCTCGGAGGCCGCCTGGCCGCGGCAGGAACGACGGTCGGGCTCGACGGCGGGTGGCTCGTCGAGCAGAGCTGGGACGGGACGCCGCACCCGCCCGGCAGCGGCTGGCCGTCGCTCGACCGCGAGGACTACTCGGTGCTTCCAGAGACGACCTCGCGCTTCGCGGTCGTGCAGGACCTGCCCGCCGGCCGGGCGCGCATCACCGGAGCCGAGGACGTTGCGCTCGACATCTCGTTCGATCACGCCGCCTACCCGCATCTGTGGATCTGGGAGGAGCGCGGCGGTGCCGTGGTTCCGCCTTGGAATGGCGACGGAGAGTGCCTCGCCGTGGAGCCGGCGAGCGTCCCTTCGACCGATGGGCTCGCCGGCGCGATCGAGCGCGGCGAGGCCACGCTGCTTGCGCCGGGGGACGAGCGATCGAGCTGGATCGAGCTTGTACCCGGAAAGAGCGGGAGGCTGGAATGACCGCAAGCCGTGTCGTGGACGTCGAGGCGATTCCGCTGGTGACGGGCCGGGGGCCGGGCGATCTCGACGCCGGCAACGAGACGGTTCTCGTGCGCGTGACCGACGAGGACGGTCGTGTCGGCGTGGGCGAGTCGGACGCGCCGGCACGGATCGTGCAGGAGCTCGTCGACATGGACGATCTCTTCGAATGGAGCCGGGGCCTCCGCTCGATCGTGGTCGGGCTCGACCCGTTCGAGCTCGCCGCGAACCACGCGCGCATGTTGCGGGAGACGCAGTACCACGGCCGGCGGGGCCTGGGCGTGCACGCCGTGAGCGCGGTGGACATGGCGCTCTACGACCTTGCGGGAAAGCAGCTCGAGCGGCCCGCCTACCAGCTGCTCGGCGGCGCGTGCCGGACGGCGCTCCGCCCCTACGCGACGATCTGGCCCGGAAGCCCGAACGGACGCACGATCGGCGAGATGATGGACGTGATCGCCGAGCAGTTCGAGCGCGCGCTCGCGCTCGGCTTCCGCGCCCTCAAGATGGAGGTCATCTTTCGCGACCTCGTGAACGATCGCGAGCTCGAGCAGTGCGTGCGGGAGGGACGCCGGCTGCTCGGGCCCGACATCGCCATGCTGGTCGACTTCGGTTACCGCTGGACACACTGGCGCGACGCGGCACGCGTGCTCACGCGGCTGGACGAACTGCGACATCTTCCTCGCCGAAGCGACCGTGCAGCACGACGATCTCGACGGGCACGCGCGCCTCGCACGCGCCGCGCCCATGCGCATCGCCGGCGCGGAGTTCGCCGCCACGGTGCAGGAGTGCCGCGAGTGGCTCGAGCGTGGGCACGTCGACGTGCTGCAGCCCGACGTCAACCGCTGCGGCGGTCTCACCGAGCTGCGGCGGATCGCAGAGCTCGCGTCGCACCATGGGGCGGAGGTCGTGCCGCACGGCTGGAAGACCGGCATCACGGTCGCCGCGCAGAGGCATTTCCAGGCCGCCACCCCGTGCTGTCCGCTGATCGAGACGTTCCATCCCGACCTCTTCGCCTCGACGTTGCGCGAGTCCCTGACCGGCCCCGAGGCGGTCATCTCCGGTGGGCTTCTCCCGCTGCCGGAAGGGCCGGGACTCGGCGTCGCCGTCGACGAGGCAGTCGTCGACCGCTACCGCATCCCGGAGGGAGCGTCATGACGCAGACCGCGACCCGAGCCGCCGTCCTCCGCGCGTTCGGCGAGCCGCAGAGCATCGAGGACGTCGAGCTCAGGCCGCCGGGGCCGGGAGAGGCGCGGGTACGCATCCTGGCCGCGGGCGTCTGTCACAGCGACGTGGGTCAGGCGGCGGGGGAGTGGTCCTTCCCGCTCCCCGTCGTGCTCGGCCACGAAGGCGCCGGAGTCGTCGAGGAGGTGGGCCCCGATGTCAGCATGCCCGTCGGGACGCGCGTCGTCCTGAGCCTCGCGCCTGGCTGCGGCGCGTGCGCGCACTGCCACGCCGGCTCGCCGATCCGCTGCCAGGCCGCGCTCGCCGCCATGAGCGAAGGGCGCTTGACGACCGGTCCGACGCCGATCTCGACCCCCGCCGGCGAGATTGCGACCTATTCGCTCCTCTCCTGCTTTGCAGAGCACGCCGTCGTGGCCGCGCGCAGCCTCATTCCGATTCCCCACGACCTCCCCGCCGAGGCAGCGGCGCTGGTCGGCTGCGCCGTGATCACGGGCGTGGGTTCTGCGATCGTCACGCTCGGAGTCCCCCCGGGAAGCCGCGGCGCCGTGATCGGAGTCGGCGGCGTCGGCGTGAATGCGATCCAGGGCGCGCGGATCTGCGGCGCGAGCTCGATCCTCGCGCTCGACCCGTCGGCCGAGCGACGCGAGCTCGCACAACGCTTCGGAGCCACCAGCCTCGTCGACAGTCGCGACTCGGACGTCGTCGCTGCGTTGCGGTCGGCCGCGCCCACGGATGGGCTCGACTGGACGATCGTGACCGTCGGAAACACGACCGCGATGCGCCTGGGGGTGGAACTCCTGCGTCCCGGCGGCACGGCCGCCATCGTCGGGCTCGCTCCTGAGGGAACGCCGGCAGCGATCGACATGCTCGATCTCGTGACCTACGAGCGGCGCATCGTGGGCTCGGCCTACGGCTCGATGGCTCCGCCGATCCTGATCCCGAAGATCATCGAGCTCTACCGCTCCGGCGCTCTCCTGCTCGACGAGCTCGTCAGCCATCGCTTCCCGCTTGACGGCATCAACGACGCGTTCGCGCTCTCGGCGCGTGCCGGCGGCCTGCGCGCCGTGCTCGAGATGTGAGGCCCTTGCGTGCCGGCCGGTCGCCGCCGTCTGAGCGCGTGGCGACTCCTCACGGGTTGGCGAGCGGCGCGCCGGGCGCCGCTCGCCAACCCTGACAGGACGAGCCATTGGCCGCCTGAGGTGCGGTCAGGCTGCGGCTCCGTCCTTCTCCCTCGTGGCGAGCCACTGACCCACCCATTCCCCGCTGATCTGCCGCGTCGCGACGTTGAGGCGGTTCCAGGTGTTGATCGAGGCGATCGCGAGCACGAGCGCGGCGAGCTGCGGCTCGTCGTAGTGGCGCGCGGCGTCGTCCCACACGTCGTCCGGAACGGGATCAGTGCGGTCGGCCAGACGGGTGGCCGCCTCGGTGAGCGCGAGCGCGGCCCGCTCGGCCTCGGTGAAGTACGAGGCATCGCGCCAGGCGGCGACCGCGTTGATGCGCGCATCGGGCTCGCCCGCAGCCTTGAGCTCGCGGGAGTGGATGTCGACGCAGACGCCGCAGCCGTTGATCTGGCTCGCGCGCAGCTCGACGAGGTACAGCGTCGTGTCGGGGATGGCGGTCTGCATGATCGCGGTGGCGACCGCCTGCAGCCCCTTCAGGGCGCCGGGAACGGTGAGAGCCGGGTTGTCGATCCGTGTCTGCATGATCGGTCCTCCTGTAGTTGATGGTTGTTCCGTGGGACTCATCTCCTGTGCGACGAACGGGCGCGGCGGACGGGGACAGGCGGGCGGGATCCGCGACCGGCATGCGGAGAGGGGCCGCCGCCGGCGGCCCCTCGTGGCGTCCACCCGCCGCGGCGGCGTGGCGGGCCCTCGGTCTGCGCCATCGCCTCGATCACGCCGCCGGCTCGAGCACGACATCCACGTCGACCCGTTCTGCCTTCGGAGTTGCCTTCGGCCTGGACTCGAGGAAGGCGGCGGCGATCGCCGCTCCCGCGAGCGCCGCGGCGGTGAGCGCGTAGAACGCGACCTGGAACCCGTGCGTGAGCGCCGGGCCGCTGAAGGCGGGCACCTCGTGGCCGTCGGCGTAGTGGCTCGTCGCGGTGGCGGCGATCGTCGTCACCGCGGCCAGCCCGACGGAGCCGCCGATCTGCCGGCTCGTGTTGATCAGCCCGGAGGCGACGCCCGCGTCGGCGGACTCGACGCCTGTGAGGCCGGCGATCGTCACCGGCACGAACGAGAGGGCGAGCCCGAACCCGCTGACGACCAGCCCGGGGAACACATCCCAGAAGTAGTGCCCGTCGGCGGGCATCTGGGCGTAGAGCGCTGCGCCGGCCGCGGTGAGCAGCAGGCCGGCGCTCAGCACCGGTCGTGCGCCCAGCCGGGTGGTCAGCGCCTGGCCGAGGTTCGAGACGGCGATGATCGTGGCGGTGATCGCGATGAAGGCGACGCCTGTCTCGATCGCCGAGTAGCGCAGGACCTCCTGCAGGTACAGCGTGACCAGGAAGAACTGCGCGAACGCAGTCGCGCCGATCGTCAGCGTCACCGCGTTGGCGGCCGACAGCGTCCGCAGGCGGAAGATCCGGAGCGGCAGCAGCGGCGCGGGGGAGCGTGCCTCGATCCCGACGAACGCCGCGATCAGCGCACCCGCGGTGGCGAGTAGCCCGACCGTCACGCCATCGCTCCAGCCATGCTCGCTCGTGCGGGTGATCGCGTAGACCAGCGTCATCAGCCCGGCCGTGATCGCGGTGGCGCCGGCCACGTCGAAGTGCCGGTGCGCGACGGCGGCCCGGCTCTCGCCCACGAGCCACGGGGTGACGGCGAGGACGGCCGCCCCGATCGGCAGGTTCACGAAGAAGATCCACGACCAGCTCAGGTACGAGGTCAGGACGCCGCCGAGCAGGACGCCGACGGCGCCACCGCTGCCGGAGGCAGCGCCCCACACGCCGAGCGCGATGTTCCGCTCACGCCCCTCGCGGAAGGTGGTGACGACGATCGAGAGCGCGGCCGGGGCGAGCAATGCGCCGCCGAGGCCCTGCAGTGCCCGGGTGGCGATCAGCGCGCCTTCCGACCAGGCGAGCCCGGACAGGAGCGAGCCGAGCGTGAACACTCCGACGCCTGCCATGAACACGCGCCGGCGTCCGAGCAGGTCGGCCAGGCGGCCGCCCAGCAGCAGCGTTCCGCCGAACAGGAGCGCGTAGGCGGTGACCACCCACTGCAGGCTCTCCTGGGAGAAGTGGAGGTCATCCTTGATCGCCGGCAGGGCGACGTTCACGACCGCGACGTCGACGATGACCATGAACTGCGCGGCAACGGTCACCGCGAGCACCAGCCA
This sequence comes from uncultured Actinomycetes bacterium, assembly GCA_963845865.1. GTDB lineage: Bacteria > Actinomycetota > Thermoleophilia > Gaiellales > JALYLC01 > JALYLC01. Next base: position 46,663 of record CAWJTT010000005.1, read on the forward strand.
GCGCCTCCTGTCGGGGTTGGTAGCGAGTAGCGCGTTCATAAGGGGCCCTCCTTGGGCGTTCGTGTCTGTCAAGACCACGAACAGAGCGACGCCCGGGGGACATGGAGCGTGAGAGCCTTTCGATCCGCGCTTCGATGGAGCGCCGCTCGGGCCCGTCGCGGGCGCGGTCACGTCGCCCAAACGCATCGCTCCGAGTCGTTCTCGCGCGCTACGGCACTTGTCGAGTGGGGCTCAGCGACTCGGCGTGTGCGATGTCGCGAGGCCCTCGACGCGCGCGGAGCATGCGCGCGTAGTCGTGCCGTGTGCGCGCGAGCCATGGGCGGGCGTCCATGCGCGCGTTCGCGTCGAGTGCTGCTTCGAAATGGCGGACTGCATCCTCCCAGCGTCCAAGCACGGCTGCGGCGTTGCCGAGGCTGCGTGATACGTCGCCGAGGCTGATCTCGTCTGCGTTGGAGGCGTTGCGCCCCGCATGTGGACGCAGCAGGTCGTAGAGCGTGCCGGCGTGGTCGGCGGAACCCAGTCGTTCGCTCGCGTCGGCGAGGAAGCTCATGCAGAAGAGCCATTCGTTGTCGACCGGAATGTCGGTGAACGCGCCGACGGCGAGGTGCTCGAGCGCAGTACGCGCCTCGTCCTCACGGCCGAGATCGCAGAGCAGGAGAACGAGCGCGCAGCGGAATACCGGCCGCGCCGGATACTCCTGAACGGATCGTCTGATCGTCTCCTCGATCTCGTCCAGACGGCCTTGCTCGCGTCGGAGCAGGAAGAGCTGGAGGCGCGACGAGAGGGTGGCATCTTGGTTCATGGCGTGGCGGCCGAGCTCGAGCGCTCGCGAGATCAGAGTTTCGGCGTCGTCGAGTCGCCCGGTAAGCAGCGCCAGGTTGGCGCGCGTTGCCGCGACGTACCAGAGCTGCGCGGGCTGTCGTAACTCGTCCGCGTAATCGCCGCAAACCCTGTCAGCCCATGAGCGTGCTCCGCGCGAGCGGTCGGGAGACCGCTCGCGCGCGTGCGGGTCGCCGCGAGGTGGGAACGAACGAGCAAGAGGCCGCCGTACTCCGTAACCTCCTCGATCGCGCGCGCAGGGCTAGGCTTGGTCGGGCCGTGGCGTCGAGGCGCGCAGAGAAGTCCGCGGTCGCGTTCGCGGCCGGGCCTGTGCTTGTCGTCGTCGCGCTGAAGAGCGCTCTGGCGCTTGCGGTCGCCGGACGGTACGGCTGGCATCGCGACGAGCTGTACTACGCCGTCGCGGGCCTGCATCTTCAGGGCGGCTACGTCGAGTTTCCGCCGGGGACGGCGCTGTTCTCGGCACTGGCCCGGGAGTTGTTCGGCTGGTCGCTCGTCGGCCTTCGTGCCTTCACGATCCTCGCGAGCGCGGGAGCGGTCCTGGTCGGTGCGCTCATCGCCCGTGAACTCGGAGGGTCGCGACGTGCCCAGACGCTCGCGGCGGTGATGATCGGGTTCGCGCCTGGGATGCTCGCGACGAACCTGCTCTTCCAGCCCGTCGCGCTCGACCAGCTCACGACGATGGTCGTCCTCTGGCTTGCGCTGCGACTCGCGCTCGGGCGCGGATCGTGGGCGCTCCTGGGAGTCGCCGCGGGCGTCGGGCTCGAGACGAAATACACGATCGCCGTCGTCCTCGTCCTGCTCGTTGCGACGTTCCTCGTCTGGCGCCGTGACCTACTGCGCTCCTGGGGCTTCCCGCTGGCCGTGGGCATTGCGGCCCTGCTGCTCGCACCCAACCTCGTCTGGGAGGCGAGCCACGGCTGGGCGAGCGTCCACTGGTTCCTCAACCCTCCGCCGAGCGCCAGCGACGAGACGAGGCCGCAGTTCGTCGCCAACCTGACACTGCTCACGCTGGTGGCCCTTCCGGTCGCCGTCGCGGGAGTCGTCTCGCTCGTCCGCAACCGCGCGCTGCGCCCGCTCGGCTGGACGGTCGCCGGCACCGTCGTCGCATACCTCGTGCTCGGCGGAAAGTCGTACTACGCGCTGCCGGTCGTGTTGTTCGCGCTCGCCGTCGGGGCGATCCCGTTCGATCGCTGGGCGACTCGCCCCCGTCTGGCAATGGCCGGCACTGCCTTCGCCGCGACCGGCCTTCTCGTGCTACCGCTCGCCCTGCCCGTGCTGCCGCTACACACGGCCGTCCGGGTCGGGGTCGTAAAGGCGCGTAGCGACTATCAGTCGGAGGTCGGCTGGCCCGCGTACGCGCGCCTCGTCGAGCGGCACGCGAAGGGTACCGATGTGATCGTGGCGGACAACTACGGCGAGGCGGGGGCGCTCGACGTGTTCGGCCACCGCCTCCCGCCGGTCGCGTCGGCAGACGTGACGATGCGATACTGGCGCCCGCAGGTTTCCGGGCGACGCGCGCTCGTGATCGGCTACTCCCGGCACGCCGCGAGCTTCTGCAGCGGCTACCGCGTCGTGGCCCGCATCTCAGCGGCGGATGACAGCGATGAGGGCGGCGAGCCGATCGCGCGCTGTGCGCTGCGTGGCACACTCGCCGAGGTCTGGCCGAGCATCGTCGCCTCCAACCCCGAGTAGGTCGCCCATGCGCTTGGCGTCTCATGGAAACACGGCGCCCGCCCACCACTGATCGATGTGGGACTGCTAGCCCCAGACCCCGCTCGCGCCTGTTGCGCTGAGTGCGTCGGCACGGTGGAGGTAGTCCTGCATGAACGTGATGCGCCCGTCGCGCAGGGTGAACACGACACACGCCTGTCCGCGGGGCGGCGAGTGGTCATCGAGTGGAACGCCGACGCCCGGGCCGCGCACGCTCATGATCACATGCTCGCCAGCCGCTATCAGCTCGAGGGCCTCGACCGCGGGCGGGTTCCCGACGCGCGCGCCGACCCGCTCGAGCACCTGATCCCGGCCCTGGCAGACCCAGTCCGGCTTCAGCCCCTGGTGGACGACGTCGGGGGAAAGGCGCTCGCTCATCGTGTCCAGATCCCCGCGCCGCATGGCATCGAGCCAATCGCGGAAGATGATCTCAACGTTCGACGAACCGGCATCGGAACCAGCCACGCGCCATCACCTCAAACGCTCGCCCGGACGGATAGACAGCACCGGGACGTTACCAGCGCCTCCTGACTCGAGGCCGGACCTCTCGTCGTGGTCAGCCCGCCGCGGCCGCCGTTCGCGCCGACGACCTCGCCGTGCGCGAAGGCGATGAGCCAGTCCGGCGCCCGGCGTGTTGTGCGCCGGGCGCCGGACTTGCGGTCAGGTCAGCGCACGACGCGCAGCGATCGCGTTGCGGCGAGCGACTGCAGTCCCTGCGCGTCCTTGGCGGTGACGCGGAGCGTGTATCTGTGCGGTGCGACGTGCTTGAGCGACAGCACGACGGTGAACAGGCCCGCCTTCTTGCGCGAGACGGTCAGGGCGCGCACGACCTTCTTCCTGGAAAGCACGCTGATCGTGACCTTCGCAGGCTCGGAGAGCTTGAGCTTCAGCTTGAGCAGATGGCCCTTGGCGAACTGGTGCACGGACACGATGTGCACCTTCGGCTTCGTAGGCTTCGGAGGCTTCGGCGCTGCGATCGTTGTCAACGTCTGATCGGCGCCCGTGATCGAGCCGAAGTCGCTCGAAGCGACGGCGCGGTAGTGAATCGTGCTCCCGGCGGGCAGGCCCGCGAGAGCGGCGCTGAACGAGGTCGCCGAGGACCCGACCCCGAGCAGCTGGTCCGGAGTGCTCGAGCCGTATGCGGTCGTCGCACCGAAGTCGAAATGCACCTTGACGCGGGCGCCGCCCGGGTTGACCGTGCCCGACAGCGTCGCTGCGTGCGTGCTCACGGCCGAGGCAGCGCCAGTCGCGACGTCACTCGGCGCGTAGGCCTGGGCGAACAGGTGTTGAGCTCCGGCGGGGCCGTCCGCGAACAGGAAGAACGGCGTACCGGCCGCGCCGGCCTGACAGGTGGCTCCATCGGCATTCGTCGGGTTCGCGGTGCAGGTCGACGAGACGGGCGGGCGGAGGTCGGCGGTGCCCACCTTGGCGACGCCGGTTGGCGTGTCGAGCTTGAAGACCGGATTGGCCGCGCCGCCTTCGAAGTGACCGCTGAACGTGCGGTGCTGACCGGCGACGTCCTCCTGCCAGGTGATGTACGGAGTGTTTCCAGAGAATGCGATGTCAGGCCGCGAAGCGTCGTTCAGGGTGTTCGAGATCGGCTGGCCCTGATTGAAGACCTCGAAGTGATCGCCTCCGACCAGGCGCGAGACGAAGATTCCGTGACGTCCCGCACCGATCGTCTCCGACCAGACCACCCACGGCACCGTCGTGCCGCCCGGCGTGAGCGTGCCTGCCGCGACACGCGGATCCTCGGCGTCGACGGTCGCGTCCTTGTTGAGCGAGCAGGCGCGCTCCGCACCGGCGCTCGCCAGGCAAGGGCCGAACTGGTTGGCCCCCGAGGTGTCGAGCACGTTGTTCTGCCCGGCCGTGCCATTGCCGACCGCGACCCAGTGGAAACCACCGTCCGCGCTGGCGTCCGGAACTGCCTTGGCGGCGAACACGAGCTCGTTGCCGACTCCGTTGAGGCCCGGGTTCTGCTCGTACCAGACGACCCAGGGAACCGTGTCCGACGGGCCCGTGAAGGCATCATCGGGCTCGATTCCATCGCGCGTCGGATCGATGCTCAGCGTCGGGTCGCCCGTCGGGGACGAAGCGCCGGTCGTGGGGTTCAGGCGATCGAGTCCGACCTGAAGCCAGCAGAATCCGTTGACGTTGGCGTTGCCACTCGCGGGCTTCCCGACGCACGGCGTGCCCGGAGCCGCCTGCTTGACGGCGCGCGAGACGAAGATCTGATTCTTCCCGGTACCTGCGCCGTCGAGTTCCTGCCAGGCCACCCAGGGTACGGGATCATTGCCCGCGACGGCGGCCCCGCCGACGACGGCAGGATTCTCCGCGTCGCGAGTGACGTTGATGTTGAGCGACGGTAGCCCGTGGCTCGGCGCGCGGTCCTGACCCGCCGGCAGCCAGACATTGGCGGCTGCCGAGAAGCGGCTCGCGAAGATCTGCTTCTTGTTGCCGAGGAACGAGTTCGGTTCGTACCACGACACCCACGGCACGGTGCGGCCCGCCCCGGCGAAGTCGACTGAAGGAGCCTCGGCGTGAACCGTCGGATCGATGTTGAGCGACGCCGGGAACCCTTGCGTCACCCATGCGCCGCCCTTGAAGGCGCGTACGAAGATTTGCTGCGAGGTGCCGCTCTTCTGCTCGAACGTCGCCCAGGGCACCTGGAGGTTGCCTGCAACCACCGTGCCGCCCTGAACGTCGGAGACGCCGGCATCCTGGTTCGGGTCGATGCCGTTGGCGGGGTCGTTGTTGACCTGGGAGCCGTCGGCCGGCAGGCCGACGAAGGCAGCAGTAGCGGTCGCGGCGAGCACGAGGGCGATCGCCGTCGCCACCGTCGCAAGCAGCGCGTGCCGTCTGTGCGGGACCAATGCCCACATGAGCAATTCCTTTCTCGTGGTTGACGTGCCAGTCGCAAGGACGCCACGAGCTGCCGCTTATTCCCGCCCCTGTGCAAGAACGCCGGAGACAAGGCCGGCACGGCGCGCCTGTCCGCCTTCTGAGCGGCTACTGAAGCGAGCACCGAACCCCGTGCCTGACAGCTGGCTGATTCAGCCGCCGTTCGCGCCGACGACCTCGCCGCGCGCAAACGCGATGTGCACGGGATAGCCCTCGAGCCGGTCCGGATCGGGCAGCCCGTGCCTGGCCCGCATCGCCCGGAACGGCTCGCCGGCGTGGAAGGCCTCGAAGACCTCCTTCGTCGGGCAGGTGTCGACGACGATGATCCCGTCGTCCGTGCGCAGGCACAGGTGCAGGATCAAGCCCTCGGCCGGAATCTCGGCGAGCAGTGCGTCGTAGCGGCGCAGGAGGTCGTCGGGATCTCCTCGCAGGTGCGAGATGGATGCGTGCATGGCCGTTCCTATCGCGTCGTCGTCGGGGTGGGTGACAAGGCGTAGCGAGGCCAGCCGGCGACCTCCTCGAGCTCCGTCGCCATGGCGAGCAGGAGGTCTTCCCGGCCGGGTGGTCCAACGAGCTGCGCGCCGACCGGGACGCCCCCGGCGGAGATCCCGAGCGGCACGCTCATCGCCGGCTGGCCCGTGACGTTCCAGATGCGCACGAGCGCGCTGAAGCGCACGGCGTCGTCGGTGACGCCGGCCTGTGAGCGCATGCCGCCGACCTCGGCGGGCAGCCTGGTCAGGGTGGGCGTGACGAGAACCTCGTCGTCGCCCCAGCCCGCCAGTATGCGCCGGGCGAATGCCCACAGGCGCTCGCCCGCCTCGAGATAGTCGACCAGCGGCACGGGCTGCGAGTCGATCAGCCAGGCGCGTGTCGCGGGCTCGAGCCGTTCCGGGTCGGCGCGGCGGCCGTGCAGGCGCTCGACGACGTGTACCAGGTGCTGCGCGCAGCCCGTCAGGTACGTCGCCCAGCTCGACGGGAACGACTCGTCGTCCCAGTCGGGCGACCCGCTGCGTACGTCGTGGCCGAGCTCGGCGAGCGTCGCGGCGGCGAGCGATGCCGCGGCCGTCGGCCGCGTCGTCGACCGGCACTCCGAGCGGAGCGGTGAGCGAGAGGCGGACGGAGAGTCGCTCAGGCCGGATGCGGGCGGCCTCCGCGAACGAGTGCGGGCGAGACGGCGCACCGTGCCGGTCACCCGGCTCGTAGCCGGCGATCGCGTCCAGCGCGACCGCGGTGTCCCGCACGGTGCGGGTGAGCGCGCCGTCGACGGGCATCCCGCCGGCGATGTCGCCGAAGTCGGGGCCGATCGAGACGCGGCCGAGCGCGGGCTTCATCCCTACGACGCCGCAGCACGACGCCGGGATGCGAATCGAGCCCCCGAGGTCGCTGCCGTCGGCTATCGCGACCATGCCCGAGGCGACTGCCGCGGCGCTGCCGCCCGAGGAGCCGCCGGCCGAGAGCCCCGGGCTCCAGGGGTTGCGGGTGGCTCCGAAGCGCGCGTTCTCCGTGACCGGGCGAAGACCGAGCTCCGGCGTGTTCGTCTTGCCGACGATGATCGCGCCGGCCTCGCGCAGGCGCCGCACGTGGGCGCTGTCGTGGTCGGCTATCCAGTCGCCGAACGCGCTGCTCCCCTCGCTGGTCGGGATGCCCTCGGTGGCCGAGAGCAGGTCCTTGATGCCGATGGGCACGCCGCAGAGTGGCCGCGCGTCGCCGACGCGAACGCGGTCGGCCTGGGCCAGCGCCCGCTCGGCGCAGACGTGAGAGAACGCATTGAGCTCCGGATTGAGCTGCTCGATGCGGAGCAGCGAGGCCTCGACGAGCTCGCGCGCCGAGAGCTCGCCGGTACGCACGAGGGCTGCCTGCTCGACGGCGCTCAGCTCGAGGACCTCTTCACCGGTCATCGCGGGTCAGTCCCTGCGGGCGACGTCCCGGGGAACTCCTGCGCGCGCTCTGCATCGACGTCGATCACTGCCATCGCCTCCTGTGTTCGCAGGTCGATCGCAGTGTCTGTGTGCCGCCGCTTGCGCACATGCGTGCCGGTACCCAATTCGCCGGCGGCCGGTACGCATCTTCCTCAGGCCAGGCCGTGCGCGTGCGCCCAGGCGGTCGCCGCGGCGCGCGCGCTGCGGCCGGAGACACCGATCTTGCCGTAGATGTTCTCGACGTGGCGCTCGACAGTGCGTACGCTGAGCACGAGCTCCGAGGCGATCGCGTCGTTCGATCGTCCCTGCGCGAGGAGGTGGAGGACCTCGCGCTCGCGCGCTGTCAGGAGCGACTGCTCATCCGGCGCCGCTGGAGCAGGAGCGCCGAGCTCGGCCAGCGCGGAGCGGGCCGCGACAAGAGCTGCATCTGCGGCGTCGAGTCGGCCCTGCGCGCGCAGCACATCTGCCAGATCGAGGCGGGCCTGCGCAGCCTCGTAGCGAGCACCGCAGGCCGCATAGAGGTCGATGGCATCCTCGAGCGCGCTCCGTGCCGCGGCCGGCTCGCGCTTGGCTTCGACGCGTCCGCGCGCGAGCAGCGCCGCGGCCCGGAGAGGATCCGTGCCCGCTTCGGCCGCGGTGCGCTCCAGCTCGGCTGCGGCGCTCTCGGCCGTCGGTGAATCGCCGACGCCCAGGCTGGCCCGCACCTGGAGCTCGAGACCCGGCGCGCGCTCGAAGCGATCCTTCTCCCCGACCCGGCGCAGGTAGCGCTCCGCCTCCTCGACCGCCCCCGACGCATCACCACGGTCGAGGCAGAGGGCCGCTCGCACGAGCAACGCCAGGCGGTGCCCCTCCGCCTCCGCCAGCAGTGCACCGGCCTGGTCCGGCCGGCCCTGCCGGCGGCGCAGCTCCGCAAGGCGCACGAGTCCGTCGGCGACCTTGCGGGGCACGCCGCCGAGATCGCGACATGCGGCGGTGAGCGTCTGCTCCGCCTCGCTCCACTGCCCGCGCCAGACGAGCAGATCGGCGTAGTGGGTACGGCAGGTCGCGAACATCTCCGCGTCCGCGTAGCGCTCCGAGATCTCCCCGACGCGGAGGCACCACTCGCCTGCGCGATCGAGATCGCGCACCCGCTGGCAGGCGTCGATCAGGTGGCAGCAGATGACCTCGACCATCCGCACGACCGCGATCTCGCCCGCGACGGCCGAGGTCGTCGCCTCGTCCAGCAGGCGCATGCCCTCGCGCACCTCGCCTGCGGCGACTTGCGCCAGGCCCTCGAGCGCTCGGCAGATCATCTCGTAGTCGAGCGATCCCGCCGCGACCGCCGCCGCGACGCCCGCCGCCGCCTGCCGCTGGGCCTCGGCCGGATCGTGGTCGCCGTTGAGCGCCCGGTTCGCCCGCCAGTACGCAAGTGCCGCGTGCTCCGGCGCAGGGGGCAGTCCCTCCAGCAGATGCCCGGCGCGCTCCAGCCAGCCGTTCGCCTCCGCCGCGCCGCGAAACTGCGCGCAGTCGAATGCCAGCTCTATGGCCAGCCGCGCCGAGGCCGGCTCGTCGCCTGCCTCACGCGCCAGTCGGTAGGCGCGCTCGTGCGACGCCAGTGCCGTGGGCCCGTCCATCTGCCAGCGGGCAGCGACGCCGAGGCCCTCGAGTGCCTCGACCGTCTCCTCCGCGGCGAGCGCGGCCTCGAAGCAGGAGCGCGCCTCGGCCCAGGCGGCGCGCACCAACGCCGCTCGCCCGGCCGGCAGGGAGCTCTCCCCGAGAGCACTCACGGGCGGAAGCGTACGGCGAATCCGCGGCAGAGCGACGAGCACAGCGACGGCGGAGCAGGACCGCGAGCGGCGTATACTCGCAACATCCGGTCCACCGCCCTCGAGACCCTGCCGTCGGGAAGTCGAGTGCACGTCATCGGCGCGGGCCCAGTGGGCCTCATGCTGACGGCGCTGTTGCAGTCGATGGAAGGCATCTCCGTTCGCCTCTACGAGAAGCGACGGGACTACACGCGGACGCGCATGGTCCAGCTCGCGCCGTACCTCGTGGCGGATTCAGTCGAGAGCTACCGCGTGGATCCGATTGATGGAGACAGCATCGAGGCGGTCTTCGATCCTCCGGAGCTCGATGAGGGTGTTGCGTTCAGACAGTCGATTCCGCCGGACTTGATGGCCCTTCTTCGCGGCTGGGCCCTGGGGTTCTGCCGGCTCAATACCATCGAGCGCGCCGTCAGCGATCTGATCGATACGCGCGCGTCGAATGGCGTGCAGCGGATCGCGGCTGTGGTATCGGCGGAGGAAGCGGTGGCGATGCTCGAGCCGGGTGACGTCCTGGTCGACTGCACGGGCAGCAGGTCGCTGCTTCGAGATCACCTGACGCCCGGCTCCGACGGGGCGAACGGCGGCTCGAACACGCTCAAGTTCCGGCTCGAATACGCGCTCGTCATCACCTTCCTGTACGGCCAGAAGTACGACTGCAACGAATACTGCAAGTACTACAAGAACATCGAGAACGCACGGTACAAGTTCATTCCGATGGTCCAGCGCACGCATTACGACGGCAGCGTCAGTCACGTGTCGGGAATCGTCAACATCACGGCCGAGGACTATGAGTCGATGCCGTCCAGATTCGACGGTGAGTGGCTACGAAGCAACCGTCCCGGCGTCGCCCAGTCGATGGATCGCTTCATCGACAAGATCAAGCAGGAAACCCAGGGTGAGATACTCGGCGAGCTGGAGATCGTCTCGATACCCCTGGATCTCTACCGGGCCCGGAACGCCACCAGCCGGCAATGGCGGACAGCAGGCTCCGGTGAGCACCCCTTCACCAGCTCGCCGGTATTCCTCGCGGGCGATTCTGCCATCGGATCGCCGTACTTCCAGTCGATCTCGCTCGGATTCGAGTGTGCGATGTACATGGCTGGACTCATTGCCCAGCGCGACATGCCACTTGACGAGATGCTCAATCGGTATGAGCTGCACATCTACAAACAGTGGCTTCGCGTCTACATGCGCAGCAAGATGATCAAGCACAACAAGGATATTTTCGAGTGCATCGATGACCCCTACGCGGTCCTCGACAAGCTGCACATCTATTAACGCTCGTCGCTCGTGAAACACCAAGCCGAGGTCTTACATGCGGAAGCTTCAGAGTCAGGGCGTCCACCACATCACGATCGTCGGTGCCGACCGGCAGACGTCGATCGACTTCTGGGAGGGTTTGCTCGGAATGCCCTTCGTGTTCGAGCAGCCGAACCTCGACAACGAGGGTGAGAGCCATCTCTACTTCGAGCCGGGCGACGGGCGCCTGATCACAGTCTTCACCGACGAGTCGCGCACGCCCGATCCGACGCGCACTCCCACCGATCCGGGCTGCGTCCACCACATCGCCTTTTCGCTCTCGCAGGCCGTCTTCTACCAGGCGGTGGAGCGGCTCGAGGAGCGCGGGATCTCGCACAGCGGCGTCAAGGATCGCGGCTTCATGGACTCGATCTATTTCGAGGACCCGCTGGGCCTGACGATCGAGCTGGCGTCGTATCGCTTCGACCCGCCGACGGGGTTCAGCCACTCGCAGGTGCTGCTCGAGGCGCACAGGCTCCGTGTCGAGCGCGGCGATTACAACATCGACCGGGTGCACCTGGCGGATGCGATCGAGTTGCTGATGACTCGCTCGCGCGAATCGCTCTCCGACGAGAGAGCATCCAAGAACGCCTACTGAGAAAGCGGAGGCTGCGAGATGGCCACGATGAAGCTCCACGTCCTGAAGCCGAGCGTCAACAACCTCTCGGTCCGCATCTTCGTGCGGGCCGCCGGGCTCGACGCGGAGGAGGTCGACGTGTGGGGGACGACGACCTCGCCCGAGTTCATGGAGAAGAACCCGGCCCGCCTGACGCCGATGATCGAGGAGCCGGGGCTGCCGCGCGCGACGCTCTGGGAGAGCTGCGCGATCATGCAGTACCTCTGCAACAAGTACGACCTGGATCAGTTCTATCCGCGCGATCCGGCGCAGCGCGCGATGGTCGACAGCGCGATGTTCTATCTGATCGGAACGCTCTACCCGCTCGTCGCGCGCGCCACGTATCCGGCGCTCAGCTTCCCGCAGTACCCGGGCGAGGTTGGCACCTCCGACGCCGACGACGCCATGAAGGCCAAGGCGCAGCAGGACGCGGTGGCGGCGATCGCGGAGCCGCTGGACGTGTACCGGGCGTTCTACATGGACGGCAAGCAGTTCATCGGCGGCGCCTCGCCGTCCATCGCCGACATCCGCCTCGCCGCGACCCTCGAGTTCCTGCAGGCCATCGACTACGAGCTCCCGGCCTGGGCCAAGGACTACATGGCGGCGATGGAATCGTCGCTCGGCGAGGCGTACTCCGAACCCGCGGCCGACGTGCGCGGCTATATCGCCTACGTCAAGTCTCAGGCGTCCGGAACGTGAGGAACCGCGGCCCGGCTGGACCTGCGTGGCGAGCGCGAGCTCGCAGGCTCTGGCCACCGTTTGGCGATGCCAATACAGGGGCGCGCCGCGGCGACATCCTAGGCCAGGCGACAGGAGCGAGCTGTCGAGCTGGTGCGCCCGCGCGCACCCATCGATCGCGCGCTCCGCTCAGCGCCCCATCGCGTCGTGCAGCTCGTACCAGCTGTCCCGGGTGGGAGGCGCGAATTCGCCCTCGGCAGCGGAGGCCATCATCGACTCGATTATCGGGTTGAGCTGCTCGTCGGTGAACCGCTGTCCCTGCTCGCGGGATTCCCAGACGTCGAAGATGCGGAACACGCCGGCATCGTGATCGAAGCCCGCGGTGTGGACGATGAGCCCGTCGGGCGCTGCCTTGAGATCGAGCGCCGCGACGACTGCGTCGTAGTTCGCCGTGCTGGCCTCGCCCTCCCGGATCGGGAACTCCTGGATGTAGGCGATCGTCATCGTCGACTCCTTTCGTCTCGAGAGCTCCGATCCTAGCGCGAGCGCGTCGCCTGTCGATTCCGGTGGCAGTCGTTCGTCAACAGAGCGAACGGTCCCAGGGCTGCGACAGGAAAGGAACGGACATGCCCGACATCACGGTCATGAGCGTGGATCAGTTCGACTCGCCGAACGGCGGCGGCTTCTGCCGCGCTCGGGCGGGGCTCGGCGTGCACGCGTTCGGCATGCAGGTCGAGAACTTCCCGCCGCACTTCGAGCACTACCCCGAGCACGACCACTCCGCAGATGGCCAGGAGGAGGTCTACACGGCTCTCTCCGGAGTTGCGACGTTGCACGTCGGGGGCGAGCAGCATGAGCTCGTGCCCGGCACGTTCGCGCGCGTCGGCCCCGGCGTCACGCGCCGCATCACGACGGGCGACCAGCCCGTTCAGTTGCTCGCCATCGGCGCGACCCCCGGGCAGCCGTACGTCGCCCCGCCGTTCACCGAGAACGGCGCAGCGCTGCCTGGTTGATCACCGCCCGAAGGCCGGCGGGCTTGCCCGCCGGCCCTCGGCGCCGTGACGCCGTCTCCGCCCACCGGCGCGCGAGGGGACGGCGCCGAGGCGTACGCTCCCGGTATGCCGATGCAGGTGGCGGAGTTGTGGCGCTACCCCGTCAAGTCGCTGCGCGGCCAGCGGCTGGATGTCGTGGACGTGGACGAGGCGGGCATCCCCGGCGATCGGCTCGTGCACGTGCGCCAGCAGTCCGGGCGGGTCGTCACCGCTCGCTTCCGGCACAGGCTGCTCGGCCTCCAGGGATCGCTGGGCGACGACGGTGAGCCACGCATCGAGGGCCAGCCGTGGGACTCGGCCGCCGCGCGGGAGCTCGTGCGCGCGGCCGCCGGGCCGGGCGTGGAGCTCGTGCGCTACACAGGCGGCGATCACGGTCAGCGCTATGACGTGCTGCCGCTCACGGTCCTGACCACCGGGATGGTCGACGTGCTGGGCGTCGATCGCAGGCGCTTCCGTCCGAACATCCTGATCGCGGGCACGACAACACTCGAAGAGGCCGGCTGGCCGGGCTACGGCCTGCGCGCGGGCACTGCCCTCATCGGGGTGCGCAACCGGCGGATGCGCTGCGTGATGACGACATTCGACCCCGACACCCTCGAGCAGGACCTGGGCGTCCTGCAGTGGATCTACCGCGAGGCCTCGGGCGAGGCGGCTCTCGACTGCTGGGTCGTCGAGCCGGGTCGTATCGCCGAGGGCGACGCCGTCGAGCTCGTCGAGCTGGAGGACGGCGTCGAGCCGCCGCTCGGCAACGGCACGGAGCCGTTTGTCTGGAGCCGGCGGCGACTCGCGCCGCGCTAGAGCTACTTCTTCTTTTTCTTCTTCGCCGGCGGCAGCTTCGGGACGCCGAAGCCGTTGGCGACCAGCAGCTTGCGCCCGGCCGGGCTCGTCAGCCGCTTGATGAAGGCCGCCGCGTCGGCGTGGTTCTTCGTGCTGCTGACGATTGCGATCTGGTAGCGCACGGGCGGCTGCGCCCAGGCGGGCACCGGGATCGTCTTGACCTTGCCTGCGACCGTGAGTGCGTCCGTGACGTACATGAACCCGGCGTCGGCCGTGCCGAGCGCGACCTTGGAGGAGATCGCGTTGACGTTCTGCTCCTGGCTGACGACCTGGGGCAGGACCTTGTTCGTGATGCCCATGTTGTTGAGCACCTGGCGCGTGTAGGCGCCGATCGGGACCGTGGCCGTACCGATCAGGAGCTTCACGCCCGGGCGCTCGACGTCGTAGATGCTCGTGATGTTGGCGGGGTTGGAGGCAGGCACCGCGAGCACGAGCTTGTTGGTCGCGAACGTGACGGGCTGCTCGACGAGGCCGGCGTGGTAGAGCGCCTGCGGTGCGTCGGGGCTGGCGCCGGCGAACACGTCGGCGGGCGCGCCCAGCCGGATCTGCGCGGCGAGCGCGTCGGTGCCGGCGAAGTTGTACTTCTGGCCGCCGTCGAACTGCGGGAACGCGACGCTCAGCGAGGCGGCGGCGAACACGTTCATCTGCGCCGTGGCTCGGCGGGTGCCTGCAGTCGCGCCCGCGGTGAATGCCGTGAGCATCGCGATGGACAGGAGCAGCGCGCCGCCGATGCGGCGCAGGCAGGAGATGCGAGTCATCGTGGCCACCTAGTAGGAGATGAATTGGGAGAGCTGATCGCCGCCGTCTTCGAGGCCGAGCGCGCGCGGTGCGCCATTCGGGAGCGGCGGGCCGCCGGTGAGCACGGAGAGAGCGGAGAAGTGCTGGCCGTCGCCGGCGACGACGCGTGCGAGCAATTCTGCGACCGTCGGATCGTCGGTCGTCGACGCGGCGCCGATTGCGATTCCGAGCAACATCTCCTCCAGGTCGAGCGCGAAGTTCGAGGCGTGGTCCAACGACCTGAGCGCGCCGGCCGGGAAGGAGTAGGTGTAGTCGTCGTCGACGGGCGGCGGGTTCAGCAGCGGAGCCAGCAGGCCGTAGTGCCCCTGCTCCTGACTGCGGATCGCCCGGATGAGGTCCGCGGTGTCACTGCTGTCGACCGCCTTCGGAGTGTTGACCCAACTCGTCAGCCAGTTGATGGCAATGCGCTTGCCGACGCACACGATGCGCACGTTCGCGAGATCGGTGATCGAGGGGGCCGCGAGCGCGGGCGCCGCGGCCGTCCCGAGCAGCGCGAAGACTCCCGCCCCCGTCCCGATTCCCGCGCGCGTGAGCAATGCGCGCCGACTGACTCCCGCTGCACCCATCCGGCTGTCTCCAGTACCTAGGAAAAACATAAGAAGAGCGCGACGTTATCAAGAATGTGAAGGTTCCTGTCGCACTCGCCCAGAAGCTCAGGAGCCGGGCCGGGCCGCTCCGAGGATGAATGCGCCCTCGCCACCGCGCGCCCTGCCGGAGAGACGCGCGAGCAGCTTGACCAGTATCAGGACGGCCGCACTCACGATCACGAGCAGGGCACCGATGGCGAGCGCAACGTCGAAACTGAGCTCGAAGTCCTGATAGATCAGCAGCGGCAGCGTCTGCGTGACTGCGCGCAGGTTGCCGGCGAACATGATCGTGGCGCCGAACTCGCCGATGCCGCGCGCGAATGCCAGGGCGGCGCCCGCGGCGAGGCCGGTCGAGGCGAGCGGGATGCTCATGCTCATGAGCAGGCGCAGCTGGCCCGCGCCGTCGACGCGAGCGGCGTCGAGGATGTCCTTGTCGAGTACCTCGAACGACGCGATCGCCTGGCGAACGTAGAACGGGCCGGCAACGAAGCAGATCGCCAGCACGACGGCGGTCGTGGTGAAGACGACGTTGATCTTGAGCGGGTCGAGGATGTCGGAGAGCAGGCCGACGCGGCCCGCGAACGCAGCCAGGAGGCCGATGCCGGCCACGGTCGGCGGCAGCACCAGCGGGAGCTCCACGAGCGTGATTGCGAGCGCCCGGCCGCGGAAGCGCCGCGTTCCGATGAAGTACGCGGCCGGGGTGCCGAAGAGCAGGATGACGGCGAGCGCGAGCACGTTGGTGATCGCTGTGAGCACGAGCGCGTCGCGCACGATCGGGTCGTCCAGCTGGTCGATCAGGAGGTGCAGCGGCACCCGCGCGAAGATCGCCACGATCGGCAGGACGAGAAACGCCGAGCACGGCGACCGTCGCACCGAAGGTCGCCAGCCCGAAGGCGGCGCCGCGGAGGCGCCTCATGTCACGTCCAGGATCAAGCGAATCCCCCCTGCATCTAGGCAGAACCTAGGCGTCGGCGACGATAGCAGCCGACGCGAGCGCTCGTGACGGCTACGCTAGGCCCGACGCATGGCTGACTCCGCGCACGAGGACAGCTCGCTCGACGTCGCGCCGACGCGCCTGCGCATCGGCGCGGCGGCCGCCAGTCTGGGTGTCAGCGTCGACACGCTCCGGCGCTGGGAGAAGGATGGACGGATCCACTTCGAGCGCGTCGGCAACCAGCGCGTGATCTCGAGCGACGAGGTCGAGCGCCTCCTGCGCGACCGTCCCGCCCGCACGCGCACCTCGAGCGCCCGCAATCGCCTCGAGGGCTCCGTCGTCGCAATCAAGCGGGGGCGGGTGATGAGCCAGATCGAGCTCGCCTGCGGCCCATTCCGCGTCGTCTCGCTGTTGAGCACCGACTCGCTCGACGATCTCGGCCTCAAGCCCGGCGATGCGGCGATCGCGGTCGTCAAGGCCACGACCGTGATCGTCGAGCGCGAGGACTAGTGGCGGACGCTGTCACGTTCATGCCGATCGGCATCGTGCGCACGCCGTTCGCGACGCACGAGGGGATGCCCATCCAGACGGTGGCGGCACGAGGTGTGCAGGGCCGCATCGAGCTCGATCCCGCGTACGTCGCCGGGCTGGCCGACCTCGACGGCTTCACGCATCTGCACCTGATCACCCACCTGCATCGCACCGGCGCCGCCTCGCTGCGCGTCACCCCGTACCTCGACACGAGCGAGCGCGGAGTCTTCGCGACTCGCTCGCCCAAGCGCCCGAACGCGATCGGGCTCTCGCTCGTCCGGCTCGTGCAGATCGAGGGTCCGACACTCCACGTCGAGGAGCTCGATCTCCTCGACGGCACCCCGTTGCTCGACATCAAGCCCTACGTGCCGCCCTTCGACGACCGCGCCGGTGCACGCTACGGCTGGTTCGAGCAGCGCGCGCAGAACGTGCACGCGGTGCGCGCCGACAGCCGCTTCGAGGAGCCCGGAGCGTCATAGCGCGGCGTGCCCGACGCGGTACAAATCGGGGGTGGCGGAAACGGCAGTCATCGAAGCTCGTGGGCTCGTGAAGCGCTACGGAGATGTCGAGGCGGTGCGGGGCCTCGATCTCACGGTGGCCGCCGGCGAGACGTTCGGATTCCTCGGGCCGAACGGTGCCGGAAAATCCACGACGATCAAGATCCTCTGCACGCTGGCGCTGCCGAGCGCGGGACACGCGAGCGTCGGCGGCTTCGATGTCGTGCGCGAGCGGGCGGCCGTGCGGCGCAACATCGGCCTCGTGTTCCAGGACACGACGCTCGACCAGTACCTCTCGGCCGAGCGCAACCTGCGCTTTCACGGCGAGCTGTACGGCGTGCCGCGACCGGTCATCGCCGAGCGCTCGAAGCAGGTGCTCGAGATGGTGGGGCTCTGGGATCGGCGAAAGGCGCGTGTGTCGACGTTCTCCGGCGGCATGAAGCGTCGCCTCGAGATCGCGCGCGGCCTCCTGCACTCGCCTCGCGTGCTCTTCCTGGACGAGCCGACCGTGGGCCTGGATCCGCAGACGCGCGCGTCGATCTGGAACTACCTGGAAGAGCTACGCCGGCGTGAGGCGATCACGATCTTCCTGACCACGCACTACATGGACGAGGCAGAGCACTGCGATCGCATCGCCATCGTCAACGAAGGGCAGATCATCGCCCTCGAAACGCCAGACGCGCTCAAGGCGAGCGTCGGCACCGACCGCGTGCAGATCGCGACTGCCGACGATGATGCGGCGATCGCGGCTCTCGCACAGCTCTTCGAGATTACCGGCGAGCGTCGCGATGGCCTCGTCATGTTCCACGTCGCCGACGGCGAGCGGTTCGTTCCGCGCCTGTTCGCCGAGCTGCCCGTGCCGATCCGGTCGGTCAGCGTGTCCCGTCCGACGCTCGACGACGTGTTCCTCTCGTATACGGGCACGACGATCCGGGACGCGGAAGCCTCGGCGGCCGACTCGATGCGCGTGTTCGCGCGGGCCCGCGGATGAGCGAGATCGGCGCCGGCTCGGCGCTGCCGGTCGCCGCGGTGCGAGTGGCTCCTCCCGGGCTGCGCAGTGACATGCGCGCGGCGCGGGTCGTCTGGCAGCGCGAGCTGATCCGCTTCGGTCAGGACCGCATCCGCATCGTCGCGGCCCTCGTGCAGCCGGTCCTCTTCCTGTTCGTGCTCGGGACGGGGCTGCAGTCGCTGACCAGCGCCTCGACCGGCGGCACATCGCTGCGCACGTTCATGTTTCCGGGCGTGCTTGCCACGAGTGTGCTCTTCACCGCCATGTTCTCCGCGATCTCGATCGTGTGGGATCGCGAATTCGGCTTCCTGCGCGAGATGCTCGTCGCACCCGTGCGGCGAGGCTCGATCCTCGTCGGCAAATGCCTCGGCGGCGCCACGGTGGCCACGCTCCAGGGGATGCTCGTGCTCGTCCTGGCCCCCCTGGTGGGCGTTCCGTACAACGCCGAGATGATTGTCGAGCTGATCGTCGTGATGTTCCTCCTGGCCTTCGCACTGACGGCCTTCGGCCTCGTCATCGCGGCGCGCATCGCGAACATCCAGACCGTCATGGGAGTGATGCAGGTCTTGTTGTTCCCGCTCGCGTTCCTGTCGGGCGCGCTCTATCCGATCGACGATCTGCCCACCTGGATGTCGGTGCTCGTGCGCCTCAATCCGATCACGTATGCCGTGCACGTCTCACGCAACATCGTGTTCTCGCACATCGACGCCACCCCGGCCGCGCGCGCCGCACTCAACCCGCCCCTGATGTGGGGCGACTGGGTCGTCCCGAACGGCGTTTCGATCGCCCTGGTCGCCGGAATCGGCGCGGGACTGCTCGGTCTCGCGATGGTGCAGTTCGCCCGCGTCGAGTAGCACTCGCGTCGGGGTCAGGCAGCGTGCCTGGCCGCTGAGCATCCCTCTAGACTCGTGCCATGCAATTCGGCGTCACGATCCTTCCCGATCCGCCGTGCTCGCGCTTCGTCGAGCTCGTGCAGGCGGCAGAGGCCAGCGGCTACCACTGGGCGTACACCTACGACTCGCACATCCTCTGGCAGGACGGCTCGGCGTTCCTCGCCGCCGCAGCCGCGCAGACCGAGCGCATCGGCCTCGGGTTCTGCGTGACCAATCCGGGCACCCGGGAGCCGACGGTCACCGCGAGCTTCCACGCCACGCTCAACTCCATGGCGCCGGGGCGCGTCGTGGTCATGATCGGCCGCGGCGATTCGGCCCGGCGCACGATCGGGCTGGAGCCCGTCAAGGTGCGCGAGTTCGAGGCGGCGACCGAGCTGATCCGGGAACTCGCGAACGGCCGAACCGCCGACTGGAACGGCAAGCAGATCACGCTGGAGTGGGCCAAGGATCTGCCGGAGATCCCGGTGTGGGTGGCCGGCTACGGCCCCAGGGCGCTTGCGGTCGCCGGCCGGCAGGGCAACGGCGTCGTGATCCAGCTGGCCGACGTCGACATCATCGACTGGATCATGGGCCAGGCCCGCGCGGCTGCCGAGGAGGCCGGCCGCGATCCGGGCGCGCTCGAGCCCATCGTCTGCGCTCCCGCGGTCATCAGCGACGACATCGCGGCTGCGCGCGACGCCTCGCGCTGGTTCCCGGCGATGGTCTCCAACCACGTCGTCGACCTGCTCAAGCGCTACGACCAGTCGCTGCTCCCTCCCAGCCTGACCGGCTACCTGGAGCGGCGCGAGTTCTACGACTACTCCGAGCACAGCCGCACGGGCGCCAGGCACGGCGAGTTCGTCGACGACGAGACCTGCGATCGCTTCTGCATCCTCGGCACGGTCGAGGACCACATCGCGAAGCTCCGCGAGCTCGAGGCGCACGGCGTCACGCAATTCAACATGTACCTCATGACCGGGGCACAGGAGGATCACTTCCGCGCCTACGGCGAGCACATCATCCCCCTGCTCGCGGACCAGGGTGGCTGAGACATGGAGATCACCTGTCAACCGCAGCGCGCGATCGCCGACCTGCGTGCGCTGGCCGAGCTGACCGGCGGCCCCGGCGGGGCGCGCCGGCTGGCCTGGACGGACGAGTGGGCGAGTGCGCGGCGCCTCCTGCGCGAGCGGCTGGCGGACCTGCCCGTCCACGTCGAGATCGACGAGGCCGGCAATCTCTGGGCGCGCCTGGCGGGCGACCGACCCGAGGCGGTCGTGATCGGCTCGCACATCGACTCCGTCCCGAATGGCGGCTGGCTCGACGGCGCGCTCGGAGTGATGGCAGCCCTCGAGACCTTGCGCACGATCGCGGAGGCCGGGACACCGCCCTGCACCGTGACGCTCGTGGACTGGGCCGACGAGGAGGGCGCGCGCTTCGGCCGCAGCCTGCTCGGCTCCTCTGCCGTGGCCGGGACGCTCGATCCCGACGCCGTGCGCGACCTGCGCGACGCCGGTGGAATGCGGCTCGAGGATGCGCTCGCCGCGCACGGCGTCGACCTCGACCGCGCTCCCGAGGCGACCGCGAGGCTGCGCGACGTGCGCGCGTACCTCGAGTTGCACATCGAGCAGGGACCCGTGCTCGAAGGTCTGGGCCTGCCCGTCGGGACGGTGCTCGGGACGGTCGGGGTGGAGCGCAACCGCGTGATCTTCCGTGGGCAGGCCGCGCACGCCGGCTCGACGCCGATGACCCACCGTCGCGACTCGTTCCTCGCGGCCGCGCGTTTCGCGCTCGCCGTGCGCGATGCCGCCGTGCGCCGCGGCGGCATGAGCACGACCGGGGGTGCCGCCTCGCAGCCGGGCGTCGTGACTGCGATCGCGGGGGAGACGGCGCTGCTGCTCGATCAGCGGCACCTCGATGCGGACGCGCTGGCCGTCCTGCTGGCCGAGTCGCGCACGCTTGCCGAGGAGGCCGCTGCAACCGAGCACTGCACGGTCGAGTGGGAGCCGATCTGGCGCATCGACCCGATCCCGTTCGACGCCGAGCTGATCGTCGCGGCCCGCGCTGCCTGTCAGGACGTCGCAGGCACCGATCACGCGTTGCCGTCGGGCCCGCTGCACGACGCCGCGGAGATGGCGCGGCACGTGCCGACGGTCATGATCTTCTCGTCCTCGACCAACGGCATCAGCCACGCCAAGGAGGAGGACACCCCGATCGAGCACCTCGAGCTCGCGATCAGGGCGTATGCGCAGACCGTCGGCGCCGCGATCGACCGCGTCGCGGCGGCATGACGTTTCTCAGCCGGGCCCGCCGACCTCGGCCTTGATCTCCGCCAGCTCGTGCTCGAGCTCGGCCAGCTCGCTGCCGCCGGCCATCAGGCGCACGAGCTCGGTCTGGTCGATCTCGCCACGCGCGAACGAGCCCAGCATGTGGCCGCGGTTGAGGATCACGAAGCGGTCGCCGACGGGATAGGCGTGGTGCGGGTTGTGCGTGATGAAGATCACGGCCACTCCGCGCTCGCGTGCCTGCAGGATGTAGCGCAGCACGACGCCCGCCTGCTTGACGCCGAGCGCCGAGGTGGGCTCGTCGAGGATCAGCACGCGCGCGCCGAAGTAGATGGCGCGGGCGATCGCGACCGATTGGCGCTCGCCGCCCGACAGGGTGCCGACCGGCTGGTCGGGATCGCGGATGTCGATGCCCATCTGGCGCAATTCCGAGCGCACCGTCTCGCGCGCCAGCTTGACGTCGAACATCCGCAGCGGCCAGACGCCCGTGGTCGGCTCGGCGCCCAGGAAGAAGTTGCGCCAGACCGACATCAGCGGCACCATCGCGAGATCCTGGTAGACGGTCGCGATGCCGAGCGCCCGCGCATCTCTCGGCGAGTGGAAATGCACCACGTCGCCGTCCACGAGCAGTTCGCCCTCGTCGGGCTGATGCGCGCCCGAGAGGATCTTGATGAAGCTCGACTTGCCCGCGCCGTTGTCGCCCAGCACGCAGGTGACGGAGCCCGCGTCGACGTGCGCCGAGATGTCCTTGAGCGCGACGACGTTGCCGTAGTACTTCGACAGGTCGCGCGCCTCGAGCAGGTGCGTCGCGGGTTCGCTCATCCCGACCTCGCGCCCGCTGCTCGCGCGCGGATGGCGGCGTTGAGCATCACGGCCAGCACGAGGATGGCGCCCTGGAACGCGTACACCCAGTTGCTGTCCCACTGCGACACGATGATCCCGATGCTCGCCATGCCGAGGATGGCCGCGCCGAAGGCCGTGCCGACGACCGAGCCGTAGCCGCCGGTCAGCAGGCAGCCTCCGACGACGGCGGCGATGATGAAGATGAACTCGCGGCCGACGCCCTCGTTGGCCTGGATCCCGCGCAGCCCGATGGCGGTGATGATCCCGAGCAGCGCGGCGGTCGTGGACGTCATCATGAAGAGCGCGATCTTCGTGCGCGCGACCGGGACGCCGACGTTGCGCGCGGCGACCGGGTCGCCGCCGACGGCGTAGATCCAGTTGCCGAAGCGCGTGCGCGCGAGCATCCACGCTCCCACCACGGTCAGTCCGAGCCACCAGATCACGTTGACCTTGAAGTCGTAGGGCGACCACAGGCTCGAGGCGAAGAACGGGCGGGCCGAGTCGAATCCGGGAGCCGCGTCGATGCCGTTGATCGCGACCGTGCCCGTGATCTTCAGCGTGCCGCCGGCGTTGACGCCCTGGAGGATGAAGAACGTGCCCAGCGTGACGATGAAGCTCGGCAGCTTCGTCTTGACGACCGTGTAGCCGTTGATGAAGCCGATCGCCATGCCGAACAGCAGCACGACGGCGATCGAGGGCCAGACGTTCCAGTCGGCTCGCGTCGTCAGCAGCCCGAGCAGCAGGCCGGAGGAGCCGATCATGACGCCGGCCGAGAGATCGAACTCGCCGCCGATCATGAGCAGCGCGACGGGCACCGCGACGATTCCGTACTGCGCCGACTGGTCCAGCCACTGGCTCCAGATGGCGAAGTCGGAGAGCCAGCCCACGCTGCGCGCCGTCCAGGCGAACAGGAGGAAGACGGCGATGGCACCGCAGAAGGCGCCGATGTCGGGCCTCGCGACGAGGCGCGCCAGGATGTTGACGCCGGCGATTCGCTCGTCGGGGGCCGTGGGTGCTGCGGTCTCGGACATCGATGGCCGCGGGGCGGATGGCAACGTTGCCACCCGCCCCGCTCTGCTCCTAGCGCGTGCCCTTGGAGGCGAGGGCGGCGACCTTCGCCGCGTTCGCCTTGTTGATGATGCCCGGCCCGGTCAGCACCGGCTTGCCGCCGCCGACCGTGTTGAGGTTGTTCACGTACAGCACCGCGAACACGACGGGCAGGTAGCCCTGGAGGTACTGCTGCTGGTCGATCGCGAACAGGATCTTGCCGCCCTTGATGCCCGTGATCACGGCCGGGTTGACGTCGAAGGTGCCGACCTTGGTGCCGGCGGGCGCGACCTGCTGGGCCGGGACCGTCACGTCCGGGTCGAGGCCCAGAAGGGCATCGGTGCCCTTGTTGGCCGCGAAGTAGGCCTTGATCTTGGCCTGCGTCCCCGGGATGTCGGCCTTCGCGTTCGGGATCAGGAGTGTCTTGGTGGTGCCCTTGAACGTCTTCTTGACGCCCTTGGCGCGGTCGGTCAGGCCCGAGTTGCTGGCCTCGTGGATGATCACGACGACCGACTTCGCTCCCGCCGCCGTGAACTGCTTGCCCGCACCTTCGCCGGCGATCTCCTCGTCCTGCCCGACGTGGACCTCATAGGTGGAGAGGCTGTCGAACGCCCCCTCGCCCGAGTTGACCGTGATGATCTCGATGCCCTTGGAGGCCGCCTTCGTCAGCGGATCCTTGAGTGCGCTCGCATCGGGGACGGAGGTGGCGATGACGTTCACCTTGGAGGCGATCGCGGCGTTGATGCCCGAGACCTGCTTGGAGACGTCGTTGTTGGCGTAGACCTGCGTGACGTTGATGCCGCGCGCCTTCATGTCCTTCGTGGCCTGGTCCACGCCCGCCTTGAAGACCGACCAGAACGACCCGGTGTCGCCGTGGGTGACGACGGCGACCTTCGTCGTCGTGGCGGTGGAGGCAGCCGACGCGATGCCCTCGGCGCCGAACGCGCTCAGCCCGGCGGCCAGAACCCCGCCCGAGACGAACAGGCCGCGGCGCGAGAGCGCGCTCGACTCCTCGTTCATCGCCGTTTCCGTCGCGTGCTCCTGCGTGCCCATCTGTTTCCTCCGTGTCGGGTCTGAACGGGCTGGGTGTCAGCCCGCCGGGACCGGTGTGCCGGCGATCTCGTCGATTGCGACGGGCCGCCGTTCGAGTCTCGAGCGGTCTGCGGCGAGCGCGACGAGCAGCGCGGCGCGTGCGTCGCGCAACGTACAGGCGCTGGGACCGCCGTCCAGTACTGCCGCGACGAATGCCGCGAGCTCGTCTTCGTAGGCCTGGTGGAATCGCTGCATGAAGTCGCCATAGGGGGGTGAGGCCGGCTGCGCCGCGCCCGTCTCGAGCGAGCGGATCGGGCTGCGCGAATCCATTCCCACGGCAACGCTGTCGCTGGTGCCGAAGAGCTCGAGTCGCACGTCGTAGCCGAGCGGATCGTGCCGTGTTCCCGAGAGGATGGCAAGCGCTCCGCCGCCGAGCTTGAGCACGGCGGCGGCGACGTCCACGTCACCGACCTCCGCGAACTCCGCGCTCTCGCGCACGGCGCCGTCGGCATAGACCTCGACGATCTCCTCGCCCGTGACGAAGCGGAGCGCGTCGAAGTCGTGGATGTTCAGATCCCTGAAGATCCCGCCGGAGCCCTCGATGTACGCCATGGGCGGCGGCTCTGGGTCGTGCGTCGCCGCGCGTGCGATGAGCAGGCGGCCGAGCGCGCCGTCGGCGACGATGCGGCGCGCCGCGCGGTAGCCCGCGTCGAAGCGCCGTTGGAAGCCGATCTGGACGAGGATGCCTGCTCGCTCGACCTGCTCGATCGCCGCATCGATCGCCGCGAGGTCGAGGGCCACGGGCTTCTCGCAGAACGCGGGGAGTCCGGCGCGGGCAGCCAGTTCGAGCGCGCGCGTGTGCGCTGGCGTCGACGTGGCGATCACGAGCGCGTCGGCGGCCGCCACCAGATCCGCGGGCGTCGCTGCCAGGGAGGCCCCGAGCTGATCCGCCAGGCGCCGCGCACGCGCGCTGTCGGCGTCGCACACCGTGACGGACGCGACGCGCGCGAGCGACGTCAACGTGCGTACGTGCATGGAACCGATGCGGCCGGCGCCGATGACGCCGATGCGGAGACTGGACGACCCAGGTGTGCGCGCTCCGGGCTCCATCAGTAAGCGCTTACAGTAAGCGCTTACCGATTGACCGTCTCCTGCGAGCGATCAGGAACCTCTTTCCTGATCGAGGAGCTGGCCGCTGGAGCTGTCCACGAACCACTGCTCCCAGCGCTCGGCCGTCCAGCCGCGCTGGGTGACGAGCAGCTGCCACACGTCCGGGTGGTTCAGCGTCCAGAGGATGTCGGCCGCCTCGGCGACCTCGAGGCCCGGGCGCAGTGCCCCCCTGGCGTCGAGTGCCTGCACGATCGCTCGCTGGTTCTCGTAGAAGTCGGATTGGATGCGAGCCCAGAGGGCTTCGGTGTCCGGATCGAGCAGCGCCGCCTGCCGGATCACGTCCAGCACTCCCGCGATGCGCGTCTTCACAGCGCGCGCGTTGCGCGCGTTGAGGCGCAGCTGGCGCTCGGCGTCGGGCTCCTCCAGGACCTCGCGGTACCAGGCGCGATCCATCACCGGGACGTCCTCTTCATCGCCCCGTAGGAGCGCGTGCCAGAGCGCGCGCAGAACGCCGCTCTTCGTGTCGAAGGCGGCGTACACGGTCTTGAGCGCGACGCCCGCATCCTCCGCGATCTCCGACATCTTCGTGGCCGCGTAACCCTGCCGCTCGAACAGTCGCTGCGCCGCGTCGAGGATCTCGCGGCGGGTCGCAGCCGCCTGCTCTCGCCGGCGCGGCGAGTCGTACGAGCGCTTCGGGTTGACGTGTGGTGGCATTTAGGTATAGTCCAAATAACTTCAATACTCTCAGAGAGAGTCTAATTTGGAGCATGCGCTCCAGGAGGCACAGAGATGGAAGCCAGCAGCATTGTCGCCCCGCCGGACGGGCTCCGTGCGCATCTGCGGGGCATGTGGTCCGCGGTCGCCGGAGGATGGGGCGAGCACGCCGAGTACGTGGACGCACGCGGCGCGGCCGTGACGCGGAGCATGCTCGCCGAGTCGAAGCCGCAGTCGGGCGAGCGGGTGCTCGAGCTCGCCTGCGGGGCGGGCGGGCTCGGCCTCGCGGCGGCCGCCCTGGTCGCTCCGGACGGGGAGGTGGTGCTCTCCGACGTCGTCGCCGAGATGACCGCGATCGCCGCCGCCCGCGCGCGCACGCTCGGGGTCGAGAACGTCGGCACCCGGCAACTCGACCTCGAGAGCATCGCGGAGCCCGACGAGTCGTATGACATCGTGCTCTGCCGCGAGGGGATGATGTTCGCCCCCGAGCCGGAGCGAGCTGCGAGCGAGATCGCGCGCGTCCTGCGTCCGGGTGGCCGTGTCGCCGTGGCGGTGTGGGGACCGCGCGAGCAGAACCCGTGGCTCGGGCTCGTGTTCGACGCCGTCAGCGCCGAGACCGGCGCGCCTGTGCCCCCGCCCGGCGTTCCCGGCCCGTTCTCGCTCTCCGATCGCGACCGGGTGGCCGGCCTCTTCACGCACGCCGGCTTCTCCGACGTGCGCGTGCGCGAGGTGCCCACACCGCTGCGCGCGGATTCCTTCGAGGAGTGGTGGGAGCGGACGTCGGCTCTGGCCGGCCCCCTGACGAAGATCCTCGCGGCCCTGTCGGCGGGAGCCGCGCAGGCCCTGAGCGCGCGGCTGCAGGAGAGCGTGCGCCCGTACACGACGCCCGACGGGGCCGTCGAGATCCCCGGGCTCACGCTCGTTGCGGCGGCTTCCCGATGACGGCGGCCTAAGCTGCTCGTCACCCTCCCGGCGACGGCTGGTTCCCTGAGGGCCGCCCCGCCTACGCCGTGCGCGTGTACGCGCGCTGGCGAGCGGGGCGCGCCTCGAGGCCGTCGAGGTAGGGGACGATGCCGGGTGGCAGCTCGGCGGTCTCCGACGCACGTGCGAAGCTGAGCACGCCGCCGACGAGGATGTCGGCGACCGAGAAGCCGTCGCCGACGAGGTGGTCGCCGCCGGCCAGAGCCGCCTCCACGACCTCGACGCCCCGGGCGAAGCGCGCGCGTGCCGCCTCCACGATCTCGGCGTCGGGCTCGCCCGAGTCCGCCCAGAGTTGGCGCGCCACGTCCATGAGCGGGGCCTCCAGCTCGGTCATCGCGAAGAAGGACCACTGGTACTGGAGTGCGCGCTCGTGCGAGCCCGGCTCCGCGATCAGGCCCGCCTCCGGGTGCCGGTCGGCGAGATGCAGGCAGAGCGCGGCGGATTCGAACACCGGCCCGCCGTCCTCGATGTACGCAGGGGCTCGGCACAGCGGGTGCATCTTGCGGTAGTCGTCCGTGAACTTCTGCTCGCGTTCGATGACGACGACATCGATCGGCGCGCCCGCTTCCTCGGCGAGCCAGAGAACGCGGGCGGAGCGGGAGCGGGGCTGGTGATAGAGGCGCATCCCGCGACACTACCCACAGCGCCGAGATGGAAAGCGAGCTTGACAGGATGAAGATGTCAAGCTAGCTTTCCATCGAGATGAAAAACGACGTACGCGAGCTACGGGCCGCACGGGGGCTCTCGCAGGGTGATCTGGCGCAGGAGATGAAGGTCTCGCGGCAGACCATCAACGCTGTCGAGACCGGTCGCTACACGCCTTCGCTGCCGCTCGCCATCGCGCTCGCGCGGTTCTTCCAGCGACCTGTCGAGGAGGTCTTCCATGCAACTGGCAGCCATTAGCCGGCGCGTCTGCTCGACGCGCTGGTTCCTGCCCGCGTTCACGCTCGTCCTGGGCTTCGGCCTGGGCGGCGCCCAGTGGAAGGGCGGTGATCGTCAGACGGGCCTCACGTCCATGGCGTTCTTCGTCCTCATCGCCGCCGTGCTCGCGCTCGGCGGGCGCAGCGAGACGATCAGGATGATCCGCGGCGATGGCCGCGACGAGCGCTGGGCGCGCATCGATCTGGCGGCTACGGCGCTCGCGGGCCTCGTCGTGATCTCCTCGATCATCATCGCCTGCGGGTGGGAGTGGGCACACGGTCGCGACGGCACGCCGTTCGTCCAGCTCGGTGCGATTGCCGGCGTGGCCTACATCGCGGCGCTGGCCGTCCTGCTCAGGCGATCCTGAGGGCCGCTCGAGCACCGCACGCTGCCGAGCAGGACCGCAACACCGGGGTCAGACCCGCAACGTGCGGGTCTGACCCCACCTGTGCGGACCTGACCCCGACCTGTGCGGACCTGATCAGCCCTGGCCAGGCGCGGGCGCGAACTCGCCCAGGAAGCCCTGCGAAATGATCTTCTGATCGACGGCCGCCTGACCGATGTAGCACTCCCACTCGCGGCCGTCGTTCGCGAGTGAGCGGCAGCCGCCGTTGACGTGTTTCGTCGCGTCGACGCTCGGCTCGACCGTGCCCTTCCAGGCGGGGTTGCCATTCTGGTCGGTTACCTCTGACGCCGGCGCCCTGGCGAGCACGCAGTGGAACTCGACGTCCTTGGTGACGACGGTGCAGGTCGGCTCCGTGCCGGCCAGCGCGAGGGTGCCGGCGGGCATGCTCTGCGCCACGTCGCCGGTGCTGATCAGCTGGTCGGCCGCGATCGCGACGCCCGTCACGCCGATGGCGAGGACGGCGACGATCACGGCGAGGCGCCGCGAGAAACGAGCGCGCGACCGGGCGACCGGCGGCTCGGTCGCGGCCAGGTCGGCCACGGCGGCTCGTTCCAGCCGATCGCCGAGCGCGTTGAGGTTCGGGTCGAGCTGGGTCATCGGGTGCTCTCCATCGGATCGAAAAGATGCTTGCGAAGTGCGCTCAGACCGCGCGAGACGCGTGCACGCACAGCCTGGGGCGAGATCGCCAGGCGCCGGGCCGCCTCGTCGTAGCCGAGGTCCTCGACCACGCGCAGGCGGATTGCTTCCTGCTGCGCCACGGGGAGGTGCGCGAGCGCCTCGTCAAGGCCCTGGAGCCAGTCCTCCACGGGCTCGGGCTCTGCCTGGCGCTCAGCTCCGGCGAGCACGCCGAGCCGCTCGCAGGCGGAGCGCTCCATCCGTCCCTGGCGCACGCTGACGAGGAGGATGTGCCGGGCGATGCCGAAGAGCCACGGGCCGGCCGAACCGCCAGCCTCGTCGCGGAAGCGACCGCGGCAGAACCAGGCCTGCGCGAACGTCTCGGCCGTCAGATCGAGCGCGGCGTGCGAGTCCCGGCTCCGGCTCGTGTGGTAGGCGTAGATGCGCTCGGCGTAGCGGTCGTAGAGCTCGCGGAACGCGCTCGCATCCGAGCGCGCCGCTACGAGCAGGTCGGCGTCGCTCCTCATTCGCGCAGCTTGACAGTGGGCACTTTGCTCTCCGTTCGTCGGTGACGTCAGGAGATGACGGCGCGATCCCCGTTTGTGACGCTCAGGCCTGCCGTACGCGCAGGCGCCCGAGCGCGGCGCGCCCGCTCGGCGAGAGGATCGCCGACCCTGCGGCCGCCGCCACGATGCAGGCGAGCCCGCCCAGGACGAGGCCCGCGCGGCCGCCGGCGTTCTCGGAAACGTAGCCGGCGATGGGCCCGCCGATGGGCGTGGTTCCGAGGAAGGCGACCGCCCACAGGCTCATGACCCGGCCGCGCATTTCGGGCCGTGCTGCCAGCTGCAGC
Source organism: uncultured Actinomycetes bacterium (assembly GCA_963845865.1). GTDB lineage: Bacteria > Actinomycetota > Thermoleophilia > Gaiellales > JALYLC01 > JALYLC01. The sequence goes on from CAWJTT010000005.1 coordinate 76,349, forward strand.
GTGCTGTTGCCGACCGCGAGGAACGTGACGCTCGCGGCTCCGACGACGGTCAGCGCAATCAATTCGATGGGGAGGCTCGGAGCGGCCGCGGCGAGCAGGATCGCGATCCCGAACGCGTAGCCCGCCATGATCACGGCGCGCGTTCCGGTGCGCCCACTGCCCGCCACCACGAGGCCGCCGACCACGGCGCCGATGCCCATCGCCGCCGTCATGAAGCCGTAGGCCTCGGCGCCGCCGCCGAAGGTCTCGCGCGCGATGATCGGGAGCACCACCTGGAACTCGTAGGCGAGCGCCCCGATCACGGCCATCATGCCGAGCGGTACCGCCAGCGCCGGCGTGCTCACGACGTAGCGCAGGCCTTCGCGCAGCTGCCCGCGTGCGCGCGGAGCGGGCCGGCTCGGCTGCAGCGCGGAGCGGTCGAGCAGGAGCAACGAGGCGATCACGGCCAGGTAGCTGCCCGCATTGACGAGGAAGCACACGGAGACCCCGACCGTCGCGATCAGGATGCCGGCGACCGCCGGCCCCACGGCGCGCGCGGCGTTCACGAGCACCGAGTTCAGGGTCACGGCATTGCGCACGTGCTCGGGCCCGACGAGCTCCATCACGAAGGCCTGTCGGGCCGGGTTGTCGAAGGCCGTCGCGACTCCCAGCAGGGCGGCGAGCACGAACACCTGCCACAGCTGTACGACACCGGTCACGGTGAGTAGGCCGAGCGCGAGCGCGAGCACGCCCATCACGGCCTGAACCGCAATGATCAGCAGGCGCTTGTCGACGCGATCGGCGATCACGCCGGCGTACGGTGCGAGGAACAGCACCGGCAGCATCTGCAGGGCGACCACGAGGCCGAGCTCCGTGCCCGAGCCGCTCAGCGTGTAGACCAGCCAGCCCTGCGCGATCGTCTGCATCCACGTCCCGACCAGCGAGATGCCCTGGCCCGCGTACCAGCGCCGGTAGTTCGGGTTCGCGAGCGCCGCGAAGGTGCGGCGGCCGACGTCGGCGGGGCTCACGTGCGCTGACCCGGGGCGTGACCCGGGGCGTCACGGCGCAGGCCCTCGGCCAGAGCCTCGAGTGCCGGGAGTGCCGCAAGCAGCGCGTGAACCTCGTCATCGGGCAAGTCGTCGAGATGTGCGGCGAGGCTCGCGCGGCGCTGCGCACGGATGCGCTCATGCAGTGCGAGGCCGGCCGCGGTGGCTTCGACGCGCGCGGCGCGCCGGTCGTCGGCGTCAGGTTCGCGGCTGATCAGCCGCGCCTCCGCCAACCGGCCGGCGATGCGAGAGAGCATCGTCGGGTTGACGCGCTCGATCTCCGCGAGCTCCGTCAGTCGCAGCGAGCCGCGCCGCGAGATCGTGGCGAGGATCGAGAGCTCGGTGGGGGTGAGGCCCTCGCCGGCCTCGGTCGCCCGCAGGTGACGTGCGGTGATCGCGAGCGCCACGCGCAGCCGCTCGACCGTTTCCTGCTCGATCTGCGTCTTCGTCGGCACCTGTCTCCAATACTTGCTTGCTAGCAAGCATCGTATCAGGTCGTCGGTGTCTCGGCGCTTGCAAGAGCCAGCACCGCGCGCGCGTACGCGCGCGCCGCGCGCGCCGAGAGAACGCCGGGCGGCAACTCCACCACGAACGCCGTGGCCTTCGGAAAGCGATGCGCCTGCCAGGTCGTCGCGCTCCCCGGGTAGCGCAACAGACGACGCAGTGGCAGTGCAACGCGGTCGGCGAAGTCATCCTCGATCGCAGCGCTGCCGGTCGAGGTATCGACGACCGTCTCGTACTGGTGGAACCAGATCGTGATATCGGGCCGCAGCCGCAGGATCACGCGCCGCGCGAACCGGCTCTCGGGCTCCGACAGCGGGCGCGGCCCTGCGTAGAACGTCGTGCCGGGAGCAGTACGGGGATTCCAGCGCCAGGGGAAATTGCGGTTGAGGTCGACACCGTGCGCGTTGCCGCGGGTGTCCGCGTGCGCTCCGTCGGGATTGAGGTCGTCGATGACCCAGAGCCGAACCTGACGCGCCTGCGCGTCATGCGAGAGCCGCCGAACGATCGCGATGCCGGCGCGTTCGTTGCCGTGGATCGCACCGATCACGAGCACGCGGGGACCGTCGCCTGAGTGGCCGAGGCGGCGCGCCACGATGCGAGCCCCGAGCACGGAGTGCCCGATGATCCTGGAGGTCTGTGCCGTCACCGGCCTGCTGACCGGTGCCGCTTGGACCGTCACAGTGCGAGCATGGCAGAAACGAGCTAGTGCGCGCTCAACTCCCGCGACGGTAGATCCGGCGCCTCGACGTCGTCGGGATGCAGTAGGTGCGCGAGTTGCGCCACTCCCTCGGCGACGCGCGGGCCCGGCCGCGAGTACGCGGCGTCGCTGTCGACGGCGACGACGCGCGCGCCCATGGCGGGCACGGCGCCGGCCTCGCTCACGGTGCGCTCGAGATCGAAGCCGCAGGGCGCGAGCACGATCAGCTGAGGTGCAGCTTCCCGCACGTCCTCCCAGGTGGTCGCGTACGAGCGCTCGCGTGGCCGCCCGAGCACCTCGTCACCGCCTGCGCGGTCCACCATCTCGGGAACCCAGTGCCCCGCGGCGAACGGCGGATCGAGCCACTCGGCGACGAACACGCGCTGCCGCGGGAGGCCGCGCACGAGCTGGTGAATGAAGTCGATGCGGTGGTGCATGGCCTGTGCCAGCTGCTCGCCACGCCCTGCGGCGCCGAGGTGCCGCGCGAGCGTGCGGATCGAATCCTCGATCTCCTCGAGGTCGCGCGGATCCAGCGAGACGGTCTCGACGTCGATGTGCGAGACGCGCTTCACATCGCCGCTCGAGACGGCGCAGACCTCGCACAGATCCTGGGTGACGATCACGTCGGGAGCGAGCTTCTCGAGCAGCTCGGCGTCGACCGCATACAGCGGCCGGCCGTCTGCGAGCGCCTCGCGCACGGCGCGGTCGATGTCGGCGCTCGCGAGCTCGGTCGTGTCGACGCGCGACGCCGACACGATCGGGACGTCGCTCACCTCGGAGGGGTAGGTGCATTCGTGCGAGCGCCCCACGAGGCTGTCCGCAAGCCCGAGGGCAGCGATGATCTCTGTCGCGCTCGGCACGAGGGAAACGACGCGCATACGCGCAGCCTATTGAAGGATCGCGGGCGCAGGTGCGGTAATTGCTCCGCACATGAGTAACGTGCGAGGGGTGAGGAAGAGGCTGATCCTGGCGGTCGCGCTTGCGCTCGTGGCGCTTCCGGTCGCCGCGTACGCCGCGGTGCTCGCGCCCGGACCGCACTCGTCGTTCAGGGTGCGCGGCGCCAACATCTACGACCCGCTCGGCCATCGCTTCATCGTGCGCGGCGCCGTCATCGCGCCCGGCGCCCTGATCGATCCGCAGGGTAGTTTCGACGTCAAGGAGCTGGCCGGCGTAAGGCACGACGCGAGGGTGCTCGCGTCGATGGGCGTCAACACGGTGCGCCTCGACGTCTCCGCCGTCGCCAATTCCGACGAGCGCCTGGCCGCGATTCGACGCGCCGTCAGAGCGGCGCGGTCGGCCCGCCTGATCGTCATCCTCTCGGCGCACGGCGGGACGGCCCAGCAGGCGCTCGAGTTCGCCGGCTACCTCGCCGGGCGCTTCCACAAGGACCGTGGCGTGTGGCTGCAGCCCGCCTTCGACCCGTCCTGCGACGGCGCGGATGCCGACCGCAACCGCTGCATCTCGTGGTCGGCGTGGCGCGCAGAGCAACGGGCACTCGTGCATGCGATCCGTAGCGGGGGCATGCATTCGCCGATCCTGCTCTCGACCCCACGCCGCTCGGGTGACCTGCGCCTGCTGGCGCACTATCACCTGACCGATCCCGGGATCATCTACGGCGTCCACTTCCACGGCGGCCCGCGCACGAAGCTGAGCCTCGCCAACCGCAAGCGCCTCGGCGCTCTCTTCGCCGGCCCTCGCAGCAGGCGGTTCCCGATCATCGTCGACGACCTCGGCCGCGTCGGCCCGAGCGGCCGCGTCGACCGCGCCGGCTGGAGCGACGATTTCACCGCGTATGTCACCAACTGGACCGTCAACCGCGGCGGCGACGGCGCGATCGGCGCGGCCTGGACGCGTTATGGCCCACAAGCGATGCGTGCCCGCCACGGCAGCGGGCTGTCGACATTCGGCGCGATCTTCGCCTCGCGCTTCCTCGCGCTGACGTACGCGGTCGACCACACCGTGCGCGCCCCGCGCGGCCTGCGCGGCGCGCTCGCCTTCGGCGACCAGGGCCACGACGTGCGTGTGCTGCAGCGGGATCTCGTCGACCGCGGCTATCTCGCATCCGACGAGGTCAGCGGCACCTACGACTACGGCACCGAGCAGGCCGTGATGGCGCTCGAGGGCTACAACGACCTCAACCAGGGCGGCGTCCGCGATGGCGTCGCCAGCGCTCAGGTGCGGGCACTCGCGGCCGGCGGAGACCGGCCGAAGCCGAAGCACGGTGGCCCGGCGCACGTCGAGGTCAGCCTCGGCGAGCAGGTCCTCCTGCTCGTCCGCAAGGGCGGGCTCGTCGCGCGCGCGATCCACGTCTCGAGCGGCGCGGGCGGCAAGACACCGGCCGGCAACTTCGCGGTCTACTCGAAGGCGACCATGAGCTGGTCGAAGCCCTTCAAGACATGGCTGCCGTTCGCCTCGTACTTCTCCGGCGGCTACGCGCTGCACCAGTACCCGATCGTCCCCGGCTACCCGGCCTCTCACGGCTGCGTGCGCATGCCGTCCACCGAGGCGCAGCGCGTGTACGCGTTCGCGACGCTGCACATGCCGGTGTTCGTCGCCTAGCCCGATCGCTCGCAATCGCCAGACCGCAGTCCGCTAAGCTGCGGCGCTCGCCCTCTTAGCTCAGCTGGTAGAGCACCTCCATGGTAAGGAGGGGGTCAACGGTTCGAGTCCGTTAGAGGGCTTCAAGCGGCGGCGTCGTCGAGCGGTCGGCGTGCGCGCGTCCCGTCCACACCTCTGTTCAGGCACGCGACGGAGGGTCATACTCCGTGCGTGGATTCGGCGAGTGTCGAAGGGTCGCCGCATGTTGGGCTCGTCGGGCGGACGGTGGAGCTGGGGCGGATCGCCCGGAGGTTAGAGGCCGCGGGCAGTTTGCTGCTCGAGGGCGAGGCTGGGATCGGGAAGACGACCCTGTGGCGGGCGGGGGTCGAGCTGGCGCGGGTGTCAGGCTGTCAGGTCTTCACGGCTGGGCCGGCGGAGGCAGAGCAGCCGTTTTCATTTGCCGTCCTCGGTGATCTGCTCGAGCCGGTCGGCGACGAGGTCTTCGCGGCCTTGCCGCCGCCTCAGCGTCGCGCGCTCGAGCGGGTGCTGATGGTCTCCGATGCCGATGAAGTCACCGAGATTCATGTCGTCGGCATCGCTGTGCGCAACGTCCTCCGCGTGGTCGCAGAGGACGGGCCGGTAATGCTAGCGATCGACGACGCGCAGTGGGTTGACGCGGCGAGTGCGGCGGCACTCGAGTTCGCGCTGCGCAGAGCCTCGTCTGTCCGCATGCTTGTTGCGGCACGAACGGGGTGCGCGCTGCCGCTGCATCTTCCGTTGGCGAGGCTCGCGGTGGGGCCGATGACGCTGACCGCGTTTCACAGGTTGCTGGCTGAGCGACTGGACGCCGTCTGGCCGCCCGCGGCGTTGCGGCGCCTGCACGACGTGGCTGGTGGGAATCCGTTCTATGCACTCGAGCTCGCGCGCGCGAATCGCTCGAGCGGCGCTCTGGTATTGCCGGAGCCGTTGCAGGAGTTGGCGGCGGGTCGATTGCGTGTGCTGCCGGACGCGACTCGGCGTAGGTTGGCCCAGCTCGCGCTAGCAGGGAGTGTCGCTTCGGGCGCGAGCCTCGAGCCTGCGGTCGAGGCGGGGGTAGTGGAGTCTCGCGACGGCGCGCTGCGGTTCTCTCATCCGCTCCTTGCGGAGGCGGCGGTGTCCTTGCTCGACACGAGTGAGCGGCGCGCACTCCACCGAGAGATCGCCGGATGGATAGTCGAGCCGGAAGGGCGGGCCAGGCACCTCGCGCTCGGCGCTGATGGCCCAGACGAGGCCATTGCTGTCGAGTTGGCGCGGGCTGCGGAGGGTGCTGGGCGCCGCGGCGCTCTGGTGGCTGCCGCCGAACTTTGGGAGCTCGCCGCCAGCCTGACCGGGACGGAGCGGCAGCCCGAGGCCACGAGGCGTCTTGTCGAGGCTGGGATCGCCCAACTGCGTGCCGGGAACAGCGACGTCGGCGGGTCGCTGCTCGCAGCAAATGTGGATCGGCTCCCACCTGGGCGGCTGCGCCAGCGTGCTCTCGTGCACATGGCCCTGCGACTTGCGTCGACGGATTTCCGCGCACCTCTGCCGGTGCTCGAGCGCGCTCTGGCCGAGGCCGAGGATCCTGAGGTTCGGCTCGAAGTTGCGATGTCGCTCGCCGGGTTCCGCGACTGCTGCGGTGACAGCATTGGTGCCGGCGAACTCGCGCGGGCGTACCTGAGCGAATCGGAGTCGGGGGACGGTGTGACGCTCCCGGACGCGCTCTGGTTCAGCGCCTACTGGGAAGTCGCCTGCGACCGCTCGCCTTGGCCACTGATCGCGCGCGCGCGAGCGCTGCCGCAAAGCGGCACGAGTAGCGGCTGGCCCGTGCAGCCGGAGCCGAGAGAGGTATTGGCGCGGGCGCTGCTCCGCGATGGCCGGATCGACGAGGCGCGCTCACAACTCGAGCAGTGGCTGGCGCAGGGAGGGGAGCTCGACTCGGTCTACGGTGCTCGCCTGCAGGGCCTGCTCCGGCTGCTGGCCGTCGTCGAGCTCGCCGCCGGGCGCTTCAGGGTCGCCGCGGCGCATGCAGACCGCTTGCTGGTGGACGGTGAGCAGGCGGGTAGGCCCTACGCGACGTGCCTGGGACTCGTGCACGGAGCGGCGGCCGCGGTGTTGCTCGGCGAGGTCGAGACCGCGCGCGCGCAGCTGGGCAGGGCGCTAGAGCTTGCCGAGCAGGTCTGGCTGACCGTGTCCGTCAACGATGCACTCGGCACGCTCGGCCTGCTCGAGCTCTCTCTGGGAAACCTCGCAGAGGCGGCCGCCTTCTACCGCCGTGTGCCGGCCGACAGCTGGAAGCGGTGGTACTACTGCGCCGGTGGCCGCACCGCCCTCGACGCCGTCGAGGCGCTCAGCGCGATCGGCGAGCTCGACCGAGCGCGCGAGGTGATGTTCGCGTTGCCGGCCGACGCCGCCGAGTTGCCTGTGCTCGAGGCGTGCGTGGTCGCCGGCGAGGGTAACCTCGAGCGGGCGATGGAGCTCATCCGCTCCGCCCCATCGCCGCCGTCCCCATTCCGGCACGGCCGCAAGCTGCTCCTCCTCGGCCGGCTGCAACGGCAGGCGCGCCACCGCAGCGAGGCGCGCGCAACGCTTGAGGCCGCCCGCCTTCAGTTCGCCGAGCTGGAAGCCAAGCTCTGGCTCTGCCGCGCCGTCGAGGAGCTATCCCGGCTGGGCGGTCGTTCGCCTGCGGGAGCAACGCTCACCGCGTCGGAGCTGCGCGTTGCCGAGCTCGTGGCGAGCGGCCTCTCCAACAAGGAAGTCGCCTCGCGGCTCGTCGTCACCGTACGCACGGTCGAAGCGCACCTCTCGAAGATCTACGCCAAGCTCGAGATCCGCTCTCGCACGGCCCTCAGCGCCCGCTTGCGCGAGCTCTGACCGCTTCGCTGGGCGCGACTCGCAGTCGCAAACACTGTGGATCTCACCAATAGGCGCCGTGCCCGCCAGGCCGCAGACTCAAAGGCAGCCAAAGGACCACCGACGCGACGGCCGACGAGTCGTCGTCCGCGCAGGAGGGTCCCGACAATGAGGGAGAGCCAGGATGAAACGTCTCGTCGCACTGATCCTCGCAGTCGCGGTGGCGGGAGGCTCCGCCACCGCGAGCCAGGCGCACAGAGGCCGTGGGCATGGCGGAAAGCATGCCGGCCTCGAGCTCACGTACAAGAAGTGGACCGCCCCGTTCCCCAACATGGTCGGCGTTGTCGGCGGCGATATCGTCGGCAAGTTCGGCGGAGCGGTTTACACAGCCACTCCGGATGCCAGCGGCCGCGTTCAGATCTCGGCGATCTACATCGTCATCGCCCCTGTCGCGTCCCAGTCCTTTACGGCGCACGTCGAAGGTGGATGGGCCGCTTCCACAACCGGTAAGGCCGTGCTCGACGGCCACGTCGTAGACGGATACCTGAAGGGGGCACGCGTGCATGTGAAATTCGACACGGTCTCCTGCACGGAGTCTCCCGACGGCACGTGTTACCAGGGCACGATCAGCGTTCATCGAGGCTCGGGACACTGAGGGGGAAGGTGCGTGTTGCGACCTAGGTCGCAACACGCATCCGCTGCAGCCGTTCGAGTAGCGTCACCGCGATCGCGCCTCCGCCGTAGCCTCGGATCACAGACGCCATCAGCCGAGCCCGGTCGTGAAGCGCCGCGGACGCGAGCACTTCCGCGGTCGCCTCGCGGATCTCTGTCTGGGTGGCATCGCGTCGCGCGGTGCGGCCGAGGCCGAGCTCTTCAACCCGGCCGGCGTTCTCTGCCTGGTCGCGGCCGAGGGGCAAGCACACCACCGGAACGCCTGCCGAGAATGCCGCCATCAATGTTCCCATCCCGGCGTGGGTCACGACGAGCTCGGCGCCTGGCAGCACCGCTCCATGCGGCACGTAGCGGCGGACCTCGACTCCCGGCGGAAACGTCAACTCCTCGGGCGCAAGCTCCAGGCCGGTCAGCACGAGCACGCGAGCGTTCAGATCGCCGAGGGCCAGGGCGATGCGACCGAGCACCTGCTCGTGGCGCATGTAGGTGGTGCCCATGCTGACGACGACGAGTGGGCGACGGTCGGACGGCGGCCACGGCGATTCCCACGCCGCGCTTGCCGCCTCTTCGATGATCGGGCCGACGTGGGCGACATTCTCAGGTGGATCGGGCCAATCGTCGTACACACGTGGCATGACGATGAGGCAGGCCTCAGCTCGCCGGGCCAGCGCGACAGTGACCGAGTGTGGGCTAGTGGGGAGTGGAGCGAGCCCGAGTTCCACCCGGCTGGCATTGACCGGCTCATACCATCCTCGGCGCGTTTCGTCGTCGTCATTCACACCGCCGTGGAAGCGGTACAGCGTGTGGATGAGCAGCGCATCTGGAATCGGCATTTGTTCGGCAAGGCCCACAAGCGACCGCAGCAGGTAGTCAACGACGATGACGTCCGCGCGCTCGCGCGCGAGCTCGGCAGCAACCGCGTCTGGGAGTTCACGTCCGAAAAAGATCCGACCGAGATGGGCGCGCTGATCCTCCATCTGGCGCCCTAGAGCCGGATCGAACTCGACCTCCGCCGGGAACGGGCGCAACGCACAGCCCGCCGCCGCGACGCGCGCCGCGTAGGCCGCAGGCGCGAGAATCCGCACTCGATGGCCGCGCTCCGCGAGTAGTCGCCCCAATCCGACCGCCGGCTGACTAGCGCCACCGCCCTGCCACGTGGCAATCACGACATTCACACGATGTCGATGATCACACGCGCGAATGGTCTCGGCAACAGAACGAACCTGCTCGAGATCGGGCGCCACCCTCCCCGATCGCCCGGCTTCGATGTCAACCCGATGTCAACCAGCGCCCGCAACCAGCCGCAACCCCGTGAGCCCGAAAGCGGCTGCAATCGGCGGGATCTGCGGCTAGATGCAACCAGCCGCAACCGTTTGCGCCGAAATGGTAAGGAGGGGGTCAACGGTTCGAGTCCGTTAGAGGGCTT
>CAWJTT010000006.1:0-36876 GCA_963845865.1 uncultured Actinomycetes bacterium
AACCGCCGATTTCCAGCGCGCACTCAGGCAAGAGATGCAAGTGGTCAAGCGCGAGGTCGGGGCGGCAAATTACGCACATGGGCGGTTCCGAAGCGATAAGTGTCTCGCAACTGTCGCTCAGCCGCGAATTCGTGCCATTCCTCACCATCCCAACCTATGAGCTGATGTTGACCGGCACCTTTGGTTAGCGCGAGTCGCGTAAACCCGGACTATTGGCTACGGCCAGCCGAGTGTCGATTAATGATGCGGTGGAAGGCTCCTCCACCGTCGCGCAAGTGTCATGAAAGTGGGTGTGGTCGAAGCCTTCGCTCATACTGCGATGGTCGTTAATGGCACTTAGCAGACATTTCCGTCGTACCCGCGCTTGTCCGCTTTTGGACAATAGCGAACATTGCTGGATTTTGGCCCGGGAGCGGTTTGTCCGCTATTGGCACAAAGCGGACATGCCGAGTTGCACTGCACATGTCCGCTTTCGGGGGTAAAGCGGACATGGCTTTTTGCACTGCAAATGTCCGCTTTTGACCCAAAGCGGACTTTTTGGTCAGCAAGTCTGACTTGTCATTACACAGGCGCGTCTAGTCAAACGACGGGCAATGACGGCCACCCCTACCGCGCCACCGTTTGATCATTTCAATTTTGGCTGGGTGAAAACATAAACGATCAATTGTTGCGGCCAGCACACACTCCACCAAAAACTCATCCACCTTCGGTGCTGGCCAATGACTGCGGCCGCAGCCCGTGTATAATTTACAACATGTCGACACGCTACGTGTTCATCGCGTTGTCAGTTGTTCTTTGCGCAGGCGCGTTGCTCTATTCCGCTGACTACCAGTCGTTGAGACCAACGCCACCGCAGTCGTTAAGTTTATTCTCAGCAAGATAAGTCCAGCATGCCCAACTCCGCGCGGTATCAAATCACGCGCTGGGATCCGTTGCGTTTGGAACGAATAACTGCTCGCCTTCGATCTTGTAGTTGGCGATGGTTTTCTGGCCTTCCGGCGATACTAGCCAATTGATGAACTGCTGACCGAATTCGTGCTTCACGTTCGGATGTTTGGCTGGGTTCACCAGTATCACGCCATACTGGTTGAACATGCGCTTGTCGCCTTCAACGAGAATTTGCAAGTCACCCCTGTTCTTGAGGTGTATCCATGTGGCGCGGTCGGACAGCACATAGGCGTTTCTGGCGACCGCCATCTGGAGCGCAGCGTCCATACCTTGGCCGATCGATGTGTACCAAGAGCCCCGGTCGTTCTCGATATCGATGCCAACGTCCTTGTGCCAGATCCTGAGTTCGGCGAGATGGGTGCCAGAGCGATCGCCCCGCGATATGAAGGCCGCCGATTTGTCCTTGATCGCTTCGAACGCCTTTGCAACGTCCTTCAAATCCCTGATGCCCGCGGGATCGCTCTTTGGCCCGATCAGCACGAAGTCGTTGTACATGACGGGAACGCGCTTCACACCGTCTCCTTCGTCGATGAACCTATTTTCCGCCGATTTGTTGTGCACTAACACGACATCGGCCTCGCCGCGTCTGCCAGTATCGAGCGCCTGACCGGTGCCCTGGGCGAGTACCTTTACAGCAATGCCGGTTTTTTGCGTGAAGAGTGGCAGCAAGTAGTCGAATAGACCGCTATCTTGAGTTGAAGTCGTGGAAGCGACGACAATTGATTTTTCTTGCGCTATCGCGTGTCCGGCGAAAAATGCGCCGAAGAACACAACAGCGGCGAATACGATCTTTCGCGGTGAACGCAATTGAGCCCCCTTATGCCGACAACAAAGTCGCGCCGCACGATGACCAATTTGAGGCTCTCCGGAACAGGGCTGCTATGTCCGCTTATGGCCCATCACGCCTAAGCAACTGATTTTGCTGGCGTGAAGTTTTACAGTTTTACAGTGTTTTACAATCCGCGTTCGCCGGGCGTTCTATGCCGGGGCGATATGGGCACAGCTACGTCAGGCACGCCTTCACCGCTTACCAACCCTGATGGCTGCCCCAACGGCAACGCACGCCGCTAACACCAGTAGTAATTCAAGGATTAAATTGTGCGACACAGCTTACTCAGCCTGTTTCTTTTTTGGTTGAGTGTCGCCGCTAGTTAAGCTGGCATCCGTCGTCCTTACTGGAGCAATCGCGCTGCTGCGCGGTCCTGTATTTATTTTTATTGATCCGGTTGTGGTGATCTCGACGGCGCAGACATTTGAGCCTGCTGTTTCCACGGCTTTGATGGCACTCAGAATGTCGTCCGGCGTAAAGCGCACCGGCTTGCGGTTCGTGTTGCCACCTTTGGGGCTAGTTTTCCGTGTGGGCACCGCGATGCCATGCCATCAGCCTATTCTCAAAGCAAGGCATACCTGCCATTCGGTACAGCTGCACTGCAATACAGTACAACAGCGTCATTGCGGCCGCAGCTCAAATTCACGCCGCAGGCGACATGGAATCTGTTCTGATCGTTCCAGCTGATGTCCGCTTTTGGCACAAAGCGGACATGCCTTTTTGCGCTGCACATGTCCGCTATTGGGGGTAAAGCGGACACAACTCTTCGCTCGCCGGCCTCGGCGCATTGGGTCTGCGCGGGTGGAGAAGGAACAGGTTCGCAACCCGTTGGTTTAATAAGATGTCCTAAAAGGCGGGCGCCCAATGCTCTCGCTCATCCCTGTAGAAGTTTGGATCGCTGCCGTCCTTGCCGGGGCAGTTGTTTGCTGGCGTTTTTCGGTCCCTCACCATGGGCCTCCGCCGCGATCTATATTGGCGTGTGCGCGTAAACGGCGAACTTAGCTGAAGAAGACTATGCAAATTTTATTGTTCCTATGTCTGATCTCAGACAGTCCAAAAGACTTCGATTGATTAAAATGGGAACGAGCTACGCTCCTCTGATGCCCCCTTACCCCGGACCGTAGCTCGAACTCATGGCGTGAGCAGGGAGCCGCAAGATCACCTCACAGTGTGCGGCTCCCTGCCTCTTTCGACGTGTCTTTATTGCCGCAAGTGTTTTTGCAGCTTCGGAGATAAAGGTGCGTCGAATGACATGACGGCCGTGAATGAAACAATATTTTTGTTCGGCTGTTGTATTGGTGATGTCTGTTGAAGATGAATACCGAAAGCACGTCGACAGGTGCAGGTTCCTCGCCGAATGTTCGCCTAAAATGGCGGATCGTGCCTTTTGGCTTTTGCTGGCACAGAATTGGCAACTATTGGCGCAGGACTCCGAAGCAGCGGCTGACGATGAATTCAAAGGCGCCGCGGAGTAACGCAGTTAGCGCCATTAGGGCGAGAGCCACTGCATCTTAAAATCCGCCATCGCTTCCTCGCGTGTCGCTGAATACCCGCGACTGTGGATCGTCCGCGGATAGTCCATAACAGTGATCGTCCACATCCAATTGCGGGCGGCGGGCGCCTGTGGCGACAGGAATATGCGTCCGATGACGCGACCGCCATAGAGCACAACACGATCGTCCTTATCGCCGAAACCGAAATAGCGCTTTGTCGATGCAAGGATGAGCGTTGTCATGCGAAAACAACCACAATCCGAGGAACAGGGAGATGTCTACTTCCGGTCGCCGTGCGCCCGCTTCAGCCGTTCCAGTAACGGGTCGACGAGCCCATCGCTGCAACGGAGCGTTCGCGTGTCGACAGCCGCATCATAAACGTCGCTGATGGCTAGCGACACGCCGAGTTCGTCAGCCCGACGCATGACGCTCTCTTCGCTGGTATGCAGCATTGTTGCCAGTGTCTTGAGGCCGATGCCAGTGACCGGTTGGTCCAGGATCAGCGCATCGTCTGATTGCGCGAAATTTTTTGTGTGCTGCTTGTTGTTCATACCCGCATGCGCCCTCGCATTTCAATGACGAGGCTGCCGCGGCGCCTGCGAGCGGTGCCGCTGGCGGTGATTGCTTCTAATTAAAATGCAAAAAAGAATTTGTCTGTCTGCTAGCAAACATTGGAAAGTAAGCTTTGGCAGAACTTAAAGCGTACAGAAATAGAACATCGCAAAATGTTTCTTGATCCACATCAATATGTCAGAGAACGCACAGAACGGCATAGCGAACCAGAAGCTAGCAGCTTAGCCACTGCGCTTTGAAATCCGCCATTGCTTGCTCGCGCGTCGCTCAATAGCCGCGACTGTTTCTTCAAAAATACTCTTTGACCGGTCGCGCTGGTCACCGCTTAAATTCAACACCAATATCTGTGTCCGTTCTCCACACCGAATGGCAGTGATGTTTCTCGCCTTCGATGATTAGATCAAAACTGTGGGGGATGCCTAGCGTTGTTGACACCCGCAACATTGCGCCAGTCTCAGAAATATTTTTGACAGTACACTCAAGTTTTGGCGCCTTATCGCTGAGAACGATGAAAGCGCTTTTGAGTACGCGCCTGCGAGGCGCCGACCTCTTTTCATCCACCGCTGTCCGCCCCCCGAGCGAGTTGCTCATGAACGCTTTACAGCGTAGTGATAGCGTCGTGCATTCAGTTTGACATAGCGGTGCCATTAATTCGGCGTGTGGAACCGTAAACACTAAGAAGTGGGGTCTTCGAACTCGCCTGCAAAATTCTTAGCGATTTCAGGATCAGCAAAGCACCACCGAATAACAGCGCCATTAGCAGATAACTCTTGGCAGAATGGTCGAGCATTTTAGCGGGCGGCGTTTAGACGAAGGGTTTGACTTCGCCGGGCTTGAGTTTGAGCCGCTTGGTGGTTGTATCAGTTAAGAGCCGTTCGAACTCAATCTTTGCATTTCCAATGACGCAATACTCAGCCACTAGGGCTCGGGCGCGAGCGACATCGTCGGCAACAACCGCGTACCATTGGGCGTTCTCCGCCCCCGTTATCAGCACCGACATCAAATAGCATGAGGGTCGGCTCGGCGTGGATGCTGGCTTCGCCATTTCGCCTCTCCATTCCGCGATCTCACTTACTAGCCAATTACTATTCGCATTATTGAGTGACGAAGGCGATTGAGCACCAGCCTCAGGCGGGCCTAGGCGAAGGTCTAATCCGCCTGCTTGGCTTACTAGCGACTTACTGTCCCAATATTGATCACCACCAATCGCGACATCCGCAAGCAATCTCATTCGCTTAGCTTGCCGCTGGGCCAAGTGGTTGAAACGCGTAAATTTAGTCTCAATATCGAGGCGCGGGGTCTCTGCCCAGCGCTTGCTGTTACGCGCGGTTTCGCACTCGCACACTCGTGAGTGCGAACGTCGTAACCCGGTGGAGCCGGTCAGCCGCCAAGCCCATCTAGCGCGGCATCAAGCAAACGATCGCGGTCACGTTCGCCCTGAGCCGCAACTTTAAAAATGCGTTCAGCGATATTGGTCCTAAGCGTCATAGTTTGCTGCGTGGGCTGCAGGCGTCCCCATGCGTAGTCGAGAATTTCTTTCAGCTCGAGAATAGTTTCGGAATCAAACGACGCAGGGGTTTTGCCATCCATCACGGATCATCCGTTCTAGCTTGGGCCCGGTGCGCGTACCGTAAGCGTTCGCAGCCAAGTACGATGTGTCGTACCTCACATGCGGCGATTTTTCACGACCCCGCTGCATAATTTCGCCACGACTCGCATGTGGGTGGGAAGGGCCAATAGGGGACTAGAGGCCCTTCCCGGGACGGCAATCCCAAACAGCTATCATGGTCTGTGATTACCTCCCGGGATAATAACTACCACTGAAGTTCCGGGTTCAGATCAACCCTGCAAAAGCGGTGCATAAGTTCGCTCGCAGGGCGTTCAAGCGGGCCGGATGGCGCACCGTCGGTGACGTGCCTTCGAACAACCGGGCCTGGCCGCAGGGCTCGTCGTTCTACCACTACGACAAGCTCTACGACCGGCGGAACGTCGGCTATCGCGGCCCGAAGTTCTCGTACGCATCCATGCCCGACCAGTACGTTCTCCTGGCCCTGCAACGCCTCGAGCTCGCGAAGCGCGACCGCCCTCACATCTTCGCGGAGGTCGACCTCGTGTCGAGCCACACGCCGTGGACACGTATCCCCCGGCTGATCGACTGGAAGGACGTCGGCGACGGCTCGATCTTCAACAGCATGCCGGTGGATCAGCTGACGCGGGCCGAGCTCTTCGGCGACCTCGAGCGGGTGCGCTCGGCGTACGGCCAGTCCATCGAGTACACGATGAACGCGCTGGTCTCCTTCGTGCAGCACTACGGCGACGACAATCTCGTGCTCGTCGTCCTGGGCGATCATCAACCCTCGAAGATCATCACCGGGGAGAACCCGAGTCACGACGTGCCGGTCTCGATCATCGCCCACGACCCGGCGGTGCTCGACAGGATCACCGGGTGGGGCTGGCAGGACGGCCTGCGGCCCGGGCTGCGCGCGCCCGTCTGGCCCATGGATGCCTTCCGCGACCGCTTCTTCGGTGCATTCGGCTCGTGACGCGATCTCACCCGGCCGACAGCGGGACGTCGAGCGTGTGCGCGCCCCTCCGCGCCTTCGTCACGAGATAGCGGGCGTTCGCGGCGGACAGGTGCACGCCCGTCGGCACCCGCGTCGTGACGGTCACCCCGAACCGGCGGAGCTGCCGCGCCTTGTCGGGGTTGTTGCTGAGCAGGGCAACCCGGGACACGCCCAGCGCCTGCAGCATCTGCGCAGCGACGAGGTAGCTCCGTTCGTCCTCGCCGTGGCCCAGGGCGAGGTTCGCCTCATAGGTGTCCAGCCCCATGTCCTGCAGCGCGTACGCGTCGAGCTTGGCGTACAGGCCGATGCCGCGTCCCTCCTGCCGCAGGTACAGCAGGAAGCCACCAAATTCGGCGATGCGCTCGACGGCTTCGCGCAGCTGCGCCCCGCAGTCGCAGCGCTCACTGCCGAACACGTCGCCCGTCAGGCACTCACTGTGGGGCCGGACCAGCGGCACCTTCCCGCGTCCACCGGATGTCACGGCGGCGGCCCGATTCCCCAGCCCGAAGGCGAGGTGCTCCTGCCCGTCGACAAGCCCGTCGAAGCTGAACACCCTTGCGCGCGCGGTGTACCCGTCGGCGAACCGCAAGGGCACCGGCACCTGGGTGCGGATCGTCGCAGTGGGCAGTGGCAGCGGCATCGGTCTCCTCGGTCAGTCGGTCTGGAAGCGCGGTGAGAGCGCATAGCGCAGCAGCACCACGTCGCCGATCTGGCGGACTTCGGCGAGCGTCGCGCGCCGGTCGGGATTCCAGGGGAAGCGGCCGTCGCTCACGAATCGCGGGGCCCGGGAGTCGCCGACGAAGAAGGGAGCGACGACCAGCTGCAGCTCGTCGGCGAGGTTGTCGGTCAGGAATTGCGTATGCACCTTGCTGCCGCCCTCGACCATCAGCCGCTGCACTCCGCGGGCGCCGAGGTCCTCGCTGACCCTGCGCATCTCCACGGGCTGGCCGCCGTCGACGACCGTCGCCACCGGCCCGAGTCGTGAGCGGGCATCGGCCACCCGCGGGCTCGCGCAGTAGACGAGCTTCTCGGTATCACCCGTGGTGAAGAAGTCGGCGCACGCGTCCAGCTCCACCCGCTCGGTCACGGTGACCTTGATCGGCAGCGGCGCAAGCCCGCGTGCCGTCCGCTCGTCGCGGCGGGCCTGCGAGCGGACCAGCAGTCGGGGATTGTCGTTCCGCACGGTGCCCGCGCCCACCAGGATCGCGTCGCAGGAGGCGCGCACCGCGTCGACCCGGTCGAAGTCGGCGTCGTTGGAGAGCGCCAGGCGCTTCGGCATCGCGCTGCCGAGATAGCCGTCGATCGACATGCCGCAGCTCAACAGCGTGTACGGGCGCTCAGGCACGTGGCGCTCCGTCCGGCCGCACGGCGACGGTGACCCGCGACGGCTGGTGCGACGGCTCGGGCCGCCCCGGGAGCCGGCTGCGGCGGCACCACGCCAGCGCGAGAACGGCTGCACCCGGCAGGCTTGCGACGAGCACCATGACGCCATAGACGACGGCAGTCGAGACACCTAGGTCCGCGCCCAGGCCGGCAGCGCCGAACACCCATGCCGTCGCGCCCTCGCGCGGCCCCCAGCCGCCGACACTGGGTAGCACCATGACGAGCATCACGAGCAACGCGAGCGGCAGCATGCGGGACGGCGGAGCCGTGGTGCCCGCGCTCCGCGCCGCGATCATGAAGGTGACCGCGTGGCCTCCGACGACGAGCGCAGACGCGAGCGCGATGCCGAGCCACGCCTTCCCGGCGAGCAGTCCGTCGCGGATGTCCCCGGCTGCCGTGCTCCAGGCCCGTGCCCAGCGGGACGGACCGCGGCCCGGTCGTGCGCGGGCCACGAAGACGAAGCCGAACCCGGCCACGACGACCGCGATCGCCACCAGAGGCATCGACGAGCGCACGGGCGACGGCAGCACCAGCAGCACGGCGACCGTCAGGCCGATCTGCACGACCTGCCCGGCGGATCGCTCCCACGCGACGGCCCGCAGGCCGCGGCCGACATTGCTCACGTCGCGACCGTGGCTGATCCCGCGGTGGACGTCCCCAACGACCCCGCCGGGCAGGGTCACGTTGAGGAACAGCGACCGGTAGTACGCGGCCACCGCAGCGGTCATCGGCAGGTCGATGCCGAGGCCGCGGGCCACGATCTTCCAGCGCCAGGCACAGCACACGGTGGTCAGCACCGCGAGGGCTGCCGCGGCCGCCAGCACACGGGCGTCGATCGTGCGGATCCCGTCGAGGAAGGGACCCGTGCCCAGGCGCCAGAGCAGGACGGCGAGCGTCACGACGGGACCGAGGATGCGGGCCCAGGCCCACAGGGTCCGGCTCATCCTGGAGCCCGATCTGCCCGGGGAAGGACCAGCAGGTCGGCGTGTCCCACCGTCACGGCCAGCTGCCCGGCTCGTGCATCCGCCAGACGGCGGCACGTGTAGGTGTCGGTCTCGGCGGACAGCTCGACCTGCTGCTCGCAGGCGGCGCCCACCCACCCCGTGAACCACTCCTCGGCCAGGCAGGCCTGGACCGCGCCGAGTCGCCAGGGGCTGGGCCGGACGAGGACCTCGGCCCCCAGGCGGCCGAACGCCTCGACGGCGACCGCGACGGCATCCGGGCCGAGCAGTCGATCGCCCCGCGCCTCGCGGCGCTGGTGGGCGTCGAATGCGGCAGCCACGCGGGAGTCCAGCGCGTCCGCGGGGCTCAGGGAGACGCGTCCCACGACGGACATGGTCAGGAGCACTGGACACGCTGCGCCGACACAGACGGCGACCAACTCGTCCAGCTCGGTTCCAGTCAGCATGTCCAACAGCGCCGAGGCCGTGATCAGGGTTGCGTCGGCGAGGTCGCCGGGGGCCAGCCCGGTGACATCGGACTGTCTCGTCTCGACGGTGACCGCGCTCCCGTCGGCGGCCGGGCCGGGCAGGTCGGCGGCCGCGACCTCCAGCAGGTCGGCGTCCCGGTCGTGCACGACCCAGCGCTGCGGCCCGCGGAGCAATGGCGCGAGCCAGCGCCCCATCGCCCCGGTGCCCGCGCCGAGGTCGTGGATCACCCGGCATCCCGCCGGGGGCAGTCGTGGCGCGAGGTGCTCGACGAGATCGAGCGAACGGGCTGCGGCGTCGGCAGGTTCGCGGAGCGCGAGCCATCCCCAGCTGACGCGGATATCCTCGACGGTCATTGCAACGCCCCGGCCAGGACGCCAGCGAGGGTGGACGTGGTGCTCGGCCACCCTGCGAGCGACGCGCGCCGCTCGCCGGGCGGCGCGGCGCAAACGGCCTCTCAGCTCGGCGTCGCCGAGCCAGGCCCGGAGCGCGGCGCCGAGCGCCGCAGGATCGCCCGGGAGGGACCAACAGCCCGGGCCGGATGCCGTCAGCGCCGTGACCCAGGGCCTCCGGCAGCCCGCCGACCTCGGCCGCGACGACCGGCAGGCCACGGGCCAGGGCCTCGGTGACGACCATGCCGAACGTCTCCGCGCGGGAGGCCAGCACCAGCACGTCCGCGGCGGCGTAGGTGCGGTCGAGGTCGGCTCCGGTCCGCGGCCCCGGGAAGAACACCCGGTCGTCGAGGCCGCCGTCCAGAGAGCGGCGACGGAGACCTTCTACGAACGCCGGATCGCGGTCGAGGCTGCCCACGCAGACGCAGTTCCAGGGCAGGTCCACCGTCGTCGCCAGCGCATCGAGCAGCACGTCGTGCCCCTTCTCCGAGGTCACCGCCGCGACGCACAGCAACGCCCCGCCGGTCGCTGTTCCGGCCGCGAGATCGGCGGCGTCGACGGCCGGCTCGGCCACATGCACTCGGGCGGCCGGCAACGAGTACAGCTCCAGCAGCCGGCGCCGGGCCCACTCGCTGGTCGTGACGACGGCTGTCGCGGACGCGAGGACCGCATGCTCCCGTGTCCGGGCGCCGTCGCGTCCGTCATCTGCGGGACGGTGTCCCAGCGGCATGTGCACGAGCACGACCAACCGCAGCCGGCTCGCCTCCGGCACGAGCACCTCAGGGGCCGCCGAGGCGATCAGCCCGTCGAGCAGCACGACGGCGCCGTCGGGGATCCGCTGGACGACGCCCGCGAGGGCAGCGCGCGACACCCCGTCGGGTCGCGGCCAGGAGCCGGCTACGGCGTGCTCGTGCACTGACCAGCCGATCGAGGCGAGCCCGCCGCAGACCTGGCGGTCATAGGCGTTGCCTCCGCTCGGCCGGGCCGGGTCGTCGATGCCGTCGGGCACGACGACGTGCACCGCCGTCACAGCGGCCGCTCGTAGCTCGCCCATGCGACGTGCGACTCGTGCAGCGTCACGATCAGGCCGTCGAGCTCTCGCGCCGCGTCTCCCAGGGCGCCGGCGTGCACGCCGTCGGCGAGGCGGTCCGCGATCACCTGAGCGAGCGCCTCGGTGGACGTGTTCATGCCCGCAAACGCCGCCTCGTCGTCGAGGTTGCGGAAGCCGAGCTCGGCCACGACGGCGTGCAGCGCCTCGGCGGCTCGGCCGATGTCCACGACGATGTTGTCGGCGTCGAGGGCAGCGCGCCGGAACGTGGCGTCGACGACGTACGTCGCTCCGTGGAGGCGCTGCGCGGGCCCGAACACCTCGCCCCGGAAGCTGTGGGCGATCATCATGTGATCGCGCACGGTCACGCTGAACACGCTCCACCCCCGCCATAGGTGATGGTATGGCAGAGCGCCGGCAGGCTCCCCGCGGCCAATCGGGCCATCACGTCGGGCAGCTCGACGAAGGGCGACTGACCGGTGGTCAGCGCGTCGAAGGCAGGGTCGCGAAGCAGGTCGAGGGCGAGTGCGAGCCTGTCGGCCGTCGTCCGGCGCCCGCTGCGGGACGGCGAGAGGGTGCCGACCTGGCTGGCGCGGATGCCCAGTCGGCTCGAGTGGAATGCGCCCCCCAGCGAGAGC
Organism: uncultured Actinomycetes bacterium; assembly: GCA_963845865.1. Classification (GTDB taxonomy): domain Bacteria; phylum Actinomycetota; class Thermoleophilia; order Gaiellales; family JALYLC01; genus JALYLC01. The sequence continues at coordinate 11,296 of CAWJTT010000006.1, forward strand.
CGGACTTCGGCATCGCCGTACCAGCTGAGGTCGATGACCGTGCCTTCCGGCGCGAGCAGATCGAGCGACCGCTGGAGCCCGGCGGACGACGCGCTCGTGTGCACGACCACGTCGCGACCGTCCGCTGCGTCGGCCGGCAGCGCGAAGTCGACGCCGAGTGCGGCCGCGACATCGGCCCGGCCGGCATCGATGTCCACGAGCGTGACCTGCAACCCCGGGTACCGACTCAGCAGCCGTGCGACGCAGCAGCCGACCATCCCAGCGCCGACGACGGTGGCCCGGTCGCCGAGCAGTGGCGCGGCGTCCCACAGGGCGTTGACGGCGGTCTCGACGGTGCCCGCGAGCACGGCACGAGCGGGTGGCACGCCTTCGGGCACGACGGTCACGGCGCCCGCCGGCACCACATAGGCGGTCTGGTGGGGGTACAGGCAGAAGACCGTGCGACCGCGTAGCTCCGGCGGCCCGTGCTCGACGGCGCCGACGTTGAGGTAGCCGTACTTGACCGGCCCTGGGAAGTCCCCCTCCTGGAACGGCGCCCGCATCGCGGCGTACTGGCCCGGAGGCACGCCGCCGCGGAACACCAACGTCTCGGTGCCGCGGCTGACGCCGGACCGCAGGGTGCGCACCACCACGTCGTCGCGTCCAGGCTCGGGCAGCGTGACCGGCCGGATCTCACCGCAGCCGGGCGCCCGCAGCCAGAACGCGAGCGCGTCGTCCTGCGCAGGCCTCACGTCGCCGGACCTCGCGGTGCACGAAACACCCCGACGGTGATCACGTGCTGGACCTCTCGGCAGTTCACGGAACCAGGTCCCTCCCCTGCAACCGGACGCAGAAACGTGATGAGAGCGGGACTCTACGGTGCGCCCGGGCAGCGGCGTTCGCCCACCAGTCGATCGTCGGCGCGCGGAGTCCCGGACACGATTCACATTACGACGCGCGGGCGCTCTCGGATCTCCGGCACGCCACCTGGACGAAGTCCCGGCGCGGTTGTAGGGTCGCTGCGTGCGTCGCAAGACGGAGCGCGGAGCCGAGGATGTGCTCGACGCGACAAGGCGTGTCGAGCCCGAGACCGGAACCAGGATGATCGCGTCGGCGATCGGCAATCGCGCGCTCTCGAACCTGATCACCACCGGTGCGGTCGCTACGCGGGCCATCGCCCGCGACCCGAAACCACCAGGGCCCGTCAAGCCCGCCCCCCCGGCGGTCAAGAAGGTCAATTTCCCGGAGGCTGACAAGGAGCGCGCGCGGACGATGGTGGTCGCCCCGCTGCGGGCGGTCGCCGAGAAGCTCGCAGTGGGCGAGAAGGCCGACATCGCATGGGTGCTCCGGCACCTCAAGCCCATTCCGACTGCCGTGGATGGCGTCAAGTGGCCGGACGACATGGACACGATCAACAAGGCGTACGCAGCCGTCGAGGACTTCGACGACTTGCTCACGGTTCTCAAGAGCATGAAGCTCGACCACCGCCACGCGGTCAGAGCGGCGGTGCACGCGTGGCACGCGTCCAAGCGCTTGCTCGAGGAGACGCAGCACGAGATCAGGGCGGGGATCAAGGCGAGCGAACGTGCGAAGGAGCCTCCGCGTGACGGGGCCGAATCGGACATCAACGCGCTCACCGCGCTCGAGCAGGAGATCGACGCCGTCTGCGAGGACCTCGTCAAGGCACCGCACAGCCAGGAGGGCATGCACGACGTCGAAAAGACCGCGGTCGCGATGGCCGCTCAGTTCGACACGATCCAGCCGGGCGAAGCCGGCGGCATCGTCGAGCAGGCGAAGACAAAGTTCGTGCACGGTTTCGCGACGATCGTGCCGCTTGCCGAGGGCAAGGCGGAGACGATCAAGCTCGCTCGGAAGGCCGTCGTCGAGATGGCGAACAAGCTCGCCGCCATCCTCGGCGACGCCCCTCCCGCCGGCGACCCGAGCGCAGCCGACGACGATCCGCCGGTTCAGGTGCCGCCTCCCGCGACGACACCGACGAAGCCGTCGGGAAGCACGCCGCCGCCTGCGCCTGCCCCGACGAAATGAGCGGTCCGTGGACCGGCCGCTCGCCGCGCCGAACGGCACGTGTCGCTCCTTCGCCGACGCCGCCTAGCCGAAGGTGAACACGTAGGCCTCGACGCCGGGCGCGAGGAACGCGATCTCGAAGGTGCGGTCGGTGATCGCTCCTTGCTGGCGGACAAGCTGGTAGAGCCGCGGTTGAACGAGCGTTCCGTGGCCCTCTGCGTCGACGTCGAGTCCGTGGTCGGCTCCGGGAGGAGCTCCGTCGACGAGGACGCGGAAGGGCACCGACGCCCCGTGCGTCCGCGGTCGCAAGACCAGATTGACGTCGCGGGCGTGGAAGCGAAACGCGATCCGTCCATCGGCTCGGTTCAGTACGCTGGCCCCCCTCTCGACGGTCCAGGCTCCCGAGAGCGCCCAGTCGTTGAGCCTCAGCGAATCCGGCACCGCGTAGGAACGAGACTCGTCGAGCTCGGCGCCACCGGGAGAGGCGAAGTTCCGAGCCTGCTGGTAGCCGAGGTACGTCTCGGGAGACCTCAGGTTCTCCCAGTCGGCCTGGGCCTCGAAACCATCCGGGGCGATGGAGACCAGATCCTCACCAATGCCCTCGTGTCCCGCCTCGCCCAGCAACTGCTGGATGACCGTCTCGCATTCCTCGTATCCGCCCTCACCGAAGTGATGGTGCCGGATGCGGCCGTCCGCGTCCGCGATGTACACCGCAGGCCAGTACCGGTTGGCGAAGGCGTCCCAGACGGCGTAGTCGCTGTCGACCGCGATCGGGTAGCCGACGCGCATGTCCGTGGCTGCGGCGCGGATGTTCTCGGTGTCTCGCTCGAACGGGAACTCGGGCGTGTGGACGCCGACCACGACCAGTCCCCGGTCGCCGTACTTCTCGGCCCACGCGCGGACGTAGCCGAGCGTGCGCAGCCAGTTGATGCAGGTGAGCGTCCAGAAATCGGTCAGGACGACCTTCCCGCGCAGATCAGCCCCGGTCAGGGGCGCGGAGTTGAGCCAGCCGGTCGCCCCGGCGAAGCCCGGCAAGCGACCCTCGATCTGCCCCGCAGCAGTTCCGTCGTCGCGCCTCTTGATGAACAGGTTCATGTGCGGATCCCGCCCAGTTCGAGAACAGCGTCGGCAAAGGCCGCGGGGGCCTCCTGGGGAAGGTTGTGCCCGATCCCGCCCTCGATCGTGCGGTGCGCGTACCTGCCTGAGAATTTCTTCGCGTAGACACTCGGATCCGGATGGGGCGCGCCGTTGGCATCGCCCTCGAGCGTCACGGTCGGCACGGTGATGACCGGGCCTTCGGAGAGCCGCTGCTCGAGCTTCTCGTACTCAGCCTCGCCCTCGACCAGCCCCAGGCGCCAGCGATAGTTGTGAATCGTGATTGCGACGTGATCCGGGTTGTCGAAGGACGCTGCGCTGCGTTCGAACGTCGCGTCGTCGAAGGCCCACCTCGGCGATGCGGTTCGCCAGATGAGCCTGGCGAAGTCGCGCCGGTACGTGTCGTAGCCGGCGCGACCGCGCTCGGTGGCGAAGTAATACTGGTACCACCACTGCAGCTCGGCCTCCGGCGGCAGCGGCGCCTGGCCGGCTGCCTGGCTGCCGATGAGATATCCGCTCACCGATACGAGCCCGTCGCAGCGCTCGGGCCACAGCGCCGCGACGATGGCGGCCGTGCGCGCTCCCCAGTCGAAGCCGGCCACGATCGCCGTCTCGATCCCGAGCGCGTCCATCAGTGCGACGGCGTCGACGGCGAGCACCGCCTGCTCGCCGTTGCGGAGCGTCTCGTCCGACAGAAACCGCGTCGAGCCGTAGCCGCGGAGGTGCGGGACGATCACCCGGTGCCCCGCCGCCGTCAGCAACGGCAGCACGTCGAGGTAGCTGTGGATGTCGTACGGCCAGCCGTGCAGCAGCAGCACGGCGGGAGCGTCCGCGGGGCCGGCATCGACATAGCCGACGTTCAGGAGCCCTGCGTCGATCTGCCGCAGCGGACCGAAGGAGCCGCGCGCCACGCCGGCACGCGCGCTGGTCGAGGTCTCGACAGACATCTGAGCCCCTAAGCGTGTGCCGCGGCACCGACGGCAGCCACCGCTTCCATGATCACGTCGGTGACGGCCTGAGGCTGCGAGACCATGATGACGTGCGAGCCCTCGACCTCGGTGATCCTGGCGCCGGCCCGCTCCGCCATCGATCGCGTCACGTCCGTCCCGGCGGCCCGATCGACGGTCGCGACGACGGCCCACGACGGGCGGTCTTTCCAGGCCGGCGGCCCGGACGGTTCCGAGAACGCGAGCTCGGCGACGGGCCGCTGGGTGGCTCCGATGAGTGCCGCTTCCTGGTCGGAGAGATCGCCCGCGAAGGCGTGGCGGGCCTTCGTCGGATCGATGGAGAACTCCGTCCCCGATCCGCCGTCCGCGCTCGGGTACTGCCGAGGGGACGAGCGCAGTGTTCAGGACGCTGTCCTTCGAGCCCGCCTGGGCTGCGCCGAGGGTCTCGCCCTCGTCGGGGGCGAAGGCCGCCACGTAGACGAGGCCGACGACGTTTTTCGCATCCGTCGCGGCATTCGTGATCACCGCGCCGCCGTACGAGTGGCCCACGGCGACGATCGGCCCGCCGATCTGCTCGAGGACCGCCCCGATGTAGGCGGAGTCGGCCGTGATTCCACGCAGCGGGTTCGCAGGCGCCGTCACCGGCACGCCCTTCGCCTGCAGCCGCGTGATCACGCCGTTCCAGCTCGACGCGTCGGCAAACGCGCCGTGCACCAGAACGACGGTCGGCGAATCGTTGTTGTGGGTTGCCTCGGACATGACGCTCCTTTCATCGGAGTCGAAAATGCCCGGACGGCGCGCACGGTGCGCGGCGCGCCGCCCGTGCCGGTCGAAACAGCCATGAGCGCCTCCTGGCGTGTGGTTCCAAGCTTCGGCGTCATGGTCGCGCTTCGCCATCCGCGGTCGCGCCCGTGGAAACCCCGGGTTCGGAACCCTGGCCCGTGGGTCGAAACGCCCGGAATGCCCTGGGCGAACGCGCCTGTCCGCTCGAGGCCCGGCAGCCCGCCACGGGCCCTTGACGGCGCTGCGTCGTCCATCAACTCGTCAGCTGTTCACGTCATCCGGCGTGGCCTGGCCGGCGAGCCGGCGCGGGACGCGTGTCTTCGAGCAGCTTCTGGAACGCTCTCCAGCGCTTGCCCGACATCCCGGCGAATGCGCGCGGAAAGTGCGCTCGTTGCTCGATCATCGACCGCCGCTGGCGCTCGGCGATCTCGCCCATCGCAAACACCGTGCCGGGGTCGAGGACGCTGCCGTGCGAGATGGAGAGGCGGCGCAGCCGGTCGATCGCGATGTCCGCGTCCTGGTGCAGTCCGAGAACGTCCTGGACGACGACGAGTCGTTTGACGAGCGGCCGCGTCTCGCCGGGGTACAGCGGTCCGAGGAACTCCAGCGCGTAGCGGAGGCGCTTGCACGAGATCCTGAGCCGGTGGTACTCGGTCGCCGGTGAGTCGCGACGAATCCGGCCGCCGGCCTTGCGGACGGATCGGTAGCGACGTTCGATCAGATCCGGAGCGAGGGCACGCGCCGGCAGCGAGGCGACACCCGACCGGGCTTCATGGCGGGCGCTCAGCGTGCGACGGAAGCGGCTGACGAATGTCGCGTAGCGACGCGAGTCGAGCATCTCGAGCATCGCGACCCGCGCGACCTGCCGTTGCTCGTCGAGCAGCGAGCGCAGCATCGCGAGCGCGTCGCGATCCGCTCCTTCGACCGCATCGAGCCAGCCGTCGAGCTGCTCCATGAGAACGTCGATGTCGCGAACAGCGCCCAGCGTCTCGCCGACCCACCTCAGCTCCTCGCGGGCGCGCAGGGCAGTTTCGGGCAGCACCTCGACGAAGAGCGAGAGCGCTGCTCGCAGGCGGCGACTCGCGACGCGCATCTCGTGCAACTCCTCGATGTCGTCTCCGAGCCGCGTACCAGGCTCCTTCGCGAGCAGTGCCGAGAAATGGTGGCGCAGCACGGCCAGCGCAACCTCCCTGCCTGTCATGCCCGGATCGACCTCGCTCGGGCCGAATCGGTCGAGCGCCACCGGCCGAACGTCGGACGACAGCAGGCCCACGGCGAACTTGCTGAGCCCCGCCGGTTGCAACGCGCAGGCGTCGCGCAGCTCTCGAACGAGTGGCTCGAGCGCCGGCAATGCGGCCAGCGGCACTTCGACCTCAACTCGCCGCAGACGCGCCGGGGGGCCTCCAGCCTGCGGCCGGATCGCCGTCTCGTCGAGGGCGATCTCCGCGGGCGGCACACCGTCGAGTTTGAGGAAGAAGGTCTGGCGGCGAGTGCGCACCTCGAACATCGTCACCAGGGTCTTCGTCCCGACGACGGCGCGCACGCGCTGGCCCACGGGTCCGGCTGCGCACAGCAGTGCGTCGAGATCTGCGGATCTCAAGCGTTCGTTCAGCTCGAGCCGGCTGCGCGCGCCTGAACCGTCGACCGACGCCGAGTCGAGACCCTTCAGCGACGCGTCCGCTTCCCGGCGGCGGCCCATACGACGAATGCGAAGCGCGTACCCCGCCCGCTGGAAGCGCCAGTCGTCGGTCTCGAAGTAGAGGTCGACCTGCGTCGTGATGGCGCGGCTCGCGACGACCTCGATGGCCTGAGCGCCGGCGCGCCTTTCCGGCCCCTCCAGCCAACGCTGAACCGGACGCAGGTCAACGGCGTCGAACGTCCACGCAATCTCTTGAACATCGCTGGTCATCTGACGCTCCACGGACGCCCGTGTCCATCGTCCGGCTTCCCGCCCGGTTGTGATCCGAGACGACCCGGCTCGTCGACCGCTCCGCGACCGCACTCGCCGCTGCAGGTCGGCTCGAACGAGCAACCACTCACTTGACGACGGAATGCGGCATGGCCCACAGAGCGGCTGCGGATCGAATCGAGGCGCCGATCTTACGCGAGGACTGTCCGGGCGAGCGTCGCCTCGTCGGGCAGCGCGGTGAATTGGCTCGGTCCGCGGCCACGGGTGCTCTTCCTTCGTCGAAGCCGGCGCTCTGCGTGGAGCCACGATGCGTGCCAAGCCGGAGATTCGCGACCCTGCACGCGACCTGGCGGACTGGGCGGGAAGCAGTCAGTGCCTACGGTCAGGTCAGCCTCGGCGCATGAGGGTTTTTGAAATCTTGTTTTTGTTGTTGTCGCAGTATGGTCAAGTTATTGGATTCGGGTTATTTTGGTCGGCATGAGCATCTCGCCGCCAGCCGCACGGCGCGGGCACCCCGCGATCGCGGCCGCACTGCGCAGTCTCGACGAGCGGCTCGACATGCTCCGCGTCGAGGGCCGGTACCGCCGCTTCGTCGAGCTGGAGCGACCTGCGCCCGGCGCGCCATACGTGCGGCTCGCAGACGGCAGCGCACGGGTCGTGGTCGACTGGTGTTCCAACGATTACCTTGGCATGAGCCAGCACCCGGCCGTCGTCGAGGCAGCCTGCCAGGCCCTCGCCGAGCATGGCGTCGGCTCGGGCGGGACGCGCAACATCGCAGGCTCGCACCTGCTCGTGCGCGAGCTGGAGGATGAGCTCGCCGATCTGCACTGCCAAGAGGCGGCGCTGGTGTTCACGTCGGGATTCATCGCCAACGAGGCCAGCCTGCGTGTGCTCGGAAGCCTGCTCGAGGGCTGCGTGATCCTCTCGGACGAGCGCAACCACGCTTCCATGATCGACGGCATCCGCTCGTCCCGAGCAGAGCGCGCCATCTTCCGCCACAACGACACCGGGCACCTGCGCGAGTTGCTCGAGGCGTTGCCGCCAGAGGTGCCGCGCATCGTGGCGTTCGAGTCGATCTACTCGATGGACGGTGACTTCGCGCGCCTGCGCGACGTCTGCGCGCTCGCCGCCGAATACGGCGCGTTGACCTACCTCGACGAGACGCATGCCGCAGGCGCCTACGGCCATGAGGGCGCCGGAGTGGCACAGGCGCTGGGGGTCACCGACATGCTGACCGTGGTGCAGGGCAGCCTGGCCAAGGGCTACGGCGGGCTGGGCGGCTTCATCGTCGGGCCGGCGAGCGTCATCGACACCGTGCGCAGCCACGCCAGCGGCTTCATCTTCACAACCTCGCTGCCTCCGGCGATCGCCGCGGCCGGGCTCGCCAGCGTGCGGCACCTGCGTGGCTCGGACAGCGAGCGCGACGCGCTGACACGCAGCGGGCGCACGCTGCGTGAGGCGTTCGCGCGGGCCGGGGTCACACCCATGCCGAGCGACAGCCACATCCTCCCGGTGCTCGTGCCCGGGGCCGAGCGCTGCCGCGCGGTCGCCCAGCGCCTGCTGAACGAGCACGCGATCTACGTCCAGCCGATCAACTACCCGTCCGTCCCGCGTGGAGCCGAGCGGCTGCGTATCGCTCCCACGCCCGCGCACACCCCGGCACACGCCGAAGCGCTTGCCCGCGCCCTCGCCGAGCTCCTACGGGAGTCTGACGCCCGCGGCGCGAACGGCAATGGCCACGCCAACGGCAATGGCCACGTGACCGGCCACGGTCACTCGAACGGCCGGCTGCCGAGGGAGGCGACATGAGCGGCGCGGGAACCGCGCGCGCACCGCGCATCGGCGACGGTGCAGCCGACTCGGGCTCCGACGACACCGACGTCCGTGAGAAGGGGCGCGGTGCCGACGGCGAGCTGATCGCCGCCGATCGGCGGCTGTTCATGCAGTTGCTCGCGTTCGGAGGAGCACCCGACTCGGCGGTGCTCGCGCAAGCACTCGAGCACGCTCAGCTCTCCGCGGTTCTGTACGAGGACGTCAACGATCCGACCGGCGTCGCGCTGCTGGTGTTCGGCGAGCGCCCCGACACGATCCTCACCGACGTCCGCCCGTTTCTCCGGCAGGCACCGTTCTCGGAGCTCGTGCCGAAGCCCGAGTACACGATGCTCGGCCGCACGTACGCGATCGGATACGAGGCCGACCTCGTCGAGGCGCTCATCGACCGTCCGCAAGCCCGGGTTTGCGATCCCGCGCTGCCGTGGGCGATCTGGTACCCGCTGCGCCGGGCCGGATCGTTCGAGCGGCTCTCGCGCGAAGAGCAGAGCGTGATCCTGATGGAGCACGCGGGCATCGGGCGGGCATTCGGCCGGGCAGGACTCGGTTACGACATCCGCCTCGCGTGTCACGGACTCGACAAGAACGACAACGACTTCGTGATCGGCCTGCTCGGGCGCGAGCTGCATCCGCTGTCGGTGATCGTCCAGCGGATGCGAAAGACGAAGCAGACCTCCCTCCACCTCGATCGCCTGGGTCCCTTCTTCGTCGGGAGGGCCGTATGGCAACGCCGGTCCTGACCCCAGTTCTCCCGCCCTCGGGAGGAAGAGCCGACGTCGGTCTTCCTGCGCGCCTGCCGCGGGCTGCCGACCGAGCGCACGCCGATCTGGCTGATGCGCCAGGCCGGTCGCTACATGCCGGAGTACCGCGCGCTGCGAAGGAGCCACGGCATGCTCGACCTCATCCGCACGCCGGATCTGGCCGCCGAAGTCACGCTGCAGCCGATCGAGGCGTTCGGATTCGACGCGGCGATCATCTTCTCCGACATCCTGCCCCCGCTCGTCGGCATGGGCTTCGAGCTCGACTTCGTCGGTGGCGTGGGCCCGCGCATCGCCAATCGCATCGAGCGAACCTACGACGTCGATGTCCTCGGCACGCCGCCGGCCGAGGAGACGATGGCCGGTACGCTCGAGGCGATTCGCATCGTCACGCGCGAGCTCGGCCCGAGAGGCGTCCCCGTGATCGGCTTTTGCGGCGCGCCCTTCACGCTCGCGAGCTATGCGATCGAGGGCGGGGCGACGAAGGACTTCGCGCGCACGAAGGCCTTCATGCTCTCCGAGCCGGCGGCATGGCAGCGCCTGATGAGCAGGCTCGTGACCGTGCAGGCGGACTATCTCGCCGCCCAGGTGCGCGCCGGGGCCTCTGCGCTCCAGGTGTTCGACTCCTGGGCCGGGCGTGCGCTCGGGCAATCCGACTACGTCCGCTACGTGCAGCCGCACAACAGGCGCCTGTTCGAGGCGGTCGCCCGGGCAGGGGTGCCCGTGATCAACTTCAGCCTCGGCGTGTGCTCCTACGTCGAGGAAGCGGTCGCGTGCGGAGGCGACGTGATCGGTCTCGACTGGCAGCTGCCGCTGCGCACGTCGTGGAACCGCATCGGCTACGACCGTCCCGTCCAGGGGAACCTCGATCCGACGGCGCTCCTGGCCCCGTGGCCCGAGCTCAAGCTGCGCGTCGACCACGTTCTGGACGACGCCGCCGGCCGGCCCGGCCACATCTTCAACGTGGGCCACGGCGTGCTCCGGACCACGCCGGTCGAGAGCGTCCGCAGGCTCGTCGAGTACGTCGGCGAGCGCACGTCGAGGAATGCGGCATGACGGTCGCCTCGGTCTCCACCCGCGCCGGTGTGCTGCCGATCGGCGTCTTGATCATGGCCTACGGGGGGCCGTCCTCGCTCGCGGAGTTGCCCGGCTACCTGGCCGACATTCGCTCCGGGCGCCCGACGAGCCGGGAGGTTCTCGAGGAGATCTCCCACAACTACGAGGTGATCGGGGGCCACTCGCCGCTCCCCGAGATCTCCCGCCGCCAGGTCGACGCCGTGCAGGCTCGGCTCGATCCAGCCGTCTTCCGCTGCTACCTCGGCATGCGCCACTGGGCGCCGTGGATCGAGGAGGTCGTCGCCGACATGCTCGACGACGGCATCACGCACGCTGTCAGCGTCGTGCTCGCGCCGCACTACAGCGCGCTCTCCGTCGCGAAATACGCCGACAAGATCGCGGCGGGACTGCATCTCTATCGCGGGGACATCGCGTTCGAGCACGTCGAGAGCTACCACGATCGGCCTCATCTGATCGAGGCGCTGTCGGCGAGGGTACGGGACGGTATCTCGCGCTGGCCCGAGCAAGAGCGCGACCGCGTGCACGTCATCTTCAGCGCGCACAGCCTGCCGGTGCGGATCCTGGCAGCCGGCGATCCCTATGACCTGCAGTTGCGCGAGACCGCTCGGCTCGTCGCCGAGCACGCCGGCCTGGGTGCCGATCGCTGGTCGTGGAGCTTCCAGTCGGCCGGACGCACGTCTGAGCCATGGCTCGGGCCGCAGATCGAGGATCACGTGGCAGCGCTCGCCGCCGATGGCGTCACGGACATCGTCAGCATCCCCGTCGGGTTCGTGTCCGACCACGTCGAGATCCTCTACGACATCGACGTCAAGGCGCGTGCGGTCGCCGACGAGTTGGGCGTCCGGCTGGAGCGTCCGCCGGCGTTGAACGACGATCCCTTGTACATCGCAACGCTCGTCGAAGTGATCGAGGAGCGTGCAGCGCCGTGGCTCTCCGCACGGATGTGAGCCGGGTCGTCGTCGTCGGTGGCGGAATCGCCGGCCTCGCTGCGGCTCTGCGCCTCGAGCGGCTGCGTCCCGGTTGTGAGGTCGTGCTCGTCGAGCGCGGGCCCTGGATCGGCGGCACCATCCTCACCGAGCGGGTCAGCGGATTCCTGATCGAGGGCGGACCCGACAGCTTCCTCGCGCGCAAGCCGCGCGGCATCGGGCTGTGTGAGGAGCTCGGCCTCAGCGGCCACCTGATCGCACGCGAGCCGCGCGACGGCCGTACCTACGTGCGGCTCGGCAGCGAGCTTCGCCCGCTGCCTGCCGGCCTGACCGGGATGATCCCGAGCCGGCTCGACGCGCTGGCTTCGAGCGGGATCCTCTCCGCCGAGGGGCTCGCCCGGTTCGCCCGCGAGTCCGAGCTGCCCGCGGCCCCGGAGGCCGGCGACGAGTCGATCGCCTCCTTCGTGACGCGCCGCATGGGCCGCGAGGCGTACGAGCGCCTCGTCGAGCCGCTCATGAGCGGCATCTACGCCGGCGACGGGGAGCAGCTCAGCCTTGCTGCCACGTTCCCGAACCTGCGGCGCCTCGAGCGCGAGTACGGCAGCGTCACGCGCGGACTGCTCGGGGGCGGGAGCGCGGCGAGTGGCCCACCGTTCCTCTCGCTGCGCGGCGGGATGCACGATCTGGTCGCCGCCCTCGCAGATCGGCTTGGCGGCACCATCGTGGTCACCGGCCGGGCCGTCGTGTCGGTGCGCCGTGCGGTCCGGGGCCAGGACTACCAACTGGAGCTCGCAGACGGCGACACGCTCGCCGCCGACGCGGTCGTCCTCGCGACGCCGGCCTACGTGACAGCCGCGCTCGTGGCGTCGCTTGACCCGTCACTCGCCGAAGCCCACGCAGAGATTCCCTACGCGTCGACTGCCGTCGTGACGCTGGCGTACCCAGCGGCCGTCCTCTCGCGCCCTCTCGACGGCTACGGCTATGTCGTCCCTCGGATCGAGGGCTCCGATGTCCTCGCGTGCACATGGACGTCGAGCAAGTGGCAGGGACGGGCGCCAGCGGGGCACGCGCTCGTACGCGTCTACATGGGGCGTTTCGGAGGACGAGATGTCACCGTCGAGTCGAACGAGGAGCTGGTGGCCTCGGCCCGCAACGAGATAGCGGCGACGCTTGCCCCCGGCGCCGAACCGCTCGTCGCGTGTGTCCATCGCTGGCCACGCGGCATGCCGCAGTACGTGCTGGGCAGCCTCGAACGGATCGGCGTCATCGAACGCCGCCTGAGCGAGCACCCCGGTCTTGCCGTGGCCGGCGCGGCCTACTACGGAGTGGGCATTCCCGACTGCATCGCCTCGGGCGAGCAGGCCGCGGAGCGGGTCGCTGCCGGTGAGCACTCGTGGGAGCTGGCGAGTTGACTCCGGTCCGGATAGGCACACGCGCGTCGCGACTCGCGATGGCGCAGGCGCAGATGACGGCGGTCGCGCTTCGCCGGCTCGGTCACACGGTCGTGATCGTGCCGCTGTCCACCCGGGGCGACCGCGATGCGAGCCGCACGTTCGCGGAGATCGGCGCGCGCGGCATCTTCGCCAGCGAGCTCGAGCATGCGTTGTGCGATGGTCGCATCGACGTGGCCGTGCACTCCGCCAAGGATCTCACCGGTGACGACGTCGACGGCCTGTGCCTCGCCGCCTGTCTTGAGCGTGCAGACCCGCGCGATGCGTGGGTGGGCCCCGCTCGGTCGTGGAACGACGTGCCGGTTGGCGCGCGCGTTGCGACATCGTCGATCCGGCGTGTCTCGCAACTCCTTCGCCTCCGGCCCGACCTGCAGATCGAACCGGTCCGCGGCAACGTGGACACCCGCCTCCGGAAGCGCACGGAGCGCGGCCTCGACGCCGTGATCCTGGCGGCCGCCGGCCTCGACCGCCTCCATCTCTCCGACCACATCGGCTTTCGCATCGCGCCCGATCAGATGCCCCCCGAATCCGGCCAGGGGATCGTGGCGCTGCAGGTCCGCTCGGGTGAGGAGCAGCTCGTGGCCCGCGCCGACCACCCCGATTCCTCGCTCGCGCTACGTGCCGAACGTGCCGTCACGCGCGCCCTCGCCGGCGGCTGCACGGTGCCTGTCGCGGCCCACGCAGCGAGGCTCGCAGACGACCGCTGGCGCCTACTCACGTTCGCCGATCGCGACGGCAGCATCTCGCTCGAGCAGGCCGAAGGCGCCGATCCGATGGCACTGACCGACGCGTTGCTCGCGGCACTCTGAGGTCGATCTCGACGGCCGCGAGCGGGAACGCTCGCGTTCGACGCCGGAGGCGTTGGTCAATTGCAGCTCGACTAGAATCGGCGCGGTGGCGGTGACCCCAGCTGGCGAGCCTCGGGGATTCTAGAAAGGGAAACCGGCCTATGACGAAGAGCGGGTCGCAGAAGGGCGAGTCCCCTTCTCAGCTGATCGACGCGAGAATCGAGGAGCTAGGCGACTGGCGGGGCACGATGCTCAGCCGGCTCCGAGCCGTGGTCAAGGCAGCCGATCCCGAGGTCGTCGAGGAGTGGAAGTGGAGAGGCGTTCCGGTGTGGGAGCACGACGGAATCATCTGCACGGGCGAGACGTACAAGAGCGTCGTGAAGATGACCTTCGCCAAGGGAGCGGCTCTGGAGGATCCTTCGGGCCTCTTCAACTCGAGTCTCGACGGGAACACGAGGCGTGCCATCGACTTCCACGAGGGCGAGGAGATCGACGAGGAGGCGCTGAAGGAGCTCGTTCGCGCCGCCGTGATCCTGAACGAGTCCAAATCCGCGCGCTGATCCACGCAATCGAACGCCGCCGGCGGCTTCTGGCGTGAGGTGCGGTTCGGCAGGTGAGCCGTACACGTCCTAGCCGGACTGGGAGAAGACGCCGGACACGAGCTCGCGCCGGCTGCGCACGCCGACCTTGTCGAAGACCGACTTCAGATGATCCTGCACGGTGTGGCGTGAGATGAAGAGCGTCGCGGCGAGCTCGCGCGTGTCGAGGCCCTCCAGCAGCAGCGCCACGAGCTCTCGCTCGCGCGGCGATAGGCCGGTCGCTCGCGAGAGCAGTCCGAGCACTTCTTCAACACCTGCGGGACGGATGCTCACCGCGATGCCGCCTCCGGCACCGTCCAGCCGCGCCGCCTCGACGACGGCCCAGCGGCCGTCGCGCGCGCGCGTGCGCGCGCGCGCCGGTCGTTCAGGATTCTCGCCGCGCTCGATCGCGAGCAGCCGGCCGACCACATTCCAGACCACGCCTGGAATCCCCTCGGGGTACGGAGTCTCCGCCGGGTTGAGCGCCGTGAACCACGCTCGGGCGGCGTCCGTCGAGCCGCAGGGCCGTAGCGCGCCATCCACGAGCAGGACCGGTCTCGCCCGATGCGGCGCCCGGCGCGGCCGCGCTCGGGGCGACCATGGCGCGGCGGAAGGCACTGGCCAACACCGACGAGGCGACACGCATGAATTGCGCGTCCTCTGCGTCGAACGCGCTGGTCTCTCGGGCCGGAGCCGACGCGAGAATAGAAGGCGCGCCGCGGGGCAGCGGTGGGGAACGACGCGCCTTCGCCCGGAAGCGTACAGGCACGCTGCCAGGTCCCCAGTTTCCCCAGGCCTGGCAGCGTGCCCCTGACACCCTAGTCGGCATGGTTGAGCCATCGGGGGGGTTTTTGCACACCTCTCGGCGCTAGCCGCCCGCATGAGTTCCATGCGGCGTGGCGAGCCCGACCCGCGTCGCGCCTCGTTAGCCGTCGGCGACGGGTTTCGCCGCCTGCGCAGCGCGCAGGCGCCGGACGAGGGTGGTCATCATCGCCAGGGCGACCTTCGGCTCGGCGACGAGCAGCGCCAGGAATTTCGACCGCGGGATCACGAGAACGACCATGTCGGTGACGGCCGTGACGGTCGCGGCACGCGGCTCTCCGTCGATGAGAGCCATCTCCCCGAAGAAGTCGCCCGGCGCGAGAGCGACAGCTCCGCCGGGGATGTCGACGCGGGCATCGCCGTCGAGGATGATGTAGAACGCATCGGCGGGCGCACCGACGCGCACCAGCGCCGCGCCGGCGAGGTAGTGCTTCGGTGCCGCAACGCTCGCAACCCTGCCGAGATGGCGTCGCGACAGCCCTGCGAAGAGCGGAACCTGCTCGAGCAGGGCGGTCGTCTCGCGCTCGATCACTCGTGCGCTGGCGGGCGCGTCCCATACACCAACCGGAGAGCTCACCATCAGGCGTCCGAGTTGCTCCTGCATTTCGTACCTCCGCGTGTGAGTTAATCACGTGGGAGGTGCGAGCGGGTCGACCCTCGCTTCACGCGGAGTAGAGGTCGTCGATCAAGTCTCCGTAGCGCGCGGCGATGCTCCTGCGGCGCAGCTTCATCGTGGGAGTCGGCTCGGCCCCAGGCGCCCATTCGTCCGGGAGCACGACGTGACGCATGACTCGCTCGCGCGGACTGCGTTATTGCGCGGGGCCGCTGGCGAGGGTCACGATTGTCGAGTGCGCTACACCGTTGCGATCGGTCAGGCCGATCGTGACCTTGGTGCCGGGCTTCTTCGCGAGGATCGCGGCAGTGATCGAACTCGGCGAGGCGGTCGCGTGGCCGTCGATCGCGGTGATCACGTCGCCCGGGAAGAGTCCGCTTGATGCAGCCGGGCTGCCGCGTAGGACGCCTGCGATCACCGCGCCCGGGGATCTGAAGTCGCCGTTGCGGAGAGCGGATGCGACCTGGACTCCGAGGAACGACGTTGCTCCGATGTGGATCCGCGCCGACGCGCGCCCGGCCTCGATCTGGCGGACGATCGAGAGCGCTTTGCCGATCGGAATCGCGTAGGCCTGGGTGGCGCTGGAGGAACGGGACACATACCCGGTCGAGCCGGCGGTGTTCATTCCGATCACGCCGCCGGCGCTGTTGAGCAGCGGGCCGCCGGAGTCGCCGGACACGACGTTGGCGTTGACCCCGAGGAGGCCAGTGAGCCGCGCTGCGCCGCCCGTGTCGTCGCTCACGACGATCGACCGCTGAAGTGCGGTGACGGAGCCCGTAGCGGTGCTCAGCGTGCCGGTGCCGCCCGCGTTGCCGACGGCCGTGATCCGGTCGCCGACGGCGACCTTCGAGGATTCGGCGGTCGTCACGGTCTCGAGGTTCGGGGCACCGACGACGCGGAGCAACGCGACGTCGTCGGCCACGTCGTAGCCGGCGACGCTCGCCGCATAGGCGTGGCTCGTTCCCGGGACGACGACGGTGATCTTGGTGGCACCGCGGATCACGTGGTTGTTCGTGAGGATCTCACCCGACGAGGTCAGCACCATCCCCGTTCCGGCCGCGCTCGCATCCTGGTAGGCGAGGGTCGTCTTGATGACGACGACTCCGTCGCCGATGCGTGCGGCCGTCGTGCGACCGACCGCGACGCCGCTCGCGATGGCTATCGCGACGAGCGCGGCGGTGATGAAGGCAAGCGGTCGCCAACGGGAACGCCGGCCAGAGAACGCTCGGCCGAACACCGGTCCCACCCTGCGCGTATGCGCTGTCGGATTCATCTCAACGCTCCTTCCGCATCGCGGACCTGCGGTGTATCTGACTGCAGGATTCCCGAGCGATGTAGGAGCGCCCTAAGCGACGCGTGTGACCACGCTGAGGATTCGCAGTCGGAAAGGAGAACGCCATGCTCCACGAGGCACGCGCCTTACGGTGACACCCAACTGGTCCACCGCCTGCGTGATCGGGGTCTTTGGTCAGTCACGATCGAAGATGGATGTGGTCGTTTCGACCGACGCCCGCGCGCAATACACTCCGCGCTGTGGTCTGCCTCACCTGCGGCGCGGACAGCCCCCAGCAGGCCCGCTACTGCGCCGAATGCGGCGCGCGCCTGACACGTGGCCTTCCACAGGAGCGCCGCAAGCTCGTGACCGTGCTCTTCTGCGATCTCGCGCACTCGACCGAGATCGCGGAGGCGCTCGACGCCGAGTCGGTGCGGGCGCTCGCGCTGCGGTACTTCGAGGCGATGCGCGGCGCCGTGGAGGCCCACGGCGGCACGGTCGAGAAGTTCATCGGCGATGCCGTGGTCGCGCTCTACGGGGTGCCGGTCGCCCACGAGGACGACGCCCTGCGCGCCATCCGCACCGCCATCGAGATGCAGCAGCGCCTGGACGCCATCGGGGAAGAGCTCGAGTCTCGCTTCGGCAGGCGACTCGTGATCCACATCGGCATCGACACCGGCGAGGTCGCCGCGGGTCCGGCGAGCGGCGACGGACCGATGGCGTCCGGCGACACGCTCAACATCGCAGCCCGGCTCCAACAGGCGGCGGGCCCGGGCGAGATTCTGATTGGCGAGCAGACCCACCGCCTGACTCGCGAAGCCGCGCACGTCGAGTCCCTCGGTCCGCTCACGCTCAAGGGCAAGTCCCGCCCGGTGCCCGCCTACCGCGTGGTTTCCATCGTGGAGCACCCCGCCGCGCATCCTCGCCGTCTGCGCGCCGAGCTGGTCGGCCGGCAGGGCGAGCTCGCAACGCTCGCCGCGATCTACGACCGCTGTTGCGAGACGCGGTCCGTGCAGCTCGCCGCGCTGATCTCCGAGCCGGGCGGGGGCAAGTCGCGCCTGGCGCGGGAATTCGTCGGCGTCCGCGCGGCCGGCGCGTCGGTCTTGCAGGTCCGATGCCCGTCCTACGGCGAGGGGATCACCTACTGGCCGCTCGGAGAGGCGATCCGACAGGCGGCAGCGATCGGCGGCGACGAGCAGCCGGCGCAGGCCCGCGCCCGCATCGAGGCCCTGCTCGCCGGTCAGCCGGATGCCTCCGCCGCCGCAGAGTTCCTGGCCGTCGCAGCGGGCGTGAGCGCGGCTCCGGCGACGCCGGAGGAGATCGCTTGGGCAAGCCGGACGCTGCTCCACGCAATAGCCTCCGAGGGTCCGGTCGTCCTCATCGTCGACGACCTGCAGTGGGCGGAGCCGACGCTGCTGCGCCTGCTCGACACGCTCGCGGCAGTCGAAGCGCCGGTGCTGCTGCTCTGCCTGGCCCGCCCGGAGCTGCTCGAGCAACCGGCCTGGCGCGAGGGCCGTTCCGCTCGCACCGAACTCACGCTCGGCCGGCTGAGCGAGGCCGAGGCGGTCGCGCTTATCGCGCGCCGTGCTGGGCGACGATATCCTCGACGAGGACTTACGCGCCCGATTGATCGCGCGTGCGGGCGGCAATCCGCTTTTCCTCGAGGAGCTGTGCGAGATGCTCGTCGACACGGGGAGGGTCGCCCGATCCGAGACGGGCTGGAAGCAGTCCGACGAGACGACCGCCCAGCCGCTGCCCGTCACGCTGGATGCGCTTCTGACCAGCCGCCTCGATCTCCTGGGCGAGGCCGAGCGGCTGGCGATCGAGCACGCCTCGGTGGAAGGGCTGCTGTTTACGCTCGAGGCCGTCGCAGCGCTCTCGCCGCCCGAGGGCCGCGAGGGCGTCGCGTCGGCGGTCGACGCGCTCGTCGCACGCGACCTCGTCCGCCCGACCACGGTCAACGCCGGACCGGCGTTCCGCTTCCGCCATCAGCTGGTGCGGGACGCGGCCTACCGCGGCATCCCGAAGGCGCAGCGCGCGGCCGCTCACGAACACTTCGCGCACTGGCTGGAAGCGCGGGGCACGGGCGCCGCGACGGAGCTCGCGGAGATCGCCGCTTACCACCTCGAGCAGGCCTGTGTGAGCCAACGAGCGCTCGCGCCGAGCGGCGAGGAGCAGCGGGTGCTGGGCGCGGCGGCTGCGGAGCGCCTCGAGCCGGCTGCCGAGCGGGCACTCGTTCGCAGCGACCTCTTCGCCGCCGTCAGCCTGCTGCGGCGCGCAGTCGCGGTCACCCCACCCGGCGAGTCACGGCACGCGCGCCTGCTGGCCGAGCTCGGCGCGGCGATGACGGAGGCAGGCCAGCTCACCGAGGCCGGCGAGGTCCTGTCCGAGGCGGTGACGCTGGCCCAGACGCTCGGCGACGACGCGCTCTACGCCCGCGCAGACCTGGAACGAGTCGTGCTCCAGCTCCAGCTCGACGCGGACTGGGCGATCGAACGAGCCCCCGGTGTAGCGGCGTTGGCGATGCCCGCTTTCCTGCGCGCGCAGGACGATCTCGGCCTGTGCCGTCTCGCCTACTGCGACGCTCTGGTGCACTGGTTCCAGGGCCGCGCGGCCGCTGCCGCGGCCTCCTGGGAGCGGGCGGCGGCCTACGCGCGAGGCCGCGGCGACGCGCATCGTCTGTCCGACGCGTTGCGCTGGATCCCGTCATGCGCGCTCTTCGGTCCCACACCGGTGCCAGAGGGGATCCGGCGCTGCGAGCAGCTCCGCGCCGAGCTGCACGGCAGCCGCCAGGCCGAGGCCGAGATCCTCGGCGCACTGGCCGGGCTGTACGCGATGACCGGGGAGTTCGGGCGCGCACGGGCGCTGGTGCGCGAGAGCGACACGATCCTCGCCGAGGTCGGCTTCTCGATCCACGCCGTCGCCGAGTGGGCGGCGCTCGTCGAGATGCTCGGGGACGAGCCGAGGGCGGCCGAGGAGCGCCTCCGGGCCGGCTACGAACGACTCGAGGAGATGGGCGACCGGGCCTTCCTGGCCACGACAGCCGCGCTCCTGGCGCGCGCGCTGCACGACCAGGGCCGTGATCGCGAGGCGCTCGCCTTCGCCGAGATCTGCCAGCAGACGGCTGCGCCAGCCGACCTCGTAGCGCAAATCGCGTGGCGCGGCAGCTCGGCAAGGATCCTGGCTGCGCAGGGCGAGGCCGAACGCGCGCAGCAGCTTGCCCGCGAGGCTGTCGCCCTCGCCGAAACGACCGACCTGCTCTGCGACCACGGCGACGCGCTGATCGATCTCACCGAAGCGCTCCGCGCGGCCGGATGCCTCGAGGCAGCAACGGAGACCGCGCGGCAGGCGCTCGCGCTCTACGAAAGGAAAGGTAACCTCGTCGCGGCGGGACGGGGGAGGTCGCTGCTGCACGGCCTGGCACCCGTGTGATCCCTGCAGCTACGGACAGGAGAGACGATGGCACACGGCAACTTCTTCCCGAGCATGCAGCTGGAGAAGGGCAGCGACGGCCAAGAGGTCTGCGGGCCGATCATCTGGGCGGGCCGCGACCCGTGGGACCTCCCGGCGCTCGAAGTCGAGATCCTTCTCGTCGTCGTCACCCAGTTCACGTGCGGTGGGCTCGTCATCGGCCTGACCCAAGGCCCCACAACGTTCTCGCACGGGAGCGAGCTCCAGGGCGAATGGGAGACGGACGTCTTCGACATCGGTGGGGGCCCGCACAAGTTCCAGGCGGGGCTCGCGCACGGGCACGCCATGGTGCACGTCAAGGTGCAGGGCAGGGACCCCGCGCGACCGCTCATCGAGTTCTGGAACGAGCCCATCTCCTTCTCGCTCTGAGCCCTGTTCCTCGCGCCCGTCGGCCTTCAGTTCCGCCAGGGACCGCTGGGCGCGGGCGACCGACTCGCGACGTTCTCAGGATTGTGGTCGTACGCGGATCGCGTATCGCCAGCATCGCCGCGCCAGCAAGAGATCGGCGATTTGCAGGGTCTTCGTGCTCTCGCGATGCCGGCCGCGACCTCCTCGAGCACCGCTTGCTCGAGCGATAGCTCCGCGACCGAGCTCGCCGTCGCCCCGCGGTCGCCGGCGAAGCACCTCGCGGCCACCGGCTCGAGGCTGATCACCGCGACGTTGAAGTCACGCCCGTCCCCGAAGCAGCGACCGCCGTTTGTCGAACGTCGGTGGCGTCGGCTCGGAAGGCGGAGGCATCGGTCAGGCGGCCACCTTCAGTGCACGGACGGGCGCGGCGACTCGTGCAAGCGAGCCTGCGTAGAGGAAGGGGTGGTGATAGGCGTCGAGCGCGCCGTCGGCGGCGACGGCGAATTCGCAGCGCGTGCGGAGCCTCAGGTCGGCGACCGCGACCTTGAGGTCGCCGTCCTCGCTGCTCCAGTGCAGCGAGACGAGGAGACCGTCGGTCTCGCGGCTCGCAAGCTCGGTCCAGTGGTCGCGCTGGGCACTCATGGGATCGGTACCTCGCTGACTCGGGTCGCCGTCGTGCGCGCGGCGACGAAGAAGGGGAGCAACGCGAGCGCGTCGTCCTCGCTGGCTACCTCGACGCGCCACCAGATCGCATGCCCGCCGGTGCGGCACGACGCGATGGTCGACTGCCGCCGGAGCGAGCTGTCGTGACCTCGGAACGAGGCGAAGACGACTCCGCACTCGTCCGGCTCATGGCGGTGGTACAGGAGGAAGCAGGGCATGAGGCAAGCCTCGCGCCTCGCCGGCCGGATCACATCGGGGCGGCACCCTGATCCCGCACCCTGATCTTCGGGGCTGGCGTTCGCTCAGCGCGCGGTCGATGGCTCAGGGTGCTGAGCACACAAGGCGCACGAGCGCGCGGGCTACGCCTCCGGGGTGTCGCGGGCAGCGCGCTCGACGGCGCGGGCGAGCTCGCCGCGCGAGGTGACCTCCCCGTCAGGCCGAGTGCGCCAGGACGGCGGCGGTCGAGCCCCGCAACGAGCCCGGAGAGCACCCCCAGCTCGTCGGCGCGCCCGACGAAATGCACGGCACCCTGTGCCATTCCCTCTCCCCTTACATCGGCCGCGAGCGAAGATCAGGGTACGGAATACGGGCATCCGCCCGATGTGCGGCGGCCGCAGGAGCAGCAAGCTGGACACATGTCCACCTCGCTCCGAAAGGCAACGATGTCCGCCACCGAAATCGCACCGCACACGACCGTCACCACCACGGTGCCCGCCGCCGTGCAGCTGACCGACGTGAGCAAGACCTACGGGCGCGGCGATCACCTCGTCGCGGCACTGCGCGAGCTCTCGCTCGCGCTGGCTCCGGGCTCGTACACCGCCGTGATGGGGCCGTCCGGGTCCGGGAAGAGCACCTTCCTCCACTGCGCAGCGGGTCTCGATCGTCCAAGCTCGGGCACGGTCCACCTCGCCGGCTGCGAGCTCGGCAGTCTCGGCGAGGACGCGCTCAGCAGACTGCGCCGCGAGCACGTCGGCTTCGTCTTCCAGTCCTTCAATCTCGTGCCGTCCCTGACCGCGCTCCAGAACATCACGCTGCCGTTACGACTCGGGAAGCGGAAAGCCGACGAGGACTGGCTCAAGGAGGTGATCGCCCGCGTGGGGCTCGCGCAGCGAATCCGGCACCGCCCGGGGGAGCTCTCCGGCGGACAGCAACAGCGCGTCGCGATTGCGCGCGCACTCATCGCCAGGCCCGACGTCGTCTTCGCAGACGAGCCGACCGGGGCACTCGACACGCGCACCGGCAAGGACATCCTCGCGCTCCTGCGGGAGGCCGTCGACGACCTCGGGCAGACCGTCGTCATGGTCACCCACGATCCTGTCGCGGCAGCCTCTGCCGACTCCGTCGTGTTTCTCGCCGACGGAAGGATCGCCGACACGATGTCCGACCCGACAGCCGATCGCGTCGCAACCCGCATGACGCACCTGGGGGACTGAACGATGCTGCGCATCGCACTCAGCACGCTCGCCGCCCGCAAGAGCGGCATGCTCGGCGCCTTCGCGGCCGCCGCGCTCGCGGTCGTCCTCGTCGTCTCGTGCGGCATCCTCCTCGACTCCAGCCTGCGGGCACCCATTCGCGTACAGCGGCTCGCGGACGCCGGCGTGGTCGTCCAGTCTCACACCACGTTCAGCGGTGGCGGCACCGTCGGCATCTCCCTGCCGGAGCGCGTGCGCCTGCCGGTGACCACCGCGGCGCGAGTGCGAAACGTGCGCGGCGTGCAACAAGCCATCGCCGACCGCTCGTTCGACGCGCGCATCGGCGATCGCACCGGGCGTGTGGTCACCGGGCCCAGTGGCCTGCCGGTCATCGGCCACGGCTGGGCGAGCGCTGCGCTCACGCCGTTCACGCTCACGCGCGGCCGCGCGCCGCACTCTCCCTCCGAGATCGTGCTCGCGGACGACTTCGCCGCGCATGCGGCGATCTCGCTCGGACGGCGGCTCCCGATCGCGACCGCGACCGCGCGCGGCCGCTTCACGGTCGTCGGCATCGCGAGCGCATCGAACCGCCGCCTGCCGGCGCGCGAGACGCCGGTCTTCTTCCGCGACGACACCGCCGCCCGCCTGTCCGGGAGCGGCGGCCAGGCCGACCTCGTCGGCGTCATCCTCGAGCGCGGAGCTGATGCGAGCATCGTCGCCGCCCGCATCCGGAGCGTCTTGGGCGGGCAGGGTCTGCGGGTCCTGACCGGTGCTCAGCGCGGCGAGGCGGAATCTCCGGACGACGCCCTCAGCCGCGAGGACACCGTGGCGGGGCTGACGGTGTTCGCCCTGCTCGCAGCCTTCGTCGCCCTGTTCGTCGTGGCGAGCACGTTCGCGCTCTCCGTCCAGCAGCGACACCGCGAGCTCGCGCTCTTCCGCGCCATCGGCTGCACGCCGCGCCAGGTCCGCCGCATGGTCGCGGGGGAGGCCCTGCTCGTGGCGATCGCGGCGACGGTCGTCGCCGCTCCGATCGCTGTGCTCGCCGCGTGGCTCGAGCTCGGCCCGTTCACGCGCGCCGGCATGGTGCCCGAGGGCCTGCATCTCGCCATCGGGTGGCTGCCGTTCGTCGCCGGCCTCGGCATTGCGATCCTGACGACTCAGATCGCGGCATTCGCCAGCGCGCGCCGCGCAGCCCGCATCCGTCCCACGGACGCGTTGCGCGAGGCGAGCGTGCAGCGACGCCCGCTCACACTGCTCCGCGGGCTTGCCGGACTGGCGGCGCTGGCGGGCGGCATCGCCGTCGTCACCGCGTCCGGCGGGGGGAGCGAGGACAGCGCGCCCGCGGCCACGATGGTGTGGATGATCGCCGTCGCCCTTCTTGGGCCGCTGCTCGCGCTGCCATTCGTGTGGTTGATCGGGTTGCCTCTGGCGAGGCTCAGCAGGGGCCCGGGCCTGCTCGCACGCGCGAACGCGCGCGCCAATCTCCGGCGCGTGGCCTCCATGGCGACGCCCATGGTGCTCGCCGTCTCGCTGGTGGCGACGGTCTTCTTCGGGAAGGCCATGCTCCAGCAGCAGGCGACGAGCCAGACCGCCGACCGCACGACCGCGAACCTGGTACTCAGCGCCCCGTCAGCTGCCGGGTTGTCGCCGGGCCTCGACGCCGCGGTCCGGCGGGTGCCAGGGATCCGCCAGGCGTCGGGAACGCTCGCGACGTCCGTGGTCGTGGCCGCCGACGGCGCCAACCTCCGCTCGTTCCCCGCTCGCGGAGTCGATGCGCCTTCGCTCACGGGCGTGGTCGACCTCGGCATCGCCTCCGGGTCGCTGAACGATCTGCACGGCAACGCGCTCGCTGTCGGCACGGACGGCGCGACGCGATTCGGGTGGCATCTCGGCGACCGTGTCAGGCTCTGGCTGGGCGACGGGACCCCGGTCACGCTGCGGGTGGCGGCGACCTTTACGCGCCCCCTCGGCTTCGCCGAGATCGTGCTTCCGCGTGCGCTCGTCGCCGGCCACGTCACCCATCCGCTCGACGACGCCGTGTTCGTGACGAGCGAGCCTGCGGCCCGTCGCGCTTCGGTCATCACCCGCCTCGAGGCGTTCGCGCACAAATACCCGGGCCTCGAGGTGAGCACTCGCGCGCAGTACGAGCGGCAACTCGCGTCCGCAGCCCGCCATCAAGACTCCGAGGCGTACGCGCTGCTGGGCCTGATCGCAGGGTTCTGTGCACTGGCGCTCGTCAACGCCATCGTCATGTCGACCGCCGAGCGGCGTCGCGAGTTCGCGCTGCTCCGCCTCATCGGTGCGGGGCGACAGCAGATCTGGACGATGATCCGCGCCGAGACGCTGATCACCGCTGCCTTCGCAGCGGCGATGGGCACGCTCGTGGCGCTCCCCGGCCTCGCCGTCCTAAGCAACGACCTGACCGGATCGCCGTTCCCGTCCGTGCCACTCTGGCTCTATGGCTGCCTGATCGCCGCCTACGTGCTGCTCGGCTTCGCCGCCACGGTGCTGCCGACCAGGCTCGCACTGCGATCCGAGCCCGTCACGGCAATGACCGCGCGCTGATAGCCGCCGCGAATTGCGACCTCAGGCCGACTGATAGGACGCGTCGAGATCGCTCGCAGCACATCTGCGCCGAACGGCCGTCGAGATCCTCGGCAGCTGAGGCAAGCAATCAAGTGTCGATGAGTGCCCAGGCCGCGGCATCGCCGCCGGAAGTGCAGGCTTATGCGCTGTGTCGCGCGATCGAGAGCACGTTCGGTGCGAACCTAAACGGCCTGTACTTCGAGATGCACGGCCGAAACCGATGGCGGCGAGGAGACGATGACACCTG
>CAWJTT010000007.1:0-229241 GCA_963845865.1 uncultured Actinomycetes bacterium
GACGGCTTTCAAACCCGCCGCTTGCTCTGGAGCGGCTTCTCGGACATTGACCGGACCCATGTGCAGAACCCCGCGGTCGCAGATGAGACGCGGTTCAGACACCCGCACGAGTGAACGTCACATGGGTGACACCGCTCGGCGAGGAGGTGGCCTCGACGTCGTAGTCCTTCTCGAGGCCCTCGAGTCCGTCCCAGAGGCGTGAACCTCGGCCGAGCAGGATTGGGACGAGCACCGTGTGCATGTGGTCGACGAGCCCGGCAGCGAGGAATTCGCGGATCACAGTGGGACCTCCGCCGATGCGTACGTCCTGGCCGTCCGCAGCCTCGCGGGCCGTCTCGAGCGCCAAGGCGGGCGAAGCGTCGACGAAGTGGAACGTCGTGCCGCCCTCCATCTCGATCGCCGGGCGCGGGTGATGGGTGAGGATGAAGGTCGGTGTGTGGAACGGCGGGTTGGGGCCCCACCAGCCCTTCCACTCCGGGTTCTCGTGCCATCCGGGCGGGCCGAACTTCCCGGCACCCATGATCTCGGCGCCGATCCCGGAATCGAACTGCCGCGCGAAGACGTCGTCGATGCCGCCGGTGCGGCCGGGCAGGCCGAACATCTCGCGGCCCCAGCGGGTGGCGAACATCCATTCGTGCAGCCGTTCGCCGGCGTGACCGAAGGGTGCGTCGTGGCTCTGGGGTTCGCCGGTGCCGAAGCCGTCGAGCGAGATGGCAAAGTTCTGGACACGGGTGAGAGACATCGTTCGACCTCTTCCGTTGGTGGTCGCACTTCGTTGGATGTGCTCGGTCATGATGGCTGGCGGCTGTCATGACGTCCAATGGCATATCTGCCCGGGTCTCACTTCGAATCCTGAGCCGGAGGCGCGCGTCTCACGCGGGCTTGCTTCACCCGGCGGGCGAGCACGTTCACGTGGTCGCGGGGCCAGGCGTCGTCGCGGGGACGCCGAATCATGGCCTTAAGCCTTCACCCTGCAGCGGGCGGACACTCCTTCGGCGCCGGAAGCATTGTCGTGCCCAGGTTGAAGCGACCGCCTGTAATGCGCGATGATTGCCTCGTGCGCCACGAGCTGGGGTCATTCCGATAGGAGCGCAGTATGAGCGACACCGTGTATCGCGTCACCGAGGTCATCGGGACGAGCGCCGAGTCGTGGGAGGCCGCCGCGCAGAACGCCGTCGCGACAGCCGGGCACACGATCCGTGACCTGCGCGTCGCGGAGGCCACCCGCTTCGACGTCACTATCAAGGATGGAAAGGTCGCCGACTACCGCGTGCGCCTCGACATCTCGTTCAAGTACGAAGCGGCGGATTGATGCGACGGCGTCTGTTACGACAGACGCCTTGACTCGGCAGGCTGCCGCTGACGTCTCCGCTATCCCACGAGCTGGGTCCGGAAGAGGCGGCCGAGCCCGTCGATCTCGTCGCGGATCCCAGCGAGCCGCAGACAATGCCAGGCGAGGGCGTGGTTCGATGACGTGATCGGCTTTCCGACGCGCTCCTCGGCGCGCTCGACGATGCCGCAGACGCGCAGACTGGTGCACGCGACGAAGGCGGCGTCGACGGAGGGATCGGATGCCAGCTCGACGAGGGCGTCTTCGATCGAGGCCTCGCTGATTCGGGCGACTGCGTTGTCATCGGGGAGGTTGAAGGAGCCCATGACGGGCACCTCGAGGCTCTCCGACAGGATCGCTCGGCGCATTCCCTGGTTGACCTCATCGACGTACGGTGTGAGCAGCGCGATGCGGCGCGCCTGCATCGCCGCGAGGGCCGTGAGTGCCGCCGTGAACGGGTCCGTGACGAGTACGCCGGGCCGCGCCTCGTGCACGCGGGCGGCCACGCTCGCCGGGCCGATCACCATCGCCCCCGACGTACAGCCGTAGCCGACGACGTCGATGCGTTCGCCGGGGCGCAGGACGGCCGTGCAATCGACCAGCCCTGCCTCCATCGCGGCGAGGGTCTCGGAGTTGATGTCCGGTGAGTTCATGATCCTGCTCGCGAACACGCCGACGCCCGCGAAGCGCGGCACGATCTGGCGCCACTCAGCCTCGATCGTGTTGTCGGTCGCCAGCACGATCAGTCCGATCGCCGCGCGCGGCGCGACGCCGCCGTCGAGCGTGTGGGCGATGTGTTGCCGGTTGACGCGGAGATTCTGATCGGTCGCGGCGATGGTGATCCTCGTCTACCGGTCGCTCGCGGCGAGCGTCAGACCGGTCACGTCGATCGCGGTTGGCTCCTGGCGCAGCATATCGGCGAGCAGACGCGCCGATCCGGCCGACATCGTCCAGCCCATGTGGCCGTGGCCCGCGTTGAGCCACACGTTCGCCTGGTTCGAGGGTCCGATGATCGGCGTCCCCCCGGGCGTCATCGGACGAAGCCCCGCCCAGTAGCTCGGCGTCGACCAATCTGCGGCATCGGGGAAAAGCGAGCGTGCCGAGCGCAGCATGGCGTCGAAGTCCGACGGCCTGTGCGACGTGTCGTAGCCCTTGAACTCCGCCGTCGAGGTAAGCCGCAGGCGATCGCCGAAACGGGCCCAGGCAACGAGGTTGTTCTCGTCGACTCCGCCGACGTCGGGCACGCCCTCGCGAGCCGACAACGTCACGGAGTAGCCCTTGACGGGGTAGATCGGGAGGCGCAACCCAAGCTGCTTGCCAAGGCCGGCCGACCAGCAGCCGGCGCACAGCACGTAGGCGTCAGCGGAGACCGGGCCGCGCGAAGTGCGGACATGCTCGACGCGGTCACCGACGAGCGTAAAGCCGAGCACGTTGGTCGCGAAGCGGAACGTCACGCCGCGCTGCGCCAGCCAGTCGACGAGACCGCGGGTGAACAGGCGCGAGTCGCCCGACTCGTCGTTCGGGCAGTAAATCGCGCCACCGAGTTGGTCGCGCGACGCGGCAAGCGCGGGCTCGACGGTGATGACCTGCGTGGGCTCGAGGATCTCCATCACCTGCCCGGCGTCGCGGAGGATCGCCATGTGCGCCACTCCACTCTCGAACGAGGTCGTGTCGCGATACAGGTACAGAAGGCCCTTGCTGAGCCCGTCGTAGGCGAGCCCGGTGTCGTCGACGATCGCGTGCAGGCGCTCCTGCGAGTAGCTGCAGAGCCGCAGCTTGTTGAGCGTGTTGACGCGTGCGCGCTCGGCAGTGCACTGGCGCAGGAACTTGAGCGACCAGCGATAGAGATCGGGGTCGAGGCTGGGCGAGAAGCGCAGCGCCTGGTCACGGCGAAAGAGCGACTTGGCAAGGATCCTCGGTGCCCTCGGCGAGGCCCAGGTGTACGAGTGACCAGGCGCGATCAGGCCGGCGTTGCCGAAGCTCGTCTCGTCCGCGGCGCCCTCATGCCGCTCGGCGACGATTACCTCATGGCCGTCCTTGTAGAGCTCATACGCGGTGGTCAGCCCGACCACGCCGGCACCGATGACGACGACCTTCATGCGCTGTCGCGCTGCCACGACGCGGACCTCGTCGGCTGGTTCTTACGAAGGCGCCCGGTGTTGCTCATCGCCGCCATCGTTGCACCCTCGCTCCGATTCGGCCGACCTCCATGAATAGCGAGACCGGACCGCTTCAAAGCTGCTCCGATGGTGCCTCACCGCCACCGTCGAAGGAGCCTCGCGGCACACGATCATGGAGAGGACGCGACACGTGATTGCGGGGTTCGGCACCCACAATCATATTTCTGCAATTTGCAGGGACTTTAAGCCCAGCGAGTGTGGTACGTTGGAGCATGCGCCCGGAGTCCGGGAGCGCAGGCCCGCACCGCCGGCCCACCTTGGCAGACAGACCGACGGCGCGAACGAAGAGAGGTTACCGATGCTCCTGCTCGGCTACCGACGAGACGGCACGCTCGACAAGCGTCCTTCGCCGGTCAACCTCATGCGCGTGAAGCTGGCCGCGCTCTCCGCTGCTCGGGACCAGCGCTCGAGCATCTACCGCGTCACGCTGGTGGATCCGCTCGCCGGCGACCGCGTCGTCTGGGACTCGGACGTCGCGCTCGGAATCGTGCCCACCGCGAACACCGAGGAGGCGCCGTGAGCGCCCGGGTTCGCGCGGTGACTTAGCCTGTCAGTCGGCTGGCCAGGCGGCGTGCGCGATCTCTTCAGCCTGCTCCATCACGATGAGGGGCGCGTAGCCTCGGTCGTGCTCGGTGGGGAGCACGCCTGCGCCTTCGATGACGGAGGCGTACATTCGCAAGTGCCGGGCGCCAATGGCTGCGCGGCCAGGTTGAAGCCCGCTCCCGTCGGCGACCCAGTCCCAGGTGATCCAGACGAGTTCGCGGCAGGCTTCGGGCGTGGCGGCTTCGGATGGCGTAAACGACGTGATGACCTTGATCCGCTCCGGCTCCTCCCAGAGATCAACTTCGCAATGCACCTGGAACGCGTCGTCCGAGAATTCGGTGGGCATCCAGTCTCGCGCTCGAGTGGCCAGCCGGAGCGTGTCGTGTTCGTGGTGACTGCTCGTCGCCCGCGTGATCTGATCGAGCTTCGCATCCGCGAAAGCTGATACGTCGTTCAGTAGTGCGAGGCCGTCTTCCGGCTGCTCTCCGAGGTTGCAGAGCATCGCGTCCGCGACGAGCATGGGCAGCCAGGTCGCGAACGCATCCATGTTCTGCTGGGAGAACCCGACCCGGTCGTATCGCGCGCCTCGGTCGACCTGGAACGCGATCCAGACCCGCTCGTAGTCCGGGGTTGGAGGGCCTGCCTGGGATCGAGAGAACGGCCACGCCACAAGCGCATGCTAGACATCCTCGCCGACCGAAGCGAGTCGCGGTCACTGACACCCATTGCCGTGCTGAGAGCTCGCTTTCGGCGTCGCTCAAGCGAGTCGACCACCGATGATGGGGCTCACCGCTTCCGTCTCTCCACTCAGCCGTAGGGCGTGGCGTCGCCGTCCGCGCGCAGCGTCGTCGCCTTCAGCACGCGGCTCTTGATCGTCTCCTTCCACTCACGCCCGCTCGCGTCCTTCCACCAGACCTCTTGGTTGCTCTCCGGCGAGTACTCGTAGGGGCTGTGGTGCTTGTTCTTCTCCTGGCTCCACTCCTTCGCGAGCTGTGGAAAGGCGGCCTTTAGCTGGTTGGTCGTGTCGATGCGGCCTGGAATCTCGCGCGGGCCTGGCACGCGCTCTCCATCCTCGCGCCACTCACCCATCTTGCCCCAGTAAAAGCCGACGTGATCCTTGAGGTGCTCCTGCTGCGGGTAGGGGTTCTCGTACATCCACACGCCGTTGGGCTGCGACTTGTCGCCAACCGTCAGTGTCATGTAGCTGGCGACACCCTTGTACGGGCAGAAGGTGTAATGGTCCTCCACCTTCTCGAAGAACTCCGGGTTCAGCGCGGACTTCGGGAAGTAGTAGATCGGCGCGTGGCCCAGCTCGTACATCACGCGCACCTGGTCGCTCTCCGCCACGACCTTGCCGTTGAAGGAAACGCTGACCTTTGCCGGCACCAGGTCCCAGTCGACGATGTAATTGGGATTGGCCGCCCACCCCGGCGATTCTTGCGGCTGCTCACTTGGTTTCATCGCACTACCTCGCTCGTGTGGCGTTTCCCCGGTGGAGTTCGGGCGTCGTGGCATCGCGGCCCGGCCCAGCGCGGAGCGCCGGCGGCGCGTACGCAGCCGGCGCCCACGCAGAGTCGCCGCCGCGAAAGCGCTCTGGGACAGGCATGGCCGCCACCTTATCGCCACGTACGCGCGTGGCCCAGGACGCCGCTTCAGCAGCGACTCGGCCGACGGCGGGGATTTTCTGCTAGCTCGCTGGTGGCGTCGGTGGGCTCGGCGACAGCGGCGACGTGGCCGATAGCGGCGGCTCGTCGAACTCGTCGTGACGGCGGTACCAGAACGACTGCGGCGCCTGGGGCCAGCCCTCGGGCGCGTCCTCGTCGTCGGACTGCCCACCGTAGGGTGTGAGGTAGAACAAGCTCCAGATGCTGCCGATGAGCTGGGCCATCGGCCCGTGCTGGAGGAAGTATGTCCGGTAGACGTCGTCGCCATCGCGAAGGAAGACGTTGAACCCGAACCACTCGTCGACCCCGAAGTCAGCCGAGAAGCGCTCGGTACAGATCGTGTACCAGGGCACGTCGGTCCAACACATGCGCTCGGCGTACCGGCGTAGGTTTGCCTGAGGTGCCGGCGATGCCATGGCGAAGGTGATGTCGCGGGAGTGCAGGAGGCCGAGGTTGGGAATGCCGTCGGCGACCGACGAGCAGCCCACGCACCCGGCGTCAGGCCAGCCGTCGACGCCTTCCTCGAAGAAGAACCGGTAGAGGATGAGCTGGCTGCGCCCGTCGAACAGCTCTGGCAGCGACCGCCCCCCGTCTGAGCCTTCGAAGCGGTAGTCGTGCTCGACCCGCACCATCGGCATGCGCTTCCGGGCGGCGCCGAGCTCGTGCATGGCGGCGGCGACGGTCCTTTCACGTTCAGTCATCACCGTCAGGGCCGCAGTCCATTCGGCGTTGCTGACGATAGGAGGGCGAGCGAGAGTCACTCGACCGCTGTGCCCCGCGGCTCCCGGATCAAACACGGGGGTCGCCGTGGACTGCGGCCCTGCCGGCGATTATTCGTTTCCGAGCCGCCGTGACGGCCGGCGGCCGCGCGCGCCTGCGCGGGTGCATCGCGCAAGGCGGACTGGCTGTTCAGGCGGTCAAACCTCGGTAAGCCAATTCGGCGTGCCTCAGCCTGCTGACCGAGCGTGCGGTACACGAAGAATCCCGCTGAGCAGGGAAATCGTTGGGTCGGCCACAACGCGATGCACCTAATAGGACGGCTTTCAAACCCGCCGGCGTCCCTGTCGCGATTGCTCGCGAGCGTAACGGCTCGCCGGCAGAGCTGACGGGGCGGGCGGCGTCGGTGAAAAGGCTTCTCTCGCTACCGAAGCGGTGCGAGCCCTGAGTCGACGAGGAGCCGAGCCATGACCTGCTGGCCCTTCCCGCTCGGGTAGCAGCATGGATCCTTGGTGAGCCAGCCTCTGGCGTATGCGTTCTGCGCTCCGCTGGCGCCATTGAACGCTCGGAAGGCGTCGATGCAGCGGCCGCCGTGCGTCGACATCGCGGCGCAGATATACCGCTTCAGCGTCATGCCCTCGTAGACGCCAATCTCGCGAGTGATGAACGAGGGCACGACGTCCTTGGCGCCGGGAATGACGTTCGGCAGCGTGATCGCCCGAAGCACGGCCTCGTGCGAGCTGCGTAGCTTGCGGACAAGGTCTGCCGTCGCAGCGAGATTGCGCCCGAACGCGCGGAGGTCTGCCGCGTAGCAG
This sequence comes from uncultured Actinomycetes bacterium, assembly GCA_963845865.1. GTDB lineage: Bacteria > Actinomycetota > Thermoleophilia > Gaiellales > JALYLC01 > JALYLC01. The sequence goes on from CAWJTT010000007.1 coordinate 7,250, forward strand.
GCTTCAGCCTTGCACGCCCCGGCCTGGAGTCGGCCATCCCCCGTGTTGAGATCTGCTCCTCCGATGCCGAGGAGGACGACCTGCGCCTTCTTCACCGCTGTCCGCGTGGTCGCGTCGGAGCGCATCTCTGTGAGCAGTTCGCTGCTGGTATTGCCTTCCCGCGCAAGGTTGGTCACGACCACCTTGAGGCCGAGTTCTTGTCGGAGCAGACGTGCGTACCGGCCCACCCAGCCGAGACCCGTCGAGTCGCCGTTACCCGTCGTGTCGGAGTCTCCGAGAGCGACGACGTTCCAGACCGTCGGCGGCGCTGCCGATGCGTGTGGGACGGCCGACACTGCAGCCAGGAGAACCGCAAGTAGGCCGATACTCAGAACGATTCCGCGCATGCCCCCCAGGGTGGGTGCGCGCAACCCTAGCGAGACAGGCGCCCTGCGGTCAACGTGCTCGACGCAACCGTCGCGGCGGGGTGTTGGGCAAGTCCCGATCGGTCGCTTCGCGGCACCTAAGAGGACGGCATTCAAACCCTCCCGAGCACCTGACGCGAATCCTGAGCCTTGCCTAGTCAGGCCGTTCCCGTCGACAGAGCCGCCGACCCAGAGGCCCTCGCTCTCGTCGACTCGACCATGCCATCGCGACGCTCTGCCGTAGGCTCGAGTTCGCGATCGACCAGGACGACGGCGTGCTGCGGGGGGACTGCGGCCCTGCCGCGGATTCGACCATCTAGCCGAGCTTGCTCAGGATCCCCCGGAACTCGTCCGCCGTGAACGCGCGCAGCGTCGTCGTGCGCAGATTTCCCTGCCCGGCGAGTGCCAGCAGCGCGGCCGATGCGGTCGCGTCGTCCGGTGCCTGCACGACGCAGACGAGGTCATGAGCGCCCATCGTCCAGTAGATGTCGGTGAGATCGACTCCCTGCGCCTTCAGCGCCGAGCGGGCCGCGTCAGCACGGTCGACCGAGTCCTTGACGTTCTGGATCCCCTGCTCGGTCCAGTTCATGAGCAGCACGTAGTTCGGCATGATGCGATCCCCTTTCGAGTGGCCGCGCGTGATTCGAGCTGGGCGAGCCTACACCCGACGAGCGGTCGCCGTCATCGAAGCGGCGTACGCCGCCAGGCAGAGCGCGATCGCCTCGCTACCGGCGGTGCCGGTGGCGCGAGAGGTAGAGCCCGGCGACGCCGCCCGCGATCGCGATCCGGAGCATGGAGCCGATGCGGTGCTCTTCTGAAGGATGATCTGGCGAAGGCAAACTGGCCGATCCATGCGATGCACCTAATACGACGGCTTTCAAACCCCCCCAGAGCCCTTGGCCCGTCTTCTTGGCTGACCGACGCCCTGTGACGCGTCGGTCGCGATCGGCGCCTGGGTGAGAGCTCCATTGCGAGTCTTGTTGGCGTGACGGGCGGGGGAGACGCGGCCGACGCGGAAGGCGCTGCGCCGGATTCCGAGGATGAGCGCTGGCTGACGCGGGGCGTCGGGTGGATCGGGGCTGCGAGCTTGCTCGCGGACATCGGCCACGAGGTATGCGCGCAGAGTGCTCAGGAGCTCCGGCAAGAGCAGGGGGAACACCCTGAACGTCGACGGCGGGGTGCCCGCGGCGTACACGCGCTGACGGAAAATCAGGGTTCGTGTTCAGGGTGCCCCCCTGATGTGCGCGGCCCTGCGGCGCGACAAGCTGGCCTCATGGACTTCCCCGCATCTGAAGGAGGCACGTCGTGAGCCATTCCGCCGCCGCTCGTCCACTGCCGCGCGCAATCTCCTGGCCTCGCATAGGCGCAGGGCTGCGCAGCGAGGTGGGGCTCGCGCGTCTCGGGTTCGCCCTCGTCGCACTGCATGTCGCCGACGACAACCTGATTCAGCCCAACACCGGGACGTCGGCCACGGATCACCTCTTCGCCGGTCTTGTCCCGCTCGCCCTGCTGGCGCTCGCGGCGTGGCTCTACCCGCGCCTCACGCGCGGGCGCGCGCGCGAGCACCGCCCTCGTCGTCGGATTCATGGGCGTCCTCGGCGCGACCGAGGCGGTGTACTACAGCAGGGAAGCCGGACCGTCGGGCGACGATTACACGGGTTTGCTCTCGATCCCGGGCGCGTTCCTGCTGCTCGGTGTCGGTGTGGCGACGCTGTGGCGCTCGCGGCGCCGTGACGACGCGCTCTGGTGGCGCTACGGCCGGCGACTGCTGCTAACGGTGGGGACGGCGCTCACTTTGTTCGTCATCGCTCAGCCGATCGCGCTCTCGTACATCGTGACGCACGCCGGCAAGGCCCACGTACCGGCAGCGCACCTCGGCGCGCCGCATCAGGACGTCGAGTTCACGACGAGCGACGGGTTGCGGCTGAAGGGCTGGTACGTCCCGTCGCGCAACGGCGCTGCGGTCATCGCATTCGCCGGCCGCCGGGATACGCAGCTCCGCGCGCGAATGCTCGTGCGCCACGGCTACGGCGTGCTGCTGTTCGACCGCCGCGGCGAGGGCGAGAGCGAGGGCGATCCGAACCTCTTCGGCTGGGAGGGCGATCGCGACGTCCACGCGGCCGTCGCGTTCCTCCAGCACCGCCCCGACGTCGATCCCGAGCGCATCGGCGCCATCGGGCTGTCGGTCGGCGGCGAGATGCTGATCGAGGCGGCGGCCGAGTCGCCCGCGCTCAAGGCGATCGTGACGGAGGGTGCGGCCTTCCGCTCGGTACGTGACACCCTCGTCAACCCGGAGCGCAAGTGGGACTCGCTCGTCATCATGGGCATCGCGACGGCGGCCACGGCGCTCTTCACCGACAACCTGCCGCCCGCGACGCTGCGGAGCCTCATCCCGAAGATCGGCCACCGCTCCGTCTTCTTCATCTACGGGGAGAAGGGTCAGCCGGAGGAGCGTCCCGCCAACACCGGCTTCTACGAGCTCGCGCGCGGCCCAAAGGAGATCTGGGAGGTCCCGGGCGCGACGCACATGAACGGGGCCCAGGCGCAGCCGCGGGAGTACGAGCGCCGCATCGTCGCCTTCTTCGACCGTGCCCTTCTCGGCGGCGCCAGGTGAGGGGAGAAAGCAGCCTCGCTCCTCGCGTGGGACTGCACTCGATGATGGCGCCGAATCGCTCTCTGTGTGCGCGGCGATCGAGGCATGGTTCGAGCCACGCCTATCAAGCACGACCGCCAGACGGTCGTCATGTGCATCAAAGAGCGGCATGTGCCCAGCCCAAGGCAGAGGGCACCCAGCAAGGCCCCGCCGCCTGACGCATTGCAGGAGTGGAGAGATCTGTCTCCCTCCTTCCGCCGCGCAATGCGCAGGCGTGCGTCCTCCAGTCGACACGCGAACGAGCGGTATGCCTGTCATGCCGCTGAGCAGCGAAATCGTTGTGCTATCCACAACGCGATGCCCCCGGGAGGACTCGAACCTCCGACACACGGTTTAGGAAACCGTTGCTCTATCCCCTGAGCTACGAGGGCGCCGCCCCGGATCGTAGTCCGCCGACGTAGCCGAGCGGCCTGCGCGGCGCCGGTTGGCCCCGCAGCCTGAGTCCCCCTACGATCGCAGCCGTGAGCACCGCGGAGCCGCAAGCGCGCTCGCTGGCCGACAGCGTCGGCCCCGGCTGGGCCGACGCGCTCGCGCCCGTAGCCGACGTGATCGCCCAGCTCGGCGACTTCCTCCGAGCAGAACGCGCCGCGAACCGGCCGTTCCTCCCGAACGCGACCCGCATCCTCGCGGCCCTCCAGCAGCCGCTCGACGACGTCCGCGTCCTGATCGTCGGCCAGGACCCGTACCCGACGCCCGGCCACCCGGTCGGCCTGAGCTTCAGCGTCGCCCCCGACGTCCGGCCGCTCCCGGGCAGCCTCCGCAACATCCTCCAGGAGTACCGCGAGGACCTCGGCCACCCGCAGCCGGCCAACGGCGACCTCACGCCCTGGACGCAGCAGGGCGTCCTGCTCCTCAACCGCGTCCTCACGGTCGCGCCGGGCAACCCCGGCTCCCACCGCGGCAAGGGCTGGGAGGCCGTCACCGAGCAGGCCATCCGCGCCCTCGCGCTGCGCGACCAGCCCCTCGTCGCGATCCTCTGGGGCCGCGACGCCCGCACCCTCAAGCCGCTGCTCACGCCGCACCCCTGCATCGAGAGCGCGCATCCGAGCCCGCTCTCGGCGCACAACGGGTTCTTCGGCTCGAAGCCGTTCTCCCGGGCCAACGCGCATGCTCGCCGAGCAGGGCGCCGAGCCGATCGACTGGCGCCTGCCCTGACCCAGGCGGTGCCCGCCGCGGCAGTGCAGCGCGGGCGGCCGCGCAGGCTCACGGCGCTCGTCGGCGCGCTCGTCTTCCTCGATCTCGTGCTCTGGTTCGCGGTCGCGCCGCTGCTGCCGGGCTGGGAGGAGTCGCTGCACCTGAGCAAGGCGCAGTCGGGCATCGTCGTCGGCGCCTACAGCGCGGCCGTGCTGCTCGCCTCCGTGCCGGCGGGAAACCTCGCCGACCGCTTCGGGCCGCGGCGGGTGACGATCGCCGCGACGCTGCTGTTCGGGGTCGCGGCGCCGCTGCACGCGTTCGTCGGATCGTTCGCCGAGCTCGTCGGCGTGCGCTTCGCGGCCGGCGTCTTCAGCGCCGTCTCGTGGTCGGCCGCTCTGGCCTGGGCGATCGGCAGCGTGCCGCCGCAGCGAGCGCGGGCGCACCGCGGCGCTCATCAACACGGGGCTCCCCATCGGCGCGATCATGGGCCCGATCTTCGGCGGCCCGTTCGTGCAACTCGTCGGCCTGAAGGCGGCGACGGGTGCGCTCGGCGTCATCGTGCTGGTGCTCGGGGCGCTCGCATCGCTGCGAGCCCGAGGTCGCGCGCGCCCGAGCACGAGCACGTCCCGCTGCGCGAGAGCGTCCGCATCGTCGTCGCGCGATTCCTGGCTGCTCAGCGCCAACGTCGCGCTCGTCACGCTCGCGATCGCGGGCACGACCATGCAGACGCTCGGCTCGCTGCACCTCGCGGGCGAAGGGCTCTCCGGGAGCGGCGTCGGTGCGGTCTTCACGCTCGTCGCGTTCGCGGGCGTTCCTGACGACGATCACGATCGCCCGCATCGCCGACCGGCTCGACCGCCTCAAGACCGTCGGGCTCGGCACGCTGCTGCTCGCGCCCTGCCTCGGTGCGATGGCGCTGCCGCTGGGCACCGGCCTGTTCATCGCGGCCATGATCGCGTGCGGGATCTCGCAATCGATCGGCTTCGTCTCGTCCTATCCGCTGGCGGCCGACGGCGCCGAGCGGGCGGGCGTGGGGCAGGGCGTGGCGATGGGGTTGCTCTCGGTCAGCTGGGGCATCGGCGCGCTCGTCGGGCCCGTCGCCACCGGCGCGGTCGCCCAGGTCGCGAGCGACGCCGTCGCCTTCGCGCTCGCGGGCGCGCTCGCGCTCGCCGCGGCCCTGGGCGTCCGCTGGCGCACGCGGGGGTGAGCCTCTACACTCGCCCCTTGGACTCGGGCGACTCCAGCGCAGCGACGACCGAAGCGATCGTCCTCGAGTCGGTGACGAAGCGCTTCGAAGACGTCATCGCCGTCAACGACGTGTCGTTCGAGATCCGCGAGGGCGAGTTCTTCTCGATGCTCGGGCCGTCGGGCTGCGGCAAGACGACGACGCTGCGCATGATCGCCGGCTTCGAGGAGCCCAGCGAGGGCCGCATCCTGCTGCGCGGCGGCGACGTCACGCGCGTGCCGCCGGCCAAGCGGCACGTCAACATGGTGTTCCAGTCGTACGCGCTGTTCCCGCACATGAACGTGTTCGAGAACGTCGCGTTCGGCCTGCGCGTCAAGCGCGTCGGGCCGTGACGATGTGCGGGCTCGCGTCGCGCAGGCGATGCGCTCGGTGCGCCTCGAGGGGATGGAGGAGCGCCGGCCCGGGCAGCTCTCCGGCGGGCAGCAGCAGCGGGTGGCCCTCGCGCGCGCGCTCGTCAACGAGCCTGCGGCCCTGCTGCTCGACGAGCCGCTGGGCGCGCTCGACCTCAAGCTGCGCCAGGAGATGCAGCTCGAGCTCAAGGAGATCCAGGCGCGCACGCGCACGACGTTCGTGTACGTCACGCACGACCAGGAGGAGGCGCTGACGATGAGCGACCGCATCGCCGTCATGAACCTCGGCCTGGTCGAGCAGATCGCGCGGCCGCGCGAGCTCTACGAACATCCGGCCACGCCGTTCGTCGCAGGTTTCATCGGCACGTCCAATCTGCTCGCCCTGCGCGTCGACAGCGCGGACGACGGGCTCGTCGCCATGAACCTGGGCGAGGGCGAGCGCCTGCTTGCGCGCGCGGGAGCCCGTCAGGGCGAGACCGTGCAGATCACGGTGCGCCCGGAGAAGATCAAGCTCGGCGAGCCGCCCGCAGAGGGCGGGCAGGCTCGCGTGCACGGAACGGTCGCCGAGGCCGTCTACCTCGGCTCGATGACCCAGGTCATCGTGGACCTGCCGACCGGCGAGCGCCTCGTGGTGCATCGCCTGAACGACCGGCTCGACGGCGACGAGGTGCAGGCGGGCGACCGCATCGTCCTGCACTGGGCCGCCGAGCACAGCTTCGTCATTCCCGTCGCGCCGGCACTGGCCGGCGGCGGGGCGACCCCAGGGGGAGAAACAGCATGACCGAGCCGACCAGGCTTTCCCGCCGCGGCTTCCTCGGCGCAACGATGGCCGCCGCCACGACCGCGGGCCTCGCGCTCTCGAACGCCGAGGCGTTCGCGAGCGCAGGCGCCAAGACATCGCCGCTCGTCGTCCACGACTGGGCCTACTACCAGAAGGACTTCACGGGCTTCAAGGCCTACTTCCAGAAGTACGGCGTGCCCAAGTACATCACGTTCAACACCGACCAGGCCGAGCTCGCGCGCGCCGCCTCGGGTGCCATCACCTACGACATCACGCACCCCTGCATCGCCTACATCCCCGACTGGCAGGCCGCGGGCCTGATCGGCCCGATCGACACCACGAAGTTCGAGGCCATGGCCAAGGTCAACAAGCAGCTCGCCGCCCCGGGCATCGTCAACGGCAAGACCTACGGCATCCCGTGGGACTGGGGCTACTCCACGCCGATGTACCGCGGTGACAAGTACGTGCCGTCCTCCCAGTCGTGGGAGGCCGTGCTGTTCGACAAGAAGCTGCGCGGCAAGGTCACGATGTACGACGAGGGCGTCGCCATGATCAAGATCGGCGCGCTCATCAACGGCCACCAGAACGTCAACACGCTGACGCCGAAGCAGATCAACCAGTCGCGCGACACGATGATCAAGGCCAAGGCCAACATCGTCTCGTTCTGGCAGTCCGAGACGCAGGCGATGCAGGACTTCATCTCGGGCAAGGTGTGGGTCACCTACGCCTGGCCGGACACCTACGCGCAGGTCATCGCGAAGCCGTCCATGAAGAACGCCAAGGTCGTCTACATGCAGCCCAAGGAAGGGCAGCTGGCCTGGATCTGCTCGTTCGCGATCGCGGCCAAGCCGAAGAACGAGGCGCTGGCCTACGACTACCTCAACGTCGCCTACTCGGCGCCGGCGATGGACTTCCTCGTCAACGCGTTCTTCACGGGCGGCTCGGCCATGACGCCCGCGACGCTCGCGAAGACCGACCCGAAGTTCGTCAAGCAGTTCCACCTCAACTCGCTCTCGACGGCGCTCAAGCCGCCGAAGGTGTGGCTCGAGCATCACCTCGAGAACCGCAACGCGTACCTCAAGGCCTACCAGCAGGTCAAGTCGGCCTGATCGACGATGCGCGGGGCGGGCGGCGCGTCCGCCCGCCCCGCGGCTCTCGCCGTGGCAACCCTCGCGTCCGCACCTCCCGCCGGGCCCGCGCCGCGTCGCAGGCGCCGTCGCCCCACGCTCTCGACCTACCTCCTGCTCGGCCCGGCGCTGGCGGTGCTGCTGGCGTTCTTCCTGGCGCCGCTCTACTACGTCTTCCTGTTCTCGACCGGCGAGCGCTACCAGGGCGTCACCAAGGCGGCCGCATCGATCAACGGCGAGCTCACGAGCTTCTCGTGGGATCGCTGGCGGGAGCTGCTCGCCACCGACATCACGGTGCACCTGTTCAACGCCACGCTGACGATGCCGCTGTGGGTGTTCGGCCTCGTCGGAGCTGGCCCTGCTCGCGGGCGTGCTGCGCGGCAGTCGCCTGCCGCGTCACGGCGGCAAGGTCGTCGTGGCCTCGCTCGTCGTGCTCGTGCTGCCGTTCATCGCGCTGCCGGCGGGCAACTCCGTGGCGCGCGTCGCGGAGATCACGTCCGAGAACCCGTCGATCACGCTCTTCTTCCGCTCCATCTCGACCTCGCTGACCGTGTCCATCGTGGCCGTGCTGATGGCCTTCCCGGTCGCCTACTACCTCGCGTTCTGCCGCGGCAAGTCGAAGTACACGTGGCTCGTGATCGTGATCGCGCCGTTCCTCACCAGCTACCTGCTGCGCGTGCTGGCGTTCAAGGTGATCCTGACCGACGACGGGCTCGTCAACACGTTCCTGTTCGACACCGGCCTGCGCGCCGACGGACACCAGGTCAGCTGGCTCCTGTACACGCAGTTCACGGTGCTGCTCGTGCTGCTCTACGCCTGGGTGCCGTTCGTGGCACTGCCGATCTTCGTCGCGCTCGAGAACATGGACAGGCGCCTGCTCGAGGCGGCGACCGATCTCGGCGCCAGCCGCCTGCGCGCATTCGCCAAGGTCACATTGCCACTCGCGGCTCCGGGCGTCGTCGCGGCCTTCCTGTTCGTGTTCATCCCGACGATCGGCGAGTTCGTCACGCCGCAGCTCGTGGGCGGCAGCAAGGGATACCTGTTCGGCTCGGCCATCGCCGACGACTTCGGGCAGAACAGCGACTGGCAATCGGGGGCGGTGCTCGCGCTCTTCCTGATGCTCGTCGTGCTGATGCTGACGGCCGCGACCTCGCGCTTCCTGCGCGCCACGGGAGGCGGGCAATGAGCGGCCCGGCCTCCACCGTCGCCGTGAGCCGCAACGGCCGCAGGCTGCTCACCGGCTGGTTCGTGTGCTTCCTGATCTTCCTCTACCTGCCGTCGGTGATCCTGCTGATCTTCTCGTTCAACTCGGGCACCGTGCCCGTGTTTCCGTTGCAGAGCTTCACGACGCGCTGGTACACCGACGCCTGGCACGACCAGGAGCTGCGCGACGCGTTCGTGCGCTCGATCAAGGTCGGTCTCGGCACGAGCGTCGTGGCCACGATCGTCGGCATCCTGGCCGCCTACCCGATCGCCCGCCGGCGCTTCCGCGGCCGCAACGTGATCACGGCGTTCGCGCTCGTGCCGCTCGTCGTCCCTCCGATCGTCGTGGCCGTCGCGCTCCTGATGCTCTTCCGCAAGGGGCCGCACCCGCTGCCGCTCTCGCTCTGGACCGTGCTCGCCGGCCATGTCGTGATCTCGCTGCCGTACTGCATCCTGCTGCTCGTGCCTCGCATCGCGAGCATCGACGTGCGGCTCGAGGAGGCCGCGCACGACCTCGGCGCATCGTCGTTGACGACGTTCCGGCGCATCATCTTCCCGCTGATCACGCCCGCCATCCTCTCGGCGTTCCTGATCGCGTTCGTGGTCTCGATCGACGAGTACGCGATCGCGAGCTTCCTGGCCGCCAACAGCGAGACCTACCCCGTCTACCTCTTCGGCCAGATCCGCCAGGCCGAGCACCTGCCGCCGATGATCCCGGTCGCGACCGTGATGCTCCTCGTCTCGTTCTGCATCGTCATCCTGGCCGAGATCGTGCGTCGCCGTGGCGACCGCCGCGTGGGGCTCTCGTCATGACGATGCGTCTGCGGCTCGTGCTCCTGGGTCTCGCGCTGATCGCCGGCGGCATCGCGCACGAGGCGTTCGCCCGCAACAACGCCAAGCCGAAGACCGTGACGCAGACGCTCACGCCCGAGCAGCGCGCCGCCCGCAAGAAGCTGCTCGCGACGGCCGCGTTCCTGAAGCAGCACAACCTGAGCTGCGGGTGCCGGCACCACTTCCCGGCGCCGAAGGACTAGGCCAGCAGCCGCGCGGGCGCGAGCGCGGCGTCCCACGCGCCGGACTCGATCCCGTCCGCCACGGCCTCGCCGCTGCCGAGGCTCTGCGTCACGCCGAGCGAGCCGTGGCCGGTGGCCAGCACGAGACCGCCGACGCCGGGGTAGGGGCCGAGCAGCGGCAGGCCGTCGGGCGAGTAGGGCCGCTGGCAGGAGCGGGAGTCGGCGATCTCGACGCCGGCCAGCGCGGGCAACACCTCGACCGCGCGCCGCGCGATCGCGCGGCGCGTCTCGGGGGCCTCGTCGCCCTGGCCGATCGCGCCGTGCAGGCTCGCGCCGACGAGCACGCGGCCGGCGGAGTCCTGCTGCAGCACGCACGGCACGTTGGCAGCCGGCTCGCTGCCCTCGGCGAGCTGGCCGAGCGTCGGTGCCGCCGGCGAGCGTGCGCGTCCATCTCCTCGATCACGTGCCGCAGCCGGAACGGCGCCGGGCGCGTGACGATGATCCAGCCGCGCACGCCGCGCACGGGCACGTCGTGCGCGAGCGAGCGGCAGACGCTCCACGACCACGGCCCCGCGGCCACCACCACGTGCGCGGCCTCGATGCGGCCGTCGTCGCTGAGCACGCCGGTCACGTCGTCGCCGCGGCGCAGCAGCTCGCGCACGGCGCAGCCCGTGCGGATCTCGGCTCCTGCGGCGCGCGCTTCGTCGGCCAGCGCGACCGCGGCGGCACCGGGATCGATGCGGCGCGCGTTGCGTGTTGATCCAGCCCTGCCCGACGGTCGGGGCGAGCAGCGGCTCGAGCTCGCACAGCTCCTCGCCGGGCAGCATCTCGCCGCTCTCGCCGCCGAGGATCAGGCAGGGATGCGGCTCGCGGTCGAAGGCGAACGCGGCCTTGCTGCGCTCGTGCAGCTCCAGCAGCAGCTCGAGCGTGCGCTGGCCGATCGCCTCCATCTCGGGCGGATTGGGGCCGATCACGAGGCCGTGGTTGCGGCCCGAGGCGGCCTGTGCCAGCCCGGCGGCCTCGCACAGCGTGACGCGGAGCCCGCGCCGCGCGCAGGCAGCCGCCACGGCGATGCCGACGATGCCACCGCCCACCACGACGACGTCGGGCGAGCGGCTCACTCCAGGCCGGCGAGCGCCGCGTAGCCGAGTCGCTCGGCCGCCAGCGCGGCGGCGTGCGAGCCGTCGGCGGCGGCGTCGATGGCCTGGCGCGCGACCTGCAGCGCCCGGTGCGAGCGCGAGGCCAGCGTCTGCGCCCAGGCCATCGCCGTCGCGGCGGCCTGGCCGTCGGGCACGACCTCGTGGATGACGCCCAGCTCGAGCGCGTGGCGCGCGTCGATCTTCTCGCCCAGCAGGATCAGGCGCCGGGCGACCGCCGGCCCGAGCGCCCGCACGGCTCGCGCGGTGCCGCCGCTCGAGGGCAGGATGCCGCGCTCCACCTCGGGGAACCAGAAGCGCGCGCTCTCGTCCGCCACGCGCAGGTCGCAGGCCAGCGCGAGCTCCAGCCCGCCGCCCACGCACCAGCCGTGGATCTGCGCGATCGACGGCAGCGGCAAGCGGGCGAGCTGCTCGTAGACGTCGCCCGTGTACTCGTAGTAGGCGAGCGCGCTCTCGGGCGTGGCGACCTCGAGCTCCGTCGTGTCGGCGCCCGCCGAGAACGCGCGCTCGCCCGCGCCGCGGATGATCAGCGCGCGCGCCTCGCGCACCGGCGGGCTCGCGATCGCCGCGGCCAGCTCCTCCTCGAGCGCGCTCGAGAGCGCGTTCAGCCGCTCGGGCCGGTTGAGCGTCAGCAGCGCGATCGGGCCGTCGCGCTCGCACAGCACGAGCGTCATGTCACGAGCCCCCGTGCGCGTCTCGCCGCGCAGCGCGGCGGTCGCGCGTCTCGGCGATGCGCTCGTAGAGCGCGGCCTCGGAGTCGGGCGAGTACCAGGCCGCGTGCGGCGTGAGCACGAGGTTGGGCGTCTCCAGGCGCGGGTCGCCCGGCAGCGGCGGCTCGTCGTCCCACACGTCCATGAAGGCCCAGGCCGGACGGCCCCAGCGCCAGGCCGTGGATCAGCTCGTCGATGTCGATCAGCTCGGCGCGCGCCGCGTTGACGAGGATCGAGCCGGGCCTGAGCAGCGCGATCTCCTCGCGGCCGAGCAGCGGGTGCGGCGCCGCGGACGTGCGGGGCGTGCAGCGTGACGACGTCGCTCGCCGCCAGCAGGTCGGCGAGCTGCGCACGCTCGGCGCCGGCCGCGGCGAAGGCCTCGTCGCTCGCGACGGGATCGGCGGCCAGCACGCGCATGCCGAGCGCTGCGGCGTCGCGCGCGACCAGGCTGCCGATCTTGCCGAGCCCGATCACGCCGAGCACGGACCCGCTCACGCGCCGCGTCGTGCCCGCCGCGCGCTCCTCCCACACGCCGCCCCGCATCGCGCGGTCGAGGCCGACCAGGCCGCGCAGCCCGGCCAGCGCGCACGCCAGCGCGAAGTCGGCGACCTCGCGGCTGCAGTAGTCGGGCGTGCAGTAGCCCGCCACGCCGGCGGCGCGCAGGTCGTCGAGCGCGAGGTGGTCGTAGCCCGTCGAGCCCGTGATCACCGCGCGCGCCTGCGGAAAGCCGGCGAGCAGCGCCGCGTCGACGGTCAGGCCGCCGCCCGAGATCAGCACGCGCACCTCGGCGGATGTCGCAGTCCTCGGCGGGCAGGGCGCGGGCCTCGCCCCCCAGCAGCGCGTCCAGTCGCTCGGTGTCGAAGTACTCCAGCACGGCCACCTGGCTCATGCGCGAGAGCTAACCAGATCGGCGGTAGCCTGGGTGCCGTGCCGACGCTGCCGCCATCGACGTTCACGAAGCGCTGCGAGATCCGCTGGCGCGACATGGACGCGTTCAAGCACGTCAACAACTCGGTCTATCTCACCTACCTCGAGGAGACGCGCGACGAGTGGTTCCTCGCGGTGCTCGGCAACGGCCTGCTGCTGAACGACTTCGTGCTCGCGCGCTGTGCGATCGACTTCCGCTCGCCGCTGACCCAGGACGACGGCGATGTCGACGTCGAGGTGCGCGCCACGCGCGTCGGGACGTCCAGCATCACGATGGGCGAGCGCATCACCGCGGTGCTCGACCGGCGGCTGGCGGCGGAGGCCGAGTCGGTCGTCGTGCACATCGACCGGGAGACCGGCACGTCGCGCCCGCTGACCGACGAGATCCGCACCGCGTTCAGCCGCTGGCTGCTGTGAAGGTCATCCCGCCGATCGTCGCAGCGGAGGATTGCCGCCGCGCACGGCGCTGAGCGATGATGTCGGTCGGCTGAACGCGGAAAGGACGATCGCATGCCGTACCGCATCGGGCTGGTCGTGCCCAGCTCGAACACGACGATGGAGACGGAGATCCCCGAGCTCCTGCGCCGGCGCGCGGAGGTCGAGCCCGAGACGTTCACGTTCCACTCCAGTCGCGTCCGCCTGCAGCAGGTGACCAAGGAGGAGCTGACCGAGATGGTGCGCGGCAGCGACCGCTGCGCCCTCGAGCTCTCCGACGCGGGCGTCGACGTCATCGCCTACGCGTGTCTCGTCGCGATCATGTCGCAGGGCCCCGGCTTCCACGCCGAGTCAGAGCGGCGGCTGGCCGCGGTTGCGGCCGAGAACGGCAGCCCGGCGCCGGTCGTCTCCAGCGCCGGTGCGCTCGTGCGCTCGATCCAGGCGCTCGGCTACGAGCGCATCGCGGTGGTCGCGCCGTACATGAAGCCGCTGACCAAGCTCGTCGTCGAGTACATCGAGCACGCGGGCATCGAGGTGGTGGACGCAATCTCGCTGGAGATCCCGCGCAACAGCGACGTCGGGCGCCACGACCCCATGCTCCTGCCGGGCATCGCGCGCCGGCTGGATCTCGCCAACGCCCAGGCAGTCGTGCTCTCGGCCTGCGTGCAGATGCCGTCGCTGCCCGCGATCCAGATCGCCGAGGACGAGCTCGGGCTGCCCGTGCTCTCGGCCGCGGTCGCGACGACGTACGAGATCCTCGAGAGCCTCGGGCTCCGGCCCGTGGCACCGCGGGCCGGGACGCTACTGAGCGGCGCTCTGTCCGTCGGCGCGTAGCGCCCGCGTCAGCGCGAGACTCACGCCGAACGGCAGGGCCGACGCCGGGCTATGCTGACACCGATGCACGTCGGAGGCGCGGCCGAGCATCTCTCCCAGTCGCCGCCGCGGATGTCCGCGCGCTGATGCTCGTCACCTGCCCGGCGTGCGTGCGTGAGACCCCGGCGGAGTTGCCGCGCTGCGGCTACTGCGGCGCGCCGCTGCCGTCGCTCGAGCTGACGGCCGAGCGCCGCATCGTCACGCTCGTGTTCGCCGATGTCACGGGGTCGACGGCACTCGGAGAGCGTCTCGACGCCGAGGCCGTGCGCCTCGCGATGACGCGCTTCTTCGAGATCGCGCGCGCCGCGCTCGACCGCCACGGCGGCACGGTGGAGAAGTTCATCGGCGACGCCGTGATGGCCGCGTTCGGCATCCCGGTGACACACGAGGATGATGCCCTGCGCGCCCTGCGGGCGGCCGTCGAGCTGCGCAACGAGGCGCGCTCGCTCGGGGCGGAGGTCGCGCGGCGGCACGGCGTCGATCTGGGCGTCCGCATCGGCGTCAACACCGGCGAGGTCGTCGCCGGCGACGCGTCCGATGGGCAGGCCTTCGCGAGTGGCGATGCGGTCAACGTCGCGGCTCGGCTCGAGCAGGCGGCGGCGTCGGGCGAGGTGCTCGTCGGGGAGGCAACGATGCGGCTCGTACGCGGCGCCGTCGAGGCCGACGAGGTCGAGCCTCTGACCGTCAAGGGCAAATCGGCGCCGCTGCGCGCCTGGCGCCTTCGCTCGGTCGCGACCGACGGCCGCCTTCCCCGGCCCGAAGGAGGCCCGATCGTGGGGCGCGCCGCCGAGCTCGAGCGCCTCACCGCCGCCTGGCTGGCCTGCGCCGAGGCTGGAGACGGGCGAGTCGTCAACGTCGTGGCGCCGGCCGGGACGGGGAAGACGCGGCTGCTCGCGGAGTTCGTCCGGGCGCAGGCGGACGCCGGTCGGGTCGTCGCGACCGGGACCTGCCGCCCGTACGGTGAGGATGTCACCTTCCGGCCGCTCGCGGACGCCCTCCGCGGTGTTCTCGGCGTCTTGCCCGGCGCGTCGCCGGCCGACGCACGCGTCGCCGCCGGCGCCGCGTTGCGCGACGAGCCCGAAGCCGGCGAGA
Source organism: uncultured Actinomycetes bacterium (assembly GCA_963845865.1). Classification (GTDB taxonomy): domain Bacteria; phylum Actinomycetota; class Thermoleophilia; order Gaiellales; family JALYLC01; genus JALYLC01. The sequence continues at coordinate 22,355 of CAWJTT010000007.1, forward strand.
TCGTGCCGCGACTCAGCGTCGCGCTCGGCGCGGAGGCCGACGGCTACCCGCTCGAAGAGACGTTCTGGGCCGTGCGCAAGCTGCTCGCCGCCGAGGCGCGCCGCGCGCCGGTGGCGCTCGCCCTCGACGACCTGCACTGGGCCGAGGAGAGCCTGCTCGACCTGGTCGAGTACTTGGTCGCGTGGTCGGCCGGAACCGCGCTGCTCCTGGTGCTCGCCGGCCGCCCCGAGATGCTCGAGCGGCGGCCGTCGCTCGCTGCGCCTCGCCGCGAGGCGGACACGCTGCTGCTCGCTCCGCTCGACGATGCCGACGCGGCCGCACTCGCGCGCGAGCAGCTCGGATCGGGCGTACTGCCTGCCGCCGTCGAGCGCCGGGTGCTCGCGACGGCCGAGGGCAACCCGCTGTTCGTCCAGGAGCTCGTGCGCATGCTCGTTGAGGATGGAGCGCTCGTGCGTGGTCCGGAGCGCTGGATCGAGGCCGACGCCTCCGGGGCGCTCGCGATGCCGGCCACGATCGGGGCGCTCCTGCACGCGCGGCTCGACCAGCTCGAAGACGCCGAGCGAGACGCCGCGCAGCGCGCCAGCGTGATCGGACAGCAGTTCTCGTCGTCGTCGCTGCGCGCGCTCGCCGAACCCGCGGCGCGCGGTCGTCTCGGCGCGCTCCTCGCCGGGCTCTCGCGTAGGGGCATGATCCGGCCGGCAACTGCCGCCCCGGGCGCCGGTGTCGCCGACGACGTCTTCCAGTTCACACACGTCCTTATCCGCGATGCGGCCTACGACGGGCTCGCCAAGCGCTCGCGGGCCACCCTGCACGAGGCCGCGGCCGCGTTCGTCGCCGCGCGCGGCGACCTCGACGTCGATGAGATCGCCGGCCACCACCTCGAGCAGGCGGCGCGAGCGCGAGGGGACATCGGCGACACGGAGGCGGCGACCCGTAACGCCCGCGATGCGGCCGAGCGCCTCGCCCGAGCGGGTCGCCGTGCGCTCCGCTCGGGCGACCTGCCGGCGGCCGCCGGGCTGCTGCAGCGCGCGGCTGACCTGGCGGATCCGATCCGGCGTGGGGCGATCCTCGTCGACCTGATCCCGGCCCTCGTCGAAACCGGCCGCGCCGACCGCGCGCGCGAGGCGATCGCGCGGATCGGGGGGCCCGGCGACCACGACATCGCCGCGATGGTCGCTTCCGACGGCGAGGCGCCTCGCTCGGTGCTTGCCGCTCGCGCCTGGCAGACGTTCCTACGCCTCCAGCACGGCGAGGACGTGCGCGACGACAGGTCGGAGGCGGAGCAATGGCTCGCCGCGTGCGAGCGCGATCGCGACGACAGTGGCGCCGCGACCGCGCTTGACCTCATCGCCAAAGCGACCTTCTGGTCGGGCCGCGCCGCGGAGGCGAGCGAGATCTGGCGACGCGCGGCCGCGCGTGGAGCCGCCGCGGGGGATCGCCGCTCCCAGGGCGAGGCGCTCGTCTGGCTCATGATCAGCGCGATGTACGGGCCGCTGCCGGCCGCCGATGGCCTCGCAATGTGCGACGAGCTCGCGCGCACTGCTCCGTCGGCAAAGGCGCGCGCGGTCGCGCTCATCGAGCACGGTGTATTCGCCGCCATGCTCGGTGACGCCAAGCTCGGTCGCGACGAGGTCGCGCGGGGCCGTGACGCGCTGACCGATCTCGGCCTCGAGCTGCTCTCGGCCCTGCTCTGTCAGGAGGCGGCGATCGTCGAGCAGTTCGCCGGCGATCCGGCGCGCGCGATCCAGGTCCTGCAGGCCGGGCTGACGCGGCTCGTTGACATCGGCGAGCCGGGCTTCGGCTCCACCGTCGCGGTGATGCTCGCGCGTGCGCGCTGTCAGCTCGGCCATCCCGAGATCGGCGACCTCGAAACGAGCTTCCTCGCCAGCGATGAGGAACTCAACGCGAGCGGCGAGTGGCACTCGACGCGAGGCCTGGCCGCCGCGCTGCGCGGCGACGCGGCGGTGGCGCTCGAGCTGACCGCACGGGGAATCGAGCGCGCGGCGGCCTCCGACCTCGTCAATGACCAGGGCCACCGCCATCTTGACCGCGCCGACGCACTCCGCATCCTCGGGCGGGGCGACGAGGCACGCGAGGCGCTGCGCGCGGCGCGCGACGCCTACCGACGCAAGGGCGCGACGGCGGGCCTCGCGCTCGTCGATGCGCGCGAGCGCGCCCTGAACTCGATTTGATCCGTCGCTTGACGCCGATCGTGCTCGACGTGCGACCATCCCGGGCCTGATGGATTTGGGGCTGACGATGCCGACGCACGGGCTGCTGATGCGCGACGAGCGCGACTTCTACCTGCAGAAGCTCCCCGCCGCCGAGATGCGCCCGGTCGAGGTCGCGAGGCTCGCCGAGCAACTCGGCTACCACTCGGTCTGGTTCTCCGATCACGTCTGCATGGGACGCGACGAAGGTGCGTTCCACACGGCCAACATGTCCGGCACGCGCGCCTATCCGAACCAGCCGACGATGCTCGACATGATCGCCACGATGGGCGCGATCGCCGGAGCGACGACCACCATCCGCATGGCGTCCTCGGTCTGGATCGCGCCCTATCGCCACCCGCTCGTCGCGGCGCACCAGCTGGCGACGGTCGACGTGCTCTCGAACGGCCGTCTCATCGTCGGCGTGGGCAGCGGCTGGGATCCGCAGGAGTTCGCGGCGGTGGGCGGCGACTTCGCGCACCGCGGCTCCGTCACCGAGGAGCAGATCGAGATCTTCAAGCACGCCTGGAGCGCGCCGTACGTCGACTTCCACGGCCGCTTCTACGAGATCACCGACGTCTCGCTCGAGCCCAAGCCGTGCAGAAGCCCCACCCGCCGCTCGTGTTCGGGGCGGTCAGCGAGTCGGCGCGCGCAGGGCGGCGCGCACGTGCGACGGCATCTACCCGATGTTCCTCGACAGCTACGGTGACCCGGGCCGCTTCGAGCACCTGCGCGACGCGGTGCTGCGCGAGGCGGAGCGCATCGGCCGCGACGTCTCGGCCTTCCGCATGTACGCCTTCTGCTCGGGTCTCGTCGTCGAGCCGGGCGATGATGCCGCCCGGCGCTCGCCGCGCATGACGCTCACCGGCTCGGCCGACCAGGTGCTCGCCGACATCGAGCGCTTCGCCGCGGCGGGCTACTCCCACCTCACGATGCACTTCGACGTTCGCTCGGGGACGATGGACGAGTACCTCGAGATCGCGACGCGCTTCGCGGAGGACGTGCTCCCCGCCGCGCGCGCGATCACGCCGCGCTCGTTCGCGTAGACGGGCCGCGCACGCCGGCTTTCGGCGGCGTCTAACACCCCCTTCCGCGCGCGCGTCTCAACCAGATAGCATCGGGCGCCCTTCAGCACCCCCAGATTCGCCATACCGCCCTCTCAGACCCGTAGACGCAAGGGGCTCCGGCCCGGAGGAGGAGTAATGAAGCGATACATCGTCGGGCTCGTCGCGGCACTCGCCGTGGTCGGGACAACCGTGTTCTCGATCTCCGCGAGCGCAGCCCCGAAGGCCGACACGATCCTGATCGGGATCTCGGCGGCCAAGACGGGCATCCTGGGCCCGTACGACCTCCAGGCCGGTCAGCTCTTCCAGATGCGGATCGATCAGATCAACAAGGCCGGCGGGGTGCTGGGCAAGCAGATCAAGGTCAAGTGGATCGACACGAAGTCGGACAAGCCGACTGCTGCGACCAACGCCTCGGAGCTCATCTCCGAGGGCGCCGTCGCGATCATCGCGACCTGCGACTTCGACTTCTCGTTCCCGGCCATCCAGGCTGCGGGGGCGAAGAAGATTCCGGGCATCGCGCTCTGCGCGTCCTCGCCGAAGGTCGCGACGCCGGCCATCGTCGGCCAGTACGGCGGCTCGATGGGCCTCGGATCGGACACCGAGGGCACCGCGATGGCGGAGTGGTTCCGGGCGCACAAGCCGGCCCTCAAGCGCGCGTGGATCGTCAAGGACCTCTCGCTCGAGTACTCGAAGGCGACGGCCGACTACTTCAAGGCGCGCTGGAAGCAGCTCGGCGGCACGGTCTGCGGTGAGGACACCTTCACGGCGGGCGACAACCTCGACCTGTCTTCGAACGTGACGCGCCTGCGCGGCGCCGTCGCGAAGTGCGACGTGATCTTCGACGGCTCGTGGAACCCGTTCGGCGCGCAGTACGTCCGCGCCGTGCGCGACGCGGGCATCAAGACGACGATCATCACGAACGCGTCGGTCAACGGCCTGCCGGTCGTTCAGAACAACCCGAAGCTGAGCAACTTCTACGCGCTCGGCTTCGCCTGCCTGAACACCTACTGCAAGGGCAGCAAGAACCCGGCCGTGGCCAAGGTGAACGCGCAGTTCAAGGCCAAGTACGGCCAGCCGATCGGCAACCACTACGCGCTCCCGGGCTACGAGCTCGCGGACGCCCTCGTGGCGGCGATCAAGAAGGCCGGCTCGACGGACGGCACCAAGATCGCATCGGCCCTCTTCGACTCGGGCCTGAAGATCAACACGTTCGCCGGCCCGCTGGCGTTCACGTCGAAATGCCATCGGCCGCAGCCGGCCGTCTACACCGTCGAGCAGTACACCGGCGGCAAGGACAAGCAGATCGACACCGTCCACGTGAAGAAGGTGCCGAGCATCGGCGACGGCAGCCCGTGCTCGGGCGCTCAGCCGGCCAAGTAGGCACGCACGAGAGTTCACACGCTACGGTAGATCGATGACCGTCGGCGGCTCCAAGCCCGAGCAGCTGGTCGCGGAGGAGATCCGCGTCCACTTCGAGGGAGTCAAGGCCGTCGACGGTGTCGATCTGACGCTCGAGCAGGGTCAGATCATGGGCCTGATCGGGCCGAACGGCGCGGGCAAGACGACGTTCATGAACGCCGTCTCGCACTTCGTCCCGCGCACCTCCGGGAAGGTGGTGCTCGGCGGCCGGGACGTGACGTCCTGGCCGCCGCATCGCCTCGCCAAGGCCGGGCTCGTGCGCACGTTCCAGGACGTCGCGACCTTTCCCGAGCTGACGGTCTTCGAGAACGTCGAGCTGGGCGCGCTGGGCGCGGGCCTGTCGCGGCGCAAGGCGCGTGAGCGCGCGTGGACGCTGCTCGACAGCCTCGGCCTCCGGCGCATGGCGTACATGGCGGCCTCCGCGCTTGCCGCACGGGGAGGAGCGGCGCGTCGGCATCGCCCGCGCCGTCGCCGTCGGCCCGAAGTTCCTCCTGCTCGACGAGCCGGCGGCGGGGCTCGACGACCGCGAGAGCCTCCAGCTGGCCGAGACGATCGCCGCGCTCCGCGACGAGGTCGGCTGCGGCGTCCTGCTCGTGGAGCACGACATGCGCATCATCTTCAGGGTCTGCGAGCACATCCAGGTGCTCGACTTCGGCAAGCCGCTCGCGTTCGGGGAGCCGGCCGAGATCCGCACGAACCCCGCCGTGATCACCGCCTATCTCGGCGTCAAGGGCGCCAAGCTGGCACAGGAGCACCAGGGTGCTTGAGCTCAAGGACGTGTCGGTCAGCTACGGCCGCATCAACGCCGTCCAGGGCCTCTCGCTCGAGGTCAAGCAGGGCGAGTTCGTGGGCCTCGTCGGCCACAACGGCGCCGGCAAGTCGACGACGCTGATGACGATCACGGGGGCGTTGTCTCCGGTCTCGGGCGAGATCCTGCTCGAGGGTCAGTCGATCGTCGGGCTCTCACCGGACCAGACCCTGCGCCGCGGCATCGCGCTCGTCCCCGAGGGCCGCCGCATCTTCGGGCGCCTGACCGTGGGCGAGAACGTCAAGATCGGAGCGAGCGTCCGCAAGGACCGCAAGGGCATCGACGAGGACATCCGCCAGATCATCGAGCGCTTCCCGGTGTTGCAGCGCTACTGGAACTCCTCGGGGGCCAAGCTCTCCGGCGGAGAGCAGCAGCAACTCGCGATCGCCCGCGCCCTCGTCTCGCGGCCGAAGCTGCTGCTGCTCGACGAGCCGACGCTCGGGCTCGCACCGCTGATGGTCGACCGCGTGTTCGACATCCTCAGTCAGCTGCACGAGAGCGGTACCACGATCCTGCTCGTCGAGCAGAATGCCGCGCGCACGATCGAGCTGGCCGACCGGACGTACGTGCTGCGCACCGGGGGCCGCGTCCAGTTCCACGGCACCGCCGCCGAGCTCGCCGAGATCGGCGACTTCGAAACCGCCTACATCGGGATGGGCTAGCCCGTGATCGTCCTCGCGAGCACCTCGACGTACGTCCAGTACTTCATCGACTCGGTCGCGTACGGCAGCCTGTTCGCGCTGATGGCACTGTCGCTGTCGCTGCTCTTCGGCGTCATGGGGCTCATGAACTTCGCCTACGGCGAGCTGATCATGATCGGCGCGTACACGATGTTCTACACCGAGCGCTACGGCTGGTTCGCCATGGTCCTGTGCACCTTCGCGGTCGTGATCGGGGGTGCCCTGCTCATGGAGCTGATCGCGTTCCGGCCGGTGCGGCGGGCCTCACCGAGCACGCTCCTGATCACGTCGTTCGCGCTCTCGATCGGGCTGCAGAAGCTCGCGTACATCCTGTTCCCACCGGGGTCGCCGCGCACCGTGGAGCCGATCCCCTGGCTCACGAACCAGTTCGAGGTCTCAGGCGTGCTGTTCTCGCGTCTCGAGATCCTGACCTGGATCGTCACGATCCTGCTGCTCGTCGGCATGCTGCTGCTGCTCAAGCGCACGGCGCTCGGCATCCAGCTGCGCGCGTCCACCGAGGATTTCCGCATGGCCCAGCTCGTGGGCGTCAGGGCCAACTGGGTGATCTCCTCCGCGTTCGCGATCACCGGATTCCTGGCCGCGGCGGTCACGATCCTCTACATGCTCAATCACGGCGACGTGCGGCCCAATGTCGGACAGGGTCCGCTGCTCATCGCATTCGTCGGCGTCGTGATCGGCGGCCTGGGCAGCCTCGGCGGGGCCGCGCTCGGCGGCTTCACGCTCGGGCTGCTGATCAACATCCTCTCGGCGACCCTGCCGCGATCGATCCAGGGTCACACGCTGATGTTCGCGTTCCTGCTCGTGATCGCGATGCTGGTCTTCCAGCCGAACGGTCTCATGGGGACCGTGGACAAGCTGCGCCGCAAGCGCGTCGCGGCGGAGGTGCCCCGCGTCGCGGAGGAAGCACCGTCGTGACGGGCGGGTACGCCCGCGCCGAGGGTCTGCTCCGGACGATCTGGACGCCGCTCCTCCTCTCGCTCCTGATGGTGGCGATCTGGCTCGTCATCACCGAGATCGTCAACGACGTCTTCTACACCGACGAGGCCGAGAAGTACTTCCTGCGCCTGCTGATCGTGCTGGCACTGCAGATGTTCAGCGGCAACTCCGGGATCCTGTCGTTCGGACAGGTGGCGTTCGTGGCGGTGGGCGCCTACACGTCGGCGCTGCTCACGATCCCGACCGCGATCAAGCAGTTCACGTTCCTCTCGATGCCCCACCTGCTCAAGGACTGGGTCTTCCCGGCGCAGTTCAGCCCGCTCGAGGGGACGCTCGCCGGAGGCGTGGCCGCGCTCGTCGTCGCGATGGTGTTCGGCGTGCCGATCGTTCGCCTGATCGGCGTGGCCGCGGGCATCGCCACGCTCGCGATCCTCGTCGCGATGAACGTCTTCATCCAGCAGACGAGCTCAATCACGCGCGGCACGAGCACGCAGATCGGCGTTCCGCAATCGACCACGCTGCGGGCGACGCTGATCTGGGTGATCATCGCAATCATCGCGGCCTTCGCCTACAAGCAGTCGCGCAACGGGCTGCGCCTGCGCGCGACGCGCGAGAACGACCCGGCCGCGCGCTCCGTCGGCGTGCACGTTGCGCGCGAGCGCTACATCGCCTTCGCCCTGTCCGGCTTCCTCTGCGGCATCATCGGCGCGCTCTACGGCCACTACTTCATCACGTTCAGCTACCTCGACTTCTACTTCGACCTGACGTTCCTGACGATCGCGATGCTCGTCGTCGGCGGCATGGGCAGCGTCTACGGCGCCGTCGTCGGCACGAGCTTCCTGACCGTCATCTACGTCTTCTTCCAGCGCTTCGAGGTCAACGGCATCGCCGGCGCGACGGTGCCGTCCGGCACCGCCGACGTCGTGATGGCGCTCGCGCTGCTGGTCGCGCTCATCCTGCGCCCCAAGGGCCTCACGGCAGGCCGCGAGATCCCGTGGCCGGGGGACTGGCGGTGGCTGCAGAAGACGCGCGAGCCGGCGCCGGCGGCGCAGGCGCCGAGCGCCGAGTGAGCGACGTTCATCGCTCGCGGAGGCGGCAGTGGTAGGAGGTCAACCCCGATCGAGCCAGGTTGACCCCCTCCTCGAGCGGATGTCCGATGTCTACCGGCACCGCGTCCGCGGGCCGCGTGAACAGCGGCGGGCGCCGGTCAGTATTCGAGCGTGATTACCGCGCCGTTGTCGGTACCCGCGATGCTGCCGCGGGCATTCAGGTAGTCGCCGGTACCGCCGATGATCGTCGAGCGGTCGATGCCCGCGGCCGAGTCGACGTAGCCGATCGCGAAGATCTCGCCACCGGACAGGTGGCCGACGAGGCGTTCGGTCGCCCTGAAGTGGGCGAACGTCGTGGGCTTCGGACTGACGATGGTGCCTTCGAAGTTCACCCAGCCGGCCAGCTTGCCGTGGATGAGCACCTGCTGAGTCTGGACGATGCGATCGCCGAGGCTCAGCTTGCCGTGTCTCATCCCGAGCGGTGCGACGTCGGCGAAGACCATCTTGCTCTTTCCGTTGGTGACGGTGATGGTGCGCTCTGGCGGGTCGGCGCTGCTCGCGGTGATGGGCAGCGCGACCGCGGCCGTAGCGGCCAGTGCGGCGAGCGACAGGACGATCGAGCGGCGGGTCATTGCGGACTCCTTGGGTTGGTGGAATGACCGTGCCGCGAGTCAACCAACGCGCCAGGGCCCTGTCGTCGCCCCGCGGGGCGAACCTGCAGTCAGCCCGAGGGGGTAGACGGACGGTCGCTTGTCCCCCGGCCGGTCCGCAATCCGAGGAGCACGAGGCCGGCAGCGATGCGGTGGAGCGTGCCGCCGGGCGTAGAGTGCGACGGCGCTAGTCGGGCTGTGCCGAGACGATCACGAACGAGCTCCTGGCACGTTCGAGGACGAAGTAGCCACGGACGCCGCCGACGTTCGCGAAGACGACCGGCTGTGTCGGTGCCTCCAGGGTGACGTCGACCACGTTGAATTGCGCTGTGCCTCGGAAGCGATGATGACGTTGGCAGTAGTAGAAGGCCGGGAACATCGCGCACCCTGTCTGGCGATCTTCGAGCGCTGCGGCGAGGAGAAAACGAGTGACCACCAGGCTCGCCTCGGCTCGGGCCGAGCGGCGCGCCGGTTTGCCCTGGGCCTGCGGCACGGGATTCGCACGCAGGACACGTACGAGAGCGCGCTCTGCCTTCACGATCACGAACGACCTTCCGGTGCGCGCGAGGACGAAGGAGCCCTCGACACCGCCGACCTTTGCGGAGACCGTCGGCCGCTTCGGGTCAGCCAGCGTGACCCCAACCACGGCGAAGTCGGCCGGGCCCACGAGTCGGCTGCCATCCTGACAGGGCTGGTGGGACGGGAACAAGGCACACGCCGTCCGGCGGTCTCCCAGCGCCGAGGCGACGAGAAAGCGGGTGACGACCAGGTTCGACTCCGCCAGATCCGTGCGGCGTGGCGATTCGACCTTCGCGCCCTGGGCGAGAGGGACGAGGACGACCAAAGACAGCATCACGACCGCACCGGCTGCAACTCGGCGGTGCTTCATGCTCGATCGCGACCTTCGTCCTCGAGCGAGATGGCTGCCGAGATGCGGTCGACACCGACCCCGGCACGGGCGTACGCCTGGCCGACGAGCTCCTCCGAGGGCGCCTCGATGACGCAGAGGAATGCCTGATCCTTCGGCACGATCGTCGAGCGTAGGTAGGTGATCGGCTCGCCGGCGGATTTCATCTCGAGGATCGCGGCGCGCACGAGGCCGGCCGACTGCGTCAGCTGCTCGACCTGTCGGCCCGGGCCGTAGTGCTCGGCGAGGTACGCCCGTCGCGGGTTGTCGTGGTGTCCTGGAGACACGGCACGATCCTACGGCTGCCGGCGTGCTGCCAAATCGGGTGTTTCCCTACGGTGTCAGCGAATCCCTTGCAGGGTGCTTGGCCATGAGCGCGCCCAGCTCGGCTCGCGATCGGATGCCGAGCTTCCGGTACGCCCGGGCGAGATGCGCCTCGACGGTCTTGTCGCTCATGAAGGCGACCTGTGCGATCTCCCGGTTGGTGATGCCTGTCGCGGCGAGCTCCGCCACGCGCAGCTCGCTGGCCGTCAGCTCGCCCGAAGTGCGGCGCCTCGGTCCCACGACCTCGAGTTCGCCGCGCGTCTGCTCCGCCCAGATCGGAGCGCCAAGGCGCTCGAAGATGTCGAGGGCTTCGGTGAGCGCGTGGCCCGCCGCCCGCCGCTGCTTCGCTCGCCGAAGCAGCCGGCCACTCGTCAGCAAGGCACAGGCCAGCTCGAAGGGAAGCCGGGCTCCCTGCTCCGGGTCGAGCGCATCGAGAGCCTCCAGCGCGGCGGCCGTGTCTCCCTCGGCGGCGAGCACGATTGCTCGTGCGCGCGGCAGCGCGACGTCGATCCACAGGCGTGGGAAGATCTCTGCCCTCTGCTCCAGTCGAGCCAGGATCTCGCGCGCACGTACGGTCTGTCCCAGCTGCACGAGCAGCTCGATGTGGAACGGTTCGGTGCGGTCGAGGAGCCCGTCCTCGATGCCGATCTCGTCCAGCAGCTCACGCATCTGGGTCAGGGCGCGGTCGGCCGCTCGGACGTCCCCGGCCGCGAACTGGACGAAGCCGAGGGTGCTGAGGAGGATTGCCGCCCACCACGCCTTGGCACCGCGGAGCGTCTCCTCGACGAGCGGTTCGAGGGTCGCTCGCGCGCGGACGAGCCGCCCGTGGTGCGCATCCATGAACGCTCGCCATGCGAATGGAAACGCGAACCTGCCGCTCACCTCGAGGCGCTCCTCGATCGTCTTGCAGCTCTCCTCGATCAGCCGGTCGGCGAGGTCCCAGCGGCCCGCGTGGAATTCGACGAGGGCAAGGTACGAGAGCCGTTCCGCACCGTGAGGCTCGGCACCGTGGTCACGTGCCCAGGCCAGCTCGCGCTCGTAGCGCGCCCGCGTCGCGTCGACGTCGTCGGTGCACTGGAACCAGATGAGCGGAACGGGGTGCGGGTGGACGCCAGATCCGGCCTCTGCTTCGAGCGCGATCCCACGCTCCATCAGGTCGGTCCGAGGGCTGCGTCCCAGAAGCAGATCGAGCAGGCACAGGTCGATCAGCAGCGACGAGAGCACCGCCGGCTCTCGATCGCCGCGCGCGTGCTGGACCGCTCGCTCTGCGTGCTCGCGAGCGCGGGCGGGGTCGCCCGGTGCTGCCAACAGGACGAGCCGCGCCGAGATCCGCGCACTGAGGCCCGGGTCGTCGCATGCTGCCGCGAGCGCTTGTTCGAGATACGCCACCGCCTGCCCGATCACTCCGTCGTCCCACTCGATCTCCGCGAGCAACTGGAGACGCTCCGCTTGCAGGGCGAGTGGCATGCCGTCCGTCTCCGCATCCTGCGCGAGCAAGCGCGCACCGCCGACGTCACCAGATCGAAGGAGCGAGGAAGCCTGCCCGAGGCGACGACGCAGGCAGGCGTCCTCGTTCTCGCGCGGCGTCAAGCGGCAGGCGGCCTCGAACAACTCGACAGCGGTATCGAACGCTCCGCGCAATGCAGCCTGATCGGCGGCCTCCTCGACCTTCGCCGCGGTGCACTCGTCCGCCTCGATCGCGCTCTGCGCCAGGTGACGCGCGCGCTCCTCCGTGTCCATCACGATTTCGGCAAGTCGTCCGTGCAGCTGCCGGCGGCGCGCGTCGGACGCAGATCCGTACACCGCCGACGCAAGCAGGGGATGGGTGAAGCGCACTCGATCGCGCTCGGTCAGCAGCACCCCGGCTGTTTCGGCTTCGAGAACAGCCTGAAGCGGATCACTCTCGCTCGGTAGCGCCGCGACGACCATCTCGATCGTCGGTCTCGAGAGCGACGCGGCAACGAGCACGGCCTCACGCGCGAGCGCCGATAGCCCGTCGACTCGATCACGTGCCAGCTTCTTGACGCTGTCCGGCACAGGTAGCGGCCGGTGACCTTCCTGGTCGTTCGACTCCTGCCCGAGCACGCGAGCGATCTCAACTGCAAAGAACGGATTTCCGCCGGAAGCGTCGGCGATTCGCGCCAACACGGGGCGGCCGAACGACCGATCGAGGCGATTCGCGATGACGTGGTGCAACGACGCGAGCGACAGCGGACCGACGATGAGCCGCTCGATGCGTTCGGGTGCGATCGCGCCGTCGAGATCGAGTGGCGCCGTCGCATCGCAACCGGTACGCCTGGTCAGAAGCAGCCCGACCCGCGAAGGAAGCCGTCGTGCCACGAACTCGAGCGCCCGGCACGACGCCGCGTCCACCCACTGCACGTCGTCGATCGCGATGAGGACCGGTCGCTCCCGCGCAAGCGCGCCGAGCACACCGACGACGGCCGTGGCCGTCGTGCGAGGATCCGCCGGCTCGGCCGAGGCGACGCGCAGCAAGGTCGCCGCGAGAGCGTGCTCTTGCGGCGCCGGCAAGCGGGCTCGCGTCGCGTCGAAGACCGGCCCGACCAGGTCGGCAAGCGCCGCATACGAGAGCCGCGCCTCGCTCTCTGCCGGGCGTGCCTGCAGGACGCGAACTGATCCAGCGTCGGCTGACCGCACGATCGCGGACCAAACGGTCGACTTGCCGATCCCGGGCTCACCCTCGATCAGCAGCGCACCACTGAGCCTCCCGCAGGGCATCCAGGAAGGCGGTACCTGCGGCGAGTTCTCGCTCTCGGCCGAAGACCGCATGCGTGAAACTCGGGGCCGCGGACACGTGCGCAACAGGTTACGGAAGACTGCCCACGCTGTGTGCACAGCCGACGTAGCCCGCTGTGTGCGAGCGGATGGCCGTTATTGACACATCTGCAACAAGCTTCTAGCATCCTGCGCCACCCCAAGTGGAGGAGTCCGCGTGAAGCACCGGTTACCGCTCGTGCTGTCCGCGACCGCGCTCGCGGTCGCGCTTCTCTCTAGTGCGCCGTTGGTCTCGGCGGCGTCCGGAGTCGTCCGCCACGCGCTCTTCGCAGACAAGGCTCGCAGCGCCGCTCAGGCCAACTTCGCCAAGACCGCGGGCGCCATCAACGGCATCAAGGCGTCGCGGACACCCAAGGCCGGCAGGCTCATTCCGCTCAATGGATCGAGCCTGCTCCCGGTATCGGTCGTCCCGCGCGTCGACGCAACTTCCGTCGACGGCTTCTCCGCGTCGCAGTCGCCGGTCGCCGGGACGCTGCTTCCGCTGAACGCAAACGGTGGTCTCGACCCGCTCGTCATGCCCAGGATCGCGGCGCGCGCGTCATCGGGCTCCGAGCAGGCGATCCCACGCAGCGCGCCAGGGCCGACCACGCCGGAGACGTTCGTGAAATTCGACAGCGTCACGTTCGACACCAATCGCCTCTTCGACGCAGCATCACCGACTCGGCTGACCATCCCGACCCCGGGCATTTACCTCGTGACCGGCACTGTCTATTGGGCCTCGACCGCCTTCCCCGACGAAGGGCGTGTCGTGCGTCTCATCGCCGACAACCAGCATGGCGGCGATACGATCGCCTCCGATCAAACGGACTTCACCGGCGACGCCGCACAGACCATCACCAGCGCGTACGCGTTCGCCGCGGGCGACCACGTCCTACTTGCGGTCGGAGCGGGTAGCGACACCAAGCTCCTCGCAGGTTCTTCACTCACCGCCGTATGGCTCGCGCCAGCGCCCTGACCGGGCCTGCTCGGGTGGATCAGGCCAGCATCCGCACGTTCTGAACCCCTGAGCTTCAGAGTCGGGTGGCTCAGCGCAGCCAGATCACGAGGTTGCCGAACTCGTCCACCTCGAGCGTCTGCCCGGGGTGGACCAGCGTCGTCGTCGTCGGTTCCTCGATCACGACGGGGCCGCGGGTCGAGAAGCCGATGGGGAGGTCGCCGCGCTCGTAGACGGCAGTCTGGTGCGTGCCGTCCACGTCGAAGTCGACGACGCGCGGGCGTTTGCATGAGGGCGTCGACCCGACTGCGGCCGACGGGGCGGGGAGCGCCGCTTCGCGCGGAGCGTGGCCGTACGCAGAGACGTGGAAGGTGACCAGCTCCACCTCGGAGTCGCCCTCCAGGTCGAAGGTGTACGTGCGCCGGTGGAGCTCGTGGAAATCCGCTTCCAGGGCCGCCGCCGAGATCGGCCCGCCGGCCACGGGCACGCGCACCGTGTGCTCCTGGCCGCGGTAGCGCGCGTCCACCGCGCGGGTGCGGACGGCCTCGCCCGCCGGGGGAGTGCCGTCGCGCTCGCAGCGTCGCGACCGCGGCGTCCTCGAGCTCTGCGAAGAGCGCCGCGAGCGCGGCATCGGAGGCCTCGCCCGCGCTCAGGATGTGCGTCCGCACGACGTCGGCGCGCGGCGCGGTCATGCACATGCCCCAGGCCGAGAAGACGCCGGACAGCGGAGGGACGATCACCTTGCGCACCTCGAGCTCGGCGCCCAGCGCCGCACCGTGCATCCCACCCCCGCCACCCCCGACGAGCAGCGCGAAGTCGCGCGGGTCGCGGCCGCGCCGCACCGAGACGAGCTTGAGCGCGCTGATCATGTTCGCGTCCGCCAGCCGGATGACGCCGCTGGCGAGCGCCTCGACGCTGTGACCGAGCGGCTCGCCGAGCGCTCGCAGCGCCTCGCGCGCAAGCTCGGGACGGACCTCCAGCTGACCGCCCAGGAAGTAGTCGGGCGCCAACACCCCGGCGACGAGCTTGGCGTCCGTGACGGTCGGCTCGGTGCCTCCGCGCCCGTAGCTCGCGGGGCCAGGATCGGCGCCCGCGCTCTGCGGGCCGACGACGATCGAGCCGCCGGCGTCGACCCGGGCGATCGAGCCGCCGCCGGCGCCGATCTCGACGATGTCGACGACGGGCACCATCACCGGATAGCCCGCCCAGTCGGGACGCCACTCGATGCGGTACTCCGTCGTGATCGGCACCGTCGCGTCCTCGACCAGCGAGCACTTCGCCGTCGTGCCGCCGATGTCGAGATAGATGAGATTCGGCTCGCCGATGCGCTCGCCGATCCTCGCGGCGCCGGCGACCCCTCCCGCGGGGCCCGACTCGACGAGCGCGATCGGCCGCGCGCGCGCAGCGGCCGGCGAGCCCGTGCCCGCGCTGGACTGCATCACGAGCAGCGGTCCGCGCAGACCTGCGCCGGCGAGGCGCGTCTCCAGCTCGCCCAGGTAACCGTCGACCACGGGCTGGACGTAGGCGTTGAGCACGGCCGTGCTCGTGCGCTCGAACTCGCGCCACTCGCGGGTGACGTCGGACGAGGCGGTCACGGCGACGCCGGGGAGCCGCTCCCGCAGCAGTGAGCAGAGCGCCTGCTCGTGCTCGGGATGGGCGTAGCTGTGCAGCAGGCACACCGCAACGGCCTCGATGCCGTCGTGCTCGCAGGCCGCCGCGATCGACTCGGCGTCCGCCGTGTCGAGCGGGACGAGGACCGTGCCGTGCCGGTCGACCCGCTCGCGCACCTCGAAGCGATGGCGGCGCGGCACGAACGGCGGCGGCTTGCGCGAGACGAGGTTGTACATGTCCGGGCGGTTGCCGCGGCCGATCTCGAGCACGTCGCGGAAGCCGCTCGTCGTGACCAGCGCCGTGCGTGCCCCCGTTCGCTCGGTGAGCGCGTTGATCACGACCGTCGTGCCGTGCACGAGCTCCTCGATCGCGGCCGGCTCGAGCTCGCCCGCGGCGATCACGTCGAGCACGCCCTGGGCGAGCTCACGCGGCGTCGTCGAGACCTTCGCGATGCGCACGTCGCCGCTCTCGGAGTCGACCACGACGAGGTCGGTGAACGTCCCGCCGATGTCGGTCGCGACGCGCAGGGTCATCGGGCCCGCAGCCGTGCCGTCTCGGCCGCATCCGGTCTCAGCGAGACCGGGTCGAGTGCGACGCCGTAGGTAGCGCGCGCCTCGCCGGCGGTCACGTAGCCGTCCAGCACGTCCTCGGACACGCGCTGGGGCTCTCGCTCGAACGGATCGCCGAACCCGCCGCCGGTTCCGGTGACGGAGCTGACGACGGCGCCGTCGCCCAGGCGGACACGCGGCACGCGACCGCGGCGGATGCGGAGATCGGCCGTTGTGTAGTCGAGGAAGTTCTCGGTGCCGGGCGAGCCGCCGCCGAGCGCCCAGGGCACGCGCCCGAATCCGCCGATGCTGCCGTAGCCCGTGGCCTCCCTGGCGCCGTGCACGCGGTAGGAGCGCACGACGCCGAAGCCGCCGCGGTGACGACCGGCCCCGCCGCCCGCCTCGACGTTGAGCGCGTAGCGCTCGACGAGCACGGGGTACCGGCTCTCGACGACCTCGACCGGGAAGTTGTAGGTGTCGCCGTCGGTCGTCGCGATCAGCGCCGAGGCCCCGTCACCGAGCGCGCTGCCGCCCCAGCCGCCGACGTTCGGCTCGGCCAGCACGAACAGCTCGCCCGCGTCGTCGGTGCCGACGACGTACGAGCAACAGAGGCTCGTGTAGCTGCCGGCGCCCAACCGCTCCGGCACGACCGGAGCCAGCGCCTTCCAGATCAGGTCGTTCGCGAACGCCGCGCCCTCGTAGTACCAGCCCGTCGGGGCCGGCGGCTCGGCGCTGAAGACCGTGCCGGGCGGCACGCTGAGGCTGAAGGGGCGGAAGAAGCCGTCGTTCGAGCGCGCGGCGGGCGCCGTGATCGCACGCACGACCGTCTTGCAGGCCGACAGCAAGGCTCCGGTCGAGCAGTTGACCGGCCCGCGCGTCTGCGGCGCGCAGCCCGTGAAGTCGGCGTGCAGGAAGTCGTCGCCGACCGTGACGGCCACGGCGATCGGGATCTCCGCGTCGGTCACGCCGTCGCCGTCGATCACGCCGTTCGCGCGGTAGATCCCATTGGGGATCTTGCGCAGCTCGGCGCGCGCGATCTGCTCGCCGTGGTCGAGCACCCGCGCGAAGCTCGCGAGCACGAGCTCGACGCCGTAGCGATCGCAGGCCTCGCGCACGCGCGCCTCCCCGATCGCCGTCGCCGCGAGCCCCGCGTTGAGGTCGCCGATGCCGGTGCGCGGCAGGCGGATGTTGGCCTCGATCAGGTCGATCACGGTCCGGCTGGGCGTGCCCTGCTCGACGATCCGCACCCCCGGCAGCTGGAGCCCCTCCTGGTAGATCTCCGTCGCCTCGGGGGAGATGCTCCCCGGCACGGCGCCGCCAATCTCGATCCAGTGCGTGACGCTCACGGCGAACGCGATCACGCGCCCCTGCACGAGGATCGGCTTGACCAGGCAGACGTCGCAGGTGTGGGTGCCGCCCTCGTACGGGATGTTGGTGGCGAAGACGTCGCCCTCGCGCATGCCGGCCAGGCCGTGCTTGCGCAGGATGCTCTGGATCTGCGGCCCGAAGGTGCCGGTGAAGAGCGTGAGGCCGTTCGTCTGGGCGACCACCTGTGCATCTGCGTCGGTGATGCCGCAGGCGAAGTCGAGCACCTCGTAGACGATCGGGCTCATGCTCGTGCGCGCGAGCACGACGCCCATCTCGTCGGCCGCGGCGTGCAGCTTCTCCTTGACGATCTCGACGGTGAACGGGTCGAAGCCGTCGCTCATGCGTCAGGGGCCCTTCGCCGGCGCCCAACCGAGCGCGCGCTCGCAGGTTGCCGCGATCGCGAGCAGGCGGGCATCGTCGAAGCGCCGCCCGACCAGCATCACGCCGATCGGCAGGCCGTCCGCCTCGGCCAGGGGGAGCGTGATCGCGGGATGCCCGGACATGTCCGTCGGATAGGTGTTCGCGAGGTTCGCCCAGCCGCGCAGGACGCGCTCGCTGGTGCGCAGTTCGTCGTCCAGGCGGAAGGCGCGGAACGGCGTGGTCGGGAACAGCAGGACGTCGGCGTCGGCGAGCGTGCGGTCGTAGGCCGCCCGCAGCCAGGGCCGCAGGTTCTGCGCGCGGGCGTACGGCGCCCCGCCGAGGCGGTCGCGCAGGTGACTGCCGGCCGCGAGCGCCGCCTTGACCTGCGGCGACAGCTCGTCGGCGCGCTCGCGCATGCCGGCGAGGATCGCCGGCGCGAGCTCTTCCCAGTAGCGGCCGGACCAGCCGAAGCCGTTGCCGCCGCCGCTCATCAGCGCGGTCATGCCCTCGACGAAGCCGGCGAACGCGACGCCGCCCGCCTCGAGGTGCTGGGGGAACGACACCTCCTGCACGTCGGCGCCCAGGCCGTCGAGCCGCTCGGCGGCCGCGCGCACGGCCACGCAGGTCGCGGGCTCGGCGCCCACGCTCTCGGAGAAGCCCTCCTCGACGACGCCGATGCGGAGACCCCTGAGATCGCCGCTCGCGCGCTCGACCGCCCCGACGTAGTCGGCCTCGGGCACGTCGCGCTGGCGTGGATCGCCCGGATCGAACCCGGCGATCGCCTGCAGCAGCAGCGCGGCGCCCGCCGCCGTCCGGGCCAAGGGACCGCAGTGGTCGAGCGTCTGGTCGATGCCCGCGATGCCCGTGTACGGCACCAGCGAGTGGGTCGGCTTGAGCCCGACGAGCCCGCACCAGGAGGCGGGCGCGCGGATCGAGCCGCCCTGGTCGCAGCCGACGGCAAGGTCGATCCCCTCGTACCAGAGGGCCGCAGCCGAGCCGCTCGACGAGCCGCCGGCGGAGCGCTCCGGATCGAACGGGTTGCGGGTCGGCCCGTACCAGCTCGACTCGCCGCCGCCCGAGAACGCGAGGTCGTCCATGTTCGTGATGCACACGATCTCGCCGCCGGCGCGCAGGATCCGGTCGGTCACGGTCGCGTCGTACCTCGGCACGAAGCCCTGCAGGATGGCCGAGCCGCAGGTCAGCGGGATGCCGGCGATCGCGACGGAGTCCTTCATGGCGATGCGCTGGCCCGAGAGGATCCCCTCGCAGCCCTGCGCGCGGACGCGACAGCGGCGCACGATCGCGTTGAGCGGATCCTCCTGCGGGCTCGGGCGCGTGCCCGCCTCGCGCACGGCCTCGACGGGCGCCGGCAGATCCGGCTCCTGCTCGTCGAGCAGATCGAGCGTCGAGAAGACCGCCTCGGCGACGGCGAGCAGCTCACCGGACTCCTCGGCAGACGGCTCGAAGCCCCAGCCGCGCGCGAGCGCGGGCAGCTCGGACGGATCGATGCGCGGGACCATCAGTCGTTCCAGAATGGTCGCCGCACCCAGCCGTCCTCGTAGGGCGCGATCGTCTGCACGTCGAGCAGCACCTCGGAGAACCGCCAGGCGCCGTCCTCCTTGCGGTAGCGGTCGGCGTAGCCGCCCGAGAGCCAGACCGCCTTGGGGCCGTCGGGGGCGACGACGGTGCAGGGCTGCCAGAGGTACCAGGTGCCGGTCGCGCTGACGAGGTCGTCGTCCACCTCGATGACGGGCGCGATCATGTAGTGGAGCGCCCAGACGATGTCGGCGGAGACGCCGTCGAAGAAGCCGCAGATCGCGTCGATTCCCTCGTAGCGGCCGAAGCGCCCGCCGTCCCAGACGGCGTCCTGCGTGAACAGCGGAAGCATCCCGGCCGGCTTGTAGCCCGTATCGCAGACCCGCGCGTAGCGGGCCTTCAGGTGCCGGATGTCCTCGGCCGCCTGCAGCTTCGCGACCGTGTGCGCAAGTTCGTCCACGTCAGTCTCCTCCGTCCGGGTCGACGCGATCTTTGCACGCCTGAGAGGATCGCCCGGTGCAGACGCTCGAATCGCTGTTCGGACTCGCCGGGCGCACGGCGCTCGTCACGGGAGGGTCCCGGGGCATCGGGCGCGCCGCATGCCTGGGGCTCGCCCAGGCCGGGGCGGACGTGGCCGTGCACTACGGCTCGGACGCGCCCGCGGCGGCCGAGGTGGTGGCGGAGATCGAGGCAACCGGGCGCCGCGCCGTCGCGGTCGGCGCCGACCTCACGCGCCCGGAGCTGATCGCGCCGCTGCTGGACGAGGTGGCGGCGTTCGCGGGCGCGGGCGGCCTGCACGTGCTCGTCAACAACGCCGGCATCTACCCGCCCGGCTCGCTCGAGTCGACGACCGTGGAGGAGTGGGACCGGGTCTTCGCGCTGAACGCGCGGGCCCCGTTCCTGGTCACGCAGGCGGCGCTGCCGCTGCTGCGGCGCGCCGGCGACGCGCGTGTGATCAACGTCGGCTCCGTGATGTTCCACCGCGGCGCGCCGGGCTCGCTCCACTACGTCGCGTCGAAGGGCGCCGTGATGGGGCTCACGCACGCCCTGGCGCGCGAGCTCGGCCCGCACGGCATCGCCGTCAACTGCCTCGTGCCCAGCATGGTGAGCACCGACACGGCCAACAGCTCCGGCGCCGACGCGGCCGCGGTCGTGGCCGAGCAGGTCGTGCCCGACTACCAGCAGCCGGGCGATCTCGTGGGCACGATCCTCTGGCTGGCGTCGAGCGCAAGCCGTTTCACCACGGGCCAGACCGTCATGGCCGAGGGGGGTAGGATCTTTCTCTGATGGGGATCACGGTGGGCATCGACACGGGCGGGACGTTCACGGATCTCGTCGCCGTCGACGACCGGTCGTGGCGCTGGCACGTGGCCAAGGTGCCCTCGAACCCGGACAATCCCGTCGCGGCGATCGGCGCCTCGCTCGAGGCCGCGGGCTTCGATCCGGCCGATGTCAGCTTCGTCGTCGTCGGCACGACGATCGGCATCAACGCCGTGCTCACGCGCCGCGGCGCGCGCGTCGTCTATCTCACGACGGAGGGGTTCCGGGACGTCCCCCACATCCAGCGCATCAACCGCAAGCACCACTACGACTTCCGCTGGCGCAAGCCCACGCCGCTCGTCCACCGGCCCGACTGCCTCGGCGTGCCCGAGCGCATGGACGAGGAAGGGCGCGTGCTCGACCCGATCGATCTCGAGGCGCTCGCCGCGGCACTCGAGGAGATCGTGGCCAACGGCGACGAGCCGCCGGCCGTCGCGGTCTGCTTCCTGTTCTCGTATCTCAACCCCGAGCACGAGCTGGCCGCCCGCGAGCTGCTCGCCGAGCGCTTCCCGCAGCTGGCCGTCTCGCTCTCGCACGAGGTCGCGCCGATCTGGCGCGAGTACGAGCGCGGCACGACCGTGACGGTGGACGCGTATCTGAAGCCGCTCTTCGAGCGCTACGTGGACGGCGTCTCGGAGGCGCTCGAGGACACGGGCACCGGGGGGACCTGGGCGCTGCTGAAGTCGAACGGCGGTCATGCGCTCGCGGGCGAGGCGCGTGCGCGCCCGGCGCACCTCCTGCTCTCGGGCATCGCGGGCGGCGCGATCGGCGGCGCCTACGCGGCGCGCGCCGCCGGGACGCCCGAGGCGATCGCGCTCGACATGGGCGGCACGAGCTGCGACGTCTGCCTGATCGTCGACGGAGAGCCGCTCTACTCCTCGGACTTCGAGATCGAGTTCGGCCTGCCCGTGAGCGTGCCCAGCGTGTCGACGCGCACGATCGGCGCGGGCGGAGGCTCGATCGGCTGGGTCGACCCCGGCGGCTTCCTCCAGGTGGGCCCGCAGAGCGCGGGCGCGGTGCCCGGCCCGGCCTGCTACGGCCAGGGCGGCGAGAGCGCCACGATCACCGACGCCGACGTGGTGCTCGGCCGCCTCGATCCCGCCTTCTTCCTCGGAGGCAAGCTCCCGCTCGATCCCGGGCGCGCCCGCGCCGTGCTCGACGCGCTGGGCGCGCAGCTCGGCCTCGACGGGGTCGAGACGGCCTCGGCCATGGTGCGCATCTGCAACGAGAACATGGCGAATGCGATCCGCATCGTGACGGTCGAGGAGGGGATCGATCCGCGCACCTTCGCGCTCGTCGCCTTCGGCGGCGCCGGTGCGACGCACGCCTGCGAGATCGCCGACGCGATCAACATGCGCCGGGTCGTCGTGCCGCCCCGCCCGGGCCTGTTCTCGGCCTTCGGCGCGCTCGCGGCGATCGTGCGCGTGGACGCCGTGCGCAGCGTCTATCTCACCGACCGCACGACGTCGCCGGTCGAGCTCGACGCGCTCTTCCTCGAGCTCGAGGCGCGAGCGCTCGCCGACGTGGCCGCCCAGGGGCTCGAGCAGCAGCCCACCGTGCGCCGCCAGATCGCGATGCGCTACCAGGGCCAGAACTACGAGCAGGAGGTCGCCGTGCCGGAGGGGACCGTGGACAAGGCCGGGCTCGCGGAGGTGTACGCCGAGTACGGCCGCCTCTACGAGGGCTTCTACGGCTATCGCCTCGACGGCATCCCGATCGAGCTCGTGCGGCTCTCGGTGGTCGCGATGGGCGAGCCGCCCGTGTTCGCCGGCCTCCCCAGCGAGGAGGCCGAGGGCGAGGGGCCGGCGCGCCGCGACGTCTTCTTCCCCGAGACCGGCTTCGTCGGAACCGACATCGTCCGGCGCGAGCGCCTCGAGCCGGGCGAGACGCGTCCGGGGCCGCTCATCGTCGAGTCGATGGACTCGACCGTCGTCGTCCCTCCCGGCTGGACGCTCGCGGTCGCAGCGACGGGCATCCTCGACCTGACACGCGCATGATCGATCCGGTCACCCTCGCGGTCATCAACAACAACCTCGTGAACATCTGCCGCGAGATGGGCATCACGATGATCCGCACCGCCTTCTCGCCGATCTTCAACGAGGGCCTCGACTTCTCGTGCGTGCTCTTCGACCGGCGCGGCAACATGATCGGCCAGGCGGAGTTCTGCCCCGCGCAGATCGCCGCGAGCCTGTTCATCGTGCGCTGGACGCTGGAGGAGCTCGGCGTCGAGTCGTTCGAGCCGGGCGACGTCGTCCTCCACAACGACCCCTACCGTGGCGGCGCGCACATCCCCGAGCACGCCGTGATCCGCCCGGTCTTCCACGAGGGCGAGCTGTTCGGCTTCGTGGCCAACGTCGGCCACCTCGCGGAGATCGGCGGCAAGGCGGTGGGCAGCTTCGCGGCCGATGCCACCGAGGTCTTCCAGGAGGGCCTGCGCATCCCGCCCGTCAAGATCGTCAAGCGCGACGTCAACGACATGGACCTCTGGCGGCTGATCATGGCCAACCACCGCACGCCGAGGAACACGTGGGGCGACCTCAACGCCCAGATCGGCTCGCTGCGGGTCGCCGAGCGCCGCGTGCTCGAGTTGCTCGACCGCTTCGGCCGCGAGTTCGTGGAGCAGGCCTCCGACGAGCTCATGGACTACTCCGAGCGCTGGATGCGCGCCGAGATCGAGGCCATCCCCGACGGCGTCTACGAGTTCACCGAGCACATGGAGGACGACGGCGTCGTCGACGCGCCGGTGCGCTTCCACGTCACCGTCACGGTCAAGGGCGACGAGCTGATCGTCGACTGGACGGGCACCGATCCTCAGGTGCGCGGCCCGATCAACGCGACCTACGGCGTGACCGCGGGCGCCACCTACAACGCGGTCTTCCATCTCACCGACCACCACATCCCGAAGAACTCGGGCGCCTACCGGCCGATCCGCATCATCGCGCCGCCGGGCTCGGCCGTGAACGTCGTCTACCCGGGGCCGTCGGTCGGCGGCAACACCGAGACGCACCCCAAGCTGGCCGACATGGTGGTGGCCGCGCTGGCGCCCGCGCTGCCCGACCGCGTCGCCGCCGCGGAGGGCGGCACCGCCTGCAACTTCCTCTTCGGCGGCGTGCATCCGAAGACCGGCGACTACTACGCGAACTACCACCTCGAGGGCGGCGGCTGGGGCGCGAAGTCGTATGACGACGGCAACGACGCGATCATCGTCAAGAACGGCAACTGCCGCAACACGCCCGTGGAGATCTTCGAGACCCGCTACCCGCTGCGCGTGGTCGAGTACTCGCTGATCGAGGGCTCGGGCGGCGCCGGGCGCATGCGCGGGGGGCTCGGCACGCGCCGGGTCCTCCGCGTCCAGGATGGCGTCGAGGTGACCTGCAACGCGCTCTTCGACCGCACGAAGGAGGGCTTCGGCGCCTTCGGGCTCGACGGCGGCGGCAAGGGCAGCCGCGGCGCGATCCTCGTCAAGCGCAAGGGCGACAGCGAGTTCCGCACGTTCTCGGAGGTCTTCGGCACCGTCTCGCCGTCGAAGTTCACGAACATCGTCCTGACGGGCGGCGACGAGGTGCGGATCGACTCTCCGGGCGGCGGCGGCTACGGCGACGCCCGTGAGCGCGAGCGCGACCGCGTCGAGCGCGACGTGTTCGAGGGCTTCATCACGACGGCGCAGGCGAGCGACGTCTACGGCTGGAACGGCGCCGCATGACGCTTCACGCACCGCAGCTGATCACCGCGGCCCGCATGCTCTACGCCGTCTGGCAGCCGGCCGATCCCGCGGCGGCCGCGGCGCTCGTGCCGGACGGGCTGACGCCGCGCGACGGCGCTCCCGTGTTCATGAACCAGTACGTCGTGGACGACGCCGCGCAGGCGTCGGGCGGTGGCCATCCGGACGGCTTCGGCGCGTATTCCCTGACCTACCTCGGCGTCGAGCTCGCCGATCTCGACACCGAGGACGGGACGCCGGGCCGCTGGTGGACGCACTACCTCGACTCGTCGGAGGCGATGATCACCTACGCGCGGGCGCACGGCGTGCCCGCGACCGGCGGTCGCACGGAGCTGCGGCTCGACGGCAGCCACTTCGTCGCGACGACGTGGGGCGAGGGCGGCCAGGAGCTGATCCGCACGACGGCGCGCGTCGAGTACGGCACGGGCGTTCGCGCCACCGGGCAGCTGCGCTACCTCACGCGCGTCGGCGACGGCCTCGTGAGCGGGCGCTATCCCTTCGTCATGGACCGCGCCGAGACGCTCGCGATCTCCTCGATCGAGTTCCTCGACCCGGCGCACCCCGCCCACGTGCTGCGCCCGGCCGATCCGCTGACCGTCACGTTCGGCTTCTACACGCCCTCGATCTCGTTCTGCTATCCGGGCGGCGAGGGGCCGCTCGGCAGCGAGGCCGGCAGCTGATGGGCGTCTGGCGGGCGCAGAGCCCGGCCGTCTGGGAGACCGTGGTGACCCCGTGCGACTGTTGCGGCCAGGTGGTCGCGAAACGCCTCTGGATCGTCGAGATCAGCGGTCGCGAGCAGCGCTTCTGCTCGCCGGAGTGCGAGGAGCTGTTCCGCGAGTACGTGCTCCCGCGCCGCGCCGCCACCACGTGAACCAGTGAAAGGACGGGCTCTCATGGCCGGCTGGATCCTGCCCGCGCTCGGGTACGTCGTGCTCGTCGGCATCGCCGGGATCACGACCAAGGTCGCCCTGCGCACGATCGACTGGCAGCAGGTGGTCTACTGGGTGCCGGTCGCGTATCTCGTGCTCTCGGCGATCCTGCTGCTCGTCTTCGGGAAGCCGATGGTGCTCGGGGTGGGCGGCGCCTGGGCGATCGTGACGGCGTTCGCCGCAGCCGGCGGGCTGATCTGCTTCTTCTATGCGCTCTCGAAGGGCGATGCCTCGCTCGTCGTGCCCATGACCTCGGCCTACCCCGTCATCACGCTCGCCGGAAGCGCCATCTTCCTCTCGGAGAGCATCACCGTGCCCAAGCTGATCGGCACCGCGCTCGTCATCGCCGGCGTGGTGGTGATCAGCGCCTAGAGAACTGGTTTCAGGAGTCGCAAGGCGTTCGAGGGGTCGCGACCCCGGGCTCGCTCATCGAGCCGACCGCTCATGTGGGTTCGCGGGAACGTCTCCCGGATGTAGAATGGGTTCCCACCGGATCGTCGAGCCAGGATCCGCTGCCGCGAGCTGCGAGCCCCCCGACCACTCACGGGGCTCTGGAAACCTACCGGCCACCCGGGACCCCGCGCGGGACTCGTGAGACCGATCTGAAGCAGGGTTCTAGCTCGTCGGCGAGCAGCCCGATCTCCATCTCCGCCGGCGGCTGCGCGGGCGCGCGCTTCCAGGTGACGGAGCGCGCGCGAGGACGCGTCGACGCGGAGGTCGAAGATGTCGGGCCGGTTGTAGTGGCCGACGACGTCGAGCGACTGCTGCTCCTCCGCGATCCGGCCCAGGTCGAGGTCGCCGTAGACGATCGTCTCGGGGCCCGCGGGGGCTTCGGCCACGACCGTTCCGTCGGGGGCGAAGATCGTCGTGCCGCGCGGCGCGGACGCCGACGCGGCCTCGATGAAGTCGTCGGCCGCCCCCATCGCCTGCGGCAGCTCGAAGCCCTCGGGCAGGGAGTCGGCGGTCATGCTCGCGCCCATCACGCAGATCGAGAAGCAGCGGCCCTCGAATGCGTAGTGGCGGCTCGCGAAGCGGTGCATCTCCGGATCGCCGACCTCGGGCCAGGCGGCCACGTGGATCTCCTCGCGCTCGGCGTGCATCGCGAAGCGCGAGAGCGGCATCCAGTGCTCCCAGCAGATCAGCCCGCCGACCCTGCCGACGCCGGTCTCGACCACGAGCAGGCCGCTGCCGTCACCCTGGCCCCAGACGATGCGCTCGGCGTGCGTGGGCATGAGCTTGCGGTGGACGCCGAGGATGGCGCCCTCCGCCGAGATGTACAGCAGCGAGTTGTAGAGCGAGCCGCCCACGGTGTCGGTGTCGCGCTCCGTCATGCCCATGACGACCACGACTCCGGCGGCGCGCGCGGCACGGCAGAGCGTGTCGGTCGCGGGCGACGGCACGGCCACGGCGTTCTCGCGGAAGCGGCGGTAGACCGCCTTCGCGCCGGCGTCCTCCCAGCCCGCGGCGCCGAAGATCCAGGACGGATAGCCCGGGCAGCCAGCTCTCCGCGAACGCGACGAGCTCGGCGCCGTTGGCCGCGGCCTCCTCGATCAGCGAGACGGCCTTGGCGACCGTCGCGTCCGCGTCCAGGAAGACCGGCGCCGCCTGGACGCCGGCCACCCGGACGACTCTGCTCATCGCGTCGCCCCGGCCGCGACCAGGGACTCCTCGAGCACCGACATGCCGCGATCGAGCTCCGCATCCTCGATGTTGAGCGGCGGCAGGAAGCGGATCACGTTCGAGAACACGCCCGAGCCCATCAGCAGCAGGCCGCGGTCGAGCGCCTCGGCGATCGTGCGCGTGACGAGCTCGGCTGCGGGCTCCTTCGTCGTGCGGTCGGTGACCAGCTCGATCGCGAGCATCGGCCCGAGGCCGCGCACGTCGCCGACCTCGCGGATCCGGCTCTGCACGTCGTCGAGGCCGGCGCGCAGCCGCCCGCCGAGGCGCGTCGCCGCGGCGAGCACCTCCCGGCGGCCCAGCTCCTCGAGCACGACCGTTGCGGCGGCGCAGGAGACGGGATTGCCGGCGAACGTGCCGCCGAGCCCGCCGATGTGCGGCGCGTCCATGACCTCGGCACGTCCCGTCACGGCCGCCAGCGGCAGGCCGCCGCCGAGCGTCTTGCCGGACGTCACGAGGTCGGGCTGCACGCCGTAGTGCTCGATCGCCCACATCGTCCCGGTGCGGCCGCAGCCGGACTGGATCTCGTCGTCCACGAAGAGGATCCCGTAGCGGTCGAGCAGCTCCTTGAGGCGCGCCGGGAAGTCGAGCGGCATCGGGATGAAGCCGCCCTCGCCCTGCACGGGCTCGAGCACGGCGCAGGCCACCGACTCCGGGTCCACCTCCGTCTTGAACGCGAGCTCGATCGCGCTCGATCGCGTCGTCGCTCGAGATGCCCCGGTATTCGTACGGGGCCGCGACGCGGTAGATCTCGGGGGCGAACGGCCCGAAGGTCTTCTTGTAGACGAGCTTCGACGTCATCGTCATCGCGAGCAGCGTGCGCCCGTGGAAGGCCCGGTCGAAGACCAGCACGGCCGGGCGGCCCGTCGCGGCGCGCGAGATCTTGACCGCGTTCTCGATCGCCTCGGCGCCGCTGTTGATGAGCATGCTCTTCGAGGTGCCGGCGCACGGCGAGCTCTCGGCGAGCAGCCGGCAGACCTCGACGTAGCCCTCGTAGGAGACGACCATCGACATCTGGTGGAGGAAGCGATCGACCTGCGCGTGCACCGCTGCGACGACCTTCTCGGGGCCGTGCCCGAGGTTCTGGCAGCCGATGCCGCCGACGAAGTCGAGGTACTCGCGGCCGTCGAGGCCCTCGATCGATGGCGCCGTGGGCGCGTCCCACGACGAGCTTCGGGATTGCCTGCACCGCGGGCGACGTAGCGCTCGCGCGCATCGATCAGTTGCTCTGCGACCGATTGCTCCTGCAACGCCATGATGTTCCCCTCCCGTGAGCGATTGTCCGTAGTATCGCTCCTGTCGCAGCGACGGCGGATCGCGAACCGTGGAGCGTCGAGGGAGCTTCATGCGCACGATCGACATCAACTCGGACCTCGGAGAGAGCTTCGGCAACTGGCGGATGGGCAACGACGAGGTCGTGATCCCCGAGATCACGTCGGCCAACGTGGCCTGCGGCTTCCACGCCAGCGACCCGGTGACGATGATCCGGACGGTCGCGCTGTGCAAGCAGCACGGCGTCGAGGTCGGCTCGCATCCGGGCCTGCCCGACCTGCTCGGGTTCGGCCGCCGGCCGATGCGCATCACCGCCGGACGACTGCTACGCCTACGTGCTCTACCAGACGGGCGCGCTGCAGGCCGTGCTCGCGGCGGAGGGCATGGCGCTGCACCACATCAAGCCGCACGGCGCGTTCTATTCGATCCTGCGCGAGGACGAGCCGCTGGCCGCCGCGTTCTGCGAGGCCGCGCTCGCGCTCATGCCGGAGCCGGTCGTGTACTGGCCCGAGGGCCCGGAGCTCGCGCTGCCGCGGGCGGCGCGCGAGCGCGGGATCCGCGTCGTCATGGAGGTCTACGTCGACATGGACTACGCCCCGGACGGCGCGATCGTGATCCAGCGCGAGAAGCACTCGACCGACGTCGAGAAGGCGGCCGCGCAGATCCGGCGCTTCCTCGAGCAGGGCGTCGTGCTGGCGACCGACGGGAGCCTCATCCCGCTCGAGGCGGAGTCGATCTGCGTCCACGGCGACGGCCCGAACGCCGCTCGAGGTGATCCAGGCGCTGCGCCGGACGATCGAGGACTGCGGCCACTCGGTCGCGCCGCTCGCCGGCGCGGCATCCGCACGCTGATGCGCTTCGGCCTCATGTTCAGCCACCAGGTTCCGCCCGGGCGCGGGCCTCGGCGGCACGCAGCCCTACGCGGACATGCTGCGCTGCCTGCCGCGCGCCGAGGAGCTCGGCTACGAGTCGGTCTTCCAGGTCTCGCATCACGTCCAGCCGGACGGGCTCTGCCCCTCGCCGCTGATCGCGATGGCGGGCGCCGCGGCGGTCACCGAGCGCATGCGGATCGCGACCGGCTGCCTGCTCGTGCCGCTGTATGCGCCGCTCAAGCTGGCCGAGGACGTGGCGGTGCTCGACTGCCTCTCGAACGGCCGCTTCGTCTTCGGCGTCGCGCCCGGCTACGTCTCGGAGGAGTTCGCCGCGCACGGCGTGCCGCGCGAGGAGCGCCAGGCGCGCTTCTGGGAGGCGCTCGACCTGCTGCAGCAGGCCTGGACGCAGGAGTCGTTCTCGTTCGACGGCCGCTTCTTCCAGGTGCCGGAGACGAGCGTGACGCCGAAGCCGATCCAGTCGCCCGTGCCGATCTGGTACGGCCTGTCGGGCCCGCGCTCGCTCGCCCGTGCCGCCGGGCGCGGAGGCGTGCTCATGCCCTCGCCGCGCCACGGGATCCCCGAGATCCGCGAGCACCTGGCCATCTGGCGCGAGGCGGGCGGCGCGGTGGACGAGCTGCCCGTGATGCGCGAGGTCTTCGTCGCCGAGACGACCGAGCGGGCGGAGGAGCTGGCAGCTCCGGCCGTCACGTATCTCTTCCGCGAGCTCTACGGCAAGAAGTCCGCCGAGGGCGAGCGCGAGCTGCGCGACGACAGCGGCCGCGTGGTCGACGCGCAGGAGCAGGTCGACTACGACCACTTCAAGGCGCGCTACGTGATCGGCGATCCCGACTTCGCGATCGCCGAGATCGCGAAGCTCCGCGACGAGCTCGGCGCGACCGACGTGATCTGCTGGATGCACCTGCCGGGGATCGCGGGCGACGACGCCATGCGCTCCGTCGAGCTGTTCGCCCGCGAGGTCATGCCGGCGTTCGGCGCCGCCGCCTGATGGCGTTCCGCAAGGTGCTGGTCGCGAACCGGGGCGAGATCGCGCTCCGCATCGTGCGCACGCTGCACGAGCTGGCGATCCCGGCCGTCGCCGTCTACTCCGAGGCCGACGCCGATGCGCTGCACGTCCGCCTGGCCGACGAGGCGGTCTGCATCGGCCCCGGCCCGGTCGGCGCGAGCTACCTCGAACGCCGATGCCATCCTCGAGGTGGCGCGGTCGACGGGCGCAGAGGCCGTCCACCCGGGCTACGGCTTCTTCGCCGAGCACGCCGGCTTCGCGCGCGCGTGCGCGAGCGCGGGTCTCGTGTTCATCGGGCCGCCGCCCGAGGCGATCGAGAGCATGGGAGTCAAGACGACCGCGCAGGCGGCTGATGGAGGAGGCGGGCGTGCCGGTGGTGCCGGGCACGATGGAGCCGCTCACCTCGGCGGAGGAGGCGCTCGCGACGGCGCGTGCGATCGGCTTCCCGGTGGCGTTCAAGACGGCCGGCGGCGGGCGGCGGCAAGGGCTTTCACGTCGCGCGCACCGACGAGCGAGGGCATGGCCGCGTTCGAGCAGGCAGCGAGCGAGGGCGAGCGCTTCTTCGCGAACGGCGACGTCTACCTCGAGCGGTACCTCGAGGATCCGCGCCACGTCGAGGTGCAGATCCTCGCCGACGCGCACGGCAACGTCGTCCACCTCGGCGAGCGCGACTGCTCGATCCAGCGGCGGCACCAGAAGCTCGTCGAGGAGTCGCCCGGGCCGACCGTCACGCCCGAGCTGCGCGAGCGGATCTGCGCGATCGCCGTCGAGGCCGCGCGCGCCGTCGGCTACCGCGGCGCCGGCACCGTCGAGGGGCTGCTGGTCGGCGAGGACTACTTCTTCCTCGAGATGAACACGCGCCTTCAGGTGGAGCACCCGGTCACCGAGATGGTGACCGGGATCGACATCGTGCGCGAGCAGATCCGCGTCGCCGAGGGGCAGCCGCTCTCGTTCGGCCAGGAGGACGTCGTCTTCCGCGGCCACGCGATCGAGTGCCGCATCAACGCCGAGTCCGCCCACCTCGGCTTCGTGCCGCTGCCCGGGACGATCACGCGCTACGAGGAGCCGGGCGGCCCCGGCGTGCGCGTCGACTCGGGCGTGCTGCGCAGGCTGGACGGTGCCGCCGTTCTACGACTCGCTGCTGGCCAAGCTGATCGTCTGGGACGAGACGCGAGAGGCCGCCACGGCCCGCATGCTGCGGGCGCTCGCCGAGTTCCGGATCGAGGGCCTCACGACGCTCGTCCCGTTCCACCGCTCGCTGCTCGCGAGCGGCGAATGGGCCCGCGGCGAGACGGCCGCCAACCTGCTCGGCGACCCCGACTTGGCTCACCGCAGACGGCCCTCGCGAATTAGTCTAGAGTCCGCCGGATGCCGAGGATCGTCGAGTCCCCGCTCCCGGAGCCGCGCTACACCTACGGCGGCGACGAGTTCATCTTCTGCGAGATCGCAGAGGGCATGAGCTTCGGGGCGAACTTCAAGGCGCTCGCGATCTGCCAGGAGCTCGGACGGCGCAATGTCGACGGCGTCGTCGAGATCTGCCCGGCCAACGCCAGCTACCTCGTCCGGCTCGACCCCGACGTCGTCGAGCCGAGCGAGCTGCTCGCGCAGCTCAAGGAGATCGAGGGCTCGCTCGACACCGAGCACGTCAGCTTCAACACGCGCGTGATCGACGTGCCCGCCTACTACGACGATCCCTGGACGCGCGAGGTGCTGATGCGCTTCCGCGACCATCACCAGGCGCCGGAGGGCACCGATCTCGAGTACGTCACGCGCATCAACGGCTTCAAGACCGAGCAGGAGTTCATCGAGGCCCACCACGGCTCGCCCTACTACGTCTCGATGGTCGGCTTCGTGCCGGGCCTGCCCTGGTGCTTCCAGATGGTCGTCGCCCGAGCGCCAGCTCGAGGTGCCGAAGTACCTGCGCCCGCGCACGGACACGCCGGCGCTCGCGTTCTCGCACGGTGGCGCGTTCGCGGCCATCTACCCGGTGCAGGGCCCGGGCGGCTACCAGCTGTTCGCGATCTGCCCGGTGCCGATCTTCGACCCCAAGGAGGAGCTGCCGGACTTCCAGGACTCCTTCGTGATCTTCCGCGTCGGCGACATCCTCAAGATCCGGCCGATCGACCGCGCGGGTTACGACGCGATCCGCGCGGAGGTCGAGGCGAAGACGTACCGCTACAAGATGGTCGACGTGGAGTTCGATCCGCAGGCCTTCTTCGCGGATCCCGGAGGCCTACAACGCGGAGCTCGTGCGGAGGCTGAACGCGTGATCCGCGTCCACGACGGCGGCGTGCGCACGACCGTCCAGGACGCGGGGCGCTTCGGGCTCTACCACCTCGGCATGCCGCCCTCGGGCGCGCTCGACGACTACTCCTTCCGCGCCGCGAACCTGCTCGTCGGCAACGACGAGCGCGCGGCCGTGCTCGAGGCGACGTTCAGCGGGCCGACGCTCGAGTTCGAGCAGGACGCCGTGATCGCGGTCACCGGCGCCGACCTCCCGCTCGAGCTGGACGGCGAGGAACAGCCCGGCTGGACCTCGCTCGCCGTCAAGGCGGGGCAGGTGCTCTCGTTCGACTTCCTGCGCGCCGGCGCCCGCGCGTACATCGCGGTCGCCGGCGGCATCGACGTGCCGGTCGTGTTCGGCAGCCGCTCGACCTACGCGCTCTGCGTGATCGGGGGCCTCGAGGGGCGCGCGATCCGCGAGGGCGACGTCCTGCCCGTCGGCAACGGACGCCCGGCCGCGGCCGGCCGCAGCGTCGAGGAGCGGCTGCGCCCGGCGCTGCCGAAGGAGGTCGAGCTGCGGGTCAACATGGGCCTCTGCGACTACCGCCTCTCCGAGGAGGGGCGCCGCTCGTTCCTCGAGAGCGAGTGGACGGTGACGCCCGCGGCCGACCGCATCGGCTATCGCTACCGCGGCGGCGAGCTCTCGTTCGTGGAGCGCGAGCAGCCGTTCGGCGCGGGCAGCGACCCGTCGAACGTGGTCGATCTCGGCTACCCCGTCGGCTCGATCCAGGTGCCGGGCGGCGTCGAGCCGATCTGCCTGCTCAACGACGCCGTCACCGGTGGCGGCTACGTCACGATCGGCACGGTGATCAGCGTCGACCGCGACGTGCTGGCGCGCAGTCGAAGACGCACGGGAAGACCCACTTCCGCGCAGTCGACATCGAAGAGGCGCTGCAGGCCCGCGCCGAGCGGCGCGCCCGCCTCGATGCCGTGCGCGCCGCCCTTTCCTAGCCAGAGGAGATCGACGATGGCAGAGCGCACGGTCCGTTCGCCGCTCCCCGGCACGTTCTTCCGGCGTCCGAGCCCGGACGCCGAGCCGTTCGTCGCAGGAGGGCGACGCGGTTGCGACCGGCGACGTGATCGGCCTCGTCGAGGTCATGAAGACCTATTACGAGCTGAAGGCCGACCAGGACGGCATCGCCGAGCGCTTCCTGATCGAGGATGCCGCTCCGGTCGATGCGGGCGACGACGTCCTCGCGCTGCGCGACGCCTGAGCAGCGCTATTCCTCCGCCGGCGGAGGCCCCACGACCTCCATGCCGACCTCGCGGCCCGTCGCGGCGAACGCGGAGGGGTCGCCTGGCACGCGACCCGCGTGCAGCGAAGAGCTCGAAGAAGCGCTCCATGCCCGACGGCGTGAAGACGATGAGGAGTCGGGCCGGCGCGTCGCCGACGTTGCGCCAGGTGTGGTGCAGACCGCGGGGGATGAAGACGAAGGCTCCGCTCAGCGCGGGGTGCAGATCCGCTCCCAGACGGAACTGAAGGTCGCCCTCGAGGACGTAGACGATCTCGTCCTCGTTCGCGTGCAGGTGGAGCGGCGGACCCTCGCCTGCGGGAACCGTGGTCTCCATGACCGCCATGCTCCCGCCGATCTCGGCTGTCCTCGCCTTGAACGTGACCGAGCCACCGAGGGCGCTCACGAGCGTCTCGCCCTCGCCGGGACCGAGTTCGAGGTGTGCGCCTCGTCGCTCGTCGAACGGCGGCACGTCGGCGACCGCGAGCGTGAAGCGGGGGTCGTCGTGCCAGGCCCAGTAGGTGTCGTGGATGCGCTGCGTGAGCGGGCCGATGCGGCCGTCGCCGAGCGGCGCCCCGTCGACGGACGTGACGAAGAAGACGCCGCCGGCCGTGCTGGCGCCGAACGCCTCGTCGGCGTTGCGCAGCGCGTCGACCGTCACCTCTCCGACCTCGGTCGGGATGCCGAGCTCGCGCGCGATGTCGAGCACCGTCATGCGCGTGATCCCCTCGAGCACGTTCGTCGCCGGCGTCTGCAGCACGCCGTCGCGCACGATGAAGACGTTGAAGTCCGGCGCCCTCCGTGACGAGGCCCTTGCCGTCGGAGAGCACGACGTTGTCGCCGCCGGCGTCGTAGGCCGAGAGCAGCGCCTGCTCGAAATCGAGCCAGTGGTAGTTCTTGATGCGCGGGTCGACGGCCTTGTTCGAGATGCGCTCCGTCTCGCCGACGACGAGCCGGATGCCCCGCTCGCGCTGCTCCGGCGTCGCGATCCAGACGTACGGGATCGCGAAGCAGTACATCCGGTTGACGCACAGCCGGATGTCGCGCGAGCCCGGCGACGGGCATGCCGCGCGTCGCGATGACCTCGACATAGGCGTCCTCGATGCCCGCGCGGCGCACGCAGTCGGCGAGCACGCGCGTCAGCCCATCGCGGTCGACCGGCAGCTCCAGGCGCAGCTTCTCGAGGCCCGCGAAGAAGCGATCGAGGTGCTGGTCGAGCCGGAAGAACTTGCCCTTCCAGACCGCGACGACGTCGTAGGTCGCGTCCGAGCGCAGGAAGCCGAGGTCGAGAATCGGCACGCTCGCCTCTGCGATCGGGATGAACCCGCCGTCGATGTACGCCACGCCTGCAGAGGTGTCCGTCGCCATGCGCCGATGCTACCGCTCGTGCGCCGGGCGCTCCTCCCGTACTGTTGCGGCCGTGGCGGGCGAGATGACCGAGGAGCGGCTGCACGAGGCGCTGGCGGCCTGGAACACCGGCGATGCCGAGCGCGTGCTCGCGTTCTGGAGCGACGACTGCGTCTACCACGCGTCCTTCGGCCCCGAGCTCATGGGCCGGACGTTCACCGGCCGCGACGCGGCGCGCGAGGGCATCCAGCAGTTCTTCGACCGCTACCCGGACGGCGAGTTCGCCGACACCGAGGTGATGGTCGCGGGCGATCGCGGCGCGGCCGAGTGGACGTTCCGGGCGACCGACGACGACGGCCAGCCGTTCGAGGTGCGCGGCTGCGACCTGTTCGAGTTCGACGGCGACCTGATCAGGGTCAAGAACGCGTTCCGCAAGATCCTCGAGAAGCTGGACTGACGTCCTCCGCCTCCGCCTCGAACAGCGGCGGCAGCGAGTCGAGGTCGACGTCGTCGCGCTGTTCGGGCCGCGCGCCCTGGCCGAGCTCTGGGGCGAGCTCGAGGAACGCCTTGACGAGCGCCGGGTCGAAGTGGCTCCCGCTGCCCTGTGCGATCTCCTCGAGCACGCGCTGCCACGGGCCAGGCCTCCTTGTAGGGGCGCTTCGAGCCCAGCGCGTCGTAGACGTCGCAGATGGCGCAGATGCGGCCCTCGAGCGGGATGTCCTCGCCCGCCAGGCCGTTGGGGTAGCCGGTGCCGTCCCAGCGCTCGTGGTGGGTGCGGGCGATCGCCTCGGCCATCTGGATGAGCGGCGAGGTCGAGCCCGCGAGGATCTCGGCGCCCTTCGCCGTGTGCGATTGCATGATGCGCCACTCGTCCGGGTCGAGTCCGCCCGGCTTGAGCAGGACGTTGTCGGGGATGCCGATCTTGCCGACGTCGTGGAGGGCGCTCGCGTGGCGGAGCATGCTAGGCCTCGCGCGGGTTCGAACCCGGCGCGCAGCGCGAGGCGCTCGCAGAGGTCGCCGATGCGATGGATGTGCTCGCCGGTGTCGCCGTCGCGTGACTCGGCGGCCTGGGCGAGTCGCGCGATGACCTCGAACTGCGCATCGCGCAGCTGCTCGGTGCGTCTGCGCACGGCCCAGCCGAGGACGCGACCCTCGGACCTGGCGGCGACGTAGCTCGCCGCGAGCATTGCCGGCGATGCCAAGCGCACAGGCGGCCAGCGGACCGGTCAGCCCGAGGACGACGCCGGCGTCGAACGCCAGCTTCGCCGCAACCGCGTAGGCGAGCACCGGCGGCGACGGCGATCAGCGTCGCCCGGATCAGACCCAGCCGCAGTGCGGCGAGCGGGGCGAGCAGCGCGGCGACGAGGATCGCGAGCGCAGTCGAGCCAGCCGGGCGCGCTCGTCAGCGGGTTGCCGCGCAAGGCCGTCCAGATCGCGTTCGCCTGGACCTCCGGGCCCGGCATGAGATCGCTGCCGCTCGTGGGCGTCGCATGGAAATCCTGGAGGCTCGGCGCCGTCGCGCCGACCACGACGATCTTGTCGCGGAAGACGCTGGCGGGCACGCCCCCTCGAAGCACCTGCCAGAAGGGGACGCTGCGGAAGGTGCCGGCGCCTCCGCGGTAGTCGATCAGCGCGTTGCCGCCGGGGAACCGCGACTCGCGAGAGCGGCTTCCCGCTGGCGCGCTCCGCGGCGACGACGGCAAGGCTCTTGAGATGGGAGACCTCGTACGGGTAGTGCGTGATCACCCCGCCCTGCGAGGTCGTGAGGTTGGCGGCCGCCGCGCGCGCGTGAACCTGCGCGAGGTTGGCGTCGCCTCCGAGGACATTGGTGCGGCCCTGCGCGTCGCTCTGGCTGGTCGCGAGCGTCACGTTGCCCGCGGCGCCGATGGCGTCGTAGAGGTCGCCGTCCTCCGCGGGCGTCCGTCGGCTCGGTGAACTGGACGTCGTAGACGATCTCGCGCGCGCCGGCTGCGTGCAGGCGGTCGATCACGCGCGCGTGGAGCGAGCGCGAGAGCGGCCACGGCTTGTTGAGCTCGCCGAACGTGCGGTCGTCGATCTTCACGATCACGATGTCCGTGGGAGGCGGCACGTCCCGGAGCGCGAAGCGCGTCGAGATACTTGCGCGCTCGAGCGAATCGAGCGCACCGGTGAGCTGGGCGAGGCCGACGAGCGCAAGCGCTGCGACGGCGGCCACGAGCAAGCCACGGACGCGGGCCTGTCCGGCCAGAGAGACGGATGGTGCCTCCGAGGCGCGCCGCGCGGCGGGGCGCGTCATCGCAGGCGTGCGAGGTACTTGTGGCCCGCGCGCACGATGACCGTGACCTTGCGGACGAGATCGCGCACGGCGACGCTGCCGCTGGTGACCTTGACGAGCGTGCCTTCACACGTGTCGCGCGTGAACCACGCGGTGCCGCGCACGGTCGCGACGGCCGAGCGCCCGCGGGTGACGAAGCGACCGTTGTTGTCCTTCCCCCAGAGCTGGCGCACGCGTGCGCTTGTTCGCCGTCGCCGAAGCCAGGTGCCGGGCGCGACTTCGCGCAGCTCAGCGGCGCCGTCAGCGTGAGCACGGTGGTGGCCTGCTTGCCGCGCGTCTGACGGAACGTGAAGGCCCCGCCCCAGAAGCTCCCGGTCTGCAGCTTGCCGCTCGAGTTCTTGACGTTCGTCAGCTTGAGGGTGCCGCGCGTGGCGTCGATGGTCGTCCCGACGGGCACCGTCGAGGCGGCCGAGAGCGGGAGGTAGATCGCCGGATCCTGGGAGCTGCACGAGGATCTCTCCGGACGTCGCGGCGATGGTCGCCGACTTGCCGAGCACGGGGCGCGTCGCCGGTGGGAGGGACGGCGCGACGCTTGCTACGGGCGTTAGCGTGGCCGGCAACGGGAAGGGTGCCGGCGAAATCTGCGTGGCCGGATCGGTGATGGCGCCGGGTGCGAAGGTGAGTCGCCCGACCTGATTCGCCGCGTTCTCGGTGAACCAGATGTTGCCGTCCGAGCCGTTTGCGATGCCCCATGGCCCGGAGGCGGAGGTCAGACCGGTAGAGAACTCGGTGATCGCGCCGAGCGTCGTGATCTGCCCGAACCGCCCTGCACCGCGTTTTCGGTGAAGTACAGATTGCCGTCGGCGCCTGCCACGATGTCCAGCGGAGCGGGTGGTCAGGCCGCTTGCGAACGGCGTGATCGCCCAGACGTTGTGATCCTGCCGATCGCACCCGCACCCCCACTGGCGGCGAACCAGATGTTGCCGTCCGGGCCCTGTGGTGATTCCCGTTGGCTGACCTGCTGTCGTCGCGTAGCTGTTGTCGACGCCGGATGTGGTGATGCGGCCGATCGCACCGGAATCGTGCTCTGGGTGAACCAGAGGTTCCCGTCAGGCCTGCGGTGATGTCGCGCAGGTTGTCCCCGGACACCGGAAACTCGTTCGTGACATCAGGGCGGTCGTGACGCGGCCGATCTTGTCGTCCGTGCCCTCGGCGAACCAGAGCGCTCCGTCGGGACCGAGG
This sequence comes from uncultured Actinomycetes bacterium, assembly GCA_963845865.1. Taxonomy (GTDB): domain Bacteria; phylum Actinomycetota; class Thermoleophilia; order Gaiellales; family JALYLC01; genus JALYLC01. The sequence continues at coordinate 60,752 of CAWJTT010000007.1, forward strand.
TGATGCCGTGCGGATCGGCCTGCCGCCGATGGGCGACGACTCGGTGATGACGAAGGTCGTGAGATCGATGCGCCCGATCGGTCCCGGTTGCTCTCGGTGAAATAGATGTTGCCGTCCGGACCTGCCGTGATGCCTGCGAGGCTGGCGTTCGAGGCGAGTCCTCCGCTGTCGAGAACGCGGTCGTGGGCCGTCCGGCGTCACCCGCACGATGCGATTCGCGCCGTATCGATGAACCAGACGTTGCCGTCAGGGCCGAGGGTCATCGCCCCCGGCCCGTTGCCACGGCGTTCGGGAACTCGGTGATCGTCGGCGCCGCCGACGCGCCGGCGCGGCCGTCGCCAGCACGAGCGCCGCCGCCCCGACTACCGCGCAACTGAAAAGCAGGCGCTTGCAGGGATGAAGATGAGCATTCACACCTGCGCAATCGACGCTTGGGCGTAGACGGGCCACCCCCACAGGAGGGATACCTCAGAAGAGGGTCGATGAGACCCTAGGTCGAGCGAGCTGCCTCGACGAGCTCGAGCACGTCGCAGGGCCGCAGCGGCGTGCGATCCACCGGCACGCCGATCGCGTCCGAGATGGCGTTGACGATCGCCGACGGCCCGCCGATCAGGCCGCCTTCGCCCATGCCCTTCATGCCGCCCTCGGTGACGGGCGACGGCGTCTCGAGATGGTCGACCTCGATCGCCGGCACCTCGGGCGCGGTCGGGTAGAGGAAGTCCACGAGCGTGCCGGCGAGGAAGTTCCCGTCCTCGTCGTAGGGCAGCTGCTCGTACAGCACGCAGCCGATGCCCTGCGCGATCGCGCCGATCACCTGGCCCTCGACGACCGCCGGGTTGAGCACGGTGCCGCAGTCCTCGACGGCCACGATGCGCTCGATCTTGACCTGCCCGGTCTCGGCGTCGACCTCGACGACGACCGCGATGCACGCGTTCGAGTACGTCTCGGGCGGGTCGTAGCTGCGCGTCGCGATCAGCGCCGGATCGATGTCGTCGGGCCGTGGCGCCCCAGTACGCGGCCGTCGCGACCTCGCGGATCGTCAAGCTCTTGTCGGGCGAGCCGAGCACCGAGATGTGGCCGTCCGCGAGCTCGAGGTCGTCGGCCGCCGCCTCGAACAGGTGCGCGGCGATGGCCAGCAGCTTGTCGCGCACGTCGCCGGCCGCGCGCTTGATCGCGCCGCTGCCGATCACGGCCGTGCGGCTGCCGTAGCTGCCGGTCGCATAGGCCGTGCCGGCCGTGTCGCCCTGGACGACCTTGACGTCCTCGATCCTCACGCCGAGCTCGTCCGCCGCGACCTGCGCCAACGTCGTCTCGTGCCCCTGGCCGTTGGACTGCAGGCCGGTGGTGAGCGTAACCGTCCCGTCGGGCTCCATCGCGACGCTCACGGCGTCGAGGTATTTGAAGCCCGGGAAGCCCTGAGCGGCGGCGACGGCGCCGGCCCAGGCGCCCTGCTCGACGAAGGGGCTGAAGCCGATCCCGAGGAAGCGCCCCTGCGCGCGCAGCTCGCGCTGCCGCTCGCGCAGCTCGTCGTAGCCGATCAGCTCGGCGGCGCGCCGGATCGACTCGGCGAAGCTGCCGCCGTCGTAGTTGCAGCCCGTCGCGGAGCGGTACGGGACGTCCGTCCGGGATCGTGTTGCGCAGCCGCAGCTCGAGCGGGTCGATGCCGAGCTCGCGCGCGGCGTCGTCGATCAGCGCCTCGCGCGCCGCCTGCCCCGGCGTCCAGCCGACGCCGCGGTACGCGGTGGACTGGCACTTGTTCGTGAACGGCGTGTCGACCTGGTAGCGGACGTTCTGGACGTCGTAGAGGCCCGGCAGGAACGAGGCCGCGCAGAGCGGGTCGATGAGGCCCGTCCACGGATGCGCGAGGTAGGCGCCGCCGTCGCCGACGTAGTGGCCCTGCAGGGCGAGGAAGCGGCCGTCGGCGTCGGTCGCCAGCTCGAGCTCGCAGACGACCTCCTTGGCGTGCCCGCTCGCGGCCAGCGCCTCGTAGCGGTCCTCGACCCACTTGACCGGCGCGCCGAGGCGGCGCGACAGCTCGGGGATGATCGACTCCTCGACGAACAGCTGCACCTTGAGGCCGAAGCCGCCGCCGACGGCCGGGCAGATGACCCGCACGCGCGTGTCCTGCAGCCCGAACTGCGCCGCGAGCATGCCCCGCACGAGGAACGGCATCTGCGTCGACGTCCAGACCGTGACCGAGCCCTCGGCCACGTCCCAGTCGGCGATCACGCCGCGGCCCTCGAGCGGCGCCGCGTGGGTGCGGCCGAAGTGGAAGCGCTTGCGGAAGACGTGCGCGGCCGCCGGCGAACGCGCCATCGACGTCGCCCGCCTCGAACTCGATGTGCGCGAAGTTGTTGTCGCCCAGCTCCTCGTGCAGGACGGGCGCGCCCGGCGCGAGCGCCGCCTCGGCGTCGAGCACCGCCGGCAGCGGCTCGTACTCGACGTCGATCAGCTCGGCCGCGTCCTCGGCGAGTGCGCGCGAGCTCGCGACGACCGCGGCGACGGCCTCGCCGACGAAGCGCACGCGGTCGAGCGGGAGCATGTGCCGCGTGCCGGTCTTGGCCTCCGGCCGCGTCGCGATGGTCGTCGAGAACGGCGGCAGGTCGCGCAGGTCCTCGCCGCTGACGACGAGCGCGACGCCGTCGAGCGCGCGCGCCCGCGAGCTGTCGACCGAGACGATCCGCGCGTGGGCGTGCGGGCTGCGGCAGAAGGCGACGTGCAGCGTGCCCGGAGGCTCGATGTCGTCGAGGTAGACGCCGCGGCCCGCGAGGAAGCGGGGATCCTCGACGCGCATCACGCGCGCGCCGACGTAGCGGCCGGTCATCGCGCCTGCTCCTGGAGCACCTGCGCCGCGACGTGCACGGCCTCGACGATGCCGACGTAGCCCGTGCAGCGGCAGACGTTGCCGGCGAGGTGGTCGCGGATCTCGTCCTCGCTCGGATCGGGCACCTCGTCGAGCAGCGCCTTGGCCGCGAGCAGCATCCCCGGCGTGCAGAACCCGCACTGCAGCCCGTGCCGCTCGCGGAAGGCCTGCTGGATCGGGTGCAGCCCGTCCTCGTCCGCGAGCCCCTCGACCGTCAGCACCTCGGCGCCCTCGGCCTGCACCGCGAGCATGAGGCACGAGCAGCGTCGGGCGCCCGTCCACGAGCACGGTGCAGGCGCCGCAGGCGCCGTGCTCGCAGCCGACGTGCGTGCCCGTCAGGCCCGAGCGCGTGGCGCAGGAAGTCCGAGAGCAGCGTGCGCGGCTCGGCCAGAGCCAGGAGCTGCCGGCCGTTCACGCGCAGCTGCACGGCGCGCTCGTCAGCCACGCGCGACTCCCGCCTCGAGCAGAGCGCGCAGCGTCGCAACGCGAGCGGCCTCGCGCCGGTAGTCGGCGGGCGCGTGCGGATCGCCGGCCGGCTCGGAGGCCGCAGCCGCGAGCGCCGCCGCCTCCTCGGCCCCGGCCCCCTGCTCCAGAGCCCGCTCCGCCTCCGAAGCCCGGAAGGCACACGGAGCGACGGCGAAGAGCGCGACGCGCGCATAGCCCGGCGCGACGACGACGGCAGCGCCGGCGAGCGCGAAGTCGCCGCGTCGGCGGGCAATCTCGGAGAACCCGAACCCGGCACCCTCGGGCAGGTCGCCGAATCGCAGGGCCGTCAGCAACTCGCCTTCCTCCAGAGCGGTCTCGAACGGCCCGGTGAACAGCGAGGCGGCCGGGATGACGCGCTCCCCGCCGGCTGAGACGACGATCACCTCACCGTCGAGCGCGAGCAACACGGCCGGCAACTCCGCCGCCGGATCCGCATGCGCGATGGAGCCGCCGACCGTGCCGCGGCTGCGAGTGGCCGGATGCCCGACGTGCCGCAGCGCCGCCGTGAGCAGCGGCGCCCGCTCGCCCACCACCGCCGAACGCAGAGCATCCGCCTGGCGAGTCGTAGCTCCGATCCGCAGAGCGCCGTTCGCAGAGATCCCCGAGAGCGCCGCGACGCGACCGACATCGACGAGCGCCGACGGCCGGGCAAGCCGCAGATTCAGCATCGGCACGAGACTCTGCCCACCGGCCAGCACCCGAGCCTCCTCCCCGAGCTCCGCCAGCATCGCGACCGCCTCCTCGACGGTCTCGGCGGTGCGATAGGCGAAAGGAGCGGGCTTCACGAAGCCGCGAGTCTACTCCCGCGCAGCCACGGGGTCAGGTCCGCAACATCGGGGTCAGGCCCGCACGTTGCGGGTCAGACCCCAATGGCGACGCGACCTTTGCACGAGCTGCGCGGTGCGGGAGAATCAGGGACTTGCACGGCAGCTGGATCTCTTGGGTCGTCGTCGCGGGCGGCGCCGCGGTGCTGTGGTCGTGCGTCGGGATCGATCGCACGCGGCGCGCCGGCTCTGCGCAGGCGCCTGCTGCTTGGCGCCGGGATCGTCGTGCTCGGGTTTGCGAGCTTCGCGTTCACTGGCAGCTCCTCGGACACGGCGGCCGGGGCGCGCCGGGTGGCCGATGCGTTCACGCTCGCGCGCCTGACGCGAGGGGCCAGAGCGCGGCACAGCAGCTACCTCGCGCCCGACGCGGCGCCGCTCGCGGCGCAGCTGCCCGGCCAGGCCGTCGCAGACTCGCGGCGGCCGCGCGCCGCCTCGTCGCGACGGGCGTCTCGCTCGAGTGCGGGCAGACGCCGATCCTGCAATCCGGCTCGCGCAGCGAGCGCTGCGTCCGCTACGACGACGGCTCTCGCGTGTTCCTCTGGCGGCACGACGGACGCTGGTTCGTGGTCGGCTTCGCCCTGCGCTGAACGACCGCGTGCGTGCGGTAGCATCGGCCGCGCTGGCGCACACCGGTCCGAGGAGGAGTCAGGTGGCAACTCGCGGAGTCGTTCCATTCGGCGAGCAGTCTTGGGAGCAGGAGGCCGACGGCGTGCGGGCACTCGTCTGCCAGGTCGACGGCGCGCGCTGGGCGATCGTCGAATACGCCCCCGGATCGGGCCGGCCGGAGTTCTGCGAGGTCGGCCACGAGGGCTACGTCATCTCGGGCGAGATCGAGTACGAGTTCGAGTCCGGCGGCAAGATCGTCGCCAAGGCGGGGGAGGGCTTCGTGCTGCCCACCGACGACCTGCACCGGGGCTTCAACCACGGGACGGAGCCGGCCCGGCTGCTCGTGATCGACGAGCTGTGACACGCCTGCGCGTAGCCGTCGACGTCGGCGGCACGTTCACCGACATCTGCGTGCTCGACGAGGACACCGGCGCCATGTCGGTGGCGAAGGTGCCCTCGACGCCGGCCGACCCGATCGACGCCGTGATCGACGGCGTGCGCACGGCGGCCGAGGTCGACCTGCGCGACGTGACCGTCTTCTCGCACGGCATCGACGGTCGCCACGAACGCCCTGATCACGCGCACCTTCCCGCGCGCCGCGATGGTCACGACGACGCGGCTTCCGCGACGTGATCGAGATCCGCCGAGGCACCAAGGAAGACCTCTGGGACGCCTACAAGGACGTCCCGCCGCCGTACATCCGGCGGCGCGACCGCTTCGAGGTCGACGAGCGCATCGGCTACGACGGCGAGCTGCTCGCAGCCGGTCGACGAGGCCGGGGCGCGGCGCGTCGCGCGCGATCCTGCGCAAGCGCGGCGTCGAGGCCGTCGCCGTCTGCTTCATCAACTCCTACGCCAATCCCGAGAACGAGCGCCGCATGCGCGAGATCCTCGAGGAGGAGCTGCCCGGGCGTGAGCATCTCCACCTCGAGCGACGTCCTGCCGGAGATCTTCGAGCACGAGCGCTTCTCGACCACCGTCGCGAACGCGGTGCTCTCGCCGCTCATCGGCGGCTACGTCAAGCGGCTGCAGTCGCGGCTCGAGGACGGCGGCTACGACGGCGACGTCCTGCTGCTGCACTCCGGCGGCGGCGTGATGACGCCGAAGACGGCCGAGAAGCTGGCCGTCCGCCTCGCCTCCTCGGGCATCGCCGCGGGCGCGATCGCGAGCCGCCACATCGCGATGCTGTGCGGCTACGAGAACTCGATCGGCCTCGACATGGGCGGCACCAGCACCGACATCTCGCTCGTCTACCAGGGCCAGGAGCGGATCACGAAGGAGTGGTTCGTCGAGTACGGCTACCCGATCTGCTTCCCGTCGATCGAGGTGCTGACGATCGGCGCCGGCGGCGGCTCGCTGGCCTGGATCGACGGAGCCGGGTCGCTGCGCAACGGCCCGCAGTCGGCGGGTGCCAACCCCGGGCCCGCCTGCTACCAGCGCGGCAACGACGAGGCCACGAACACGGACGCCAACGTCGTGCTCGGCCGCCTCGGCGCGGAGCTGATCGGCGGCGCGATGACGCTCGACGCCGGCGCGGCCGAGCGCGCGCTCGAGGAGCTCGGCGAGCAAGGTCGGCCTCGAGCCGCTGGACGCCGCGAAGGCCGTCATCCAGGTCGCGAACGCGAACATGGCCGACACCGTGCGCCTGATCTCGATCCGCCGCGGCTACGACCCGCGCGAGTTCGCGCTCGTCGTCTTCGGCGGCGCGGGCGCGCTGCACGGCGCCGACCTGGCGCGCGAGCTGTCGATCCCGACCGTGATCGTGCCGCCGAACCCGGGCATCACCTCGGCGCTCGGCTGCCTGCTCGTCGACGTCCGCCACGACATCACCGAGATGTACCTCGCGCAGGTCGCGACGGTCGATCCGGCCGCAGTCGAGGCGGAGTTCCAGAAGCTCGAGCACGAGGCGCGCGAGCGGCTCGCCGCCGAGGACGTCCCGCCGGAGCAGATGAGCCTCGAGCGGCTGATCGACATGCGCTACCTCGGCCAGTGGCGCTCGCTCGCGGTGCCCGTCGAGCGCGCCGCTCGACCTCGAGCAGGCGGCCGCGACGTTCCACGCCGAGCACCTGCGGGAGTACAACTTCCGCCGCGACGACGCGCCCGTCGAGATCTACCGCCTGAACGTCAAGGCGATCGGCGTGACGCCGAAGGCCGAGCTTGCCCGCCACGCTCCGACGGGCGAGACGCCGAGCCCGCGCACTCGCCGCCCCGTGACGTTCTTCGAGTCCGACGGGCCGAACGACACGCCGGTCTACGTCCGCGACGACCTGCCTGCCGGCTTCGCGTTCGAGGGCCCGGCGATCGTCGACCAGTTCGACTCGACCGTCGTCGTGCCGCCGGGCTGGCGGGCCGAGGTCGACGAGTGGCTGAACATCCGACTGCACAACCCGGAGGCAGCGCCATGAGCACCAAGTCCCGCCTCTACACCCTCGACCCGGTCACCTTCGAGGTGCTCAAGAACGCCTTCACGAACACCGTCGACCAGATGGCGGAGCAGATCCTCCGCACCTGCCACTCGTTCGTGATCTTCGCCCGCGACTTCTCCTCGTCGCTCTGCGACGTCGAGGGCAACACGATCATGCAGGGCTCGCAGGACATCGCCGTGCACGTCGGGCACGCTGCACTACACGTGCAAGGCGGTGATCGAGGCGTTCGAGGGCGACATCCACCCCGGCGACGTGTTCGCGATCAACGACCCGTACCTGGGCGGCACGCACTTCAACGACGTGCGCATCATCCGGCCGATCTTCGTCGACGGCGAGGTCATCGCCTACGCGCAGTCCAACGGCCACTGGGCCGACGTCGGCGGCACCGTCCCCGGCTCGTTCGACATCAACGCCAAGGAGCACTTCGGCGAGGGCCTGCGCATCCCGCCGGTCCGCATCTGGGACGAGGGCAAGTACCTCGGCGACATCGTGCGCATGTTCGCCTCCAACACGCGCGCGCCCGACATGATCATCGGCGACCTGCAGGCGCAGGCCGAGGCGACGCGCGTGGCCGAGCGCGAGATCCTGAGGCTGGTCGAGAAGTACGGCAAGCCGACGATCATGACCGCGTTCCGCGAGGTACAGGACTACGTCGAGATCCTCACCCGCCGGCGCATCGCCGAGATGCCCGACGGCGTCTGGGAGACCGAGGACTACATCGACTACGACCCGTCCATCGGCGAGGGCCTGATCCCGATCAAGGTCAAGATGACGATCGAGGGCGACCAGCTGACGCTACGACCTCTCGGGCTCGCATCCGGCAGTCGGCACGTTCCTCAACGCCGGCTTCGGCAGCGCCTTCTCGGGCGTGATCGCCGGCACCAAGACGTTCTTCCCCGACGTGCCGCTCAACTCCGGCTTCTACCGCGCGGTGCAGGTCGACCTCGGGCCCGTCGGCTCGGTCGTCAACGCGCCCTGGCCGATCGCCGTCACGGGCTTCTGCTCCGGTCCGTACGAGAAGATCATGAACGCGATCTTCGAGCTGTGGTCGAAGCTCATGCCCGAGCGCGCGCTGGCCTGCTCGTTCAACCTCGAGTACCTGCTCGTCGGGCGGCCGCGACGCCCGCCACGAGGACAAGCCGTACTTCATGTGGTACGACTGGATGGTCGGCGGCTGGGGCGGCCGCAACGGGCGCGACGGGTCGAACTGCACCGCCCCGATCTTCGGCGTCGGGCTCGCGGTGCAGCCGCTCGAGGGCCAGGAGCGCCTCTGCCCGGTCGTCACGACCCAGCACGCGATCCGCACCGACTCCGGCGGGCCGGGGAAGTTCCGCGGCGGCTGCGGCGTCGAGAAGGGCGCGACCCTGACCGCCGCCGAGCGAACCGTGATGTCCTACTCGTGCGACCGCGCGCGCTCGATCGCCTGGGGGATCGAGGGCGGGCTGCCGTCGCTGCCGCACGGCGTCTGGCTCAACCCGGGCTCGCGAGCGCGAGCGCTTCCTCGGGCGCCGTGTTCTCGAACGTGCCGATCGTGGCGGGGCGACATGTTCACGCGGCCGTCCGCGGGCGGCGGCGGCTACGGCGATCCGCTCGAGCGCGATCCCGACGAGCGTGTGCGAGGACGTCGCCGACGGGTACGTCTCCGATCGAGCGCGCCCTCAAGGACTACGGCGTCGTCGTCCGCGAGGTCGACGCGGATCTCGCGGAGTACGAGGTCGACGCCGACGCGACCGCCAGCGGCGCGCTCGCGAGCATGGCCGCGGAACGCTCGGGATGGCTGGCGGAGGACGCCGAGAGCGTCGCCGAGCGCTACCGCGACGGCGAGCTCGACGTGCTCGACCTCGTGCGCCACTACGGCGTGATCCTCGACTGGGGCACCGGCGAGCTGCTGCCGAAGACCACCGTGACGTTCCGTGAGATGCTGCAGCGCCGCTCGGCGTCGCACTGGCCCGTGGTCGCGACCTAGCCCCGCCGCCGGTGAACCGCGATCGCGATCTGCGCTGGGCGGAGCACCCCGTCGTCATCGTCGTCGCCCCGACGGGCGCCGAGGTGACGCGCGAGCACAACCCGGCCGTCCCCTACACGCCGGACGAGATCGCCGCCGACGTCGCCGCCTGCCACGCTGCCGGAGCTGCCGTCGCGCACCTGCACGTGCGCGAGCCCGACGGCACGCCGAGCGCCAGCGCCGAGCTCTTCCGGGAGGCGATCGACGGGATCCGGGAGGCGTGCGACATCGTCACCATGGTCTCGACCGGCGGCGCGATGGGCATGACGATCGAGCAGCGCTCGACCGGCCTCGAGGCGCGTCCCGACATGAGCGGCATCGAGACGGGCTCGCTGAACTTCGGCCGCGACCTCTTCCCGACGCTGCCGCACGAGACCGAGGGCATCGCGGCGCGCGCAGGCGCGCTCGGCATTCCGCTCGAGATCGAGGCCTTCGAGATCGGGCACATCGACGCCGCGCTCGACTTCCAGCGGCGCGGCGTGATCCCGTCGCCCCTGCGGATCAACATCGTCGTCGGCTGCCCCGGGGCCCTGGCGGCGACCTCGCACAACCTCATGGCCGCGATCGCCGCGCTGCCGGAGGATGCGACCTGGTGCGTGACTGCGATCGGGCGGCATCAGACGCGGATGCTGACGCTCGCGCTCCTGCTCGGAGCGACCTGCGTGCGCGTCGGCTTCGAGGACAACGTCTTCCTGCGCAAAGGCCGGCTCGCGGCGTCGAACGCCGAGCTGGTCGAGCAGATCGGCGCGATCGCGCGCAGCGTGGGCCGCGAGCCGGCGACCGTCGAGCAGGCGCGCCGGCTGCTCTCGCTTCCGCAGGCCTCGGGCGTCGCACGATGAGCTACCGCATCTCGGTCGACACCGGCGGCACGTTCACCGACGTCGTCGTCAGCGACGAGGCGGGGCGGCTCGAGCTCGGCAAGGCGCCCACCACGCGGGCGCGCGCCTACGAGGGACTGCGCGAGGGCGTCGGCCAGGTCGCCGAGCGCCTCGGGCTCTCGGTCGAGGAGCTGCTCGCGCAGACCGAGGTGCTGACCTACGGCACCACGCGCGCGACCAACGCGATCGTGGAGGGCAAGACCGCGCGCACGGCGTTCTTCACGACCGAGGGATTCCCGGACATCCTGCTGGTGCGCGAGGGCGGCAAGCCCGACCCGTTCAAGCAGATCCCGTACCCGCTCCCGTACGTCCCGCGCTGGCTCACGTTCGAGATCCGCGAGCGCATGGACGCCGAGGGCGAGCCGTTCCTCTCGCTGAACGAGGGTTCGGTACTTGCCGCGATCGATCGATCGCGCGAGCTGGGAGTCGAGGCGATCGCGGTCTGCCTGCTCTGGTCGATCGTCAACCCCGCGCACGAGCAGCGCGTCGGCGAGCTGATCGCCCGTCACCTGCCGGGCGTGCCGTACACCCTCTCCCACGCGCTCAATCCGATCATCCGCGAGTACCGCCGCGCCTCCTCGACCGCCATCGACGCGTCGCTCAAGCCGCTCATGCAGGAGTACCTCTCGACGATGGAGAGCGACCTGCGCGCGGCCGGCTTCGCGGGCCACCTGCTTGATCGCGACGTCGTTCGGCGGCGCATGGCGGCCCGACCAGGTGGTCGAGCGGCCGATCTACTCGGTCGGCTCGGGGCCGTCGATGGCGCCGGTCGCAGCGCTCATGTACGCACGCGCCGAGTTCGGCGAGGAGATCGGCGGCGACCTCGTCGTCTGCGACACCGGCGGCACGACGTTCGATGTCGGCCTGACCACGGGCGGTCTCGTCAACGCGACAGCCGAGACGTGGCTCGGAGGGCGCTGGACCGGCCACATCACGGGCATCCGATCGGTGGACGTGAAATCCATCGGCTCGGGTGGCGGATCGATCATCTGGATCGATCCGGGCGGTCTGCTGCGCGTCGGCCCGCTCAGTGCGGGCGCGGATCCCGGTCCCGCCTGCTACGGCCGCGGTGGCACCGAGCCGACCGTCACCGATGCCGCGGTCGTGCTCGGCTGGATCGACCCGGCCTACTTCCTGGGCGGGCTGCTGGCGCTCGACGCGGAGGCCTCCCGCGCGGTGCTCGAGACGATCGCGAGGCCGCTCGACATGAGCGTGGAGGAGGCCGCCTACGCGGCTCTCACGATCGCCAGCGAGAACGTGATCGGCGCGATCCGGGAGATCACGATCGCGCAGGGCATCGACCCGCGCGAGTACTCGCTGGTGGCGGGCGGGGGCGCCTCCGGGCTGAACGTCGTCCCCATCGCGCGCGAGCTCGGCTCGAAGCAGGTGCTGCTGCCGTCGACCGCCGGCGCGCTCTCGGCCTGCGGCGCGCTCTTCTCGGATGTGATCTCGGAGTTCTCGCGCAGCCGCTACGCGGAGACGCGGACGCTCGACCCCGACGCCGTGAACGAGGTGCTCGCCGACATCGAGGCGCGCGCGGATGCGTTCCTCGACGATCTCGCCGACATCGACCCGGTCGCGACGCACAAGGAGTTCACGGTCGAGGCACGCTACCGCGCGCAGATCTGGGAGCTCGACGTCCCGATCCCGAGCCGGATCCGGGACGGCGGCGTGGCTGCGCTCGAGGACGCGTTCCACGAGACGCACGAGCGGGTCTTCGCCGTGCGCGAGCCGGGGCAGTACCTGGAGTGCCTGCTCTGGAAGGTGCGCGCGACGGCCGAGCCGCGCAAGCCTGCTGTGCACCCGCGCGGCGCCGCCACGGGCGATCCCGAGCCTGCGCTGGTCGCTCCTGCGTACTTCCGCGAGACGGGGCTCGTGCCGGTGCCGAGCTACGACGGCGTCGCACTGCCGCACGGCGCGCGCATCGAGGGCCCCGCGCTGATCCGCGAGCCGACCACCACCGTCGTCGCCTATCCCGGCTCGACGGTCACGGTCAGTGCGCTCGGCAACTACCTGCTGGAGGTGCAGCCGTGAGCCTTGATCCGGTGCTGCTGGCGGTGATCGCGAACCGCATGGACTCGATCGTGCGCGAGATGGAGAACACGCTCCTGCGCAGCGGGCGCTCGGCCGTGCTGAACCAGGCGCGTGACTTCTCCTGCGCCCTCGTAACGGGCGATGCCCGGCTGCTCGCCTCGGCGGAGGGCCTGCCGGTGCACGTGATCGGCATGGAGTTCCTCGCGCAGGCGGTCACCGACCTGCACGACGACATCAGCGACGGCGATGCGTTCCTGCACAACGACCCGTACCTCGGCAACACGCACCCGGCCGACCACGTGATCCTCGTGCCCGTGATCTGGGAGGGCGTCCACCTCTTCACCGCCGCGGCCAAGGCGCATCAGGCCGACTGCGGCAACTCGCAGCCGACGACCTACATGCCGTACGCGCGCGACGTCTACGAGGAAGGCAGCCTGATCTTCCCGGCCGTGCGCGTGCAGCGCGACTACGAGGACATCGACGACGTCATCCGCATGTGCCGGCGCCGCATCCGCGTGCCGGAGCAGTGGTACGGCGACTACCTGGCGATGCTCGGAGCGGCGCGCATCGGCGAGGCGCGGCTCAAGGAGCTGTGCGAGAAGTACGGCCGGGAGACGCTCGGCGCGTTCGTGGAGGAGTGGTTCGACTACTCCGAGAACCGCATCGCGCACGTGATCTCGAACATGCGCGAGGGCGTGATCGTCGGCAGCGGCTGCCACGATCCGTTCGGGCCGGCGCCCGAGGGGATCCCGATCAACGTCACGGTCACGGTCGATCCCGGCGCAGGCATGATCGAGATCGATCTGACCGACAACATCGACTGCCTGCCGGCAGGTCTCAACGAGTCGCGCACGTGCGCGATGAACAACTGCATGACCGGCGTCTTCAACTCGATCGACCCGGACATCCCCCACAACGCCGGCACCTTCCGCCGGGTGCGGGTCAAGCTGCGCGAGAACTGCGTGGTCGGCATTCCGACGTTCCCGCACTCGTGCTCCGTGGCCACCACGAACGTGGGCGAGAGGCTGGTCGTCACGACCCAGCGCTCCATCGCCGACGCCTGGCCCGGATACGGCCTGGCCGAGGGCGCGTGCGGCATCGGCCCCGGCTTCGCGGTCGTCTCGGGCACCGACTACCGCAAGGGCGACGACGCCTACGTGAACCAGAAGTTCCTCGGCTCGCAGGGCGGCCCGGCGGGTCCGGAGATCGACGGCTGGGTGACCTACGGCAACGCCGTGACCAACGGGCTGATGTTCCGCGACAGCGTCGAGATCGACGAGCTCAAGTATCCCATCCGCGTGCGCGAGATCCGCATCCGCCAGGACTCCGAGGGCGCCGGCCGTCGTCGCGGAGCGCCCGGCGCCGTCGTCGCCTACGGCCCGAAGCGCGACACGATGACGGCTGCCTACGTGACCGATGGGCACTTCCATCCGCCGCGCGGCACCCAGGGCGGAGGCGACGGGGCCTCCTCGGAGCCCTACAAGCTGCTCGCGGACGGCAGCGAGGTGCCGTTGCGGCCGATCTCCCAGGAGGACATCCAGCCCGGCGAAATGCTCGGCCATCGCCTGTCGGGCGGCGGCGGCTACGGCGATCCGCGCGCACGCGAGCCGGGGCTTGTGCGTGAGGACGTGCTCTCGGGTTTCATCTCCCTCGCGCGCGCGCGAGACGTCTACGGGGTCACGTTCGTGGAAGGGCCCATCGACGACTCGCTGGCGGTGGACGAGGCCGAGACCGGACGACTGCGAGGAGCGGCACGATGACAACCTTTCCGGATTACCGGCTCGACGGTCGCGTCGCCGTCGTCACGGGCGCGAGCAGCGGGATCGGGGCAGCGATCGCCGAGGCGATGGCGCAGGCCGGCGCGCGGGTCGCGCTCGTCGGGCGCGACGCGGATCGCCTCGCCGAAACTCGCACGGCGTGCGGCGACGAGCACATCACGATCAAGGCCGACATCACGGGCGATGGCGGACCGGAGGGCGTGATCGAAGCGACCCTGAAGGCGTTCGGCCGGATCGACAGCATCGTCCACTCGGCCGGCATCTTCTGGCCCAGGCCATTCCCCGAGTCGCCGGTCGAGTCACTGGACGCGCAGTGGGCGATCAACGTGCGCGCGCCGTACGCCATCACCCACGCGGCGGAGCCCCACCTCGGGGAGGGCTCGTCGGTGATCTTCATCTCGTCGATCGCGGGCAAGCTGGGCTTCCCCAACTCCGCGGCCTACTGCGCGACGAAGGGCGCGATCGAGATGCTCGTGAAGTCGCTCTCGACCGAATTCGCGCCGCGCGGCATCCGTGTCAACGCGATCGCACCCGGCAACATCCACTCACCGATGAACGAGGAGTTCTTCGAGTCCGCCGACTACGAGCGCGCGATGATCGAGCGCACCCCGGCCGGACGCGTCGGCGTCGTCGAAGACGTCGCGCCCGCCGCGGTGTTCCTGGCTTCCGATGCCGCCCGCTACGTGCACGGCGTGTCGCTGCTCGTGGACGGCGGCTGGGCGGCCTGACGATCGCTCGCCTCGCGCACCGTCGCCGCACCGCGGCCGCGCTCGTCAGCTCACGTGACCTTCTGGCCGAGACGGGCGACGTCGAACTGGCCGGCCCGCGTGGCGAAGTCCGTCCCGAAGTACTCGAGGGAAAGGCGTCGCAGCGTGCCTGTGGCGTGCAGGCGGGCGATGATCGCGTCGACCTTCGCGATGAACGGCGCGGCCTTCAGCCCGGAGAAGCGGTCGACGGCCCCGGACAGGTACGCGACGTACTGATCGCCACCGACGGCCTTGAGGGGCACGCCTTCTGCGATCGCCTTCGCCCCCACGGCGACCCCGCAGAGGAAGCCGTCGAGCTTCCCGCGCGCGACATCGGCAAGACCGTTGCGCTCGACGTCGTAGCCGACGAACGTCGCATGGTCGACCAGGAAGTCGACCTTCTCCCCCGGCAGGACGAGGCTCCTCTGGATGTAGTACTGGGCAAAGCAGCCACCACAGCCACCGAGCCGCTTGCCAGACAGTTGCTGCACGGCGCTGACCTTCGAGCGCTTGCGCACGAAGAAGCGCTCCGCCTCGGCTGAATAGGGCTTCGTGTAGTAGAGCCGCGTCATCCGCTCGCGCGTGATCCCTACCGATGCGATCGTGAGATCCCAGCGGTCGTTCCAGTGGCCGCTGATCTGCTCGCTCCACGTCGGCGTGACGAAGCAGGCCTCGACTCCGAGTCCTCGCGCGACGAGCTTGCTGGTCTCGGCGTCGTAGCCCGCCATCTGATTGGCGGTGAGCTGGTTTGCCGCGCACTTCGTCTGCGCCAGCCGCTTCGCCGTCTTGACCCGGAAGGACTGCGGAGCGTAGGCCGGATCGGTGGACAGGATCAGGGTGCCGCGGGCGAGCACCTGTGCGAGCTTGTCGGTGGAGGGATCACCGCTCGATCCCGCCGCAGCCGTCGGCCTTCCGTCGACGGCCGGGGCGGTCAGCAAGGCCGCGACGATCGCGACGGCGAACGCGATTCGCGCGCTCCTGGTACGTGTCCCGCCCTGCATGCAGATCGCCCGGTCCCTTCGCGTCACTCTGGGGTCATGACGGCGACGAGCTTACGGACTGCGAGCGGGATCTGCCGAGCAAGCCGCTCCTCGGCGTCGGCGCTATCGTGCGTCGATGGCGCGTGCGGCGCGAGTGGTCGTGCTGGCCGCGCTCGTGGGCGCGCTCGCGGCGGTCGCGGCGCCCTCGGCGACGGCGTTCCCCAGGCTGGGCCCGGGGTGTGTGCGCGCGGACTACGCGAGCGGGGGCCGCCCCGTTCCCGCCGAGTTGTGCCGGCCGCCCCGCACGACGGCAGCGGTTCCCGCAGTGGTGGTCGTGCACGGCTGCGGCGGCTTCGGCTCGCTCGACGGCTCGCTCGCGCACGAGCTGCCGCGGGCCGGCATTGCGACGCTGTACGTCGACTTCTTCGCCCAGACCCCGCCGCCTGGTCATCGCGGCTACTGCGGCGGGGGTGGCGATGATCGCAACGTCTGGACGACGTGGCAGCGCGAGGTCGTCGACGGCGCCACCGCGCTGCGGCATACGCGTGGGGTCGACGCTCACCGCGTCGGCGTCGTCGCCTGGTCGCTGGGCGGCGGCGTGGCGCTCGACGCGGCCGCAGCCGCTCCATCGACCGGGGGCGGGCAAGCGGCACGGCCGTTCGACGCGATGGTCATCTACTCGTCCTACGCCGACGGTCCGGCGCTCACCCAGGCACGACGACTCCCGCCGACACTGCTCCTCTCGGCGGGAACGACGGACGCCGTGCCCGAGTCCGGCGCGATCGCGCTCCACCGTGCCCTGGTGGCAGCGCACGTGCCGACCGACCTGCACATCTGGCCGCACGGCCGGCACAGCTGGCCGGGGGCGCAAGGGGCACAGGGCCTTCGCTGGACGACGCGGTTCCTGCACCGCTACCTCGGCTAGCGAGGCGGCGCGCGCCGCGCCTCCGTCGCGGCGACGTCGACGGCCTCACCCGACTCCGACAGCACGACTCCGTAGACCTCCCGCGCGCGCTCCCGGCTGACCCAGCCCTCGAGCACGTCGTGCAGCACCGCCGCGCGGATCGCGCGTGAACGGATCGCCGTAGCCGCCGCCTCCGGCCGAGACCGAGACGATCCGCTCGCCAGGCTGCAGCTCCAGCGCGGCGACCGGCGGAACCTCGACCCGCTCGCCCGCGGCGTTCAGCATCCAGACCTCGGTCGGCGGGGATGCGAGTCCTCCGCGCACGCCACGCGACGGGTTCTGTTGCGCCTCGAGGGAGTAGGCGACTGACATCGGCCGCTTCTTCGGGCCGTACACGGTCATGCTTCCGAGGCCCCCGCGCTGACGTCCCGCGCCCTCGCTGTCGGGCACGAGGCGCTGCTCGGACACGTGGATCGGGTAGCGCTGCTCGTCGACCTCGATGCTGTCCTTGTAGATGAGCGACGCGCACACGGGGATCAGGTACGTCGGCCAGCCGTCGGCCGTGGGGCTGCCGGGGCCGCCGGCCGAGCCGAGGAACATCTGGTTGACGAATGGCCTGTCTCCGAGACGCTCGTCGTTGCCGGCGACGACCGCCATGTGCGGCCCCATGCCCATGCCGCCCTCAGCCAGGCCGAAGCCGTCGCCGATCTCGGCGAAGGCCGCCTGCGTGATGCAGACGAGGCGATCGGCCACGTTCGTCGTCGCCATCGAGCACGAGTGCGGGAACTTCGGGATGCCGGCGATGCAGCCCTCGCGCAGCAGCACCGTGACCCGCCGGAAGCTGCCCGCGTTGTGCGGGATATCCGGGTCGATCGAGTTGAAGAGCCCGATCATCGCGTTGGCCATCGAGCAGGCGCGCGACTCGTTGAGGCCGCCGGGGTAGTTGTCCGGGTTGTCGCGCAGGTCGAGCTCGACGCGGCCGGCCTCGCCGTCGATCCGCACGTCGATGCTGAGCGGGATGCCGTCGGGCAGGCCGGGGTAGGGGTCGTGCTGCGAGCTCCCGTGGAGCGTCCCGCTGGGGAGCTGCTTGATCGCCTGCTCCATGCGGCGCTCGCTGTAGTCGAACCACTCGCGGATGACCTCGCGGATGACCTCGGCCCCGTAGTGCGCGCACAGCTCCTTGAGGCGGCGCTCGGCGATCCTCGCCGAGCCGAGGCCCGCGAGGTAGTCGCCGTACCACTGGTCCGGCACGCGGATGCGGCTCCTGCACATGCGGACGATGTCGTCGATGTTCTCGTAGCCGCGCTGCACGCGCACGCAGGGGAACGTGAGCGCGCCCTCGTCGTAGACGTCCTTGGCGGCGGGCATGTACGTCGTCGGCAGGGCGTTCCCGCAGTCGGCCTGGTGCGCCTTGGCGACCGCCGTGAACAGGTGCTGCCCGTCGACGAAGACGGGGATCAGGATGGCGTGGTCGGCCGAGTGCGTGTTGCCGAGATAGGGGTCGTTGTGCAGGAACGCGTCGCCCTCGGCGAGGTCGTCGTGGAGCTGGGTCATGGCCTCCGCGAGGTACTGCGAGCCCATGATGTGCACGGGCAGGCCCTCGGCGGAGGCGAGCAGCTCGTTGTCCGCGGTGACGATGGCGCAGGAGAAGTCGCGCGCCTGGTTGATGACGGACGAGCGCGCCGAGCGCAGGAGCGTGTTCGTCATCTCGCGGCAGATGCCGTCGAGCCGGTTGGCGACGACCGCCAGCCGGATCGGGTCGAACGTGCGCTGCTCGACGGTGGTCACTGCGTCGCCTCCGGACGATTCGAATTGCCTGGTGCCTGCTCGCGTTCCAGCAGGTAGTCGCCCCGCTCCGTGACGGTCGCCGCCCAGCCGGGATACACCACCACCGTCGTCGTCGGAAGCTCGACGACCGCGGGCCCGGTGATGACCTCGCCCGGCCGGACGGCCGAGCCGAGGTACACCGGCGTCTGTTGCGCCTCGTCGTCGCCCCACCACATCGGGCGAGGCTCTGCGCTCGGCGAGCCGGTACCGTCGCCGGACGCCGCGGCCAGTGTCGGCTTGTCCAGGTGCACGCGGGCGCGTCCCTTCCAGTACAGGCACTCGACGCTCTGGCCGAGCTCCTTGACCGCGAAGACGCGCTCGTGCGTCTCGTGGAACGCCGCCACGAGCTCGTCGACGTCGGCCTGGCCCGCGAAGCGCCGGCAGGGCAGGGCCACGTCGAGCTCCCAGACCTGGTACGGGTAGCGCGCCTCGACGACGTAGTCCTGCATACGCGCGTCGGCGGGCACGTCCATGTGCGCGAAGAACTCGTCGATCTGGCGATCCAGATCCGCGAGCCCGGCATTGACGAGCTCGTAGTCGAATTCGTGCGTGTCGGCACGCCTGCTGACGGTGAACTCGGCGACGATGTCCCCGAGGAGGCCGCCGGTCGCCGAGAGCGCGGCGGCGGTCTGGGGGACGAGCACCTTGTCGCAGCCGAGCTCCTCGGCGATCTTCGACATCGTCATCCCACCGGCTCCGCCGCCGGCGACCACGATGGACTCGCGCGGGTCGATGCCCTGGTTGATCGTGATCTCGCGCACGGCGCCGACCATGTGCTCGTTGGCGACCGCGAGGATCGCCCAGGCAGCGCGGTGGACGCTGAAACCGAGCGGCCGGGCGACGACCTCCTCGATCGCCCGGTGCGCCGCCGCAGCGTCGAGCGCGAGCTTGCCGCCGAGGAAGTAGCCCGGGTCGATGTAGCCGAGCACGACCGCTGCGTCGGTGACGGTCGGGTCCGTGCCGCCGTGGCCGTAGCAGGCGGGGCCGGGCTCCGCGCCCGCGCTCTGCGGGCCGACCCGCAACAGGCCGCCGCTGTCGATCCAGGCGATGCTGCCGCCGCCGGCCCCGACGTTCTTCACGTCCACCGACGAGAGGCCCGTGATGTGTCCGGTGAAGACGCCGTCCAGCCAGGTCTCGCGCGTGAACTGCACCTCGCCGTGCCGGACGACGCCGACATCGAAGCTCGTGCCGCCCGTATCGCAGACGACGATGTTGTCGATCGGAGCCGCGACGGCCTTGCCGGCGACGGGCGCCATCGCCGGGCCCGAGTTGACCGTGTAGATCGGCCGTTGCGCCGTGTCCTGCAGGCGCAGGACTCCTCCGAACGACGTCACGACGAGCAGCTCGCCCGCGAATCCCGCGGCGCGCAGATCGCGCTCCATGTCGCTCAGGTGCGCCTGCATCAGCGGCTTGAGCGACGCGTCGATCGCCGCCGATGACGTGCGCCGGTACTCGCGGATGATCGGGTTCAGGCGCGAGGAGAGCGTGTACGGGATGCCCGGCAGCTCGCGCTCGATCAGCGAGCCGATCAGCTCCTCGTGCGCCGGGTTCGCGATCGACCACAGCAGCGAGACCGCGACGGCCTCGACGCCGATCCGCTCGAGCTCCCGCAGGACGCCGACGACGTCCGCCTCCGCCAGGGGCGTGACCGCCTCGCCCTCCGACGACATCCGCTCGGGGACCTCGAACGTCAGGCGGCGGGGGATGTAGGGCTCCGGGTACGGCTGGCGGAAGTCGAACGGCCGCAGCTTGCCGCCCTCGCGGAAGACCAGCGTGTCCGGGAAGCCCTTCGTGGTGATCAGCGCCGTGCGCGCCGTGCTGCCGGTGATGATCGCGTTCGTGGAGCGCGTGGTTGCGTAGATGACGACCTCCGTCCGCTCGAGCAGGTCGCGCAGCCCGAGCGAGCGTTCGGCCGCGACGAACTCGAGCGCCTGGGAGATCCCGTCGAAGATCTTGTCCGGCGTCGTCGGCGCCTTGCTCAGCGAGAAATGCCCCTCGTCGTCGGCGAGGACGACGTCGCTGAAGGTGCCTCCGGTGTCGACAGCCAGCCTGAAGGACATGGACCGGCTCCTTTCCCGCTAGGCGGTGGCGGGCGCGGCCACCGCGGCGCGGCCCGAGAGGGCGCGCTCCACGATCGCCTTGCAGTGGTCCAGGTCGGCCTCGCGGTACATCGCGAGGATCTCGGCGGCCGGCGAGCCGGAGCCGTGGATGATCTCCGTGTTCCAGTACCCCGAGTACTCCGAGGCGGCGAGGTCGCGGATGAGCTTGAAGACGCGCAGCCGCTCCCAGGCCGAGCCGGGCTCGGCGCCGCGGAAGTACTTCTCGGCCAGCGGCTTGATGTCGGGTGCCATCAGATCGGACTCCAGCGGCGCCGTCGTGACGGCGCCGCCCGCGATCTCGAGCAACAGCCGCGTCGCCGTGAAATGGCACTCCATGCAGGTGATCTTGCCCGCGTTCGTGAGCACCGGATCGGGAATCTGATAGCCGCCGCGCGAGTAGCTCTCGCTGGAGGCGGCGACGCCCAGCGCCCAGATCGAGCGCTCCATCTTGATCATGTGCGCGATCTTCTCGCGGATGTGGCCGATGCCCGCCACGCCGTTGAGCTCTGCGATCCGGGCGGCGGCACCGATGAAGAGGCGGAGCCTCCCCGACTCCGTGCCCAGGTAGCCCTGGCGATTGACGCTCGCGAAGAGGTTGGCGACGTCGCCGGCGTGCTCCCACTCGCCGTTCAGGAAGACCCGCTCGTGCGGCACGAAGACGTCGTTGAAGACGGTGAACGTCTCGGCGAGCTCGTCGTGGGAGGAGATCGGCGCCTCCCATTCGCTGTCGCTGCCGGCGTTGAACGCTCGGGCGACCATGGTGATCCCGGGGGTGTCGACCGGGATCGCGAACGCGACCGTGTAGTCGGCGTCCTCCTTGCGCATGGCGCGCGTCGGGATCACGATCAGCTCCTCGGCGCCGACGGAGCCCGACGTGTGCGCCTTGGCTCCGCGCACGACGATGCCGTCGCTTCGCTGCTCGACGACGCGCAGGTACATGTCGGGATCGTCCTGCTCGGCCGGGCGCTTGCTGCGGTCGCCCTTGACGTCGGTGACCGCCGCCGCCGCCATGATCTGGTCGCGCTGGAAGCGGCGGGCGTAGTCGACGACGCGCTCGTGATAGGTCGTGCCGTTGCGCCTGTCGACGTCCACGCTGGCGACCATCAGCGCCTGCAGCTCGTCTCGGCCGATGCTGGCGTACCCGCTCAGCGGAGAGCGCTCTGCCAGGAGCTGCGCCGCCTTCAGGTTCTGGAGCAGATCCTCGGCGCTCGTTGCCATGTGCCAGAAGACGTGGCAGTCCTCACCGTTCAGATCGGGACTCGCGATCATCGTCTCGGCGGTCTCGGGATCGAACGCCGCCTGGTACAGCCAGCTCCCCCACGAGATCAGCGTCGGTGCGAACTCGGGATGGCGGGACGGATCGACGGACTCGCCGCGCCAGCGGAAGTCGCCCTTTCGGAGCGCGAGCCGCCTGGACAGCTCCTCGGGTGTGCATAGCGCCATCAGGGCTCCTGTCGTTCGGTGTGGATCATCGCGTCGAGTGCCCGGCGGTCGACCTTGCCGGTCGAGCCGCGCGGCAGCTGGTCGACTACGAAGAACTGCTCGGGAACGGCGTAGTCGGCGACCCTGAGCGCGAGCTGCCCGCGCACCGCGGCCTCGTCCAGCCGGCTGCCGTTGCGCAGCGTCACGAACGCGACGACGCGTTCGCCGAAGATCGGATGCGGGGCGCCGACGACCGCCGATTCGGCGATCTCGGCCACGAGGCTGAGCGCGGCCTCGACCTGGAGGGGGCTGATCTTCTCGCCGCCCCGGTTGATCACGTCCGAGGCCCGGCCGACGAGCGTGAGGAAGCCGTCCTCGCTGAGGCTTCCGACGTCTCCGGTGACCAGCCAGCGACCGCGGATCACCTCGCTGGTCCGCGCCCGGTCTCGCCAGTACTTCTTCATGCGGCTCGGTCCGGCCAGGTGCAGACTGCCGACCTCGCCCGGCGGCAGCTGCGAGCCCTCGGCGTCGACGATTCTCTGGTCGACTCCGGGCACGGGGCGCCCGACCGTGTGCGAGTGGTCGGCGAGGTCGTCCGGGTCGAGCAGGTGGCTGACCGAGGTGAACTCCGTCAGCCCGTACGAGTTGTAGAGCCGGAGCTTCGGCCAGCGGGTGGCGATCTCGTCGATCCAGGCCTCGGGCATGGGCGAGCCGCCGTAGCAGGCGATCCGGCAGGCCGAGAAGATCTCGTCGCCGCGCTCGCCCGTCGCGAGCAGGCGGAGGATCCCGGGAACCCCCATCAGGAACGTCGAGGGCCGCCGCAGCAGCGCCTCGCGAGCCGCGCCGAGGCCGAACGCGGGCAGGAGGTCGATCGTCCCGCCGACGAGCAGCATGTGGGCGAGCTGGTCGCAGAAGCCCGTGTTGTGGAAGAGGGGAACCATCACGAGCGTGCGGTCGCCCTCGTTGGTCGCCATCGCCTGCACGTAGGCGCCGGCGGCGGCGGCAAGGCCCTCGTGCGTGATCACGGCGCCCTTCGGCGTACCCGTGCTCCCGGACGTGAAGCTGATCAGCGCGTGGGACGCCGGCGTGACGGCCGCGGCGATCGCGCCGGCGGAGCGCCCCGACCAGACCGACTGCGCGCCCGTGTCCAGACCCGTGAGCGGCAGCAGCGTCGAGGCGGCGACCCTCGCGCCTGCCGCCGCGGACTCGAGGAGCTCGTCATCCGCGAGCACGACACGCGGCTTGAGCAGCGCGATCTGCGCCTCCAGCTCGTAGGGGCTGAGCCGGTTGCTGAGCGGTGCCGCAACCGCGCCCGCATCGAGGCACGCCAGGAATGCGGCGACCCATTCGATCGAGTTCAGGCCGAGGATCGCGACCCGGTCGCCGGGTCTCACGCCATGGTGGCGCAGCCGCCCGTTGAGCGCGACGATCAGCGCGAGCAGGTCTGCGTAGCTCACCTCGCTCGTGCCGGCCACCACTGCCGGCGCGTCGGGCATCAAGCGGGCTTGCTCGCGCACGACGGCCGGGAGCAGGGGGAGTCGAGTGGTCTTCATGTATCTACCCAACGATAGGTAGATGAGGTTACTGATGGGCTGTCTCGGCTGTCAAGAAACACCGCATTGTGTATCCTCTCGCCTATCGCTCGTTAGGGAAGGAGGCCCCGTGGCCGGGCAGATCGGAATCGTCGGCGCAGGCTTCATGGGATCGGGCATCGCCGAGAGCGCAGCGCAGGGCGGCTACGAGGTCCTTCAGTACGAACCCGACGCCGCGGTGCTCGAGCGCTCGCGCGGGCGAATCGAGACGAGCCTCGCGCGTGCAGAGGCGGCAGGCAAGCTCGAGGGAGTGAGCGCTGCCTCCGTGCTCGCCCGGATCAAACCGACGACGCAGCTCGACGCGCTCGCCGGCGCCCAGATCGTCATCGAGGCCGTGTACGAGGATGCGATGGTGAAGTCCGTGGTCTTCGGCGAGCTGGACCGGCTCCTGCCCGCAGACGTCCCGCTGGCGTCGAACACCTCCTCCATCCCGATCGCGCGCCTGGCGGCGGCGACCTCGCATCCGCAGCGTGTGCTCGGGCTGCACTTCTTCTCGCCCGTGCCGGTCATGCGCCTCGTCGAGGTCGTCGTGTCGCTCGACACCGCGAGCGAGGTCGTGGCGCGGGCGGAGCAGTTCGTGCAGGCGATCGGCAAGCAGTCGATCCGCACCAAGGACCGCTCCGGCTTCGTGGTCAACCTGCTGCTCGTGCCGTATCTGATGGCGGCGGTGCGGATGCTCGAGGAGGGCTTCGCCAGCGCCGAGGACATCGATGCCGGCATGACGCTCGGAGCCGGCCACCCGATGGGGCCGCTGACGCTGTGCGACTTCATCGGGCTCGACGTGCTGCAGGCCGTCTGCGACTCGCTCTACGACGAGTTCAAGCGCCCCGACTTCGCCGCGCCTCCGCTGCTCAAGCGCCTGGTCGAGGCAGGGCACCACGGGCGCAAGTCCGGCCGTGGCTTCTACGATTACGGCCGATGATGCACGACGACCCCATCGCGCTGGTCGGCGGCGTGCGCACCGCGATCGGGCGCTTCGGCGGCGCGCTCAAGGACGTCGAGGCCTCGGACCTCGGCGCAGCGTGCATCCGCGATCTGATCGCGCGCGTCGGCATCGACCCGGGCGAGGTGGACGAGGTCGTCATGGGCCAGGTCGCCCAGGTGGGGCCCGACGCCTACAACGCGCGGCGCTGTGCGCTCGGCGCGGGGCTTCCTCCCTCCTCGACCGCGATGAACGTCAACCGTCTCTGCTCCTCGGGCCTGCAGGCGATCGTGAGCGGTGCGCAGTCGATCCTGTCCGGCCAGGCGCGCGTCGTCGTCGCCGGCGGCGACGAGTCGATGAGCCGTCAGCCGTTCCTCACCTATGGCGAGCGCGCCGGCTGGCGGCTCGGCTCGCGCGAGGCGGTCGACGGCACGCTGTCACTGCTGACCGACCCGTTCGGCGGGTATCAGATGGGCGTCACGGCGGAGAAGGTCGCCGAGCAGCAGGATGTCTCGCGCGAGCAGCAGGATGCATTCGCGCTGCGCAGCCAGGAGCGAGCCGCGGCGGCCATCGAGGAAGGCCGGTTCAGCGAGCAGATCGTCGCGATCGAGGCTCCGCGAGCGGCCGAGCCCTTCACACGCGACGAGCATCCGCGCGCCACCACGCTGGAGCAGCTGGCCGGTCTCAAGCCTGTCTTCCAGGCGGGCGGATCGGTCACGGCGGGAAACTCCTCGGGCATCAACGACGGCGCCGCCGCGGTGATGCTCATGCGGCTCTCCCACGCACGCGAGCGCGGCCTCGCGCCGCGACTGCTCCTGCGCTCCTGGGCCGTGACGGGCATCGAGCCGGAGATCATGGGCTACGCACCGGCGCAGTCGATCCCGAAGGCGCTCGGGCGCGCCGGTACGTCGATCGACGACATCGACATCATCGAGCTGAACGAGGCCTTCGCGGCGCAGGCCGTGGCTGTGGCCGAGACGCTCCGGCTCCCGCCGGAGAAGCTGAATCCGGACGGCGGGGCGATCGCCCTGGGCCACCCGGTCGGAGCGACCGGCGCGATCCTGACCGTGAAGCTGATGCACGCGCTCGAGCGAGCTGCCGCGCGCTTCGGCCTCGTCTCGATGTGCATCGGCGGCGGCCAGGGCTTCGCCGCGGTGTTCGAGCGACCCTAGTCTTTAGAGGTTCTACCTGCGTGAGCGTGGCGTCTGGGATGTGTGGATCGTCCTGCGGGGCCGCCGCCCGGCTCTTGGGAAGGCGTCCCGCCTGCCCTGCGAGCCGGCCAACCCCCGCTCGCTCCACACACCCCAGCCATCCACGCTCACTCAGGCAGAACCTCTACGCGCAGCGGCCGGCTCGTAGGATGCCGTGATGACCCCCGAAGCCACGCTGAAACAGACCGCTTCCGGCCTCGTCCCCTCGACCGGCGGCTGGTTCGTGATGAACGTGCGCGACGCACGCTGGTCGGACAAGCCGGGCCAGGGCTACAGCCTGCCGCTGACCGGCGTCGACGACTACGAGGCGGAATCGTTCTTCCCGATGCTCGGGATGGCGATCCGCGTCATGCGCCCCGGCGAACCGAGCACGACCTACCACTGGGAGACCGAGCAGGAGGACTTCCTGGTGCTCGCGGGCGAGGCAGTGCTCATCTGCGAGGGCCAGGAGCGGGCCGTGCGGCAATGGGATTTCGTGCACTGCCCGCCCGGGACGCGCCACGCGTTCGTCGGCGCCGGCGTCGGCCCGTGCGTCCTGCTCTGCGCGAGCTCACGGCAGTTCCAGAAGGATGGACCGTGGGGCTTCTACTGCGTCGACGAGACGGCCGGCCGCCACAACGCGTCGTCTCCGGAGGAGACGCAGGACGGGAGCATCGCCTACGCGCGCTTCCCAGCTGCGCGGGAGACGCGCTATCCCGGCGGGTTGCTGCCGGGGGACTAGCCCCTCAGGGCAGCCGCTTGGGGCGGGCATCCTCGTAGAACGCCTGCGCCGACGACATCAGCGAGTCGAGCTCGTCCTGCTCGATCGGGCCGGCGCCGGCGAGCCGCAGGCCGAAGGCGACGTAGTCGAGGGCGACCTCCGGCAGCGACAGGCGCCCGCGGCGCTCGTACCACGTGCCGACGTGCGTGCACTGCGCGAGGATCGCGTACGCGGTCAGCTTCTCGTCGAGCAGGTCGAACGCCCCGGCCTCCCGGCCCTCGTGCAGGATGTCGGTGAGCAGGCGCTCGTACTCGTCGCGCAGGCGCTGGACGACCTTGCGCCGCTCACCGGTCAGGCTGCGCAGCTCGGTGTCGCCGAGGATCGCCTCCTTCGGCCGGTGCGCGTGCATCAGGACGTGGTGGATGATCAGCGTCGCGAGCTTGCGATCGGCCAACGCCTGCTGCTCGGCCCCGATCCGGACGCGATCGATCAGCTCGCGCATCGTCGAGTAGATGATCTCGAAGAGGATCTCCTGCTTGTCCTCGTAGTGGTAGTAGATGCTCGCCGACTTGATGCCGAGCACCTCCGCGATCCCGCGCGTGGTGGTCGCCTCGAAGCCGTGATTGAAGAAGAGCTCGGCTGCCGCGCGGCGGATCTGCTCGGATCGCTGATCCGGCGACGTCGTCATTCGCGCGCGCCCGCCGTGGCGAAGGCGGGCTCCCGCCGCTCGAGGAAGGCCGCGCAACCCTCGCGCGCGTCCTCGCTCACGAGCACCTCCGCGATGCGCTCGCACTCGGCCGCGAGATTCGCCGGATGCCCGCCCTGGAGCGCGCGGTTGCACAGCTCCTTGGCCGCCGCGAGCGCGGCCGGGCTGTTGCGCGCGATCAGCCGGGCGCTCTCGAGCGCCTTTTCGAGCACCGGGTCGGCAATCGCGTCGACGAGGCCGCGCCTGAGCGCCTCCTCGGCGTCGACGTAGCGCCCCGAGAGGATCAGCTCCTTGGCAAAGCCGAGCGTCGTGGTGCGCGCGAGCCGCTGGCTCCCGCCCCAGCCCGGAATCAGGCCGAAGGACACCTCGGGCTGTCCGAGCCTGGCGTTCGACGAGGCGTAGCGGATGTCGCACGCGAGCGCGACCTCGCAGCCGCCGCCGAGTGCATAACCGTTGACGGCGGCGATCGTCGGCTTCGGCATCGTCTCGAGCAGGCGACCGACCTCGTGCCCGATCTCTGCGAACTGCCGCGCCTCCTCGGCCGTCACGCGGCTCATGTACTCGAGGTCGGCGCCTCCGATGAACGCGCGCTCTCCGGCGCCCGTCACCACGACGCAGCGAACCTGCGCGTCGGCGCTCAGCTCGCGCAGGCGCGCCTCGAGCTCGGTGACGGTTGCGATGTCGAGCGCATTGAGACTCGCCTGGCGGTCGATCTCGACGACGGCGATCGCCCCGTGCAGCGACACGACGATGCCCACATCCAGCCTCCTCTATCGATCGATAGCCGCATTCCACGCGAGAGGATAGCGTGTGCACCCGGCAAGCATGCACTCGACGGGCACGCAAGTCTATCGGCCGATAGTTGCCGGTTCGTCGCGACGAGCGACCTCGGCGCGCACGCGCTGGATGATGTCCGCGTAGGCGTGCGCATCCTCGAGCGGGTCGAACCCGCGCAGCAGGATCGTCGTGACACCGATGTCGACATAGCGCAGCAGGGACTCCGCCACCTGCTCGGCGGTTCCGACGAGCGCTGTCGTGTTACCTCGTGCGCCGGTCGCCTCGGCGATCGCCGTGTAGAGGCGCTCGTCGTGGACGTCGCCCGCCGCGGCGGCCTCGAGCAGGCGTCGCGACCCCACGCTCTCCGACCTTGCGTAGGTGGCGCTCCCGCCTGCGGCGCGGGCACGCACCTCCTCGAGCAGGGCGTGCGCGCGCTCCCAGGCGGCGTCCTCGCTCTCTCCGAGGATCGCCCGCAGCGAGAGGCTGAAGCGCAGCGTCCGGCCATGCGCGGCTGCCGCGGTGCGCACGCGCTCGATGTGCGCGCGCGAGGCGTCGAGCGGCTCGCCCCAGAGGGCGTAGACATCGGCGTGCCGCGCCGCGACCGCGATCGCCGCGTCGGAGGAGCCGCCGAAGTAGATCGGCAGGTGCGGTTGCTGCGCGCAGCGCACCGCCGGGGAGGCGCCCTCGAAGCGATAGAACTCGCCGTCGTGGTCGACCGGGCCCTGCGCGGTCCAGATCGCCCGCAGCACCTCCAGGTACTCCTCGGTGCGGCGGTAGCGCGTGTCGTGATCGCAGTAGTCCCCGTCGCGTCGCTGATCGGCGTCGCTGCCGCCCGAGATCACGTGCACGGCGAGCCTGCCGCCCGAGAACTGGTCGAGGGTCGCGAGCTTGCGCGCCGCCACGGTCGGCGCGACGAAGCCCGGACGGTGGGCCAGGAGCACGCCGAGTCGCTCGGTGTGAGCGAGCGCGTCGCCGGCCACGACGAAGCCGTCGGGAGCGTCCGAGTAGTAGCCGATGAGCACTCGATCGAAGCCGGACTCCTCGTGCACGCGTGCGAACTCGCGCGTGAACGCGACGTCGATCAGGGGCCCGTCGGCCGTCCGCGTCTCGGACGAGGCGCGCGTGGCGATCATGCCGATGAACTCGACCGGAATGCCGGGCCCCCTTGGGTTCGCACACGTCCGCGAGACTGCTCGAGTCTACGTGTCTGCGCGTTCAAGAACGCGCGGTCCGCCGCCGATGAGCTGGACATGGCGGTCGTAGAGCGACGAGAAGGTCTGCCCTTCGTGCGGGCAGCGGCGCAGCTCGGCCAGGTGCTGCTGTTCGCCGTGCTGCCGCTTGCGCTCGTGCCCCTGCTGCTGCACGCGGCGGGAAGCGACTACCTCTGGGATTTCCGCAAGGAGTTCATGCCCGCGGGGCGCGCGATCCTGGACGGCACCTCGCCCTACCCGCGTGCGCTGGGCGACCTCGAGTCACACGCGAACTACGTCTATCCGCCGCTCGCGGCGGTGCTCGTGGCGCCACTCACCTGGCTGCCGTCGGTCGTTGCGGAGGGAATCTTCGTCGCGCTCTCCCTGGCCGCGCCGGCGCTCGCGCTGCGCCTCCTGCGCGTGCGCGACTGGCGCTGCTACGGGCTCGTGTACCTGTGGCCCCCGCTGCTCGGAGGCCTCTCGCTCGGAACGCTGTCGCCACTGCTCGCGCTCGTGGTCGCCGCGGCCTGGCGCTGGCGCCGCTCGTCACCCGCGCTGGGCGTACTCGTGACCGGCGCGGCGGTTGCCAAGCTCTTCCTGTGGCCGCTGCTCGCGTGGTTCGCGATCGGCGATCGCTGGCGGGCCGCACTCGTCTCGATTCTGGCCGCGGGCGCTGCGGTGCTGGCGTCCTGGGCGCTGATCGGCTTCTCCGGCCTCGCGGGGTACCCGCGCCTGCTGCAGGAGCTCTCGCGCATCGAGGCGCCGCGAGGGTACAGCCCCACGTCGCTCGGACTTGCACTCGGGCTGCCGCGCGAGGCGGCGCTCGCGCTCGCACTCGCCGTCGGCCTGCCGCTGTTCGTCGCGGCGGTCGCGCTGGCGAGGCGGCCGCGCAGCGAGCATGGCGCGCTGAGCTGTGCGATCGCCGCATCGCTGGCGCTCTCGCCCGTCGTCTGGATGCATTACCTCGTGCTGCTGCTCGTGCCGATCGCGGCCGGGCGCGACCGGCTCGGCCTCGTCTGGTTCGCTCCGCTGCTGTTCTGGATCACGCCCAGCACGGCGTCGAACGGCAGCGTGTGGCGCATCCTGGCGGTGCTCGCCGTCGTCGCGCTCACGCTGGTGCTTGCGCGGCCGCCCGAGCGCGAGCCGCGAGCAGCGAGCTGACGCCGTCACAGGCTGCCTGCCCGGCGGCCAGCGGTTCCCGCCCCTCCGCGCGCGCATGCGCGTAGCCCGCGAGGAACGCGTCGCCGGCACCTGTCGGGTCGACGCCGGTCACGGCCTCGGCCGAGACCTGCCCCGAGGCTCCCTCGCAGGAGAGCGCCGCGCCCCACTGGCCGAACGTCACGAGCACCTCCGGCACCCGGCACAGCGTCCTGATCGCACCGGCGTCGATCGTGCCGTACGCGGCCAGCGCCTCGTGCTCGCTCAGCTTGAGCGCCTGCACGTGCTCCAGCAGCGCGGCGTCGAGCGTCCCGCTGAGCACGATCGGGCCGACCTCGGCGCGCCGCAGCGGGCCCTGCGCGTCGAGCGCGACGGAGCGCCCGCCCAGGGCCAGCGCCGCCAGCACCTCCGGCCCGAGGTCGCCGCCTCGCTGCGTGCCGGCGTGCACCCAGGTCGCGCCGCTCAGCGCGGGCGCCGCCCAGCCGGTGATGTCGTCCTCGCACCAGGCCTCGCCGAGCCCGGCCAGCGTGTGATCGCGCTCGCCGTCCTCGCGATAGTGCAGCTCGCTCTGCACGACGGTCGCGTCCAGTCGCAGGCAGAGCGGATCGGCCAGGTCGGCGATCGGCGCCGCCAGGGCGGCGTCGTCGCAGCGCGTCGCCACGCCCGGCCGCACGCCCAGAGCCGAGAGCGCCCGCGCGGCGAACAGCGGAGATCCGCCGGTGCTGTGCGTGGGAGCGTGCCCAGGCAGGTGCACGACATCCCGCACGGTCGACCCGACGATCGCCACCCCCATGGCGCGGCAGGATACGGGCGCGCAGGCGCGTAGGAGCGAGAGATGCGCCGCGGCCTCTCCTTCCAGCTGGCCTCGGCGGAGCGCCTCCCGGGCAATCTGCGAGCCGGCGGCGTGCGCCTGCTCGTGGCCTGTCTTGCGATCTGGGGCCTCGGAATGCTCTCCCCGGAGATCGATCGCGAGCGCGCCGTCGTCGTGCTGGTCGTCGGCTGGAGCGTGATCGTGGCCGGGCTGCTCGTGTTCGCGATGGGCACGCAGCGTGTGCTCGCGCGCCTCGACGTCCCCCTGCTGGGCCCGGGTGTCGCGAGGGTGGCGGCGCTACTGGTGGCGCTACGTCGCGTGGGCCTGGTGCTGCTGGCGCTGGCGTTCTTCCTGTTCTGGACGCTGATCTACATCGGCGTCTGGCGCTGGCATCCCGAGGGGGCGTTCCACGGCCTACCGCAGACGCCGAGGTTCTCGGACTTCTTCTACTACGCCGTCTCGACGGCCTTCATCAGCCCGCCCGGCGACATCACCGCGGCCAGCAAGGGCGCGCGCACGGCGACGATGATCGAGCTGCTCACGGGCACCGCGGCGCTCGCCGCATACCTCGGCTCCTTCCTCGAGTTCGGCTCGGGAGCGGCAGCCGCCGTCACCGAGCAGCGCCCGCCGAGCAGCCCTAGCGACTCGTGATCTCGCGGGCGTCGTCGACGCGGACGTCGACCTCGCCCTGCACGCCCTCGAGAGCAACGACCAGCGTGTCGTCGAGCACCTTGTAGCCGCGCACGACGCCGCGTCCCTGGGGCGTCTTGACCATGCGCCCGACGGCCGGTGCGCGGTCGCGGAAGGAGCGGTAGACCGGATGCTCGAAGGCCAGGCAGCAGCGCAGACGGCCGCACAGGCCTGTGATGCGTCCCGGGTTCATGGGCACGTCCTGATCCTTGGCCATGCGCAGCGTGATCGGCTGCTCGTGCGAGGGGAACCGCGTGCAGCAGCGCACGGGCCCGCACATGCCGCCGCCGCCGCACTGGCGCGCCGCCTCGCGCGGGCTGACCTGGCGAACCTCGACGCGGGTGCCGAGGCGGCTCGAGAGCGGGCCCGAGACGCCGCGCAGCTCGGTGCGCTCGTCCGCGCGGTACGTCAGCGCGATGCGCGAGCGGTCGAAGCTGACCTCGGCGCCCACGGGTCGCGCGTTCTGGACGCCGCGCTCGCGCAGCAGGTCGCGGAAGGCGAGCATGGCCTTGCGGCCGAGCGCCCGGTTGTCCTTCACGCGCTCCTCGTCGGCCGGGGTCGCGCGCCGGTCGATCGGCCGCAGCGGCGGATCCTTGGGCGAGCGGTCGATCTCGTGGTTGCCCGTCACGATGCGCGCCAGCTCGGGGCCGCGCGACGTGTTGCAGATGACACGCTCGTCCCAGGCCAGCTCGAGGCCGTTCGGGTCGAAGCTGTACACCTTCCCGCCGGGCGAGAAGACGACGTTCACGGCCCAGGCCATGAGGCCCCTTCCAGAGCCCGCCGCAACGCTCGCGTCGAGCCGCCCGACCACCGATGCTCCATGTCAACCAGCTCTATGCAGTCGCCTGCTCGGCCCGGGCGATCGTCCGCAAACGGTGGAAGAGCGCCTCGAGCGCGAGGGTCGGCGTAATTGTCAGCTCCAGCGCTCGGCGCGTGTCGCGCGCCGCCTCGAGGCAGCGCGCTGCAAGTGCTTCGCGACCGTTTGCAGCATCTTCTACGACCTGCTCGCGGTGGTCCGAGTGTACCAGCGCGGTGTCGGCTCCGAGCGTGGCAGCGAGCAGGTCTCGGTACCACGTGAGGAGCGTCTCGACGGCCGCGCGCGCCTCCTCGACCTCGGCCGCGCGCGCCCGCCGCTTCGCCAGCGCCTCGCCCTCGCGCCGCACGCGCGAGGCCTCGGCACGCGGAGGATGCTCACCGAGCGCCTCGACCCGCCGCGCCGTCTCGGCCTCGGCTGCGTCGCGCGCCTCGCCGCCGCGCGCGCTGCATGCCTCCGCCACGGTGCGGGTCGCTGCGCCCGGATCGAAGTGCTCCTCGGTGTAGACGGCGCGCGCCAGCGCGAGGTAGCGCTCGCGGCGATCACGCGCCTCGCCGCCCGCCAGCAGCTCGCGCGCGCGCTCGAGGTCGCCACCGCTCGCGCGAGCGAGCGCGAGGCCCTCGGGCCCGCCCAGCCCGAGCGCCGTCGCCACCTCGACGGCGGCGAGCGGCGCGAAGCGCACGACCTCGCAGCGCGAGCGCACGGTGGCCAGCAACCGGTGGGGCTGCGCGCAGACCAGCACGACGACGGCGTGGGCGGGCGGCTCCTCGATCGACTTCAGCAGCGCGTGCTGCACGACCTCGGGCATCGTCTCGGCGTCCCATACGAGATACACGCGGCGCTCGGCGGAGAAGGGCCGCAGCTGGATATCGCGCCACAGCTCGCGCACCTGGTCGATACGGATCTGCGTGCCCTCCGGCCGCACCTCGAGCAGATCGGGGTGGCCGCTCTCGAGCGCGCGCTCCGGCAGCCCTGCGAGCGCACTCGCGAAGCGCCGCGCGTGCGCGCCGACGCCGTAGCCGGGCCGGCCGAGCAGCAGGTAGGCGTGCGATGGGCGGCGCAGGGCGGTGCGCAGACGCGCCCGCGCTGCTTCGTTGCCGACCAGGCCCGAGAAGGGGTCGTCGCTCACAGGCCCAGGGCGTCGCGGACGCGTGCGGCGATCTCCTCGGCGTCGCCGCTGCCGTCGACGTGGACGAGGCCGCCGTTCTGCGAGAGCACGTCCTCGTAGGCGGCGATCACCCTGCGGTGGAAGTCGAGCGGCTCTCGCTCGATGCGATCGTCGTGCTCCCGATCGCGGCGCGCGGCCGCCTGCTCGGCGCTGACGGTCAGGAGCACCGTCGCGTCCGGCATCAGCCCGCCCGTGCCGATGTCGTTGATGGTGCGTACCGCCTCGGCGCCCACGCCCCGCACCACGCCCTGGTAGACGAGCGAGCTCCCGACGTAGCGGTCGGCGATCACGGTCGCGCCGCGCTGCAGCGCCGGCGCGACCACGTCCTCGACGAGCTGGGCGCGGGCAGCGGCGAAGAGCAGCGCCTCGGCCCGCGCGCCGACCGGCTCGGTGCCCTCCAGGACGATCGCGCGCACGCTCTCGCCCGTCGGGGTGCCGCCGGGCTCGCGCACCTCGACCACGTCGTCGCCCCGCGCGCGCAGATGCGCGGCGAGCAGTCGTGCCTGCGTGGTCTTCCCCGCGCCGTCGGCCCCTTCGAACGCAATGAACCGCAGGCCGTCATGCTCCCGTTCGGTTTCGCTGGTCATCGTCTATCCATCGGCGTTTGCGCCTGCAAGCTCCGGTGCTTGAGGCCAAACAGACGCCAGGCCGGAGAAGCGCACATCGAGCAGCGTACGCGCGGAGGAGTGCCGGTCGCGATGCATGTGCCGCCACCGCGATCCCTGAAGCCGACTGCAGCCTCACCATGGTGTCGCGCTTCGGTCTCATTCCTGCCGGCTTCGGTCTATCGTGGGCCTGATCGTGGAAGTCCGGTAGATCGTGTCGGCCAATGCTGTGGATCGCGGCCCGCGCCGACGCGCGTGACGTTAACGACCGTGCATCAGCGTGCAGGCTGAGGGAGACCTTCGAACGGGCGAGGGGCCGGTGAGCAGTGCGGTCGAGCGACACCCCTGAGGACGAGACCGATGGTGAGGGACGGGCCGCCCGCGGACGTCGTGGGCTGGCAACTCTCGGCGGGGCCTCGTCGCTGGTTGCCGGTGTGTCGAGGCGCGGGCGCGAGTGGGCTGAGCGACAGGATCCTGGTTCTCCGTCCGGGGTGGTGATCAGCGCCTGGTCGCACTACCGGGCGGTCGAGGGGCCGCTCCAATCCGCGCTTCTCTCCCTGTATGTGCTGATCGCGGTTCTGCCCGCGCTGCTGGTGATGGAGGAGTACCTCGACGCCCGCCCCGACTCACTGGCGAACAGCCTGGTGCGCCACTACCACCTCAACGCGCCGACGGCGACCATGATTCACGGGGTGCTGAGCGGGGGGCGTGCCCACGAACTCGGCTCGGCGTTGCTGGCGATCGCTGGCGCCTTGTTCTTCGGACTGGGCTTCGGCCGCGTCCTGCAGTTGGTGCACGCGCGGGCGTGGGAGCTGACGCTTGCGACGCGTCAGCGAGATCAGGGCCTTTACGCGGCGGTGCTGCTGACCCTGTACGGGCTGATCCTGCTGCTGCTCGTCCAGCTCAATCAGCTCAGACACACTTCCTCCGTGGGTCGTGGCGGCGCTCGCGGTCGGCTGGGTCGCTCTCCTGGTGCTGTTCTTCGTCTGGGCACCTTGGCTGCTCACCCGCAAGCGGATCACCCGGCGCGATCTACTCCCAGGGGCCGTGCTGACCGCGCTCGGACTGGTCGTCTTGATGATCGTCTCGAGCCACGTCATGCAGTTCTGGGTCGACCTCTACGCCCGAGACTACGGCGGCTTCGGGGTCATCCTCGCCATCTACTTCTGGATCCTGTTCAGCTCCGGCGTCATCGTCTGGGCGGCGAGCCTCTCGCCATCGCTCGCGGCACGGCGCGACCTCCGCCGCGGCAACCCCTGATCGCGCCGCCGTGGCGCTCGCGGGCCAAGCGGTGGCCAATGAACTGTGAGGGATGACTCAGAGCCCTGCGGAGCTCGTCGACCCGACGGCCGGAATCGTGATGGATAGAGGGAATGAGCGTGAATCGTCATAAGGCGTGGTCAGGGCCTGAGAGACTGTCATGCTGAGGGCGGTCCCTGCCGATGTGCGAGACGATCACGGCATTGCGCAGGAGCCCGATCGCGCATGGCGAAACGTCAGCCTCACATGTCTGCCGCACCTGCTTACATCGTGTACGGCCACCGCAACGGCGTACGTCTCGTGACCCGCCTCATTGCCATCGGATTGCTGCTCGCCGCCATCGTGACGGTCTTTGCCGGCATCGTCTGGCAACGCGGCTCGAGCCATCCGTCTGCGGCCGCGCCGGCACCGCACGGCGGAACGGCGACCACGGTCGCGACGGCGCATCACTCCTCGACGGGCAAGTCCACCACGGTGAAGGTCAAGACCACGACCGCCAAGCCGCCGGCGAAGCCCAAGCGCCACAGGCCGGCCAAGCCGATCCCGCTCCCGGGCAAGACGCCCGTCATGGTGCTGAACTCGAACGGCATCCACGGCGTTGCCCATCAGCTGGCCGCCCGGGTGCAGAGCGCCGGCTATCCGATCACGTATGTCGGCAACGCCCAGAAGCGCGGGCTGCCGACGATCGTGCAGTACGCGAAGGGCTACGGGCCGGCTGCGCGCAAGCTTGCGCGACTCGTCGGCAACGTGCAGTTCGTGACGCCCTTCGACGGCATCACGCCGGCACAGGCCAAGGGCGCCAAGCTCGTGGTCATCCTCGGCACCTGAGAGATCCGCTCCCGCCTGGCTTAGCCTGCGGTGCAGGCGTCGCTGGTTGCGACGACCTGTGCATCGGTGCCTGCGAACACCGTGTCGTGGCCCGCGAGCTCACGGGCCCGCTCGACGCTCTTGCGCCATCCCGGGTCGTTCCAGCAGTAGCGCTGGTAGCCGGCGAGCGCCAGCCAGGTGCGGTCGTCGTCGGGTGCGAGCGAGAGTGCGTGGTCGACGGCCCGACGGGCATCGGTCGGGTCGGCCGAGCTGCTGCAGCAGACTGGCCCGCTCGAGCTGCGCGTCGACCGAGGTGCGGTCGAGCGCGGCCGCCAGGTCGGCCTCGATGCGCGCTTCGTCGACGCGGCCCTGCGCGTCGAGCCGGTCCGCGCGCCCGAGCGCGCGGTTGCTCAGCACCGGCAGCGCGACGGGGATCGCGGCGAGCGCCAGGGCGGCGGCCGCGAGCACCGCAACGCCCCGTCGCGGCGCACGCGCCACCACCGCGCTGCCCGTGCCCGCCCTGCAGGCGATCAGCACGGGGATCGGGTAGGCGAGCAACGTCAGCGCCGTGAACTGCCATTCCCAGTCGATCTGGTTGTGCAGCGCGAACGCGCCGACACCGGCCGCGAGCGGGAGCGCGGCGGAGCGCTCGACTCCGCGGAGTCGCGTGACCGCCGCGGTGCAGGCCACGGCTGCCGCCAGCGCGATGGCTGCGGGGATCGCGCCCAGGAGCCCCGTGCCCGACAGCACGTGCAGGAACGCCGAGTGCGCCTGGCCGGCCTGCTGGAAATCGGGCCGCGCCAGGCGGTCGATCGTCTCGAACGTGCCGGCCCCGTTGCCGCGCAACGGATGCGCGGTGAACCCGTCCCAGGCTTCGCCCCACCAGCGGCCGCGCAGGTTGGTCGAGAGCTGCGTCAGGTGATCCGTCGAGCCGACGGCCCCGCCACCCGAGAGCTGGTGCCAGACGTGGCTGATGGCGCCGCCCGGGCCACCGTAGCGCGTGGATAGCCGCACGGCCGCGAGCAAGACGCCGACCGCCGCGACGACCAGCACTGCGATCCCGCAGGCGCGGCGCACGCGTGGGCCGGCGAGCTGCGCGAGCTCCACGGCCAGGGGCCCGGCCACCGCGGAGGCGAGCACGGCTGCTGCGGCGTACCAGACCAGATGCGATCCGGCTGGGACCGTGAAGGGCACGTCGAGCGCCTTGAAGGACGGCTGGTCGAGCCCCCAGCGAGCCGCCGGCGCAGTCGCGGCGAGCACGGCGAGGAGCGCGGCTCCGCTCTCGGTGCGCCGCTCGGAGACGGCCAGCCAGAACCCGCAGCCGATCACCGCTGCCAGCACGCCGCCGCGCGAGGAGGAGAGCGCCAGGCCGAGCACGAGCAACGACAGGCAGCCGCAGCCGGCGACGCGGCGCGCGCGCTGCGGTGCGCTTGCGAGCCACAGCGCGCCCGGGGCGGCAAGCGCAGCGTAGGCACCGATCGCGTTGGGATAGCCGAGCGCGCCCTGCAGTCGTGGCGAGGTCTGGAAGAACTCCCCGTGCGCCCGCTGCTGGATCGCGTATGCGATGAACGGCAGCGAGGCAGCGCACAGCACCCACACGGCGGCCTCGAGTGGCCGCCGCAGCAGTGCCGCGAGCAGCGTGCCGGCGGCCGCCGCCGCGGCGGCGACGAGCCAGCGATTGGCATCGCCCCACGAGGCTTGCGGCGTCAACGACCAGGCGATCGAGGCGTATGAGACCAACCCGGCGGACGCGAGCGCGGCGACGTAGACGATCACACGGCGCGGCGGCGGGGCCCAGGAGCGCACGCCGCAGGCCGCGGCGACGCCCGC
This sequence comes from uncultured Actinomycetes bacterium, assembly GCA_963845865.1. GTDB lineage: Bacteria > Actinomycetota > Thermoleophilia > Gaiellales > JALYLC01 > JALYLC01. The sequence continues at coordinate 98,870 of CAWJTT010000007.1, forward strand.
CAGAGCACAGGCTCCCAGGCAGGCCGCGGCGGCGAGCGCGATGCCACCGCTCGACGAACCGCCGCCGCCGCCGATCGCGACGGCGGCGGCCAACGCGAGCCAGAGCGCTGCCGGCCATGCGCCCGCCGCGTCGCGCAGGGACGCCGTGACAGCCCTCACATTGCTAGAATAGTGGTGCATACCGGCGTAAACGCGTTTCTGCGATGACAGGCGCCGGGCACGATTCACGACGCGCGACCCCAGGCGCCGGGCAGGCATGCAAACGGTCAAGGTCGAACGGGTTGGTGGCGATACCCCGCACGGGCGAGGGCCGCAAGCGCCATGAATCTTCACGAAACGCTTACTTCAGGTCGCTTGATCGCTGGTGCGGTCGCGCTAGCGTTGCGGAAGCGGCGGAAGTTAGCAGGCAACGCCTCCGCCGTCGGTACCCACATGGCCCGTTCCCGCCACCATTCGCGCCTGATGATCGGCATCGCGGTCGTCCTCGGCCTCTTGCTGATGCCCGTCGGCGCCTCGGCTGCGACCTGCGACTACCGCGACATGCTGGACGCCGCGGCCAACGGCCGCACGATCAGCCAGCACACGCCCGCGTGCTACGCGCAGGCGCTGGCCGAGCTGCCCGCCGACGTCGACAACTACCTCCCGGCCGTGCGCTCCAACCTCATCGCCGCCATGCGGCGCGACGCGACCTTCCGCGCACGCGCCGTCGGGCGCAACGCCCGCACCCCGCAGAGCGCGATCGGCGACCCCGTGGTCGCCGCCGGCGTACGCGGCCCCGTCACGGACCTTCTGGAGGGTCTGGGACCGGCGCACGTGGACGAGGTGCCGCTGCCGGTGGTCGCGCTCGGCGGCGTGGCGTCCCTGTTGATGCTCGCCGGGCTCGGCGCCGCGCTCGCCCGCATGCGCTCGCGCCGCGCGGCACGCTGACCCGAAGCCCCCGCCGAGAGCACTCTGCGGCCTGGTTGAGCCGCCCTGCGCTCCGTCCGAGTCGGCTGGCACTGTATCTGGCGTGCCCAGGGGGGAGCCAACGCTGGATCTGGTGGTCGGTCGATGATGTGCCCGGCCTGCGGCGTTGGTGAGACGCGCGTGCTCGAGTCGCGCGTGAGTGACGCGGGCGAGGCCATCCGCAGGCGTCGCGAGTGCCTGGATTGCCACGCGCGCTTCACGACCTTCGAGCGAGTCGAGCAGTCGGCGCTGTGGGTCGTCAAGCGCGACGGCAGCAGGCAGCCGTTCGACCGCTCCAAGCTTCTGCGCGGACTCGAGCGCGCATGCGTCAAGCGCCCCGTGGCGCTCGAGCTCGTCGAGCGCATCGTCGCGGCCGTCGAGGCGGGCTTCCGCAGCGACGGTCTCTCGGAGGTTCCGTCGGAGGCGATCGGCGAGGCGGCGCTGCTCCATCTGCGCGAGCTCGACGGCGTCGCGTACATCAGATTCGCGTCCGTGTACCGGTCGTTCGAGACCCCGGACGAGTTCCAGAACGAGCTCGAATCGCTGGGTGCAGACGGGCGAACACGTGTTCGCTCGGCCGCCCTCTAGCTGGTAGAATGGTAGGCCCCATCAAAGGAGGGGATGGACTCTTGGCGACCACCGGAACAACGGCCGCGAACGCGACAGACGAGGTGCAGATCCCGCTCGATACGACACGTTCGATCGGCATCGCCCGGCGCAACACGCGGCCGGGCATCGACCCCTTCGACGAGGTCGAGTGGGAGGTGCGCGACGCCCTCATCCCGGGCAAGGACGGGCCCGCCTTCGAGCAGCGCGAGGTGGAGTTCCCGATCTTCTGGTCGGCGACGGCGACCAACATCGTCGCGCAGAAGTACTTCCGCGGTCCGCTCGGAACGCCGCAGCGCGAGCGCTCGGTGCGCCAGATGATCTCGCGCGTGGTCGACACGATCACGTCGTGGGGTCGCAAGGACGGCTATTTCGCCGACGGCGACGAGGCCGACACGTTCCACGCCGAACTCAAGTTCCTCCTGCTCAACCAGTACGCGGCGTTCAACTCTCCCGTCTGGTTCAACGTCGGTTTTGAAGAGCGGCCGCAGTGCTCCGCGTGCTTCATCCTCTCCATCGACGACTCGATGGACTCGATCCTCAACTGGATCGTCGAGGAGGGCCGCATCTTCCGTGGCGGCTCGGGCTCCGGCATCAACCTCTCGCGCGTGCGCTCCTCCAAGGAGCAGCTCTCCAAGGGCGGCTACGCCTCGGGGCCGGTGTCCTTCATGCGCGGGGCCGATGCATCGGCCGGCACGATCAAGTCGGGTGGCAAGACGCGCCGCGCGGCCAAGATGGTCGTGCTCGACGTCGATCATCCCGACATCGAGGAGTTCATCTGGTGCAAGTCGCGCGAGGAGGAGAAGGCGCGCTCGCTCCAGGAGGCCGGCTACGACATGTCGCTCGACTCGCCGGACTGGGCCTCGATCCAGTATCAGAACGCCAACAACTCGGTTCGCCTGACCGACGAGTTCATGCGGGCGGTGGAGGCGGACCGTGACTGGAACCTCACGGCGCGCACCTCCGGTGAAGTCGTCAAGACCGTGCGCGCACGCGACCTCATGCACCAGATCGCCGATGCGGCCTGGCGCTGCGCCGATCCCGGCATCCAGTTCGACACGATCATCAACGACTGGCACACGTGCCCGAACACGGGACGCATCAACGCGTCCAACCCGTGCTCGGAGTACATGCACGTCGACAACTCGGCCTGCAATCTCGCCAGCCTCAACCTGATGCGCTTCCGCAAGGCCGACGGCGAGTTCGACGTCGACAGCTTCAAGCACGCGGTGGACGTCGTGTTCACGGCGCAGGAGATCCTCGTCTCCAACTCGTCCTACCCGACCGAGCAGATCGGCGAGAACGCGCACAAGATGCGGCAGCTGGGGCTCGGCTACGCCAATCTCGGCGCGCTGCTGATGGCGCGTGGCCTGCCCTACGACTCCGACGAGGGCCGCGCCTACGCGGCTGCCATCACCGCGCTCATGACGGGTCGCGCCTATCGCAAGTCGGCCGAGATCGCCGCGCGCATGGGACCGTTCGCCGAGTACGAGCGCAATCGCCAGCCGATGGTGCGCGTGATCGAGAAGCACCGCGCCGCGGTGGGCAACATCGAGGACCGCGAGACGATCGCCGATGACCTCGTCGAAGCCGCTCGCGGCTCCTGGGACGAGGCGCTCGAACTGGGCCGCGAGCACGGCTACCGCAACGCCCAGGCCACCGTGCTCGCGCCGACGGGGACGATCTCCTTCCTGATGGACTGCGACACGACCGGCGTCGAGCCCGACTTCTCGCTGGTCAAGACGAAGCGCCTGGTCGGCGGCGGCGAGCTCACGATGGTGAACGGCACCGTGCCGCTCGCGCTGCAGATGCTCGGCTACACCCAGGTCGAGGGCGAGGCGATCGTCGCCCATATCGCCGACCGCAACACGGTCGTGGGAGCGCCGGCCATCAAGCCCGAGCACCTGGCCGTGTTCGACTGCGCGATGGGCGAGCGCGCGATCGACTACAACGGCCATGTCTCGATGATGGGCGCCGTGCAGCCGTTCATCTCGGGGGCGATCTCGAAGACCGCCAACATGCCCGAGTCGGCCACGGTCGAGGACGTCGCCAAGCTGTACCTGGACTCCTGGAAGATGGGCGTCAAGGCGCTCGCGATCTACCGCGACAACTGCAAGGTCGCCCAGCCGATGGGTGCCAAGCAGGCCGAGCTGGTGCACAAGCCGGTGCGCAAGACGATGCCGATCGAGCGCATGGAGATCGGGCGCAAGTTCCAGGTCGGCGAGTACGAGGGCTACATCCACGTCGGCCTGTTCCCCGACGGCACTCCGGGCGACGTCTTCGTCGACATCGCCAAGGAAGGCACGACGCTCGCCGGGCTCATGAACGCGCTCATGATCTCGGTCTCGCTCGGCCTGCAGTACGGCGTCCCGCTCGACGTCTACGTCTCGAAGTTCAGCCACATGCGCTTCGAGCCGTCCGGCCTCACCAACGATCCGGACATCCGGGTCGCGAAGTCGCTCGTCGACTACATCTTCCGTTGGCTGGGCAAGAAGTTCCTCGACGCGGAGACCCAGGCCGAGCTCGGCATCATGTCCGCCGAGGTGCGGGCCCGCCTGCAGGGCATGCCCGGCGAGGCGGAGCCGCTCGCCGACGGCACGATGTACGGCGACCTCGTCGCCTCGCCCGAGGCCTCCGAGGCGCGCGCCGTCGTGCCCATCCAGTCGGCAGGACAGCAGGCGCTCTTCAACGCCTGGGAGGACGCCCAGGAGTGCGCCAAGTGCGGCGGTCGCAAGATCCGCACCGGCTCGTGCTACACGTGCCGTGACTGCGGCGACAACTCCGGCTGCGGCTGACGCGTCGAAGTGACAAGCCGGAGGCTGTGCGGGGACCGGGGCGGTCCCCACACAGCCTCCGGTGCTGCCCCGGTGCACGTGTCTCGACGGTCGGCCGTTGACCTGAGTGCTCCCGCGCGCTAGCGTCGTGTGCGCCGTTGCTCTTGCCCAGCCCCCGTACGAGCGGCGGCAGTGAGGCTTGCGAGATGCACAGCGAACGATCGACGCGCGTCGTCGACGAGGCGGCGGCAGACCGGCCCGAGGAGCGCACCGCGCCCGCGCGGATCCGCACGGTGGCGTCCCGGGTCGAGGGCCGGAAGGTGCTCGCCCACGCGCTCGGCCAGGTGCCCGTCACGGTGCGCTTCTGGGATGGCAGCTCGATCATCGCGCGCGAGCCCGATGCGCCGGTCGTGCTCCTACGCGACGAGCGCGCGATCGCGTACTTCATGCGCTCCCCCAACCAACTCGGGCTCGGCCGGGCCTGGGTGTCAGGCGCTCTGGACGTCGACGGCGATCTCGAGCGGGTGCTCGGCCTGCGGCAGCGCGTCAGCGGCCTCGCGCTCGGGCGCCTCGATCGCGCCCGGCTGGCGGCCTCGGCCCTGCTCGTGGCCGGGCCCAGCGCGCTGCGGCGGCCGCCGATCCCCGAAAGCGAGGCCGCACCGGCCGGGCGCCTGCACTCGCTGCGACGGGACCAGGCGTCGGTGCGCCACCACTATGACGTCTCGAACCGCTTCTACGAGCTCCTGCTGGGGCCGAGCCTGGTCTACTCGTGCGCGTACTTCGCCGACGCAGGCGACTCGCTCGAAACCGCGCAGGAGCGCAAGCTCGAGCTGATCTGCCGCAAGCTGCGCCTGCGGCCGGGGGAGCGCCTTCTCGACATCGGCTGCGGCTGGGGCTCGCTCGTGATGCACGCGGCCGCGCGCCACGGAGTGCACGCCGTCGGCGTGACCCTGTCCGAGCCGCAGGCCGAGCTGGCTCGCCGGCGGATCGCATCGGCCGGGCTCGGCGATCGCGCCGAGGTGCGCGTCCTCGACTATCGCGAGATCGACGAGCAGCCGTTCGACAAGATCGCGAGCGTCGGCATGTACGAGCACGTGGGACGCGCACAGCTCGATACCTACGTGGACGCCGTGCACAGGCTGCTGCGACCGGGCGGGCTGTTCCTCAACCACGGCATCACGCGCCTGAGCGCCCGTGCGTCACGCGGCTCGACCTTCATCAACCGCTACGTGTTCCCGGACGGCGAGCTGCACCCCGTCAACGACATCATCGGCGCGCTGGAGGCGCGCGGGCTCGAGATTCGCGACGTCGAGTCGCTGCGCGAGCACTACGCCCTGACGCTGCGGCGCTGGGTCGCGAACCTCGCCGCAGAGCGCAAGGAGGTCATCGCCGAGGTGGGCGAGGAGCGCGAGCGCGTCTGGCGGCTGTACATGCTCGGCTCCGCGCAGGGCTTCGAGGCCGGTGAGATCGGCGTGTACCAGACGCTCGCAGCACGCGAGGGCGCGCCGCACACGCTGCCGCTCGACCGCGGCGAGCTGTTGCGCGGGCCGCGCCCTCGCGAGGGCTAGCAATGGAACCCGGCGAGGTGGCACGCTTACGCGCATGCCTCGCCTCAACCTCTCCTCGCCCGAGTTCGAGTACGACGCCGACGACCCCGAGGGCTTCCGCAGCGGCATGTTCCGCTTCGGCGAGCAACTCGGGGCGACCGACACCGGCTGCACCGTCTATGAGCTTCCGCCGGGGCAGGCGATCTGCCCCTACCACTTCGAGTACGGCGAGGACGAATGGCTACTCGTGCTCGCCGGGCGGCCGACGCTGCGGACACCGGCGGGCGAGGAGGAGATCGGCCCGCTCGAGATGGTCTTCTTCCCGAAGGGGCCGGAGGGTGCGCACGCGGTCCGCAACGACACCGGCGACGCGGTGCGCGTGCTGATGTTCTCCACGCGCGTCTATCCCGCCATGTGCGAATACCCGGACAGCGGCAAGGTCGGGATGTTCACGGCCAACAAGAAGGACAATCTGATGGTCCGCAGGACGAGCGGCGTCGACTACTGGGACGGCGAGACCGGCGCATCGCCCGGGCGTTAGAGCGTCCGGGCTCGCTCGTGTTCCGCCACTAGGCTGAGACACGTGGAGGGGGCCTCGACACTGGACGCGCGCTGCCACGAGACGGGCGCGTCCGCGGAGATTGCGAGACCGAGGGGCGTCGTAGAGGTCGAGACGGTCGCGGATGCCGCCGGGTTCGCGGCGCTCGCGGACGGCTGGGACGACCTCGTCGCCGGCATGCCGCGGCCGAGTCCGTTCATGCTGCACGCCTGGCTCGACGAGTGGTGGCGGCATGTCGGCGGGGACGCCCGCCTGGCCGTCGTCACGGCGCGCCGCGACGGTCGTCTCGTCGGCGCCCTGCCGCTCATGATCCACCGGAGACTCGGGCTGCGCGTGGCGACGTTCATCGGCGGGCGTGAGTCCGCCCTGGCCGACCTCCTACTCGCAAGCCGGCGAGCCGGACGACACCGCCGATGCGATCGTGGAGGAGTTGCGGCGCCAGCCGTTCGATCTGCTCGACGTCTTCGGCCTACCCTCGCACAGCCGCCTCGCGCGCGCGGCGGGCCACGACCTCGGAATCCACGAGCGCGTCGAGGCGCCCGTGATGCTGATGCCCGACGGCTTCGACGCGGCCTATCGCGCCAGGCGCGGCTCCAAGCGGCGCGCCGAGCACCGGCGGCGCATGCGGAGGCTGCTCGAGAACGGTGAGGCGGAGTTCACGATCGCGCGCACGATCGACGAGCTCCAGCCCGCGCTCGAAGAGGGCTTCCGTCTCAACGACCTGCGCTGGGAGGGCCGGCCCGATCGCTCGCTGTTCGCGACCCCGGCGGGCCACGCCTTCCACCGGGCCGTCTTGCCGCGACTCGCGCAGCAGGACCTTGCGCGGATCCTGCTGCTGCGTTCGCGGGGCCGCGTCGTGGCCTTCCAGTACTGGCTGGCCTTTCGCGGCTCGATGGTCTCGAACCGGCGCGCCTTCGACCCCTCCTTCAGCCAGTTCTCGCCCGGCATGCTGACCATGCTGCGCGCGCTCGAGGACGCCTCCGACGAGGGCCTGACGCGAGTCGAGTTCCTGGGCGGGCCGGAGCCGTACAAGCTCGAGTTCTGCGACCGCTTCGAACCGCTCCATCAGGGCCTCGGGCTCGCCGGCGGCGTGCGCGGCCGCGCGCTTGCGCAGGCGGAGGTCGCAATGCTCGGTCTGCGCCGGCGCGTGCGCCATTCCGAGGCGCTGCACAGGCTCTACGTCGACCGCCTCGCGCCGGCCCGGCGCCTGGCCAGGAGATTCCGCTAGCGGTCTCGCTCGCGCGGTTCTCAGGCGTCGCGCGCGCGCAGGTAGAGGTCGATGCGCGCGAGGGCCTCGGGCGACGCGTCGCGGACGCGCGCCCAGTCGAGGTCGCGCGGCCCCGGCTCACCGTCGCCCAGGAGCCAGAGACCCTGCGCCTCGCGTCGAGGCGTCTTGGGTGACGTGAGGTAGCGATGCGCGCGCTTGCGCACATCCGCCAGTTCGGCCTCGGTCAGACGGCGCCGCTTGCGAGGGCTCACCGGGCCATGCTAATGGCCCGATCTACCCTGCCGGTGTGAAAGCTCTCCTGGTCGCCGACATGCTCGACGACTTCGTCACGGGCGCTCTCGCCAACCCCAATGCCCTGGGCATCGTCGAGCCCTCGTGCGCCTGCTCGACTACGCTCGCGGCCACGAGGAGTGGGTGATCGTGTTCTCGAACGACGCGCACGATCGATCCGATCCCGAGCTGCGCATCTGGGGCGAGCACGCCATGGCCGGCAGCCCGGGCGCTCGCGTCATCCCCGAGCTGGAGCCGCGACCGGACGCGGGCGAGATCGTCTCGCCCAAGCGCGCCTACGGAGCCTTCGACGGTACGGGCCTGGATGAGCAACTGCGGGCGCTCGGCGTCGAGGAGGTCGTCATCTGCGGCCAGCACACGCACATCTGCGTGCGCAACAGCGCCTATGGCGCGCTGATCCGCGGCTATCGGGTGACGATCCCCCGCGATGCCGTGTGTGCGTTCGAGGGGTCGACCCGCAGGCGGCACTCGACTATCTGGTGATGGCCTACGGCGCGGAGCTGACCGACGTCGCGACGCTGACCGCGGCGTAAACGCCTGAAGGTTTCGAATCCTGGCGTCGGGGTCTCGATCCTATAGGACTAGGATCCTATAGGGCCAGTCCGGGGCAGTCGTGCCCGCGATCGTCGATCGAAGGGAAGGGGCGTCAATGCGTTCGCTCGTCTCCGGATCCAAGATCTTCCGCGCGGTTGCGCGGATCCTGCCGGGAAGCGCGCTGCTGGGGGTCGGCGTCGTTCTGGCGGTGGCGGCCTTCCCCGCGGCGGCGTCGCCGACGCATCACCGCGGGCACAAGGGCGGTGGGGTCACGATCAGCAAGGCGCCCTACGGCACGCTCGCCGACGGCACCGCGATCGATCAGTACACGCTCGCCAATCAGCGCGGCATGACCGTCAAGATCATCACCTATGGCGGCATCGTCACCGAGATCAACACGCCGGATCGCAAGGGCAAGACCGCCAACGTCGCCCTCGGGTTCGACAACCTCGCCGACTACGTCGCCAAGAGCCCGTACTTCGGCGCGATCATCGGGCGCTACGCCAACCGCATCGCCAAGGGCACGTTCACGCTCGACGGCACGACGTATCACCTGCCGATCAACAACGGCGTCAACTCGTTGCACGGTGGGATCATGGGCTTCGACAAGCACGTCTGGAGCGCGACGATCGTGCCGCCCGCGCACGGCGAAGCCGGGCTGAAGCTGAGCTACACCAGCGTCGACGGCGAGGAGGGCTACCCCGGGACGCTGAAGGTCGACGTGACCTACACGCTGACGAGCAGCAACGACCTGAGGATCGACTACCACGCCACCACCGACGCGCCGACGATCATCAACCTCACCAACCACACCTACTTCAACCTCGCCGGCGAGGGCTCGGGGGACGTCTTCGACCAGGTGCTCTGGCTGAAGGCGCACAACTACACGCCGGTCGACGCCACGCTCATCCCGACCGGCGAGATCGCCCCCGTGGCGGGCACCCCGTTCGACTTCACCAGGCCGACCGCGATCGGGCTGCGCATCCGCGATGCCGACCCGCAAATCGTGATCGCCCAGGGCTACGACCACAACTTCGTGATCGATCGGCCGGCCGGCGACAGCTCGCTGATCCTGATCGCGAAGGCAGTCGATCCCGCGAGCGGACGCGTGCTCAAGACGTACACCACGGAGCCGGGCGTTCAGTTGTACACGGGCAACTTCCTGGACGGCACGCTCGTCGGCCCGAGCCACCACACCTACCGGCAGGGCGACGCGTTCACGCTCGAGACCCAGCACTACCCCGACTCGCCGAACCAGCCGCTGTTCCCGTCGACCGTCCTGCGCCCGTCGCAGACGTTCACGAGCACGACGGTGTACGCGTTCGGCGTCGCGGGCCACAAGTAGACCGGCCGATCGCGCCACGCCGGGTCAGGCACGCAGCGTGCGTGCCTGACCCGGCGTGTCCGTCGCGCCGGTCGGGCCGGCACCCCGGCAGCGGGCAGCGGCTGCTGGAGCCGTGCGCCATTCCGCTCGACATCCATCCGGCAGAGCTCCGCTTCGAGCATGACTGCCTGCTCGTCGCGTGGGCGCCGGACGGGCACGCCAGCTCGTACGCGGGTGGCTGGCTGCGCCGCTCCGCGCGCGCCGCGAAGCCGGAAGGGCCCCGCCTGTGGGATGCGTCAATCGCCGGCGAGCCGCCGCTCGCCACGCACGCCGACGTCGTGAGCGACCCGCAGCAGCTGCGGCGGTGGCTGGAATCGGTCGCCGGCCTCGGCTTCGGCATTCTCTCGGGCGTCCCGGTCGAGAGCGGCGAGGTGGCACGAGTGGCAGAGCTGTTCGGGCACGTGCGGGTGACGAACTACGGGCGGGTGTTCGACGTGCGGTCGGTCGTCGAGCCGTCCAACCTCGCCTACACGCCGCTCGGTCTCGGCGCGCACACGGACAATCCCTACCGCGACCCGGTGCCGTCGCTGCAGTTGCTGCACTGCCTATCCTCGAGCGCGAGCGGCGGCGAGAGCACGCTCGTCGACGGCTTCTGCGTGACGGAGGCGCTGCGCGCGGACGACCCGGCCGACTTCGCCCTGCTCGCCGGCCATTGCGTGACGTTCGCCTATCGCGACGATGGCGCCGAGCTGAGCGCGTCCGCGCCCTCTGATCGAGCTCGATCCGCACGGCGCCGTGCGTGCCGTGCGCTTCAACGCGCGCTCCATGCAGTCGCCGTCGATGCCGGCGCCGGAGCTGGCCGCCTGGTACGACGCGTATCTCCGTTTCGGGCGCCTGCTCGAGGACGCGCGCTTCCAGGTGCGGCTTCGCCTCGAGCCGGGCGACCTGTTCATCGTCGACAACCGTCGCGTCCTGCACGGGCGCGCGCCCTACGCCGCGACGGCAGGCGAGCGCCATCTGCAGGGCTGCTACGCCGACATCGACGGGCTCCGCAGCACGCTTGCCGTGCTGGGACGTGACGCCCGTGACGACGGCGATGACTGACGATGAGGTGATCGAGGCGATCTTCGCGGCGTTCTCCTCGCGGGGGAGCTCGGCGTATCTGGGCGAGCCGGTCTCGCTCACGGAGCACATGCTGCAGACGGCGCTCGCCGCCGAGCAGGACGGCGCCGATCCGGCGCTCGTGGCCTCGGCGCTCCTGCACGACTTCGGTCACCTCGTCCACGAGCTGCCCGAGGACTCGGCGGAGCACGGCGTCGACACCGCTGCACGAGGAGGCGGGGGCCGCCTGGCTCGAGGAGCACTTCGTGCCGCGCGTGACCGAGCCGCTGCGCCTGCACGTGCTGGCGAAGCGGTATCTCTGCGCGACCGAGCCCGAGTACCGCGCGGCGCTCTCGCCCGCCTCGGAGCTGAGCCTCGCCCTGCAGGGCGGGCCGTGCTCGCCGGACGAGGTCGCTGCGTTCGAGCGCAACCCGTTCGCCGACGAGGCCGTGCGCCTGCGCCGGTGGGACGACGTCGGCAAGATCGAGGGCCTCGAGACGCCGCCGCTCGAGCACTACCGCGCGGCGCTGGAGGCCGGTCTCCGGAGCGCTACTCCCGCACGGCGTTGACGACGCCGTCGCAGAACTCCGCGACCGCCACCTCGTCGATCAGCAGGTTCCAGCCCGGCTGGTCGAACGGGACGGGCAGGCCGTGGTTCGTGAGCAGGATCGCGATCAGCTCGCGCTTTGGGTCGATCCACATGAACGTGCCCGCGCCGCCGGACTTGCCGTAGGAGCCGGGCGTGAGGCGCATGCCTCCAGGCGAGAAACGGTGCGTCCAGAGCTCGAACCCGTAGCCCTTGGGCGTGAACAGCAGGTTCGTGGTGGGATCCTGATCCGTCGTCGCCTCGGTCACCTGGGGCGTCTGGTTCGCGACCATCGAGGCGACGAGCTTCTTCGGCAGGATGCGCACGTCGCCGTAGGAGCCGCCGTTGAGGATCATCTGGCTGAAGATCGCCACGTCGCGCGCAGTCGCGAACGCGCCGTCGCAGCCGACGATGCCGCCGACTTTCCAATCCTGGTCGTCCTGCACCGACCCCCGCAGGGGCCCGGGGCGGAGCCCGAGTGAGCCCGGCCCCGTCGCAGCGCAGCGTGGCACGAGCGCGGCCGCCGGGTTGTAGGTCGTGTCGCTCATGCCGAGCGGGCCCCAGATCTCCTTCTTCGCGAACGTGTCGAGATCCTTGCCCGCAACCGTCTCGATCAGGAGGCCGAGCAGCCGGTAGCCGAGATCCGAGTACTCGACCATCGTCCCGGTCGGATACTCGAGGGGCGTGTCGAGCATGAACTTCCAGATCGCGTCGATGTCGTCGGTGTCGACCTTCTGGGCGTCCACGGGCAATCCGGACGAGTAGCGCAGGAGGTCGCGGACGAGCACGCCCTCCTTGCCGTTGGTCGCGAACTCCGGCAGGTACTTGGCCACCGGGGCAGTGAGCGAGATCCGGCCGCGGTGGACGAGGATCATCGCGGCCGTGGCCGTCGCGAGCACCTTCGTCATCGACTCGAGGTCGTAGATCGTGTCGGTCGTCGTGGCCTCGCTCGAGCCGGCCAGGCGCACGCCGAAGGCGCGCTCCCCGACGACGACGCCGCGGCGTGCGACGAGCGCGACGGCACCCGGATAGCGCCCGTCGGTCGCGCGCCTGGCGACGCGGGCGAACGCGTCCTCGAGCGCGTCGGCGTCCATGCCGACGTCGCCCGCCCGGCCGTCCGTGAGCACGCTCGAGCGGTGCAGGTGGTCGTGCGAGGAACCGCTGCGGGCGGCGGAAGCCATCTCCGGCGCGACGGCCAGGCCCAGCGCCGTGACGCCGGTGATGCGTGCGAGAGCGCTGCGGCTGATGCGTGGCCCGTGTTCGTCCATGCCCATTCCCTCCTCGAGAGCAGGGGACAGCATACGCCGCGCCCCTGCGGACGGCTCGGGGTTCGGAATGGCTTGCGCCTACTTGACCGCGCCCATCGTCAGTCCACGCACGAGGTGGCGCTGCACGAGCAGGGCGAAGACGATGATCGGCACGGCGCCGACGACGCCGGCGGCGCTCATCGCGCCCCAGTCGATGTTGATGCGGCCGATCAGAGTGGCGGCGCCGACGGGCATCGTCTCGGCGCTCGGAGTGGACGTCAGCACGAGCGCGAACAGGAACTCGTTGTAGGTCACGATCACGGCGAAGATGGCAGTCGCGGCGAGGCCCGGGCGGGCCAGCGGCAGGACGATGCGGCGAAACGCCGTGAGGCGCGAGTCTCCGTCGACCATGGCAGCCTCCTCGAGGTCGGCCGGGATCTCGCGGAAGAAGCTCTCCATCATCCAGACGACGAAGGAGACGTTGAAGGCCGTGTAGATGATGATCAGCCCGAGCCACGTGTTGAGCAGGTGCAGCCGCTCCACGATCAGGAACGCCGGCACGATGATCACGATCGGCGGCAGGATGCGCAGCGTCAGCAGGCCGACCCCGATGTGCCGGTCGAGGCCGAGGCGCAGCCGGTAGCGCGCGAGCGAATAGGCGGCCAGCGAGCCGACCACGAGCGAGATCAGCACGCTCAGCGCCGTGATGCCGATGGAGTTCGTGAGATAGGAGCCGAAGTCGCGGCCCGAGAACAGGCTGCGGTAGTTCTGCAGCGACGGCGAATGGGGGTAGAGCGTGCCGTCCTGCGTGATCTCGCGGTTGGACTTGAGCGAGGTCTCGACCATCCAGACGAGCGGCGCGAGCGCGACGATCGCGGCCAGGACGAGCGCGAGCGGGCGCAGCGCCTTCATGCCGTCCTCGCCTGCCGGCGCATGAGCCGCACCGCGAGGAATGCGAAGGCCAGGACGACGAGAGCCACCATCAGCAGCATGGCCGCGGCATAGCCGTACTGCTGGAACCGGAAGAACGTGTCGTAGCCGTAGATCGAGATCAGCTGCGTCGCCGTCCCCGGGCCGCCGTGGGTGAGCACGTACACCTGGTCGAAGGTCGTGAAGGCGTCGATCGTGCGCAGGACGATCGCGACCACGAGCACGGGCGCGAGCATCGGCAGCGTGTGATCGATGAACGTGCGCCAGGCGCCCGCGCCGTCGACGCGCGCCGCCTCGAAGGGCTCCTGCGGCAGCGACTGCAAGCCGGCCAGCAGGATCAGGAAGATCAGGGGCGTCCATTCCCACACGTCCAGCACCACGAGACCCCAGAAGGCGCGGCGCTCGCTGTCGAGGATCCCGACCGAGCCGCCGCCGACGAGGCCCGAGAGAGCCGACAGCAAGCCCACGTCGGAGGCGTAGATGAGCCTGAAGACGATGCCGACGACGACGGGCGTGACGACCATCGGCACGATCAGGATCAGGCGCATCGTGCGGATGAACGGCAGCTCGCGCAGGCACAGCAGCGCGAGCCCCAGGCCGAGCACCGTCTCGATCGCCACGGCGGCGGTCACGAACTTCAGCGTCGTCCAGAGCGCCCCGGTGAACAGCGGGTCGTCCAGGGCCTGGCGGTACTGATCCCAGCCGACGTTCGAGATGGCCGAGCCGAAGCGGTAGAAGTGCCTGCTCGTCTGCACGCCCGAGATGAGCGGGTAGACGACGACGGCGAGCACCAGCAGCACGGCCGGGGCGAGCAGCAGGTACGGGAGAACGCGATCGAACCCCGCCCCCTGCAGCCGCGCCCGGGCCGTGCGCTGGGTCGTCATCAGCTGTAGTAGCCCTGCCTCTTGAGATACGCCGTGGCCTGCGTGGCGGCGCGATCGAGCGCATCGCCGCCGCCCTTGCCCGCGACCAGCGCCTTGTTGAGCTCGGTGCCGAGGATGCTCTCGACCGCGCCCCAGTCGGGCGTGCGCGGTCGCGCCTCGGCGCCGGCGTTGATCTGCGCGAGCACCGTCGGGAGCAGGCGGTGCTTCTTGACCGTCGCCGGGTCCTTGAGCGGCTTGATGCGCACCGGCACGTCGCCCGCGCGCGCCAGCGCGGTCTGCGCCTTGTCGGTCGCGAACCACTTCATGAACGTGATCGCGTTGTCCTTGTTGGGCGCCGAGGTCGAGACGCCGTGGATGAAGATCCCGATCTGCGCGAGCGCCTTGACCTGCTTGGGCACGACGGCGAAGTCGAGCTTCCCGACCTCCTTGGACTGCTTCGGGTCGTCGGACTTGATCGCGTTGCCGGTGTACTGGATGATCGCGCCCGCCTTGCCGCCGAGGATCGCCGCGCCCTCCTGGTCCGAGTCGTACTCGGCGACGCCCTTCGGCGCCAGCGACTTGAGCTTGCCGACGAAGAACTCGGCCGCGGCCTTGCCCTGCGCGCTGTTGAACGTCACCTTCCAGTTGTTGTCGAAGAACTTGCCGCCGTAGCTCAGGAAGATCGGGTACCACGACGTCACGATCGGGTTGCCCTTGACGCCGCGGAAGACGATCGCGTCCTGGATCTTCCCGGCCTTCATGGCCGCCTGTCCCACGGTCACGAGCTCGTGCCAGGTCTTGGGCGCGTGCGCGTAGACGTCGTTGCGGTAGGTCATCGTCTGCAGATCGCCGATCGTCGGCAGGGCGACGAGCGCCGGTTTCGTGCTCTCGAAGCCCTTGATGCGCGGCCCCTGGCGCGGCGGCCAGTAGCCCAGCTCGAGGAACGGCTTGGCAAAGCCCGCGTCGCCGACGATGCCGTGCTGGCTGAGATCCTCGAGGATGCCCGCCGCGGCGAACTGCGGAATCCAGGGGTCGTCCATGATGTAGATGTCGTACTGGCCGGCCTTGCTCTGGCCGTCCTGGAACGCCTTCGAGTTGAAGGAGTCGTACGGGGCCGTCAGGAGCTGGATCGAGATCCCGGTCTGCTGCTTGAACAGCGGGATGATCTTCTTGAAGACGTCGATCGCCCCGTCCTCGAAGGCGCCGATGACGAGCTTCCCGGCGTCGGCGGCGCCGTGGTGCCGGGCCTGTGCGAAGGCCGGGGCCGTGCCGAGCAGGGGCACGGCGGCGAGTCCGGCACCGGCTGCGGCCGTGCGCAGCAGGTCGCGCCGGCTCAGCCCGCCGGCCTCGCGCGGGCCTTCGGTCGGCATCTCGGGTGTCATGCGGACATCTCCCTTCGCTTGCTTGCACGGTCGCTCCGGTGGAGCGCCGTCGTTCCGTCAGGCCCGAAGAAGCACGCGCTCCTCAGGGCCACGCGCACGCCGATCGGCGAGCCGATCGGTGCCGCGAATTCCCGGGCGGCCCGCGCCATCAGGCGCTGGTCGCCGATGCGCACGTCGACGAGCGTCTCGTTGCCCATCGGTTCCACGACGTAGATCTCGCCGGTCGAGCGTGCCCGGCGTTCCCTCGGGCAGGATCTCGAGATCCTCGGGCCGCACGCCCAGCGCCGAGACGCCGGCCTGCGCGCAGGCGGGAGCGAGCTCGCCAAGCGCGAGCCGCTGCTCGCCGATGGCGAAGCTGCCGGATTCGAGCGTGCCCTCGAGAACATTCATCGGTGGATTTCCGACGAACGCGGCGACGAATCGGTTGGCGGGACGGTCGTAAATCTCGTCGGGCGGCGCGAGCTGTTGCAGCTCGCCCTCGCGCATGACGGCCACGAGGTCGGCCATCGTCATCGCCTCGGCCTGGTCGTGCGTGACGTACAGCGTCGTCGTGCCGAGGCGCTTCTGCAGGCGCTTGATCTCGCCGCGCATCGACGTGCGGAGCTTGGCGTCGAGGTTCGAGAGCGGCTCGTCCATGAGGAAGACGGAGGGCTCGCGCACGATCGCCCGCGCGAGGGCGACGCGCTGGCGCTGGCCGCCCGAGAGGTGCCGCGGCCGGCGGTCGAGCAGGTGTGCGATCTCCAGCGACTCCGCCACGCGTTCGACGGCGGCGCGCTGCTCGCGCTTGCTCAGGCCACGGATGCGCAGGGGGTAGCCGATGTTCTGGGCCACCGTCATGTGCGGGTAGAGCGCGTAGCTCTGGAACACCATCGCGACGTCGCGGTCGCGCGGCTGGATGCGCGTCACGTCGCGGTCGCCGATGTGCACCGTCCCGGCGGTGGGCAGCTCGAGG
Source organism: uncultured Actinomycetes bacterium (assembly GCA_963845865.1). Taxonomy (GTDB): domain Bacteria; phylum Actinomycetota; class Thermoleophilia; order Gaiellales; family JALYLC01; genus JALYLC01. The sequence goes on from CAWJTT010000007.1 coordinate 115,739, forward strand.
CCGGCGAGCACGCGCAGGGCCGTGGTCTTGCCGCAGCCCGACGGGCCGAGCAGCACGAGGAATGCACCGTCGGGCACGTCCAGGTCGAGCGAGCGCAGCGCCAGCGATTGCTGATCGAAGCGCTTCTCGATGCCGCGGAAGCTGACCTCGCTCATGCCGGCCTCGGCGGCCCGGTCGACTCGCGCACGATCAGCTCGCCGCGCACCAGCTCGCGCTGCTCGACGTGCCGTGCCCTCCGTGACGGCAGCGAGCACGAGCTCGGCGGCGCGCGTTCCCATGGCCGCCGCGTCCTGCCGCACCGTCGTCAGCCGGATGCGGTTGTGGGACGCCAGCGGCACGTCGTCGAAGCCCGCCACCGAGACGTCCTCCGGCACCCGCCGGCCGCGCCGTTCGAGCGAGTCCATGAGGTCGACGGCCACGCCGTCGTTCATGCAGCAGATGGCGGTGGCGTCGGCCTCGAGGGCGACCTCGCGCAGGGCGCGCCGGCGAACGGCGGCCGAGAAGGCCTGCGGCCTGCGATCCACCTCGGCCTCGCGCGCATGTTGCCGCGCGAATGCGAAGCGCTGGTGGCCGAGATCGGCCAGGTAGCCGATCACCGCGTCCATCGCCTCTTCCTCGTCGATGTCGATGGCGCCCGCGCGGCGGTCGAGCGTGCCCCCGAACGAGGCCAGCATCGTGGGCACGCCGCGGTCGAGGAGGTCGCCGAGGCTCGTCGAGTCCTCGGCCAGGGCGGCGAAGATGACGCCGTCGACGCGACGCGAGACGAGTGCCCGGCATTGCGCCGCCTCGATCTCGGAATCGCCGTCGGTATCGGCGATCAGCACGGCATAGCCGTCACGGCGCGCTCGGCGCACGACGGCCTGCGCGAGCGTCGCCGCGAACGGGTTGACGGTGTCGGTGATGACCAGTCCGAGCGTGCGCGTCGCGCGCTGCTTGAGCGCTCGCGCCACCTCGTTGGGCCGGTAGCCGAGCTCCGTGATCGCTGCCTCGACGCGCCTGCGCGTGACCACGGAGACCGGTGTCGCACCGCGCACGACGTTCGAGACGGTCGACTTGGAGACACCGGCGCGCCGCGCCACGTCGTTGAGCGTCACCGCCATGCCAGCGCCTCGCGCAGCGCCACCGCGGAGGCCTCGATCGAGGCCTCCGCCGTCAGCTTGGGATCCTCATGCTCGATCGAGACGACGCCGTCGTAGCCCGCTGCGCGCAGGGCCGAGAGCAGCGCCCACCACTCCTCGAGCGGGCGGCCCGCGCCCACGGCGGCGAAATGCCACGAGGCGGTGTCGGGATCGATTGGAAAGCGGGCGTCGAGCAGCCCGTTCACGCGGATGCGCTCGGGGTGCAGCAGCGTGTCCTTGCCGTGCGCGAAGCCGATGGCGTCGCCGTGCTGCTCGACGATCGCAAGCGGGTCGACGCCCTGCCACCAGAAGTGGCTCGGGTCGAGGTTGATGCCGACGTTCGCGCCGACCTCGGTGCGCAGGCGGGCGAAGCTGTCCGCCCCGAAGATCGTCAGCCCGGGATGGAGCTCGAGGCAGATGCGCACGCCCGGAGCAGCCGTCGCGGCCCAGGCCGAGAGCTCGCGCCAGAAGGGCACGACGTGCTCGCGGAACTGCCACTCCCAGAGCGGCTCGTCGTCGCAACACAGCCAGGAGACGGCGAACACGCCGGTCGAGTCGTGCGCTCCGCGGCCGCCCGGGCAGCCGCTCATCGTCACGACCGTGTCGACGCCGAGCAGCGCGGCCAGCTCGATCGCTCCGCGCAGTGCGGCCTGCGCCTCGCTGCGCGCTCCGACCGCGGGCGCCAGAGGGTTGCCCGCGGCGTTGACGCAGGCGAGGCGCTGGCCCCGCTCGCGCAGCTCGCCCTGCAGACGGTCGCGCTCGGCCGGCTCGGCCAGCAGGCGCGCGAGATCGAGGTGCGGCCGGGGCGACCACGTGCCGACGCCCATCTCGAGGTCCCGGATGTCGCGCTCCGCGCACCACTCGAGCGCCTCGAGCCGCGACAGGTGCGCGAGGCCGTCGGTGAACAGGCCGACCCTCACAGCGGAGCTCCTGGAGCGACTCTGGAACGATCCAACAAGCGCCGATTGAATCGCCCACCCGTGCTGTTGTCAAGCCGCCGGCGCGGAAGGACGGAGCCGCGGGCAGGCGCGGGTCCGCGACGCTCGGGGTCAGGTCCGCACAGGCAGGGGTCAGGTCCGCACGGGCGGGGTCTGACCCGCATCGTGCGGGTCAGACCCCGCTGTTGCGCTTCCGGCGTCGTGGTTGCCGCCGCGGACCTGCGAGCGGGCGACGGCTTTGCGATAGGCGTCGATCAGGAGCGCCACGTCCGCGCGGCCGGCTTCGAGCGGCGTCACGGAGGGCGCGCGTCCGGCGCAGGCGTCCGCGAATGCTCGTAGCTCCTGTCGGAATGCCTCCTCGTAGGAGACGTGATGGACCGTGGTGCGGAGGCCGATCTCGCCGTCCGAGCGGTACTCGACGAGGCGCGTCGGCTCGTGGCGGAGATAGGGCGAGGGAAACGTCAGCTCGAGTACGCGGTCGCTGCAGTGCAGGGTCATGCGCTCGCGGTAGTCGTTCACGCCCGGCAGGTTGTGGTGCACCATGTGCGCCCGCCCGCCGCCCGGCAGCGTCGCCGAGAGCGACACGGCACGCCCGCCGTCCCACCAGGCGCCGTCGTCCGCCTGCTCGCACCACGGCGCCCCCAGGTGCTCGAGCACGCCCTGCAGCAGGCTGACGTCGTGCACCAGCGAGGAGAGGTATGCCTCGAACGCGCGCGCCCCCCCGGGCGGCGGTTCGCCCCCGGTCGCCTCGCGGATGCGTGCATGCATGCGCGTGCGAAGCTCGCGGCCGAGCTCGGGCGCAAGGTCGGAAGCGGGGGTCATCGGCAGGTGCGCGACGAACGGGCCCTGATCGGGATCGCGCACCTCGATGGAGAGGTACCGCACGTCGGCCAGGCTCTCGGGCAGCAGCTCGAGCAGGCGCAGGTAGGCCGGGTCGTAGCGCTTCATGGTGCCGACCTGCAGGACGCGCCCCGACGCGTCGCGCGCGGCGGCGATGCGATCGCATTCCTCGAGCGACAGGGCCAGCGGCTTCTCGCACAGCACGTGCAGTCCGGCCTGAAGGCCCTGGCAGGCGACGTCTGCGTGGAAGGCATCCGGCACGGCGACCACGATCGCGTCGAGCCCCAGCCCGAGCAGGTCGTCGAGCGAGGCGTGCCGCTCCTCGATCCCGTAGCGGTCGCCGACGGCCGCCCGCACCGCCGCCGACGGATCGGCCAGCGCGGCCAGATGGAAGCGCTCGCGCTCGTCCCAGAGGAAGTAGGCGTGCGCTGCCTGGCCGACGAGGCCCGCCCCGATCAGCCCGACGCGCAGCCGCGTCCCGTTCGTACCCACCGGCCCTCCCTGGAACGTTGCAACAGCCGCACTACGATAGCCCCAGCGCCGATTCGGTGCACGCGTCGGTCGGTTAGAGTCGCGCCGAGGTGGCAGATAACCGGGCGATGCGCGTCGCGGACGAGGCGAAGACGACGATGGCTCGATTGGAGGCGCGACATCCTCCCCTCGCGCTCCTGCACGCACTGTTCCGCAAGCACACCGAGGACAGGAGGAACTACCTCGCCGCCATCGTCGCGTACTACGCCTTCCTCTCGATCTTCCCGCTGATGCTCGTGTTCGTCACCGTGCTCGGGTACGCGCTGCACGGTGACGCCGACCTTCAAGACAGCGTGCTCAACTCGGCACTCGCCGACTTTCCCGTCATCGGCCCGCAGTTGAAGAACAACGTCCACTCGCTGCAGGGCAGCGGGCTTGCGCTCCTGATCGGCGTCGGGATCGCGCTGTGGGCCGGGACGGGAGTGTGCCTGGCGCTCGAGCATGCCTTCGATCAGATCTGGGAGGTGCCGTCCAAGCGACGCGCGAACTTCGTGTGGAAGCGCCTGCGAGCACTGGCTTGGATCGGCGTGCTCGGCGTGGTCTCGCTCCTCGGGGCGCTCCCCGGGGCGCTCAGCACCTCGACTGCGTCGTATGGCACGGGCGTCCGGCTCCTTGGCATCGCTCTCTCGTTCGCCGTGAGCGTCACGGTCTTCCTCACGGCATTCCGTGTGCTCACGAGCGCCAGCCCATCCGTGCGCGACGTGCTTCCCGGTGCGATCGTCGCCGCCGTCGCGTGGGAGGCCTTGCTGGCGATCGGCGGCTATTTCGTCGCCCATCAGCTGCGCCACGCCTCCAGCACGTACGGCGTGTTCGCGCTCGTCATCGTGCTGCTCGGCTGGCTCTATCTGGCCGCGACGATCACCGTGCTCGCCGCCGAGCTGAACGCCACGTTGGTCGGGCGGCGCAAGCCGGACGTTTGAGCAGGCGGCGCTGTGGCGATCACCCAGCATGCCACGCGCACTCTGGAGCGGCGCGATCTCGTTCGGCCTCGTCAACGCCCCGGTTCGCATGTACACGGCGATCAGCGAGCACGACGTGCACTTCAACATGCTGCACGCCAAGAGTGGCGCGCGCATTCACTACAAGAAGGTCACCGACTCGCATCCGCGTGGTATCCCTGATGCGCAAATCGTCAAGGGCTACGAGGTCTCGGAGGGCGAGTACGTCACGCTCACGGACGAGGAGATCGCGGCGGCGCATGTCGAGGGAGACAAGGTCATCGAGATCCACGACTTCGTGCCGCTGGGGGAGATCGACCCGATCGCGTTCGAGCGCACCTACTACCTGGGGCCCGGCGAGGGCGCCGAGCGCGTCTATTCGCTGCTTGCGCGCGCACTCGAGTCCTCCGGGCTCGTAGGCATCGCGAGCTTCGTCTTCCACGACCGCGACCAGCTGGCGTGCCTGCGCGTCAAGGACGGTGCGATCCTCCTCGAGCGGATGTACTTCGCCGACGAGATCCGCGACCGCGACGGGATCGCGCCAGGCAGGAAGGCCGGCGTCGACAAGGGCCAGCTGAAGCTCGCGGTCGATCTGATCGAGCGCATGAAGGGCTCGTTCGATCATTCCGCCTACCACGATCGCTACCGCGAGCGCCTGATGGCGATCATCGACAAGAAGCGCAAGGGCGAGACGATCACCGTTCCGCACGTCGAGGAGCGCCGCGTGCCCGACGACCTCATGGCGGCGCTCGAGGAGAGCCTGAAGGCGGCGGTCGGCAAGAGGCGCGAGGCTCCGAAGAAGCGCGCAACTCCGAAGAAGCGCGCGAGGGCGAGGTCTGGCACATCCTGAGCGTCGGTGCGATGCTCCTCAGCACCCGTGGCTGATCTCGAGGAATACCGCGCCAAGCGCCGCAAGGGCAAGACGCCCGAGCCGCTCGCGGACGACGGTCGCCTGCGCTCGTCGAAACAGCTCGTGTTCGTCGTGCAGCGCCATTCGGCGCGTGCCCTGCACTACGACCTCCGCCTCGAGCGCGGCGGCGTGCTGCTCAGCTGGGCGCTGCCGCGCGGCGTGCCGCTGCGCGCCGGCGAGCGCTCGCTTGCGGTGCACGTCGAGGACCACCCGCTCGACTACGCGGACTTCGAAGGCGAGATACCGCGCGGTGAGTACGGCGGCGGCTCGGTGGAGGTGTGGGATCGAGGCACCTACGAGCTCGAGCGCGAACGGCCCGACGGCACGCTGACCGTGATCCTGCACGGCGAGAAGCTGCAGGGGGAGTGGGCGCTCGTGCCCGCCCATCTCGGCGGCGAGAAGCGCAACTGGCTGATCGTCCGCGCTGCCAAGGATCGAGCGGCCGGGCCCGTGCAGGCCTACGAGCCGATGCTCGCGCGCGAGGCCCAGCGTGTCCCGAGCGGGAGGGGCTGGGCCTTCGAGCTCGCCTGGGAGGGAGTGCGCGCCCTGGCGCCGGTCGAGGGGGCGCGCGCACACTTCCAGCACGACGGCGGCGATGCGATCGATGCACGCGCGAAGCGCGTTCTCGCACGCATGCCGCGCGCGCTGCGGACGAGCGAGTGCGTCCTGGACGGCGTCATCTGCGCATTCGACGACGCGGGTCAGCCGAGCCGGGCGCTGCTCGAGAGCGGGGGAGGGATCGTCGCCTACCTCGCCTTCGACGTCCTCGAGTTCGAGACGGAGCCGCTCCTCGACGAGCCCTGGAAGGCTCGACGCGAGCGGCTGGAGGCACTCCTCGACGACCGGGTCGCGGAGGTACGGCTCTCACGCGCCTACGAGGATGGCAGCGCGCTGCGCAGCGCAGCGCGGGCACGCGCCCTCGGCATCGTGGCCAAACGCCGCACGGCCCCCTACCGCCCGGCCACGGTCAGCGACGACTGGCGCCTGCTGAGACCCTAGACCTCGTGTTGAAACCTGTCCTCAGCCCTTGGCCGGGAGCCGCCTCGGGCTCTGTGCCGTGGACGTAGCGCAGGCCCCGCAGCCAGGATGCCGCGGCCGCGATCAGGCACGCGACGATCGCGAAGTCGAACGCGACGTGGAGCCCGTTTGCGAACGGCTGGGCGATCAGGCCGGGGAAGAACTTCGGGCCCGTGAGGTAGGCCGCGTGGCTCGCGGGAATCTGGTGCAGCGTCGGCCCGAGCAGGTGCTGCATGGGGTTGTAGCCGAGGAAGGACGCGAACAGCACACCGACCGCCGGCAGGTGGGCGATGCGCGCCGCGTCCGCCGAGGGGACGCCCTGCGCCACGAGGCCGTGGCTCATCGCACCCGGCAGCGACGAGCTCAGCCCCACGATCATGAGCGAGAAGAAGATGCCGATCGAGAGCACCATCGCGGAGTTCTGGAATGTCGCCGCCATGCCCGAGCCCACGCCTCGCCGGTGCGCGGGGAGGCTGTTCATGATGCCCATCTGGTTCGGGGCCGAGAAGAGGCCCATCGCGAGGCCCATCAGCAGGAGCAGCGACGCGAACGCCCAGTAGGCGAAGTCCACCGGCAGCAGCTCGAGCAGCAGGAACGCGAGCGCGGCGGCGACCATGCCGCCGGTCGCGAAGGGCCGCGCGCCGAACCGATCCGAGAGGCGCCCGGAGGCCGGACCGGCGATCAGGAAGCCGACCGTGAGCGGCAGCATGTAGATGCCGGCCCAGAGCGGCGTGTCCGCGAAGCTGTAGCCGTGCAGCGGCAGCCAGATGCCCTGCAGCCAGATGATCAGCATGAACATCAGCCCGCCGCGGCCGAGCGACGCCAGCAGCGTGGCGATGCTGCCGGCAGTGAAGGCCCGGATGCGGAAGAGCCCGAGGCTGAACATCGGATCCTCGATGCGAAGCTCGATGACGACGAAGATCGCGAGCAGCACCAGCCCGGTGCCCATCTCGGCGAGCACGAGCGGGTTCGTCCAGCCCATGGAATTCCCGCCGTAGGGCTGGATGCCGTACGTGATGGAGACGAGCACGAGGATCAGCCCGACCGCGAAGGTCGCGTTTCCCCACCAGTCGATGCGGGCGGGCCGGCGCTCGCCGCGCTCCTGGAGCTTCGAGTACGCCCAGACGGTGCCGAAGAGGCCGAAGGGCACCGACACGAGGAACACGAGCCGCCACGACGCCGGCGCGAGCAGCCCGCCGAGCACGAGCCCGAGGAACGAGCCCGCGATCGCCGCGACCGCGTTGACGCCGAGCGCGAGCCCGCGCTCCTGACTGGGGAAGGCGTCGGTCAGGATGGCCGCGGAGTTCCCCATCACGAGCGCACCGCCCACCCCCTGGCCGATGCGCATCGCGATCAGCCACAAGGCGGCGGACGACCCCGTCATCCACGTCACCGAGAGCAGGATCGAGCAGGCCGTGAACACGGCCAGGCCGAGATTGAACATGCGCACGCGGCCGAACATGTCGCCGATCCGGCCGAAGGTCACGACGAGCACCGCCGTGGCGACCATGAAGCCCATCATCATCCACAGCAGGTAGCTCGTATTGCCGGGCAGCAGCGGGTCGAGATGGATGCCGCGGAAGATGTCGGGGAGGGCGATCAGGACGATCGAGGAGTTGATCGTCGTGATCAGCATTGCGATCGTCGTGTTGGAGAGCGCGACCCATTTGTAGCGATCGGGCGCCTGGGCGGGAAGGTCGGCCGCGGGGCGCCTGGGTCGGGCGATGGTCGTGCTCATGCGGGCTCGTCGCCCAGCTCGCGCAGGATCTCGCGCACACGCCGCCGCTTCTCCGTCAGCTCGTCCTCGAGCTCCTCGAGCGCGGCCCTGCGCGACGCGACCAGAGCGATCTGGGTCTCGATGTGAGGCAGCGCCTCCTGCACGATCGCCCGGCGCGTCTCCGCGCCGGCCGACGCGCCGCTCCACCAGCGCTCGCGCAGCGCGGCTCGCGCGGCTTCCGCCTCGGACCACGCCCGCAACTCGTTGAGCGAGAGGCCGAGCAGCTCCTTGATGTGCAGGAGGTCCCGCAGGCGCGCCTCGTCGTCGGCGTCGTAGAGCCGGTGCCCGCCACGCGCGCGTCCGCGCTCGGGCAGGAGGCCGAGCTCCTCGTAGTAGCGCACCGCGCGCGGGGTCGACCCCGTGCGGCGGGCGAGCTCGCCGATCCGGAACTGCTCAGTCGTGACGCTCATGCGCGGCTACCTCGGATCAACATGACGTATACGTCAGGTTATCACGCGGGAGACGTGCCGCCGTCTCGCGTCGAATCTGACGTATGCTGGAGATTGTGTCGCCCGGAGAGGAGGGGGCACCCGCGCCTTGGCGTGGACTCACGAGCTCTTCGAGGTCTTGTCCCGATGACGGCGCTGTCGCACGCACGACGTCCGCACTACGTCCTCACGTTCGCCGTGCTGACGCTCGCTGCGCTCGCGTTCGCGCTGCTGCAGTCGATGGTGGCGCCCGCGCTGCCCGAGATGCAGCAGGCGCTGCACACCTCTCCGACCGGAGTCAGCTGGATCCTCACGGCATACCTGCTCACGGCGTCGGTTGCGACGCCTATCGCCGGGCGGCTCGGCGACATGTTCGGCAAGGAGCGCGTGCTCGTGATCGTGCTCCTCGCGCTCGCCGTCGGAACCGTGATCTCGGCGCTCTCGACGTCCATCGGCCCGATGCTCGTCGGTCGCGGCATCCAGGGCATCGGCGGTGCCGTCTTCCCGCTCGGCATCGGGATCGTGCGCGACGAGTTCCCCAAGGCCCGCGTCGCCACCGGTATCGGCCTGATCTCCGCGACGTTCGCGGTCGGCGGCGGCGTCGGCATCGTCCTGTCCGGCCCGATCGTGCAGCACCTCGACTACCACTACCTCTTCTGGATCCCGCTCGTCGCCGTGGTGATCGCGCTGGTCGCGACGTGGCTGTTCGTGCCGGAATCCCCCGTGCGCAGCCCGGGCCGCGTCAACTGGCTGGGCGCGTCGCTCCTGTCGGGCTGGCTCGTCGCCATCCTGCTCGGCTTCAGCGAGGCGCCGACGTGGGGCTGGACGTCGCCCAGGGTGGTGGGGCTCTTCGCCATCGGGCTCGTGGTGCTCGCCTTCTGGGTGCGAGCGGAGTCGCGATCGGCCGAGCCGCTCGTCGACATGAAGATGATGGTGGTGCGAGGAGTCTGGACCGTCAATCTCGCGACGCTGCTGATCGGCTTCGGGATGTACAACTCGTTCATCCTGATCCCGCAGTTCGTCGAGCTGCCGGAGAGCACCGGCTTCGGGTTCGGCGCAAGCGTGACGGAGGCAGGTCTCTTCCTGCTGCCGACCACGGTGTTCATGCTGATCTCGAGCCCGATCGCGGGCCGGATGGCAGGTCGCGTCGGATCGCGCGTCCCGCTCATCCTCGGCGCCGGCTTCTCCTCGGCCGCGTTCCTGCTGCTCGCCATCGCGCATTCCTCGCCCTGGGAGGTCTATCTCGCCGCCGCCATCCTCGGCGTCGGCATCGGCCTCGCATTCGCCTCGATGGCCAATCTCATCGTCGAGGCGGTCTCCCCCCACCAGACCGGCATCGCCACGGGCATGAACACGATCGCGCGCACGGTCGGCGGCGCCCTCGGCACGACGATCGCCGCCAGCATCGTCGACGCCAGCATCACGTCCAGCGGGCTGCCGAGCGAGAGCGGATTCACGATCGCGTTCGCGCTCTGCGCCGTGGCACTGCTCGTCGGCGTCCTGGCCGCGCTGATCGTCCCGCGGCCGGTGCCGCGCGCGGCGGCCGTGGGCTCGCCGCAGCACGCTGCGGGCGCGCTCGCCGACGAGACCGCCTGAGAACTGGTTCCAAGAGTCCCGTGTGTGGTCGGGGGGCTCGAAGCGAGCGTTCCTGCGAAGCCCCTGGGTCCGCTCGGCTCCGTGAGCGAGCGGGGTCGCGGTAGGTCTGCCAGTCGGGCGGGGCCACCGCACGCAGCCGCATCATCTCACTGCGCCCGACTGGCAGACCGCAGGCGATTCGAGACCTCCGAACGCCATGCGACTCTTGAAACCAGTTCCAAGAACCGAGCTCCCCCGAATGGGGGATGCGAGCGCGGCGCGCCGGATTCGATCCGGAAGACGTGAGGGCGGCTGCGCAGAAGGGGATACGCATGCCCGGATTCGGGCAGGCGGTACGCAACGTGATCAAGCTGGTCTGGGTCGCGTTGCTGCCCGTCTTCGTCGGGCTCTACATCTTCCAGAGCCTCCGCCAGGGCCACCACGCCTGGGCGGTCGACTTCAACGGCAACTTCCGCATGCCGGCGCAGGAGATCCTGCACGGCACCTCGCCGTATCACCCCGGCGAGCTCGAGACCGTGCGCGCCGCCGTGGATGCCGGGCAGAGCCCGATCGAATACGGGCACGGCGTATTCGCCACCTACCCTGCGCCCGGACTGCTCCTGGGCGTGCCCTTCACGGCGCTCCCCGTGGTGATCGCGGAATGGGTGTGGCTCTGCTGCATGCTCGCCGCAGGGGGGCTCGCCCTGCGGCTGGCCGGCGCGCGAGACTGGCGCGTGTACGCGGCAGCCGCCCTGGCCGCCCCGGTCGTCTCCTCGCTCTACTTCGGGGCGGTCGAGTTGCTGCTGATGCTCGGGCTCGCGGCTTGCTGGCGCTGGCGCGACCACGCGGGGCGAGCCGGCGCAGCGCTGGGAGCCATCATCGCGCTCAAGCTGATCGCGCTTCCGCTGATCATCTGGCTCGTCGCGACGAGGCGGTGGGCGGCCGCAGCCGTGAGCGTGGGGGTTGCAGGTGCGCTCGCCCTCGTCGGCTGGGCAGTGATGGGCTTCCGGGGGCTCACGGGCTATCCGCACCTGCTCTCGCTGCTGACCGAGATCGAGAGCGCCCGCGGCTACTCGGCAGTTGCCTGGGCGGGCGCGCTCGGTGCCGGGCAGAACACGGCGACGCTCGCGCCCTGGGCGCTCGGCCTCTGCCTCGCCGGCGCGCTGTGCATCGTCGCCCGTCGAGGTCGGAGCTCCGATCCGACCACGTTCTTCCTCGCCGTGCTCTCCGTGCTCGCCTTCTCGCCCATCGTGTGGCAGCACTCCTTCGCATTGCTGCTCGTGCCGCTCGCCGTGGTCCGGCCGCGCTTCCACCTGGTCTGGACGCTGCCGGTGCTGCTCTGGAGCACGCCCGACACCGCGGATCTCGTGCCCGCCTTCCGGCTGGTCGTGTGCGTGCTCGTGGTGGCCGCGATCAGCGTCTGGGCGCTGCGCGCGCAGGCGCCGCGGACTCCCTCCCGCGAGGGCTCGCGGCATCGCTCGTCCGAGTCGATGACGCTCGCGTGAGCGCGGCGCTGCAGCGGCGATCGGTGCGCGCGCCGGAGCTGGTGCGTGCCGGCCGCCGGCTGTTCGTGGTCATCCTGCTCGGCATCCTGCCCGTCGCCCTGCTGCTCGCGATCCTGGTGGGCAGCTTCCACAGCGGCACCGGCGCGTGGGCGATCGACTTCGACGGCAACTTCTTCGCGCCGGCGCGGCAGATCCTGCACGGGGCATCGCCGTACCACCCGGCCGAGCTCGAGCGCGTGCGCCAGGCAGTCGCGGCCGGTCACCGACCCGACGAGTTCCACGACGGCGTCTTCGCTGCCTACCCGGCGCCCAGCCTGTTGCTCGGCGTGCCGTTCTCGTACCTCCCGCTCGGCCTGGCCGAATGGCTCTGGGCCGCGTGCATGCTGCTGGCGGGCGCGCTCGCCCTGCGCCTCGTCGGCGTCCGCGACTGGCGCGTCTACGGCGTCGCCCTGCTGACGCCGGCGGCCATGAGCTCGGTGCTGCTCGGAGCCGTGGACCTTCTGCTCATGCTCGGTCTCGCGGCGTGCTGGCGCTGGCGCGATCGAGCCGGCCGGGTCGGCCTGGCGCTCGGCGCGATCGTCGCGCTCAAGCTGGTTGCCGCGCCGCTCGTGGCCTGGCTGCTCGTGACGAGGCGCTGGCGCGCGGCCGCGACGTCGGCGGCGGTGGCGCTCGGGCTGTGGCTGGGAGGCTGGGCCGTGATCGGCTTCCACGGCTTCGCCGGCTATCCGCGTCTGCTCTCGCTGCTGACCGACATCGAGAGCACGCGCGGCTACTCGGCGGTGGCCTACGCGAATCTGATCGGGATCTCGGGGCGGGCCGCCTCGTTTGCACCCTATGTCGTCGGCGCCGGCCTGCTCGCGGGGCTATGGATCGTGAGCAAGCGGCGAGAGGGCGCCGACGAGGCCGCGTTCCTGCTGGGAGTGCTGGCAGTGCTCGCGTTCTCGCCGATCGTCTGGCACCACTACCTGGTGATGCTGTTCGTCCCGCTCGCCGTCTACTGCCCCCGTTTCGCCCCGATCTGGCTGTTGCCGACGCTCTGCTGGGTCGTCTGGCGCGGAGCGTTCTTCTATACGGGGCCGGCGGAGCGGATCGTGTTCCTGGTCGTGATCGCGGGGATCTGCGCGTGGATGCTCACGCGTACCCGCAGCGCCTCTGCCCCGGACGCGGCCGCCGTGGTCGCGCGCCGTGGCACACTGCTTGTGTGGCGATGAGACCGACCTACCGGGTGCGCATCGAATACTGCGTGCCCTGAGGCGCGTCCCCGAACGCGGCCGGTCTGGCCGCGCGCATCGTCGAGGGGTGGTCTCCCGTCCTGGTCGCCCTGGAGCTCGTGCCCGGCACCGGCGGCGTCTTCGACGTCGACGTGGACGGCGAGCGCGTCTTCTACAAGCAGATGATCGGGCGCTATCCCGAGCCCGAGGACGTGCTCCCGCTGCTGCGCGAGCGCATCGGCCCCGAAGTTCTGTAGGCCCGCCCCGGCGTTACGCCAGGTCGCCCGTGAGAGCGCCGGCGTCCACGACGACGCTGCCGTCCAGCGCGATGGTGCAGCCGCGCATCGGCAGGTCGAAGTGGCCTGCGGTGTAGCGCCCGGCGTTCTCGTTCGCGCCAGTCGAGAACAGGAAGTTGCCCGCGAACGCGCGCGCCTCGGTGCCGTTGACCTGCGCCTTGTCGTAGAGCTCGAGGTAGTCCCAGCGTGCGCTCCGGTTCATGCCGAAGCCGACGTGGCTGACCGCGTAGCTCTCGCGGTCGCCGAACGCCGCCAGGTAGGAGCGGAAGAGGTCGGCGTCGACCCCCTGCCCCTCGATGGCGACCACGTGGTCGTCGGAGATGCGCAGGGTCACGGCATCGCGAACGTAGGTCTTGAACGTGAGGTTGACGTCGCCGGGCGCGAGCACCACGACTCCCTCGACGCAGTGCGAGGCCGGGAACGCCAGGCAAAGCCCGCCCGGCCAGTGGGCGATCGTTCCGGGCTCCGTGGCGATGCCCGAGGAGCCTGCGCGCACGGCACCCTCGAGCCGTGCGAGGAGGTCGGTGCCGGCGGCCGACGTCACGCGCATCTCCCGAGCCGCCTCGAGCAGGGCCACGCCGCGCTCGACGCGGGCCGCGAGGGTCGGATCCTCCGAGTAGCGCTCGAAGTTCTCGGGGTGCTCGTTGCTGATCATCAGCACGCGCGCCCCTCCGCCCAGGATGCCGCCCAGCTCGGGCGCGTGCAGGAGGCCCTCGACGGTGCAGTCGATCACGAGATCGGCGGCCGCAAGGGCCGCGATCGCGCCGCGGTTGCCGGCCAGGGCGCGCGAGGCGCCCGTCGAGCGCAGCGCAACCGGTGCGGCGGCGGCGGGCGTCGGCACGACGACGTCGTACACGCGACCGCCGACCATCTGCGCAGCGACGCGGCTCGTCTCCACGAGCTCCGGCCGGCTGGCCGACTCAGAGAGCACGGCCACGACCTCACCGTCACGGAGCGCGCAGGCACGCAGCTGACGGGCGAAGACCTCGAGCCAGCGCCACTCGGTCATGCCTGCTCCGGGGCCGCGGCGAGATGCTCCCACAGCGCAGCGTTGACGGTCTCGGGGGCCTCCAGGTTCGAGATGTGGCCGGCACCGGGGATGATCTGCAGGCGCGCGCCCCGGATGCCGGAAGCCAGCGCCTCGGCGTATGCGAGCGGCGTTTCCTCGTCGTGCTCGCCGACGAGCACGAGCGTCGGCGCCGCTATCTCGCCGAGCCGTGCCCGCACGTCGTGCGTGGGGAGGCACTCGACTGCAGCGCGAAGGCCCTCGGCGGGTATGCGCGACATCGAGGCAACGGCGGCGGCCACCGCGCCATCGCCGGCGCCGGGTGCCATGATCGAGCGAAGCACGCGCTCTGCCATGCTCGCGGGGGTTTCGCCGGCGTCCAGCGGATCGAGGCGAAGCCGCTTCCAGGCCTCGGGCTCGGTGCCGTCGAGCCCGAACGCGGGGCTCGAGTCGAGCAGCGCCAGGGATCGCACGAGTCGCGGATGGCGGAGCGCCGCGTGCAGCGCGACCTGACCGCCCATCGAGAGCCCTGCAAGATGCGCCTGCGGTTCTCCCAGCGTGCCGATCAGCGTGGCGACGGCATCAGCCAGCAGCGGGAACGAGAGCCCCTGCGGCGGCAGCGGCGATGCGCCGTAGCCGGGCATGTCCCAGGCCACGCAGCGGTAGCCGGAGCCGAGCGCCGCGAGCTGCGGATCGAACCCGGTGCGCGTCATGCCGAGGCCGCCGAGGAACAGCACGAGCGGCCCCGAGCCGGCCTCCCGCCACGCCACGGGAGCGGCATCCACGTCGCGCGGCCGGAGGCTTCGCTCAGACATGGCGGTGATCGTCGGGCTCGTCGTAGAGGCCAAAGCGACCGAGCAGCTCCAGGCACACCTCGGCGCTCCATGGCAGCATCACCGAGCCGCAGCGCGCATCGCGGTAGTGCTGCTCGAGCGGCAGGTTGCGCATCAGCGAGCCGCCGCCGCAGGCGCGGATCGCCAGTGCGGCCACCTCGGGCGCCGTCTCCATCGCCGTGTAGGCCGCTGCCCAGGCGCGGCGCAACTGCTCGGGCGTGGGATCGAGCCCGGCCTCGGCCACCGCGCACTCCCAGAGCGAGCGGCTGCGCTCGTACGCGATCTGGATCTCGGCCCAGGCCCACTGCTTCGCCGGCACGTCGCGCCGGGCCGGGACGCCGGGTGGGGGCGTACTGCCGAGGTAGCCCTGGACGAAGTCGACCACGGCACGCGTGAGCCCGATGTACGTCGGCGTGAGCGTCAGGTAGACGTGCGGCCAGCGCGCCGCGAGTTGATCGAAGCCGCCCGTCGGCAGCAGTTCGTCCTCGGCCTCGACGAAGGCGTCCTCGAACACGAGCGTGCGCGAGTCGGTGCCGCGCATCCCGAGCGGGTCCCAGTCGCCGACGATGCGCACGCCGGGGTTGTCGGAGCGCACGGAGAGGAAGCGCAGGCCCTGCTCGCCCGGCACGCGGCAGGTGAAGTTGTACGCGTCCGCGGCGCCTGCCAGCGACGCGAACACTTTGCGTCCGCTGACGTGGAAACCGCCCGGTACGGGCGTGGCAGTGGTCGCGACCCCGGCCGTGGCGCCGCGCGCGATCCCCTCCGAGAGTGGCTGGCTCATGAGCGCCCCGTCCTCGAGGATCCAGCGGTAGAGCTCGCTGCGGATGCGCTCGTGGCGCTCGCGAACGTCGGGCGCCATGTCGAGGTCGTCGGCCAGGATGCCCGTCCAGAGCGTCGTCTGGCTGTGCATGTTGTACGTCAACGCGGTCATCGGGCAGAAGCGGGCAAGCTCGGCCGAGACGTGCATGTAGTCCTGGAAGCTCGCTCCCATGCCGCCGTAGCGCTCCGGGATGCAGAGCCCGAGCATGCCCGCGGCGCGCAGCTCGGCGTAGTTCTCGAACGGGAACGAAGTCTCGCGATCGTAGCCCGCGGCGCGCCCGGCGAAGCCCGGCCCGAGCTCGCGCACGAGCACGAGCGCGCGGTCGCGAACGGCGCCCGTCCTCACGAGCGCCAGATGACGTAGCCGCCGCGCGCGATGCGGAAGCCGGCGAGCTTGCCGCGGACGTAGCGGCAGGTGACGCCGACCACCGCGGAGCGGCAGCGGATCGGGCCGATGTCGACCGACCGCCCGTAGCGCAGCGTCGTGCAGTCGCGGAAGCACCGGGGCCCAACGTCGCCGCGGCAGGCGCCGAGGACGACCCGCCGGCCGCCCAGGCTCAGGTTGTACGCCTCCCAGTCGAGATCGCAGCCCGCAGGCTTGGGGGGCGTCTGGGGCCAGGCCGCGCGCCGCACCTGGCACTCCACGTACGCGGGCGCGGTGCCG
Organism: uncultured Actinomycetes bacterium; assembly: GCA_963845865.1. Taxonomy (GTDB): domain Bacteria; phylum Actinomycetota; class Thermoleophilia; order Gaiellales; family JALYLC01; genus JALYLC01. Next base: position 132,145 of record CAWJTT010000007.1, read on the forward strand.
CCGATGCAGTTGATGTTCCCCGACGGGCTCTTGAAGTGCGCAACGACCGGGTCGGCGGCGGCGGAGTCGGCCCCGAGCGTCGCGAGGGCGAGCAGGGCGAGGAGAATCGCGCAGCGCATGAGCGCTGAGCATAAGAGGTTCTACCTGAATGAACGCGGCGTCTGGGATGTGTGGATCGTCCTGCGGTCTGGCGGTCGCGCGCTGCGCGTGCGACCGCCAGACCTGCGGCGACCCGGCTCCCGCTCGCACAGCTTCGCGTGCTTGCCTCGAGTGCTGGTGGGCGAGCGGGATCCGGGGCTTCGCGGGGCCGCCGCCCGGCTCTTGGGAAGGCGTCCCGCCTGCCCTGCGAGCCGGCCGGCAGCCCCGCTCGCTCCACACAGCCCAGCCATCCACGCTCACTCAGTCAGAACCTCTGAGATTGCGACGGCTGGGATGACACCCCAGCCATCCACGCTCATTCAGGTGGAACCTCTAGAGTGCGGGCGGTGAAGCCGCGCATCGCCTGCATCCAGTTGCGCGCCGGCAGTTCACCCGACGACAATCTCGCCTCCGCCGAGCGCTTCGTCCGCCAGGCCGCGGCGAGCGGCGCCGAGATGGCCCTGCTGCCCGAGCGCTGGGAGGCGTTCGGCACCTCGGAGGAGATTCGCGCAGCCGCGCAGCCGATCGACGGCCCGCGGCTGACGGCCGTGCGGGGGTGGGCGCGGGAGCTCGGCATGGCGATCGTCGCGGGCTCCGTGGCCGAGCGCGTGGCCGGTGACGAGCGGCTGCGCAACACGAGCGTCGCCTTCGACCGCGACGGCAGTCAGGTCGGCGTCTACCGCAAGATCCACCAGTTCGACGTCGACCTGCCGGGCCAGCGCGTGCGCGAGTCGGATACGGACGCACCCGGCGCCGGCGGGGCGATCGCGCCGATCGGTGACCTCCGCGTCGGCCTCACGATCTGCTACGACCTGCGCTTCCCGGAGCTCTACCGGGCCTACGCGGTTGCAGGCGCGACGATCGCGACGGTGCCTGCCGCCTTCCTCGAGCGCACGGGACGCGATCACTGGGAAGTGCTGCTGCGCGCGCGGGCAATCGAGAACCAGTGCTTCGTGGTCGCCGCCAATCAGCACGGCGCGTTGCCCGCCGGCCTGACCGCGTACGGGCGCTCGATGATCGTCGATCCCTGGGGCACGGTGCTCGTACAGGCCCCCGACGGGCAGGGAGTGATCGTCGCGGAATGCGACCACGCTGCGCTCGAGCGCGTGCGCTTGCAGGTGCCGTCGCTCGCGCACCGGCGCCCGGAGTCGTACGGCGTCCCGACCTGATCTGCGGGTCGCGGCGGTCGCGCTGGCCGTCGGACTCGTGCTGGCCGACGCCTCGGTCGTCATCCTCGCGCTGCCGGCGATCTACCGCGAGTACAGCGCGGCGATCGCGGACGTCGCCTGGGTGATCACGGCCTTCAACCTTGCGATCGCCCTGGCAGCCGTGCCTGCGGCGCGCCTGGCGACCCGTCTTGCCGCGGGGCAGGTCTGCGCAGGCGGCCTCGTCGTCTTCGCCGGGGGCGCAGTGGCTTGCGCGCTTGCGCCCTCGCTCGCCTTCCTGATCGGGGCGCGCGCCGTGCAGGGCGTGGGCGGCGCCGCGGCGGTGTGCGCCGCGCTCGAGCTGCTGCCGGCACTGGCCGGCGGGGAGCGCCCTGCGGTGCGCCTGTGGGCGATCGCCGGCGTCGCCGGCGCTGCGCTCGGCCCCGCGGTCGGCGGCCTGCTCACCCAGCTGATCTCGTGGCAATCCATCTTCGTCCTGCAGGTCCCGCTCGCGCTGATTCCCGCACTGGTCGTCTTCAACCTCGGCGCGCCCGCGGCCCCGGCGCGTGCCGGGCGGCCTCACATCGCGCCCAACATCGCGCTCGGGTTGCTGTCGGCGGGCCTCGCCGCGGTGCTCTTCCTGCTCGTGCTGCTGCTCGTCGAGGGCTGGCGCATGCCCCCGATCTCGGCCGCGCTCGTCGTCACCGTGATACCCGCTGCCGCACTGCTCTCCGGGCCGTTCGAGCGGCGCGCGGGCGACCCGCGCACGCGCGCCGCGGCGGGGACGCTGCTGGGCGTGGGCGGGGTTGTCGCGCTCGGCCTGCTCCCGAGGGCGGGCTGGGGCTGGACGCTCGCGCCGCAATTGCTGATCGGTGCCGGTCTCGCGCTCTCGATCGGTGCCCTGACCGAGGCTGCCCTCGCCGGACGGTCGTCTGCGGCCATTCACGGGGGCTACACCATCGCGGCTCGTCACGCCGGCGTCGTGCTCGGGCTCGTCCTGCTGACGCCCGTGTTCGTCGCCGACCTCGACCGGCAGCGCGATCGTGCGACCCAGAAGGGCGCCGAGCTCGTGCTGGACGCTCCTATCGGCGCACTCACCAAGATCGACCTGGCCTCTCGCATCGCGAGCGACATCCGTCGCCAGCCCGGACGGCTGCCCGACATCCACAAGTCGTTCGCGGAGGTCGACGCGAGCGATCGCGAGCGACCGCAATTGCAGAAGCTCGAGCGGCAGCTGAACGAGCAGCTCGACCGAGCCGCGACGTCGTCGTTCGAGCGGTCGTTCCTGCTCGCCGCCGTCTTGGCGGCCCTGGCGCTCATACCGATCGCCCTGACGCGGCGGGTGACGCTGTGACGCCGACGCGCCAGACGATTGCGGTGCTCACCTGCTCGGCGGCACTTGCGGCCTCGGTTCCCGCCGCTTACCTCGCGCTCGGAGGAGGCTCGTACGAGCCGGGGTCCGTGCGCAATCCGTGCGCGCCGCGCTCCTGGCGCAATCCCGGCGGCATCGAGGCGGTCGCCGAGCAGATCGCCCTCTCGGCGCTCGACGGCGCGGCCTGCCACTTCGGCGTCTCGCGCGAGACACTCACGCTCGCACTGGCCTCGTCGAGCTCGCGCGCTCGCTTCGCGCGCGCTCACCACGTGGACGACCGCGAGCTCGGCAATGCCGTCCGGCGCGGGCTCGAGCGATCGCTCGACGACGCCGAGCGAGCCGGTGCGATCGGCGGCTTCCGTGCCACGGCGCTGCGCTTCGCGATCGAGAACGTTCCCGTCGAGCAGCTGGCCAACCTCGTTCAGACCGTACGGTCGCTGGCCTCGTAGCTCTGAGGGCGCCCACGTCAGGGCGCGCGCCAGCGAAGCTCCAGCGTCGCCGGACGCCGGAACGCGAATCCCGCCGGCTCGGGCGCGTGCGCGATCTCGAGGCCGGGCAGCCGCTCGAACATCGCCGCCAACGGCCACCTGACACTGCATGCGGCCGAGGTTGAAGCCCAGGCAGTGATGGTGCCCGTGACTGAGCGTGAGGTGGTGGCGCGCGTTGGCACGGCGAACGTCGAACCGCTCGGGAGCGGAGAACACGTCAGGATCGCGGTTGGCCGCAACGGTGCTGACGCCGACGAACTCGCCCGCGCCGAGATCGACTGCGCCGAGACTGCAGGGCTGGGCGGTCCAGCGCTCGATGAAGGCGACGGGCGGGATCAGCCGCATGCCCTCCTCGATCGCGTTGCCCAGGCAGTCCGGCTCCGCGCGCACGACTGCGAGCTGGTCGGGGTACCTCAGGAGCAGCAGCACCGCATTCGCAAGCGTCGACTCGACCGTCTCGATGGCGCCGAACAGGATCACGCGCAGCTGCGCGACGATCTCCTCGTCAGCAAGGCCCCGCGCCGGATCGTTCGCGACCGCGCTCGTGATCGAATTGTCGGGCTGTGCGCGTGAGCGCTCGACCTCGGCGAGGAGGATCGCGTCGAGCTCGGCCCGTGCGGCATCGGCACGGCGCTGGGGCTCGGGGTCGCCGTCGTAGACCATCGCTCCGGCGAACGCCTCGTAGAAGCCCTGGACGCGCGCGACGTCGTCGAGCGAGAGCCCGAGCACGTCACCGGCGACGCCGATCGCGAACGGCGCCGCGAACTCCTCGACCAGCTCGCATCCGCCCCGCGGCGCGAGCTCGTCGAGCAGTGCTTCGACGCGCCGGCCGACCGGCTCGGCGAAGCGCCGGCGCACGGGGCGCACGCCGAACGGCTCCTCGAACGGCCGCCGCTGCCTCGCGTGCTCGTCCCCGTCGGTGGTCAGCATCATCACGCCGAGGGACGCGCGCACCAGGTTGGGCTCGGCCCAGACCGTGAACTCGTCGCGCCTGCTCAGCAGCTCTCGCGCGAGCTTGTGCGACGTGACCAGCCAGCCGCCGAGCGCCGGCACCCACGAGATCGGCTCCTCGCCCCGCAGCCGGTCGAGCGCGCCGACGCGGCTGTCGAGCTCCAGGTCGGCGAACTCGATCGCCGAGCCCGCTGGAAAGCGCTCTCGCCGCGCGGCATCCTCGGACTCGTCGACGGCGACCTGGGGCACGAGCGCCTGCATGGCCGCGATGCTACTCCGCACGGCGTCCCGGGCGCTGCGTGCGAACGTTGTTCACATACGGCCCGCTTGCTGCTAATACTGCCCCTGCCAACTCTTGGGGAGAAGCAATGTCGTCCGAAGCTCCTGACCCGCGTCGCTGGATCGCGCTGATCCTTCTGTGCGCGACGCAGTTCATGCTCATCATCGACGTCTCGATCGTCAATGTCGCTCTGCCGACGATCGAGGTCGATCTGAACTTCAACAACTCGAGCCTGCAGTGGGTCGCCAGCGCCTATGCGCTGACGTTCGGCGGGTTCCTCCTGCTGGGCGGGCGCTGTGCGGACCTGCTCGGCCGCCGCCGGCTGTTCATGGCCGGCCTGGTGGTGTTCACGCTCGCCTCGCTCGCCTGCGGCTTCGCGTCGACGAGCAACTTCCTGATCGGCGCGCGCGCGGTTCAGGGCCTCGGCGCTGCGATGATCGCGCCGGCTGCGCTCTCGATCCTCTCGACCACCTTCGCGGAGGGCACCGAGCGCAACAAGGCGCTGGCGGTGTGGGGCGCGGTCTCCGGCGCCGGCGGGGCGGTCGGCGTCCTCATGGGCGGCGTGCTGACCGAATACGTCGGCTGGGAATGGGTCTTCTTCGTCAACGTGCCGATCGGCGTGGCGGCGTTCCTGCTCGCGCCGCGCCTGCTGAGGGAGAGCCGCGTGGAGGACGCGATCCGGTCCTTCGACGTGATCGGCGCGATCCTGGTCACGGCCAGCCTCTCGCTGCTCGTCTACACGGTCGTCAAGACCGATCAGTACCACTGGTTCTCGGCGCGCACGCTCGGCCTGTTCGCCGTCTCCGCGCTGCTCATGCTCGGGTTCGTGTTCAACGAACGGCGCGCCGCCAGTCCGCTGCTCCCGTTCTCGATCTTCCGGCTGCCCACGATCGTGGGCGCGAACGTCGTCGGCTTCATGCTCGGGGCGGCCATCTTCGCGATGTTCTTCCTGCTCGCGCTCTACATGCAGCAGCCGCCGGGGCTCGGCTACAGCGCGATCCGCAGCGGCGTCGGCTACCTGCTGGTGGCCTGCACGATCATCGTCTCGGCGGGCGCCTCGCAGGCGCTGGTCGGGCGCTTCGGCGTCCGCAGCGTGCTCCTCGTGGGGCTCGCGTTGCTGACGGCCGGCCTGCTCTTCTTCACGCAGGTGTCCCCGCACGGCACGTATCTCGGCGACCTCGCGCCCGGATTCGTGCTCGCGGGCGTCGGCCTCGGCTTCGCGTTCATCCCGGTCACGATCGCCGCGCTCATGGGTATCACCGACGACGAGGCCGGGCTCGCTTCGGGCCTGATCAACACGTCGCAGCAGATCGGCGGCGCCGTCGGCGTCGCCCTCCTGGCAACCGTGTTCACGAGCCGGACCGCCGAGTTGCGCGCGAGTGGCACGGCAGCCGACGTGGCGTTCACCGACGGGCTCTCGCGCGCGTTCCTGGTGGGAGCGCTGATGTCGGCGATCGCATTCGTAGCGGCGCTCGTGCTGATCCGCGGACGAGCCCCGGAGACCGAGGCGGTGGCCGCCGCCGAGCCAGAGGCGTCGGTGGTGCCGGGCGCCTGAAGTCACGCCGCGGACTGACGCGGCGAGCCCAGATTGGCCGAGAGCTCGGCCGCCGCGGCCACCACGGCCGCGGCGGCCTCCTCGAGCCGATGCGCGAAGCGAAACGCCGGCGCCGACACGTTGACGGCGGCGACGACACGACCGGAGCCGTCGCGTACGGGGGCCGCTGCGGCCACGAGGCCGGGCTCGAACTCCTCGCGCACGATGGCGTAGCCGAGGGAACGCGCCGCGGCGATGCGCTCCGCGTCCTCGCCGAGACCGAGTGCGGCGAGCTCCTCGTCGGCCAGGTCGAATGCGAGCGCCCGCCCGGCGGAGGTCGTCGCGAGCGGCGTCAGGGCCCCCACGAGGCCGGGCGCGCAGATCGCGCTCGCGGGGGACTCGGAGAGCAGCGTGAGGACGCTCGCGCCCTGGCGCACGGAGAGGTGAGCGCTCTCGCCGAGGTCGTGCACGAGATCGCGCAGCAGGCGGGGGGCGGCGGCCAGCAGCCGCGGCTCGCCCGCACGCGCGGCCAGCGCGAAGACCTGCCAGCCGATGCGGTAGGAGAGCGTCTCGGGGTCGCGTTCGACGAGGCCGTGCTCCGCCAGGGTGGCGAGCGAGCGCGACGTCTGGCTCTTGTCGCTTCCGACCAGCTCGGCGAGACGCACGACACCGAGGCCGCCACGGCTCGCGGCCTCCGGTCCCGCGAGCGCTTGCAGGACCGCGAGCCCGCGCTCCAGACCGGAGGTGCCGGGATTCATCCGCGGCACTCTACCTCAAGATGCAACCTGAGTTGTATGATCGCGGGATGTTCACAAACACCATGCCGCGCTACGAGCCCCTGGCACCCGAGGCCATCGAGCTCGTCGAGCGAGGCTGGAAGCGCCTCGTCTCCGAGATCGGCGTGCAGTTCGACGAGCCGAGGGCGCTCGAGCTGTTCGGCAGGGCAGGTCAGCAGGTCGAGGGCGATCTCGTGCGCTTCGACCCGGAGTTCGTACTCGAGCAGGTCGCGAAGGCGCCCGCGGAATTCGTGCTGCACGCGCGCAACCCCGAGCACGACCTCCAGATCGGCGGCGATCGCATGATGTTCCTGCCGGCTCAGGGCCCGCCGTTCGTGCGCATCGGCGGCGAACGCCGCGACGGCACGCTGGCCGATCTCGTGCGGCTCATCAAGCTCGCGCAGATGCAGCCCGAGCTCGACACGCCGGGCGGGAACATCTGCGAGCCGGACGACGTGCCGCTCGACTCGCGCCACCTCGTGCAGACGCTGGCGCTCATCGTGCACTCGGACAAGGCCTTCAAGGGCATGCCGATGTCGCGAACGGGCAGCGAGGACACGCTGCACATGGGCGAGATCCTGGCCGGCGGCCGAGACGGCGATCGAGCAGCGGCCGGCGATGTTCGCGAATGTCAACGTGAACTCCCCGCTGCGCTACGACGTGCGCATGCTCGAGGCGATGCTGGTCTACGGCGGCGCCGGCCAGCCCGTGGTCGTCGACGCCGTTCCTGCTGATGGGGGCCATGGCGCCCGTCGCGATCCCGTCCGCCCTGGCGCAGCAGATGGCCGAGGTGCTGACGGGCATCGCACTCCTGCAGCTGATCCGCCCCGGGACGCCCTGCGTCATGGGCTCCTTCCTCTCGGCCATCGACATGCAGTCCGGGTCACCGAGCTTCGGCGGGCCCGAGTCGGCCTTCGGCCTCTACGCCTCGGGCCAGCTCGCCCGCCGCTACGACCTCCCATGGCGCGCGGGCGGTGGGACGCTGACTGCGAGTCAGAGCGTCGACGCGCAGGCTGCCTATGAGTCCCTCAACACGCTGCTCGCCGCCTTCATGGCGGGGGCCAACGTCGTCTATCAGTCGGCCGGCTGGCTCGAGAGCGGGCTCGTCACCTGCTTCGAGAAGTTCGTTCTGGACATCGAGCTTCTGCAGTTGCTGCGCCGGCAATTCACGCCGGTTGCGTTCGACGAGGACGCGCTCGCGTTCTCTGCGCACGCCGAGATCGGCCCGGGCGGCTACTTCCTGGGCGCCGAGCACACGCTCGAGCGCTTTCGCGAATGCTTCTGGAGACCCGCCCTGGCGTCGACCGAGAACTTCGAGCGCTGGAGGAAGAACGGCTCGCACGACGCGAACGCGCGTGCCGGAACGCTCTGGCGCGCGATGCTCGAGCGCTACGAGCAGCCGCCCCTGGACGACGCGATCCGCGCCGAGCTGAGCGAGTTCGTCGAGCGCCGTACCAGGGAGCTCGGCGACGAGCCGTTCCCGTTGCCGGGCGCCGCCTAGACATAGCCGCCCTGCTTCGACGGGTCGTAGACTGCACGGGGATGAAGCTCGAGGGCGTCCACCACATCACGGCGATCACGGGCGACGCGCCCCGGAACGTGGATTTCTACGCACGCGTGCTCGGCATGCGGATGGTCAAGAAGACGGTCAACCAGGACGATCCGAGCGTGTACCACCTCTTCTACGCCGACGAGCTCGGCAGCGGCGGCGCCGACCTGACCTTCTTCGAGTACCCGGGCGTCGCACCCGGTCGCGCAGGCCCCGGCATGGTGCATCGCATCATCACCCGGGTCGCCTCGAGCGAAGCTCTCGACTTCTGGGCGGATCGGCTCGGCGGCGAGGGCGTCGCAACGGAGCGCTCGGGCGACCGCCTGCGCTTCGCGGACCCCGAGGGGATGGCGCACGAGCTTGCAGTCGTCGACCGCCCCGACGAGCCTCTCATCGCGCGCCACCGCGAGATCCCGGCCGAGTTCGCGCTGCAGGGCTTCGAGGGCGTGCGCGCTTCGAGCATGCGGCCCGACTCGAGTCGGCGCATGCTCGAGGAGGCGCTCGAGTTCGTGCCCTGCGAGGACGGCTGGGAGGCGCGGGGCGCCGCGCGCGGAGGCACCTACGCCTACGACCCGCTCCCGGACGTGAGGGGCGTGCCGGGCGCCGGCACCGTGCACCACATCGCCTGGGCGTCCACGTTCGAGGACCACGAGGCCTGGGGCGAGCGGGTGCGCGAGATCGGGCTGCATCCCACGCCGGTGATCGACCGCTTCTACTTCCGCTCGATCTACTTCCGCGAACCCGGCGGAGTGCTCTTCGAGATCGCGACGCTGGGGCCGGGGTTCACCGTCGACGAGCCGCTCGAGTCGCTCGGCGAGCATCTCTCGCTGCCGCCCGCGTTCGAGCATCTGCGCGAGCGCATCGAGCCGGTGCTGACGCCGCTTCCGGACATCCGCGCCTGGCGGCCCGTGCCCGCGTGAGTGTCGCCGAGGCGTTCGTCCATCGCTACGAGCCCGGCAGCGGGCCGGCAACCCTGCTGTTGCTGCACGGCACCGGCGGCGACGAGCACCAGCTGATCGGCCTGGGCAGGCAGCTCGCCCCTGATGCGGCGTTGCTCAGCCCGCGCGGGCAGGTGCTCGAGGGAGGCGTGGCCGCACGCTTCTTCGCGCGGCGCGGCATGGGCGATCTCGACCTCGACGACCTGCGCCTGCGCGGCGACGCGCTCGCGCAGTGGGTCGCGGACGCCTGCGCGCGCTACGGGCGCGACCCCGGTCGTGTGATCGCAGTCGGGTACTCGAACGGCGCCAACATCGCGGTCGAGCTGCTCTTCCGGCACGGCGGCGTACTGCGCGGGGCCGCTCTGCTGCGCCCCATGCTGCCCTACCGCCCCGGCGAGCCCCTGTCGCTGGCCGGCACCGACGTCCTGATCGCGAGCGGCGATGCCGATCCGTACAGCGCGCCGGAGCAGATCGAGGAGCTGGCCGAGGTGCTCGCAGCCGGCGGCGCGGAGGTGCAGGTGTCTCGCCAGCCCGTCGGCCACGAGCTCACGCAGGCCGACCTCGACACGCTCGCGGCCTGGGTGCGCGAGCATGCGAGCGGCGCATGAGCACCCCGATTCCCGCTTCGACGCAGATGGGCGCCGTGCATCTGACCGTCGGCGATCTCGAGCGCTCGCTGACGTACTACCGCGAGTCGATCGGCCTCGCGGTGCTCGCGGAGGGTGGAGGTCGGGCGACGCTCGGGGCCGGCCGGACGAGGCTGCTCGAGCTCGTCGAGGAGCCGGGTGCGCAGCCTGCGCCGGCGCGCACGGGCCTGTTCCACTTCGCCCTTCTGCTGCCCGACCGGCGCAGCCTGGCGCGCTGGCTCGCCCACGCCGTGCGCGAGCGGGTGCGGCTCTCGGGCGCGTCGGACCACTTCGTCAGCGAGGCGATCTATCTCAGCGATCCGGACAAGCACGGCATCGAGATCTACCACGACCGCCCGCGCGAGCGCTGGGAAGGGAAGGTGGCCGAGCGCATGGGCACCGATCCACTCGATCTCAACGGCCTGCTGGGTGAGCTCGACGAGCCCGAGACGGAGCCGTTCGAGCGCCAGCCCGAGGGCACGCGGATGGGGCATGTGCACCTGCAGGTCTCCCACATCGCGCCGAGCGTGGAGTTCTACCGGGATGTGCTCGGATTCGGTCTGATGGCCGAGTACGGGGGGCAGGCGGTGTTCCTCTCCGCCGGCGGTTATCACCACCATGTGGGCGCGAACACCTGGCGCAGCGGTGGCGCGCTGCCGCCGGCGCCGGGCTCGGCCTCGCTGCGTCGCTTCGAGATCGTCCTGCCGGACGCGGCAGAGCGCGACGCGCTGGCGGAACGCATCGCGGCGGGCGGCGTGGAGCTCGAGGACGATGACGCCGGACCGCTCGCCCGCGACCCGTCCGGCAACGCGCTCGTCCTGTTGCACGCTGCCTGACCAGGTTCGCCAGTTCTACGGGGGTGTCCCGGAGTCGATCCAGCGCTGGAACAACTCGATGTGCGCGCCTGGCCAGGCTCCGTCGCAGGGCATCGTGCCTGCCTCGAGCCGGCTGAGAATCGCGCCCGCGTTGGCGGTGACGTCCTCGTGCGACCAGAGATCGAAGGCGAAGCTCATCGACTTGCGATCCACCTCGCGAAACAGCGGCTTGATGTGCTCGGCAAAGCCGATCTCGTCATCCGGGCCGGGGAGGACGATCGGCGCCGCTGCCTGCTCGTCGCCCGCAAGTGCGGAGACCCTGCTGCCCGGCGTGGCGTCGCAGACCCACCACCACCGGGGCACGGGCATGTGCTGTGGAGGGCGGGCGCCGGGTTGGGAGTTCTCGAGCGCGATGCGCGATCCCCACTCGAGATACGCGACGAAGGCTGCGCGAAACTCCGGGTCCGTCGGCAGTTGGGCGTCGTCGGCCGAGGTGCACAGCAGCTGCACCCAGCGCGCCCGCTGCTCCTCGGTCAGCGCCCTGCCCGCGTGCTGGGCGACCATGCGGTCGTAGCCTCCGTACCCTTCGGTGTAGGCGGGCGGGCCGCCGAACGTCTCGCCCAGCCAGGCGGCGACGCGCTCGGGGTGGTCGGCGGCCATGTTCGCGAAGAGGGGCCCGAGCAGCGGGTCCTCCGGCACGTACCTGCCGTAGAAGATCCTGGTCATGCGCAGAAGCGCAGGCGAGCCCCCGGCCCATTCGAAGAGCGTCGGATCGTGTTCCCGGCCTGGGTGCGGCATCTGCGCAGGACGTTACACCCGGCGGCGTCGAGCGGGTGCCCGGATCCCGCGATCCTCTAAGAGGTTCTAACTGAATGAGCGCGGCGCCTGGGATGTGTGGATCGTCCTGCGGTCTGGCGGCCGCGCGCTGCGCGTACCACCGCCAGACCTGCGGCGACCCGGTTCCCGCTCGCACAGATTCGCGGCCTGCCGAGCTACTTGTGGGCGAGCGGGATCCGGGGTTCGCGGGGCCGCCGCCCGGCTCTTGGGAAGGCGTCCCGCCTGCCCTGCGAGCCGGCCGGCACCCCCGCTCGCTCCACACACCCCAGCCATCCACGCTCACTCAGCTAGAACCTCTAGGCCCCGAGCTCGGCGGCCGCGCGGGCTCGAGCGGTCTTCGTGCGACCGCCTGCGGGGAGCACGACCTTGCGCAGGCGCACGTGCGAGGGCGTGACCTCGACGGCCTCGTCTTCGCGGATGAACTCCAGCGCCTGCTCGAGCGAGAGCTGGCGCGGTGGCGCCAGGCGGACGAGCTCCTCGGCATGGGCCGAGCGCATGTTGCTCGCCTTCTTCTCCTTCGCCACGTTCACGTCGAGGTCCTCGGGTCGCGCGTTGACGCCGATCACCATGCCCTCGTAGACGTCGACCGCGGGCCCGATGAAGAGCTCGCCGCGCTCCTGCAGGCTCATGAGCGCATGCGAGGTCGAGACGCCGCGCCGGTCGGCGACGAGGCTGCCGTTGGGGCGCGTCTTGAGGTCGCCGAACCAGGGCGCGAAGCCCTCGAAGACGTGGTGGAGGATGCCGGTTCCGCGCGTCTCGGTGATGAACTCCGTGCGGAACCCGATCAGCCCCCGCGCCGGCACGAGGTAGTCGAGCCGGACCCAGCCCGTGCCGTGGTTGACCATCTGCTCCATCTTGCCCTTGCGCAGGGCGAGCAGGCCGATGACGACCCCCGAGTAGGCCTCTGGCACGTCGATCGCGAGCCGCTCGACGGGCTCGCTGAGCACACCGTCGATGCGCCGGGTGACGACCTGCGGCTTGCCGATGGTGAGCTCGAAGCCCTCGCGCCGCATCTGCTCGACCAGGACGGCGAGTTGCAGCTCGCCGCGGCCCTGCACCTCCCAGGCGTCCGGACGATCTCCGTCGAGCACGCGGAGCGAGACGTTGCCGACCAACTCCTGGTCGAGGCGGTTGCGCACCTGCCGCGCCGTCAACAGCTTGCCGTCGAGCCCCGCGAGCGGCGAGGTGTTGATGCCGATCATCATCGACAGGCTGGGCTCGTCGACGCTGATCACCGGCAGCGGGCGGGGATCGTCGGGGTCGGTCAGCGTCTCTCCGATCGCGACATCCTCGATGCCGGCGATCGCGATGATCTCGCCGGGACCGGCCTCGTCGGCGGGCACGCGAGTGAGCTCCTCGGTCACCGTCAGGTCGGTGATCCTGACGCGCTCGGTCGAGCCGTCGACTCGGCACCGGAGCACGCTGTCGCCGCGCCTCAGGACGCCGTTGCGGATGCGGCAGAGCGCGAGGCGGCCGAGGTACGGCGACGCGTCGAGGTTGGTGACGAGCGCCTGCAGCGGGTGCCCCTCCTCGTAGGAGGGCGGAGGCACCGTTCTGAACAGCGTGTCGAACAGCGGCTCGAGATCCTCGCCGGGCAGGTCGGGGTCGAGCGTCGCCTGCCCCGCGCGCGCATTCGTGTAGACGATGGGAAACTCGATCTGCTTCTCGTCGGCGTCGAGGTCGAGGAACAGCGCGTAGACCTCGTCCACGACCTCCGTGATGCGCGCGTCGGGCCGGTCGATCTTGTTGACGACGAGGATCACGTGCAACTGCAATTCGAGTGCCTTGCGCAGCACGAACCGGGTCTGGGGCAGCGGGCCCTCGCTCGCGTCCACCAGCAGCAGCACGCCGTCGACCATCGTCAGCCCGCGCTCGACCTCGCCGCCGAAGTCGGCGTGGCCGGGCGTGTCGATGATGTTGATCTTCGTCCCGCCGTGGCGGACGGCCGTGTTCTTGGCCAGGATCGTGATGCCCTTCTCGCGCTCGAGATCGCCCGAGTCGAGCACGCGGTCCTGCACCGTCTCGTTCTCGCGAAAGGCGCCGGACTGCCACAGCATCGCGTCCACGAGCGTCGTCTTGCCATGATCGACGTGAGCGATGATCGCGACGTTGCGGATGTCTGCACGTTCTGTCACGACTGCAGTGTCGGCGACCTCAGGCCGGAGGGCGGCAGGCCTTGACACCAGTTCTCAGCAGAAGACGGCGATCGTGAAGCCCGTCGATACGGCCGTGCCATTCGTACGCCGGGTCTCGACCGAGACCGAGGTCTGGCTCGGGAAGCCCGGTGCCAGGGTGGCTCCCGCGTTGCTCATGCCGACGAACGCCGGACCGGGCACGCCCGCTGCGGCAAGTCCCGCGCCTGCGAAGTTCGGGATCGACGCCTGGGTCGCAAGCGGTGCGCAGTGGGTGATGTCCTGGCCGAAGTTGACGAGGTAGGCACCGGCGGCAGTGCTGCGGGCGGTGACGCCGGGGCTCGCGGCGTTGACGCTCCCGTCGGGCTTGACCTGGGCCCAGACGCTCACCGCGTCCTGGCCGTCCTGGCCGTCCGCGCCGTCCTCGCCGTCGGCGCCGTCCAGGCCATCGTCGCCCTGCGGGCCCGCGGGACCGCGCGCACCATGCAGCGCCTTGCGGGCGCCCTTGCTGAGCGACGCGAGCGAGATGGAGCCGGGCTTGATCTGCCTGGAGGAGGTGATCGTGTAGCCGGATGCGGCGACCGACGTTCCGATCGTCGCCATGACCAGTGCCGCCGACGCCACCAGGAGCGCCGCAGATGGCTTTCGCATAGCTGTCCCCCGGAGGCTCTGAGCGCGCACCGCTCCTCGGATGCGTCGCCACAGAACTCTAGGTGCATGCGTGGTGGGTGCATGCGTGGGATCAGCAGAAGGCGGCGATGGAGAACGCCGTCGGGGTGGGTGTTCCGCCGCCGACCTCGCTGGTGGTCGTGACGGTCACCGAGCTGACCGATGGGAAGCCCGGCGCCAGGTCGATTCCAGCGGCGAAGATCCGCACGAGCGGTGCGCCGGCGACGCCGCCCTGTGTCGCCATCGCTGCGCAGTGCGTGACGTCCTGCCCGAAGTTGACCGCGTACGTGCCCGGCGTCGCGCCACCCGCGCGCGCAGTCACGCCGCCGCTCGAGGCGATGACTGCCCCGTCGGCCCCGATCTGCGCCCACAGCTTCGTGGCCGGCGTTCCGGGCGCTCCCGTGGCTCCGGTCGCCCCGGGTGGCCCGGGCGCGCCGGCCGGCCCGCGCGCGCCGCGGAGCGCCTTGCGCGCATGCTTGCTGAGCGCTGAGAGCGAAATCGAGCCGGGCTTGATCTGCCCGGGTCTGGTGATCGTGTAGTGGGTGGCGGCGACCGAGGTTCCGATCGTCGCCATCACGAGTGCCGCCGACGCCACCACGAGCGCCGCAGATGGCCTGCGCATGCCGACCTCCCGAGGTTCGCAGCGCGCACCGCCGTCACTGGATCGATGCGTCGCGGCGCCGACTCTACGCAGCGGCGGCGGCGGCCGCCATCCCGTGCGCTCGACGCGAAGCGCGCCGCAGCCGAACGATCGGGTCGTACGGTGGGATAGAACTTCACCCATGACGCAGACCGACCCGACCGCCGAGCAGATCCGGCAGTACGAGCGCGACGGCTTCCTGATCGTCGAGCGCTGGCTCTCGGACGACGAGGTCGAGCGCACGCGCGAGCGCTTCCATGCCTGCTTCGAGCACGAGTGGGAGACGGGACTCGCGCCCGACGAGGTCAACTACACGCCGGGCGTCACACCGCCCGACCGCACGCGTCAGCTTTGCAACGTCTGGAAGGCCGATCGCTGGCTCGCCCGCATCACCCTCCAGGAGCGCAACGCGCGCTTCGCGGCCAGGCTCGCAGGCGAGCCGGGCATGCGGCTGCTGCAGGACAACATGATCTGGAAGCCGCCCTCCGGCAAGGCGCTGCTCGCACATCAGGACGCCGCCTATGTGCCGTACCTCGAACCGCCGAACATGACGACCTGCTGGATGGCGCTGGACGAGACGGCGGCCGACACCGGCACGATCTACTACGCGCGCGGCTCGCACGCGTGGGGACCGCTGCCGACGGGGGACACGTTTCACGCGCCCGAGGACTGGCTGGGCTGGATGCACGAGGTACGGCCGCCCGACGTCGAGGCCGACATGGTGCCGATCGAGGTGCCGCCCGGCGGCGCCGCCTTCCACCACGGCCTCACCTTCCACGGCTCGCCGCCCAACGAGCGGCCCGATGCGGATCGGCGGGCGATCATCAGCCACATGGTCACGACGGACACGACCTGGCATCCGACCGTGCGGCACCCGCTCTACTCGCGCTACATGCGTCCTGACGAACTGCGGATGGACGAGGTCTATTTCCCGATCATGTGGCGCGAGGACTCCTACAGGACCCCGTACATCGAGAGCCACTTCACGCCGGCGGTCTGAATGGAAGTACAGCGCTTCCGGGCGACGGTGATGGCCGGCGGCGGCGGAGGCCACCTCGTGCGCGTGCCGCCCGAGGTGGTCGCGGCGCTCGGCGGGAAGGGGCGCATCCCGGTCCGCGCGACGTTCGACGGCGTGCCCTACCGCGGCTCCGTCGTGCGCATGGGCGGGTACGCCTGCATCGGTGTCCGCAAGAGCATCCTCGAGCGGATCGGCGCCGGCATCGGATCGGAGATCGCCGTGACGCTCGCCTTCGACGCGGAGGAGCGATGACACGCCTCGGCGCCCTGGCGCTGTGCTGCTCGGACATGGCCGCCCCGCCGCTGTTCTGGACCGAGGCCGACGGATCCCGGCACGGCTATGAGCCCGCCGCGGCGCGCGCAGTGGCCGAGGCGATGGGGCTCGACGTCCACTGGGTCTTCCGTCAGTGGGCCGATTTCGCACGCACCCTCGCGGAAGGGGAATGCGACGGCATCTGGTGCGGCTCGGCGATCACGCCCGAGCGCGAGCGCCGCTTCCTGTATTCGCGCCCCTACGCGATCTTCGACGAGGCCGTCGTGGTGCGCGCCGGTGATGCGGTGAGCGCGGCGGGCGACCTGCAAGGACGGCGCGTGGGCGCGATCGCAGGCAGCACGAACATGGCGCTCGCCGAGACGTTCGAGGGCCACTGCGTCCCCTTCGACGGGGTCACGGACGACGTCTTCGGCGACATGCTGCGCGCGCTGCAGATCGGCGAGGTCGACGCCGTCGTGGACGACGACGTCGCATTCATCGGAATCGAGCGCACCCATCCCGACATCCGCGTGGCCTTCACGGTGGCGACCCGGAACCCCTGGGGGTGCGCGCTGCGCCTCGGCGACGACGAGCTCAAGCGGGCTCTCGACGACGCGATCGGGCAGGCAGACCTGCCGGCGGTCTGGCGCCGCTGGCTGCCGTCCCTGCGCTACCCGTTGTGACGCGCGAGCGCTCACACCTCGCCGTCGAAGTACTCGAGCTTCGGCGTGCGGCGCACGATCAGCCGTGAGGAGCGGATCAGCACCTTGTCGGAGTCCGGGAACTCCGCCACGTCCGAGGAGACCAGGTTGCTGATCGCGAGGTAGGCGAACGGGACGTCGCCGTCGTTGATGAACTGGTGCGCGATGCCCGTTCCGGCCGGGAAGGCCACGACGTCGCCCGGCGACAACTCGATGATCTCGTCCTCGCCCTCGCCGTCACCCTGACGGAGCAGGCCGCGGCCCTCGAGGACGTAGAACGCCTCCTCCTCGCCGTGGTGGAAGTGGTACGGATAGGAGCGGGAGCCGGGGGCCACGAACGTGACGCTGTAGCCGAGGTCGCGGGCGCCGACGACCAGGGCGATCTCCCGGCCGGACACCTGGTAGCGCCCGCTCGGCTCCGAGTAATCCTGCTGCGCCACATCGCGCGCGTTGACGACGTTGTTGAAGCGGCTGCGCATGGCACCTCCTCCCTCAGACCCGGGACGCGGCCGCCTGCAGCGAGGCGCGCACGGCGCGCGCCGCATCCTGCCCGCTGGAGATGGCCGTGTCGGTGTAGACGCCGCCCAGGTAGTCGCCCGCCAGATGGATGCGTCCGAGCGGTCGCTCGAGCGGCGGCTGCAGGGCTGATCGGCCCGGCGCCGCGTACGGCAGCATGCGCGGCAGCTTGAGCAGGATCGTCTCAGCCACGATGCCGCGGGCCTCCGGGTAGATCGCGTAGAGATCGTCGAGGAACGCCTGCTCCACCACATCGTCGGGTTGCTCGAACATCTCGAGCGCTGCGTGGCCCGAGCGATAGACCATCAGGCTTCCTCCGGGGGCACGCACGGTGCTGCGCGGTCGCAGGACGTTGACGGTGTTGAAGAGCATGCTGAACGCACGCTTGGGAGTCGCGAGCGCGTACAGATCGTCCCATGGCATCGGCCGCGTCTCGTTCGTCAGCATCGCCATGACGACGGTCGGGCCGTACGGGATCGACGTGAGCGCAGACGACGTGTCCGCGGGCAGATCGCGGATGAGACGCGCGGCGTCGTAGGCCTTGACGGCGACGATGGCGTGCCGAGCGCAGAGCTCGCGGTCGACCCCGGCGGCCCGGTAGCGCACGCGCACGAGGTCGTCCTCCTGAACGACCTCTTGGACGTCGGCGTCGGTGACGATCCGTCCGGGCAGCTCGGCGGCGATGCCGTCGATCAGCACCTGAGCGCCGCCCACGATGTTGCGTGAGAGACCCGAGCCAGAGCTCCAGACGAGCGCGAAGTAGCCGGTGCCCGCGCCCGCGGTGATCTCCTCCGGCTCGGCGGTGGAGCGCGTCACGGTTGCCCGGAACATGAGATCGGCGTCGCCGGGCAGCGGGCCGAGCCAGTCGGAGAACGTGCGGTCGTCGCCATGTGCCAGCAAGCGCCGCCTCGTGTCCGCCGGCGACTCGCCGGGTCGTGCCCTGGCGACGCGCTCGTAGCGCGCCACCGCGATGCGCAGGCGCACGCCGGCGCGCGCGAGCGCGGCGCGCTCGGCCGGTCGCAGGGGCAGGCGAAACGGGTAGAGCTCCGGCCGGCCGCCGACGAGCAGGCGGCCGTTGAGCTCGAGGGCGGCGAGGTGGCCCGGGACGGGCACGGACTCGACGCCGACATCGGCGACAAGCCGCCCGGTCGCCGATCCGGGCCCGCTGAAGACGTGAGCGCCGAGGTTGAGCCAGTACGGCCCGCGCGCCTCGCTTCGAATGCGCCCGCCGAGCCTCCCGGCCCCCTCGAGCACCACGACATCGCGGTTGCGCAGATCCCAGGCCGCTGCCAGGCCCGCGATGCCGCCACCGATCACGACTGCGTCGCGCACGGACTCGCGCTCGCTGCTGGGGGCCTCGCCGGGCAGGGCGTCGAGTCTAGCGTGGCGTCGCGGATTCCTTGTCTACCTTGCCGGTATGCCGAGCGAGGAGATGCTCCAGCGGCGACTGACGCGTGCCCGCCTGGCGCTCGCCGCGTTGGGCATGATCGTCGCCGTCTGCGCGATCGCGGTCGGCGCGACGATCTGGTACTGGATCTCGTACCTACGAGGCCCATCGGACACGCCCTTCACACGGGGCCCGTACCTCCTGCGGGTGAGCGACCGGGAGGCCGCGCTGCGCTGGCGCGTGCGCGACGGCAAGCGCGTGACCCTGACGGCGGTCGCGCCCGACGGGACGCCCGTCCGGGTCGCCGGCGGCGTGTTGCGAGGCCTGCGCCCCGACACCCGCTACGCGTGGACGGCGAGCGTCGACGGCACGGCGCATGCGAGCGGCTCGTTCACGACCCCGCCGCGCACCCTGGATCGGCCCGTGCGCTTCGCGGTGCTCGCCGACTACGGCTCGGGCAACGACAACGAGTGGGCCGTCGGACGCGTGCTGGCCGCCCAGCGACCGGAGTTCGCCGTGACGGCGGGCGACAACTCCTACCTCGTGGCCGCCGAGCCGTTGCTCGACCGCAACATCTTCCGGCCGCTGGGCGATCTGATCGGCAGCACGCCGCTGTATGTCTGCCTCGGCGACCACGACAACTTCTGGCCTGGGCCCGGTGCGATCAGCAGCGCGTTCGACATCCCGAAAGGCGGCCGCCACGCGGTGCGCTACGGGCCGATCCAGGTTGTCATCCTCGGCGACGAGCCCAACGAGCCGGACGCGGTCGCGTTCGCCGCCAATGCGCTCCGCGAGCCCGGGCCGACGGTGCGCTTCGTCGCCTGTCACCGGCCGCTGCACTCCGGCGACGCCCTGCTCCCGGTCGTACGAGAAGCCGGCGCGGCCGCCATCTTCTGCGGCCATCTGCACCGCTACGAGCGCAGGACGGTGGACGGCGTCAAGACGTTCACGGTCGGTACCGGCGGCCAGGGGCCGGGATCGCTCGCGCGCACGAAGGCGACGCCGGGGGCCGCCATCAGCCTGCTCGACATCGGCGCGCTGATGCTCGAGGTGCAGCCCGGCGGGCCGATCGGCTACACGTATCTGGACAGGCACGGAAGCGTCCTCGACCACGGTTCCATCTGAGGCAACCAGATGCGGATCGTCCTGGCAGCGCTGCTCGGCGCCGGCCTTCTCGGCCTCGCTGTCGTCGCCGAGCCCGGATCGTTCCTGATCGCGGCGATTGCGATGCTCGTCGGCTTCCTGCTCGCCGCGGCGAAGGCGGCCATCGATCTCATCGACCTGCACCCGGCGGACCTGACGGCGGATGCCGTGGCGCTCGCAGCGCTCGGAACCGGGCTGGCGCTGTTCACGACCGGCGACGCCCTCCTCGTCGGAGGCCTGCTCGCGGCTGCGCTCGCGGCTCAGGGATTGCCGCTCGCGGTTACGATGGCGCGGTGCCCGCATCGCTCGACGTCACCTCCGATGCCGCCGCCCTGCGGGTAGCCCGCGTGGAGCTCGCGGCCGCGCTGCGGGCGGCCGCGCTCTACGGGTTCAACGAGGGCATCGACAATCACTTCAGCCTCGCCGTCCCGGGCCGGGGCGACTGCTTCCTGCTCAACCCGTACGGCCCGCACTGGTCGGAGCTGCGCGCGCGCGATCTGCTGACGATCGGCCTCGGCGGCGAGCGGCTCGCGGGCGACGGCGCGCTCGACGTCACCGCGTTCACGATCCATCTCGGCGCGCACCGGGCCCGGGCGGACGCGCACTGCGTCATGCACACGCACATGCCCTGGGCGACGGCACTCGCGATGACCGGGCTCGGACTGGACACGCGTGCGAGCCAGAACGCGATGGGCTTCCACGGCCGCATCGCGCGACTCTCCTACGGCGGCCTCGCCGAGGCCGAGGAGGAGGGCGCGCGCATCGCCGAGGCGCTCACGGACGGCATCTCCGTGCTGCTCATGGACAATCACGGCGTCCTCGTCGTCGGCAGCTCGGTCGCCGATGCCTGGCACCAGCTCTACTTCCTCGAGCGAGCCTGTCAGGTGCAGGTGCTCGCGCAGTCGACCGGCGCCCCGCTCCTGCGCGTGCCCGAGGCGATCGCCGAGCACACCGCGGCGCAGTTCCGCGGCATCGGCGGGCAGGCCGAGCTGTTCGCCGCGGTGCGACGCGAGCTCGACCGCGTCAACCCCGGCTACGAGCACTGAGAGGTTCTGCGGCGAACGCCGCTGATGCGAACCGTCGTCGTCGACGATTACGCGGCACTGAGCCAGGCCGCGGCGGATGCGATTGCCGCGACGCTGCACCGCAAGCCCGATGCGCTGCTCCTGCTCGCGACCGGCGATACGCCGATGGGCGCCTACCGCGAGCTGGCCGAGCGATACCGCCGCGGCGAGCTCGACACCTCGCAGGTTCGTATCGCGCAACTCGACGCCTACGCGGGCATCGCGGAGGGTGACCACCGCTCGCTCTACGGCTGGATGGTGAGCGCGTTCGCCGAGCCCCTCGACATCCCCGAGGAGCGCACCATCCGCCTCGACGGCAGGCTGCCCCCGGCCATCGCGTGCCGTGACTACGACGCCTGCGTGGCTGCCGGCGGGGGCTTCGACCTCGCCGTGCTCGGCCTCGGGCCGAACGGGCATCTCGGCTTCAACGAGCCTCCCATCGAGCGCGACGCCCCGACGCGTCTCGTGCCGCTGACGCCCGCGAGCCTCCGCAGCAACGCCCGCTACTGGGGCGGCGAGCACAACGTGCCGCGCGAGGCACTGACGTGCGGCCTGGCCTCGATGCTGGCGGCCCGCGAGATCCTGCTGGTCGTCTCGGGTGCGCACAAGCGCGAGATCCTGCGCCAGACGCTCGCGCCGCTGCCCTTCGGCCGACGTGCCCGCCTCCTGGCTGCAGTCCGCGACCGGCGACGTCGTCGTGCTCGCCGACCGGGACGCCCTGCCGCGGCGTCCTGAGGTTCCTATTCCTTGATCGCGCCCGCGAGCACGCCGCGGATGAAGTGACGCTGCAGGAACAGGTAGACGATGACGATCGGAGCCGCCACGAGCACCGAGGCCGCCGCCACCTTCGTCGGGTCGCCGGCACGGGCGACTCCCGCGAAGAAGGCGAGGCCGAGCGGGGCGGTGGTGTTGTCCGAGCCGTTCAGCAGCACGAGCGCGAGCAGGAACTCGTTCCAGGTGTAGATGAACACGAGCAGGCAGAGCGTGAGCAGCGCGGGCCTGGCCTGCGGCAGCAGGACGCTGCGCAGGATCCGGAACGAGCCCGCTCCGTCGATCCGGCCCGCCTCGACGAGTGCCCTGCGGGGTGCTCAGGAAGAACGCGCGCATCCAGAATGTCCCGAGCGTGACCGACTGCCCGATCTGCGGCAGGATCAGCGCCCAGTACGAGCCCGCCAGGCTGATGCCGGCCGGGTGGTAGTTGAGGAAGTCGTAGTAGAGCGGGATGACCGTCGCCTCGTAGGGGAAGATCAGGCCCGACCACGATCAGGTAGAACAGCAGCGCCGGAGCCGCGGAAGCGCATCGTGCCGAACGCGTAGCCCGTGCACAGCGACAGCGCGGCGGACACGATCGTCACAGTCGTCGCGACCAGGAAGCTGCCCCACATCCCCTGCGCGAAGCCGCCCTCGTTCCAGGCGTCGATGAACGTCTGGAGGCTGAACGTGGTGGGCGGCGAGAAGCCCGTGACCAGGTCCGTCTTCTTGTGGAACGCCAGCGAAGAGGATCGAGAGCATCGGGTAGAGCGCGAGCAACGGCGAACAGGACCAGCACGACGTACGTCGTGTAGCGGTCGAGCCGGGCGGTCACGCGCGTTCGCCTCGAAGCGCTGCCGATGACCAGCGCGACCGCGGTGATGATCACGGTCAGCACGACGGCGATCGACGCGGCGAAGCCCACGCGGCTGAGGTCGAACGCGTTGTGGAACATGAGCCACGACGGCACCTCGGTCTCGCCGCCCGGGCCGCCCGCCGTCGTGTTGTAGATGATGTCGAAGTTGCGCAGCGCCGTGATCGTCGTCAACGTCGTCGCCACGACGAGCTCGTTGCGCAGACCCGGGAAGCGTGACCGCGAAGAACTCGCGCACGAAGCCCGCGCCGTCGACGCGGGCGGCCTCGTAGAGCTCGGTCGGGATCCGCTGCGCGCCCGCGAGGAAGAGCACGATGCACAGGCCGAACGTGATCCACGTCCCGATCAGGCCGACGGCTGTCAGCGCCCACGTCGAAGTCGCCGAGCCATGACTTCGCGTATTCGAAGCCGAGGCCGATCGTGCTTCAGGAACTCGTTGAGCGGGCCCTCGCGGGGCGTAGATCCACACGAAGGCCTGCGCGACCACGACGGTGGCGATCGTCTGCGGCATGAACAGCACGGTGCGGAAGAACAGGAACCCGCGCACGCGAAAGCGCGTGATCAGCGCCGTGATGAACAGCCCGATCACGATCGAGAAGACCGCGTAGTACAGGATCAGCTGCACCGAGTGCCAGAAGGCCTGATGGATCTCGGGCGTCCGCCACAGCTCGCGGTAGTTGCCGAGGCCGATCCACTTCTTGGGCGTGAGGCCGTCCCATTCGTAGAACGACAGCCGCACCGTCTGCAGCAAGGGGAAGAAGGTGAAGATGAGGTAGGCCGCGAGGCCCGGGAGGATGTACAGGTACGCGACGTTGCGCGGCTCGCCCGGCGCCCGCCCCGTCATCCGTCTGCGCGGCCGCCGCGCGCCCGGGAGTCTCCCGGGCGCGCGTTGCGGTCTCGGATGCCTCTCGCTCGGGAGAGGCCTTGCTCACTTGAGCGTCTTGTCGAACGTCGTCCATTCGTTCTGGATGGTCTTGGCGGCATCTGCGGGAGTCTCGCGCTGGGCGATCATCTTCTGGAACTCCGTCGCACATCACGGTGAGCATGTTCGTCGACGCCCAGTCGGGAAACAGCGTGAGGCCGTTGCTCTTCACGAGCTGCTGCCAGCCGGTGGCGACGGAGGTGAGGTAGGCGTTGCCCTTCGCCGCCGGCGCGCCCGTCGACGGCCGGAATCTGGTTCTGGGCGTACGCCAGCGGGGCGAGGGCCGGAGCGGTGACGAGGTAGTTGATGAAGGCCGCGCCGACGTCCGGGTACTTCGTCTTGGAAGAGATGTGCCAGGGCAGGCTCGTGGCGCCGATGGCCGTGTACTTGCCACTCGGCCCCGGGGGCATGTTCATGAACCCGGCGTTGTTCTTGAGGCCGGACTTGATGACCGCGGCCTGCCAGTTGCCGCCGAGATAGAAAACGCCCTTGCCCTTCGCGTACGCGGCGGCGGCGTCGTTCTCGCCCAGGGCGTTGTAGTCGCTGCCGAAGTAGTTGTCCTTGAACCACTGCTGGAACAGCGTCATCGCCTTGAGATTGTCCTGCGACGCCCAGGTGCTCCCCGGGACGTGGAAGATCCAGTTGCGCATCGACTGGCCGCTGACGTATGCGCCCTGCACCATGCCGAACGCGTGCAGCGACTCGTAGCCGTCCTTGTTGCCGATGTTGATGATCGGCATGATCCGACGGCGCGTTCTTGCGCAGCGTGGCGAGCAGCTTGCCGAAGTCGGCGAACGTCTTCGGCATGGCGTCGGGGTTCCCGCCGTACTTCTTGAGCAGCGCCTTGTTGTACGAACACGCCGACCGACTGGCCGAACTCGCCGACGCCCCAGAGGTTGCCCTTGCCGAAGGTCTTGCCATCCGGGGTCCAGCGGAACTGCTGCGCCGTGCCGGCGGAGAACCGCTTGTTCCAGCCGTACTTCGCGGCATAGCTGTCGAGTGGCCGGATCAGCTTCGCCTTGACGAGTGCGGAGTCGATCTGGAAGCCCTGGTTGCCCTCCGCGACATCGGGCGCGTTGCCGCTGTTGAGCGCGAGCTTGATGACCTTGATGTAGCTCGTGAACCCGTAGAACTTGAGCTTGATCGTGACGTTCGGGTACTTCTTCGAGAACGACGGCCGCGAGCGCCTTGATGACCGGCTCGGGCCCCGGGTCCTGGTTGTCCGCAGACCACACGTTGAGTGTGATCTTCCCGTAGTGCGCGAACGGGTTGCTCCCCGCCTTCGTGCTGGCCGCGGAGCTGCCCGTCGACGCGGCTGCCGTAGCGGCGACGGCCGCCAGCGCCGCAAGGACGGCGACGCCGCGCAGGCGTCCTCTTCCACGATTCTCCATGCTGCTCCCTGCTTTTCTGGGGCCAGTGGCTAAGCCGGCGAGTATACGCCGTGCGCCCGGGCTGGCCTTGCCCGGCCTCGCTTACGACGACTGGTGGCCGTGCCCGGTTAGAGGAGGTCTGTGGGCGTGCGGGTCTCCATCGAGGGCTGTGCTAGCGTCGCGGCCGTGGGCGAGGCGACCATCCGGATCGGCGTGCTCGGGCTCGGGAGCGTCTTCTACGGCCCGTACATGGCGATGATCGAGCGCCTCGCGGCGGCCGGCCGCGCCCGCGTCACGGCCGTCTACGACATCGACGAGGGCAAGCGCCGCGCGGCCGGCACGCGGATCGGCGTCGACCCGGGCCTGGCCGCTCCCGAGGCCGTGATCGAGAACGACGACGTCGACCTCGTGCTGGTGCTGACAAGCATGAACGAGCACGGACCGCTTGCCGGCGCTGCCTTGAAGGCGGGCAAGCACGTGCTCGTCGAGAAGCCGATGGCGACCTCCCTGGAAGAGGCTGCCGGGCTGTTGCGGCTCGCCGCCGATGCACCCGGGCATCTCGTGTGTGCCCCGCACATCCTGCTCTCGCCCACCTTTCGTGCGGTGCACGCCCACGTGGAGGCGGGCGACATCGGCCGGCCGCTGCTGGCACGGGCGCGCTACGGCTGGTCGGGCCCGGACTGGGGACGCTGGTTCTACGAGCGTGGTGGCGGGGCACTGTTCGACCTCGGCGTCTACAACGTCACCGCGCTGTGCGGCCTGCTGGGCTCGGCTCAGCGGGTCACGGCGATGGCCGGCGTCGCGATTCCCGAGCGCATGGTCGAGGGAGAGCTCGTGCGGGTCCAGGCCGAGGACAACGCGCATGTGCTGATCGACTTCGGCGAGGCGCGCTTCGCCTCGGTCACGACCGGCTTCACGATGCAGCGGTACCGGTCACCGGCGGTCGAGCTGTACGGGAGCGAGGGCGTGTTGCAGCTGCTCGGCGACGACTGGGCACCCGATGGCTACGAGCTCTGGCGCAACTCCCGGGGCGCGTGGGAGTTGTTCCCCGAGAGCGACCCGGGCTGGCAATGGACCGAGGGCCTGCGGCATCTCGTCGAATGCATCGAGACGGGCCGCGAGCCCGTGACGCGGCCCGAGCACGCCTATCACGCACTCGAGATCATGCTCGCCGCGAAGGCGGCGGCTGCCGACGGTCGCGCGAGGGAGATCGACAGCGACTTCCCGCGGCCCGAGCTCGCGACGCTCGAGCACCGGACGGACGGGCGCCGCGTTCACGACCCGCGCTCGGCTTTGATCCAGGAGAGGGTTTGAGATGGCACGCATCAAGATGGCGTATGTCGGCGGCGGCTCCACGCGGGGCGCCGGCACGATGGCGAGCTTCATCCACCAGGGCGAGAACTTCGAGGGCTCCGAGGTCGTGCTCATCGACCTGGACCCGGAGCGACTCGACCTGATTCGCCGGCTCGCCGAGCGCATGGCCAGGGCGCGCGGTCTCGACCTCACGATCGAGGCCACGACGGATAGGCGAGCCGGGCTTGCCGATTGCGACGCGATTCTCTCGAGCTATCGTCCCGGCGGCTTCGCTGCGCGTGTCCTCGACGAGCGCATCCCGCTCGGGCACGGCATCATCGGCCAGGAGACGCAGGGGCCGGGCGGCTTCTTCATGGCGCTGCGGGCGATCCACGCGATGCAGGGCATCCTCGGCGACGTCGAGGACGTCTGCCCCAAGGCGCGCATCTTCAACTACACCAACCCGGTCAACGTGCTCGCCCAGGCGGTGACCACGCACTCCGACGTGCCGTTCGTCTCGCTGTGCGAGGGCCCGATCTACTTCGCCGACCAGATCGCGAAGGCCTGCGGGCTCGAGCGCGACGACCTCGACACGGTGATGGTCGGCCTCAACCACGCGTGCTGGAGCGTCGTGCACGAGTACAAGGGGGCCGACGCCATGCCGCTCGTGTCCGAGGCCTGGGAGCGGCGCAAGGACGACCCCGAGCTGACCGGCGCGCTGCGCCGCCAGTTGCGCATCGCGGCCGAGATGGACTCCATCCCCGCCGACTACTTCCAGTACTACTACTGCCAGGACGAGGTGCTCGCGGAGCTGCAGGCCAAGCCGACGACGCGCGCCGAGGACATCCTCGGCTGGTCGCCCGGCTACTGGGAGCACTACGCCGAGCAGGCCGAGAGCGACGACCCGAAGCTCGACCCGAAGTTCTCCCGCGGCGGCATCCACGAGCTCGAGCTCGCGATCGACGCGATGGACGCGGTCTTCAACGAGAAGGACGAGGTGCTCACGGTCAACGTCCCGAACGCGGGCGGCGCGCTGCCCGGCTTCGACGAGACGCTGGTCGTGGAACTGCTCGGTCGCTGCGGCGGGCCCGACGGCTGGATCCAGCCGCTGCCGGCGCCCGCGCCGCTCCCGGCGCACCTGCGCGGGCTCGTGCACGAGCTCGGCGAGTACCAGGCGCTGGCGGCGGACGCCGCCTGGTCGGGCACCCGGCTCGACGCGATCCGCGCCCTCGCCGCGCATCCGCTGATGGTCGACCTCGACCGCACCGAGCGCGTCTACGACGAGCTCGCCATGGCGCATCGCGAGCATCTTCCCGGGCGTCTGCTGCCGGCTTAGACCCCCTGCATGCTCTATCTCGGAGTCGACGGAGGCCAGACGAAGACGATCGCGCTCGCGTGCGGGCGCGACGGGCGCATCTCGGGGCACGCGCGCTCAGGCTGCAGCGACGTCTACTCGGTCGTGGACCCCGCGCTCGCCGATCGACGAGGTCGCCCGCGCCGCCTCGGTAGCCATTGCCGCGGCGGGCGGCGGAGACCTCCAGTGCGCGTATTACTCGCTCTCGGGCGCAGACTGGCCGGTCGACATCGCGTTCTACGCCGCCGAGCTCGATCGTCGTGTGCCGGCCGCCCGCACCGTGGTCGTCAACGATGCGATCGGCGCGATCCGCTGCGGCGCCGACGACGGCGTGGGCTGCTCGCTCGTCTGCGGCACCGGCACGGCGATCGGCGCACGAGCACAGGACGGCCGCCTGTGGCACATGAGCTTCCTTGCCGCTCCGACGTTCACGACCGACCTCTCGCGCGCGGCACTCGACGCCGCAGTGCGCAGCGAGCTCGGCCTGTGGCCACCGAGCGCCCTGTCGGCGCGCGTGGCGGCGGCGCTCGGCGCTCGCGATGCGATCGGCGCCGTCGAGCTCGTGACGGGGCGCGCCCCCCGCCCAGCCCGGTTCTCCCTCGGCGGCGTGCTGCTCGACTGCGCGTCCGACGGTGACGAGCTGGCCCGGGAGCGAGTGGGCTTCGTCGCGGGCGAGATGGCCGGCTACCTGCGCGTCGCTGCCCGCGAGTCCGGCCTGGGCGACCCCACGCCGATCACGCTCGCCGGCGGCGTCATGCGGCATCCGTCGTTGCTGCTCGTCGAGGCGCTGGCAGCCGAGCTGCCCGGCTGCGAGCTCCGGCGCGCGCTCCGGGAGCCGGCGCACGGAGCGCTGCTGGCAGCGCTCGACGAGGGCGGCGCGGCTCCGGTCGCGCTCGACGACACGGCACTGCCGGACGACCTCTTCGCGACGGCCTGATCCCTCGGTACAGGTTTCAAGTCGCACGGGCTGCGGCCGATATGCGAGAGGTGATGAGACGTATGCGAACGGCCCCAGTAGCCCTGGCGCTCGCCGCTGCGACGGCGGCCGCGCTCGTCTTCACGGCCGCTGCGACTGCCGGTCGGAGCGCCTACACGGTGCGCATGACAGCGGAAGGTCAGGCCGCGGCGCGAGCCGCGCTGCTCACCAAGGCCGATCTCGGCCCCGGCTGGGAGGGCGGCCCGAGGAAGCCTCAGCTGTCGGCCGGCCTCAGCTGCCCGCACTTCCATCCGAAGTTCTCCGATCTCGTGATCGTCGGCGCGGCTTCCGTCCAGTATCACCAGCCCGGGCTGCAGATGCGAAGCGACTCACAGGTCTTCCGCACGGAGAAGATGGTCAGCACCGATTGGCGGCGAACCGCCCAGCGCCCTCGTTTTCTGCGCTGTCTTCGCGCGGTCGCCAAGCGATCGGCCACCAGCGGCAAGTCGCGGTTCGTCTCCTTCCGCAAACTGCGCGTCCCGGTGATCGGGACGCGCACCGTCGCTTTCCGGACGATCTTCGACGTTCGATCCCCTCAAGGCACGATTCGTCTCGCGGTCGACATCATCGGCTTCACGCAGGGGAGGACCGAGCTGACGCTGACCACGACCATGGCGCTCGCCAGCGCGGCGACGCTGGCCCAGAACGAGCTCGTGCTCGCGAAAACCCTGGTCAGCCGGGTTCGCGCCTGACGAAGCACGGAGCGGAAGCACCGAGCGCTCAAGACCCCGCGGTGGGTGACCGATGCTTCCTCGATGAGAACACCGCTGCGACGTCCAGGGCGTGCTCGAATGCTCGCCGGCGCGCTCGCCGGACTGCTCGTGTGCGCCGCGTCGGCGACTACGTCGGTTGCGTGGGGTCGTTCGCACGGCGATCGCTCTCGGCGGAGGAGCACTTCGTCTCGTTCCGGAAGTTGTCGGTCCCCAGGATCGGGGGGGCACAGCGAGGGCTATCGCACGCTCGTCGACGTGCAGACCGCGGACGGGAAGGTTCGCCTGGCGATCGACACCGTGATCGCGAGTCGCGGCAGGACGCAGGTTTCGCTGACGACGATGATCCGGCTGACGAGCGTGCCAACGCGCTGGTCCGGGGAGCTCGCGCTGGTCAGGACGCTCGTCGGCAGAGCCGTCGCGTAGCGGTTCTGCCTGAACGTCTTGGCGTGTCGATTCCGGGCCGCTCCGTTCGTCCTCGCTACTGTCACCAGTTCCGCGAGCAAGGAGCGCCACCGTGCAGTACATGCTTCTCATCCACGATGATCCGACTGCCTGGGCAGGGATGAGCGAGGAGCAGGTCAACGCCGTCATGGGCGAGTACTTCGCCTACTCCGCCGCGATCCGCGATGAAGGGATCTACGTCGATGGCCAGGCCCTGCAGGGCCCTGAAGTCGCCCACACGGTTCGCGTCCGCAAGGACGAGCGCATCGTGGCCGACGGCCCGTTCGCCGAGACCAAGGAGATCGTGGGCGGCTACTACGTCGTCGATTGCGACTCGCTCGATCAGGCCATCGACGCCGCCGCGCGCATTCCGAGTGCGCGTTTCGGCGTGGTCGAGGTTCGGCCCGTCGCGCAGATGTGAGCACGCCGCCGCCGCTGCAGGGCGAGGCGATC
This sequence comes from uncultured Actinomycetes bacterium, assembly GCA_963845865.1. Taxonomy (GTDB): domain Bacteria; phylum Actinomycetota; class Thermoleophilia; order Gaiellales; family JALYLC01; genus JALYLC01. Next base: position 162,262 of record CAWJTT010000007.1, read on the forward strand.
GGCTGGCTCTACCGCGAGTGGTTCGGCCGGGCCGTCGGTGTCCTCGCGCGCAGCGTCGGCGATCTCGATCTCGCCGAGGAGGTCGTCCAGGACGCGTTCGCGACGGCGGTGGAGCGCTGGCGGCGCGACGGCCTGCCGGACGACCCGGGCGCCTGGATCATCCGGACCGCGCGCAACCGAGCGATCGACCGGTTGCGGCGGCGGCGGATGGCGACGGAGCGCGAGCGGCAGGCAGTCGAGCTCGAGGCTCTGCGACGCGCGATCGAGCCCGATCGCGACTCCTCGATCCGCGACGAGCGGCTGGGCCTGATGTTCGCCTGCTGCCACCCATCCCTCGCGCCCGAGGCGAGCGTGGCCCTGACGTTACGACTCGTCGCGGGTCTGACGGTGGAGGAGATCGCACGTGCCCTGATCTCGACGCCGCCGGCGGTCGCGCAGCGCCTCGTCCGGGCCAAGCGCACCCTGCGCGAGGGACGGGTGAGCGTGGACGTCCCGCCCGACCACGAACTGCCGGAGCGGCTCGGCGCCGTGCTCGCGGTCGTCTACCTGGTCTTCAACGAGGGCTACTCCGCGACGGCGGGCGAGCAGGCGGTGCGCATCGAGTTGTGCGCCGAGGCCATCCGGCTCGCGCGCGTGCTGGTGCGCCTGATGCCCGACGAGACCGAAGCGCGGGCGCTGCTGGCCCTGTGCCTCGCGACCGACGCCCGCCGCGCGGCGCGCTACGACAGCGCGGGGCGCTACGTGCCGCTGGAGGATCAGGATCGCTCGCTCTACGACGCCGCCGAGATCAGCGAGGCCGACGCGCTCGTGCGCGGGGCACTCGGTGAAGGCCCCGGCCCGTACGCGCTCCAGGCCGCCGTTGCGTCACTGCACTCGCTGGCGCCGTCCTGGGCCGACACCGACTGGAAGCAGATCGCTGCCTTCTACGCACTGCTCGCGCGCTCGGACCCCTCGCCGGTGGTTGCGCTCAACCGCGCGGTGGCCGTGTCGTTCGCCGAGGATCCCGAAAGCGCGCTGCCGTTGCTCGAGGTGCTCAGGCAGCGCCTGACGGAGTACGCGCCGTTCCACGCCGCCTGCGCCGACGTGCAGCGCAGGCTTGGCAATGAGGCGGCCGCGCACTCGGCCTACGAGCGTGCGCTCGAGCTCACGACCAACCCCGGCGAGCGGGAGTTCCTCGCTCGCCGGGCCGCGGAGCTCGGAGCTGATGCCGAGACCGTCACGCAGTGGCGTGCGCGACCTCGCGGTCGTACTTGACGAACGCGCCGGAGACGACGAGATTGCGCAGCGCGTCGGCGGCGCGGCGGGCGGCCAGGGGGTCGCGGCCGTAGAGCGGCGAGTCGACCCCGTTTGTCAGGAACGTGCGCACGGCGTCGAGCGCTTCGCGCGAGACGGCGACGTTCTCGTTGCGCAGCAGTGCGGCGACTTCCGAGAGCGCCGGCGCCGCGGAACTCACGACGGCCGGCTGGGTCACGTGGCGCCGCAGCATGGTGGAGGGACGGGAGGCGTCCCTGATCGCGCCTTCGGCGGAGCGGGCCCACACCCGGCGCTCGTCCATGGTGACCTCGACGGCTGCCCTCTTGAGCATCTTGTGAAGAAGGCCCCGGTCCGTGATCTCGTTGTTGGCGAACATTGTTTCCTCATTTCGAAGAGAACGTGTGTGGCGGGAGCGCGTGCGCGTTTTTGCCGGCTCTCCTCCTTTGAGTGAAGAAGGTAGGCGACAAGGCGTGCCCAGAGCGATCGCGCGGGAGTGACACTCCTCGCGCCGGCGACCTTCCACCCTCCGAGGAGTGTTGCTCCTAAGAGGTCGTTTCAAGTGTCACATGGCGTTCGGGTGTCTCGAATCGCCCGCAGATCTGCGGCGCGAAGCCCCCGATCACACCCGGGACTCTTGAAACGAGTTCTCAAGGGTTCTGCCTGAGTGAGCGTCGCGTCTGGGATGGGTGGATCGTCCTGCGGCGACCCGGCTCGCACCAAGGCAATCCCGGCCCTATCGCTCGTGCACCTCGCCGAGCAAGGGCTTCACGTCGAGGATCGGCGTGCCGTCGAGCGCCTCGAGGTTCCGCACGCGGATACGCTCGCCCTCGATCGACACGATCTCGACGCGGTGGAGCCCGATGGGATTGGGACGGTCGGGTGATCGGGTCGTGAACACGCCCTGCTCGGGATTCGAGGGGTCCCCGCGCGGGTGCACGCTCAGCACGTCCCGCCGCGCTCGATCGAGCCACGTCAGGACGAGCACCTCCGTTGCGGGAGCGAGATCGCGAAGCCCCTCGGCCACGGCGCGATCGAACACGAGCCAGGCCTCGGGCGCCCCTTCATCGCCCTGCTTGGGCGCCGCTGCGAGATCGAGCAACGGCGACTCGACGCGCCCGATGGGGCGCACCTCGTACCCGCCCTCAGCCATCCCCGAGGAACGCCTCCTTGCGCGTCGGCTCGAACAACTCGATCGGATTGCCGGACGGATCCTCGACCAGGACCTGCTTTCCGCCCACGCCGATCACGATGTCGTTGCGGAACGCGGCTCGGCTCTCGCGCAAGCGCTCGACCCAGGCCTCGAGATCCTGCACTTCGAGCTGGAAGCGATTCCAGCCTCCCGGCTCGGGCAGCGTCCCGTCGGGCATCGCCTGGCCGCCACCGGGCCCTCCCCCGGCCGCGCTGAGCACGAGGCGGAGATCCCCGCGGGAGAGCATGGCGAAGGTCGGCGCCGGATGCATGTCCTCGTGAAAGCCGAGCCGCCCGCAGTAGAACTCGATCGCGGCGTCGACGTCGTCCACGATGTAGCGGACGCTCACTGTGGTCATGAGGTCTCCTTCGGTAGCCGACTTCAGCCTACCGGCGAGGAAGTGGTACCCGCGCGAAATTCAGCCGGCGTCCAGGGCGAAGCGGATGCGCCCGAGTTCACGCCGGAGAGCCTCGCCGTCGTTCCGGTAGAGCGGCGAGGTCGCGCCGTCGCTGAGCAGACGCTCGCACAGGGCCACGCCGCGGACGCGCGGCACGGAGTCGACTCGTAGGAGGCGAGCGATGTCGCGGACGTCCTCCTGCAGTGGCAGCAGGAGACGCAGGTTGGCCACAGGTCGCAAGTGCGGGACGGTCTGGTCCCAGCGCTCCGCGAGTCGAAGGGAATGCTCGAGGGACAGCGCCAGCCGCGAGCGCCCGCGCCGATCTCGCAGCCGGCGCCGGACGGGCTCCAGCTCCGGCAGCGGCAGATCCTCGTCACCCGCGATGATCACTTCCAGCGCGCGCCGTCGCCGCGTGCACCATGAGGCGGCGAGGAGCACGACGAGGACGACGCAGGTGCCGATGCCGGCGGTGAGCTCGACGCGGCGGGCCGGCCCGCGCGCCAGGAGCGCGAGCGCCGCCAGGATCGTCACCCCGCTCAGAAGCTGCAGGCATGCGCTCTCGAAGCGCCGGCTCGCGCGCGTGAGAGGATGGTTCTCGCCAAGCAGATCGGCAGTGGTCATCTCGCGGACAGCCTTGACGGTGCCGTGCGAACGCCGCCTGAAGCTTCGCGGCCCTGATCTCAAGATTCCGTCAACGACCTCGCCGCATCCCCGCTCAGCCGCCCCGGGCATGATTGCCGCGTGAGCGCTCGAAGAGCGATTCCGGGCATGCGCGGCATCACAGCGGCCGCTCGCCGCGCGGACCCACTGCTTGGGTTCGCGGCGAGCGTGGTGGCGGTCGCGATCGTGACCGGGGTGATCGGACTACTCGACAACTTCGTCCCGGTTCTCAGCCTCGGCGCGCTGTACGTGTTCGCGGTGCTTCCGATCGCGATCCTGTGGGGGCTGCCACTCGCCATCGGCGTGTCAGTGGCGTCGATGCTCGTATTCAACTTCTTCTACCTGCCTCCGACGCACTCGTTGACGCTCAGCGATTCGCGCAACTGGTTCGCGCTCGTCGTGTACGTCGTGACCTCCGCCGTCGTGAGTGAGCTGGCGGCGCGCTCGCGGCGGCGCGCAACCGAGGCGGGGCTGCTCGCGGAGATCGCGAAGTCGCTGCTCGAGCGCGGCAGCGTGAGCGGCGAGCTCGACCAGATCGCCGCCGGCGCGGCGCGCGCCCTCGGAGCGGGCGACGCGCGGATCGAGCTGGGCGAGCCGTCGCCCGAGCTCCGCGCAGATCCCGACGCCACGCCGCTGATCGCGGGCAACCGCCGGGTCGGCACGATCGCGCTGCACGCGCCCAGGTGGCCCTACCGTGGAACGGACTCTCCGCTTCTGCCGGCGATGGCCTCACTGCTGGCCGTGGCCATCGACCAGGAACGCCTCGCGCGCGAGGCGCTGGAGGCCGAGGCCCTGCGGCGCTCCGACGCGCTCAAGACGGCGCTTCTGCGCACCGTGAGCCACGACCTACGCTCGCCGTTGATGACGATCCTGACGTCGGCGTCCGCCCTCTCCCGGACGGACCTCAGCCTGGCCGAGCCCGATCGAGCCGATCTGCTCGACGGCATCCTCAGCGAGGCGCGGCGGCTCGACCGCCTGGTCTCGAACCTGCTCGACCTCTCGCGCCTCCAGGCCGGCGCTGCCGTGCCCGAGCCCGAGGTCTGGGCGGCGGACAGCCTCGTCGTTCAGGCGCTGAGCAGCCTCGGGCATTCCGCTGACAGCGTCGAGGTGACGCTGTCGGCGGTCTCCCCCGTCGTTCGGGTCGACGCGAATCAGATCGAGCGGGCGCTGGCCAACCTGATCGAGAACGCAATCAAGTACTCGCCCGACCATGCCGCGCACGTCGTCGTCAGCTCGACGGCGCGGGAGGCCCTCGTGCGGGTCGTCGACCACGGCCCGGGACTCGCGCCGGAGGAGATCCAGCGGGTCTTCGCGCCCTTCCAGCGCGGATCGCTGAGCGATGTCGAGGGTGCCGGGCTCGGCCTCGCGATCGCGCGGGGCTTCGCCGAGGCCAACGGCGGGCGGGTGTGGGCGGAGTCCCTCGCAGGGCAGGGCGCGACCTTCGTACTCGCCCTGCCCATCGCAGATATCGCGGAGGACGACGGGTGAGCGGCCAGCGCATCCTCGTCGTGGACGACGAGCGTCAGATCCTGCGTGCGCTCTCGACGAGCCTGCGCGCGGCCGGGTACACGGTCGACACCGCCGAGACCGCGGCGACCGCTCTGGCGGCGGCCGCCATGCGACCGCCTGACGCCGTCATCCTCGATCTCGTACTGCCGGACGGCAGCGGCACGGACGTGTGCCGTGAGCTGCGCACCTGGTCGAGCGCTCCCGTGATCGTGCTGTCGGCGGTCGGAGACGAACGCGAGAAGATCGCGGCGCTGGATGCCGGCGCCGACGACTACGTGACGAAGCCGGTCGGCATCGACGAGTTGCTGGCGCGGCTGCGCGCGTCGCTGCGACGCGCCGGCCCCTCGCTCGAGCCGGTCATCACCGTCGGCGGTCTCGTTGTCGACCTCGAGAAGCGACTCGTCACGGTCGAGGGCAAGGAAGTCAATCTCACGCCGCATCAGTTCGACATCCTGCGCGTGCTCGCGCGCAACCCGGGCAAGCTCGTGACGCATCGCTCCCTGCTGCGCGAGGTCTGGGGGCCCGGCTACGGCTCCGAGTCGAACCTGTTGCACGTTCACGTCTCGCAGCTCCGCCGCCGCATCGAGCCCGATCCCGGCACGTCCGCGCTATCTGATCACTGCACCCGGCGCGGGCTATCGCCTCGTCGACCCGACGCGCCCCGAGGCGAGCACGCCGAGCAACTAGCGCCTTCAGGGCTTCTTCAGGCTCTGCCGCCGAACCTTCAGACGCGGTTCGGGTGCCCAGCCATAGCCTGGCTACATGGCTGACATCGAGGCACTCGCAATCGCCGTCGCCTGCTTCGCCTTTGCATTCGTCCTCCTGTTCGCACTGGAGCGAGTCTGATGGCAGCGGGCGACATCTTCGGGCTGATCGTCGCGATCGGCATTTTCGTCTACCTGGTCTACGCACTGCTGCGCGGGGAGCGTTTCTAGATGAGCACCCAGGGCATCGCGCAGATCGTCTTCTACGTCGTCGTCCTCTGTGTCCTCGGCTACCCGCTCGGGATTTACATGTCCCGGATCTACGAGGCGGAGAGCGGCGCCGGGCGGTCGCCTGCTGCGAGCGATCGAGCGCCGCTTCCTGCGGCTCGTCGGCGTGTACGACAACGAGAGCTCCGAGCAGACCTGGACCGCCTACGCGAAGACGGTCCTGATCTTCTCGGTCGTCTTCTTCGCGGGGCTGTACACGCTCCTGCGCATCCAGGGGCACCTCTTCCTGAACCCCGACGACATGAAGGGCGTTGCGTCACCGCTCGCCCTGAATACCACCGCCAGCTTCGTCACCAACACCAACTGGCAGTTCTACGGCGGCGAGGCCACGATGTCGTACCTCTCGCAGATGGCCGGGCTCGCGGTGCAGAACTTCGTCTCGGCCGCAGTCGGCATGGCCGTGCTCGTAGCCGTGATCCGCGGCTTCGCGCGTCGCAACTCGTCGAGCATCGGCAACTTCTGGCGCGACCTCTATCGCTCGCTCGTCTACATCCTCCTGCCGCTGTCCATCGTGCTCGCGGTCGTCCTGGTCTCGCAGGGCGTCGTGCAGACGTTCGAGGGTCACGCGACCGCGACCACGCTGGAGGGCGCGCATCAGACGATCACCCGCGGGCCCGCCGCCTCGCAGATCGCAATCAAGCAACTCGGCACGAACGGCGGTGGCTTCTTCGACAGCAACTCGGCCGTGCCGTTCGAGAACCCGAACGGCCTGACGAACTTCCTCGAGGTGCTGGCGATCCTGCTGATCCCCGTGGCCCAGGTGTTCATGTTCGGCCGCATGGTCAAGGCGATGCGCCAGGCCGTCGCGATCTTCGCCGCGATGTTCGTGCTCATGGTCGCCGGCATCGGAATCGCATTGCCGACCGAGCAGCACGGCTCTGCCGTGCTGCGCCAGTCAGGTGTCAATCTCAGCCAGACGCAGCAGAGCGGCGGCAACATGCAGGACAAGGAGGTGCGCTTCGGCATCGCCAACAGCGCCCTCTGGACCGTCACGACGACGAACGCGTCGAACGGCTCGGTGAACTCCGGGCTCGATGCCTACACGCCCATCGGCGGCGCCGTGCCACTCGTCAACATCTTCTTCGGCGAGGTCATCTGGGGCGGCGTCGGATCGGGCCTCTACGGCATGTTCTTCTACGTGATCATCGCGGTCTTCGTCGCCGGCCTGATGGTCGGGCGCACGCCCGAGTACCTCGGCAAGAAGATCGAGGCTCGCGAGATCAAGTATGCGGCGATCGGAGCGCTGCTCGTGCCCACACTGGTGCTGTCGCTGACGGCGATCAGCATCGTCACGCAGGGCGGCCTGGCCTCGCTCTACAACACTGGGGCGCACGGCTTCACGGAAGCGCTCTATGCCTACACGTCGCAGACGAACAACAACGGCAGCGCGTTCGCGGGCTACGGCGGCAAGACGTTCTCCGAGCAGCTCGGAACCATCGGGTTGATCCTCGGCCGCTTCGCGCCGCTGCTGGCCGCGCTGGCGATCGGCGGATCGCTGGCGGCCAAGAAGACCCACCCGGCCTCGGCCGGCACGTTCAGGACCGACGGCGCGACGTTCAGCGTCCTGCTCGTCGCCGTGATCATCCTCACCGCCGGACTGATGATCCTCCCGGCTCTCACGCTCGGGCCGATCGTGGAGGCACTCCAGTGATCCGCACAATCGTTCGTTCCCTGATCGTCGTCGTCATCACGACGATCGTCTTCGGCGGCATCTACCCGCTTGCCGTCACTGGGCATCGCCAAGGTCGCGTTCTCACACGAGGCCGACGGCAGCCTGATCAAGCGCAACGGCGTCCTCGTCGGCTCCGAGCTCGACGGCCAGGCTTTCGCCAAGCCGCAGTACTTCCATTCGCGGCCCTCGGCGACGAGCCCCGCCTACAACCCGGAGTACTCGACGTTCGCAAACCTCGGCCCGACCAGCTCGGCGCTGCTCCGATCAGGTCAAGAAGGAGCTCGCCACAGTGCTCAAGACCGAGCGCCCGTACAACCCGGGACTCACGGCCAAAGGGGTGCCGGTCGACGCGGTGACGACGTCCGGCTCGGGGCTCGATCCCCACATCTCCCCGGCCTACGCGCGGCTTCAGGCGCGCCGCGTCGCCGCCGTGCGGCACCTGCCGCTGGCGCGCGTCCTGCAGCTCGTCGACTCCAACACGGACGGGCGCAGCTTCAGCTTCCTCGGCGAGCCCGGCGTGAACGTGCTCGCACTCAACCTCGCACTCGACAAGGAGCACTAGGCGTGGCGCGCAGCTCCGCATCCATCTTCTCCCGCGACATCGTCGTGTCGTCCATCTGGGCTTCCTTCCCGAAGCTCGATCCCCGCCTGCAGGTTCGCAACCCGGTGATGTTCATCGTCGAGATCGGGAGCGTCATCACGACCGGCATCTTCGTGAAGCAGCTCTTCCAGGGCGACACGAGCGGGCTCTGGTTCGTCGGCACGATCGCCGTCTGGCTGTGGCTGACCGTGCTGTTCGCGAACTTCGCCGAGGCGATCGCCGAGAGCCGTGGCAAGGCCCAGGCAAGCGCATTGCGGGCCACCCGGACGACGACGCTCGCGCGCCGGCGACGCCCGGACGGCGGCATCGAGGAGGTCGCCGGCGCCCGATCTGCAGAAGGGCGACGTGATCGTCACCGATGCGGGCGAGGTGATCGCGGCCGACGGCGACGTCATCGAGGGCGTCGGCTCGGTGGACGAGTCGGCCATCACCGGCGAGTCGGCTCCGGTCATCCGCGAGGCTGGCGGCGATCGCTCGGCCGTGACGGGCGGCACGCGCCTGCTCTCGGATCAGCTCGTGATCCGCGTCACCCAGGAGCCCGGCCAGTCGTTCCTCGATCGCATGATCGCGCTCGTGGAGGGCGCGGAGCGGCGCAAGACCCCGAACGAGATCGCCCTCAACATCCTGCTCGCCGGCCTCACGATCACCTTCGTTGCCGCGGTCGTGACGCTCCGCCCGTTCGCGATCTACGCTCAGACGCCAACGTCGCAGACGATCCTGATCGCGCTGCTCGTCGCGCTCATCCCCACCACGATCGGCGCGCTGCTCTCGGCGATCGGCATCGCCGGCATGGATCGACTCGTGCAGCGCAACGTGCTCGCGATGTCGGGACGCGCCGTCGAGGCCTCCGGCGACGTGGACGTGCTGCTGCTCGACAAGACCGGCACGATCACGCTCGGCAACCGGCAGGCCACGGAATTCATCCCCATGGACGGCGTCAGCGAGCAGGAGCTCGCGGAGGCCGCCCAGCTGTCGTCGCTGGCCGACGAGACGCCCGAGGGCCGCTCGATCGTCGTGCTCGCCAAGGAGAAGTACGGCCTGCGCGAGCGCGAGCTTGCAAGCCACGAGGCGACGTTCGTGGAGTTCTCGGCGACCACGCGCATGTCCGGCGTCGACATGGACGGCAAGCGCTGGCGCAAGGGCGCGGCCGACGCCGTCAAGCGCTTCGTGACCGAGAACGGCGGCTCCGCGGACACGGCGCAACTCGATGCCGAGGTCGACAAGATCGCGCGTCTCGGCGGCACGCCGCTCGTTGTCGCACAGGACAACTTCGTGCTCGGCGTGATCCACCTGAAGGACGTCGTCAAGGGCGGCATGAACGAGCGCTTCGACGAGCTGAGGCGCATGGGCATCCGCACGGTCATGATCACCGGCGACAACCGTGTCACGGCGGGCGTGATCGCGAGCGAGTCCGGCGTCGACGACTTCCTGGCCGAGGCCACGCCCGAGGCCAAGCTGGCGCTGATCCGCGACGAGCAGGCGCAGGGCAGGATGGTCGCGATGACCGGCGACGGCACGAACGATGCCCCCGCGCTGGCTCAGGCGGATGTCGGCGTGGCCATGAACACGGGCACGTCGGCGGCGAAGGAGGCCGGCAACATGGTCGACCTCGACTCCAATCCGACCAAGCTGATCGAGATCGTCGAGGTTGGGAAGCAGCTGCTGATCACGCGCGGCGCGCTGACCACGTTCTCGATCGCCAACGACGTGGCCAAGTACTTCGCGATCCTGCCGGCGATGTTCGCGTTCACCTACGGCGTCAATGGGCAGCGCGGGCCGCTCGACGCGCTCAACATCATGAGCCTCGGCACGCCGAAGAGCGCGATCACGAGCGCGATCATCTTCAACGCGCTGATCATCCCGGCGCTCGTTCCGCTTGCGCTTCGCGGCGTCAAGTACCGGGCGATCGGAGCGACCGCGCTGCTTCGCCGCAATCTGCTGATCTACGGCGCGGGCGGCGTGATCCTGCCGTTCATCGGCATCAAGCTGATCGACTTGATCGTGCACAACGTGTTCGGCGCCTGAGACCTGCGCCGCTCCCTCGCGGCGCACGCGAACGGCCCGGTCCCGCTCCTGCCCGAGTGGGCCGGGCCTGTTGCGTGTTCTCAGCCGTCCGCGCGGTCGTCGAGGAAGCGATAGCCGAGCCCCGGCTCGGTCACGATCAGCTGCGGGTGACGCGGGTCCAGCTCGATCCGCCGGCGCAGCTGCGAGATCTGCACGCGCAGGTTGTCGGCGGCGGCGGCGTCCGGGTCGCCCCAGACCTCCGTGACGATCGCACGATGCGTGAGCAGCCGGCCCGGGTGGCGCGCGAAGCAGGCGAGCAGCGCGAACTGCGTGCGCGTCAGTTGCACGGGCTCGCCGCGCACCCGCGCGGTGTGCTCGGCGAGATCGAGCGAGACCACGCCGCGCTCGATGTGCGTCGACTCGGCGCGGGCATCGGCGGCCCCGGCGTGGCGCAGCGCCACCCGCACGCGCGCCAGCAGCTCACGCACCGAGAACGGCTTCGACACGTAGTCGTCGGCGCCCGAGATCGAGCGCCTCGACCTTCACGGCGTCCTCGCCCTGGGCCGAGAGCACGATGATCGGCAGCGTCGGATAGAGCACGCGCACGCGCCGGATCACCTCGAACCCGTCGACGCCCGGCAGGCCGAGGTCGAGCAGCACGAGATCGAAGGCGCCGTTGGAGATGCGTGCGAGCGCGTCCTCGCCCGTGAGCACCGCCGAGACGGTGTAGTCCTGCGCCTCGAGCGCGACGCGCAGCGCCCGCAGCACCACCGGCTCGTCGTCGACGAGCAGGATCAGCGGGCGTCTCATGCCGCGAGCGGCAACTCGACGACGAACGTGGCCCCGCCGCCCGGCGTGGGCTCCACATGCAGCTTGCCGCCATGGGCCTCGACATACCCGCGGCTGATGGCCAGCCCGAGGCCCGTGCCTCCGCGATGATCGTGGTTCTTGCGCAGGCGGTAGTACGGCTCGAAGATGCGCCGGCGCTCGGCCTCGGGCACGCCCGGGCCGTGATCGACGACAGTGATGCGCAGCATCGATCCCGAGTTCGCTGCGTAGAGGCCGATCGCGTCATCCGGATCCGCGCGGCTGGCGTTCTCGAGCAGGTTCACGAGCACCTGCCGGATCATCGTCTCGTCGACGTTCACCGGGGGCAGCTCCGTCGCGCCGTCGACGTCGACGAACTGGCCGTCGAGTGCAGCCGCCGCGTCGTCGACGGCGGCGTAGAGCAGCTCGTCGACGGGCATGAGCGTGCGGCGCGGATGCAGCGCGCCGGCCTCGATGCGCGAGAGGTCGAGCATGTTGTCGACGAGTCGCACGAGCCTGCGGGCTTCGTGCTCGATACCGCCGAGCAGCGCGTCGCGCTCGTGCTCGGGCACGCTCTCGCGGAGGGCCGAGGCCGAGGCGGTGATGGCCGTCAGCGGGGTGCGCAGGTCGTGGGAGACGGACTGCAGAAGGGCGCTGCGCAGACGATCGGTCTCCTTGAGCGCCTGCAGCATGACCCCCTCGTGCTCGAGGCGCTCGCGCCCGAGCGCGAGGCCGAGGATGCTGCAGAACGACTCCAACACCGCCACCGTCTCGCCCTCGGCTCGGCGGTGGCCGGTGTCGACGGCGAGGAAGCCGAACGTGATGCCGCTGTCGCTGATCGGCAACGCGAGCACGCCGCCATCGCCGCGCAGCGTGACGAGCTCCGGGCCGTCCGACGGGTTCATGACCTGCTCCAGCAGCGCCGTTGCCGCGGCATCGCTGCCGACGCGCTCGTCGAATTCCCGGTCGCGCAGCGTGACCCGCAAAGCGGCGCCGCGCAGGCCGAGGGCCTTGCCCAAATCAGAGAGCGTACGCCTGAGCGCCGGCCGCAGGTCGTCGCAGCGGATCAGATCGACCGCCAGCGACTGCAGCAGCTCCATGCTGCGCGCCCGCCGCTTGGCCGCGGCATTCGCAGTCCGGAAGCCTCCGACGTAGTTGGCGAGCACGAGCGCGATCAGTGCGTAGATGATGAAGGCGGCGATGCTCGCGGACGACTCGATGCGGAACGAGTTATAGGGGTGCGTGAAGAAGAAGTTGAAGACCAGCGCGCTCATCAGTGCAAGGGCTAGCGCGAGGATCCGCCCGCCGTTGGTGGCGATGAGCGGGGGCAGCAGTAGCACCAGAGCGATCGATCCCGTGTCCAGCCGATCGCGGAATGGCACGAGCACGAAAATCGCGACCAGCAGCGTGAACAGCGAGGCGGCGCCCGCGAGGGCTCCCCTCCACGCCGCCTCGTCGTCGAGTTCGGGCAGGCGCCGGCGGATGGCAGCGACCGTACTCGTGCGGAAGCTCATGCCGTCCACCGTACATCGCGCGCATGAAGGCGCTCCAAAGTTCTGCGGCCGACGTCTGAAGGCGGTCTAAAGACGCTGTGCTGAGCCACTTCCCGGAGCCTAGACTCGGGACGTGGCGGCCTCCTTGCAGCGTCCGCGCGGGTTCCTGCGCATCTACCTCGGCGCGGCCGCCGGCGTCGGCAAGACCTACCAGATGCTCGGCGACGCTCGCCTGGCCGCCGAGGAAGGCACCGACATCGTGATCGGCTATCTCGAGCCGCACGGGCGCGTCGCGACCGAGGAGCGCGCACGCGGCCTCGAACGCGCTCCGGTCGTGCGCTACGGGTCCGGCAGCCGGGCCGAGACGGAGCCCGACGTCGACTGGCTGATCGAGCGCCGGCCGAGCGTCGCGATCGTGGACGAGCTCGCCCACACGAACCCGCCGGGCGCGCCGCGGCCCAAGCGCTACGACGACGTCGACACGCTGCTCGCACATGGCATCGACGTCTGGACGACCGTCAACATCCAGCACCTCGAGAGCCTCGGCAGCCGCATCCGCTCGCTGACCGGCGTCGAGGTGCGAGAGACGTTCCCCGACCGCCTGCTGCACGAGGCGGACGAGATCAAGCTCGTCGACCTCAGCCCGGCATCGCTGCGCGAGCGCATCGCGCGCGGCCTGGTCTACGGCCCCGACCGCGTCGAACAGGCGCTCAACGGCTTCTTCACGGTCAGCAATCTCACGGCGCTGCGGGCGCTCGTCCTGCACGAGCTCGCCGAGGTCGCGGCGGCGCAGCTCGACACCTCGGCTCCGGGCTTGCGGCCGAGCGAGCGCGTGCTGGTGGCGACCGGCGGGAGGCGAGACTCCTACGCCCAGCTGATCCGGGCCGGCGCGCGACTGGCGCGGCGCAGCGACTCGGAGCTCTACGTGCTCGCCGTGGAGCCCCAGAACGGCCGGACCGACGCCGATACCGCGCGCGTGTTGTCCGATGCGGAGGCCCTGACGCGCTCGCTCGGCGGGGTGTACCTGCGCCGCCGCGCGGAGAATCCCGCCGCCGAGATCATCCGCGAGGCCGAGGCCCAGCACATCACGCAGATCGTGATCGGCAAGAGCAGGCGCTCGGGCCTGCGCGTGCGCCTCGGCGGCTCGCTCGTCGAGGCCGTGCTGCGCGGGACGTCGGGCATCGACGTGCACGTCGTCGACGATCGCGCTCGCCACGGGCCGCGGCGGCGGCGAATGAGCGCCCCTGGCGGCAGCGTCAAGCGCACGCTCGTCGGCCGCCGCATGCCGATGGGCAGCCTCGAGGACGAGCTGCTGCCGCGCTGGATCGCGCTGCCGATCTTCGCGTCGGACCCGCTCTCGTCCGTCGCCTACGCGACCGAGGCGGCCCTCGTCGTGCTGGTTGCGACATCGGTCGCCTCGCGCGGGCTGATCGTCCCGATCTCGGCGGTCATCGCGGCGCTGCTGTTGGTGGTGGTGCTGTCGTATCGGCAGACGATCTTCGCCTACCCGAACGGCGGCGGCTCCTACGTCGTGGCGAAGGAGAACCTCGGCCAGATGGCCGGGCTCGTGGCGGCCGCGTCGCTGTTGGTCGACTACGTGCTCACGGCCGCCGTCTCCATCGCGTCGGGCGTGCTGGCGGTCACCTCGGCCGTGCCGGAGCTCTCCACGCACGCCGTCGAGCTCAGTCTCGGCGTGCTCGTCGTACTCGTGGTCGTCAACCTGCGCGGCGTGCGGGAGTCGGGATTCGTGTTCGCGTTGCCGACCTACGGCTTCATCATCGCGATCGGCGCCATGATCGCCGTCGGTTTCGTGCGCGGCCTGCTCTACGGTTGGCCCACTGCCCACGTCCCCGACCCGGCGCCCGTTGGTCTCGCGACCGGGGTGGGCATCGTCGTGCTGCTGCGCGCGTTCGCCTCGGGCTGCAGCGCGCTCACCGGCGTCGAGGCGATCTCGAACGGCGTGACGGCGTTCCGGCGCCCGCAGGCGCGCAACGCGGCCAGCACGCTGATGTCGATGGGCGTGATTGCGATCATCCTCTTCCTGGGCGTGTCGATCCTGGCCTGGAAAGTCGACGCACTGCCGAGCGAGTCCGTCTCGGTGCTCTCGGAGATCGCGCGGGCCGTGTTCCCGCCCGGCGCCTCGTCGTTCGGCTACTACGCGGTACAGGCGACCACCGCCGCCGTGCTGGCGCTCGCGGCCAACACCGCGTTCCAGGGCTTCCCGCGCCTCGCCGCGCTGCTCGCGAGCGACAGCTTCCTGCCACGCCAGTTCTCGAATCTCGGCGACCGGCTCGTCTACTCCAACGGCATCCTCGTGCTCGCGCTGGCGGCCGGCGCGCTGATCGTCGGCTTCCACGCCGACGTCAACAGCCTCATCCACCTCTACCTGCTGGGCGTGTTCACCGCCTTCACGCTGTCGCAGTTCGGAATGGTCAAGCACCACTGGAGGCGGCGCGACTCGGGTCGTTCGCGCGCGTCGCTGTCCTACAAGATCGGCCTCAATGCGACAGGCGGCCTGCTCACCGGGCTGGTCGGCGCGATCGTGATCACCACGAAGTTCGGCGAGGGCGCGTGGATGGTCGTGATCGCGATTCCCGTGCTCGTGCTCTGCTTCGCGGTGGTGGGACGCCACTACGCGGACGTGCGCACGCGCCTGCGCGATCCGGGCGGCGACTACGCGGTCGTGCGTGGCCCGGTCGTGCTCTTCGTCAGTGCGCTCGACGACGCCACGGCGGAGGCGCTGCGTTACGTTCGCGCGATTGCGGGCGACGGCTTCCAGGCGATCCACGTCGCCGATGCCGGCGGCGTGACCGGCATCGCCCAGGCCTGGCGCGGATTCTCGGGCGGCGACGGGCCGCCGCTCCTGGCGTTGCCGCGCGAGCGCACCGTCTCGGGCACGGTGGCGCGCTACGTGCGTGAGACCGAGCGGGCGCCGGGCGAGGTCACCACGCTCGTGGTGCCCGAGCTGTTCAAGCGCCGCTCGCTGGTCGCCATCCTGCGCGGTCGCACGACGCTCGCGCTGCGGCTGCGCCTGCAGGGCGAGGAGGACGTCGTGCTCGCCGATGTGCCCGTCGTGGCCGACGCGCGCGGGCTGCGCCACCCGCCTTCGGGTCAGCCGAAGACGGTGGTGCTGATGCCGATCTCCGAGCTCAACGCGGCTTCGCGGCACGCCCTGGGCTATGCGCTCGGCCTCGGCTCCGAGCACGTTGTCGGCCTCCACGTGGAGCTCGGCAGCGACGACGTCTCACAGACGCGCGCAGCGTGGGCCGCACGCGCGCTGCCCATCCCGATCAAGGTGGTGCCGTCGCCCTACCGCGACCTGGGGCAGCCGCTGCTCTCCGAGATCCGCGCGATCACCGCCGACCCCGACGCCGTGTGTGTGGTCGTGATGCCCGAGATCATCAGCCCGCACGGCTGGCAGCGCCTGCTGCACAACCAGCGCGCGCTGTTCATCAAGCGGTTGCTGCTGTTCGAGGAGCGCGTCGTGCTCACGAGCGTGCCGTATCGCCTGCCGCAGCCGGGCGAGGCGCCTCCCCGTCGCCGACGGCGCGGCCCGAGTGGCGGTGCGGCTCGCGGGAGGCGCTCGCGCCGAGCGCGCCCCTCCGCTCGCCCGCCCTGCTCGTCGAGCGCGCCACGCGTGACCCCTCGAGGCCCCCGCCCAGGCTGACGACGGACGCGATCTGGCGCGTCTTCGAGGGCTTCGCCAGCTCCATGGCGCTGCTCGCGGTCACGCTCGTCGGCCTGCTCCTGCTGCGCGACCACCTCAGCGTGGAGACGGTCGCGCTCGTCCTGCTCCTGCCACCGCTCGTCGCGGCGCTGTCGAGCCGCGCGCTGGCGCTCGTGATGGCGGCCTTCGGCGCGCTGCTCTTCAACTTCTTCTTCCTGAAGCCCTACTACACGCTCTCGATCGAGACGGGTCGCGGCGTCGCCGCCTTCCTCGTCTACGCGGGCGTGGCGATGCTCGTCGGCGTCGTCGCCGGGCGCCTCCGGGAGGCTCGCGAGGAGGCGGATCGCCGCATCCGGCAGGAGCACGTGCTCCACGAGGTTGCGATCGCCCTGCTCGCAGGCACCGCGCGCGAGGACGTGTTGCGCGCGCACCTTCAGCGCGTCGCCGACGCTCTGGGCGTGGACGCAGCCGCCACGGTCGACGGTACGCGCGTGATCGTCGCGGGCGACGCGTCGCCCGCGCTGCTCTCCGTCGATCTGCCGAGCGCCCGCTACCACGCCGCCGAGTTCGGCGAGCGCGGGCGCCTCGTGATCGACGGAGGCCTGCGCCTCACGCGGGCGCAGACACAGCTGGTCGACACCTTCGCACGCCTCCTGGATGCGGAGCCCGTGCCCGTGAGCACGCCTGCCTCGCATTGACGCAACGCTCCGGGTCCAGCCCGGCTCAGCACCGGTCAGGCCGCCGTTCGTGCTCGCTTCCTCGGGCCTCTGATCCGTGCGCGCCAGCGCCTCCTCGATGCGCCCGAGAGCGAGGCGCGCGGCGGCCAGTTCGCGGGCCAGGAAGTCGGTGTCCGCGCGCATCTCGGCCGTCGTCTGGCGGTCGAGGTCGTACTCGCGCCGGTCGCGCTCGGCCTGTCGGTTCTGCGCAAGCAGGATGAGCGGCGCCGCATAGGCGGCCTGCGTCGAGAACGCGAGGTTGAGCAGGATGAACGGGTAGGGATCCCAGCTACCCGCGGCCCACACGGCGTTCACGGCGATCCAGGCGATCACGAGCACCGTCTGGATGACGAGGTAACGCGCGGTGCCGAAATAGCGGGCAATGCCCTCCGACACGCGGCCGAACGCCTCGGGGTCGTAGTGGGGCGCGAACGCGGCGGGTCGCCTCGGCTCGTCCAGGCGGCGCCGGGCGGCGACGCGCCAGGTGATGCGCTTCTGCATGGTCCTGGCTCCTTCCGTCTCGGCTGGCGAGGCAGTGGTAGCGCAGGCCCGCGAGCCGCCGGCTCCTACGATCGGCCCATGCGGTGGCCCGTCTTGTCACGCGGACCCGCGTCGCGCGCGAATGCGCGGCGCAATGCTCGTGCCACGGCTGCGCGCGTCGAGCGCTGGCAGCCGGCCCGCGATGCGCTCTGGGCGCTGCTCGATGCGTACGTGGACGACGGCGCCCGAGTCGCGGTGGTGGGCGCGGGCAACGGGCACGACGTGCCGCTCGCCCGACTGGCCGGGCGCGCCTCGTGCGTCGGCCTGATCGACCTGGATGCACGGGCGGCGCGCGGGGCGCGCGCGAGGCTGTCGGCCGACCTGCGCGAGCGCGTCGTCGTCGTCCAGCAAGACGTGACGGCCGGCATCGCCGACCAGCTGGCTCGCGCCGCCGCGCGCGGCGAGCTGCCCGCCGCCCGGGAGGCGCGACCGGAGCCGCTCGGCTCGGGTGACTACGACGTCGTCGTCGGCGACCTCCTCTACAGCCAGCTGCTGTATCCGGCGCTGCGCGACAGCTCGCTGCAGCCCGAGCGCATCGGCGTCGTGCTCGCCCGCATCGACCGCCCGCTCGTGACGTCCGTCGTCCGCCGCCTGCACGCGAGCGCCCGCGGAGGAGTCGTCGTGCACGTGCACGACCCGCTCGGGTGGTGGGCAGGCCACCCGCAGCGCGTCACGCTCGAGGAGATCCTCGAGGCGGCCGCTGTCGACACCGACGCCGCCCTCGCGCTGGTGGCGCGCGGACGCGGCCCGACCGCGTGCGATCCGCGCGCGATCGCCCTCGAGCTCGGCTGCGAGCCCGTCGAGACGGCGTTCTGGCGCTGGCCGTTCCAGGAGGGCGTCGACTACCTCGTGTGCGCGACGGTCACGCGGCCCGGCGAGGCGTGACTGCATTAGCCTCTCGAAGAATGGAACTCGAGCAGTACCTGGAGGAGCACTACTGGTCGGAGGACGATCTCCTGCGCGAGGTGCGTGCCGACATCGAGCAGCGCGGGCCTGCGATCCAGGTCAGCGCCGAGGCCGGGCGCCTGCTCGCGCTGCTGGTGCGCCTGGCAGGCGCAAGGCACGTGCTCGAGCTCGGCACGCTGTTCGGCTACAGCGGCATCTGGATGGCGCGCGAGCTGCCGCCGGACGGGCATCTCGACACCGTCGAGGTGAATCCGATGCACGCCGACGCGGCCGAGCACTGGTTCGCACGTGCCGGCCTGGCCGATCGCGTCACGGTGCACCGGGGCGCCGGGCTGGACGTGCTCGCGACGGGCTGCGCCGGCCCCTACGACGTGTCGTTCATCGACGCCGACAAGGACGCGTACCCCGAGTACGCGCGCATCTCGCTCGAGCGGCTGCGGCCGGGGGGCCTCGTGATCGCCGACAACGCGATTCGCCGCGGGCAGATCGTGCAGGCCGGCGTGGATGCGGGCATGGACGGGATCCGCGCGCTGCACGACCTGCTCGGCGGCGACTCGAATCTCGTCTCGACCACCGTGCCCGTGGGCGACGGCCTGGCCATGGCGGTCAAGCGCGCGTGACGGCGTACCGGCCATCGCCCCGCCCGACGTTCGACGGTCCAGCGGCGATTCCGTATGCGGGCGTCACGCGCCACGTCTGGGGCGACGCGGAGTCCGGCGAGGTCGCCGACTGGATCTACGCCTCGACCGACCGCGTGCATGCGCTCGTCTTCGGCCTCGCTCCGGGTGCGTGGTTCCGGCACTCGCCCGAGTTCCGCACCATCTTCGGCGCGGACGAGATGCTCTACGTTCTGCACGGGACGATGGTGCTCGCGAATCCCGAGACGGGCGAGGTCCTGCGCGTGCCGCGCGGTGGCAGCGCCTTCTTCCGCAGTGACACCTGGCACCACGTGCACGCGCACGGAAACGAAGAGCTGCGCGTCCTGGAGTTGTACGCGCCGCCGCCGAGCACGGGCTCCTCGGGCGCGTACGCGCGCACCAGGCCGTACCTCGAGCCGGCGGATTGGCGCTACGGCGACGACACCCTGCTCGGCCGTCTGCCGGGCGCCGGCCCCGCGCGGCGGACACTGCACCAGCCCGAGCCCGTGTGGCGCCGCTCGCTGGGGGTGCTCGAAGGCCTCCATGCCAGCACCGAGCATCTCACCGCCGGCGTGCTCGAGCTGAATCCGGGAGAGGTCTCGCACACGCATGCTCACGGCGGCGACGAGGTCGTCTACGCGCTCGAGGGCGTACTCCACGTGCGGGCGTTCAGTGAGAGCGGGACGAGCGTGTTCGAGCTCAACCCCGACGACGCGGCCTACCTTCCCCAGGGCGTCGCGCACGAGTACCGCAGCTACGGCTCGGCTCAGGCGCGAGCGCTCTTCGGCATCGCACCCTCGTATCTGCCATGACGCTTGCGATCGGCATCGACGTGGGTGGCACCAAGATCGCCGCCGGCGTGGTCGATACCGGCACGGGAGCCCTCGAGGCGCGCTTCGAACGCGGCACGCGGCCCGAGCGCGGTTCGGACGCGGTGCTCGCGGACTGCGTCGCCCTGGCGCAGCGGCTCGCAGCCGGGCGGGAGGACCTGCCGATCGGCATGGGCGTCTGCGAGCTGATCGACCTCGACGGACACGTGCAATCGGCGCAGACGCTCGAGTGGCGGCACGTCGACCTCGCGGGCGCGTTCGGGGCACTCGGACCAGCCGTGGTCGAGAGCGACGTGCGCGCCGCCGCGCTGGCGGAGGCGCGCTTCGGCGCCGGCCGCGGCGTGGAGGAGTTGCTGTTCGTGATCGTCGGCACGGGCATCTCCTGCTGCCTCGTCCTGGGCGGGCGAGCGTACTCCGGTGCCCGCGGCAATGCGATCTGCTTCGGGGCTCCGCCCCTCGAGCAGGCGGCCAGCGGGATCGCCCTGGCTGCGGCCGGAGGACGCGAGCGCGCCGAGGAGGTCATTGCCGACGCGTCGCTCGACAGCGTGGTCGAGGCGGCCGCAGGCCGAGCTCGGGGTCGGTCTCGCCTGGCTCGTCAACGCGCTCGACCCCGGGGTGGTCGTGATCGGAGGCGGCCTCGGACTGGTCGATCGCTACCGTGAGCTTGCCGTTGAGGCGATGCGGCCGCTGATCTTCGCCGACGGCACGCGCGATGTGCCCGTGGCTCCTGCGGAGCTCGGCGCGGACGCCGGGCTGATCGGCGCGGCGCTCGCCGCGGTCGCCGATCCCGCCTCCGGCCAGTGAGGCGGCACGTATCGGTTCGTCGCGGCCGCGGCTGCGAGGCGCCCGATCTCTGCGAAGATCAGCCCCTGTGAGCCTCGAGCTGGTCACCGTCGGGCGCGTGAGCGTCGACCTCTACGCCCGCGAGCAGGGCGTGGGCTTCGCGGAGGTGGAGACGTTCGCCAAGTCGATCGGCGGCAGCCCCACGAACGTCGCCGTGGCCGCGGCGCGCCTGGGCCGCCGGGCGGCCGTCATCACCGCCGTCGGCGACGATCCGTTCGGCGAGTACGTGCGCGGCGCGCTCGCGGGGCGATTCGGCGTGGACGTGCGCTTCGTGGGCACGCACCCGACGCTGCGCACGCCGCTCGCGTTCGCTGCGATGGATCCGCCCGAGGACCCGCAGCTGCTGTTCTACCGCGAGCCCGCGGCGCCGGACATGCAGATCCAGCTCGGCGCCATCGACCGCGACGCCGTGCGCGAGGCGGCCATCCTCTGGATCAGCGCCTCGGCGCTCTCGGCCGAGCCCTCGCGCGGCACCGCGCTCGCGCTGATGCGCGACCGCGAGCGCGCGACGACGATCCTCGACCTCGACTACCGCCCGACGTTCTGGCGCGACGAGGCCGAGGCGAGCGAGGTGATCGGCGGCGCGCTGGAGCTCGCCGGCACGGCGGTCGGCAATCGCGAGGAGTGCAGAGTTGCGGTCGGGACGGCCGATCCGGAGCGCGCGGCCGGCGTGCTGATCGCGCGGGGCTGCCGGCTCGCGGTCGTCAAGCAGGGTGGCGACGGCGTGCTCGTCGCGACGGCAGAGGGGCGCGAGCTCGTGCCCGGGCTGCGCGTGCCCGTGGTCTGCGGTCTCGGCGCGGGCGATGCGTTCGGCGGAGCGCTCTGCCACGGACTGCTCGCGGGCTGGCCGCCCGCCGAGTGCGTGCGCTTCGCGAACGGCGCGGGAGCAATCGTCGCCTCGCGCCTCCTGTGCGCCGATGCGATGCCCGCGGAGGCCGAGGTCCGGGCGCTGCTGACGGAGGCGATCGCGTGAAGCTCCACCTGCCGGCAGGCAGCGCTGCCGCCGCCGGCGACCCTGTCCTGGTGACTCCCGAGAGCGCGGGCTGGCAGCGCTGCGGGCTGCGTGTCGTGCGTCTCGCGCCCGGCGCCTCGCGCGTGCTCGCGAGCGGCGTGGAGGAGCTCGCCGTGCTGCCGCTGTCCGGCGCCGGCTGCACGGTCGAGGTCGAAGGCAGGCGCTTCGAGCTTGCCGGCCGCGAGAGCGTGTTCGCGCGCATCAGCGACTGGGCCTACGTGCCGATCGACGCCGAGGTGCGCATCTCCTCGGCCGGCGGCTGCGAGCTCGCACTCGCCTCGGCGCGGGCCACGCGCCGCTTCGACCCCTCGCATGTCGAGGCAGGAGACGTACCCGTCGAGTTGCGAGGGGCAGGTCAGGCGACCAGGCAGCTCGCGAACTTCATGGTGCCCGACGTCTTCGACGGCGCCGACAAGCTGATCTGCTGCGAGGTGCTGACGCCCGACGGCAACTGGTCGAGCTACCCGCCGCACAAGCATGATGCATCGCCCGAGTGCGAGGTCGACAACGAGGAGATCTACTACTTCCGCGTCGGGCGCATCGGCGGGGTCGCGTACTCGTCCGACGGCTACGCCGTCCACCGCACCTACACCGACGACCGCTCGATCGACGAAACCGTGATCGTGCACGACGGCGACGTGTTCCTCGTCCCGGCGGGCTATCACGGTCCCTGCGTCGCGCCCCCGGGCTACCCGCTGTACTACCTCAACGTGATGGCTTCCGACTCCGGCCCGCGCAAGCTCGCGTTCACCGACGACCCGCCCCAGCACTGGATCCGCGCCACCTGGGACGGCATGGCGCTCGACCCGCGCCTGCCGATGACCTCGGCCGCCGGTGTCGTGGAGGCGCGAGGGTGAAGACCGTCCGGCTCACCACCGCGCAGGCCATCGTGCGCTTCCTGTGCGTCCAGCGGACGGTCGTCGACGGCGAGGAGCGGCCGCTCGTGGCGGGCGTGTTCGCCATCTTCGGGCATGGCAACGTGACCTGCCTGGGAGAGGCGTTGTACGACGCGCGCGGCGTGCTTCCGACCTATCGCGGCCAGAGCGAGCAGGGCATGGCACTTGCCGCCATCGGCTTCGCCAAGGCGATGCGGCGGCGGCAGCTGATGGCCGCGACGTCGTCGATCGGCCCCGGGGCGATGAACATGGTCACGGCAGCCGCGGTCGCGCACGCCAACCGGTTGCCCCTGCTGCTGCTGGCTGGGGACACCTTCCACACACGCGTGCCCGATCCGGTGTTGCAGCAGGTCGAGCACTTCGACCAGCCGTCGGTCACGGTGAACGACGCGTTCCGGCCCGTGACGCGCTACTGGGACCGCATCACCAGCCCGGCGCAGGTCGCGCAGTCGCTCCCGCTCGCGATCGCCACGATGCTCGACCCCGCCGACTGCGGCCCGGCCTTCATCGGGCTGCCGCAGGATGTCCAGGCCGAGGCCTGGGACTTCCCCGTGCGGCTGTTCGAGCCCGTCGTGCACGAGCCGCGCCGCCTGCGCCCCGATCACCGTGAGCTCGCGGCCGCCGTCGAGGCGCTGCGCGACGCAGACGCGCCCCTGATCGTGGCCGGCGGGGGCGTGCACTACGCGCTCGCCGAAGCGCGGCTGCGGAGCTTCTCCGAGCAGCACGGCGTGCCGGTGGTCGAGACCATGGCGGGCAAGTCGAGCCTCGCCGCCGATCACCCGCTCTACGCGGGGCCTGTGGGCGTGACGGGCGCGCCGCAGGCCAACGAGCTGGCCGCGCGCGCCGATGTCGTGCTGGCGGTCGGCACGCGCCTCGGTGACTTCACGACGGGCTCGTGGACCGTGTTCGGCAACGAGGATCTGCGCATCGTCGGCCTCAACGCCGCTCGCTTCGACGCCGCCAAGCACCGCAGCCTGCCGCTCGTCGCCGATGTCCTCGAAGGTCTCGAGGCGCTGGGCTCTGCACTCGGCCGCTGGACGTCGCCGCAGGCCTGGCGCGAGCAGGCGCATCGCCAGAGCGCCGCCTACGGCGAGCACGTGCGCGCCGCCGTCGCGCCCCGTCCCGGTACGACCGAGCCGTCCTATGCGCAGGTCATCGCGGCCGTCAACTCCGAGGCGGGCCCGGACGACTACGCCGTCTCGGCCGCAGGCGGATTGCCCGGCGAGCTCAACGTCAACTGGCTCTCGCGCGGGGTCGCGACCTTCGATTGCGAGTACGGCTTCTCGTGCATGGGCTATGAGCTCGCCGGCGCGTGGGGCGCGCGCATGGCGCGTGCGCGGGGCGAGGTGTTCGCGTTCGTCGGCGACGGCTCGTACCTGATGCTCAACTCCGAGCTCCTGAGCTCCGTGATCTCCGGCCACAAGCTGATCGCCCTCCTCTGCGACAACGGTGGCTTCGCCGTGATCGAGCGCCTCCAGGTCGGCCAGGGCGGAGCCTCGTTCAACAACATGTTCTCGGGCGTCGGCCCCAATCACGTGGAGGTCGATTGGGTCGCGCACGCGCGCTCGCTCGGCTGCGAGGCCGAGCGGGTCGACTCGATCGACGACCTGCCCGCAGCGCTCCAGCGCGGCCGCGCGGCCAAGCGGACCTACGTGATCGCCATTCGCACCGCGCCCGATGCCTGGACCGAGGGCGGGGCTTTCTGGCAGGTCGGCGTCCCCGAAGTCAGCGAGCGCGCCTCGGTCGAAGCGGCTCGCGCCAGGCAGGCCGAGGGACGCAGCGGCCAGCGGATCGGCTGGTGACAGGCCTCGCCCTCGTGGGCGCGGGGCGCATGGGCGCGGTGCACCTGCGCGCCCTGGCGCACACGCGCCGCGTGCAGCTGCGCGTGATCTGCGACCCCTCGCCCGCGGCCGCCGCGCTCGGCAGGGCAGCCGGCGTGCCGGTGGAGACCGAGCTGGAGCCCGCACTCGCCCGCGACGATGTCCACTGCGTCCTGATCGCCGCTCCGACGCCGCTCCACGAGGAGCTCGTGTGGGCGGCCCTCGCCGCCGGCAAGCACGTACTCTGCGAGAAGCCGCTGACGCTCGATCCCGACGCCGACGCGCGTCTCGGTGCCGAGTCGGATCGCCTCAACCTCGGCCTCCACGTCGGCTTCTGGCGCCGGCATGCCTGGCCCTATCGCGAAGCCCGGCGGCTGCTCGCCGAAGGCGTGATCGGCGAGCCGCGGCTGCTGCGCCTCGCGCAGTGGGACGCCGAGCCGCCGCCCGCCTCGTTCTGCGATCCCGCCGTCAGCGGCGGCATCGAGGTCGACTGCGGCGTGCACGAGTGCGATCTCGCGGCCTGGTTGTGCGGCTCGCCGGTCGTCGAGGCCTTCGCCCGCGGGGCGCCCACGCGCGAGGACATCGCGGCGGTCGGCGACGTCGAATCCCTGGCGGGTCTGCTCGTACTCGCCGCCGGCCAGCCCGCCTCGGTCGACCTGGCGCGTACGGCCGCGTACGGCGAGGTCGTGCGCAGCGAGATCGTGGGCGAGCGTGGCGCGCTCGTCTGCGAGGCGCACGGCGAGGGCGCGTTGCTCGTGCGCCACGAGGACGGGCTCCGCGAAGTCCTGCCGACGACCGACGACGTGCTGCTCGACGCGCTGGCGCGCCAGGTCGACGCGCTCGCCGCAGCCGTGGCCGGAGGCCCGGTGCCCGACGCGGCGCGGCCGTCCGACGCCGCGGCCGCACTGCGCGCGGCGCTCGCGCTGCGGGAGTCCCGGCGGACGGGCGCGGTGGTGCGCGTTCGCTGAAGCTCGTGCCTCGGTCTCCTGTGCGATCTCGAGCGGCGCGCCGCTTCGCCGCGGTCGTGGCCGTCACGTGCGCGACGTGGCACGCCTGTCCACCGGCGATGGCTGCGGTGCCCACGACGGCGGCCGAGAACGCGCGTGCCGGCACGCTCGCGTGGTACCGGGCACGGCCCTCGCAGGAGCGAATCGCGGCCTATGCCGGCGCTCCGAGCTACCTGCGCCGCCAGACGGTCCGCCTGTTCGTCGATTCGCACGGCCGGCCGTTCGCCTATCGCGTCTTCCGGGTCGGCTGGTACCACGGGAAGACCGGTCGCCTGGTGGCCTCCGGGCGCGTGGCGAGCAACCCGTCGCAGCCATCGCCGAGCATCCTCGACGACAGATCGAACGGAGCGAAGCTGCTCCTCACCGGCTGGCGCGAGTCAGCCGCCTTTCGCGTGGGCGCGGAGTGGCCGAGCGGCTTCTATCTCGTACGCCTCGATCTCGATGGCGGCGCGGGCACGAGCTACGCCTCGTTCGTCGTGCGCGACGCGCACCCCGGCCCGATCGCCGTCGTGCTCTCGACGAACACCTGGCAGGCCTACAACACGTGGGGCGGGCTGAGCCTCTACCGCGACCTGCGGGAGCGAGGCGAGGCCCGCTGGAGGCGAGAGGACGTCGCCCACGTCGTGACCTCGCTGCGCCCGTACGTCCAGGGCTATGGCGCCGGTGACGTGTTCCGCTACGACCTGCCGCTGATCCACTGGCTCGAACGCAGCGGGTATCCGGTCTCCTACCTCACGGATGCAGATGTCGCCCGCGGGCGCGCCGCGTGGGCGAGGACGCGACTCGTGATCATCTCGGGACATCCCGAGTACCACGACCTGCGCGAGCGGATGCGGTTCGAGCAGCTCGTTCGCAGTGGAGTGAGCCTCGCGATCCTCGGCGGCAACTCGTTCGGCTGGCACGCCCGCCTGGATCATCACGACCAGCGGCTGAGCGTCTGGCGCGAGCGGCGGCTGGATCCTCGACCGGGACTCGCGGCGACCGTGCCGTGGGTCGCGCTCGGCTGGAACCCCGCGTCGCTGACCGGCGTGCGCCCCGTGCACGGAGCTCCCGGGCCACTTCGCCTCGAACACGCCGCGAGCTGGGCCTGGTCGGGCGTGGCCGCACAGTCGCGACTCGGGCTCGTGCTGGGCGCCGAGTACGACGGGCTCTCGACGCGCCGGCCGGCTCCCGATACCACCGTGCTGGCCACCGCACGGCTCGCCGGCGGCTCAGAGAGCGTCGCGTGGACACTCGTGCAACACCCGCACGGCGGCTTCGTCTTCAGCGGCTCCGAGCTCGGATTCTCGTGGCGGCTCGACTACTCGTCGCTGCCATCAGCCCGCTGGATCGACACACCCTCGCCCGAGGGGTCCAAGCGCGACTATCCGCGCCGCTCACGGGAGCTCCGGCCGGTGCAGCGCCTGGTCGAGAACCTCATCGCGCACTCGACCGGGCTCGCGCCGAGAGGATGAAGCCCTCGTAGCCGCTGGCTGCGACCGCGTCGCAGAGCTCCCGGTAGACGCCCACGCCGCCGACGTAGGGGAGCAGGACGCGCGGCTTGCCGGGGATGTTCGCGCCCATGTACCACGACTTGGCGCGCGGAAAGAGGCTCGCGTCGCCGACGGTGCGGTGGTGCTCCATCCAGGCGTCCTCCGCCGCGGCGCTCGGCTCGATCGCGGCGATTCCGTGCTCGCGCAGATAGGCGATGCACTCGACGATCCAGTCGACGTGCTGCTCGATCGAGACCATCATGTTGCTGAGCACCGACGGGCTGCCGGGGCCCGTCACGGTGAAGAGGTTCGGGAAGCCCGCGACCGTGAGCCCGAGCGACGAGCGCGGTCCGGCAGCCCACTTCTCGCGCAGCGACAGGCCTCCCCGGCCGCGCAGGTCGATCGCGAGCAGGGCCCCGGTCATCGCGTCGAAGCCGGTGCCGAGCACGATCGTGTCGAGCGTGAACTGCTCCTCGCCGATGCGCAGTCCGTTCTCCGTGATCTCGTCGATCGGCCGATCGCGGATCGACACGAGCCGGACGTTGTCGCGGTTGTACGTCTCGAAGTAGCCCGTGTCCACGCACATCCGCTTGGTGCCGAGCGGGTGGTCGTAGGGGCAGAGCAGCTCGGCGAGCTCGGGGTCGCGCACGCGCGCGCGGATCTTCGTGCGCAGGAACTCGCACACCAGATCGTTCGCCGCGGGATCCTGGAAGAGATCGCGGTAGGCCGCGTGGAGGCAGAAGCCGCCGACGGCGTAGCGCTCCTCGAACTCGCGCTCGCGCTCCTCCGGCGTCGCGTCCCAGACGCTCTGAGAGCGCGTGTTCCAGGGATTGCCGGCCGCCGTCGTACGCGCCAGCGTGCGGAGCACGCCGTAGCGCGCCTTGCGCTCGCTGATCGCGTCGGCGTCGAGCGGGCCGTTCCACGCCGGGACGCTGAAGTTCGCCGTTCGCTGGAACACCGTGAGGTGCGCCGCCTCCTCCGCGATCACGGGGATCGCCTGCACGGCGGACGAGCCGGTGCCGATCACCCCGACGAGCTTGCCGGCGACGTCCACGCCCTCGTGCGGCCAGAGGCCCGTGTGGTGGAGATCGCCGGCGAATCGCTCGATGCCGGGGATATCGGGGATGCGCGGCACCGACAGGCATCCGGTCGCCATGATCAGGAAGGCGGCGGAGAGGCGGTCGCCGCCATCCGTGTCGATCGACCAGCGCTCGCCCGACTCGTCCAGCGCAGCCTCGAGAACGCGCGTGCCGAGCCGGATGTCGCGGCGCAGGTCGAAGCGATCGGCGACGTGCTCGAGGTACGCGAGGATCTCCGGCTGGGCGGCGTAGCGCTCCGTCCAGGTCCACTCCTGCTCCAGCCCGTGCGACCACGAGTAGGAGTAGGTCATGCTCTCGATATCGCAGCGCGCCCCGGGGTAGCGGTTCCAGAACCAGGTGCCGCCGACGCCGGTCGCCTGGTCGACGACGATGACCGAGAGCCCGAGCCGGCGCAGACGGTGGAGGAGGTACAGGCCGGAGATGCCCGCACCGACGATGACGGCGTCGTAGCGGCCGGGTGGCGTCATGGGCGCTCCGCGGGCATGGCCCATGATAGGAATGAACGCCGTGGCCGTGGCTGTCGTCACCGGGGGCTCGGGGGGCATCGGGAGCGCCTGCGCCGAGCGCCTGGCGCGCGACGGCTTCGACGTGGTGACCGTCGATCTCGTGCCGCCGACCGAGCAGCGGGCGGGGACGCATGTCACGGCTGACCTGCTCGACGTCGACGGAGCCGTCGCGGCGATCCGGGCCGTCTGCACGCGGATCGACGTGCTCGTGAACTGCGCGGGCGTCGTCGAGCCGCGGCCGTTCGGCGAGGTCGCGCTCGCAGACTGGGAGCGCGTGGTGGGCGTGAACGCGCGCGCGCCGTTCTTCCTCCTGCAGGGGCTCGTCGACCTCATGCCTCCGGGCAGCGCGGTCGTCGGCATCGCATCGATCGAGGCCGTCACGGTGCTTGCGATGTCGGGTGCGACCTCCCCGGTCTACGCCTCGACGAAGGCAGCGCTGCGCTCGCTCACCGAGACGCTCGCGGTCGAGCTCGGGCCGCGCGGCATTCGCGTCAACGCGGTCGCGCCCGGGCTGATCCGCACGCCCATGACGTCGCGGGCGCAGTCCGATGAGCGCGACGCGTGGATCAGGTCGCACACGCCGCTCGGGCGCTGGGGGGAGCCCGCGGACATCGCCGACGTCGTCGGCTTCCTGGCCGCTCCCGCCTCGCGCTTCATGACGGGCACGACCCTGGTCGTCGACGGCGGCATCAGCCTCGGCCAGATCCGCGGATCAGGCGAGGGCGTCGCGCAGCGCTGAGGCCGCGTCGGCCATCGCGTCGGCGGCGACGTCGAAGATGCTGTCGAGCCCGAAGTAGCCATGGATCATCCCGTCGTACCTGCGGAACTCGACCGGGACGCCGGCGGCTGCGAGCAGGTC
This sequence comes from uncultured Actinomycetes bacterium, assembly GCA_963845865.1. Classification (GTDB taxonomy): domain Bacteria; phylum Actinomycetota; class Thermoleophilia; order Gaiellales; family JALYLC01; genus JALYLC01. Next base: position 191,652 of record CAWJTT010000007.1, read on the forward strand.
GCGGTAGTCCTCGGCTTGCGGGTGGAGAGGGTCACATTCGGCGGCCTGGATGAAGGCGGGCGGCAGGCCCGACGGGTCGCCGAGCAGCGGCGAGACGCGCGGGCTCCGTGCATCGCCGGGCGACGCGAGGTAGTGCTCCTGATGCCAGCGCATCTCGTCGCGATAGAGGAAGTAGCCCTCGTAGGTCATGTCGAAGCCGTTCGTGAGATCCGCGGTCGTGACCGGATAGACGAGCAACTGGAAGCGCACGAGCGGCTCGGCGGCATCGCGGAGGTCCTGGCAGACGACCGCTGCGAGGTTGCCCCCGGCCGAGTCGCCCGCGACCGCGAGGCGGCTCGGGTCGGCTCCCAGGCGGGCGGCGTTGGCATGCGCCCAGCGCGTCGCTTCGAGGGCGTCGTCGGCGGCGGCGGGAAACCGCGCCTCGGGCGCCAGCCGGTAGCCCACGTTGAGGATGACTGCGTCGGACGCGTTCGCGAGTGACCGGCAGATCGCGTCGTGGGAGTCGATGGAGCCGAGCAGCCATCCGCCTCCGTGGAAGTAGACGACGAGCGGCCGGATGTCGTCGCCGGATCCGGCCGGCCGATAGGAACGCGCAGCAATCGCGCCCCCAGGGATCGCGATCGAGTGCTCGGCCACGGCGTCGACGGGCTCGCCGGGGCCGAGCCCGGCGAACAGCGATTCGAAGTTGACGCGCGCCTCCGCAACGGGCAGCAGATGCGCGTTGGGGCGTCCCGACGCAGCGACTTCGTCGAGCAGCTTCCTGGCAACGGGGTCGAGCGCCACGCGGCAATTGTGCCCACCCGGGACCGCCCCGCGAGCAGGCAGGGGTCAGGCCCGCACGGGCGGGGTCAGACCCGCACGTTGCGGGTCAGACCCCGTCCGTGCACAGACCGCGTCCGTGCAGAACCCGGTGCGCGGGCGTTCTACGTCGCGACCGGGTCCGGGCGAATCACCACCGTGTCGGCGACCGCGATGATCTCGTCCACCGGAAGGTCGGCGCGCCGTGCGTGGTCGCGGATCGCTTCCGGGCTCGAGGCCTCGTAGATGCAGACCGTGCCGACCGAGCCGCCGCCCTCCTCGAGCACGTAGCTGCGGATCCAGCGGATGTCGTCGTTCATCTGCTCGTCCGCCACCTGCTTCGAGCGGCCCGCGGCTTCCTGGAGGTCCTCGCCCGAGCGCCAGCCGGAGCGACGGAGAATCACGTAGGTCTGCATGGAGTTCCTTTCGGCTCGATCACGACGAGGGGACGCTACGCGACGAGCGGGCCGCCTCGCATCCGAAACCCTGCCTATCTTTCGCGCGGCTACGTGAACCAGTCGCGCGGCGGCGCGGCGGGCTGGGCCGCGCGCTCGCGCCACGGTCGGCCGCTCTGCGCGATGTCGCGCAGCGAGCGCAGCAGCGGGACGCCGACGCGGCGAAGCCAGGTCTCGGCCTCGTGCGTCGTCGCCGATGACGCCGGTCCACAGCGTGCGCCCCGCGATGAAGCCCGAGGCGCCGGCTGCGCAGGCGATGCGCAGATCGCGCGCGAACACCTCGGGCGCGCCACCGCCGCCCAGCAGGACCCAGGGCGTCGGACCGCAGGCCGCGTCGAGCTGGGCGCACCAATCCGCCTCGCTGCCGTGGTCGTCGCGTGGGAACTGCAGCTTGAGGACGTCGGGCCCGAGCGGCTGCAGCCGCTGCACGGACGCCACGACGAGCGAGGGGAAGGCCGCGGCGAACTGCTCGGGCGATTCCCCCGGCAACGCGTAGGCGATCGGCTCCAGGATCAGCGGCAGACCCTCTGCGTGGCAGCCCGCCGCCGCCTCCCGCACGACGGCGTCCTGTCGCGCTGCGGATTCCCCGTGATCCGGCCGGTACGGCAGCAGCAGCTTGCACGCGGCGGCGCCGAGCACGCGCGCGAGCGCGGGTGAGAAGCCCGGCAGGAACGTCGTCACCCGCCCGGCTGCGATGTCCTCGTAGCCCTGCGCCTCCAGCGGCACGACGATGGCGCACGCGCCGGGCGCGCCGAGCGCGATCGCCGGGGCACCGAGCTCCACGTCGATCAGCAGGCCCGTGGCGTGCGGCGCGAGCGCGCGGGCGACGGTCGCCTTGAGCTCGGCGATTCGCTCGGGTGGCGGCGCGGGGAGGCCGGCCTTCTCGTATGCGACCCGCAGCGAGTCGCGGTGATCCATCGCCGCGAGCGCGAAGATGCCGCGGCTGTCGGTGAGCGTGTCGAGGCCGCGCAGCCGCCCGAGGTGCGCTGCGGTCTCGCGCGCGCTCACAGGCCGCGCGCGCGGAGCCATGCACGGTTGCGCTCGGCCGACTCCAGCACGTCGTCGAAGGGCTCGCCGGGGGCGAGGATGCGATCCTGCTCGACAACGATCCAGCGGTCGTAGCCGATCGCGAGCAGGTGCTGGAGGCACTCGTCGACCTGAGCGCCCCCGGTTCCGAGCTCGCAGAACACACCCGCCGCCCAGGCTTCCTCGAGCCCCTTGCCCTCGGCGTGCAGACGGGCCAGCAATTCGAGGTCGACGTCCTTGAAGTGGACGTGGTTGACGAGCTCGCCGGCCTCGCGCAGGAGCGCGAGCGGGTTGCCGCCGCCGAACGCCGAGTGGCCCGTGTCGAAGCAGAGCCCGAGCAGGCTCGTGTCCATCTGCTCGAGCAGCGCGTCGACCTCGCGGGGCGTCTCGATGTAGGTGCCGGCGTGCGGGTGAAACGAGGTGACGAATCCGCGTTCGCGGCACAGCTCCGCTGCGCGGGAGACGTTGTCGAAGAGCAGGCGCCGGCGGCGCTCGCCCAGCCACGTCTCGGGATGCGCGTCGATGGCGCCCGCGTAGCGCAGGCGATCCGGCTCGCAGAACCCGTCGGAGAGCAGCACGACGGGCTGCTCGCGGCCTTCGGAGGCCTCGGCGAGGACCCCGAGCGTCTCCTCGAGCGAGCGCATGTCCTCGGCGAAGCCGGCGTCTCGGCTGAAGCGCAGCGGCAGGAACGAGCCGACGAGCTCCATGTCGTGCGCCGCCAGCAGCTCGCCGACCTCGCGGCCGCGGCCGAGGTAGCCCGGCGGGCCGAGCTCGCTGCCCGCGTAGCCGGCGTCCGCCATCGCCTCGACCAGCGCAGGCCCGTCCGGGAGCCCCGGCCGGCCGACGGTGATCTCGAAGACGCCGTAGGAGACGGGCGCCGCTGCGACGCGCAGGGCCACGGCGCCATCCTAGCCCGCTGGCGGTTTGCATCGTTCCAATGAACCGCGCGCGACGTGCACGGTCGGGGTCTGACCCCGACCGTGCGGGTCTGACCCCGACCGTGCGGGTCTGACCCCGCCTGTGCAGTCGCGCTCGTCCCGTCAGCGCCGCTCGGACTCGGCCGCCTCGAGGAGCTTCGCGAGCGCACGGTGGCCTCCGAAGGCGGCCCAGCCCGATGGCCGCCCGCCGTGAATGGCATCGGCGATCATCGGGTCCGCGCCGGCAGCGAGCAGCGTCTCCGCCGCCGCCGTCTGACCGCTCTGCGCCGCCAGATGGAGCGCTGTGACGCCCTGTCCGTGGTCGGGGCCGCCGAAGGTGCCCAGGCAGTCGACGTCCGCGCCCAGCTCGAGCAGGCGGGCGATCGACGCCAGGCGACCGTTCGCCGCCGCCCAGGTCAGCGCGGTGCCACGATAGGGGTCGCCGTCGACGTCGGCTCCCAGCTCGACCAGGTCGCCGAGCACACCGGCGCGATCGCTCTTGGCGGCCCACACGAGCGCCTCGTCGAGGATCTCCTGCCGGTCGTCGGAGGGGTGCCAGATCGGAAACCCACTGTGTGGCCGGTAGAAGCCGCGCGCCGCGCCCGCCTGCTCGCTCAGGCTGCCATCCGCCTGCACGAGGCCGCGGATCTCCTCGCGCCGGCCGAGCCCGGCGGCGATGCGCAGGTTGCGCGGCACGACTTCGCGCTCTGCCAGGAAGTCGGCGACCTCGGCGTGTCCCCAGAACAGGGCAGCGGCGAGCGGCGTGCCGCCCTCGCCGTGCCCGTAGAGGTCGCAGCGGGCGCCGGCCGCCAGCAGCAGGCCGGCGAGCCGGAGGTCGTTGCCGTAGCCGGCCTGGTGCAGCGGCGTCCAGCCCCGATCGTTCGCACTGTTCGGGTCGGCGCCGCGCGCAAGCAGATCGCGCACGATCGCCTGGTCGCTGCGACCGCAGACGGCGTACGCCGCCAGGCCGAGCAGATCGTTGCCGTTCGTGCCGCGCGCCGTGACGAGGCCCGGATAGCGGTCGAGCAGCGCGCCCAGCGCCGTGGCGTCGCGTGCCTGGATCGCGCGGAACGCCCGCCTGAACGGCTCCCCGCTCTCGGCCAGGGAATCCACGTGGCGGCGAAACGCGGCCCAGCTCGGGAAGCCGTGCTCGCGCGCGAGCACGAGCCGGGCGTCGGCCGGGCTCAGCGCGCGGATCTCGGCGTCGGTCGCGCCCGCGAGCGTGGGGTGGTGGGCCCGCACGATCGCGATCCCGCTCTCCAGGCCGCTCTCGACGACGCTGCGTAGGCCCTCGGCGCGATCCTCGTAGTAGCCGATCTCGTCGACGAACGCGTGCGCGAGCTCTGGCCCGTTGGCCGAGACCCGCTCGACGTAGGCCTTGAGGCGAGGCCAGCTCGGGAAGCCATATTCGCGCGCGAGCAGGAGCTGCGCCTCGCTCAGGCGCAACGGGGCGCTCGTGCCCCGGCGCTCGCGGACGAGCTCCTTGGCCTGCTTGCGCAGCTGCTCCAGGCTCGGGGCGGCGGGCAGTGGCGTGGTCATGCGGCCTCCTCTCCAGCGTGCCCGTCGTCCGCGTGTCCGGGCGGAAAGAAGGTTCCGGCGCTAGCGACACGGTCGAGCGAGGGTGGGCTCGGCCCTTCCCGCGGACGGGGCGCGGCCCTCGCCGCGCCGACCAAGCATGCCATCTGCGGGCACGGGTCGCCACCGGCGTTGTGTGTGCTCCTGAATGCTTGTAATGGGAATGAGTATCGATTAGATTCACTCCGTGCTCGAGCCCTTCCACCTCGTGTTCGTGCAGCGCGGCGTGCTCGAGGTGCTGCTGCTCGCACCGGCGGCCGGCCTGCTCGGCACGTGGATCGTGATGCGCGGGCTCTCGTTCTACGCGCACGCGGTCGGCACCGCGGCCTTTCCGGGCCTCGTGCTGGCCGACGGCCTCGGCTTCTCCGCGCCACTCGGCGCGTTCGCCGCGGCGCTCGTCTTCGCGTTCGGCGTGGAGCGTCTCGCGCGCCGCCCGCGCGCGGGCTACGACAGCCTCACGGCGCTCGCTCTCGTCGCGGCGCTCGCGGGCGGCGTGGTGCTGGCGAGCGACGTGTTCCACTCGGGCGGCAACATCGACTCGCTGCTCTTCGGAAGCCTGCTGCTGACGGGCACGCGCGACCTCGTCCTCGCCACCCTGGCGAGCGTGGCCGCGGTCGCCGCGACGCTCGTGCTCGGGCCACGTTGGCTCGCCCGGGGGTTCGACCCGGGCTCCGCGCGCGCGCTCGGCCTGCGCTCGGGCCTGCCCGATGCGCTGCTGCTCACGCTCGTCGCCTTCGCGGTCATCGCCTCGCTCACGGCGATCGGCGCCCTGCTCGCGACCGCGCTGTTCGTCGTGCCTGCTGCCACCGTGCGCCTCTGGACGCAGCGCCTGCCGGTCTGGCAGGGGACGTCGGTGGCGCTCGCTGCGGTTCAGGGGATCGCCGGCCTCTGGCTCTCGGTCGAGCTGAACACCCCGCCGGGACCGACGATCGCGGTGCTCGGCGGCGCGCTGTTCGCCGCGACGGTCGCCTGGCGGTCGAGCGCGCCGATCGCGCGCCGTCGGGCGGCGCTGGCCGCCGCCGCGGCGCTGGTCGCACTCGTCGTGGCCGGCTGCGGAGGAGGCGGACCCGACGGCCACACGGGCCCGAAGGTCGTGGCGGCGACGACGCAGATCGGCGACTGGACGCGCGCAGTCGCCGGCACGGAGGCGCGCGTGCACCAGATCCTCCAGCCCAACACCGACCCGCACGACTACGAGCCGCGGCCGGCTGACGTGCAGGCAGTCGCAGGGGCGAAGATCGTGTTTCTCAACGGCGATGGGCTCGATGCCTGGATGGGCACCGTGATCTCGAACTCCGGCGGCTCGCCGGTGGTCGTCGATCTCGGCGCGAAGGTGCCCCTGCGCCTGCCGGGCGAGAGCGAGGGGCGCGAGGCTTCCCGCTACGACCCGCACTGGTGGCACGACCCGCGCAACGCCGAGGCGGCCGTGCGCACGATCCGCGACGCGCTCGTTGCAGCCAATCCCGCTGCGGCGAGGAGCTATCGCACGAACGCCGCGGCATACCTGCGCCGCCTGCGGGCGCTCGACGCCGGCATTCGCTCCTGTCTGGCAGGCGTGCCGCCCGCCCGGCGGAAACTCGTCTCGGATCACGACGCGTTCGGCTACTTCGCGCGGCGCTACGGCATCACCGTCGTCGGGGCCGTGATCCCCTCCCAGACGACGCAGGCGCAGACCTCCGCTGCCGACATCGCCAGGCTCCTGCGCGTGATCCGCCGCGAGCACGTGAGCGCCGTGTTCCCGGAGAGCTCGCTCAGCGCGAAGCTGGCGCAGCAGATCGCGCGCGAGACCGGTGCGCGGACCGGCTACACGCTCTACGGCGACACGCTCGGCCCGAGTGGATCCGCCGGCGCGACCTACCTGTCGATGGAGCGGGCCAACGCCGACGCCATGACGCGCGGCTTCACGGGCGGCGCGCGCAGCTGCCGCCTCGAGGGCGTCAGATGACGCTCCTGGCGGCCCGCGATGTCGCGATCGGCTACGGCGGCAGGCCGGTGCTGCACGGCCTGACGTTCGCGGTCGAGCCTGGCGAGCGGCTGGCCGTGCTCGGCCCGAATGGAGGCGGCAAATCGACGCTCGTCCGGGCGCTGGTCGGCGAGCTCGTCCCCCTCGCGGGGCGCCTGGAGCTGGCCGTGCGCTGCAGCGTCGTTCCTCAGACCGAGCGCTCCCGGTTGGACTACCCGGTCACGGCGCTCGACGTGGCCGTCATGGGCTCGCTCTCGCGCCTGCCGTGGTGGCGGCGCCCGGGTCGTCGCGAGCGCGGGCGCGCGCGCGACGCACTGGCTTCGGTCAACCTCGAGCAGCTTGCGGCGCGCCCCTTCGGCGAGCTCTCGGGCGGCCAGCGCCAGCGTGTGCTGGTCGCACGTGCGCTCGTGCAGGACGCCGGGCTCGTGCTGCTCGACGAGCCCTTCACCGGAGTCGACGTCGCGAGTGCGCAGGTGCTCACGGCGCTGATCGACGAGCTGGCCGCCGAGGGGCGCGGAGTGCTCGTGGCGACCCACGACGTCGACCAGGCACGCGGCTTCGACCGGGTGCTGTGTGTCAACGGCCGCCAGATCGCGTTCGGCACGCCCGACGTGCTCACGCGCTCGGTGCTCGAGGAAACCTACGGCGGCGCGATCGTCTCGGTGCCCGAGGCCGGCGACGGCCACGAGGCGCGCGGGATCCTCCCCGCCCACCACCACGATCATGACTGACGTTTGGAGCTGGCTCGGCGAGCCATGGGGGCAGGCGTTCATGCAGCACGCGTTCGCCGAGGTCGCGCTCGTCGGCCTCGTGGGCGGCTGGCTCGGCTGCTGGGTGCTGCTCTACGGCGTCTCCTACAGCGCCGAGAGCCTCTCGCACGGCATGTTCCCCGGGCTGGTCGGGGCGTCGCTCCTGGGCGTGCCCCTGATCGCGGGCGGTGCCGTCGGCGCGGGCGCCGCGGCCGCAGGCATCGCCGGCCTGGGCAACGTGCGCGGCCTCGACCGCGACACGTCGGTCGGCGTCGTGATCACGTCCCTCTTCGGACTGGGAGCGCTGCTCGCGCTCGCACCGGCGTCTCCGCCGGGCATTCAGGACCTGTTGTTCGGTGACGTGCTCGCCGTCTCGCGACGCGACCTGCTGGCGACGGCGCTGATCGCTCTTCCGATCCTGGCCGTGCTCTGGGTGCTCCACGGACGCCTGCTGGCCGTCGGCTTCGACCGCTCCGGTGCGCGCGCGATCGGCATCGCGCCGCGCCCGGTGGAGCTGGTCGTGATGCTGCTCGTGGCCGCGGCCGTCGTGGCCGGCATCCAGGCGCTCGGAAGTCTGCTCGTCGTCGCGGTGCTGGTCGCCCCGGCCGCCTGCGCGCGCCTGGTGACGCGGCGCCTCGGGCCGATGGCGCTGGTGGGCGTTGCGGTGGCCATCACCGGAGGCGTGGCGGGTCTCTACCTCTCCTACTACGCCGGCACCGCGGGCGGCGCCTCGATCGCGCTCTGTCTCGTCGGCGGCTATGTGGCCGCGCTGGCGGGCGACGCAGCGCTGCGGGGGCGCGCGATACCTTTGAAACGATGACCGCGAGACAGCACTTCCTCGTCACCGGCGCCTACGGCTGCATCGGCTCCTGGGTGGTGCGCCTGCTGCTCGACGAGCGCTGCGGCGTGACCACGTACGACCTCGGTGGGAGCGATCACCGGTTGCGGCTGCTGCTCGACGACGCCGAGCTCGCAGGGCTCGACCGCGTCGCGGGCGACGTGACGGACCTGCAGCAGTTGCGCGGCACGATGGAGGACCGCGGCGTGACGCATGTGATCCATCTGGCGGCGCTGCAGGTGCCGTTCGTGCGCGCCGATCCGCCCCTCGGAGCGCGTGTCAACGTCGTCGGCACGGTCACGGTCTTCGAGGCGGTGCGCGCCTGCTCGCTCGTAGGCACGCTCGCGTACGCCTCGTCGATCGCGGCGTACGACCCGCCCGAGCCGGGTCACAAGCACGAGCAGCGCGGCGTGCCGTCCACGCTCTACGGCGTGTTCAAGCGGGCGAACGAGGAGACCGCGGGCGTCTACTGGGCCGATCACGGCCTCGCGAGCGTCGGTCTTCGGCCGCACACGGTGTACGGGCTCGGGCGCGACCAGGGCCTCACCTCTGCCCCGACCAAGGCGATGCTCGCGGCCGCGGCGGGCACCAGCTACCGCATCCCCTACGGCGGCCGCGCCGAGCTGCAGCACGCCCGCGACGTGGCGCGGCAGTTCATCGCCGCCGCGCGCGCGACGGCCCAGGGCGCCCTGGTGCTGGATCCGCCGGGCCAGCCGGCGTCGATGGCCGAGGTCGTCGACGCGATCGTGGCGGCTGCCCCGGACTCCGCCGGCGCGGTCGGTTTCGACGACGTCGTCGGGGTGGGGATACCCGAGCAGGGCGACACGAGCTCGTTCGTGGCACTGCTCGGCGAATTCCCGACGATTCCGCTGCGCGAAGGGGTGGCCGAGACGATCGAGAGCTTTCGCGGACTCCTCGCGCGCGGTCTCGTACAGCCTGAGCCCTCGGAACTCGACTAGCGGCAGTTCGGGCAGGTGCCGCGGAGCACGACGTCGTGCTGGTCGATCGCGAACTCGAGACGCGCCGACAGCGTCGCGATCGCCTGCTCGAGACCGTCGTCGGAGAACTGCGCCACGCGCCCGCAGCGGTCGCACACGACGTGGTGGTGGTGCTCGCCGCCGGGGTGAGCGGCCTCGTAGCGAGCCGTTCCGTCCCCGACGTCCAGCCGGTGCACCAGGCCCAGCCGGTCGAGCACCTCGAGGGCGCGGTAGACGCTCGCGATGCCGACGCGTGCGTCACCAGCGCGCAACTCGTCGGCGATCTCCTGTGCCGTCGCACAGCAGTTCTGCCGCGCCAGCGCGTCGACCACACGGGTGCGTGCGGCGCCGGCTCGGAAGCCCTCGCGCTCGAGCGTCGCATGAGCGTGTGCGCTCCAGGCGGGATCGTGGCCGTCACTCACGCCTTGATGGTAGCCGAGACTCACTATCGCTAACGTGCATTCCGTGAAAGCATCTACCCCTTGCGATAGCGCCAGGTCGCGAGCGGCGCGAACACGAGCAGCATGGCGCCGATCCAGAGCAGCGCGATCACGACGTCCGACGTCGTCGCGGTGCCGAGCGCGAGACCGCGCACGGCGTTCGTCACGCGCGAGACGGGCTGATTCTCGGCGAAGGTCTGCAGCCACGACGGCATCGTCTCCGTGGAGACGAAGATGGAGCTCGCGAACACGAGCGGGAAGAGCGGCACGAAGCCGGCGACCTGCGCCGTCTGGGGGTCACGCACCAGCATGCCGATGAGCGCGAAGAACCAGGACCACGCGTAGCCGAACAGCAGGGCGACTGCCATCGCCCCGAGGGCCGACCAGAAGCCGCCCTGGAAGCGGAAGTCGACGGCGTAGCCGACCGCGATCATCAAGCGTGATCACGAAGACGTTGCGCACGGCATCGGCCGCCGTGCGGCCTGCGAGGACCGCCGAACGGGCCATCGGCAGCGATCGGAAGCGGTCGATGATGCCGGCCTTGAGGTCGGAGGCGAGCGCGACCGCCGCGGTCGTGCTGCCGAACACCACCGTCTGCACGAACACGCCCGGCAGCAGGTAGCTCGCGTAGTTCGACGTCGGCACGCTGATCGCGCCGCCGAACACGAAGCGGAAGAGCAGCACGAACATCACCGGCTGGATCGTCGAGAACACGAGCAACTGCGGGGTGCGGATGATGAACAACAGGTTGCGGCGGGCGATCACGAACGTGTCGGTGAAGATCGCCGAGACCGGCAGGCGAGTCGGCGGCAGCGATGCCCGATCCACGGCGCTCATGCCGCTCCCCTGCCCTTGACGCGGCCTCTCGCCCGTGGCACGCCGTCGCCCTCGGCTTCCATGGGTGTGGCTCCGCGGCCCGTGAGGGCCAGGAACACGTCGTCCAGCGACGGGCGGCGCAGACTGACGTCGCTTGGCACGATCCCCTCCTCGTCGAGGCGCCGCACGGCGCTCATCAAGTCGGCCGCCCCCTGGTGCACGGGCAGCGTGATCCGCCGGTCGCCTGCGTCGATGCTCGGCTCGCCGCTGCCGACGCCCCGCAGCGCCGCGGCCGTGGGCTCGAGCTCGGAGGCGTCCTCCAGGTGCAACTCGAGCACGTCGGCGCCCATGCGGGCCTTGAGCTCGCGCGGCGTGCCGTTCGCGATCACCTTCCCATGGTCGATCACCACGATGTGGTCGGCCAGTTTGTCCGCCTCGTCGAGATACTGGGTCGTGAGCAGCACCGTCGTGCCGTCGTCCACGAGCTCGCGGATGAAGCTCCAGACGTCGTTGCGCGACTGCGGATCGAGCCCGGTCGTGGGCTCGTCGAGGATCAGCAGACGCGGGCGCCCGACGAGGCTCGCACCGAGGTCGAGCCGGCGGCGCATGCCACCCGAGTAGCCGCGCACGACCCGATCGGCGGCATCGACGAGGCCGAGTCGCTCGAGCGTCTCGCCGGCGCGCCGCCGCGCCTCGGCGCGCTTCAGACGGTAGAGGCGTCCGACCATCTCGAGGTTCTCGCGGCCCGTGAGCGTGTCGTCGACGGCTGCGAACTGCCCGGCCAGGCCGATCAGCGCGCGCACGCGCGTTGCATCGCGCAATACGTCGAAGCCGAACACGCGAGCACTGCCGGCGTCGGGCCGCAGCAGCGTCGCGAGCACGCGCACGAGCGTGGTCTTGCCGGCGCCGTTCGGGCCCAGGAGGCCCTGCACCGTGCCGGTGCCGACCGTCAGGTCGACGCCGGCGAGCGCGCGTGTCTCGTCGAACGAGACAGCCACGTCCTCGACCTCGACTGCCTGTGCGGGAGTCTCCATCGCAACCGGTAGAGGTAGCAGAGCCGGCCCGGACGGGGTCTGGCGACCATCGCCGCGAGGCGATACCGTGGCCGCGTGGCTCGGACCTGGCTCTCGCTCACCGTCGAGCTCGTGGAAGGAGCCGGCTTTCGCTTCTGGCCGCGGCCGGGCCGCGTCTTCGCAGTCGGCCGCAGGCACACCTTCGAGCAGCTCGCGACCGCGATCGACGTCTCGTTCGGCCGCTGGGATCTCTCGCACCTCTGGCAGTTCGAGCTCCCCGGGCACGTCTACGTCGCGCCCGAGCATCCCGACTGGGACAGTGAGGCGAGCGACACGGTGCTGCCTGCGGGCTCGCGGCTCAGCCGGCTCATCGCAGGTGACGAGTTCGTCTACGAGTTCGACCTCGGCGACTCGTGGCTGCACGTCTGCCGCGTGGCCGAGGGCCGCATCGATCCTGCCGAGGTGCTGGGGGACGTGCCCGAGGACCCGACGGCCTACGACGGCTGGGGCATCCTGCCGGACCAGTACCTGCGCCGATTCGCGGCCGACGACGGCGACACGCCGGAGCCGCTCGACCAGCGCAATCGCGACCTGCCGCCGTTTCGCCCCTGGTGGGGCGCAGGCGCCGAGACGGCACAGGACGGCAGCGCGGACGGCGCGGATCGTGCTCCCGGCGGAGCCCCGGATCCCTCGCAGGGGCCGGATGCTTAGGGACGCGTAGAACTGGCTTCGAGAGTCGCGTGGCGCGCAGGCCGCCGCGTCAGGAACGGGTCAGGCGGCGCCCTGCCACTCGCGCCGGTCGTTCTTGACCCGGTACATCGCCGCATCGGCCTTGGCCAGCACCGTCTCCGCGGTGTCGTACCTGTCCGCGACCGCGATCCCGATGCTCACGCCGATGCGCATCTCGCTGCCGAGCAGCTCGAAGGGCCGCTCGAGCGTGTCGCTGAGACGATCCGCGACCCACGCGGCGTCGTTGACCGAGCCGAGATCCTCGCAGAGAACGGTGAACTCATCGCCCCCGATGCGGGCGATCGTGTCGGCCGGACGCACGGCGCTGCGCATTCGCTCGGCCGCGTGGCGCAGCAGCTCGTCGCCGGCAGCATGTCCCGAGGCTGTCGTTGACGCGCTTGAAGCGGTCGAAGTCGATGAACAGCACCGCGACCCGCTCGCGGGCGCGACGCGAGCGCTCGACCGCGTGCGCGAGCCGGTCGGCGAACAGCACGCGGTTCGCGAGGCCCGTCAGCGGGTCGTGCAATGTCAGCTCGGTCAGCCGCTCGTTGATCTGCTTCTGCTCGCTGACGTCCTGGATCTGCGAGACGCAGTAGAGCGGCGCGCCTGCCTCGTCGCGCACCAGCGACACGCTCATGAGCGTCCAGATGTAGTGGCCGTCGGCGTGCCGGTAGCGCTTCTCGATCGAATACGACTCGCGCTCGCCGGCGAGCATGCTGCGCATGTCGTCGAGGTCGACGTCGAGATCCTCCGGGTGCGTGAGCGTCTGGAACGTCGTCTCGAGCAGCTCCCCCTCGCTGTAGCCGAGAATGCCGCAGAGGGCGGTGTTGACGCGGGTGAAGCGACCGTCGGGCGACACGAGCGCCTTGCCGATCGGGGCCTGGTCGAAGGCGTTGCGGAAGCGCTCCTCCGCGTCCCGCAGCTCGCGCGCCGCCTGGCGCTCGGCGGTGATGTCGCGCGCGATGCCGAGGTAGCCGGTGAGCGCGCCGTTGGGCCCGCGGATGGCCGTGATCGCGAGCGACACCGGCAGCTTGACCCCGTCGCTGCGGACGAGCGTCCAGTCGCGCGTGTCGGTGTCCCGCCTGCGCGCCCCGTAGCCCAGCACGGACTCGATCGGGACGCCCCACTCACGAGCCAGCTGCGCGAGCTCCTCCGGATCGTGGAAGAGCTCGGGATGGTGACGACCGACGAGGTCGACTGCGCTGTAGCCGAGCATGCTCTCTGCGCCGCCGTTGAAGACCGTGATCAGACCGTCGGCGTCGGTCCCGATGATCGCGTACTGGGTCGTCGCGTCGAGCACGGCCCGGAGTGCGTCCCGAGCCGCGACGGCCGCCGTCTCGCTGGCGCGCAGCGTCTCGTCTGCCTGCCGGCGCTCGGTGACGTCGCGCGCAGCGGTCTGCAGCTCGAGCAGGCGGCCCTGCTCGTCGCGAACCGCGCGCCCGCGCGTCTCCATCCAGACCCAGTGTCCATCCTTGTGCTGGAAGCGCGCCTCGTCGCTGGCTCGCCCGTGGTCGAGCAGGGACTGCAGGTAGCGAGCGATGTGGTCCCGGTCGTCGGGATGGACGATGTCGAGGGCGGCCATGCCGATCAGCTCGCTCGGCTCGTAGCCGAGCAGGCTTCGGCAGGATGGCGAGACGTAGGTGCGCATCCCTTGCGGATCGATGCTCGTGATGAGGTCGCGTGCGTTCTCGGCCAGCAGCCGGAAGCGCCGCTCCGACTCCGCCAGGGCTGCCACCATCGCGCGCTGATCGGTGACATCGACGAATGTCGTGACGACGCCCGTGATGAGGGCACCCTCGCGCAGCGCGCGCGCGCTGACGGAGATCCAGCGCACCTCGCCGTCGTCCATGCTGATGCCGTTGAGCTGCTCGAGCACGTCGCGCCCGGTCGCGAGCGTGATGCTCGCTGCGGTCTCGCTGTGCGGGAAGGGCGAGCCGTCGGGATGCACCGCGGTGCGAGGGTTGACGGTCTTGCCGCCGATCAGCTGATCCCTCGAGCGCTGCAGGATGCGCTCCGCCGCAGGGTTGAGGTCGACGATGGTGCCGTTGGCATCCCGCACCACCACGCCCTCGTGCATGCCGTCGACGACCTGTCGCAGCCGTGCGGCGGGAATGGGATGGTTGCCGGGTTGCGGCCCGGGGAATGCGGCCGACGTGCTCACGGGCCTTGTATCGGCGGGAACGAGGATCGGCATAACCCTTCGCGAGCTATCGTTGCGCGCGTGCCGGGAGCCGCCGCGCGAGCGATCCTGTTGACGGGCACAGTGGGGTCCGGCAAGACGGCCGTCGCGATCGAGATCGGAGAGCGGCTCGATCAGGCCGGCCATGCCTATGCGCTCGTCGATCTCGACTGGCTCGGCTGGGTTCGGCCGGCGCCGGCCTCGCAGCGCTCGCAGCGCTCGGTCCTGGCCGAGAACCTGCGCCTGATCTGGCCCACGTTCCGCGGCGCCGGAGTGGCGCGGCTCGTGCTCGCGCGCTACGTGGAGGACCGTGCGCAACTGGACGATCTCCGCGCCGCGCTGCCGGGCGTCGACCTGGTGGTCGTGCGCTTGATCGCGCCGCAGGACGTGATCGAGCGGCGTCTGCGCGCGCGCGACCGAGGCGCGCAGTTGGCAGAGCACCTCGCGGAGGCCTCGGTGTTCGCAGCCCGCGGCGCGGCGAACGCACTCGAGGATGCGGTGATCGAGAACGGCGAGCGCCCTCTCGGCGAGGTCGCAGCCGACGTCCTGACCGCCGCGGGCTGGCTGCTGGACTCCTAGCGCATCGCTCCTGCGGCCGCGGTTGCGATCGTTACGAGGTACCGTGCGGTCATGGACGCACGGAAATCGCTGCTCTCGAAGAACGTGCGGTCTTCGCGCGGGGAGAGCTCGCCCGCTGAGCGCACGTGACGGACTCCCCCCCGCGGACAGCCCTGCCGACCGACCGCCTCGACGTGCAGGTCTCCGAATCGGTCGGGACGATCGACGTCGTGACCGTACGCAAGGGCCTCACGGCGGTCACGAGGTCGTCGCGCGAGACGGCCTGGCGCGGGCCGACGCGATTCGCCGCGCGCGTCCAGCAGACGCTCGTGCAGTTGCACGAGCTCGTGGCGGCGCGCCATCCGGGCTGCGTCTCGCTCGCCGAGCACGCCATCCTCTGCGTCGACAAGTCCCTCGCCGAGTTCAGCGTAGGGGATCCCGACATGGATGCCCTGCGCGAGAGCGTGCGCGATCTTCACCTCGCCGCCTGCCGGGCCGTGCCTCCCAAGCCCAGGGCACTTGCAGCGCGTCTGGTCGAGCTCGCAGAGCGCACCGAGCATGACTGGATGCAGGACGCCCCCGAGCGCTATCGCGACGTGCTCGGCGACAGCGGGCTGGCCGAGCTCGACGCGATCCTGACGCGCAAGCTCGATCTGATGCCACCGGACTCGCGCGTCGCACGCTCGCACACCGGTCTCGCGTTGCGGGCGATGAGCGAGTCGCTCGCTCGCGCGCACGGCGACATCGATCGCCTCGTACGCGAGCTCGCGCTCGACCTGGAGACGCCGGCGCGCTACGTGCGGATCGCCCAGGAGCTCGACACCGCGACTCGACAGGACGATGCGCTCGAATGGCTGCAGCGCGGCGTGGCTGCGCACGGCGCGGGCGACGCCGAGCTGCGGGGCGCGCTCGTCGCGGCCTACCTGCGCGCCGATCGGCGCGACGAGGCGGTCGCCCTCCTGCGCACGGAGTTGAGCAGGGAACCGAGCGCTGCGATCGCCGCCGAGCTGCTCGGCGCGGCAGGCGAGCGGCGCGACAGCGAGCGCGCATGGGCGCATGCGCAACTCGCGCAGGCGGCCGAGCGCGATGGCGACGCGGGCGAGCTCGTCACGGCGCTGCTCGCCGACGGCGCCACGGCCGCGGCGCTCGGCGTCGCCGAGAAGCTCCCCGTCCCGGTGCCGGTGCGGCTGGAGCTGGCGCGGATCGCCGCGATCGACGACCTCGATTCCGCGCTCCGCCATTACCGGCTGCTCGTCGAGGCCGAGCTCCAGACGTCCGAGCGCGAGAGCTACGCCAGCGCCATCCGGCATCTGCGCGCCATGCGCAAGGCCGCGGATGCCCATGGCCGCGGCGCCGAGGTGATCGCGTTCGCCCACGCCGCGCGGGAGGAGCACAGCCGCCGGCGCACGCTCGTCACGATGCTCGACAAGCTCGGCTGGTGGTAAGAACTGGTTCCAAAGCTCTCCCGCTACGCCTCCGCGACGATGTAGAACTGCCCGCCCACGGGCAGCGTGCTCTGGGGGAAGGCCCCGTGCGACGCCTGGCGGTGCGAGCAGACGCAAACCGGGTACAGCCGCGCCTCGCGGCACTGGCGTGAGAGCCAGCTCAGCGGCGGCCGCTGAACGTACTGCTCGCCGTCGGATTCCTCGTCGGGCCGCAGTCCGGTGCGGGGAAGCACGACGTTGCGGAGGAGGCGCGGCAGCATGCGATTCAGCCCGTAGGGCGTGCGCAGGCTGAGCAGCGCGACGCCGCCCGGCCGGAGCACGCGTCCCAGCTCGACGAGGCAGGCCACCTTGCCGTCGCGCGTGAGATGGCCGATGCCGTTGCATGCGAACACGACCGCGTCGAGCTCGTTCTCCTCGTACGGGAGCTTCACGGCATCGCCGATGCGGAAGCGTGCGTCCAGCCCCGCCGCCTCGGCGGCGGCGCGAGCCTCCTCGATCATCGACGGGGAGATGTCGAGGCCTTCGACCTGGTGTCCGAGCGCGGCCAGCGCGAGCGCGACCCGGCCGTTCCCGCAGCCGAGATCGAGCACGCGGCAGCCTTCGGGCAGGAAGTGCTCGACAAGAGCGCTCTCGGCGGTGTCCAGCCCGGCGTCGGCGCGATAGCCGAGGCGGTTCTCGGCGCGTTCGTAATAGGCGCGGTTGGCAGCGCTCGCGTCGTGCTGCGACAGCGCGCGGGTCATATGACCCGGCTGACCGGCGGGCGGCGGTTGCGGCAGAACATGTGGCGGCCTCCGTTGTCGGCCCTCCCTGTCCTGATCCTAGTCGCCAACCTCCCAGGCGGGGCACCGCCTTCGATCAGAGCGAGGCGGGCGTGCCAGACGCGCTAGCCCTCGGCGGCGAGCTGCGCGATGAGCGCATCGAGCTCGGGTACCTCGGCACGCAGGCTGGGCAGGTTGACGACGATGCCCTCCTGCGTGCTGCGCGCCAGCACGACGACGGCCTCCTCGTCGGGCGACGGGTTCTCCTCGCGGTGCGGCACGTACGGCGGCACGTAGATGTAGTCGCCGGGTCCGGTCTGGACGCGGCGCTCGGCCCCGTCCTCGAGGAACACGAAGACGGGCCGTCCCGAGACGACGTAGATGCCGGTCTCGGCCTCGCCGTGGTGGTGATCGCCGGAGACCATGCCGGGCGCGACGTGGGTCTTGCCCATCCAGATCTTGCGCGACCCGCTGCGCTTGCCCGAGATCGCCTCGAAGCGCCGCATGCCAGGTGTCTGGGCGGTGTCCTCGCTCAGCTCGTCGTGGCCGGTGTGGTGGAGTTTCCGATGCCAGGCTTCGTTGCCCGCGTCGTGGTCGCCCGTCACGGGATCTGCTCCAGCGGAACGGGCTCGACGGTGCGATCACCGCCTGCGCTGCCGGTGTTGGGCGTGCCGGCGCGCTCGATCAGCAGGACGTGCGCCTCGCCCTCGGGCACGTCCGGGCAGTGCTCGACGCCGTGCGGTACCACGATCATCTCGCCCTCCTCTATCCACTCGTCGCCGTCGCGGAAGTGCATCAGGAGGCGGCCCTTCACGACCAGGAAGAGCTCGTCCTCCTCGTCGTGGTGATGCCAGACGAACTCGCCCTTCACCTTGACGATCTTCACCTGGAAATCGTTGACCTCGCCTGCGATGCGCGGGCTGTAGTGCTCGTCGATGCGACCGAAGGCCTCGGCCAGGTTGAGCTTTCTCGGCATGCGCGAACGGTAGCTCAGCGTGTCGAGCCGTCCAGGATCTGCAGCGTCTTGAGATCCGAGTAGAAGTCGAGCGCGTAGTCACCGCCCTCGCGGCCGATGCCGCTGATCCCGATGCCCCCGAACGGCGCCGTCAGGTCGCGGATCAGGAAGCAGTTGACCCACACCGTGCCTGCGCGCAGGGCGCGGCCGACGCGCTCGGCACGGTCCTCGCAGCCCGTCCAGATCTGCGCTGCCAGGCCGTACTGCGTGCTGTTGGCCAGGCGGATCGCGTCGGCCTCGCCCGTGAACGTCTGCAGCGTCAGCACCGGCCCGAAGATCTCGCGCTGCACGACCTCCGAGTCGTTGCTCGCCGGCTCGATCAGGGTCGGCTCGTACCACAGCCCGTCGGGATCGGGCCGCCGTCCGCCGCGCAGGATGCGGTCGCCGGCGGCGCGTGCGCGCTCGACGAAGCCCTCGACGCGCGCGAGGTGATCGGGGTGGATGAGCGGGCTGACGGTGGTGGCGGGATCGCGCGAGTCGCCGAGGACGTGTGCGTCGGTGTAGCGGTTGAAGGCCTCGAGGAACGGCTCGAGGATCGACTGCTCCACCAGCAGACGCGTGCCGGCGAGGCAGACCTGCCCGCCGTCGTCGTACTGGCCGGCGGCCTTCTTCGCGGCCGCCTCGATGTCGGCGTCTGCGAAGACGATCAGCGGGCTCTTGCCGCCCAGCTCAGCCGTGAACGGGACGAGGTTGCGGGCGGCGGCCACGCCGATGTGGCGTGCGGTCTCGGGCGAGCCCGTGAACGAGATGCGCCGCACGCGCGGGTCGGCGACGAGGGCTGCTCCGACCTCCTCGCCGATGCCCTGGACGAGGTTGAACACGCCGGGCGGCAGGTCGGCCTCGGCCACGAGGTCGGCGAGCATGGAGCACGACAGCGGCGACCACTCGGCCGGCTTGAGGACGACGGTGCAGCCGGCGGCCAGCGCAGGGGCCGTCTTCCAGGTCGAGAGCATGAAGGGCGCGTTCCATGGGGTGATGACGACCGCCGGGCCGCTCGGCATCCGCTGCACGGCGTTGCGCGTGCCGTTCGACTCCCACATCCGCTCCTCGTAGCCCGCGGCCAGGTCGGCGTACGCGCGGTAGTTGCGCGCGCCGCGAGGGATCACCCGCAATCGCAGCGACTCCTCCAGCATTGCCATGTCGAGGCACTCCACGGGCGCGATGCGCTCGACGTTCGCGTCGATCAGATCGGCCAGCCGCCTGAGGTGCACGGCGCGGCCGGCGGCGCCGAGCGCGGCCCAGGCCGGGAAGGCGTCAACCGCTGCTCCGACGGCGAGCTCGGCGCTCTCATCGTCACCGCGCGACACCTCGGCCAGCAGGGACCAGTCGAGCGGCGAGTGATCCTCGAACGTCTGCGAGCCCGCCACGCGCCGCCCGCCGATGAAGTGGTCGACGGAGACGTCGGCGCCGGCGACGCGCGCGCGAGGGTGCTCGGTTGCGAGCGCCGTCATCAGTCCGCCGCCCGCAGATCGCCCTCGTTGGACTGATCGTCGACGGTGTAGGCGAACGTGAAGCGAAAGCCCTTGCCCATGCGCACCGGTGCGAGCGCCGTGTGCTCCTCGTTGGGCGCGCGGAACAGATCCAGCGAGGCCGAGCCCTCCCAGATCTCCGAGGTGGAGCGGTCGCGGCTGATCGCGCCGGCCAGCTCGTGCACCGCCGGCTTGTCGTGCATTCCCCCGACCAGTCGCGGGAAGTGGCGCACGTTCACGAGCTGCGCCGCGTTGTGCGTCGGGCCGGAGTCCGTGATGTTCTCGAGGGTCACGGTCCCCTGCGCGAGGCGTCGATCGTTGGCGGCGCAGGTGCCGCCGAACGTGGCGCCCGGCTGGAGGCCGGGCTCGGCGCCGTTCTGCAGGCCGAAGTTGCGCGTCATCCAGACCGATCCGAGCTTCTTGGGAAAGCCCTGGAACCAACCGCGCATGAGCGCGAAGTCGCGATCCACCCAGATATACGGGCAGGTCGTGACCTCCTTGTTCCCCAGCAGCGCGTTGACGACGATGAAGAACTCCATGTACTGGCTGCGCGCCGGGTCGAGCAGCTCACTGCCGCCGTCGGTGCAGCTCTGCCAGTCGGCGAAGATCGCCGCCGCGCGGCCGGGATCGGTGGGGTGCGGGTCGAGGCCCGGGGGCAGCACTGCACGCACGGCGGCGGGATCGGCCCAGTACTCGATGACCATCAGATCGCCGACGTAGTGCCAGGGCGGGCTCGGTACCAGCGAGGAGCGCCCACCGGGGGAGAGCGGCAGCGAGTAGCCCTTGAGCATCGGATCTCCTTGCGGCATCAGGCGTGTTCGGCGGACTCGCGCCGCTCGAGGAAGCGCGGCGGCGTTTCGGTACAGTAGCCCCGCCCGGCGACCGTGAGGAGAACGATGAAGCGCGTGCGGATCGAGCACGACGGCTCGCCCGCGTGGGGTGAGCTGCGCGATGCCGAGGTCGTCCTCGACTCCGGCGTCGCCCTCGACCCGGAGACGGTGCGCTGGCTCGCGCCCGTCGAGCCGTCCAAGATCCTCGCGGTCCACCTGACGTATCGCTCGCGCCTCGCCGACTACGACGCGCGGCAGCCGCCCGAGCCGTCGTACTTCATGAAGCCGCCGTCGTCGCTGAACGGCCACCGCGGCGTGATCAGGCGCCCGCGCGGCGCGCGCTACCTCAACTACGAGGGCGAGCTGGCCGTCGTCGTCGGCAGGCGCATGAGCGCCGTGCCCGAGAAGGACGTTCTCGACCACGTCCACGGCTTCGCGCCCGCCAACGACGCCGGGCTGCACGACTTCCGCCACGCCGACCGCGGCTCGATGCTGCGCGTCAAGGGGCAGGACGGGTTCCTGCCGATCGGGCCGGCGCTCGTGACCAGGGACGAGTGGACGCCCGACGACGGCTACACGCTGAGGACGTACCTCAACGGCGCGCTCGTGCAGAGCGGCGATCAGGACGACATCATCTGGGACTACCGCTACCAGCTCGCCGACCTGTCCCGGCTGATCACGCTCGAGCCGGGCGACGTCGTGCTCACGGGCACGCCGGCCAACAGCCGTCCGATGCAGCCCGGCGACACGGTCGAGGTGGAGATCGTCGGCCTGCCCCGTCTGAGCAACACGGTCGTGGACTGGGATGTCGACCTCAGCGGCCCGGGCGAGCAGATCCAGGTCTCGGCCAACACCCTGCATGTCGCGCTCGCGATCCCGGAGGCCGAGGCGGAGGAGCGGGTGCGCGAGGGCCGGCTCGAGCCGTGATCGCGCTGCGCCGCATCGACCACGTGTGCCTGCGCGTGGCCGACCTCGACGAGGCGGCGCGCCGCTGGAGCATCGAGTTCGGGTTCAGCGAGCGGCGCGAGCAGCGCACGGGCGACCGCGCCTACCTCGCCTGTGGCTACGAGCCGTACTCGCTGGAGCTCTGGGCATCGCGCTGCCGAGCCGGGCCACGAGCACTCGGCGTTCGAGCTGCGCGAGGGCTGCTCGCCCGACCATGCGGCCGCGCACCTCGACGGGCTCGGCGTGGCGTACCGGCGCGACGAGGCGGACCACCTGCACCTGGCCGACCCGGAGGGGTACGGGGTCGAGCTGGTGCCGTTCACCCCCCGCGATCCCTACCCCGATGTCGGACGGACGACGGCGACGCTCCCCGGCTTCCGGGCGCGCAAGCTCGGCCACGTCAACGTGCTCACGGGGCAACTCGAGGCGATGCGCGACTTCTACCGCGACGCGCTCGGCATGTCGATCACCGACTACCTCGGCGCCGAGGGCGTATGGCTGCACATCAACGCCGACCACCACGTGATGGCGCTGGTCGGCAAGACGCCGGCGCATTTCCATCACTTCGCGCTCGACCTCGTCGACTGGGGAACGCTGCGCGTCGCCTTCGATCATCTCGGCCAGCACGGCCGCTGGCTCGGCTGGGGGCCGGTGCGTCACGCCCTCGGGCAGAACCTCTGCGGCTACGTGCGCATCCCCGAGGAGCGCTGCTTCGTCGAGCTGTACTGCGACATGGAGGTGCTCGACCTCCCGCACACGCGCGCGCGAGTGGCGCGACGATCCGCGCGGCTCGAACCTCTGGGGCATCCTCCCGCCGCGCTCGTACTTTCGCTTCGACGAGGCCGCGGTCGAGTCGGAACGACACCAGCTCGAGGCGCTCGGGACGCCGCTGCCGCCGCTCAGTCAGAACCGCTAGGTGAGCGCCAGCGTGCGCCGGCGCAGGAAGATCACGGCGACGACCGCGCTGTCGGCTACGAGGAGGTAGAGCGGGTAGATCAACAGCGCCGCGTCCCTGGAGTCCACGGCGGCGAGCGCCAACCATGGGCGAGCCGGGGGAGCAGGTCTTGCGTGAGCGAGCACAACACCGCATGCGTGACACGATGCCGGTCATGCAGATCGGCATCATCCTCCCCCAGAACGAGATCGGCGACGATCCCGGCGCGATCCGGGAGTTCTCGGCGACGGCCGAGGACGAGGGCTTCGAGCACGTCGTCGCGTTCGACCACGTGGTCGGCAAGGACGACTACGCCTCGCAGCCGTTTCACGAGCCGTTCGTGCTGTTCGGGTTCATCGCCGCGTGCACGCGCACGATCGAGCTCGTCACCGGCATCATCATCCTGCCGCAGCGCCAGACCGCGCTCGCCGCCAAGCAGGCTGCGGAGGTCGACATGCTCTCCGGTGGCCGGCTGCGGCTCGGGCTCGGAGTGGGCTGGAATCCGCTCGAGTACGAGGCGCTGGGCGAGGACTTCCACACGCGCGGGAAGCGCATGGACGCGCAGATCCCGCTGATGCAGCGGCTCTGGAGCGAGCGGCGCGTGACTGCCGAGCTCGGGCGCGAGCGGTTCGAACGATGTCGGCCTCAACCCGCCGGCCATCCGCAGCATCCCGATCTGGCTGGGCGGCAAGGGGCCGGCGGCCGTGCGCCGCGCAGTCGCGTACGGCTCGGGCCTGATCCTGTCCGGCACGGGCGATCCCGACGCGGCAGGCACGTTCGCCGACGTGCGCGAGCGACTGGACGCCGCCGCCGACGCGGCCGGCCGGCCGCGCGAGGAGCTCGGCATCGAGGTCTGGCTCGGCACGAAGCAGGGCGATCCCGACTCCTGGCGCGCGGGCGTCGAGCAGTGGGCCGAGCTCGGCGCGACGCATCTCAGCGTGCAGACCTACGCGGAGGCGCCGATCTCTCCGGCTGAGCACATCGAGCGCGTCGGCCTGATCGCCGACGCGGTCGTAACGGCCTAGCGAACTGGTTCAGTCCCCCAGCTCGGCGCGGCGGCGCGTGACGAACTCCTCGAGCTCGGCCCGCAGCGCGGAGTCCATCGGCGGCTGCTCGTAGCGTTCGAGCGCGGCCTGCCAGATCGCCGTCGCACGCTCGGCGCTGTCGCTGCCGCCGTTGCGCATCCAGCGCTGGTAGTTCTCGGTGCTCGAGAGCAACGGCCGGTAGAAGCAGTCACGAAAGCGCTCGAGCGTGTGCTCGGCGCCGAGGAAGTGGCCGCCGTGGCCGACCTCCTGGTGCGCGCCGTAGGCCAACGATCGCCTCGTCGACCTCGAGCGGCGTGAACTCCTCGCGCAGCGTGCGCACGATCTCGAGGTCGATCACGAGCTTCTCGTAGCACGAGACGAGGCCGGACTCGAGCCACCCCGCCGTGTGGAGGACGAAGTTCGCGCCGGCCAGGAAGGCCGGAAGCATCGTGTTGAGACCCTCGTAGGCGGCCTGCGCGTCGGGCACCTGACTGCTCGTCAGCGCACCGCCGCCCGAGCGCCAGGGCAGGCCGAGGCGACGCGCGATCTGGCCGCTGCAGAACAGGCCGATCGCCGACTCCGGCCCGCCGAAGCCCGGCGAGCCCGACTGCATGTCGGTGTGCGAGAGGAAGGAGCCGAGCACGACCGGCGTCCCCGGCCGGACGAGCTGCGCGAGCGTCACGCCGGCCAGTGCCTCGGCCGTCTGCTGGACGAGCGCGGCGGGGATCGAGGCCGGCGACATGGCGCCCATGAGCAGGAACGGCGTGACGATCGCCGGCTGTCCGGCGCGCGCGTAGGCGATCAGCGCGTCGAGCATGCGCCCGTCGTAGAGCAGGGGCGAGTTCACGTTCACGACGGTGTAGAGCGCCGGCGCGCGTGCCAGCGCCTCCGCGCCGCCGAACGCCATCTCGGCCATGGCGAGAGAGTCGAGCGCACCGGTCTGCGAGACCTGGGAGCCACCGTAGGGCTTGTCGGTGAGTGTCAGCAGCGCGAGCTGCATGTCGAGGTGGCGTGAATCGAGGGGCAGGTCGTTGGGCTCGACGACGAGACCGCCGGCGGTGTCGAAGTCGTCGTAGACCTGCGCGAGCTTCGTGAAGCGGCAGTAGTCGTCGAACGTCGCGTCGCGGCGGACGCCGCTCTCGCGCACGAACGGCGGGCCTTGCACGGGCACGAAGACCATCGCGTCGCCGCCCACCTCGAAGCTGCGCTCGGGGTTGCGGGCGTGCAGCGTGAACGTCGACGGGGCCTGTGCGATCTGCTCGAGCACGAAGTCGGCATCCAGGCGCACGACATCGTCCTCGACGGTCTGGCCGGCCTCGCGGAAGAGGCGCAGCGCCTCGGGATGGTGGAACGCGATGCCGATCTCCTCGAGCAGCCGACGCCAGCCGCGTTCGATCGTGGCCATCGCGTCCTCGCTCAGCACCTCGTAGCGCGCCATGCGGTTGCGGAACACGCACGCAGCCTGTCAGGTCAGTGCGCGACGAGGGCGCGGATACGCGGCCAGTCGACCGCCTCGCGCACCCGTGCGGCGATCGCCGAGAGCCGGGCATCGAGGCTCTCCCCGGTCGTGCCTGGCTCGATGCCCGCACGCACGAGCAGCGCGTCGCGGTAGGACGCGTGCTCCAGCAACCCGTGGGCGTAGCTCGCGCGCACGTTGCCGGAGCGCCAGCCGAGTGCGCCATCCGGCCCCGACAGCGCAGGCGTCGCAGTTGTGCCCGCGATGGTCGCCCCGTGGTGGATCTCGTAGCCGTCCATCCGGGCGCCCGTCTCGCTGTCGGCGACCTGCACGAGCCGCGTGGTCTTGCCCGCTTGCAACTCGGTCACGAGGTCGAGCAGGCCGAGCCCGTCCGCCTCTCCGCCGCCCTCGACACCGTGGGGATCGCGCACGCTGCGGCCCAGTATCTGCAGCCCGCCGCAGATGCCGAGCACCGGCACGCCGGCGGCCGCGCGCCTGGCGATCGCGCCTGCGATGCCGGTCGAGCGCAACCACTCGAGATCGGCCAGCGTGCTCTTGGTGCCGGGGATCACGATCGTGGCGGCGGCCTCGATCTCGGCCGGGGTGCGCACGTAGCGCGCGTGCGCGCCGAGCGGCGCGAACTCGTCGAGGTTCGCGATCCGGGGCAGGGCGACGATGGCGATGGTGCCCTCGCCGGCCGCGCCCTGCAGCGCGACCCCGTCCTCCTCGGGCAGCGGGATGTCGAGCCAGGGAATCACGCCCAGCGTGGGGACGCCCGTCCGCTCCTCGAGCCAGGCCGGGCCGGGCGCCAGCAGCGACTCGTCGCCGCGGAAGCGGTTGAGCAGGAAGCCGGCCAGCAGCCTGCGCTCGGGCTCCGCCAGGCAGTGCCACGTGCCGAGCAGGTGCGCGAACGCGCCGCCGCGGTCGATGTCGCAGCACAGCAGCACGGGCGCCTCGACCTCGAGGGCGACGGCCATGTTGACGATGTCGCCTTCGCGCAGGTTGATCTCCGCCGGGCTGCCGGCGCCCTCGATCACGACGACGTCGTAGTCGCCGAGCAGGCTGTGGAGCGAGTCGCGAACGACCGGCCAGAGGTGCGCGCGGCGCTCGCGCCACGGCAGCTGCGAGAGGGCGAGGTCGGCCTCGCCCAGCACGACGACCTGGGAGCGCGTGTCGGCCTCCGGCTTGATCAGCACCGGGTTCATGCGCGCCTGCGGCGCAATGCGCGCGGCCGCCGCCTGCACGATCTGCGCCCGCCCGAGCTCGCGGCCGTCGTCGGTCACTCCGGCGTTGTTGCTCATGTTCTGGGCCTTGAACGGCGCGACGCTCAGACCCTCGTCGGCGAGCAGGCGGCAGAGGGCGGCGGTCACATACGACTTGCCGGCGTGCGACGTGCACCCCTGCACCATCAACGCCTTACCCACGGACCACTCCGAGCGCAAGCGCGATGTCGGCCGGCACGGGCGCGGGGGCCTCGGCGTTGAACGCGTAGGAGTCGCGCTTGAGCAGGCGCACGCCCAACCCGCCGGCCATGGCGGCCATGGGCCAGCCGCCGTTGGGCGAGGGTGCGAGCCCGTGGTCGCGCAGCGCGACGCGCCACGCTGCCCGTGGCTGCGGCGAGCGCGCGGCGATCAGGAGCGCCGTGAGGCGGGCGGGCACGAGGTTCGCGAGATCGTCGGCGCGCGCCGCGGCCCATCCGCGGTGCAGCAGCTCGGGGGTGCGATAGCCCCACATCGCGTCTGCGGTGTTGAGCGCGCGGTACGCCGCGGCGGCGGGCAGACCCCCGGCGAGGTAGGCCAGCAGGGGCGCGACCACCGAGTCGCTGAGGTTCTCCGCGAGCGACTGGATGGCGGCTCCCGAGAGCTCGCTCGCGTCGAGTTGCGAGGTGTCACGGCTCACGAGATCGCGCGCCGCGAGCGAGCGCGCGGCACGGGTGTCGCCCTGCTCGAGGGCCGCGCGCACGCCCTCGACGGCCTCGCACAGGCCGCGCAGCGCGAGCAGCGTGGACAGGGCTCCGGCCTCGCCGAGCAGGGCGGCGCCGCGCGGCAAGGTGCGCAGCGCTCGCCGCGCCGCCACCGCGCAGAGCGCCGAAGCCGCAACCACGGCGACGACGCCCGCCATGCCCTCGGCGAGCTCGCCGACGGGGCTTTGCGCACGCCAGCGGCGGCGTGCCGCCGAGAGCAGGCTGCCCATGCCGACGACGGGGTGCAGGCGCGCGGGCGGCTCCCCGAGGGCAGCGTCGACCGCAAGCGCGGCGACGCCGACCAGCACACGCGCACCCACCGGCGCGCTCACGTGACGGCGTAGAGGGTCGGGGCTCGAGAAGATGGGGTACTCAGTGCCGCGCGAGGGAGGGAGCATACCCTGCGGCCATGGCGCGGGTGACCTGGATCGGGCATGGCACGGTGCTCGTCGATCTCGACGGCGTACAGCTGCTGACGGACCCGCTGCTGCGCGACCGGATCGTGCATCTCCGGCGGCATGCGCCGCTGCCGCCGCCGGAGGATCTCCGCGCCGTCGACACCGTTCTGCTGACGCATCTGCACCGCGACCACGTCGATCTGCCCTCTCTGCGCCGGATGGGCCGGCGGGTGCCCATCATCGTGCCGCGCGGCGGCGGGCGCCTGCTGCTGCGGCGCGGATTCGACGCCGTGCGCGAGATCGAGCCCGGCGAGGAGGTCACCGTCGGATCGCTGAGCGTGCGGGCGACGGAGGCCCGCCACCACGGCGGCCGGGGCGTCGCGGGTGTGGGGGCGAAGGGGCCTGCCCTCGGGTATGTGATCAGTGGCTCGCGCCGGATCTATCACGCGGGCGACACCGATCTCTTCGACGGCATGCGCGCCATCGGTGAGGAGGGGCTGGATCTCGCGCTCGTTCCGATCTGGGGCTGGGGCTCTCGTCTTGGGCCGGGCCATCTGGATCCGCTGCGGGCGGCCCAGGCCCTCGAGTTGCTGGCCCCTCGTACCGCAGTGCCGATCCACTGGGGCACCTACGCCGTCGGGCCCAAGGCGCGCCGTCCGCCGCCCTACCTGCGGGCGCCCCTGGAACCGTTCCTGGCCGCCGCGCGCGAGTTCGCGCCCGCGGTGAAGGTCGTGGCGCTCGAGCCCGGCGAATCGGTCGAGCTCTGATCAGTCGAGCACGCGGTCGTCGCGATGACGACCGTAGAGCGCGCCGTACGTCGCCATGAGAGCGCTCATCGCGCTCTGGCCGGCGAGCGCTTCCGTGTCCACGCCCGCGACCGTGCCGGCGAAGTCGAGCGTGCGCTGGATCGCCCAGATCTCGTCGTGCGCGCCGGGCGGGAACATCGTGGCCGGATCGCCGACCGCGATCCAGCCGATCGGCAGCTCCTCGCCGGCGGGCAGCGAGCTGTTCACGTGCAGCACGGCGTTGATGCGGATCTCTGCGCCGGCGCCGAGCCGCGAGCCGGGAAACAACGACGCGCCGGTCGCCACGAACGCCTCGTCGCCGATCTCGGCACCGTTGACGTGCGCGTGCGGCCCGACGAGGACTCGGTTGCCGAGCAGCGCCGGATGGCCCGCGCGCCCGCGGACGACGGCGTTCTCCATGACGAGGCAGCCCTCGCCGAGCCGCACCGGGCCGTCCTCGGCCGTCAGCACCGCGCCGAACAGGATGCGGCAGCCGGGCCCAACCTCGACATCGCCGCACAGCACGGCGGTCGGTGCGATGTACGCGGACGCATCGACGCGCGGGCGCGCGCCGTCGTGCTCGATCAGCATGGCTCTCCCTTTCCGGGGAGATGATGCCGTCTCAGCTAGCCGCCGGCGACGTCCCGCCGCAGGAAGGTGAGGTACGCGGCAGTCAGCGCAACGGCCGCGTAGATCGCGGAGACCCAGCCGCCGCGGGTGATCGGCTGCCAGTCGATCGGCGTGCGCAGAAAGCCGTGCCAGGCGTCGAACTGCGTCGTCAGCAGGTACGGCTTGATCGCGCCGACGCCCGGCAGGATGCCGATCAGCTGCATGAGCAGCGCCGTCATCAAGGCCCCGACGACGGCGCCGGCGGAGTTGCGCGTGACGGTCGAGAGCAGGACGCCGATCGCGGTGATCGCGAGCAGCGGCAGCGCGTAGACGCCGAGGCTGGCGGCCACGAGCAGCAGCCCGCGCCAGGCCGAGACCGTCGTGCCCGAGAGGCTCGTGATCGGATTGAAGCCCCAGAAGATCGTGGCTTCGGTGAGCGAGACGACGGCCATCGCGGCGAGCGCCAGCAGCGCGTAGCTCACCGCGGCTCCGACCTTGGCGGCGAACAGCTGCCCGCGAGTCACGCTGCGCGTGAGGATGGTCTTGAGCGTTCCGTTGCCGTCCTCCGCCGCCACGATGTCGCCGGCGACGAGCGACGCGATCAGCGGGAACAGCCAGATCGAGCCGAACGTGAGCAGGACGAGCGGCGCGGCCAGGCCCGAGTCTCGGACGTAGCGGCCGAACGGCACGTCGTTGGGCGAGCCGCTCTGCGACGCGATCGCCACGACGAAGATCGTGGGGGCGATGATGGCCGCGGCCAGGCCGAGGTAGGTGCGCTTCTGGGCGATCAGCTTGCGCAGCTCCCAGCGGTAGACGGTGAGTGTGCCCGGCATCAGGCCACCCGCTCCAGCTCGCGCTCGCCGGCGGGCTCCTCAATGCGATCCTCCGTGAGCGCGAAGAACCGCTCCTCGAGCGAGGCAGCGTCCGGCACGAGCGCGCGCAGCGCGATGCCCGCGCCGGCCAGCTCGAGGCTGAGCGCTTCGATCGCCTCCTCGTCGCCGCGCAGGCGCAGCCCGTCGGGCGCGACGACGAAGTCGCGGATGCCCGGCTGGCTCGCGCAGATCAGCGCGGCGCGCACGTCGTCCGACGTCCGCACCAGGTAGCTCCCGGCGGCGCTCGCGCGCAGCTCGTCGAGCCGCCCCTCGTAGACGATGCGGCCCGAGCGGATGATCGCGACGCGGTTGCAGAGCTCCTCGACCTCGTTCATGAGGTGACTCGAGAGCAGCACGGTGATGCCGCCCTCAGCGAGCGATCGGATCAGGGCGCGCATGTCGCGCATGCCCGCGGGGTCGAGCCCCGTGGCCGGCTCGTCGAGCAGCAGGAGGCGCGGCTGCCGGATCAGCGCCCCGGCGATGCCGAGGCGCTGCCGCATGCCGTGGGAGTACCCGCCGACGCGATCCTTGGCGCGACTCGGTGAGATCGACGGTGTCGAGCGCCGCATCGATCTGCCGGCGGGCGTCGCCGCCGTCGAGCGCGGCGACGAGCTCGAGGTTCTTGCGGCCCGAGAGGTACGGGTAGAAGCGCGGCGCCTCGACGAAGCCGGCCACGCCTGCGAGCGCACGGACGCCATCGACCATCGGATCCCGGCCGAACAGGCGTGACTGACCGGATGTGGGCCGGATCAGACCGAGCAGCATGCGCAGCGACGTCGTCTTGCCTGCGCCGTTCGGGCCGAGATAGCCGTACACGTCCCCGGCCTCGACCGTCAGATCGACGTGGTCGACTGCCGTGATCTCGCCATAGGTCTTGACGAGTCCGCGTGCCTCGACGACGGCGCTCATCCGAGCACCTCCCTCAGCGCAGCCTCGGCGGCATTCGGAGGCAGCGACCCGACGAGCGTGGTGCTGAGGCCGCCGCGCTCGACCGAGATCAGCGTGCCCAGCGCCGTCGGTAGCTCGTGTCCGGTGGCGCCGTCGATCGTGACGCTCGGCAAGCCGTCGAACGGGCTCTTGCCCGTGCCGGCCTTCGGTGCCGCGCGCTCGAGCACCGCGATGGCGCCGAGGCCCTGCCCGTAGGTCACGAGCACGCTCGGGTGCGTGCCGTCGCTCAGGAGGCGGACGCCCGTGCGCGGCAGGCCGACGAGCGTGTCGGGCGCGGCGAGCGTGAACGGCACGGCGGCCTGGACGGCCTTGAGCCCCTCGACGGCGGCGTGACCGCCGTCCTTGCCGCCGACGTGCACCGGCGAGGTGAGGTCGACGACCTTCGCGCCGGCCGGCGCGCTGACCGCCAGGGTGCTCGGATCGACGCTGCCGTAGCTGATGTCGGTCACCTCGAGCGCGAGCACCGGCGTGGTGCTTCCAGCTGCCGTGACCGCGATGCGCAGCGGGATGCCGTTGACCGCGTCCCAGGCGATCTCGGCCTGGCCGAGCAGCCCTGCATCGTGCTTGGGCGTGATGGAGACGTTGTATGCGGGCTGTCCGGCCTGCGTGGTCGGCTGCGCGCCCGACGTGGTCGCCTGCTCGGCCAGCCGCTGGAGGGCGGACGAGATCTGCGCGACGCTCGGCGCGCCGTGGTCGGGCTTTGCCTGCCCATCGGTGCTGTTCGCCGAGCCCACGTTCGCGCGGTAGACGGTGTTGCTCGATGCGTCGTAGACCGACAGGCGCCCGTCGGCGAACGTGACCTGCGCGTCGCCCGCGTCCGACTGCAACTCGAGCCGCACGCGACCGTCCGAGATCCAGAGCCGTCCGGAGGCGCCCGAGAGCAGCGGAGAGCCGATGGTGAGGGCTCCGCTGGAGATCAGGTTGTTCGTGAAGCGGATGCGTGCCGTGACGCCCGCGGGCTTGGGCGCGGCGAGCGCGTCGTGGATGGCGACGTCCAGGGCCTTCGGCGGGGGCGGACTGCCGCCGCCGCCGGCGGCGCCGGCGACCGCGACGCCACCGGCGATCACGGCAACTGCGAGTGCGAGGCCGGCGACCAGCCGGCCGGTGGATGTCGTTCGGAGGAAGTTCACGGGGCAGCTCCTTTGAGTCCGTCGACCGATGTCTAGCCGCCGCTCTTGAGAGCTTTCTGAGAGTCACCCCAGTGCGGGCAGAGCGAGCGTGAACTCCGAGCCGGAGACGCTCGCGCTGCCGCCGTGGCGCTCCGCCGTTGCTCGCACGATGGCGAGACCGAGCCCCGCACCCGCCGGGCGGTCGGGGCGGCTCGCGCGCCAGAAACGCTCGAACGCATGCTCGGCGTCCTCGCCGCTCAGCCCCGGGCCGTCGTCGCTGACGGTGACGAGCGCACTGTCGCCCTCCTGGCGCACGGCAATCCTGACGGCACCGCCCTCGGGCCCGTGCAGGAGCGCGTTCTCGACCAGGTTGCCGAGCGCGCGAGCGAGCGCGTCCGGGTCTCCGCGGACGGTCACGGGGGCGGGCGCATCGACGGTCACCTGTCCGCCGGCCCGGTCGAGCGCGAGTTGGTCCAGGCGCACCGGCTCTGCGCGGCCGGTGTCCGCGGCGTCCTCGCGGGCGAGTGCGAGCAACTCGTCGAGCAGGCGCGCGAGGCGCGCGGCGTCGCTCTCGATGTCCGCCAGCACATCGGCGTCGGCGCCGTGCTGGGCGATGTACGCGGCATTGCCCCGCAGCGCGGTCAGCGGAGTCCGCAGCTCGTGCGAGGCATCTGCGACGAAGCGGCGCTCGGACTCGCGCGCCTGCTCGAGCGAGGCGAGCATCGCGTTGAGCGTCTCCGACAGCGCGCCGACCTCGTCGCGCGCGTCGGCCGGGGGCAGGCGGCGCGTCGCGTCGCCCGTGTCGGCGATCGCGCCGGCGGCGGCGGAAAGGTCGGTCAGCGGCCGCAGCGCCCGGCGCGTCAGCAGGAGCGCGATTCCGACTGCGAGGACCGCCGCGGCGATCGCGGCCAGCAGCACGAGCGCCCGCAGCCGGTGTGCAGCGTGCTCGTCCTCCTCCGTGCCGGTGGCGACGAGCACGGCGCCTCCGGCGGCCGGCCCGGTTCCGACACTGGCGAGAGGCGCGCGGTAGAGGCGCACCGGAGCGTTGCCGAGCCTGGCATCCGAGTAGTGGGCGCGCCCGCTGGCGATCACGCCGGCGATCTCGGCGCGCGTGCCGAGCACGCCCCCGCCAAGCGATGCCGAGCGCGCGACGATGCGGCCGCGGCGGTCGACGACCTCGACGAGCAGCCGCCTGCCTCCGACGCGACCCTCGAGCGCACCGGGCGCCGTCAGCAACGCCGGAGCGGATGCGCTCAGCTGGGCAACCTGCGTCGCCCCGGCGCGCAGCGCTGCGTCGCGCGACGAGGCCTGCTCGCGCTCCGACAGCGCGACGGCGGTGATGCCGAGCAGCACGGTCGCGAGCGCGATCGCGGCGCCTGCCGCCAGCGCGACGCGCACGCGCAGGCTTGCAGGCTTCCTCATGGCTCGAGCACGAACCCCACCCCGCGCACCGTCCGGATGAGCGGGGGATCGCCGAGCTTCCGGCGCAGGTAGGCCACGTAGCGATCGACGGCGTTGGCAGTCGCTCCTCCGCCGGCCCAGACGTGGTCCAGCGCCTGATCGCGCGAGACGACGGCCCGCGCGTTCCGCAGCAACAGCTCGAGCAGGTCGCACTCGCGCGGCGTGAGCGCGAGGTCTCGCCCTGCCCGCGAGGCCGAGCGCATGCGCAGATCCAGGGTGACGTCGCCGACGCTGAGCAGGTCCCCGGCCGTCTGGCCGCGCCGCAGCAGGGCGCGCACGCGAGCGAGCAGCTCGTCGGTCGCGAACGGCTTGACGAGGTAATCGTCGGCGCCCGCGTCCAGTCCGGCCACGCGGTCGGCGACGGCGTCGCGCGCGGTCAGCAGGAGGATCGGAACCGCATCGCCCTTGCCGCGCAGGCGCCGGGCGACGCCCAGCCCGTCGAGCCCGGGCATGGAGACGTCGAGCAGGATCACGTCCGGGGGCGAGCGTTCGATCTCGACGAGCGCGCCGCCGCCGTCGGAGGCCAGCGCGACGGCGTAGCCCTCGGCCTCGAGCGATCGCGCGAGCATGCGCCGGACGCTGGCATCGTCGTCCACGATCAGCACGCGCGAGGTCGGTCTCACGAGCTGGAGTCTGCCCGAGACGCGCGCCGGAGACGCACCGAGCCCCGGAGGCGCGTGGCCTGCCGGGGCTCGGGGAGCCGGACCGTTCTGGGGGAGGAGGCCGGCTGGTTCAGGCAGTGGCGGGCGCCACGCCGGAGTCGGCGGGCGGGGGTCCGCCCGGGCCGCCGCCGGGGCCGCCCGTGTGTACCTCGTTGACCTCGTGGTCGAGGCGCGCAGGCAGGTCGGCGAGGATCTTGTCCTCCTGCGCCTGGGTGAGCCTGCCGGCCGTCACAGCGGCGTCGAGATCCGCCTTGGCCGCGGTCGTGAGCGCCGCCTCCAGGCCGTCGACGGTCTTGCCGTTGGCCGTCGCGATGGCTGCCAGCGTCTTGCCCGCGTCGAGCTGCGTGCGCAGGTCACTGGCTGAGACGCCGATGTACGTGGCAGCGGCGTCGAGCGCGATCGGCCCGCCGCCCGGGCCGCCGCGGTGATGGCCCGGGCCGCCGCGGCCGCCGGGGCCGCCGCCGAGCTCGAAGAGCGGCGCGTCGGCCTTGGCCAGACGTGCCTCGATCGCCGTCGCCTGGGCCTTCGTGAGCGTGCCCGCGGTGACCTTGGCCTCGATCTGGTCGACCATCGCCTTCTTGATCGCAGCCGTGAGGTCGGCCGTGCTCACGCCGAGCTGGCCGGCCGCGTCGGCGGCGATGGCCTGGGTCTGCGCCGCGGGAGTGTCGCTGGAGCGGGAGGCTGCAACCGCAGCACCGCCGCCGCCCAGCGCTGCGAGTCCCACGGCGCCGATTGCAGCGCGCCGTCGCAACTTGCCTCCAGGGGTTCTGATGACGTACATCGGTGGGTCCTTCCGTCGTCGTTTTGTCCGATGAGCCCATCTGACCAGCGGTGTGTAAGAGCAGCGAAAGAGCCCGGTAGGAGATCGCGTAGAGTCGCGTGGTGCCCGTCGCCGCCCAGATCGACGAGTGCCTCTCGGTCGTCGACGGGCGGCTGCAGATCGAGGGTTGCGACGTGGCCGGCCTGGCCGGGCGCTTCGGCACGCCGCTCTCGGTCGTCTCCGAGGATCACCTGCGTCGCAACGCGCGCCGCTTCTCGCGCGCCCTGACGGCCGCGTGGCCGGAGGGCCCGGCGCGCGTGCTGCCCTCGATCAAGGCCAACTACACGCTTGCCGTGCGCAGCGTGCTCACGCAGGAGGGCCTCGGCTGCGACGTCTTCGGGCCGGCCGAGCTGCACGCCGCGCTCGCCGGCAGTGTGCCGCCACAGCTGATCTCCGTCAACGGCACGGGCAAGACGCGGGCCCTGCTCGCCCAGGCGGTCTGCATCGGCGCGCGCATCACGCTCGACAGCGTCCGCGAGATCGAGCTCGTGCGCTCCGTCGCTCGTGAGCTCGGGCGCACGGCGCAGGTGCGCTTCCGCATGCGACCGCGCTACCTCGCGCTGCAGCAACGGTCCGACTTCTCGGAGGCATCCGTGTACGAGACCGCGCAGGAGTACAAGCCCGGCATCCCGACCGACGAGCTGATTGCGGCCGGCCGGGACGCGCTCGCGGCACCCGAGCTCGACGTGCTCGGGCTCATGTCGCACCTCGGCCGGCACCGCAGCGACGCCGAGACGTGGCGCGAGTACGCGCTCAGCGCCGGCGAGACCATTGCCGAGCTCGCGGAGGCGTGGGGCAACTGGCAGCCGCGCGAGCTCGATCTCGGGGGCGGCTACGCCGCGCCGCGCGACCCCAACCGCTGGGTGCCCGGCGGCGATCCCGCGGCCTCCCTGGCGCCTCCCATCGAGGAGGTCATCGAGGCGCTCGCGAGTGGGCTGCGAGCCGGACTCGCCGGGCGCGTGGCGCTCGCCGGCGTGGCGCTGGAGATCGAGCCCGGCCGGGCCCTGCACGCCGACACGGGCATCCACGTGACGCGCGTCGTCAACCTCAAGCAGCAGCGCGAGCCGCTCGCGTGGAGCTGGGTCGAGACGGACACGACCGAGATGTTCCTGCTCGACCTGCTCGTCGAGCACTGCCACTTTCCGCTCGTCGCGGCGACGCGCATGTCCGAGCCCCCCGGGCAAGCGGTCGACGTCGTCGGCTGCTCCTGTGGCTTCGACCTGCTGGCACGCCAGGTGCACCTACCCGCCGTGGAGCTTGGCGACACGCTCGCCTTCCTCGACACCGGTGCCTACGAGGATGCCTGCGCAGCCAACTTCAATGCCTTGCCGAGGCCGGCGATCGCGCTCGTCAGCGGCAGCGAGGCCGAGATCGTGCGCCGTGCCGAGACGATCGACGACGTCTTCGCGCGCGACGTCGTGCCCGAGCGGCTGCGCGCGTGACCGTTCGCGGCATCGATCACGCGGGCATTGCGGTCTCGAGCCTCGAGGCGGCGCTGCACTTCTACGTCGACCTGCTGGGGCTCCGCGTGACCGACCAGGGCGAGGACGGCGGGCCCGAGCTGGATGCGATCACGGGCCTGAGCGGCGTGCGCATCCGCTATGCCGAGCTCGATCTCGGCGCGGGCCAGCTGCTGGAGGTGATCGAGGCGATCGCGCCCACCGGCACGCAGCTCACGCAGCGGCCGCTCGACCCGGGCGCGGCGCATCTGGCCCTGCGCGTCGACGACGTCGACGCCGTCTGCGCGCGGCTCGCCGGCGCCGGCGCGATGGTGCCCGGGCGCCCACCACGATCACCGCCGCCGGGGCGTGGAACGGCGCGCGCTGCGTGTACGTGGAAGACCCCGACGGCCGCACCGTCGAGCTTGTGCAGCGACCTGCTTGACATCACGCGGCACGCGGCCGAAACTCCCACGTCCGGCCGCTGACGGCGGTGCTCCCTGCGGCCTTTCATTCCTAGTGAAGGAGGACGCGATGGCTTCTTCGGAGAGTGGCGAGGGCGGGGTCCGCATGCGGCGGGACCTCAACGTCTACGAGGCGATCGGCATCTCGGTGGCCCTGATGGCGCCGAGCTTCGCGCTCAACGCCAATCCCCAGGGCATGGTCGGGGCCGTCGGGCGCTCCATCCCCCTGGCCTTCCTGCTGGCGACGGTGGGCGTCCTGCTGATCGCGTACTCGTTCGTGCGCCTCTGCAGCCACTTCAATCACGCCGGCTCGGTCTACGGGCTGATCGGCGCGACGCTCGGGCCGCGTGCCGGCGCAGTCGCGGCCTGGGGCCTGCTGTTCACGTACATCACCTACGGCTTGGGCACGCTCTGCGCGTGCGGGCACTTCATCGGCGTCTTTCTCAACGACACGGGCATCTGGGTCAACCCACCGCTGTCGTCGATGTTCCTGTTCGGCGCGATCGTGGCGATTCCCGTCTTCATCCTCGGCTCGCGGCCGGCGCGCATCGCGACGCGCGCGCTGCTCTCGATCGAGGGCATCACCGTGGCGCTGATCATCGTCGTTGCGGCCGTCGTGCTGATCAAGATCCTCGCCGGGAGCACGCCGGCAGATCAGAGCTTCACGCTGAGCGTCTTCAACCCGCCCGACGGCGTGGGCGCAAACGCGCTCTCGATCGGGCTCGTCTTCGGATTCCTCTCGTTCGCCGGTTTCGAGGCCGCGGCGTCGCTCGGCGAGGAGACGCGCAAGCCGCGCCATGACATCCCGCGTGCAATCCTCGGGACGGCGATCTTCGGCGGCATGTACATCATGTCATGGCGATCGAGGTCATGGGCTTCGGCACGGACAAGGCCGGCATCGAAGCCTTCGCCGCATCTGGCGCGCTCTTCCAGACGCTCAGCAGCATGTACCTCACGAGCTGGATCGGCGACATCATCACGGTGGGCATCATCTTCAGCGCCGCGGCCTGCGCGCTGGCGTGCTTCGTGGCGGCCTCGCGACTCGCCTATGCGCTCGCGCGCGACGCGTTCCCGCGCAGTTCGGTCGCAGCGCTCTCGAAGCGCAACGACTCGCCCGTGGTCGCGCTCGCCCTGGTCATGGCCGCGGCGC